>DENS01000001.1:0-116992 GCA_002359735.1 Micavibrio sp. UBA2638
GTACCATCATGTGGGGCAGGTCAAAAGGTGTCATTTGAAACAGGGACGGTTTTGTGAGTTTTGTGGGTTTTGTCGGTTAATAAGGCCGCACTCGAAGATTTTGTCATTACACGTCTCGCATTTTCTGAGGCTTGTAATTTTCAAGAGAGGCAATAAACGCTTCAATTTCCGCACGGGTAACAAAAGTCCTGCCCTCGCACTTAATGGCTTTTATTTTTTGATCGTTGAATAGTTTATAAAGCTTTGTGACGCCACAGTTAAGGGCAACACACGCTTCTTTTACTGATAAAAGTTCGGTATGCATATTTTCTTCCTTTTCAAGTTAAAAAACGGAGAGCAGCTCCGTTCATTCCTGAAAAGGATGGAATGATTAAAAAACACGATATATAGGTTTTTTAAATTGTGAGAATAAAAACTTACCAAGCTTAATCACCCGAATATTTGTTTCGATAAAGGTGCAACCTCTCGGGATATTCTTTTTTGTAACGATTATAATATATTCCTCTGACAATTTCTGTCGGACTAGATTCTTCACCACTTGGCCTTAATCGAGGTTTAATACCTTTCATTTCTGCTATAATTTCAAAAAGGTCTTCTTTTGTTTTGTGTGGCGTCTCTATTTCATTACCATTTTTATCAAAAGTCACAAAATCCAAGTAAATATCTACGGCAAGACCTATTTCATCGACAACAGCTTCATCAAGCCTCTTTCTACCGGGACTTTTAGGATCCACAGCGGGTATACCCGTCATTCTAAGACATAGTTCTTTCCAGTTTGCTTTCTTAGCAGTTATTTTCCATGGTTTCAGTCCAAATTTTTTGCAGAGAACGTCTAGCTCTTCTTGAGCACTATTTAATTCTTGCAAAGAAATATTTGCCAATCGATCTTTCCTGCTCATTTTTCAACTCCTATGCGAGCAATGTAATCGGCCCAGTCTTGCATCATCCTAGTGCGCTCTTCCAAAAAAGCTGCTCGATCATAGGCTTTATCAATTTTGCTTTTGGGGGTATGGGCAAGTTGACGGTCTACAACTTCGTGTCTGTACCCCAATTCTTGCTTTATACCCCCCATTGCGAGAGATCTAAAGCCATGGCCTGTCATGCGCCCTTGATATCCCATGCGCTTTAACGCGCCCAAAATAGTATTGTTACTAATGGATTGCTTAGGTTTGACTGGGCTAGGAAACACATGGTCCCACTGCCCGGAAATTTCCCGCTGTGCTTTTAATATCCTAACCGCCTGATCTGCTAGTGGAACAATATGTTCTTTGCCCATTTTCATGCGTTCGGCTGGAATTACCCAGCGTTTGCGTTCAAAATCAATCTCATCCCATTTGGCATTAATAAGCTCATTGGTTCTAACAAAAGTCAAAAGCATAAGGCGAAGCGCGTTTTGGGTTGTAGTATATAGACGGCCTTTATTGGCGTTAAGGTCAGCAACGAATTGCGGTAGCTCCTCGACCTCAATTGAAGAAAAATGCTGCGTTTTAACCGGTTTAAGGGCTTCAGACATTTTATACGTCGGATCATCATCTAAACGACCAGAGGCAATGGCATAACGAAAAATCTCCCCGCATTTCTGCAATTGCCTTTTGGCGAGGTCTACAGCGCCTCTTTTTTCAATTTTTCTTATAACCTCTAATATAAGGGGCCGATTAATATCCTTGATTGGAAACTTGCCGATATGAGGGAAAATGTCTTCTTCAAGTCGTTTTAAAACCTCCTGTGCGTAACGCGGCTTCCAAATGTCTTTGCGGTCCTCGTACCATTCCATAGCAATAACCTGAAATGTATTTTTAGCATCCCGTATTACGGTCTGCTTTGCCTTATTCTTATGAATTACCGGATCTTCGCCATTTGCGATTAATCTTTTGGCGTCATCTCTGGCCTGCCTTGCATCGGCAAGGGAAAACAGGGGGTACGCACCTATGGCTAATAACTTTTCTTTACCCCCAATTCTGTATTTCAAGCGCCAGTGCTTATTCCCATTGGGTTTAACGAGAAGATACAAACCGCCCCCATCGGCCATTTTAAACTGCTTCTCTTTGGGCTTTGCCTGTCGGCATTGTATATCCTTGAGCTTCATCGTACCCCCGCATGTTGGGGTATACCCCTAAATTATACCCCCAATTTTTACGAATGCATGCGAAGAAGAACGAAAGCAAACGAAAGAATGTGAAAGCAAAACCGTTGGTATACCTTGGTTTTGCGGATTATTATAAACAACGATGAAGGAAAATGAAAGGAAAAATGGCTGGGGTGGCAGGATTCGAACCTGCGCATGGCGATACCAAAAACCGCTGCCTTACCGCTTGGCTACACCCCAACAATGTAAGAAACGATATGTCTGATCTTTCTAGGATGGTGCCGCAACACGGACTCGAACCGCGGACCTGATGATTACAAATCAACTGCTCTACCAACTGAGCTATTGCGGCACACTACCTAAAAATATATCGCCGATTTTACTTTGCCCTTATTAAAAGACGGGAGAAAAATCGAAGCCCCCTTATGAACAAACGCTATACCTTATTGATCAAATAATTGCAAACCAATTGTCAAACCAAGACTATATAAACGTTGTAGCTCACTAACTTTAATTAAAAATAAAACAGCGTTTAACCACAGCCGATCCATTTCAACAAAGGATTATGAGTTTTGCCAAAAATCCAGACACATTTCAAGCTGTTTTTACGAAGTTTTACAAAAATAATTTGAAAAGATTTTTAATCGGCGCATATTGGTATTACCCCAATTTTTCTGATAAATTACTATATACGGGTATGTTTTAACTTTTATCATAATAGGGCTATCTATTGTCTGGCGGACAACAAGCAGAAAATACGTTACATGAGAATGCAATTGGCTGGGCAATACTCCTGGTCGTAATAGGCGTACTTGTATGGCTTTTCTGGTATTACTATGATCACGAAGTGCGCAATATGGTACGCTGGATACGCTATGGTGAAATGTGGATTGTAAAAATATTTATCGATCTGGGGGAAATGATTGGCCTTATAAAAGACGGTCAATACAAAGTATACTATCCCGTGACAGAAAAAATGGTGCCCTGGCAAGCTGGGTTTGAAAACACTCCTGACTACCACAAAGAAAAAATGGGATATAATCACCTTTCCCTTTTTAATGCCCTAACCATGCAACCCATGAAAATACCTTTTGTGATCATTTTGGCCGGGGCCGCATTGTGGGCCATGTTTAAAGGGCCAAACACGCAATATCGTCAAAAATTAGGTTTAGAGGGCCTCATTCGTCGCCAATCTCTCGTATTCCCAGTTATCAGCCCTTTTATTGATTTCAACCCCTCCACGCAACCACCAAGACCGCCTGGAACACCAGTGCCGGCAGAATTGCCTTCCTTCGCGGAGGCATTAGGACCAGAAGAATGGCTAGCATACGAAGAAATCCCCGTTCCTGATGGAAAAATTGACGAAGATGCCGCTTTCAAAGCCTTTCGTAAACAGCTTGGCACACGCTGGAAGGGGCCTTCTGCATTAAAACCATATCAACAGATTTTACTGGCATCTTTCTGTCTGAAAGCGGCGCGCAAGCGCAAAGAATCAGATGTGATGTTAGGCCGCGTTGCCTCATGCTGGACATTCAAAAACGGCCTTCAACTAGGCAAAGATAAAACCTTACTGAAAGAGGCACGCGCGATACTCAAAGACCCCAAAATATCCGGTGAAACACTCAGCAATTGCAATCAACATGCCTACGTCGTCACGGCCTTGTTACGCGCCCTTGTCACCGCCCGTGAAGAAGGCGGCGTTTTAGCACCAGCACAATTCGCCTGGCTGCGCGGGTATGACCGGGCACTTTGGTACCCACTTAACAATATCGGCCGCCAAAGTTTCCACCTAGAGGCCCTAGGAGCCATGTCACATTATGTAGCTGAAAAACGTACATCCAGACCTATCCCCGTCCCCAAGATGCAAGGTGCCATAGAAACTATTACCGAATATATGAACTCAAGTATAGCACGCCCCATACCACAACTCGACTACAGCAACTCCAAAAAGCGTAGCGTAAAAAAAGCCGTCTAAAGCCAAAATAAAAAACAAAAATTAAACCAGAGAGAAAAAATGATACACGCCCTGAAAAAAAACAAAACAGATAACGCAAATGCCAGTGTCGTTGACGGAAAACTGATCCTTTCTTTTCCTGAGGCCCTGACGCCAATTGTCTGGCAAATGGACTTGAACGATGCAAAATCTTCCGCATTTGAAGTCGTAGAAGACGGTAAAAATTTTGCTCTAATTACAAAAAAACAGGGTGCGCAGAAAAAAGAAAGCATCGCCCCATTTTCAACGCGAAACGAAGCCGTTGCAGCGCTTATGGCTACATCAAGCGCCCTAAAAAACGGCCATGGCCATATTCAACCCTACAGTGCGCAAAGTGCCATCCAACCTGCTGGCCAACCCGTTTATCACATGCCATCTTCATCAGAAACAAATAAAAGCAATATCGGCAAATGGTTTATCGCCATTTTATGCTTAATTATCATTGGCGCATTAATCACCATAATGAGCAGTATGCAACCACGCATTCCAACCTCGGTTGATAATGCAGGAACACGAACACCCATCAGCAACCCAGCAACGCCCGGCACCGCCAATCCAGCATCCAGCGCCGGTGTGCCGGTATCTGCAGATGATTTTTTACGATCTCGGTAAATAGCTAAAACGGTTAACGAAAGCCCGGCAAAATATGGCCATAGATAAAAAATATGAACATCAGCATGAGGCAGTCCTTCGTGACGTGCGGCCGCTCGGCACGCGTATTGCTGATTCTATGGCCCAACCATCCATTGCCTCTACCGTTTTTATCATGGCCGCTGGCGCTATTTATTTTGTGCCATGGGCCACGACATTTGCCGATTTGATCATGGTATTTATGGTCTCATATTTTCTGTGGTTAAATTCCCGTGACCGCTCCATTGTATTTAAGCTACCCATGTCAGCGCAGCGCTATAAATACAAAGACAATAACAATGTCGGCCCCGGTAGAAGCGGCAAGCCTGAAGGCGTTTTATATGTTGGAAACACGCATAATAACAATGAAGAAGTATGGTTCACGGATTCTGATGCCAGAACACATATTCTTTATCTGGGAACAACCGGTGCAGGTAAAACCGAAGGGCTAAAATCGCTAGTCACCAATGCCATGACGTGGGGGTCAGGGTTCGTGTATGTTGATGGTAAGGCCGATACAGACCTATGGTCATCTTTATCGGCGCTGGTGCGCCGCTTTGGCCGTGATGATGATTTGCTGGTGCTAAACTATATGACCGGAAACTCCGCCGTTCAGGCCCCATCAAATACGATGAACCCGTTCTCGTCAGGCTCCGCATCCTATTTGACCAATATGCTTGTTTCCCTAATGCCCGAATCGCAAGGTGATAACGCGATGTGGTCGGAACGCGCAATCTCATTGGTTTCAGCCATCATGCCCGTCATGTGTTGGAAACGCGACAATCAGGATATACCGCTATCCGTTACCATTTTGCGTGACACACTCAGCTTGCCTGCCGTTGTTAGGCTTGCCAGAGATGAAGCCGTGCCTCGCGATCTGCGAAGTGGTCTAATCGGGTATCTTGATACACTACCGGGTTTTAACGGCGACGCTTATGATGACCAGGGAAATGTAAAGCCTCCCGATGGGTCAGGGCCACCCCCAGATACACAAACCGCCAGTCAGCAGCATGGCTATCTTGCCATGCAGTTCACTCGTTCCTTACAATCTTTAGGCGATGATTACGGCTACATCTTTGATACACAAGCCGCCGATGTGGATATGGTCGATGTGGTTCTGAATCGCCGTATACTTGTCGTGCTAATCCCAGCCTTGGAAAAATCATCAGATGAGATTGCCAACCTAGGTAAAATTGTTGCCGCAACAATCAAAGGAATGATGGGGTCAACTCTTGGCGCAACCGTGGAAGGTGAATCGTCCAAAGTCATTGAAAACAAACCGACAAAATCGGCGACGCCGTTTATGACTGTTTTTGACGAGGTTGGTTATTATACCGCCAAAGGTATGGCTGTGATGGCAGCGCAAGCCCGGTCACTGGGTTTCTGCCTGGTATTTTCCGGGCAGGATTTACCGGCAATGAAAAAATTGGTACGAGAAGAGGCTCAATCCATCACGGCGAACTGTAACATCAAAATTTTCGGAAAACTCGAAGACCCTACAGAAACCAAGGAATTTTTTGAAAAAACTGTCGGCCAGGCCATTGTAACAGAAGTATCAGGTTTCCAAATGACCGGCGGCAGCGAATTCGGCTCTTATTTTGATACCCAACAGGCCGGCGTGCAAGTGCGAGCACGCGCCTCTTACGAAGGTCTCAGATCATTTATGGAGGGTGAGGCCGTAGTCACATTTGGCGAGGCCGTCGTGGATTGTAGTATATTCTACTCTAATCCAGGCAGCGCAAAGGCCATGCGCGTAACTCGCTTCATGACGCTACCTCCTCCAGATGAAGTCATAATTAAACACTCCTCTACCATTACTAAGCTCCGCGACTTAATGGTCAACAAAACCTGGACGGCAGAACGGGCCGACGTCGCGCTAGAAACCCCGCCTGAAATTACAGCCATAAACGCCGCCTTTGATGAAGTAGAAAATAAAGTAGAAACGCCGGTAGACGCCGGTATAGCTGCACTTGTTCATGTCCATATGCTGGATAATGACATCTCTGATGTCCCGGCAGCAAAATCAACAGGAACCACCTCTGGCGGAGGACCAGCCGCAACCAAACCAGGCATGGCCAGCGGCAATGCTACCGCCCCGGCAACCTCACCAGCGTCCCCACTTGCTCAGAAACCAGGTTCAAACAATCTGCCTGAGCAAAAAGATGCACAGAACACACAACAGCCGCAGCAGGCACAGTCATCACCGATATCACCATTTGCAAAAAAACCAGAGCAAGCGGACACGCAAGCAAAACCGGACACCGCTCCGCAAACACAGCCATCTGCCTCGAGCCGTCAGACGCAAATACGTCAAACATCAAATGAGCCACCGTCCTCACAACAACAATCTATACAGCCATCAAGCGGACAGCCTGAGGAAGAACAAGGACAAGGACAAGGACAAACACAAACGCCTACGCAAAACACGGAAAATCCGCGAAAGAGGCTCCCACCAGAAATCGAAAACATTATAAAATCTGCTGCACAAGATACGAAAAACGTAATTTTTAAGGACAAAGATGAAATTAACAAAAACGACTAAACGCAATAAAGCGCGCCACGCACAAAACCGCAAAACAGAAGCAGGCAATGTATTCCTGTTTATTTTACTAGGCATCGTTTTATTTGCGACACTCTCATACATCATGTCACGCGGCTTTCGCACCACTGGAACAGATCAAATCTCCGACCGAAGAGCTGAACTAGCCGCAACAGAAATAATGAATTTTTCTCAACGCGTTGAACGAGCTATTTCAAAAACTCGCAGCAAAGGCATTTCCGAAAACGACATTAGTCTAGAACACAATGGAAATTTCATTAACGCCAATTGTGACGATGCCGCGGATGCTGAGTTTCCAACCTGTCAAATATTCAACCCTGCCGGAGGACGCGTAACAGCCATAACACCGCCAGACGGTGCTAACGACGGAACAGCCTGGCATTATACCGGGACAACTTGTATTGAAAGCAATGTTGATACAAATTGTGAAACCGATACCGTTTCTAACGAAGAATTACTTATGATATTACCGAATGTGCGCGAAAATGTGTGCCGCTTTATCAATAATAAGCTGAACATTACCGGAATCCCTACAGCGACGGGCACATATTCCGGCACCGCCTTTACAGGTAGCTTCGCGGATGGAAGTGAAATTATTATCGCAAGTGGGCCTCATGATACGGCCTGCTATAGTGATGGTACAAATTACCATTTTTATTATACGCTTATGAAGCGCTAAACCCTTGCATACCAAGTGCTACGAGCCTGACCATGGCGCTTTAAATATCCTTGATCAACCAACTCGGCCAGACGTAATTTCAGTGTTGATCTACGCCCACGAGTAAGACGTTCAATATCTTTCATTTGAAGACGCTCTTTGTCCTCAAACAGCTTCATCACCTTTATAGACAAAGCTGGAAGACGGGCCACATCTTTACCGGAGCGCGCCATGCGGTCTTGCAATTCGTCTTTTTGAGCAATCAACGCACCCAAAAAAAACTCTATCCAGGGTCCAAAATCCATGTGACCCGCTTCAATGTTATCTTGCGTTGTCTTCAGCGCGTTGAAATAGGCCACGCTTCTTTCTGACAGGATTTGTTCAAAACTGATATAAGGAGCATAATCATACCCGGCCTTAAGCATCAGCAAGATCGTCATCAAGCGCATCAGCTTTTGATTCCCATGATCGAACGGTCCGATTTGTAATAAAAGTACGCTAAAGATTGCAATGACAAGCAAAGGGTGAAAATTATCACTATGAAGCGCCTGGTCCAACCATTCCAATACATTGGCAATTAATGCAGCCACTTCATCAGGCGCAGCCGTATCAAGTGAGCCAATAATTTTGTCCCCATGCTGGACAATGATGGGCATATGGCGCCCTTTAAAACCGGCAGGCGCCTCTTGCCGAGAAACCACCATATGCAATTTCACGAGCATATCGTAATCTACCTGTTTTTCTCGCAAAGGATCAATTAGTTTTCGAAAATTTTGGCCGAAATTAGCCACATCTCCCAACATATTTAATGCGGTCGTATGATTCTCTAAAGCATTCCACGCGCCTTTAAATTCATCGATTTCTGCAATCGATAGCAACATAGATGGAGTTATAGGAACATTATTAGCTGATAACATAATGGCCAATTATAGCCATTATTATTATTCTATTGCAAGCATTACATACGCTCTGGAATTTGTATCCCAAGCAAGTTCAGAATCAACTCTAACTGGCGTACAGTAAGAGAGCAAAGCCCCAAACGACTGGCGCGCAAGTCCTCGTCACGCTCAGACAAGATATGACAGTTCGAATAAAAACTACTAAAACTTTGAGCAATCTTATAAGCGTAATCACAGAGAACATGCGGCGTATTATTTCGTAACGCCAGATCAAAATGATCTGGAAATTCGGCCAATAGCAACGCCAAAACTTGATCCTCATCCTGGATTTTAAAATTATTAGACATGATCATAGATTGAGCCGCAGCCTTTTTAAGTAAAGATTTGATGCGAACAGCCTGATAGAGCAAATACGGTCCCGTTTTACCTTCAAACGACGTCATCCGGTCCAGATCAAACACATAATCGGCGATACGATTATTTTGCAAATCTGCAAATTTAATCGCCGCAATTGCCACTTTTTGCGCTATATCCTGGCGTTCATCCGGACCTATATCATCCGCCAAATTAGCATCATCAAGGCGTGCTTGTGCTTTATCAATACCGGTTGCAATTAAATCTTCGAGTTTCATAACCCCGCCGGCGCGAGTTTTAAAAGGCTTTCCATCGGTGCCATTCATTGTACCAAATCCGGCGTGAATAAGGTCCGTCCCGTTCGGGACAATCCCCCCCATTCGTGCAACACGAAAAACTTGTTCAAAATGCAATGATTGACGCTGATCGACAATGTAAATAATTTTCGATGGGTTGTATTCCTGAACACGGTCCACAATAGTCGCCAAATCAGTTGTACCGTACATGACAGCCCCATCACGTTTGTATAATATAAGTGGTGGAATTTCTTTCGTGTCGGCCTCAGACGCCACAGATACAACAACAGCGCCATCATCATCCAGCGCCAGCCCTTGCTCACGGAGATCATTGACCATCGGGGCAATCAAATGATGAACGCAGGCTTCGCCTTTCCACATATCAAAGTGAACGCCCAAGGCATCAAAATTGGCTTTCATACCCGCAACAGACACATCAATAAATTGTTGCCAAACCTTTATATAGTCTGCATCACCATCTTGCAGCTTTGCAGTTGCAGCGCGCGCCATATCAGCCCGTTTTTCATCCGCTTTACATGCCTTGGAGGCCTCAGGATAAATCTTTTCCAGATCCTCCATCGTCAGATTCTGCCCCAACGTGCCTCGCAATTCCAATTCAGAAATAATTTGCCCCATAGGTGTGCCCCAATCCCCCATGTGCACATCCCCCAGAGCGTTATAACCCGCATAATCATATACACGGCGTAGGCAATCCCCAATAATCGAAGCGCGCAAATGTCCCACATGCATAGGTTTAGCAATATTAGGCCCACCATAATCCAGAATGACTGTATCAGATGGGTAAGCCCCCAAACCCAAGCGATCATCCGAAGCAATGGCCTGCGTGTGAGCCGCGATACAATCCTCAGTCAAATCAATATTAATAAATCCAGGTCCGGCAACCTCTAATCTCTTAAACTCCTGTTTTTCCGACAAGGTCTCGATAATCTTCATAGCGATGTCGCGCGGATTTTTTTTTGCCTGCTTTGCCGCGGCCATAGCACCATTGCACTGAAATTGGGACAAATCAGGGCGATCAGAGACACGAACCACGCCTAAATCGGCTGGAAGCCCGTTCTGCTCAAATGCGCTCCCTAAAAGGCCGGAAAGAAATTTTGCGAGTGATGTCATGATATTGTCCCTAAATTATCTTGATTTACTGTCATATTATGCGCTCAAATTCAAGATGCATCCTCTTACAAACAAAAAATTGCTTGGAAACTCTATGCTCCATTTGTTTAAGCGCTTTAATAAGCCAAGAAAAGATTATTTACAATTGCGTTAACCGACCCAATAGCCCAAAACGAAATCCACGTCAGGCATCTACATTACGAACTTTCAGCGCATTATCCTGAATAAATTCCCGGCGCGGCTCCACAACATCACCCATTAGCGTTGAGAATATTTCATCAGCTTTCATCGCATCAGCAACGCGAACCTGCAATAAGGTTCGTACATTAGGGTCTAACGTAGTTTCCCATAGCTGTTCTGGGTTCATCTCCCCCAAACCTTTATAACGCTGAATAGAAAGACCTTTCCGGCCATATTCTTGAACACGATCATACAGCGCTGCCGGGCCATTCATCTTAGCTATTGGCTTTTCGCCTTCATAAAGTTCCACCGGCCCTTCAAACACCTCTTTTAGCCATTCGATAGAATTATGCAAGCGGCGCGCATCAGGGGAACGTACGCGCTCAATGGACAAACGCACTTTATCGGTGATTCCGCGAAGCGTACGTGTAAACACGTACCCGCCGACCGCCGTAAACTCGCCCTTCCACCCCTTTTCATTACTAGCAGCAAGATTATCCAGACGTTCGGCAATTTTCTGTGCGTAGGCTTCACCTTTGGATGCATCATCAAATATCGAATCATCCAATCCACCGGCAATTGCCGCTTGTTCAACAATACGGCGGTTGCCAGCCTTTTGTTGAAGCGCATTAATCGAATTACGGATTTTCCGGCATTGAATTAAAGTTTCGCGCAGATCATTGCCCACGCGCTTAGATCCATCCGCCTCAATCAACGACAAATCAGGTAAGGATACATCGATCAAATAATCCTCTAACCCTTTCTCATCCTTCAAATATAGCTCGCTGCTTTTTCCACGTTTCACCTTAAACAGAGGCGGTTGCGCGATATAAAGATACCCGCGTTCTATAATTTCAGGCATATAGCGGAAGAAGAACGTCAGTAACAATGTTCTAATATGCGCACCATCCACATCGGCGTCAGTCATAATAACAATTTTATGGTAACGGGCCTTTTCAATATCGAACTCATCCGGTCCAATTGATGTGCCAAGCGCGGTAATAAGCGTTCCAACCTGTTCCGACCCCAACATGCGATCAAATCTAGCGCGCTCAACATTTAAAATCTTGCCTCGCAAAGGTAAAATCGCTTGGTTATGACGATCCCGCGCCTGCTTAGCAGATCCCCCCGCCGAGTCCCCCTCAACAATAAAAATCTCAGAAATTGACGGATCCTTAGACTGACAATCTGCCAGCTTACCCGGCAGATTTGAAACATCCATGACCCCTTTACGGCGCGTCAAATCACGGGCGCGTCGTGCAGCTTCGCGGGCGCTGGCCGCTTCAACAATTTTACTAACAATTTCTTTGGCTTCAGTCGGATGCTCCTCCAGCCATGTGCCAAAATGCTCTGCCACTGCGGCCTCAACCACGGGGCGCACTTCAGAGGACACGAGCTTATCCTTTGTCTGTGACGAGAATTTAGGGTCCGGGACCTTTACAGACAGAACACAAGTCATGCCCTCGCGCATGTCTTCACCGGTCAGCTTAACCTTTTCCTTCTTTAACAAGCCGCGCTCATCGGAATATTTTGTTATGGCCCGGGTCAAAGCAGCACGGAACCCTGCCAAGTGAGTTCCACCATCGCGCTGAGGAATGTTATTCGTAAAACACAGCATGGTTTCATGGTAAGCATCTGTCCATTCAATCGCCGCTTCCACTGTTATGCCGGCTTTATCGTCATAGGCACTTATGCCCACGGCAGGTTTGAAAATTGCCTTCTTTGAACGATCAAGATAGGCAACAAAACTCTCTATACCGCCTTCAAAATGCAAATGTGTTTGCTGGTGCTCCTCAGGGTCATCAGGGCGATGATCCGACAGGTAAATGTTAACCCCGGAATTTAGAAACGCCAATTCGCGCAACCGATCTTCCAGCGTTTTATAATCAAAATCTGTCATCGTAAATGTGCTGGGTGAGGGTAAAAATGTAACAGATGTTCCGTTACGCTCTTCGGGGCCCAAATCGCGAACCGGTTTTAAATCCTCACCAGCTTCACCGTGTTTAAAGCGCATAGTCCATTCTTTGCCCTCACGGCGGATTGTCAAATCCAGATATTCAGACAAAGCATTGACAACAGACACACCCACGCCGTGCAAACCACCAGAAACCTTATAGGAATTCTGGTCAAACTTACCGCCAGCATGCAATTGAGTCATAATAACTTGGGCGGCCGACACTTTTTCTTCAGGATGCTCATCCACTGGAATACCGCGACCATTATCCTGCACAGTGACAGATCCATCAGGATTCAAAATCACATCAATGCGATCACAATGTCCCGCCAGCGATTCATCGATAGCGTTATCCACGACCTCATACACCATATGATGTAAACCTGTACCATCATCGGTATCACCGATATACATCCCCGGACGTTTACGGACGGCTTCCAGACCGCGCAAAACCTTAATCGAATCGGCGCCATAATCGCCGCTTTCTATAGCCACTTCATCTGCATTTGCTGTATTTTCAGCCATGATTCTTTTCTACTCTCTCTACACTCCGCGAAACAGCCTCCCAGCCCGCGGATTTCTTTCATTCTTAACTGATGTTTTTATAGCATAAACAACAACTTCCACCTAATGAATTGCGGCTAAAAATCCATGTTTTCCAACGCTTTTATAAAATAATGATTGGCATAAAATCACAGCTGTTCTAAAAACACAGAATGAATACAGCATTCGATCAAATTTCACATCTAATCCGCCCCCATTTCTTAAAAATGCAGGGCTATGTTTCAGCCGGCATGTTGGCAGGCAAGGACGAAACGCGAATATTTCTTAACGCCAATGAAAACCCCTTTTCTCTACCTGGTCTTGAGGGCTGTAATCGATACCCTGAACCGCAGCCAGCCAATCTACTCAAAGCAATGGCAGGTCTGTACGATGTGAGACAAGATCAAATAACCATTACGCGCGGCGCCGATGAAGCCATCAAACTGGTAACACAAATTGCAGTAGAGCCTTTTACTGAAGACATCTTAATCACACCGCCCACATTTGGCATATATAAGGTTGATGCCGATGCCATGCCCGCACGAAAAGTTGTTGAAGTCCCCCTATTAAAAAAGCAAGGAACATTTTTCCTGAACAGCCAAGGCATCAAAAACGCACTGGACGCCCCGTCAAATCGAATCAAATTAATTTACTTAACCAGTCCGAACAACCCTACGGGCAATAATTTGTCGTATGATGATTTAACGGATGTAATTCAATACGCCGCAGGCAAAGCATTTGTCATCATGGACGAAACATATGCCGAATTCACCGACCAGCCCAGCTTCACCCAAACGATTACGGAACACCCACATCTTATTATACTGCGTACATTGTCTAAATCTTATTCCATGGCAGGGATGCGCATTGGCTGCGTCATATCAGGCGTACCAGAATTGACGACCATCATCAGAACCAAGGTCATGGAAACCTACCCTATTCCCCGCGGCAGCAGCGAGGCAGCCTTAAAAATATTTGAGCCTGGAGTTTTGGACATAGCCCGTCAAAACATCAAAAAACTGATTACAGAACGTGAACGCATGGTCAAAGCATTAAACATCCAAAATGGTATAAGGCACATTTACCCTTCCGATGCTAATTTTTTGCTGGTTGAAATGGAACGCGCTCATGATTTTTACAATTTTGCCTTGTCCCGCAATGTCATCATGCGCGATATATCCAACGCGAAAGGAACAGAAAACTGTATTCGCCTAACCCTGGGCACCCCTTCTGAAAATGATTTGGTTTTAGCATTATTAAAAGAATTTTATGGCTAGATGCACCACAATCTATATGTGACACTTTACCCTGGCATCCTTAACATCAAAAAATTGCGCACTCGCACGAATGGACGAAAACAGACTTTCTTCCGTCCCGGTTAACCAAACCTGCCCGCCTAATTCCTGCAGAATTTCATATAATGCGCCCCTACGTCCCTCATCCAAATGGGCAGCCACCTCATCTAGTAACAACACCGGCGGCGCCCCACGCTCCGCCGCAATTAGTCTGGCATGCGCCAAAATCAAACCAATCAACAGAGCCTTTTGTTCTCCGGTTGAACACTGATCGGCAGGCATTTGTTTTTCCGCCATATGCACCACCAGGTCCCCTTTATGCGGGCCGGTGGCCGCGCCGCCGGTAATGGCATCGGCCTGACGCGTTTGTTCCAGTTGATATTTAAACATATCCTCCACCTCTAAAGCAGGTGCGGAACTCAATAATTCCTCAATCGTACCGCCCGCCCGAATGCGCGCCAATGGAAAATGCGCATGATCTTCCTTTTCACAAGCCCGCTGCAACCGCGCCGTAAAATCTAACCGGGCAGCAGCAATGGAAACACCTGTTTCAGCCATTTGCGCCTCTAAACTCTTTATCCAAGCCAGGTCCGCGCGCCCTTCCTTTAACAACTTTGACCGCTGGCTCATGGCATTGTCATACCGTGACACCCGCCCTGAATGACCGGGATCAAAGGCGAAAACCATCCGATCTAAAAAACGCCTGCGTTCACGGCCAGAGTCCATAAACAACCGATCCATTTGCGGGGTCAACCAAATGCAGGCCAAATAATCGGCCAGAGCATTTTGCCCCTTGGCTGTTACACCGTTAATACGCACAACACGCTTATCCAACCGCGCATCCAACCCCGTACCCAATTTAGTTTGCCCTCCGGCTCCTTGCACATCAGCAGCAACGGCCCAGCCTTGTGCATATTGATCGTTCTTTTGGATTTCCGCAGGACGAGCCATACGCAAACCACGCCCGGGACAAAGTAAAGAAACAGCCTCAAGAATATTCGTTTTTCCCGCACCATTGGCACCAGATAAAACGACAAGACCTGAACACAAATCATTGAGACGCGCCGAATCATAGCAACGAAAATTTGATAATTTTAAAGCCGATATAAAGGACATATTTTATTTCTATTTTATCACTGAGAAGTTTTCTAGTGAAACCCGCGCGCCATGATAAACACAGTTAAAGATAAAAGCCGTATTACAAATGTAACCCGATATAAAAACCGGCAGAGCAATTTCTCCGCCGGTTTATTATACGTTTGCTATCCTTGTGCGTTTTTAAACACGCAAAGGCATTAAGACATACAAAGATGATGGGTCGCCATTATCCTGAATAATCGTAGGGCTGGCAGCGTCTGCCAATGTCAAACGACACCCTTCCCCTTCTATTTGAGACGTAATATCCAACAGATATTTAGCATTAAAACCAATTTCAATGTCCGTATCCCCATTAACTTCCATCTGCTCAGTCGCGCTACCTGCCTCAGCTGAAGAAGCAGAAATAGTCATCTGCTTACCCTGCAGTGCAATTTTAACAGCACGGGATTTACCATCAGAAATCGTGGAAACGCGGTCGATTGCTCCTGTGAACATTTTCGGGTCACACTCAACAACTTTATCATTCCCCTTAGGAATAACGCGTTCATAATCAGGAAATTTTCCATCGATCAATTTTGAGGTCAAAATAATGTGATCGAACTCAAAACGAATCTTGCTCTCCGATAAAGAAATTTTGATTGTATCAGCCGCATCATCAGATAGTTTACGCAACTCCTGAATAGCTTTGCGCGGAATAATAATACCTGGCATATCAGCCGCGCCCTCAGGCAAAGGCATTTCAAAACGAGCCAAACGATGACCGTCAGTCGCAACCGCCCGTAAAACCTGAACTCCCTCCTGTTCAGCATGGTGCAAATAAATACCATTCAGATAATAGCGGGTTTCTTCCGTGCTCATCGCAAACTTTGTACGATCAACCAAGGCACGCAAAGATGCGGCAGGAACTGAAAAGCTCTGCGCCAACTCGCCAGCGCCAAGGGCTGGAAAATCTGAAACGGGCAAACAGCTCAATTTGAATTGTGAACGCCCTGCACGCACAGTAATCTGCGTGCCTTCATTGTTCAATTCGATTTCCACATCAGATCCATCCTGAAATTTACGAACAATATCGTGCAATGTATGCGCCGGGGCCGTGATTGCACCAGCCTGAGAAACATTGGCGGCCACCGATTCGTTGATTTCCAGATCCATATCAGTTGCTGTCATGGATAAAACACCATCTTCAGCCTTCATTAGAACATTGGATAGAATGGGAATAGTGTTTCTTCGCTCAACAACACTTTGTACGTGATTGAGCGCTCTTAATAGCGCGGCGCGATCGATACTCAACTTCATGGCGATAATCCTGCTTTTACAATTCTGTTAATTCGTAGAATCAAACACTAGCAAGCCCGAACGCGCAAGGAAAGCCCTAAAATCAAGCAGCAGCCTTGATTTGCACAGGATTATCAATTTTAACCCTAAGTTCACCAGATAATTGCACATCAAATGCTTTTTTATACACTTTATAAATGTTTAAGACACCGTTCACCTAAGATCGATAAAGTCCTGCAAACGAAAATTACGCTTAAAACAATTATGAAGACCAGCCGCATCCAGATCAGAAATCCAAGGCATGTGCCCTAAAATTCTAACTTTAGAAAAATCAGCAATGGTCTGAATGTTATCATCATTGGGTTCACCAACAAAGATAACGCCGTGAACATTAATATTACGGGACCAAAGAGCCTCCAGAGATAACAAAGTATGGTTAATCGTACCCAGCCCCGTACGCGCACACAAAATCAACGGAACGTCCCATTTTTTAAATTGATTAATATATAGATTGTCGCGTGTCAAAGGCACCATTAAACCGCCAGCTCCTTCTATAATCAGCGGGTTGTCACTTTGGGGCAAATTTATACAATTCAGATCAAGGCTGACACCATCCAGTTCTGCAGCAAGGTGCGGCGATACAGCCTCAGCAAACACGTAGCTCTCGGGTAAAAACCGCTCATCAGGCAGGCCAGTCATTTTTTGTACACGCCGCGTATCAACGCCACCATCCCCAATGCCCGTTTGTATAGGCTTCCAGTAATTATAACCCAAAGCCTGAACCAACATGGCACTCACCACGGTTTTGCCAATGTCCTCATCAGTAGCGGATATAATATAGGATGTATTCATCTCATTTATTTAGCAGAGCCCATTACAACAAACAAGATTGACAGGCACAACATCATGATTTTGCAATGATCGCGGCAACCAATTTGGCGCACTAGACACGATTTATGTTAGACTAAAATGCGTAGGAGTTAATAACAATGCTGGCTATCAAAAAAATCTTAATCCTGACCATATTTACCTCAATGGCATTTAATACAGGACAAATCATAAAGCCAGCTCTAGCCGATTATACAGGTGTTCCACATGCGCATAATGATACACCAGAACAAAGTAGAACCACTCAAAGGCGCGAAAACCGTAAAAAACGAAAATCAACTTCGCTAAAAGAAACCATAGAAAAACGTCGCCAGCAATTGGAACAAAACACATCAAAGCCGCAGGGTAAAAACGATAGCGCCGGTAATATGATTTACCGCGGCAATTCAAAGCCAAACATCGGAAAGCGCTTATGGAATCATTATTAATCCTTTTACGCTATACTTTTTAGATGACAAGATAAATATATATATGTAAAGTAATTGCATGAAATCCGCATTACACATTACCGCCACAAAAGCATTTAGCGATACCGATGCGCATAAAAGGTCTGCCTTTGCGCTCATTACCGCGCAATCTGGCAAAGCATTATTATTACGCAAAAATGATGTGAATTCTGCCGAACACGGTAAGTTTGAAATGCCTGGGGGTGGCGTCGATTGTAATGAGAGCTTTTATCAAGGTGTCATTCGGGAAACGTGCGAAGAAACAGGATTCCAAATATCCAGTGCGGTCCCGGTTACAAACATCAACCATAATGGGCGTCAAGGCCTAACGGAGCTGATGATTTTTGTCGCGGCCACGCAAGATGAGTTCGAACCCGAATTCACCCACAATCCGATTACGGGTCATCTGGAGCATTCCGAGTATCGGTGGTTTACATTAGATGAAATTCTCTCCAGTGAGGAAATTCACACCAAGCAGAAAAAAGACATTCTAAATAATCATGAATATATCCGAGACGCCATTCACCAATGCGTATCCAATGCATGTACAAGACAATGTCTGGACAATGGCTAAAATAAAGCCAAGGCAGCAATAATATAATACCATATCACCGCATATAAATGATTTAAGCTATACTAGGCCTTACGCTCGACTTTATCCGCATAATCAACGACTACACGGTAATGCGGATCCTCGATTGTATTAACTTCAACCATATCACGCGCTTTTTTCAGCAATAATTGACAATCCGCGCTTAGGTGGACAAGGTGCAGGGTTTTGCCAGCCTCCTCGTATTTAGTGGCAAGCGCGTCAATCGCCTCCAGCGCAGAATGATCCCAAACTCTGGCATGCTTGAAGTCAATAATTACATCGGTTTCCTCTTGATCGTGGCTTGGGTGGATCAGGTCTCGAAAGCGAGCAATAGATCCAAAAAACAGCGGCCCATAAAGTTTGTAAACTTTATGCCCTTTATCCGCAGAACGCCCCTCAACAATCCCGATATGTTGCGAAGATTTCCAAGCATAAACCAACGCTGAAAAAATCACCCCAACAACCACAGCCAACGCTAAATCATATGCAATCGTAACGCCCGTCACCAAAAGGATGACAAAGGCATCTTCGCGGGGAATTTTATGCATGATTCTTACAGATGCCCAGGCAAAAGTGGATATGACAACCATCATCATCAGCCCGGTCAAAGCGGCGAGCGGAATCATTTCAATCCATTGTGAAGCAAAAAGGATAAAACAAAGCAAAGCCAAGGCTGCCGTAATACCCGACAGACGCCCACGGCCACCGGAATTGATATTAATCATCGACTGCCCAATCATCGCACAACCGCCCATTGCGCCAAAAAATCCGCACACTGTATTGGCCATTCCCTGACCAACACATTCTTGCGAGGTGCGACCGCGGGTATTGGTCATTTCATCAATCAATGTCAATGTCAGAAGGCTTTCTATTAAGCCTATTGCCGCCAAAGTAACCGCAACAGGAAATATAATCATTAAAGTCTCCAGCGTAAACGGCACCATCGGAATATGAAATTCAGGAAGACCGCCTGCCACACTGGCCATGTCGCCGACAGTGCGCGTATCCAAATCCAGACCAATCACTAAGCCTGAAACGATCAGGATTGAAGCCAAAGAAGCCGGTATCAACTTTCCCAGCTTTGGAACTTTTGGTAAAAACCAAATAATCGCCATCGTCAAACATGTGAGGCCCAGCATCAAATAAAGCTGCTCTCCTTGCATCCACCCGCCGTCAAATACAACACTCAGTGCACTATGTGATGATCCTTCCGTACTATGAGAATCCACAATATCGGCAGGCTGAGACGATTTAAACTGCCCCAGTTGAGCCAAAAATATAACAATCGCCAAACCATTCACAAAGCCAAGCATTACAGAATGCGGCACAAGGCGAATAAATTTACCCAAATGAAATACACCCGCCAAAATCTGCAAAATACCAGTCAGCACCACTGTCGCGAACAAGTATTCTACACCATAAACCAGAACTAAACCGACCATGGCTACGGCCATCGCACCGGTTGCGCCGGATATCATACCGCTTCGGCCACCAAAGACAGACGTAATCAGGCCAACAAAAAATGCGGCATATAGGCCCACCAAAGGCTCTACCCCCGCCACAAAGGCAAATGCAATGGCTTCGGGCACCAATGCCAGCGCAACGGTTAGGCCAGAAAGAAAATCGGCTTTTGGATTATCCGTTAAATGAAAACGGCGAACGAGGCGAAGCATATTTCAGGCTTTCCTTTATTAATAAACAACAAGTAGGTGATGGACATGACCTCGCGCTAAAATCGCGACAAGAATGGCCGGATGCCATGGTTCTATACGACTACGGTGCCATGCGCAACGCGAAAAGACAAAAAACGGCCCCTGGGAGCCGCTTTTATTAGAAAAATAAATTATAAGACAACACATCAACCTGTCAAAGCGCGGCGAATCACATCTGTGTCTTGCGCAATTTGTGCATCCGCGTCGATCAGCTCT
Organism: Micavibrio sp. UBA2638; assembly: GCA_002359735.1. Lineage (GTDB taxonomy): Bacteria > Pseudomonadota > Alphaproteobacteria > Micavibrionales > Micavibrionaceae > UBA2638. The sequence continues at coordinate 20,807 of DENS01000001.1, forward strand.
TCCACCTTACGCACAGCATGCATCACAGTAGTATGATCACGGCCACCGAACTTACGTCCAATTTCGGGCAAAGAACGGGAGGTTAATTGTTTAGCCAAATACATCGCAATCTGACGTGGGCGGGCAACATTACGAGCACGGCGAGATGAATGCATATCAGTCAAACGCAGATTAAAATGCTCAGCAACTTTACGCTGAATTTCATCAATTGTAATTCGGCGATCATGAGCGCGAAGTAAATCCTGCAGGACTTCCTGCGTACTTTCCAAGGTAATTTCTTGAGACGCAACATCGGCATGGGCCACAATACGGTTAAGCGCCCCCTCCATTTCACGTATATTCGACGTTACCTTCAAAGCAAGAAATTCCAACACACTATCAGGAACATTGGCCTCTAACTGAGCACGCTTCGATTGCAAAATACCCAAACGCAAATCATAGGTTGTCGGATGAATATCTGCGACCAAGCCCCATGCCAAGCGAGAACGTAAGCGCTCATCAATACCAGTCAAATCGGACGGGGATTTATCAGCTGAGATAATAATCTGTTTGTTTTGATCAACCAGCGCATTAAACGTATGGAAAAATTCTTCCTGTGTTGATTCTTTTCCGGCAATGAACTGAATATCATCCATCATCAAAACATCAACACTACGAAAAACCTCTTTAAAGTTGATAGTCTCATTGGCTCGTAATGCGCGAACAAACTGATACATAAATTTTTCGGCTGACAAATACATAACCGTCTTTTCTGGGCTTTGCTCTTTAATCTGATGAGCTATGGCATGCATTAAATGTGTTTTACCCAGACCAACACCACCATATATAAAGAGTGGGTTAAACGGGATACTATCCGTTTCAACAACGCGTCGCGCAGCAGCATGCGCCAGTGCATTTGGTTTACCAACAACAAAATTTTCAAATTTAAAACGTGCATCCAAAGGAGACGATATTTCCTCAATCTCACGCTTCAGATTTTCATTAGCACTGGACTCATTGGCTAAAGTTTGGACAGCACCATCCATTTCAAAATCATCAATAATCGCATTTTGCACCACAACGATTTGCAGGCGCTTAACTTCTTCATTGGCCTGCTGGCACATTTCAAGAATACGCTCAGCATAGTGGTTCTGAATCCAGTCACGCATAAAACGGGTAGGAACCGACACCTCCATAGTGCCGTGATAATATGCCTGAAGCACCAGGGGTTTTAACCAACTACGGAAAATCGCCTCACCAAATTCCTGGCGCATATCACCATGGATGCGTTTCCACAAATCCATAATGGCCTTAGTCGGCTTTAATGGGGCTGCGGAATAATCGGCTCCTTCGACTGAAACTGACTTTTCTGCAACTGCGATCTTTCCCCCAGTATCTGACATAATAATTCTCTCCACTTCACTAAATTAATGTATAAACCACACCCCTTTTTAGAATGAGCAAATGCTCCTAATACAAACAATAAGCAGGGGTTAACGAAATCTGAATTTCGCAGCCAATTGTTCTAATAACTTTTTTATTAGGTCCTACTTGAGCGCTGAATTTTTCCCCAACAACACTTTACAGACCTTCAAAGGAATACCAAATAAGCATAAAGATCACGCCTGAAAATCACACTCGTATTCCGAACAGTACTGAGGCAATAAAATAAATTTTTGTACCTCCCTGTCTGAAGTGAGATCAACTTACACTAATAAATTATGAAGATGCAATGAGAATAAATAGTGAACATCAAAAAAAATAATAATCGTACCAATAGTTTATTTTGGATGCACTTGCGGCCCCTGGAAAATTACTTTCAAGGGACAAGCATTACTTTACAGATGAAATTATTACTTTAGTGTCACTTTTTAATGACACCAGAACAGCTTATTTCAAAGCCTTAATTCTTGCCGACAGGCGAGAAATTTTACGAGATGCTGTATTTTTATGAAACAGACCTTTAGACACGCCGCGAAGAATTTCCGGCTGAGCTTGTTGAAGAGCAACTTCAGCATCCTTCGCATTACCGTCGAGCAATGCCATCTCTACTTTTTTGATAAAAGTGCGAATGCGACTCTTACGATTCATATTGATTGAAGCGCGAGTTGCATTTCTACGCATACGTTTTCTAGAAGATGCATGATTTGCCATTTTAAAAGTCTTCCTTTTATTCTTAATATTTTATTTTGAACGATCAAAAATCTGCCTTCAGGCGATTCTTTTCATCCACGTTATTCCTAAGATCGAAGAGATATACGCTTGATAGAGGCCGCTTGTCAAGTATTTCGTGGATAAAATTAAAAAAGTTTTTTGCCTAGAAACCCTTTTTTATAAAATGCGTAAAAGAATCATATTCTTATTACAAAATATACTCGGTCATATCATCGTGGCTCAACCGTAATTCTTAAATAGGCCTCTTGCGCCTCTCGTTCAAAATTAAGGTATAAATGCTCATCTCCGCGGATATAATGATCCTCCGAAGAACGGCTCCAACCCAACTGCGGCAAAGACCGGCGATAAAATTGCCGCGTGTCATCAATATTGCCATCTTCTATTTTTGCCACCATCTCAATAATACGCCCCTCCGGCTTATCAAAAACCAGCGTATAATCTTCCAATTCCACTAACCCCTGCATAACGGGAACATCCTGAAGAGTTTCAAAAAACAGAGTCCCATCTGTATTTTCTTGATACCTATCAAAGGCCTTTGCTGGTTGCAAAACACCCAATCCCAAAATCAGCGCAACTACACTAACAATCAAACGCATTAAAATACCTTTCAAAATATCTTTTTTAAATCCAATTTCATTGCATACCTTAATTTTGTTGCCTTGGACAATAAAATGTTGAACGGCCGTTTTGAACAATACGCTGCACGCCGCCGGTTACGGAGAGATCACAATCACAGTCCGGGCAATTTTCTCCTTCACGGTTATAAACACCGAACATATGTTGAAAATACCCCAGATTACCATCCGTATGACAATAATCTTTCAAACTAGAACCACCCGCCTGTATCGCCTTTTGTAACACTTGTCGCACAGACCGCGCCAAGCTCTCCACCTCTTTTTTATCCAAAGACGTACAAATTCGAGCGGGATCAATTCTTGCCATATATAGGGCCTCACATGCATATATATTCCCAATACCCGCGATAACATTTTGATCCAGTAATGCGGCCTTTATATTACTTTTTCGGCCCTGCAATAATTCAGCCAGAACATCACCGTTGAAAGCATTCCCCAGCGGCTCCGGCCCCATTTTGGAAAATGGGCGGATACAATTCAAATTCTCCGTCTTTTCCAAAAGCATAAACCCAAAGCGCCTAGGGTCATGATACACAATAACGGCGCCGCCCTGCATATGTATCACAACATGATCGTGTTTTACGCGCTCAAAAGAAGGGTAGCTTTGTTTAGCAGGAAAAATTTTAACACTGCCAGACATACCTAAATGCCAAATCAAGCCATAACCATTACTCAAATAGATCAACAAATATTTGCCGCGCCGACAAAGAGATTCGACTTTTGCCCCTCGCAAAACCTCACAGAAATCAGGCGGAAATGGATAGCGCAGATTAGATCGAAATATTTCACACTCATTAATAACCTGAGAACGCATGACCGGATCCAGCCCACGCTTAACAATTTCCACTTCGGGTAATTCAGGCATGAACGCACCAACTCACCACAAGGGCTCTCTCAATCTCACAACGCCTAAATAAACGCAGCATTATTTCACTTTCCACTCAATATAACCGTTAGATAAACCCATAGCACTAAAAATTGGATGCGGTCTTGTTTTTCCACCTTCTCTTTCGTAGGGCAACCAGAGTAAATCGTCATTGTCTTCATTACGTAAGACAACCACATCATACTCTCTATTCGTTAATGTCCGTACATCGGCATTTGGAATATCCGGTGCCGGGTCATATGATGGCTTCATTCGAATAGTTCCCTGCCCCCCGCTATAAGTAAATTGGCCCTTTGAATACAAACGCTCATATCCCACAGCATCTTTATATATGACCATCTCATAATAGTTATCACCACTCATCATCAGTGTTGCTGTATTCACACCATATTTTACGCGCCATTCCCCCCTTAAATCTTCAAGACTGGCTTTGCGCAAATTTAATTCATTATGATCTACTTGTTTCGCCCCAAGCGGATTATTTCTACGTTCGGCACCCATATGATTTTGGGGACTGCCCTTAACAGCCGGATGCATAAATTTAACATATCCCAAATATAAAACCGCAATAAAAGCCGATACTCCAAGCGCCAGAATAAACACCCCGACCAGGTTTGATCGTTGGGGAGATAAAGGTAAAGGCATCTCCTGACTCGTGTTATTCTTATCTGATAGGCTTTGCGGTTTCTGTTTCATGTAAACTCTCCTGTTACAATGAAATAGCTTAGCAAGAATTCATCATAGAAAAAACTGGCAAAACAGACAAAAAGAAAAGCCGGCTTCGGGGAAAAGCCGGCTTTAGGTTTACGTGTGTGGGGATTCATCAAGAAAAAATAAACGCTACAAAATGTATAATTTATTTCCTCTTGTGCATTTTATATGGCACAACGCAGTTCAATGTCAACCAAAAAATGAATATATTTTATCTTAAATGTAATTTTTTAATACTGGAAGCAACTTTTTTCTAGACAACGAACACTCATATAGTCTATAGAAATACGAAAAATAGCGATAAAATAGTCAAAACAGGATACGCAAATGCCTACATTGGAACAAATACGAGCAGCACGCGCCCTATTGGGATGGAGTCAATCAGACTTGGCAGAGCGTGCTGGCCTATCGCAAACCGGCATCGCTCGTATTGAGAATGGCACCAACCACCCCAACTCACAAACCCTGACAAAAATCGAAGTCGCTTTTGAAGAAAATGATATTGAATTTATTGACACAAGCGGCGTCAGAAAAAAAACCGGTGATGTTCATATATACAAAGGACAAACCGGCATACGCCAGTTCTTTGATGATGTCTACGAACAGGCCGATACAGAGGGTGGCGAGATTTGCCTTTTTAATGGCATGCCCGCTTATTTAATTAAATGGCTTGGTGATGATTGGTATAATTATCACGCCAAGCGCATGAGAAAAATTAAAAATAAATTTGAATTCAAAATCATTGTACGAGAAAAAGAAAAAACTTTTATAGCCAGTGATTTTGCAACGTATAAATGGTTCCCTGAGCACCAATTCAATGAAAAAACCATTTATGTATACGGCAACAAAATTGGATTTTTGAGCTTTGACAACAATAATGTTAGGATCGTCGTCATTGCACAAAAAGAAATCGCAGACAGCTTTCGGGTATTATTTAACCTGGCATGGGAAAATGTTGCGCAAGATCCAAAAAGCTAAATAGCTGTCAATTGGAGTAATATGAGTAAACTGGATAAAATAAAATTCGTTGATAACAAGGGTAAGCCGGTCACAGATTTTAATGAAGCTGTGATGTTTGACCCCTTAGGCAATCCGGTTAAACCTGTTAATGACAACGGCAAGAACGTTTTGCCTGATACATGGGCAGGAAAAAGCCTGACTGAAAAATTTATGGCCGTAAGCGCGCAGGGATCATCCCGCGACCACAAGGCCATCAACCAATCGCCATTTAATAAGTTACATTTGGCCATTTCACGTCAAGAGTGGGAAAGACAGCGCAACGATGTGGTGCGCAGATCTCTGCGTGAAAAAGTCGGTGACCCGAATCCCGATCACAAGGGTTATATGTCCCTACATGATGATCACAATAATCTTTTGGAAATCAGTCGCATCGAAAAACCGACCTATAGAGGCTTTATGAAGCGCCTTGAAGCCGTTGGCGGTGATTTTGGTTGGCATCAGCGCAAAAAATATCAAAATGTTGATCTAATTGAGAGCATGCTTGCACGCGATGATGCGGTTATGTTGGCCTTTATGGTCAATGGCAAGGAGGTTGGATTCACCATGATAACCGGCATCCAGAAGAACCCTCCGCGTGCCTACAATCCTGAAGGGGCCCTGACAAAAACCGATGCCATACGCCGCTTCTCAGAATACGAAAACCAACGTATTCAAGATGAAAAATTGAATTACAAACCTTTGCCACAAAACCCAAGCGTATTAGAGATCTACAAGTTCGGCATGTATAAAGACAACACAGCAGCCGGATTGGGCCACTACTTCCTGCCTGCCGTCATGGAAATGATTTTCAACGGCGAAGTCTTCCATGACCAGGACGGGCCACAATTAATCTATCTGGATACACGTGACACGAACCCGCGGGGCACGCTGACTTTCTATCTTAAAAACGGCTTATCTATTTTTGCCGAAGAAGCTCTACACAACGATCTGGACTTTAATATCCAGAGCTTTGGCCCCATTAATGGTGACGCCGTCAAAACAACACCGCCGGAGCCTAAGAAACAAAAAACTGCCGCAACAAAAAAGAATAAAACCAGCACAAACACTAAAGCGCCCAAAAGCAATACAGATAACAATGCGGTTGAAGACAATAATAAAACACCGCCCCCCAATTCCACCGACCACAATGCGCCCTCAGAACCATAAAAAAACCGCTCCAATATATCTTGAAGCGGTTTTTAATGTTATTTAATACGATAAATCAGAGAGTTTTAAAGCTCAAATCCCATACGCATGGCGATTTGCTCACTCTCATTCGGCTTTTCAGGGCCAACTGAAACGTATGACGGCTTAGTAGAGAATACTCGGCGCGCGGCCTCCATTACGTCATCCTTCGTAACAGAATCAACTCGCGCCATAAAATCTTCCACTGTCTCAATACGCTGGTGCATATTAAACTCCATCATATTCGAGGTCATACGAGACGCGCTGCTTGCATCGGCCTCCATGGCGATATGACTACGAAATAATTTCTTCGCACGATTAAACTCTTCATCACTGACAGGCTCTTGACGAAGTTTATTTAACTCATCGCATAATACGGGAATAAGCTGGGACACTTTTTCGGGGCTTGTTCCAGCCTGAGCAATAAAGAGCCCGGTGTCCAAACTATGGGAAAAACCTGCCGCGACACCATAGACAAGAGAGCGCTTCTCACGAATTTCTGTAAATAAACGCGACGACATTCCACCGGATAAAACCTTACTAAGGATAGACTCGGCAATTTCATCTTTAGGGTCATCGGTCGACGCAGCTTCAAAAGCGACAGCCAAACTGACCTGTTGCGTGGGCTTCACTATCTCACAATTGCCACCAACATATTGCGCAGGATCAAAAACACTGCGCTCCCCTGTCGGCATATCGGCCACTTTATCCTTAATATCCTGCAATATTTTCGCGGGATCGCATCCACCGGCAACTGAAACAATTAAATTACCAGCGTGATAATGTTTAGCGCGGAAAGCATCAAACATATCACGATCAAATGATTTTATATTTTCGGAAGGCCCAAGAACAGTGCGCCCCATGGCCTGACCGCTATACAATGTATCAAAAACTGCATTTATCAACACACTGCTATTGTTATCTTCTGACCGTTTAATTTCTTCCAATATAACACCGCGCTCCTTTTCCAGCTCATCGGCTGGCAAGGTTAAATTCATGGCCATATCGGCTTCAATTTCATTAAATTTAAACGCATCTTCGTTCAAACCATGCATATGATAAGATGTCACTTCTTTCGAAGTAAAAGCATTACTTCTGGCGCCCAAATCATCCATCTCTTTATTCAGCGCTGTCACATCACGGTTCTTTGTACCTTTAAAGGCCATATGTTCAAAAAAATGAGCCAGGCCATTTTCTTCTGCTGTTTCAAATCGTGATCCAACACGAAATGTGTATGACATCGCTGTGGTTTGTGAATTGGGCATATGGTCAATCAAAACCGTTGCGCCATTATCAAGTGTATGTTTCTCAACACTCATAAGAAATCTCCCTGTAAATATATTTTATTGTTTTTATCGTTTCATTATTCGTATTGCATTTATCCTTTAAAGGCAAGGGCATTTATGACATATGAAAGCCGCCCCTTGACTTTTTAGGCGCTGCCACCTTTTGCTTTTCTTCAATGTCATTTGATACGAATTTCTGGGTCATTCTAACGCCAACACCAGAAACATTGCCGCCTTTGCGCGATGTTCCGGCGATATCCAAATGTGCCCATGCCCGCGCAGATCCGTCGGGTGCATCTTCGATAAATTCGTGCAAGAAGGCGGCCGCGGTGCTGGCTCCGGCTCCGGCCATTGATCCTGTATTACTGAGGTCAGCGTCCTTGCCTTTCATGGCATTGGAAAAAGCCGCATGCAAAACGGGCATGCGCCAGTTTTCTTCTTGGGATTGTTTGCCGGCGGCATCCAGTTTCTGCCACAAATCATCATCATTGGAAAACACGCCTGTATACACATCTGCCAATGCTGCAACCATAGCGCCGGTCAATGTCGCGAAATCCAAAACAGTGTGCGGATTGTATTCACGCTGTATATATGTCATACAATCACCCAGCACCAAACGCCCTTCGGCATCCGTATTCCCAATCTCAACGGTTTTCCCATTCATCATGGTAATAATATCGGATGGACGATACGCGTTTCCATCCATCATGTTTTCTGTCAAACCGACAATAGCCACAGCTTTCGTTTGCGCTTGTGTCGTTGCCAATGCGCGCATCGCACCGACCACAGCGGCAGAACCGCACATGTCAGTTTTCATATTCGCCATAGACCCGCCAGGCTTAAGGTTATTGCCGCCGGTATCAAAGGTCACACCCTTTCCAACCAAAGCCAACGGACGGTCATTAAGTCCGCCTGTCCCATCATATTCCACAATAACAATACGCGGCGGGTTCATCGTGCTACCTTGGGCCACAGCTAAAATACCGCCCATACCAAGGTCTGCCATATCATTTTCATCCAGCTTCTTTATTTTCACGTTAGGAACATTATCAAATTCCTCTTCAATGCGCTTGGCATAGGCCATGGGCGTTAACTTATTCGGAGGCTCATTCCCCAAATCACGTGCCCAATTTGCGCTATCAGTTACGGCTTTCAAGGGAGCATAAAGCAGCTCTGCTCCCAGAACATCGTCGACAATTGCGGTAACACGCGGCTCGTTTTCATTATCATTCGCGCCTGCGGCCAATGGTTTTGTCTTATATTTGGTAAAGGCGTAGGTTGAAGCCGCATAACCATCCATCATGTGTGCCGCCAGCTCTTCATTCTTCAAAGTTTTTCCCTTATATTTCTGACGATCGACCATATCGGCCAGAAATGTCACTTTGCTTTCACCAACACTGCTGATCATATTCTTAATACTGCCGGATAATTGACGAACAGATTGTTCAGTCAAGTCCTGCGGTTTTCCCATACCCAGTAAAACAATATCCTGCATACCATGAACTGGATCGACAGAAATATGCAGGGACTGCCCCGTATTTGCATTGAATTTTGTTTTATTACGCATACGCTCCTTAAGGACATTACCAAGTTGCAAATCAAGTTTTTGTGCCTTTGGCCCCAGCTCACAGCCTTCATAAACCGGAATGATCATCAGCTGCGTATCGGCTGGTTTATAGCTTTTAAAGTCAATTGTCATGGCATAATATCCCTGTCTAGTTTTCATATGTGAATTAGTCATATTAAATCACGCAGATAAATGCAAGAAATATATACCATAAAAAAAGCCCCGCAATTTTTTACGGGACTTCTTGTAACATTATTAAGGGTGCTTGCTTATGGGCAACTGCAAATCTGTTGTATGCCTAGAACGGTCATCGTGAGCATTCAAAACAAACAGAGCTTTGCAATTACATCATGCCCATGCCGCCCATACCACCCATGCCGCCCATGCCGCCCATGCCGGCACCAACATCATTTGCAGCTTTATCTTCATCTGGGCTGTCAGTCACGATGGCTTCTGTTGTTATCAGCAAACTGGCGACAGAGGCCGCGTCCTGCAGAGCAGTGCGGACCACTTTAACCGGGTCAATGATCCCGGCCTTTACCAAGTCCTTGAATTCGCCAACCTGTGCATCGAAACCATGATTAGTATCTTTTTGCTCAAGCAATTTACCAACAATCACGGAGCCTTCAGCACCAGCGTTTTCCGCAATCTGACGGATTGGAGCCTGAATAGCGCGGCGAACAATCTCAATACCGACATTCTGGTCATCGTTGTCACCTTTTAGGTCTTTAAGAGCCTTGGTGGCATAAAGAAGCGCAGTACCACCACCGGCGATAATGCCTTCCTGCACGGCGGCCCGTGTTGCGTGCATAGCATCATCAACGCGGTCCTTGCGTTCTTTAACCTCAACTTCCGTTGCTCCGCCAACACGGATAACGGCAACACCGCCAGCCAATTTCGCCAGACGTTCCTGTAGTTTTTCCTTATCGTAATCAGACGATGTTTCTTCAATCTGGCGACGAATTTGTGCGCAACGGGCTTCAATGTCTTTCTTGTCACCTGCACCGTCAACCATAGTTGTATCATCTTTTGTGATAGACACTTTCTTGGCAGAACCCAGCATATCAAGAGTAACATTTTCAAGTTTAATGCCCAAATCTTCGGAGATCACCTGACCACCGGTTAAAACAGCCATGTCTTCCAGCATCGCCTTACGACGATCACCAAAACCAGGCGCCTTAACAGCCGCTATTTTCAATCCACCGCGCAATTTATTTACAACCAATGTCGCAAGGGCCTCACCTTCAACATCCTCAGCCACAATCAACAATGGACGGCTGGATTGTACCACTGCTTCCAGAATTGGCAGCATAGATTGCAGATTAGACAACTTGCCTTCATGCAAAAGCACATATGGGTTTTCCATGACAGCCTGCATTTTATCAGCATCTGTAATGAAATACGGTGACAAATAGCCACGGTCAAACTGCATACCTTCAACAACTTCTAATTCGTTGTACAGAGACTTTGCTTCTTCAACCGTGATGACACCTTCTTGCCCAACACGTTCCATCGCTTCTGCGATCATGGCGCCGATTTCTTGCTCACCATTGGCAGAAATTGTTCCGACCTGCTTAATCTCATCATTTGTTTTGACGTTTTTACCGCGTTTTTTCAGATCTTCAACAACGGTTAAGACAGCTTTGTCAATGCCGCGTTTCAAGTCCATTGGATTACGGCCAGACGATACAGCCTTCACACCTTCACGGGCAATGGACTGAGCCAAAACTGTGGCAGTTGTTGTACCATCACCAGCATGATCATTGGCCTTAGACGCCACTTCACGGATTAACTGAGCACCAACATTCTGCTGCTTGTTTTTCAATTCAATTTCTTTCGCAACAGAAACCCCGTCTTTTGTCGTGCGCGGAGCGCCAAAAGATTTTTCTAAAATGACATTACGTCCTTTGGGGCCCAATGTTACCTTTACTGCGTTTGCAATAATATCAACACCTTTGAGCAACTGCTCTCTGGCATCTTCCTTAAATCTTACTTCTTTCGCTGACATGTTTCGTTTCCTTTCAGTCAAACTTTTTTCAAAAACCGGTATTCCGGCAGGCTATAAATACAAGCCTTGTGTTAATTTTAGTAATTATCCAATAATTCCGATAATGTCGGATTCTTTCATCACCATTAGGTCTTCACCGTCGATTTTCACTTCGGTACCAGCCCATTTCGAGAAGATGATTTTATCACCCAACTTGACATCTAATGGACGCAAATCGCCATTGTCATTCAAGTGGCCATTTCCAACGGCAAGAACTTCACCTTCCATTGGCTTTTCCTGTGCATTTTCAGGCAAGATAATCCCGCCTGCTGTTTTCTCATCATTGCTTGCGCGGCGGACAAGTACGCGATCATGTAAAGGACGAAATTTAGCTGACATTTCGTGTGTCTCCTTAGTTTATGGTTAAAATAGCAGGTCTTACGCCTCTATAAAGAGCAGGCAAAAAACCCCTCCTAACTCACAAAAGCAGTGCCTATTAGCACTCCTACTCGGTGAGTGCTAAATATATAGAAGACTATTCTAAAAATTTCAAGTTTTATTCGTCACCATGGCGCTAAACATGAATTTGCAGATAATCTTACGAATATGAGATAATGAGGGGTGAACAAAGCCTCCGGGAAAAAGAGAGGCTGGAATACAATTTTAGGAGGACAAACATATATGGCTGATCTGAGCATACAACTAACAAAGCACTATCGCCTGACGACGGCAAAAATTCTATATCACATGCCCGACTACGAAAAACTACTACAAGAATATATATGGCAAGATTACGATCTCGCTCCCAAATACCCTAGTCTGAAAAAATTCTTAGAATTCTGGAGCAAAGAAATCGAAGGCAAACTTCATAGCGTCTACGTGGCCGACAAAGCCCTGATAACGCCCGGCGATTATCGTTTCGCCGACTGGCAGGGAACCTTGCAGTAAAAAATAGTTAAAGATCATCAGGATCGTTCGCCAATGTGACTTTTAAACCATCCAGCTCTTCATTCATAATAATCTGACACGATAAACGGGAGTTGTCTTGAACATCCATGGCCTCGTCCAACATATCTTCTTCTTCATCACGTTTTTCAGGCAGACGGCCCAACCAATCTTCGTCAACATAAACATGACAGGTTGCGCATGCGCAGGCTCCGCCGCATTCAGCCTTAATCGGCAAACCATAATCACGAATGATTTCCATGACACGCCAACCCGAAACGCCCTCTAATTCTTGCTCAACACCATTTAAATCAGTCACATAAATTTTCATGATTAATAACCACTTTTATTATTAGTATCATTAAAGACATCCATAACCCCGCGGCCAATTGCAACGCTGGCAACAATCATCAACATCATCTCCAGCACCGATTGCAAGGCCAAAAGTAAAATTATCAACGCCCCAGATGGATCATCAGGATTATGCACGACAAAAACCTTCAACACATCGCTCAGGACAAGAAAAAATAACGCAAATGGCAACAGAGCCATAATCCAGACCGAAAAAAGATGAAAAGAAAATGAAAAACCTTGAATTTTATGCATATATTGGCGCATAGAATACCCAAACGTAACCGGCACATACAGCCACAACAAACGGAAAGCCCAAATCATCGCGCCAATAAAAAATACAGCAACTAAAAAGGAGGTAAAACCGCCCTCTCCCGATTGTTCCGGCTGCATTGGAGCGGCCATAACAACCAGCATCCCCACAATAAAGGCCACAATCATTTTTAAGAGAGTATAAACAATGGCACCTGCCTGAATATCGGCCGCGCGCCTTTTATAATGTTCGTAAGACTCTGCCCCCGGCGGCTGAATAATTGCCTCATGACGAAAAATCGCAATACGCAACAACGTACAAATCAAATACCCTTCCAACAAATAGGCTGGGAATAATATCAGCCCCTTGCGCAAAGCGTTCTCTTCTAATCCCAAATGATATGAGGTTACAAGGCAAATAAATTTCACCAAAATAGGAATAGCCCCCAAACGAAAAATCAACTTTTGATTATTCGCGACGAATTGAAAACCCTCTTTGGTGGCGCTAAAAATGTTAAACGATGCCATAATGCCTGATTGTCATTCGAATTTATTTTATAAAGGTAGAATGAATTTGGCTTTGTGTCTATGCATTGGAGCAAAATTATCTTGTCGAACAGAAGTTTCGGAGCTAACGTTTCACCATGAATAAACACATGCAAAACCCATCTGCGCGAAACATTTCAAATTGGCTCTTTGGCGTTGCGGCCTTAGTATTCGTCATGATTATCGTCGGTGCCATTACAAGGCTTACAGAATCAGGCCTTTCCATGGTGGAATGGAGACCATTAATAGGCACTCTTCCCCCCTTAAATGAGGAAGCCTGGGTCAGAGTTTTTGAGTTGTATAAACAAACGCCAGAATTTCAAAAGAAAAACTTCTGGATGGGCATTGAAGACTTCAAACGAATCTTCTTTTGGGAATGGTTTCACCGCTTCATGGGACGCCTGATCGGTGTTGCCTATGCTCTGCCCTTTTTCTATTTCCTGCTAACCAAAAAAATACCAGATGGATTTAAGCTAAAGCTACTCTTTCTTTTAATTTTGGGCGGTCTTCAAGGGCTTTTAGGATGGTACATGGTACAAAGCGGTTTAGTAGACCGTCCATCAGTCAGTCATTACCGGTTATCAGCACATCTGGGCGTTGCATTACTTATATTCAGCCTTTTAATTTGGAACGCTCTATCAATCAGGGGCATAAAGAAAAATCCATCACCACAGTTATATACCCATGCATGGGTAACGCTTGGGTTTATGATACTTACCATCTTCTGGGGGGCCTATACGGCTGGTCTGGATGCCGGATTGGTTTACAATGAATTTCCATTAATGGGCGACGGCATTGTGCCTCCTGACATGTGGCATCTGCAACCATATTGGATCAATTTCTTTGAAAATATTCCATCCGTCCAATTTACGCATAGATGGCTTGCCATCATGACAGCCGGAATTATTTTGACGCTTTGGGGACACGCGCTTTATAACAAAAACGCCATCTGGCCCATCCATATACTTGCATTATTGGTTACAATACAAGTTGGCCTGGGCATTGCGACCTTATTAAGCGGCGTGAATATAAATCTGGCCACCGCACATCAAGCAGGCGCTGCACTACTCTTAGCTACAATGACTATTATCTTGTACAAAACGCGGCCATAGGACAGGCCAGCACGCTCTTAATCTCGGTCATCACTGCCCGGAATTGGTGGGAAACCATCATTAGAACTGTTGTCCCCGCCTGGCATATGCTTATCAAGATCATCTAAAGACGGAACCCGCAGAGCCTTTTTTTCATCTTCGCCGTCTTTATCAGCATCTGCGCTATCTTGTTTACCCATTGGATCATTACGTTCATTATTCTCAACTGCATCACCATGCGGCATCTGAGCAGTAAGTTTTTCTTCCTGCAACAGAGAAACTGCATCAGAAGACTTTTCTTTACCCTCCAAACCCGACGCCTCTTGATTATCAGGCATGTTTGTTTCCGGCGCACTTGAAGCTGCTGCATTTGTCGGCAATGGATTGCGCATTTGATCTGTCGGCACCGATCCAGTTTGCACAGACTCTGTTGAAATAGGCTGCACATCTCCGAATTCATCTTCTTCTGAATCCAGCCAGCTCATATCCTCATCTTCATCACCATTTTCACTATCTTTATAGGTCGGTGCAGCCGTACTAAAAGAATGGTCAACATGACCGATATTTTGCGGTTGAACGTCCGGCACTTCAACCATTTGCTTTGGACGATTTTGCGGCGCTTCCACTGATTGCTGAGGCGCAGCCTCTTTTCTTGCAGGATTTGAAGTATCCTGTTGAGAGGCGCCAGACACTTGATCTTCACCCCCAGGATCCCCTTGATTATCTTGAGCAGATGGGGCCTGCGGAAAATATTTATTAACAAACCGCTCGGAAAAAATATAAGACGCCAAAGGTCTGTCAATCTGTTCCATGATTTTATCAAGCTCCTTGACTTGCAACGTACCATAAACAACCAAACGCGTTTCCAGGTCATCAAAAATTTCCAGCAGATTGTCGCGAACAACATCGGCTTGCTGTTCATAACCAGCGCGTTTTTCGCGATCTTCATCTGAGCCGATGCCATGATGATCAAAATGAACGAGACCATCTGGGAAAATTTTAGCCGCAGCATCGGGCCATTTTTCCGCAAACATTAAACGGCCACTTTGATTATTTGTAATATACAAACATTCAAGGGCCTCTAAAAATTCATATTTCTGCTCGCAAAAAAGTTCACGCACTGTCTCGCTCTCTTTTTGCGGTGCATTTTTTGTATCTTTTTCTATGGGGCTTTGGGCCATGGTGCAATCCTCACTTACCTTTCAGTATATCGGGCAACCAGCCCTCGCATCAAGTCAGAATCGGAAAAAGCAGGTCTCATAATAAGAATTATGTTCCAAGTGCATTCATACGCCCCGCCTGTGCGGGGACTAAATCACGCGATGCAATCATATCAGCCGCAGGGCCACAGGTAATATCATTACAATTTTCCTGAAATAAAGTCGCAAAATCCCCGCCGGATCGATTTCCGGATTCCAAGGCACTCTGGGCCCCATCTACCCCGGGGGCCGAAGGAGCAGCGTTATCTGGTAATTTTTGAAGAGGACGCGCTCCATTATCCAACCAATCCTTAAATACCCTAAATTCATCGGCCGCCAGCGCTTCGGGCGGCACGATATCCAACTGCAAACGCACACCTTCTGCATTCCAACGAATTAAACGATCACGCATGCGCATAAAAACTTCCGGATCACTAATGTCCACAACAAACGGATCGGCTTCACTATCCAAAATTGCGCTACTGTCCTGATTATCATTTTGCCCATTTTCTGAAGTTTTTATGGCTGGGACACTCAACAATATTTGTGGATTACCGCCCTCGTTTCGCATATACAGAAAGGGTTGCATATTAACCTCTACAGGTCTCCGCACTGCAACATTCTGCACTTCACGAAGCAGCCCTTCATCTGAAACGCGCGGCAGATCCGCAATAGGCACTTCCTGCAAAGAACCTAAACCAACATATTGTTCAAACAAACCAAGTGCTTGCGTTGCGCTATGCCCTGCCATTCCTTGACCTTTTGCAACCTCTTGTAACATAGACTGAAAAATTCTGTCCGGGGAGCCAGCCGGGCTATAAACAGCAGAGTAATTTTCACGAATAAAACGATAAGCATCATTATCCATAAAAATACCCCATATATCCGACCTCGCATTCGGCCCCGTTGCATAGGTCAGCATTCGCGCATGCTCCATGCTCAAAAACTCTGGATCGAGCTCTTTGACCTGCACCATTGATGTTTCGCGGTCAATTCCCACCACATAATGCCTACCTGCCAGTTCGAAAAATTCCGGTGCATAATGATCAACATTTTGTACAGCCTGATTTTTGGATTGAAAACCAGCCATCGCCGTTTTTATTAAGGCAGCATCATAAGCAAATTCCCTGGCCATGCTTATGACGGGAATATCCGCATCCCTAAGGTCCGCAACGCCTAAGGCGTCAAGGTAACGAATCTGAAGCCCTTCATCGTCGTGATGAGACAGCAAAACGCGCTCTCCGTTTCGATCTTTTACAATCAGTTCACCATTCGGGCCTAGCGCGGCGCACTGCTCATAAGCCGTTTCCAATATCGCTTTATTAGTCATTAAGTGCGCTTCCACCTCTTGGATAGCAACACCGGCGATTGGCGAGTGATTAAAGCGGTCAAAATCCTCAACCATATCCGCCACCATCATATCTATTGTCTGCATCTCCATGACCGCGCCTAGGTCGGCAGAACTCTTTGCCACTTGCCCACCAAAATCCGGGAGTACTTTTGGCATCAAGCCCATCATGGTTTTTTGACTAAAAATAGCCCCACCCGGTCTATGCGCGCCGTAATCCATCGTAAATTTTTCAGGGCTAGGTATCGTCAAACCAAATACATGCGCCGCCGCCGCCAGCTTATCCGCATGATTACTTTGCATCGAATCACCTGTTGTTAAAGCAACAGAAACTGCGTTTTCAATGTGCTCCTCTAATTGCCGAACACGATTGCCTGCAAATACGGCTGTTCCCTTTGTAAAGTCCTCCAATCTCTCCGTAATACGCCGGGACATTTCATCATGCAATTCATCTAAAGAACGACCATCACGCTCCAGCTCGCCTGTTGCTTCGTGATAAACCGAGGAAAATAATTCGCCCAAGACCTCTACGCGGGATTGTCCATCATAGTTCATTATCTGACTGAGCCTTGCCGCTTCAGAAGAATCATCGCTTAATCTCATAAAATCTTCCAGGCCATAACCGCTTAATGTCGCCACCAATGCATTCATACCTGCCAGCTCAGATTCAGGAATCCTTAATACGGCAATCTGCAACACTTCCAACTCAGCTTCCCGGGCGTAGGGTTTTGAAATCAAGTTAACTTGCGAGATATTTGAGGACTGGCCCGGTAAGTCGGGGATTTGTGTAGAATCACAATAACGATCCAGCGCAGCAGCCAGCCCCGCAACCGATTGCATATCCCCCTCAAAATAACGATCTGCGATAAAACGGCTTATACCCGGATCACGAAGCCGGTCATTCAAATATAGTGCAAAGTCCTCTGAATAAATGCCATTATTTTGATCTCCGCCATAGCGGGTTATTTTTTTCATATCAATAACGAAAGCCTGTAACGCCATACGCGCACCCATATCAAAGACACCGGAATTTTCTGAACGCTCTGGCGGACTAACATGCACATAATTTTTTCGTACCATCGTATCAACAATATTATTAACAATAGAATCGGAAGCATGCATGGTTTGCCCGTTTAGATTAAGAGAGGGCATACGGTACGCAGCACTAGCCACCATATCGGTCATAATCGCCTGAAATGGCTCATAATGCTTTATAAATTGATACTCCTGCTTTTCCCGATCACTCAGGTTTTCTTTGCCTTCGAACGCCTTTAAACGCGTCTGACTAGATTGCATCACCGCGGCCAAATGCGCGTCAAAATCTGGGGTATATTGCCCGCTTTTATCATCAAATTTGGTATAGGAATTATGTCTTTGCAAAAAAACAATATACTGCTCAAGTGCTATATGCGCATTATCATCTTTGACATAGTCATTAAAATCAGCTTCCTGCAGAGCTGCAAAACCTTTATTTAAAGTAGCCAAGGCATCATGCGCAGAATCAATTCTATACTGCGTTTCTATGCGTACAGCTTCTTCCGGATTGCTTTGTAAAATGGCTCGGTCACGGGCCATACTATCTTGCAAGAAGTCTATATAATAAGGATAGGCCTGACGTAACAAAGCCTCCATTTTCGGCAAAGTTTCTTCCTGCAGTCGTTTTTCTTCTAACGATAATGGCGGCGCGTAAAGATGCTCTGCCTGTTCCAGAACCTCCATCGCCTCAATGAAAGGCTCCAAATCCTGATCAATAAAATCAATTAACTTCTGAGGAGACTGTGCAAAGGCGGCCGGCAAATCATGTTCCCTCATAAAACGGTTAATGGCTTCTTGATCTGCGTTTGTGATGGCCGTGCGGAACGCATTAAATGCAGGGCTGGTAGCAAAAGTTTGTAAAGCCGGCATCAGCGCAGGGTCATAAGCATCATCGATCACAATTCCTGCCGCATTTAATTTACGTTCAGCGATATCAATACCGGACAGCTCATATATAAAATTCTCTATCTGTTCATAAAGGCCCTCGGGCAATTGATCGTGAACCAAGGTCGCGTCAGTGCCCCCATAATAAGACGTAGTATAGCGCTCCAAGACGCCCTGAACTGTTTTAATTGCTTGATTAATATTGGCTTGATCAGCCATTTAACAACACCCTTTGCCCATTCGTTCCAAGGCGAGCTTAAACATCTAATACGCCTTGAATTATAGCTCACATTGCCTAACTAACCGTTTTTCTATTTTTTACCCAACACCCAAATAGGTATTTCTTCAATTAGGCCTAGTGAATGATGCCATAAAATCGTTATTTTTTCAACTTTAGGGCTGTCATTCGGCCGCACTCAGCGGTATTTTCTCACGGTTTCTTATATCTTGATAGTAAGCTATATACGCGGCAACTGATTTTTCTTTTGTGAATTCTTCGATATAACGTTTGTAACCATTTAAAACCAATTTATTCCGCAAATCACTGTCAGCCAGCAAACGTTCAATGGCTTTACGCATTTCTTTTTCATCATCAATCGGAACGACAAGGCCATCTTCTTCATCACGGACAAATTGCTTAGGCCCGTCAGCGCGGGTTGTAACAAGTGGAATTTTCTGAGCCCAGCTTTGCACAAACACCGTACCAAAAGGTTCATAGCGAGATGAAAACACACAAATATCGCTAGCTTGAAAAAGCGCAGCCCTATCACTACGCCAACCAAGTAATTTAACGCGATCCCTAACATTCAACTCGTTAATCAAATGCTCAAGTTCTCCGCGCATTGGCCCTTCCCCTGCAATCCAGAGACAAACCCCTTCCATACTTGATACTACCCTGATTAACGTATCAAATGCCTTCGAGGTATGTAGCCGCCCCAGCCCAAACAGCAAAGGTGCATCAGGCGGGATACCATGCGCTGCGCGACTGGCAGGTTCCACCAATTCCTCAGTTTCAGCAAAATTATTAATATGCTGCACCTTATTTGCAGGAACACCCAAATCCACCAAATGGCGTTTTATATCAGGTGTAATGGTAATAAAATAATCGGTCGATTGATAATATTTTAGCTTATAGTACCCCCCCAAACGTGCCACTGTTGCGTATCTAGGTATACCCATAGAAGCATGCCAGCGCGGCGTTTTATCAGAAGCACGCGACATCCAGGTTTGAACAATATCAGGACGAAAGCCCCGAATAATTTTTTTCAAAGCAAGGCGAGTATAAAAATCCAGTTTACCACCAAAAGGTAAGCAATGAACTTTAATACCTGCTTTTTGCAAACGCGGCACACGAATGGCATTAGAACGCGTGACGACCTCTATGACGTGCCCGGCCTCGTGCATGGCAATACACATATCAATACAAGCGGTCTCCGCCCCGCCATGATTGGCCCCGGCTAGAACGTGAAGAATACGCATTTTGTTTTCCGGAGCCACAAGTAACCTTAATTTATTATTGTTCCATAGCCTGTGGCATGGCCACTAACACGGAATTTAAATACTTCACCATAGTTTGTTGCGTTTCATTCATCTTATTCAACAAATACTCACATGCCTCTTTGGTTGTGACAGGAATTCTCTCAACACCTTCTTGCGTTTTGTCACGAAGATCATCAGCCTGTTTCAGGATTTTGCGTATATCCTGATCTTTAGCATAATCCTGCGCAATAACCATATTATTAATCTGAGCCTCGGCTTCCTTCATTTTCTCATTCACCGCCTCTTTCCATTCTGCGAAGCGATCGCGCAAGGCCTGCTCCATATCAGGGTTATTCTCACTGCATGCATCAATTGCCTGGGAAACGTGCGCACGAACATATTTAACCGTACTAATCAGATTATTATTGTTATACAACGTATAAAAATGGCGACGGCTTGGCGAATCTAACTCTTCGGTCAAATTCGCCAAGGCTTGATTTAAATTCTTAACATCCGGATCCATTGATTTCGGCATGAGTGTTTTTTCTTCGCTATCCCCGCTCCTTTCGGCAGGGGTCACTGCTATTCTCTCTTGTTTTGAGACATCCCCCTTTTCAGCACTGGCTTCCTGAGAGGATTCATCCTGCGCGTTGACGACTTGAACTGCGGTCACAGCAAAAGTCATAAATATAAAGCTCAGCAATAAACATATACGGATCATGGGCTTTCTTTCTTTTAAAAGATATATAATTCCCATCTTTGTAGCAAAAAAATTGCCGCCGGGAAAGCCCGGCGGCTCAGTATAACCTGATAATTAAAGTGCTTTTGAAATATACTGCGGGGCAACACAATATACGGCAATTTAATTCTACTCAGGCTTCGCACATGACACTATCAAAACTTAATAAAAACAAAGCACAAATATTTATTTCACCTATGCTTATAAAAACTCTCAATCCTTTTCTGAACACCGGCCAAAACCGCACATTCGGTTACCACCTGCTCATATAATTAACATAACATGCAATAAGTAAATACAAAGTAAATAAAATTGTATTTGCATTTATTTTTATTTATTCGACATTTTTATTTAAAGTAATTTAAGTAAAAATTACATAAAATTTTATATATATTTTATATTTAAATGCCCTATCCTCCGTTTTACAACTATTACAAGTAAAGCGGACTTGCAAATCTTTAGAATTAAGGCTAAAAATCGAGCATAACATAAAAAATAATCAAGGCTTAAGCACATGGCGTTAAAAACTTCTGAACGATCAGACATTGAAACCTTCCGGGCGCTAGACAATTTGCGTACCGTGAATGAAAAAATTTCTCGTGGTAATGATATTATACGACTAGAAGCCGGCCAGCCCTGTTTTGGTGCCCCACAAGCCGCATTAGATTACGCCGCCAAATGCCTAATTAACGACCCCATCCAGGGATATACAGACGCAATAGGTATGATCTCATTACGGCAACGTATCGCGGATTACTACAAAGATTATTACAGTGTGCACGTGACCCCCGAACAAATTAATATTACTAGCGGCTCATCACCCGGCTTTATCATGGCTTTTTTAACCGCATTTAATCCGGGTGATAAAATCGCCTTATGCACACCGACTTATGCCGCTTATAAAAACATAATAAAATCGATGGATTTGCAGATTACTGAAATCCAAACCAATGCCGACACCAATTTTCAACCAACGCTAGACCTATTAAAGAACGCAGCAGAAAAGTTCGATGGAATTATCATAAACAGCCCGTCAAACCCCACTGGAACAATTCTGGATGAAGATGAGTTTTCCGATATATGCAACTGGTGTGACGAGCAAGGCATAAGAATTGTATCAGATGAAGCCTATCACCGCATTACCTATGGAACCAAAGCGCAAACAGCTTTAAAATTTTCAAATAATGCGATCATTATGAACACATTTTCTAAATTTTTTGCCATGACAGGGTGGCGCTTGGGATGGGTAATCAGCCCACCAGATATGGTAAAACCGATGAAAAAACTAGCCGAGAGCCTTTTCGTGGCCCCCCCCACGATATCACAGCATGTGGCATATAAAATATTCGACCACCTGGATGAATTAGATAATTATGTGCTCCGTTATAAAGAAAATCACGACATTTTGCGCGATCTGCTGCCGGCTGCAGGATTAAATAAGCTCTCCAAAGGCGATGGCGCATTTTATTTCTACGTTGATGTTAGCGACTTCACGAATGATAGCGAAGATTTTTGCCACAGATTGGTAGAAGAAGCTGGTGTATCTGTAACAGCCGGATTGGATTTCGATGGAAAACGCGGCCACCAATATATACGCCTATCTTATGCCGGGTCTGCCGATGATATGCGAGAAGCATGCCAACGTATAAAAATCTGGCTAACAGACAATCAGGCTGGCAACCGCGTCGCAAAAACCTTATAATGAGACATGGTTATAAGCACAAACAACAACCAAATAAATATGAAACAACGCAAAACAGAGCGCGGGAGCGTGTTGTGGGTGATACTAATTGCGATTGTTCTAATAGGACTTTTAACCGCCCTCCTCAGCCGGTCCGGTTCAAACGTTGATCAAAGCGGCAATATTGAACAACAGCGCATCAAAATCAGCCAGATGATGCGCTATGTCAAAGGTATTGAAACCACCATACAAAATATGAAACTAAGCGGCATATCAGAAAGCGACCTTAGCTTCACGGATGACCGCTCTGACAACTCAAACTGCACGAACACTGAGTGCATGGTTTTTCATGTAGAAGGCGGAGGGTTGACGGAACAAAGTCCACCTACGGGCATTAGCTCAAGCGGCGCAAACTGGAAGTACGTTGCCACCAATAATGTCCTGAATATAGGAACAACCGCCGCTGACTTAATCATCGTCCTTGAAGATATTAACGATGAGTATTGTGCCCAAATCAACAGGGTATTGGGAACTACGCTGGGTGCGGATGACACAGATATAGACTTCACAGATTTTGATGGAACCTATACCAACACGGAAACCATTGACAATTCTGGCGGGCATGACGCCGGATGCCAAATCAGCAATGGTAACAATTTCTTTTATCAAGTTTTGGTAACGCGCTAGTGTCTTACATCCGGCAATCCCGAGGCCGTAATTTCAACAAAATTAAATACGGCCCCATATGGGGCCGCTTCAGTATATAAAGTTATAGCACTTAAGCTAATGATTTAAGCAGACGTCACTTATTCAACCAGTTTATTCCACCAGCCCTTTTTCTTTGTTTTAGGGGGCTCATTAACTGTCTCAAATTCAGCCGGATCCATTTTTGTGTTGTCACGATCTCTATTCGTATCGTTAGATGCCTTGGGAACCTTAACGGACTTTTCTACCGTATCTTCACCCGTCTTGTCATCCTTCTTAGCCGCAGCTTTAGACTTCGAAGCAGCAGCCTTTTTCTTTGGCTTCTCAACATTCGCATCTTTATCCGCTTCCGTTTCCTGCGAGCTCACCTTATCTTCTTCACCCGCCGCCTTTTTACCGGATCGCGATGATTGAGACTTGGTGGATTTCTTCTTATCCGCAACTTTTTCAGTTTTAGCTTTGGCTTTGTTATCATCATCACCCTGTGAATCGGATGAGTCCTGTTTTTTCGTACGGCTAGATTTACTATCATCCATGCTAGATTCGTTTACTTCACCAGCATCACCAGCAGCTTCTTTTTTACGTGACGATCCAGTTTTGCGGCCACCACGTTTTGCAGCCGACTTTTTATCACCATCTTCTTTTTGTTGATCAGAGGATTCGTTATCCGCCCCATCTTCTGCGCGCTTGTTCCCACCATTATGCGCATCATCCTGTTCACGGTTATTATTGCGATTTTTACCTCCCCGGCCACGGCCACCGCGGCGACCGCGTTTTCGCTTATTATTACGCTCCTCATCGTCACCATCATTGCCTCCATTACGATCATCTGCCTCAGAGGACTTGTCATCTGGCATATAATCTTCTACCGGGCGAGCAACCTCGATGCGGTATTTATCAGCCCCCAAAGAATCATCCGTACGCAATAAGATTGAAAAACCATAGCGCGTTTCAATTTCATCCAAATTCCTGCGCTTGTTGTTCAATATATAGATCGCGACCTCACTAGAAACGTGAACAATCAACTGCGCCGCGCGAGCCTTAATCCCTTCTTCTTCCAGAGCCCGCAACAACATAATAGAAGTTGAATCGCAATTACGAACAACTCCGCGGCCCTCACAATGCTTACAAACCTCGTATTGTGCTTCAGTCAAACTTGGATTCAAACGCTGGCGTGATAATTCCAACAAACCGAAGGAGGAAATACGTCCAATTTGAATACGTGCACGATCACCGGAAAGTGATTCTTTGAGTTTACGTTCTACTTTCGCATTGTTACGGCGATCTTCCATATCAATAAAGTCAATAACAACCAAACCACCAAGATCCCGCAGCCTCAACTGACGCGCAACTTCTTCTGCAGCTTCCATGTTCGTATTAAGGGCTGTTTCTTCGATATGGCGTTCTTTGGTAGCGCGGCCAGAGTTAACATCAATAGAAACCAATGCCTCAGTCGGGTTAATAACCAGATAGCCGCCGGATTTTAATTTCGCGGTGATTTCATTAATTTCCGCAATCTGATTTTCAACGCGGTATTTATGGAATAAAGGAACTTTATCGTCTTTATACTCTTTGACCTTTTTTACATGAGATGGGATCATCATTTTCATGAATTTTTTCGTTGCCGCAAAACCATCTTCCCCGGCAACCTGTATTTCTTCAACATCTCGGGTATACAAATCTCGCACTGCACGCTTGATCAAATCGGCCTCTTCATAGATCAAGGCAGGTGCGGATGATTGCAATGTCCGTTCACGGATATCATCCCAAAGACGCATCAAATAATCGACATCGCGTTTAATTTCAGTTTTTGTTCGAGTAACGCCCGCTGTACGTAATATGACTGACATTCCTTTTGGCACATCAAGTTCTTTCAAAGTAGAACGCATCCGTTGGCGATCCTCAAACTTTGCAATTTTACGACTTACCCCCCCAGCACGAGGACTGTTAGGCATCAAAACGCCATAACGACCCGGCAAAGATAAATAAGTACTAACCGCGGCGCCTTTGTTGCCGCGCTCCTCACGTGAGGCCTGAATCAACATGATCTGACCACGTTTGATCACTTCCTGAATTTTATATTGGCGGCGCAGATTATAGCGAAAACGGTCAGAGGCGTTGCTGGCATCATCATCTTCATATTCAGTACCACCAAGAATTTCCACCTGACGGGAGCGATGCGCCGCACGGCGGCCACCGCGGCGGTTATTATTTCGTCCCCCTCGCCCGCCGCGGCGGTTATTATTTCGTCCGCCACGGTCCCGGCGATTGCCTTTATTATCGTCTTCATCATCACGATTTTCCGCTACATTACCGTTAGCGTCATCATTTTGCTCGTCTTCTTCAGGTGACTCATTATCAGACAATGAGTCATTCTCTTCATCTGTTTTTTTCTTGCGGCCGCGCCCACGTGATTTCTGAGATGCTTTTGTATTGTTGGCAGCATCCTCATCATCGTCACCATCGATTTCCGAACCTTTATTATCAATTTCCTCTATTTCATCGACATCATCATCTTCATCATCTATCAGCGCGCTTTCATCGCCGCCCATATCATCTTTACCGGCGCCCTTCAGGTCTTCGGCTTCTTCACGCTCTTCCTCTTCGGCCAAAAATTCTTCCTGCTCAGCCAATAGCGCCTCCCGATCAGAAACAGGAATGCGGTAATAGTCTGGATGAATTTCGGAAAATGGCAAGAAGCCGTGGCGATTTCCTCCAAAGTTAACAAAAGCCGCCTGAAGCGATGGCTCCACGCGGGTTACTTTAGCAAGAAAGATGCTGCCTTTCAGAGGTTTTCGAAATTTGTTTTCATAGTCAAATTCCAGAAGACGATTGTTATTATCGTCAACGACGGCAACCCGTGTTTCTTCATCATGGGTTGCGTCGATTAGCATACGCTTAGTCATATTTATCTCCATCTGCGTGTGCAGCCTGCCTAAACCAAAAGGTAAGGCGGCGCTGAAAGCACGCTTATACGTTTTCTACAATTTTGTATTACAGTCCGCGAAACCTTTGAAAACCATGCTAAAAAGCAGAAAAGCGCTAAAACCGCAATACTTACAACAAAGTCACACTACACCCGTTTATTCAAATCAGCAAGACGGAAAATACATGCTCTAACAAAAAACTTTCTTTCACTCGACCTCATGGCTGCGTTTTAAAAATCTTCACATACGCCGCGCCATTGATTGCACAAAGCCAATCCGAAGACATACAAGATTGACATGGCTCATGGACAAAATAAGCAAAATATAGTTAGATTTCACTTGCATTCCCTTCCGCCACTTGTCAACTTTGTGCTATAATAGCCTGAACTTTAACGATGGGGCCCGCCGTTGCCAAGCATTCGTCATATTCTATTTATAGCAATAACGCTCTGTCTTTCTATGACAGGAACGCACGCACACGCCTTAAGCGTCAATGATGTAAGGGTAGGTACGCATCCCGACAAAACTCGCATCGTGTTCGATCTGAGCACAATATCCGATTTCCGGGTTTTTACTCTCTCCGACCCTTATCGCCTGGTCATTGACCTACCTAGCTTTGATTGGAAAGCTCCCGCGCTCACTGGAACGAATATGGGCATTACAGCCCTTCGCCACGGTAATTTAGAGGCCGGCATATCACGCATTGTTTTTGATCTCAACAGGCCCATAAATATACAAAGCGCGTTTGCCCTACCTCAACAAGGGGCGAAACCGAATAGATTAGTTATTGACGTCTCGCATGTCTCACATGATCATTTTATGCGCAATAAAGGCGAAACATTCGGAACACTAACCATAGAACCCGTTAATCTGGCCGCAAAGCATGGCGCATACACTGGCAGAACAGCTTCATCGGCATCGCATCCTGCATTTACACCTCCCGCCCCCGCTAACAAACCTGCGCAGGGTAAAAAGCCGCTCATTGTAATTGACCCCGGCCATGGCGGCGTAGATCCTGGCGCGATTGGTGCCAATGGCGCCCATGAAAAAGATATTGTGCTGGGTTTATCCAAGGCATTAAAACAAAGATTAGAAGAATCCGGACGCTACCGAGTTATAATGACACGAGAAACAGATGTGTTTATAAAACTGGGTAACCGTATCAAATTCGCCCGCGACCACGGGGCAGACCTTTTTTTATCTGTTCACGCCGATTCGTTACCACGCCCCAATGTACGCGGCGCCTCCATTTATACTTTATCCAACAAGGCTTCAGATGCACAAACGGCCAAACTGGCCGCGCGTGAAAACAAAGCGGATCTAATCGCCGGCATTGATTTAAGCGTGGAAGATGAAGAAGTCGCTAATATTCTCGTGAATCTTGCAATGCGCGACACAATGAACCAATCAAAATATTTCGCCAACACATTGGTTGATACGTTCAACACAGGAGGACTAAAACTACTTGAACGCCCCCACCGTTACGCGGGCTTTGCGGTTCTTAAGGCGCCGGATATACCATCCGTGTTAATCGAGGCCGGTTTCATGTCAAACCGCAATGAGGCCGTTAGCCTTGCCAGCAAAGAACATAAAGACCGGTTTGCCAAAAGTGTTCACAAAGGCATTGATGCCTACTTCAAAACCGTAGCCCAAAATGAACAACAATAAGTTGCAACCTACATAGCCACTCAAAACTGTTGCACATCTGCAACAGTAAGCCGA
The DNA here is from genome assembly GCA_002359735.1 of Micavibrio sp. UBA2638. Classification (GTDB taxonomy): domain Bacteria; phylum Pseudomonadota; class Alphaproteobacteria; order Micavibrionales; family Micavibrionaceae; genus UBA2638. Next base: position 49,122 of record DENS01000001.1, read on the forward strand.
TAAAATGTAAACAAAAATTTTTTTTGCTGAAAAACTATGTGCAAGCGTTTGTGAGTTGTGTATAAAGAGTTTTGTTATTCGGAATCGGTCACAATAAAGACTGTTCTAATATTAACTCACATAAGAATATAAGAGGATTTCTATGAAAAAGTTTATTGCTACAATTTGTATCCTGGGTTCCGCCGCAGCTCTTTCTGCTTGCACAACAGAAGGTGAAGGCAATCGTGAGCTACAGCCTCCTTACGCACAAGAGCGCACAGCTGGCCACAGCCCAGCTCCTGCTGCTAAAGCAGCCCCTGCTGAGCGTGTCTTTCACCAGAAACAAGTAAAATAAGATCTTTTAAACAAAAGATTACAAAAGACCGTCTAAATTCAGGCGGTCTTTTTTTATTCTTATGCTAAAATGCATCACATGGATAAAGCACTTGATATATTAATTGTTATAACGACCAACCTAATCGGGTTTTTAAGCATTTCTATTTGCTTTTTCACCTTATTAGCATTGGGTTTCATTCATGAAGATTACTTCACAACACACAGCAATATGACATTTGAATATTGGTCTTCAACAACCATGATCGTCTGGATTATCTGCGCCATATTCAGCATTTGCGGTCTGTTTATCAAACGCAAAGAACGATATCTTATGATGGCCGCACCCGGAATAATTCCACTTCTTTATGGATTCATAACCCTGTATATATTCGGAGGATTATTTAGTTGATCAGCATCGTCTGCATCAGAAACTTTGGTTTCTTTCAGTTCATCGCCATCACCGCCTGAATAAACATCATCCAAATCTGCTTTACCCGGCTGCTCCTCAGCTATATCAGATTTAGACTCACCATCAGATCCTACATCAGAATTCTTTACCAAAGTTTCATCAGCCCGAAGCACGTCCTCCCTCTTTTCAGGAACCTCATCGCCGTGGATCAACTCCGGTTTACTCACATCAAGATCAGCCCCCGGACGACGCGCAATCATGACTGGTCGCCCCGTTCTATCGCGCACTTCATTTCGAATGGTCGCCCAATGCAACTTCCCTCGGTGCTCCCCAGCCGCTTTCACGATAAAAGCCATATCCTGGTCGCTCATTTTCGCGGAATATACCTGTCCGGTTTCTTCCATTTGGATGGCTTGCTCCATATCAGGATGCGCCTCCATATAAAGAACATCATCAATCCAAGCCAATTTAATTGGTTGGTTTACAACTGTAACCTTCGTACCCACCGGAACCATTGCGAATAATTCAGTAATATTTTCAGGATACAAACGAATACAACCTGAACTAATGCGACGGCCAATACCATAAGGCTTGTTCGTACCGTGCAAGGCGTATTGCGGCCACCCTAAATATAACGCATGCGTCCCAAGCGGATTGTCTGGCCCCGGACCAACCGAAGCAGGCAGACTTGGGTCTTCACGGCGCATCCGCGCTGTGGGGCGCCAGACCGGGCCATCAGCCTTACGGACAACCGTAGTGCTGCCTATTGGAGTTTCGAGACCTTCACGCCCAATACCAATCGGGAATGTGGCAGGCTCTTTATCGCCATTCACGAATGCATACAAACGCATTTCTGGCAGGTTAATGACAATACCTTCGCGGGGAGCGTCAGGCAAAATATGACGTTTGGGCAGCACCAACTCCGTTCCATTGCCCGGTATCCATGGATCAACATTCGGATTGGCAGCACGCATCTCCACAAAACCCATTTCATGATTTCGGGCAATATGCACCAAAGTGTCATCCTGTGTAGCAACATATATCTTTTCATCGCCAATATACGGCTTTTCATAGGCGGCAAGCGCACCATCACCAAGACCCAAACACACGGCAAAGCTAAGAAGTGCTACATAAATTTTCATGCTGCAACTTTCATTTTATGGTCTAGATTCTCAATAACCTTATTTAGAAACTCTTCGGTAGTCAGATAAGGCTGATTATCTCCAACCAGCAACGCCAAGTCTTTCGTCATGAAACCAGCTTCAACGGTATCAATACATGATTGCTCCAAAGTATCGGCAAATTCCATCAGGTCTTGGTTACCGTCAAACTGCCCGCGATAATGTAACCCCCGCGTCCAGGCAAAAATAGATGCTATTGGATTGGTTGATGTCGGCTTGCCCTGTTGGTGCTGCCTGAAGTGACGCGTTACGGTGCCGTGCGCAGCCTCAGCTTCAACGCATTTTCCATCTGGCGTAAGCAAAACCGACGTCATAAGCCCAAGAGATCCAAATCCTTGTGCGACGATATCGGACTGTACATCCCCGTCATAATTCTTACACGCCCACAAAAACCCTCCCTTCGACTTAATGGCCTGGGCGACCATATCGTCAATCAAACGATGCTCATACCATAGGTCCTTGGCGGTAAATTTATCTTTAAATTCTTCATCAAACACTTTTTGGAATATTTCAATAAACCGGCCATCATAGGCCTTTAAAATTGTGTTTTTTGTGGTCATATAAACCGGATAATTCATATCAAGCGCATAATTAAAACAGGCTCTGGCAAAGCCATCGATAGATTCATCCAGATTATACATACCCATCGCAACGCCGGCCGACGGAAAATCAAAAATTTCATATTCTTGCACATCACCGCCATCAGAAGGTTCATACTTCATGGTTAATTTACCGGGGCCGGGCACCTTAAAATCCGTGGCTTTATACTGATCACCAAAAGCATGACGGCCTACGATAATAGGCTCTTTCCACCCCTGCACATAACGCGGCACATTTTTCATAATAATTGGTGCTCGCAAAACCGTTCCGTTCAAGATGTTACGAATGGTTCCGTTTGGAGATTTCCACATTTTCTTTAAGCCAAATTCTTCGACCCGTGCCTCATCCGGCGTGATAGTGGCACATTTCACACCCACGCCGTATGTCTTAATCGCCTCAGCCGCGTCAATTGTTATCTGATCGCTGGTTTCATCGCGTTTTTGTATCGAAAGATCGTAATATTTCAAATCAATATCTAGATAAGGCAATATCAAACGATTCTTGATAACATCCCATATAACACGGGTCATTTCATCGCCATCTATTTCAACAACTGGATTATCAACTTTAATTTTTGACATAAGAACTCTGCTTTCGCTGTAAACTGAACAAATATATAAACCTGTCGCAGTCTAGAACAAGATGCCTTAGGTTTAAAGTGAAATCAAAATAGAAAGACCGCAAACACGGAGAGAGACACTAGGATTTATCAATCAAAGATTGCACCTCTTGTTCCAATCGTTCATAAGCACGGTCAAATAAACCGCTTTTTAAAATGCGCCCTTTATCCTTTAAATAAATCTCGTACATTACGGTTCTGGGCCCAACGCGGCGAATTAAAAATTGTATAAACGGCGATTGCCCAGCAGAGACGTAGTAAGTATAGCTGGCAAGCCCTTCTTCAAAATCACACTCTACGGTACGATAGGTCAGGGCCTTCTCCGCAGAAGCCTTTAAGTAAATCCCGTCTAACCTACGAAACTGGCTTTGGGTGAAGCCCGAGATTTGTTCACTTTGTTTGGAAAATTGAGGAATTGTGATAACTTTATCGCTCATGCATTCAGTATAACAAAATTTTCAAGAATTAGGAATTTATCATGGCTCTACTACAAACACCTGCATTTGATGAAACGTTCAACGCACCAGATTTCACATTAAAAAACATTGATGGCTCAATGGTGTCTCTAGCAGAAATCAAAGGTAAAAACGGTACATTGGTCATGTTCATTTGCAATCACTGCCCCTACGTCAAAGCCATAATTGACCGCTTAGTCAAAACCTGCAAGAGCCTACAGGATAATGATATTGGCTGCGTGGCGATCATGCCTAACGATACAGTATCCTACCCGGCAGATTCTTTTGAAAATATGCAGGATTTTACAAAACAACACGATTTTACTTTTCCTTATCTGCTGGATGAAGAACAGCAAACAGCCAAAGCATACGGCGCTGTTTGCACACCAGACTTTTTTGGGTTTAACGCCGGTTTATCCCTGCAATACCGCGGACGCCTAGATAGCGCAGGCATAAACCCACCAGATCAGGCCACAAGACCGGAATTACTGGATGCCATGATGCGCATCAGCGAGATTGGAGCTGGGCCGCACCAACAATTTCCATCCATGGGATGTTCAATCAAGTGGAAGGTTTAAAAAGTCTATCGAAAAAGACTCGCATAGACACTGAATTTGCTTAATATAGCTTAGATAGACCTACGACGAATACAACTAACAAGCTAGGAAATTTGAAATGGCTGATATTTTCCACGAAGTCGATGAAATTATGAAGCAAGAGCGCATGGAGAAGTTCTGGAAAGAGAACAGAACGTGGATTATAGCTTTTATCGCCCTGACAATTTTGGGTACAGCCGCCATTTCAGGATATAAATACTGGAACAATGGCGTAAAAGAGACACAAACTGCGGCCCTGATTGAACTGCTAGATCAGGAAAACTTCCCGGACAGCGTCATAAAAATATCGGCAGAGTTTCGCCCCGGAATACGCGGCATCGCCTTACTTGCCGCCGCGCAACATGAAATGGACGCGGAAAAGCCCGATGAAGCCCTTGTCTTTTACAAACAAGCTGCAGAAGATAAAAATTTACCGGCGGAATTTCGTGAAATGGGACAAATCATGACTGCGCGCCTGGATGAAGATCTAAGTGCCGAGCAAAAACTAAAGCTGCTGAAAAATGTAATAGAGAACACAAACAGCCCTTGGCGTTATCGCGCCCATATGGAAGCAGCCCTGATTCAAGCCCACAACAATAAAGACTATACGGCCGCGCGTTTTCATCTTCAATATTTACTGAAAAATGATGCTGCCATTCCGCCATCTCTAATAAACAAGGCCAAAAGTCTTGACCACATATACTCTTTGAAACAAAAAGCTATAAAAGACCACAACACAATCACAGAAGAGAAAGACTCGTAAAGATGAAACGCCTCTATCTTCTCCTTCCCTTACTTGTATCACTGACCGCTTGCGGTATTGGTGAAAAAGATAAGCCCACGCTTAAGGGAGAACGCATTTCAGTATTAGAATTGCAAAAATCACTAGAGCCCGATAACCCGGGAGCCGTTGCAGAGAACCAATTCATTATACCAAAAGCATGGCACAACGAATTCTGGCCGCAAGCTGGAGGGTACCCTAATCATTCAATGCAAAACCTCGCATTTCATAACGGGGCCTTTAAACAAGCGTGGAGTGCCGATATTGGTGAGGGTTCAACCAGTCGGCTTCCACTGGTAGCTCAGCCCGTTGTCGTTGATGGCCGCATTTTCACCATGGATACCGATTCAACCTTAAGCGCATTTAGCACAAAAAACGGAAAAACTTTGTGGCGTACAAATATACGAGCTGAGGATGAAGACGATCCGGTTATTGGCGGCGGGATCGCCTTTTCAAATGCGGTCTTATATGTCACCAATGGCTATGATGAGCTTCTGGCTGTGAACCCTGAGAACGGCGAATTTTTCTGGCGTGCAACACTACCGGCACCATCTCGAGCAGCGCCGACCATCATGGATAATCGCCTTTATGTTACAACGCTGGATAGCCGCGTTTTGGCCATGGACCCACGTGATGGTTCCGTTCTTTGGGAATATATCGGCATTGGTGAAACCGCCGGTCTTGTTGGGGCAGCCAGCGCCGCGGCCAATTACGACATTGTTGTTCCTGTGTTTTCATCTGGCGAGGTAACAGCGCTGCGTGTTGAGAACGGTTCGGTCGCCTGGTCAGATAACCTATCCAATCTACGCGCGGCCGGAGGATTGGCCAGCCTATCCGACATCAAGGCTTTACCCGTTATTGACAAGGGGATCGTCATAGCCATGAGCTTCAGCGGGCGCATCATCGCCATTGATGAACGCACAGGCAACCGTATTTGGCAACGCGAATTTGGCGGCGCGCAAACCCCATGGATTGTTGGAAACCACGTGTTTGTCCTCTCAGAAGAGAACGAGCTTGTAGCGCTTGCACGCGACACAGGCGTAATACACTGGGTTACGCAACTGGATAAATACGCGCAAGATGATGACGATGAAAAACTTAGCTGGAGTGGGCCCATCATGGCTGGTGGACGCCTGATACTGGCTAGCACTGATGGCCGTTTACTTGAGGTTCAACCTGAAACAGGTGATTTAATTGCTCAATCTCACATTGACCATGATATCATTATCGCACCAGTGATTGCCGATAAAACCCTTTACTTACTGGCTGAAAACGGTACATTGCTGGCATTTCGATAAAAACACTTATTAATCATAAAGCACAATAAACATGTTCACGCTAGCCATCGTAGGCCGCCCAAATGTAGGCAAATCCACATTGTTTAACCGGTTGGCCGGTAAACAATTGGCCATTGTGGACGACACCCCCGGAGTTACACGCGATTGGCGCGAAGCCGGGGCAACGCTTTTTGGGCATAGTTTTAAAATTATTGATACAGCAGGGTTAGAAGAAAATTTTGACGATTCAATCCAGGGCCGCATGCGTAAACAAACTGAAAATGCCTTAAGGCAGGCCGACGCTGTTTTATTTGTCATTGATGGCCGCAGTGGCATTACCCCCCTCGACCAACACTTTGCTCAATGGCTTCGTAAACAAAAAAAACCGGTCGTCTTGGTAGTGAACAAAGCCGAAAACGACAAGGCAGTCATGAGTTCGATGGGGGATGCATATTCATTGGGACTGGGATCCCCAATCGCGCTTTCGTCCGCTCACGGTATTGGTATGGATGACCTCTTTTATGCCCTGCAACCTTATTTTAACGAAGACGAAGAAAATGAGGAAGAACGCGATCAAAATGGTATTAATCTGGATCATCTAGACGACATCGAAGGGATTGAAGATTTCGAATTCGAAGCAGAAGAGGACGACCCACAAAAGCCAATTAAAATTGCTATTGCCGGGCGGCCAAATGTCGGCAAATCGACCTTACTTAACGCCATTGTCAAAGACGAACGAGTCATGACAGGACCTGAAGCCGGTATAACGCGCGATGCAATTGCCGTTGATTGGGAATATGAAGGCCGCCCATTTAAATTAGTCGATACCGCCGGTATGCGAAAAAAAGCCAAGGTTGTCGGCGCGATTGAAAAAATGTCAGTTGATGATTCCATGCGTGCCGTTCGTTTGGCACAAGTCGTAATTTTGGTAATTGATGCCAATTCTCCACTCGAAAAGCAAGATCTGCATATCGCAGGCCATATTGTTGAAGAAGGGCGCGCTTTGGTCATTGCCGTTAATAAATGGGATACCATTCGTGACAAAGATGAATTACTGGAAGAAATGCAATACAAGTTAGAAACGTCACTAGGGCAGGTGAAAGATGTACGCTTTATTCCCATATCAGCTTTACATGGCCGCAACATTGAAAAACTGTTTAAAGCGACGTTAAAAACCTATGAGTTTTGGAATCTTCGCACATCTACAGGTAAACTGAACCGTTGGTTAAGCAAGGTTGAAAGCCAAAACGCAGCGCCATTAGTGCATGGTCGGTCCAACCGTCTAAAATATATTACTCAGGTCAAAACGCGCCCACCGACATTTGCAATATGGGTATCTCAACCAAAAGAGCTTCCTAATGCGTATCGTCGCTATCTTATTAACGCTTTACGCCGTGATTTTGATATTCAAAGCGTACCAATTCGCCTGATGGTGCGTACATCAAAAAACCCGTATGGCAACAAAGGCAAGAAATAAGACTGCCGTAATCATTATGCATAGGCACCTGATTATGGATTATATACCAGACAATCAATTGATATGACTGACTTAAAAAAAGCCGCCTAATATAATCAGGCGGCCTTTATTTATGATTACACTTTTGTAATAGAGAACGAAAAAAGAGGAAATGATTTAAATCATATGACAAATCGGCGTTAGGCCGCCTTACTTTTGGATTTTGATTTCGTTTCCTTTTTATCATCATTGGATTTAGCGCTTTTGTCCAAATTCACATCATAAACAATGTGCATATCGCGTTGCGGATATGGGATCGAAATCCCTTCCTTATCAAAGGCAAGTTTAACCTTTTCCTGCAGATCCCAGAATACGCCCCAATAATCAGCACTGGCAACCCATGGACGACACACAAGATTGACCGAATTATCGCCCAACTCATGAACTGCAATTACAGCTTCAGGCTCTTTTAAAACGCGTTCATCATCATTAACCACTTTGGTCAAAATCTTCTTAACCGTTTTCAAATCATCATCGTAACCAACACCGAAAACCAGATCGACCCGGCGGGTTGGTTTTGCCGAGTAATTAATAATATTACCGGCAATAATCTCACCATTCGGCACCAGAATTGTTTTATTATCCGGGCTTTTGAATTTTGTCGTAAATATAGAAATTTCTTCTACGGTTCCGCCGGTGCCGGCTGCCTCAACATAATCTCCCAATTTAAACGGACGGAACAAGATCAACATCACTCCCGATGCTAAGTTAGATAAGGAGCTTTGAAGTGCCAAGCCAATTGCCAGACCCGCAGCAGCGATAACGGCAGCCAACGATGTCGTATTAATACCTAACTGGCTCAGCGCCGCAATTGCAACAAAGGCCAAGGCCAGACCGTAAATAATATTCCCTGCAAAAGACACAAGAGTTTCATCAACCTTGCTTTTACGCATTAATTTTTCACACAGGCGCACAACCTTTTTAGCCAGAAATTTACCAATAAAAAATATCGCCAAAGCGATAAGAATTTTTATGGCATACATGCTAACAAAGCCGCCTATTGTTTCCAGTTGTAATTCCATGGCCGGTAACGCTCCTTAATCGTTAATTGCTTTAAAGGCCTGAATTTAACAATTTCACTGAGGAAATCAAGGCAGTTTAATTATCTGCCCATGATGCGGACAGTTATTGGCCACAATAGCCAAATAATCATTAACAACCTGTTCAGGGGTTTTTAATTTAAAACTGGGCCCGCCGGGAAAGGCCTCGGTCATCATGGCAGTTTGCACTGCACCCGGATGAATGGCATTAATGCGCATATTTGTTTTTTCTGTTTCGGCCGCATAGGTTCGCATAAACGTATTTAACGCCGACTTTGACGCTGCATAGCCCCCCCAATATGCCGGAGCCTCATCCGCAATATCAGAAGTTGTAAAAACAACGCGCCCGGCCTCACTGGCACGCAACAATGGGTCCAGCGTCTGCACCAGCCTTACATTGGCCATAAAATTAATTTTAAATACTTTTTCCCAATCTTTGGCCTTGATGTGTCCCACAGGGCTTAACGGGCCCAAAACACCTGCATTTCCAACAAATATATCCAACCGACCAAAACGTTCGGCCAGGGTTGGGCCTAACTTATCAATCTCATCCAGATGCGCGAGATTAAGTGGTAACAAAGTGGCTTTCCCGCCAACATTACGTATCTTATCATCCAAGGCTTCCAGGCCCCCGGTTGTACGCGCAAGTGCGATCACATGTGCCCCGGCTTCTGCCATTCCAAGGGCTACGGCCGCACCAATACCTCGCGACGCCCCAGTGATAAGGGCTAATTTTCCGGAAAGATCAGGTTTACTCATAATCAGATTCTCTATGTTTCTTTTCTATCAAATGGAACAAACGCTAGCTGCTTTTTGATTGACGCTCCTGTAAATTTGTTACCTTCACTCCGGTCCAGTTATTTTCATGGTCTCTTAACATAACGGGGTAATCACCAGTAAAGCAAGCATCACAAAATTGCGGCTGATCAATGTTTCGTCTCTCCTCACCACTGGCACGGTATAAACCATCGATAGAAACATAAGCTAACGAATCGGCCTTAATATGGTCACAAATCTCTTCAACTGACATTTTATGAGCAAGGAGCTCCTCAGTGGAAGGGGTATCAATTCCGTAAAAACAGCTATGCGATGTTGGCGGCGAAGAAATACGCATGTGCACCTCTTTCGCGCCCGCGCTGCGCACCATTTCAACAATTTTACGAGATGTCGTTCCACGCACAATTGAATCATCAACCAGAACAACAATTTTATCCTCAATAAAGGCTCTATTTGCATTATGTTTCAAGCGTACGCCCAAATGACGAATCTTGTCAGTTGGTTCAATAAATGTACGCCCAACATAATGGTTACGGATTATACCGAGTTCAAAAGGTACGCCTGATGCTTCGGCATATCCAATGGCTGAGGGTACACCACTATCAGGAACAGGAATAATAACATCAGCATGGGGAACAGGTGATTCTTTGGCCAATTCAGCCCCAATATTTTTGCGGATCTGGTAAACCGATTGCCCCTCCATAAATGTATCGGGCCGGGCAAAATACACATATTCAAAAACGCAGAACCGTGATTTTGTCCGTTTAGCCGGAAAACGGCTTTCCAGACCTTTTTTTGTAATAATGATCATCTCGCCAGCTTCGACATTACGCACAAAATCTGCTCCGATGATATCAAACGCACAACTCTCGGACGCAAGTACATAGGTATTACCCAACTTACCAAGGCAAAGCGGACGAATGCCATGCGGATCACGAACACCAATCAATTTATCCTGCGCACTAGCCACTAACGCATAGCCACCTTCGATGCGCATTAAAGCATCGGTCATGCGGTCAACCACATCACTTTGCTGGGAACGCGCAACCAGATGTACAATCACCTCAGTATCACTCGTGGATTGAAATATAGCACCACTTTCCACCAATTCGCGGCGCAACATATGTGCATTGGTCAAATTACCGTTATGTGCCACCGTAAATCCACCAATAGCAATATCTCCATACATGGGCTGAACATTACGAATGGCTCCGTCACCTGTGGTGGCATAGCGATTATGCCCTATGGCAACATAGCCTTTCAGGCTTTCAATAACCTCACTTTGAGAAAACGTATCATCGACCAAACCTAGTGCCTTACGCGAATAAAAACTTTCACCGTCATAAGTCACAATACCGCAGGCCTCCTGACCACGATGCTGCAAAGCGTGAAGCCCAAGTGCGGTCATCGCCGCCGCATCATCATGTCCATATATGCCAAAAACGCCGCATTCATCATGAAATTTGTCCCCATCAGAAAACGCCATAATTATTATTATCTTTCTTCTAAACTTTCATTTGAACTATCAAAATCTTCAAACAACTTATCCATTTCTTCACGCTGACGATCACTATAGCCTTTATTTGGACTCTCTTGCGGGGCTCCCTGATCATTTCTTTTCAAAAGATCCATACCCTCCAGCGCTTTACGGGTTTCACCTTTCACCGCTTCGCTGCCTTCACCGACCTGTTTTTCAATGCCACTCTTGGCTTGCTCAGGCAAGAAATCTGCTATGGTTTCGGCCGTCATCTCGATATATATATGCGAACGACTGCCCTCAAACCAACCATCGCGTACATCTTCATCTATGGTCAAGAAAACCGGAAGATAAAGTATGCCAAGAAGCAATATACCCCGCGCAAGACCGAAGACAACACCAAGGCTGCGATCAATCGCACCAAGGCCAACCGATTTAACGGCCTCAGCTATCATATGGCTAATTACAGAAAGAATAATAACGACCACAACAAAAATTGACCCATAGGCCAGAAAACTGGCGACATACGTATAGGGTATAACATCAAATAACTTTTGCGGATCCTCTGCATTTGGGTCAACGTTAAGCCACCCTTCCATCAGCGGCAGAAAATGTGGCCCACCATAATAGGCTGCGGCCATCCCCCCCAATACACCGACAATGGTCAGAACTTCACGGATAAAACCACGCAAAAACGCAATTAATGCCGAAACGGCCAAAACAAGAAGAACGAGAATATCAATAATCATAGAATAGAGCCTTCAGGGGCAAGCGGAATAAGTATTTCATATATCCTGTTGATACGGAATCAGGGCATTAAATGCAAGCAAAATCAATTTTTTTAGCGTTAAATCACGGGCGCAAACCCATCCGGACAACAACGCCCTTAAGCCGCCTGAATATGTACATCCTCGCTTAAGTATAACGCCGCCAATTTTTGCACATGATCAATTTCCCGCGCAGTAATTCCTTTGATTGCTTTACCGTCCTTTTTATTTTTGATAACAGGGACAACCGCATCTTTGAACCCGAGCTTCGAGGCTTCCTTCAAGCGCAAATCACTCTGCGCAACCTGACGAATTTCCCCCGCAAGACCGATTTCACCAAAGAAGATAGCTTCCGCCGGAAGGGGCTCTTGCGAGAGCGCACTAATTAACGCCGCCGCCACAGCCATGTCCGCAGCAGGTTCATTGATTCGGATACCGCCGGCGATATTCAGAAAAATATCATGTCCTGACAAACGAACACCACAACGCGTTTCCAAAACGGCGCAGATCATAGCCAGACGATTCGGGTCCCACCCCAAAACAGCGCGGCGCGGCGAAGCCAAAGACGAAGGCGCCACCAACGCCTGCACCTCGACTAAAAGCGGCCGCGTCCCTTCCAATGCAGCCAAGACAGCGCTACCCGCAACATCTTGATGACGTTGCGACAAAAAAAGCGCCGAAGGATTCTCAACTTCTATCAGCCCTTCACCAGCCATTTCAAAAACACCAATTTCATCGGTTGGGCCAAAACGATTCTTTAAACCACGCAATATACGAAAATGGTGACTACGGTCCCCTTCAAAATGCAATACAGTATCGACCATGTGCTCCAAAACACGGGGCCCAGCAATTTGCCCTTCTTTCGTAACATGGCCCACAAATATGACGGATATGCCCGCCGGTTTGGCATGACGAATAATCTCCTGCGCCGAGGTGCGAACCTGCGTTACAGTGCCAGGAGCACTATCGATATTATCGATAAACATCGTTTGAATAGAATCTACAATCACCAACTTTGGCGGATTAGCCTTATCCTGCAACGATGCAACAATCTCACGTACATTTGAACTTGAGGCCAGCTCGACCGGAGCATCGGCAAGCCCCAAACGAAGCGCACGCATACGAACCTGATCCACTGCTTCTTCGCCAGACACGTACAGACAACGCTCCCCCTTTTTTGCCAATGCGCAGACAATCTGCAACAATAATGTCGATTTACCGATACCAGGATCACCGCCGATTAAAGTTGCGGATCCAGGCACAAGACCACCGCCGCATACCCGGTCAAATTCCTGCACGCCACTAATCATACGTTCATAAATGCTGGAGCTTTGGTCTTTCAATGACACAAGATTAAGGGCGCGCCCCTTTGTCGATCCACTAAGCCCTTTGGGTACAGAAGAAGCAGAACTTATTTCCTCGGACAGAGAATTCCACTCACCGCAAGCCTCACACTTTCCCGCCCATTTCGAATATGCGCTGCCGCATTGATTACAAACATATGATTTTTGATTCTTTGCCATTTAAAAAGACTACCAGATCATCAATGAGAACAAAAGGTGAAAATGTTTATTTGTATAACAAAATCATTACAGGCCTTCTCGCTGCAAAGCCCATTTAAACTGTACCCTTTTATCAAGCACTTGCCCATAAATGACCAATTGTTTGGTACGGCGTGGCTGGCTTCCAGTACCGATATAAATGGAATTTTCTAATGCCAAACGTCCGCCAGTATGCTGGAAACGCCACCCTGCACCGGTTGGAATACGGATTAAAGCCTCTTCACCATTTTGCACCAAAGAGACCATTACACGTGGGTGCAGATGAAACCTGATCGCCACATCCATAGCTCGCTCAGGCGACGCCATACATTCCAAGGTATCTTCCCCTCGGAAATCCGTACCTTGCTCACATAAAAACAATCGGCGCGCATGCGTAATACCATTCAGCGATAAATACCCATCATGACTCATCTCCAAAAGACACGCTTTGCGGCTTTCAGTTCTTTTGACATACGCCTGTTGTACTTTGCGCCCCAAATGTCCATTTGGACGTATCTCACAAGCATTACGGTGGTTAATACACAATCCATTATGTGCTGCGGTCGCGCGTAAGGTCTCATTCCATTCCTCGGATGCGGGATGGGCACCGCACGATACAAAAATACGTTCCTTACCATACGCCATTTCGAACGACAGCGGCGCAGTATGTACATTTCTGTCATGTGGCCATGGTGGGATCTTGCCCGTATCTACCATCAACAACGTACGCCCTTGAGTGACGCGCTCATACCCCATAGATGGTAGGCTGGACAACATTTTACCACGAACCCCCGCTTGCGCTAATACAGATTCAATCAGATCCGCGTTATTCTTTCGTCCACCATTGAAAACACCCAAATGCTTATCGCTATATACAAAAAAGCGCAAGGCAGGCCCCATACGATCAATCGCATGCAGAATTTTTTCAGGCAATGGGTAGGCCCCTGCAGCCAAGGCACTGCGGACATCCAGATATATTTTCAAAGCATATAAAAGGGTCTCGGGTGAGCGCGTCACATCCCCCCCATCGCTTAAAATCTGTTTATTACACTCCTCCGAAAAAACCTCCAATGCCCTTTCGACCAACGCTTCATATCCCTCCAACGCCAGGCCGGCATATAATAATCCTTTGGCCGCATACAGACGCCCCAATCCCTCCACATTATTTACATGACGCATTAAATATCGCGCCTGCTGTACAACAGAAGGGAAAAACATATCTTGAAATTCCTCATCATGCGCAGCAAAGAAATCGTAATGCGAAATCCACATCGATAAACGCATACCCGTACGATCAGCGCGCCAACCTTCCGATTTTTTATCTCGATTTAGATCAATCCAATTTTTTATATAAGCTGCACCTGCAAAACGCGCACCTTCACCACCATGCACACGCAAATCACGCAACCACTTGAAACCATGCAAATAATTTAGCCATTTTTGGCTAAGACCGGGAGAAACCCACGACGATCCATCCAATACGAAACAATCCCCCCCCAGAGAAAAACCTCCCCGCATTACGGCCGCGCCAACACCAATATCACCGGGCCAAGGATCGACCGGCCGCACAAGCAAATGATCGGGTGTCGAGGCAGATGAACCCAAACGCAAACCATCGCGCAAATTGAATGGCGAAAGTGCGGTAATTGTTTGCCCAAACTGTTCAAACTTTCCAAAAGTCATAATGACGACCGGATTCTTCCCTTGTTACTCTGTTTTAATAAAGCCCGAAAATTAGAAACCAACGCAATAAATTAGCCACGTAGTGCTGCGATATTCTTTGCGTATTGTTCCGGACCCTCTTTGAATATGGCCGTTCCGGCGACCAATACGTCGGCACCGGCCTGAATAACCTGTTGCGCGGTTTGCACATTCACGCCGCCATCAACCTGCAAATCAATGGGGCGCCCCTGCTCATTAATCATTTTACGAATATCTGTAATTTTATCTAACAACGGTATAAAACTCTGGCCACCAAAACCAGGGTTAACCGTCATAACCAAAACCAAGTCAACCATGTCCATAACATGGGAAATCGCGCTTACCGGTGTATGCGGGTTTAAGGACACCCCTGCTTTAACGCCTTTGGATTTTATATTCTGCAGGGTACGGTGCAAGTGCGGTCCGGCCTCAACATGGGCAGTAATAATATCCGCTCCGGCATCCACAAAGTCTTGTATTAATGGATCAACGGGGCTGATCATCAAATGCACATCAAAAATCTTTTGGCTATGGCGGCGCAAAGACTTTACGACCGGCGCCCCAAAGGTCAAATTCGGTACAAAATGCCCATCCATGACATCAATATGAATATAATCCGCGCCAGCCTCATCAATTGCACGGACCTCTTGTCCTAAAATAGAAAAATCAGCAGATAAGATGGAAGGGGCAATTTTTATGGTGGACTGTGACATGACAAAATCAAATCTTACTAATATTGTATTTTTACATCATAGAGTATAGCAGGGGATAACTCTGTGAATAAACCTAAATATGAAGGTTCGTACAAATAATATCAGATTTTTCTAACATTGTCTTGCTATTCAAGGAAAAAGGCGATTTATACGGATTACAAGGCCTGCATCTTTTTTATTCGCGCAATATAGAACCCATCCATACCACCGCTTGCCGCCTGCATAAATGGTAATATACGAACATCCCCATTCTCTGTTACCAATTCCGCCAAATCCCCCAACTCTTCAGGAGATATTGCTAAGCGTAAAGCATTGGGGGTTTCGGCAATAAAGGAGTCAATCTGTGCTTCCCCCTCGCTTTTTTGCAAGGAACATGTGCAATAGATCAAAATACCTTCTGGCGCCAATATATCAAAAGCGTTTCTTAAAATCCGGCGTTGCACTTCAATTAAACTCTCTACATCTTTTGGGGATTTTAAACGCGCTACATCCGGATGACGGCGCAATGTCCCTGTTGCGCTACACGGCGCATCACACAAGACAAAATTAGCCGGCTCCTTAGGACGCCAAACGGCACTATCAGCAATATAGCCCTGTACATTATCCTCAAGACGCAAACGTTTAATATTGTCTTCAAGGCGTTTCATGCGCTGAGCAGAACGATCAACAGCAATAACATGAGCACCCATGGCCGCCAGTTGAGCGGTTTTTCCACCGGGAGCAGCACATAAATCAACAACAGTTTTACCCTCGACATCACCGAAAAGCTGCGCAGGAATGGCCGCTGAGGCATCTTGCACCCACCACATTCCACTATCAAAGCCTTCCAGCGCTGTAACATTCCCCCCTGAGGGTTTGCGCAAACTGCCTGTCGGAAAACTAGATGCCTGAAGCGTTCCTCCCCAATAATTTAATGAGCTTTGATCTTTCACAGTAATATCTAGCGGGGCTTCAACCAAATTGGCCGTAGCTATTTGAGCCGCTGTTTTAAGCCCATATTCATCGATCCACATCTTTAAAAGCCAATCAGGCGTATTTAATCGCGCAGGATCTTGACGGCTAAGAAATTCGGTGCCGTTGCGGACAATATTACGAAGCAACCCATTAACGAACCCCTTCTGTCGCTCCATACCCGCTCCATCAGCAAGACGAACAGCCGTATCAACGGCGGCATGATCTGGCACATTCATAAAAATAATCTGGGCCACACCAAGACGAAGAATATTTTTCAACATCATATTCCGAGAGGCTGCCCCCGGTCTCTCTTCGCATTTTTCGATCAAATCATCAATTTGCCCTAAGCGACGCAAAGTCGTTGATACAATCATGCGGGCAAAGGCTTTATCCCGTGAAGGCAAAGAACAAAAACTCCCTGACTTTTCCAAAGAATTATCCAGCGCCTGTTTTTTATTTAAAACCCGATTAAGTACATCCAGAGCGGCGGATCGCGCCGCCAGCATCTCTACGGTTTGCGGATTAGGATCTCCATACAACTCATGTTCATCGACCAGATTGTTCATGATCCTCAACAATCTGATGTTCCATGACATGTGCCAAATCAATCATCTCTTTATAGAGCTTTCGAATAAATGCCTCATCTACATTTTTTTCAATGCCCATCTGTACGGCGCGTTCTGTTACCTCGGCGGCGCGTGTGCTTTGTACAACGGCGATTCCGTTTTCAGCCTTTAGACGACCAACCGCGCGAACTATATCAAAACGCTTGGCGAAGAGATCAATCAATTGACGGTCAAGTGCGTTAATTTGCTGTCTATAATTTTCCAATTCATCCATATTTCTATATTTTCTACTTTTCAAATGAGACGTCATACCCTAGATAAAAGAGTATGACAAAGCCAGACACAAAAGTAACCGAAAAAAAGAATGTTTCCAATTCTGCGAAAGAAAAGGAACCGTTGCCAACGCAAAAAGAGCATGGCGGATTTGAAGACAATAACCTGCCAGAACCCACACGGTACGGCGATTGGGAGGTCCGCGGGCGTTGCAGTGATTTTTAACATTCTAAAACTGACAGAGCCCAAAAGAACATGATAAGCTAAGCCATGAGATACTTTTTGCTTATTATATCAACTTTTTGCGCAGGGCTGCCCCTACTTATACCAGTGACCAACAATGCACACGCACAACCCGTCATACTTGAAAATTTTATGGGATTTGACTGCGTCTACTCTTTACAAAAAACAGATATACTTAAGAAAATTCGTGACCGAAAAGACACGCTCACCTTAAATTGTCACCTGACCATTGATCAGGGCGAAAATGAATATGCCCTGCAAGCATGCAGCCAGAAACGCGGACATTATGTTGTAAGAGACATAACGACCGGGCAAGAAACCCCTTATTCGGTTATTAATGGGCGTTATAAATCTGTTGGAGCAGACCCCGGAATTCATATATCAGCTATTAATCTGGCAAAGAAAGAAACACCGCTGATATCCTTTCCTTTAAAAATTGACAATAAGACACTTATGGCCGAACTACCCAGAATAGATACCGAGGCTCCGCTTGATCTATGGCTGTACGCTTATGATTTTGAAAACAAGATTGTACACAAAAAGGGCAACGCGCGTATGGGCAGTGACATCCCGCATGGCATGTTTCGCAACATGGTAAAAAAATTGGATAAGCTGGGCGATTGGCACGGTTATCAAGAGAGTATAGCAATACCTTTACACGATTTCAGGGCCGACGGATTTGCCTTAATTGCTCAAGAGCAATATGGCGGACCTATATTAGCACTGGGAAAAATTGAGCCCGGCTTAAGCAGCCAGACATCACGCTCACAAAATTAAAATTCAAAATCAATAAGTACCGGTGCGTGATCCGAAGGCTTTTCCCAGTCTCTGGCCTCGGATAATACTTCATGCCCAGATAATGAAGACTCCAGCGGCCGTGTTACCCACACATGGTCAAGACGACGGCCGCGATTAGATTTTTTCCAGTCACGATTACGATAAGACCACCATGTGTAGCATTTTTTATCCATATCTACGAAATGACGGGCACTATCCACCCAATCCAATGAGGCGCGCATTTTCTCTAGCGCCTCGGTTTCCGGCGGCGTATGGGAAACTACTTTTAAAAGCTGTTTATGTGACCACACATCATGCTCATAGGGGGCAATATTAAAGTCCCCAACTGCCACCAAGGCCTGATCAGATACATAACGATTTTCAAACCATTCGGCCATTTCATTTACAAAATCTAACTTATGCGCAAATTTTTCATTAGCCTCAGGATCTGGCTCATCTCCGCCTGCCGGGATATAAAGATTGTGCAGCTCAAATCCATCAAAGCTAGCAGCGATATGACGGCAATCCTCTTGCCCGCAGCGATGGTGAATATCTGTGGCTACAAACGGTAATTTTGATAAAATGGCCAAGCCATTATACCCCTTCATACCATGGATGTGTATATGCTCATACCCAGCTTCACGCATGGCCTCAAATGGAAAATGTTCATCCGGTGTCTTTGTTTCCTGCAGACATAAAATATCGGGCGAGCGCATCTCTCCCAATTTTTTCACCAACGGTGCGCGCAAACGCACCGAATTAATATTCCAAGTCGCTATTCGCATTTAAATGATTTGATACTCCAAAATATTAAATGGATCACTCCTGACCAGATTCAGCCCCAACAGTATAAACCCAAATTCGTTTATAAAAATATTTGGCACCATATTATACAAGAGAGCATTAAATTCTGCCCATCTTGGTCAAATTCTACATACCAGGAATTTGCGCACCAGCAGGAAGCCCCAGTTCCTTCATCATAGCTTCCGTTTCGGATTTAACGCGTTCATCTTTGGCAGCGTTGGCGTTATTTACAGCCGCAACAATTAAATCTTCCATTGTTTCCTTGTCGTCAGCACTAATAATTCCAGCATCAACGTCTAATCCCAGAAGCTCCCCCTTACAGGTCAAACGTGCCTTAACCAGACCACCACCGGCCTCACCTTCAACTTCTATATCGCCCAGTTTTTCCTGCATTTCCTGCATTTTAAATTGCATCTGCTGGGCTTGTTGCATCATTTTTTGAAAATTCATCATATTCTTGACATTCCTTCGTTTATTCTTTGATCTGCTTGATATTTACAATTTCCACATCCGGAAAGAGCGCATAAACATCCTTCATCAACGGATGATTTTTAACGCGGTCAAGTTCTTGCTCATAAATAATCTGAGCCTTTTCAGCCAATGTTGGTTGCCCTCTTTGCTGAGATGGGGAAATCATCCATATTTTTCCGGTTAACTGCCTAAGTATTTTTGATAAATTTGGCAAGAGGTCATGAGGGGCAGTTTCTTGCGGACGCACTTCAAGGCGATAAGTATCGCCTTTATTCTCAAGCCGCACCAAATGCAACATTTGATAGACACGCCCGGCCAAAACCATCTCATTCGCCTCTTCCAATACGGCAATAATATCTTCCAGATTGCGTAAGTGATCACCAGACAGCGCGACCTCGGTATCCAGGCTATGTTGCTGTGCTACAGCCACCCCAGTCACCGGCCCAGAATTAGAGGATGCAACAGTCAGACCGCCGCGCGAAGCACTCACGCCTCCGCCACTGGATGCTGATACAGAATCGCCGGCCCCGCCATTAGGTACCGGAGCCCCTTGAGGACCATCTTTTGATAACTTCCTCAGTAAATCAGATGGATCTGGCAAATCCGCGCTGTAACTAAGACGGATGACAACCATTTCGGCGGCGCTTTGCGGGTTGACCGCCATATTGACTTCATTCAACCCTTTCAGCAATATTTGCCACGCTTTCCCCAAGGTGGGCATGGATAACTTTGCGGCCATCTCCGCTACACGGGCCTGCTCATCACCTGTCAAGCCCATGGCCTGATCAGCCAATTTCGGCACCGCGCGCAATTTCGTTAACTGATGCACAAGATCAAGCAAATCCTGAATAAGCACAGACGGATCACCGCCCACTTTATAGATATCATCCATAATATCCAGCGCTTCCGCTACATTTCCGCTTAAAACATGCTCTAACAAATCCAGATTTTTACTACGATCACCAAGCCCCAGCATAGTCTTGACTTGTTCAGCCGTTATATGCCCATCACTTAAGGCAATGGCCTGATCCAGTAATGAAAGACCATCACGCACCGATCCGTCCGCTGCACGACAAATAGCGGACAAAGCCGCATCATCCGCGCTCACCGTTTCCTTTTCACAAATAGACTGAAAATGCCCCATAAGCGTCTCCACATCAACGCGGCGCAGGTCAAAACGCTGGCAACGCGACAGCACTGTAATCGGAACTTTCCGAATCTCCGTAGTGGCAAATATAAATTTCACATGAGGTGGGGGCTCCTCTAATGTTTTAAGCAGGGCATTGAATGCCTGCTTCGACAACATGTGCACCTCGTCGATGATATAGACCTTATAACGGGCCTCTGTCGGAGCATAACGGACGCCATCCAAGATCTCGCGGATATCATCAACCCCGGTACGGGTCGCAGCGTCCATTTCGATCACATCGGGGTGCCTGTCTTCCGCAATTGCCTTACAGATATCACAATCATCTGTCGGGCCTGTTGTCGGATCAGACGTCCCCTCAGGCCCGCGGTAATTCAGGGCTTTAGCAATGATGCGTGCCGTGGTCGTTTTCCCAACACCGCGCACACCTGTCAACATAAAGGCATGGGCAATACGCCCAGTTTCAATTGCGTTTCTTAATGTTCGCACCAACGCATCCTGTCCGATTAATTCATCGAAATTTTGCGGACGATATTTCAGCGCTAAAACGCGGTAAGGTGTATTTTTATCTGTGTTTTGGCTCATGATGAATATGATTAAAAACGATTCAAGGACGGAGCGCAACGAAAAAGCCGATCTTATTCAGACCGGCTTTGGGAAACGGCCATAATGGCACGAAACCATGAATTTTGTTTAAATAGACGGCGCCATAGCCACAGAAGCATCAGAATGACCAGCTGTGGTATCAATTAAATCATTTTCTTTTGCCGCCTCAGGAGAACCGGAAACATCCGCCGTCTCAGCCTGAGCAGCCAGAGCATCAGCCGCGCGTTTATCATCGATCTGTTGTTGCGCATATAACGCATTACACAATGAAATTGCGCGGGGCTCTTCCCTATCACACAAAAGATCCTTACCGCTTTTCTGACCGTTGTGATTAAAATTCTCAGGGTAAAGAATATGATCAACAAGACCAATGGCCTTGAGCTCCTCTGGCGTTGCCCAAAAATCAGCCGATGAGAACAAAGAACCAATTACATCACAGCGGCGTGGATTATCGGCCAGCGCATCGGTTGATCCGCACATAAAATTCTTCAAAATCTCTGTTTGTATGCGTCCAGCTTCTAAAGTTCCATCTGTTAATTGAATTGGCCCCCGTTGGGGTGGGATGGTCATGCGTGAGTTGTGAGTCATGCTCATCAACCCGGGGGTTACAACTGTTTGACCGGAAGAATTCCCCATACATAAATAGGACCCGCCCGATGCGGCCATACCAGTACATAACGTATGCACGTTATTGGGAATCACATGCATAGCATCCCACATTTTTAATGTAGCCCACGCGTCTCCACCTGGTGAATTAATTCGCATCACAATATCATGATCCGGATTTTCATTGGCCATCTCGAATAATTTTTTGATCGCTTGCTCACCAGTGCGCGCTGTAATACCGCCATCTATATCAATTGTCCATTCTTCATCAGGGTTCCAGACAAATTGACGAATATCATCCAAAGTATAATGAATCTTTTCCACTTGCGTTGTTGGCGCATCAATTGGTGCTTCGGCATTCATAGGGTCTTCCAGACCTGCAACGGGTGGTAACGCATCTTCCTGCGCAACAGAAGGTGTATCAGTTTCGATTTGGGGACTGTTATCTTCAGCGTAGGCTGGGCTGCTCGCCATAATAGACATGGCGGCAAAAGCTGAAGCTGCAGTCGCGGTTATCCCGCGCATTCTGGTTAAGGTCATTCTATAACTCCACTGTTCAATATTTATTTTTCTTATTGTCGGACCTTAGTCATAAAATATTCAGGTGTCAATGCCCTATAAACAGTCTTTTAAACATAAAAATTCTCCCATGGCATGGCAGAATAAAACATAACCACAATAAGACTACAAACAAAGCAAGCCAAAAAGTTAGGCGGGAAACAGAAAAAGTGAGAAGTGAGAAGTGGAAAGCCGGACACGACCCGAAAAAATTCACTTGCGGCTGCTTCCTTTCGGACCTGACCGGGTTCGGCGAAATTTCGCCCGCGCCGACTTTCCGCCTGTTTTATATACAAAGCATTGTAAAATTACAACAGCCGATTTATCAGACGCCACCAAACGGCGTTCACAACACTGAAACACATATGCATGTAAACCATAATATTTTAACACTTATTTCAACTTTAGGGCTATATAATAACAAATCACCACACGAAATAAGGATTCAAAACAAATGGCACTAAGCATTGCAAAAAGTTCATCTTTCACAAAATTCGCTAATGATTACAAAACAATGCTGGATCTTATTCCCATCAACGTTATGACATGCGATCCTAAAACTTTTATCATTGATTACGCCAATCAACAAAGCATAGACACCTTGAATAGCCTTGCACATTTGCTGCCTTCCGGGGTATCGGGCGACAATATCATTGGTCAATGCATAGACATATTCCACAAGCAGCCATCCCATCAAAGACAGCTTATGGCCAACCCGGCGAACTTCCCGCATTCCGCGATCATTCGT
The DNA here is from genome assembly GCA_002359735.1 of Micavibrio sp. UBA2638. Taxonomy (GTDB): domain Bacteria; phylum Pseudomonadota; class Alphaproteobacteria; order Micavibrionales; family Micavibrionaceae; genus UBA2638. Next base: position 72,640 of record DENS01000001.1, read on the forward strand.
CTCGGGTCGGAAATGCTGGATCTATATGTTGATGCCATCTATTCCGGCTCACAAATCAAAAAATTATTGCTGGGGTGGAGTGTCTGCACCGAAAGAGAACAGCTCAAAATCATGGTCGACAACATGCCTATCAACATTATGATGTGTGACACTGAAAACTTTACGATCAATTACATCAATAAAACCAGCCATAACACCCTAAAATCAATTGAAAATCTGTTACCGGTTAAAGCAGATGAGATTGTAGGGCAATCCGTCGATATCTTTCATAAAAACCCACAGCACCAACGTGACATTTTAAAAGATCCGAATAATCTGCCATGGCACGCCAAAATAAAACTTGGCGATGAAACACTGGACTTGAACGTCGCCGCCATTAAGGACAAGACTGGCCACTACATCGGCCCCATGTTGAGCTGGAGCGTTATAACCGGACAAGAACGTCTATCCCAGAATGTTCTTGAAATCTCTAATGTTGTTTCGGACTCCTCTCAGGAAGTTCAAGCAACGGCACAAAGCCTATCCGCCGCCGCGGAAGAGGCATCAGCGCAAGCCGTATCCGTGTCTGCCGCGGCAGAAGAGGCATCAACAAACGTGCAAACCGTTGCCGCCGCCGCAGAAGAAATGACCGCCTCAATCAAAGAAATTGCAGCGCAAGTCACGAAATCCAATGAAACGGCCAGCCAGGCGGTACGCAACGCCGAGCAAACAAACAAAACCGTAGAGGATTTGCATATTGCCTCCAACCAAATAGGGGAGGTTGTCAATCTTATTAACGACATAGCAGAGCAAACCAATTTACTTGCGCTTAATGCGACCATCGAAGCGGCCCGCGCGGGGGATGCCGGCAAAGGTTTTGCCGTTGTCGCATCAGAGGTCAAATCATTAGCTGCGCAAACAGCAAAAGCCACCGAAGATATCCGCGAACAAATATCAACGATGCAAACAACAACAACCAATGCCGTTCAGGCCATCGCAGAAATTCGTGAGACTATCAATGCGCTAAATGAATCCAGTAACTCCATTTCTGCAGCCATTGAAGAACAAAGCGCGACAACGTCTGAAATTTCACGTAATGTTCAGGAAGCATCACGGGCAACAGCAGAAGTATCCAGCAATATTACCGGTGTACAAGAGGCGTCCTCACAAACTGGTAGCGCTGCAACGCAGCTTCTGGCTTTAGCCACGCAACTATCAGATAAATCCAATGACATGAATAAACAAGTCACTGATTTTATGGATGGTAAGAAAAAATAAAACTACATTATTCGAATAAAAGGCAGGGCAGAGTTTTCAATGAACTCGCCCTGTTTGCGTGTCAATAACATGCCTTTCCATGCTGCTATGCAGGATAAAATCGTATATTATTTGTTTGTATGGGCTTGACCTTTATGATTCCATCATATCAATGTACATGAAAAAACAAACAGAAAATGACTACGCGGTAAATCATGACTAGTAAACAAAATACACAGCACAAAGACGTTGAAAAATTCATTAAAGACGCTCTTGATTCATTACCTTCGAAGACCCCCATTCTACAAAAACGATTGCTGAAGTTATTAGGATCTGAACTAACATCTGGTGATTTGGATCTGTTTGAAAAATCTGTATTAATCGATGCATCACTGGCGCATTGGGACATGGCAAAAAATCGTAAACAAGGCCAACCTGAAATCCAGATTTACTGTCCAAATATTGAAGAAGGCCACAACAGCAAAACCGTCATCGACATCGTGAGCGACGATTATTCATTTCTGGTAGATTCTGTTGTCGCTGAAATTAACAAGAACAACATGCTGATCGACCTCTTGTTACACCCGATTCTATACGTGGAATATGACAGCAAAGGGGAGATGAAAAATGCCCAGCGCGAGCGCGACGATAAACTAACCCGCCAGTCCCACATCCACGTACAGATCAAAGACACTTTATCACCTGAAACACTTAAATCCCTTGAAAAAGGTCTATACACAGCGCTGGAAGATGTTTTTTACGCTAACCGCGATTGGCGTAAAATGTTAGAAGAACTTCGTCTTGCAAAAGAAGAACTTGCAAACGCCCCGTTAAAACAGCCATTACGCGAAATCGAAAAATACTGCTCATTCTTGGAATATATTGCAGATAACAACTTCACCTTACTAGGTTACCGTCACTACGAGTTTAAAGACACCAAAAACGGTATTGTCAGCAAAACCGTGAAGGGCGAAGGGCTTGGGCTGTTGGCTGATGACGTCAAACCAGCCTATATCAGTGAAAATGAAGAGGGCTTACCACGCAATTTACAAGAACTGCGTAAACGTCTTGACCCCGTCTCCATATCTAAAACCAACCGCATATCAACCGTGCATCGCCGCGTTCCCATGGATGCCATCGCGGTTAAAACATATAATCATAAAGGTGAAGTCACAGGCGAAAAATTATTCGTAGGCTTGTTCACCTCTGTAACCTATTCCCGCAGCGCCAGCAGTGTGCCGTATATCCGCGAAAAAGTTGAAGATGTTTTACATGTATCAGGCTTTTTACCGATGAGCCATGATGGAAAAGCCCTGCGCCATATTCTTGAAAAATACCCGCGCGATGAACTGTTCCAGATTGAAACAAAAGACTTATATAAAACTGCACTAGACATTCTTAAATTACAGGAGCGCCAGCGTATCGCCCTATTCCTGCGAGAAGACCCGTTTGGTCGTTACATTTCTTGTCTGGTTTACGTACCACGCGACCGTTTCGGAACCGATTTACGCGAACAGATTATAAAAATTTTAGAAGATAAGCTAGAGGGAGAATGCTCAAACTTCTATACGACTTTAGACGATTCCGTCTTTGCGCGAGTAATGATTATCATTAAAACAAGTCAGTCTAAACCGCCCAAATACAACACCGCGGAAATTGAACAACATCTGCAAGAAGCGGGGCAAACCTGGCCGGAGCTTCTTTCCGCCGCAGTCATGACAACGACGACTGATTCCGATGAGGTTAATCGTTTGACGTTGAGATACGGCGAAGCCTTCCCCGTCAGTTACACATCAAGATATCGTGCCAAACAAGCCGTCTTTGATATTGATAAAATAGAAAATGTTATATGTTCCGAGCAAATGGATTTAGACCTTTACCGTCCCGAAGACATTTCCTCGAAACAATTGCGATTAAAAATATATAATCCCAATAAGCCCGTTACCCTGTCGGATGTAATGCCTATTCTTGATAACATGGGTCTTCGTGCGATCGCTGAATTACCATTTGAGGTACGCCCAGGAAATCAGGATGAAGCCATCTGGATTCATGACTTCTTATTGGAAACACCATCCATGGAAGATTGTGTCGACATTAACGGTGTAAAAGAAAATTTTGAACAGGCTTTCTGTCGCATCTGGTATAACAAGATGGAAAATGACAGCCTCAACCGCCTAACATTAAGCGCGAATTTAAACTGGCACGAAATCACGATATTACGCACCTATGTACGCTACTTAAAACAAATCCGCTTCCCATTTAGTCGACAATACACTGAAAAAGCGCTTACAGATCATCCTAAAATTTCAAAAATGATTATCGCGCTATTCGAAGCCTTTCTTAACCCGAAAAATGGCGATAATTCTGAAAGCATGGCCGCAGAATGCGCCGATGCGATCGATCGTGAGCTAGGGGCAGTTGACTCATTGGATCAAGACCGCATTTTGCGCATGATCACCTCGCTGATCGAGGCCACAATGCGTACCAATTATTATCAGCGTAATAAAGACGGAAGTGCCAAGCTATATACCTCTATTAAAATCAATTGTAAGGCCGTTCCGGAAATACCAGATCCAAAGCCATTCCGCGAAATATTTGTTTACTCACCTCAAGTCGAGGCTGTGCATCTGCGTGGCGATAAAATTGCCCGCGGAGGGTTGCGCTGGTCTGACCGTCAAGAAGATTACCGCACTGAAATTTTAGGCTTAATGAAAGCCCAAATGGTTAAAAATGCGGTTATTGTGCCTATGGGATCCAAAGGTGGATTTGTTGTAAAGACACCGACATATTCTCGCGAAGAATTTCGTGAAGAAGGTATCCGCTGTTATAAAACGTTTATACAGGCAATGCTGGACATCACCGATAATTTAAACGGTAAAAAAATCATACCCCCTGAAAACGTTGTACGCCGTGATGGGGATGACCCGTATCTAGTTGTTGCAGCGGACAAAGGAACCGCAACATTCTCGGACATTGCAAACGAACTGTCTTTGAGTAATAAATTTTGGCTCGGGGATGCGTTTGCATCGGGGGGCAGCGCTGGCTATGATCACAAAAAAATGGGAATCACAGCCAGAGGCGCCTGGGAATCGGTTAAAGCACACTTCCGGCTACTGAACCACAACATACAAGAAAAACCATTCGACGTTATCGGTGTCGGCGATATGGGCGGGGATGTTTTTGGTAATGGTATGCTGTTATCAAAGCATATTCGCCTGATTGGTGCCTTTAACCACTTGCATATTTTCTGTGATCCCAATCCAGATGCAGCGAGTTCCTTCAAAGAAAGAAAACGCCTTTTTGATGCCGTCAAAGGATGGGATGCTTATAACGTCAAAAAACTATCCGAAGGGGGCCGCATATATTCCCGCACAGACAAATTACTTGAACTAACGCCGGAAATAATGGCGCGGTTTGATATCCCCGATAACAAAGTTACCCCACCTGAACTGATTAAATACATGCTCAAGGCGCGCACAGATTTGCTATGGTTCGGAGGGATCGGCACGTATATAAAATCCAGCAATGAGACACACGCCGATGTTGGCGACAAGACCAACGATTCTTTACGTATTGACGCTGAAGAGCTTCGGGCCAAAGTTATTGGCGAAGGAGCCAATTTAGGCGTCACACAATTGGGCCGCGTAGAATTTGCGGAACGCGGCGGGCGTATCAATACAGACTTCCTTGATAACTCAGGCGGTGTGGATTCCTCTGACCATGAGGTTAACATCAAAATTTTGATGAGCGACATCATGCGCAAAAAAGGAAACACAATGGATACGAAAGCGCGCAATAAACTTTTGGAACAAATGACCGATGATATTGCGCAACTGGTACTACGGTCCAACTATCAGCAAGCCCAGGCAATAAGTCTGGTAGAACAACAAGCGCGTCAAAACCTGCAACTGCATGAGAGCTTTATTCAAGATCTTGAACGCGAAGAAGGCCTGAACCGTAAAATTGAGGGTCTGCCATCACAAGAGACCATAGAAATGCGGCACCGCGCAGCCAAGGGCCTAACGCGGCCTGAACTATGCGTACTTTTATCCTATGCTAAAATTGGCTTTTCCAAAGACCTGCTGAAAAGTGATATCCCTGATAATCTGGAAATGGAAGAATGGCTGATTGATTATTTCCCTGAAGATTTGCGCAAAAAATATCGGGATGAAATATTTAAGCACAAATTGCACCGTGAAATTATCGCCACAACCATGTCCAATTCACTGGTTAATCGTATGGGGCCGACTTTCATCAAATCCAGCATGAGCAAGACTGGCGCGAGCTGTGAAGGTGTAGCCAAGGCTTACATCATTGTACGTGATGCCTTTGGTTTGCGGGAAATCTGGGATGCTATTGAATCTCTGGATAATAAAGTGCCAGCCGAGGTGCAACTAAAAGCCATGCGCGAAGTTGCCAACCTCTCACAACACGCAATCACATGGTTCTTAACACGTTTGGGACATGAACTTAATATTGGACAAGACACCAAGGCTTACAAAAACGGCGTTGAAACCCTGCGCAAGAACTTAACCAAAATTACAAATGAGTGCCTGACGCAAGGAATCGAAGAACGCCAGCGTATGAACGAACAAAATGGTTTGCCAAAAGATCTGGCGCACCACATAGCCCTGATGCCGATTTTATCTTCCGCTTGTGACATAATACGTATTTCATTGGAACAGGAATCCAATCTTATTGATACCGCACAGACATATTTTCAGTTGGGCGACCGTTTCCATATGGATTGGCTACGACAACAAGCGCGCTATTTACATTCCGATGATCATTGGCAAAAAGAGGCCACCAACGGCCTCGTGGATCAACTTTATAGTTGTCAAGCTGGCATGACCATTCGTGTACTACATGATACAAATTGCAAAAAGAAACAGGGGAAGAGCTTGTTAGATTGCTGGATGGATATGCATCCAAACCTATCCAAACAATTCGACCCGTTATTTGCTGAATTGCGCCGCGCGGGAAGCATCGATCTGCCTATGCTGGTCATTGCTGAACAACGCTTGCGCGCATTATACGGTGGTTGATTCTGGCATTTCGTGAAAATACGCACGAAAAATTAAAGCAAACAGATAATAACCAACAATAAGCCAAAATAGCGATTGGATTTAAATATTCGCAGTGAGTTTTCCTGATCATCCATGTTCCAGCTACGCAGTTGCCAGGCCATGTGAAAGATGGGTAGCATCAGAAGAGCAAGAATTGTGGGATTCATTTTTACACTCATAATGGCGACACTGATGAGCACGATCGCCATTAGATAAACACAAAACACGAGCCGCTTCGAATTTCGTCCAAATTTAAGAGCCGTGGATTTCACACCGGCCATAACATCGTCTTCCTTATCCTGATGGGCATAGATCGTATCGTAACCGATCGTCCAGAATATTCCGCCCAGATATAACAAAACAGGTGCGGCGCTAATTTCATTATGCACGGCCGCCCATCCGATTAACGCACTAAAATTAAACGTAATACCCAAAAACAATTGTGGCCAATACGTGATTCGCTTCATATAAGGATAAAGGGCAATAAGCGGCAAAACCGCAAACCCCAGTATGATTGCCTTCTCCGATAATGAAAGCAAAATACACGCACCAACAAATAAAAGCCCACCTAAAAAGGCAAAGCCTTGTTTCACGGACACCATTCCAGATGCCAAAGGCCGCCCGCGGGTTCGTTCTACCAGTTTGTCTATATGACGATCCCACAAATCATTAACAACACAACCGGCGCCGCGCATTGCCACTGCGCCAATCAAAAACAAAGTCATTAATACCCACTTATGGGCATCCATCCCCGAAATACCACCCGAAGCCAATGCAATTGACCACCAGCCAGGCAAAAGCAATAACCACCAGCCAATAGGCCTGTCCAACCGCATCAGAAGCGCGTATGGCCTCAACTTTTCTGGCAAAAACCGCATTACAAAACCAGATTGCCTTATATCAGTATAATTTTTTATGTTACTCTTCTGGGTCATGATGCAAAATTCTATCACAAAATCACCACGGCTCTATACAGAACTTGATTTAAAGGCCGAACAGGAAATCAACCTAACCATAGAACAGGTCCATTACCTTAGGAATGTCCTGCGCCGTAACACACAAGATGAAATACGTCTGTTCAATGGCCGTGACGGTGAATGGCTATGCTCACTAACTATATTAAACAAAAAAAACGCCACAGCCCGAACAAAGTGCCAGACACGAGAACAAACTATAATTTCACGCCAGGTTCACGCCTATTTCCCTCCCATCAAGAAAAACCGCATGGATTTCCTTATCGAAAAAGCGGTAGAGCTTGGTGTAACTGATCTGCACCCGATTATTACAGCCAATACAGAAATCCACAAACTTAATGAAGGCCGCTTGCACGCCCATATCATTGAAGCCGCCGAACAATGCGAAAGGCTAGATTTGCCTAAACTACACCCTATGACGCAGGCCCAAAATGCCATCCATGCCAGCAATATTCCCATCCACGCGGCCATTGAGCGCCATAAATGCAAAAATTTTCATCCCGGTGATAATCACGATATAGCCGTTCTGATTGGGCCTGAAGGTGGCTTTACGACAGAAGAAACAAAAATGATGTTGGATCACCCAAATGTGATCGGCGTTTCATTGGGAAACAATATTTTGCGAGCCGAAACAGCCCTCATAAAGCTGTTAAGCCTGATTTAATTTCCTTTTTGCGCTAATATATTTTTTTAAAAGTAAGAAAAGTCTTTTCTTTACTTGCAATTCTGGTGATATATTCTAAAAAGACAAAAAATAAATCAAAACAATGGTCATTATGTTAAAGAAAATCATAGCTACTTTTGGGCTTGCTGCCCTATTTACTGTAACTCTCATGAATCCATCCCTGGCACAAGAGGCTGTGGAAAACAGTTTATTCTGGGATTATTTAATGCAAGATGCTGCTTCCCCTTCTGCTGAGCGCATCCATGAATTCCACAATATGCTCGTTTACATCATTACCGGCATTACACTATTTGTACTGTTATTGTTAATCATTGTCGTTTTGCGATTCAATAAACGCGCAAATCCGACACCATCGAAAACGTCTCATAACGTATTGCTTGAAGTTTTATGGACAGCTCTTCCCGTTGTAATTCTGATCATTATTGCAATTCCATCGTTCAAACTACTTTACTATGTTGATCGAACAGAAAATCCGGAAATGACACTGAAAGTGACCGGCTATCAATGGTACTGGGGATATGAATACCCTGAACACGGCGATATAAACTTTATGTCTTATATGGTTCAAGATGAGGATATTGATACCGAAAAAGGCCAGCTGCGTTTGCTTTCTACCGATAATCCTGTTGTCCTGCCTGTTAATAAAAATATACAGATCGACATTACAGCGGCAGACGTCCTCCACTCTTGGGCTGTCCCTGCGCTTGGCGTCAAAAAAGACGCCGTTCCCGGGCGTCTGAATTCCACTTGGTTCCGAATCACAGAACCCGGAACATATTACGGGCAATGTTCTGAACTCTGCGGAAAAGATCATGCTTATATGCCAATCGAAATTAAGGCCGTAAGCCAGGAAGAATTCGAAGAATGGGTTCTTGCACAAGGGGGCACACTCCCAGAACCCAGCCCCGCCGCAGACAATCATAGCGAATCAACAGATTCTATTGAAAACGGCGATGTTCCTGAATCTAATATAGAACAAACCCCAGAAGAAGCGGACACAGAATCCGAAGGAGATGAATAAAATGAACGCAAGTGCTACACCTACGACGGCCCACGATGATCACCATGATCACAAACCAGGTTTTTTTGTCCGTTGGTTCATGTCAACCAACCACAAAGATATTGGGACGCTTTATATTATCTTCTCAATCATTGCCGGCTTAATCGGCGGCGCGTTCTCAATGATGATGCGCCTGGAGCTACAAGAACCGGGCGTACAGTTCCTGACCGACGCGGCAGGAAACCCGGATGGCCATATGTGGAATGTCTTTATCACAGCCCATGGTTTGATAATGGTGTTCTTCGTTGTCATGCCCGGTCTGATCGGGGGGTTTGGTAACTGGTTTGTGCCGATCATGATCGGGGCGCCGGATATGGCTTTCCCGCGCTTAAACAATATTTCTTTCTGGCTGCTTGTGCCTGCTTTCTTTTTACTAATCGGCTCTGCCTTGGTTGGTGGCGGCGCAGGTACTGGCTGGACAGTATACCCTCCTCTGTCTAACGTATTAGGGCACCCTGATATGGGTGTTGATATGGCCATATTCTCCCTTCACTTGGCTGGGGCTAGCTCTATCCTGGGTGCGGCCAACTTTATCACTACAATTTTCAATATGCGCGCACCGGGCATGACATTGCATAAAATGCCCCTGTTCGTATGGGGTATGCTGGTTACCGCATTTTTGCTGGTACTTTCTGTACCTGTATTGGGCGGCGCCATCACAATGTTGTTAACTGACCGAAATTTTGGCACAGCATTCTTCACACCTGAAGGCGGTGGCGACCCAATTCTATACCAGCATCTATTCTGGTTCTTCGGTCACCCCGAGGTGTATATTATGATTTTGCCGGCTTTTGGTATTATCTCGCACATAGTTTCAACCTTCTCGCGTAAACCTATCTTCGGTTATCTTGGTATGGCCTATGCAATGGTTGCAATCGGATTTGTTGGCTTTGTCGTCTGGGCTCACCATATGTACACAGTTGGTTTAGATGTGAACACACGCGCCTATTTCACTGCTGCAACATTAATCATCGCGGTTCCGACAGGGATCAAGATTTTCTCATGGATTGCAACAATGTGGGGCGGTTCAATCACATTTAAAACACCGATGTTATTTGCAATTGGTTTCATCTTCCTGTTCACCGTTGGCGGAGTGACCGGAGTAGTCTTGGCCAATGCCGGTATGGATATCGCTTTACACGACACGTACTACGTCGTTGCGCACTTTCACTATGTTTTATCACTTGGTGCGGTGTTTGCCTTATTTGCTGGCTATTATTACTGGTCAGGTAAAATGTTTGGTAAAATGTACCCAGAATGGATGGGACAAATACATTTCTGGTCAACCTTTATTGGTGTAAACTTGCTATTCTTCCCGCAACACTTCTTGGGTCTACAAGGTATGCCGCGCCGTATCATAGATTACCCATCGGATGGTGTTCCTTATGATCAATGGGCTTATTGGAATGAAATTTCATCCATTGGCGCATATATTGCGGGTCTGGGAACAATCTGGTTCGTTATTATTGCTATCTATACTCAGCTGTTTGGCAAGAAGGCGACTGACAATTACTGGAATGCAGAACCACAATCCATGACATTGGAATGGACGCTGTCATCACCACCGCCATTCCACCAGTTCGAAATTCAGCCAAAGCTGAAGTAAAGAACACTGGATTAATCTTGAAGGAAAAGGGTGTCTAATTTGACACCCTTTTTTTATGTTGCTATAAGAAATGCATGGCAATATCTGTAAACCCATTAGAATGCTTCGGCAAAGCACCAATACTAGGTGATGTTTTTAATGCATTAGGCACGGATAAAAACTTTAGCGCCGCAGGTAAACAATCATCCCACGAAACTAACCATATTAACAATAACGACACTTCGGAAACAGAATCGTATAATTTCAATCCCGGCGCCCGCTCTTTAAAGGCGCGTATAATAACTTTAATAGACCATAACCGTCCAAGTATAGCGCTGGATATTTTACAAAGCAAAATGGCGAATGCACCTGAAGAAGTCGAGGCCATTGCCCAAGATGTTCTTTATGAATTAGAGGAGGCCGGCTTTGACCAAGATGCAAAAGAATTTAGAACCATGCTAAGCTCGGCAAATATTGATACCCCAAAGCCAAAGGCCACCGAAGATTTGGTCGCAAGCTCCCTCGTATTTGGATAATACATATTGAGCGATAAGGGCCCCAATCGAATTTTCACGAAAACGCTTGGCATTTTTTATAAACATGATATTTTCCCCCTATGTCAGACATAGCAATTGAAGCAAATGCCACACCAGCCGAATCACCGGACGCCAGTATTGGCGATTATTTCGCGCTGCTTAAACCTAAAGTAATGAGCCTCGTGATTTTCACGGGTTTTGTTGGCATGTGGATAGCCCCTGATTTTAGCAATCTGCACCCGTTTTTGGCATTTGTTGGAATACTATGTCTATCCTTAAATGCCGGAGCGGCCGGCGCAATAAATATGTGGTATGACCGCGATATTGACGCCATTATGAAACGGACGGAAAACCGTCCATTACCAACTAACCGAGTGGCAGCAGATGATGCCTTAGCACTGGGACTGTTTTTATCGTTCCTGTCCGTGATGGTCATGGGGTTGGCGTTGAACTGGACGGCGGCTGGCCTACTTGCTTTTGCGAATATATTCTACGTCATTGTTTACACCATGTGGTTAAAACGCTCCACACCACAGAACATTGTCATTGGCGGCGCTGCGGGCGCCTTCCCCCCCATGATTGGCTGGGCAATTGTAACGGCCGATGTCACATTGTTCCCAGTCATCTTATTCGCCATTATCTTTTTTTGGACACCACCGCATTTTTGGGCTTTGTCACTTTTTGCCAACAGTGATTATAAAAAAGCCAACATCCCAATGATGAGCGTAACCGCAGGAGCCCGTAGCACCAAAATACAAATGCTGTTATATACAATAACGTTAATGCCCATCACATTGGCGCCAACGGTTTTAGGTTATGCCAATTACATCTATGGCACAATAGCATTCATTTTGAGCGGTTTTTTTGTATACACAGCAGTGAAAGTTTTAAGCAGTAACGATTTAAAGCACGCTAAATTAATGTTTGGCTATTCTGTATTTTATCTATTCGCGCTGTTCGCCGCTTTAATGATTTCATAACCAGTAAGGGAACGCATATGCCTAAAAGTGAATTGCATAAAAAGAAATTAAAAAAGAATTTGTTGGTTCTTGGCATTATTTTTGGTCTATGTGCTCTGATATGGGCTGTGACCTTAATTCGCATGTCAACTTAGATATTTTGCCGCTGCACAATATAGATGGCCGATTCCACCTACAACTCTCACAAACCAAAAACAGTTTTAATAACTGGACCAACCGGCGATTTTGGCAAGGCTTTTTGTCACCATTTCGCCAAAATGGGCTGCCATTTAATCTTACCCGGACGTGATATCGATAAATTGCAAGCGCTGCAAGATTCTCTTGGTGAGACGCATAAAAACCGTCACCATATAGGATTTTGCGATATATCGGATCGCGAATCAATCGAACTCTTTTTTCAAGATATTCCAGAAAAATTTCAGCAGATTGATTTGTTAATCAACAATGCCGGCCTGGCACTAGGGTTAGATCCTGCTCAAGATTGTAACTTGGATGATTGGGAAACCATGATTGATGTCAATAATAAGGGACTGGTTATTGTAACTCGTCTGACACTTGAAATCATGAAAATGCGTAAATCCGGCCACATCATAAATATTGGCTCAACGGCCGGCAATTACCCCTATCCTGGCGGCAATGTCTATTGCGCCTCTAAGGCCTTCGTCAAGCAGTTTTCTTTGGCTTTACGAGCAGATTTGGGCGGGACCAATATCCGCGTTACCAATATCGAACCTGGGATGGTGGAAACACAATTTTCACGCGTGCGTTTTAAAGGCGATAAAAAGCGCGCAGAAAGCGTATACGCCAACACAACCCCTCTAACGCCTGAAGATGTTGCCCAGAGTGTAGTCTGGGCCGCAACGCTTCCTACACATTTTAATGTTAACCGCCTTGAAATTATGCCCACCGCGCAATCTTTTGGCCCGCTTTCTGTTGAACGCCACTCTTAATTTGATTCCGAGCCCGTTTTTACACGCTTCATACTTTGCTACGCTTATAAAATTAATGTATCCTGTAAAGATATTAATGTTCGCTTTTAAACAGGAGCTGTTTCTTATCATGCGTTTATTTTCTCTTTATCTTCTAATGCTATGTTTGTCTGCGGGGACAGTCTTATCAAAAAACAGCTTCGCGCAAGATCAAAGCATGATGAATACGACTGAAACATGCGCCATGCCGAGCGAAAACAAACCCATAGCAGACAGTGATGAGCGTTGGAAATATTGTGACATTCATGCCCGTCAGTTCGCTTACAGAGAAAAGCATCAAGAACTGGTATCTATGCTGGAAGCACGCGCAAAAAACTATAAAGCATCCAGCAAACCAGCACGTGATCGCTACGAAGAAGAACTAAAACGCCATTACGATTCACTAGGCAACTAATCCGATCAAACCAGTCTGATTTTATCTTGTCGATTACAAACTATGGCGTTATAAAGACGCCATGAACAAACGATCAGACAAAGAAATGATTGATAAAAATGCCCGCACCGGGCTAATTGTCTTGGCTGTTGTGATTGGGATGACAACGCTTGCATTCGCATCAGTACCATTATACAACCTCTTTTGCCGTGTCACTGGATTTGCCGGAACGACGCAAATCGCCGCACAGTTACCCGATCAGGTTTTAGAACGCGAAGTCATTGTAAAATTTAATGCCGATACTGCCCCTCAAATGCCATGGATATTTAAACCCGATATTCGTCAGGTTACTGTTAAAATAGGCGAACGCGGTCTAGCCTCATTTACTGCAAAAAATCCCGCTGACACCCCTGTAGCAGGTACAGCGCTATATAACGTCACCCCACCGAAAGCAGGAAAATATTTTCACAAAGTTCAATGTTTCTGCTTTGACGCACAAACCCTGAACCCTCATGAAACAGTGTCTATGCCTGTTATGTTTTTTATAGATCCGAAAATGAACGATGATCCCAACATGAATGACGTTAAAGTTATCACGTTGTCATACACGTTCTATGAGGCAGAAACAGAAGAGCTTGAAAGCGCAATTCAAGACTTTTACAATAATGAAAGTGATGGTATATAAATGCAAGAATATACACTATACTGGACATAGAAAATCACAAGGTAACCCTATTTTTAAATAACCAAAGAGACAATATAACAGGAATAATAAAGATCATGTCTGAAAATATCGAATACACAACAACTGGTAAACCGCACCCCTATCACATCGTGCGCCCCAGTATCTGGCCTTTGGTTGGGTCTTTGGCAGGCGGGATATTCGCCATGGGGATGGTTCTATTTATGCACGGCGCCGAAGTCATGGGCATGAAGCCGGGTATTTGGGGGCCGATCGCCGGGGTATTATCCATTATTCTTGTTATGTTTTTTTGGTGGAAAGACGTTTTGTATGAAGCCGTCACAGAGCGCATTCATTCCGACATAGCCATGATCGGTATGCGTTATGGCATGGCATTGTTTATCGCGTCCGAGGTTATGTTCTTTGTCGCATTTTTCTGGGCTTTCTTTGATTCAGCCTTTTATCCGAAAGAAGTTATTGGGTTTGTATGGCCGCCCGCTGGCTTGCACACGATCCCCCCTTTTGATCTGCCATTTTTGATGACCATGATCTTGCTGCTGTCCGGCTGTACAGTAACTTGGGCTCATCATGAAATTATTGAAGGCAATCACAAAGCCGCGGCCAAGGCAATTGGCTTTACGGTTGGTTTGGGACTATTTTTCTTGTGCTTTCAGGTATACGAATATTCGCACGCCTTAAATTATTTTGGCTTTAAAGACGGCATTTATCCATCAACATTCTATATGGCAACAGGATTCCACGGATTCCACGTCTTTGTCGGAACTGTCTTTCTGGCTGTATGCTGGGTAAGAGCGGCCAAAGGTCACTTTACACCAGAACGCCATTTTGGTTTCGAAGCCGCCGCATGGTACTGGCATTTCGTTGATGTCGTATGGCTATTCCTTTTCATTGCTGTTTATTGGTGGGGCAACACTGTAGGGATGGACTTAACAGATGGCAAAGATATTGTTCCGGCCGTAGCAGGGACCTCCAGCCATTAAAATATAACCATACACGGCAAGGGGGTAATCCAATGGCCTGGCTTGATACATCTCTCATAAAAACGGGATGGGCTTGCAAGTGCCCGAAATGTAAGAAGGGTGATTTATACGCTTCTAAATTCACGATGAACTTGCGCAACCAATGCCCGCATTGTGGCCTTGATTATACCAAAAGCGACCTTGCCGATGGCCCTGCCGTGTTTCTTATATTCATTTTAGGTTTTGCACTGGTTCCGATTGCTCTTATACTTGATGCGTTCTACACAATACCACTTTGGGGGCATGGAATATTATGGACCAGCGTTACACTGATATTAACGCTTGGAACCCTGCGCCCGCTCAAGGCCTATGTACTGGCATTGCAATACAAGCATTTACCGTGGGACCAAAAAAATAAACAATCAAACAGTTCCCCCTCCACCGGTAAGACGGACAGCCCCAAAAATAAAGACCATGACATCTAATGGTTATACACGTCAAAAAACCTCCTATACTCGCTTGTATATTTACCTTAATGGCTATTGGAATTTTAATCTGGCTGGGAAACTGGCAGGCACAAAAATACGTTACCAAATCTAAGATGATTGGCGACGAATATTGCGTAAAAGTATCATCAGAGCCGATCTCAAATGATTTTACCAATATTCGTGCCCATGTAATCCCGGGATGCCCTCACAAATTCGTACTAGAAGGTCAATTGCAAATCCAAACACAAATTCCGATCGGTCCACGTCTGCATGATGGGATCATGGGCTATCACGTTTATATACCACTCTTAGGCGATGATAATAGCTATATATTATTAAATATGGGTTGGTCAGAACATTCCGAAATCATAGATACAGCCAGTGTAAATAGCAAATTAGCGCAACGTCCTATCCAAGTTTCTGGCAACCTGATTGAACCATCACGGCCCCATAGTCTAACGCCTGAAAACAAAGCATCCCTGAACCAGTGGTTTTCCCTTCAAACTAAAGAAGTCGGCGCACATATACCCTATCTAAATGAAAACAATCTGGCTAGAGATGTCCTTTTCGTACAGAAGCCCCCTTCCGAAGGCATACTGAAAAATTTTATCCCTGCCGCCATGGCCAAGAGCTTTATAACCCCACAAACCCATATGCAATATGCCGCATTCTGGTTTTCAATGGCCGCTGCGCTGATTGTGATATTCGTGCTTCGTTTTATTCTGATTATTAAAAATTAAGCTAACAATAACCGAACACCAATCACCACCAATAAGAGGCAGGCGATTAACCCGCCTTGTTTTTATCGTTTTCTTTACCTTGCGAATACGCAAATTTCATATCATTTAATAAAGACTTATACTGCTTTTGTATTTCTTTTACACGGGCCTGAAATGTTTTCAAATTCTGTCCCTTCAAACTCTCACCGACGGGAAGGTCCACACGGTTTGGATTAACCTGTTTATTATTCAACAAGACCTCGTAATGCAAATGCGGTCCGGTTGATCGCCCGGTCGTACCAATATAGGCAATAACCTGCCCCTGTTTAACACGCTTGCCCGCACTGATGCCGGAAGCAAATTTATGCAAATGCGCATAAGCCGTTTTTAAACGCGAATTATGCCTCAATCGAATATAATTACCATAGCCACCATTACGCCCAACTTTTTCTAATACCCCATCACCGGCGGCATAAACAGGGGTCCCAACGGGCGCGGCAAAATCCACACCTTTATGCATTTTACCGTACCCAAGAATCGGGTGTTTACGCATACCATACCCCGAAGAGACGCGCGCGCCATCGACAGGTGTTTTCATCAAAGTTTTCTTTACGCTAACGCCATCTTTATCAAAATATCCCTCTTTACCTTCCTTATCAAATCGGTAAAGGGGTAAATCAATGCCACCGACACTTAAATTGGCATATTGAATTTCGCCATACTTAACCGGTTCGCCATCCTCAGTTTCATAGACCTCATAAAGAAGTTCAATACGATCATCACGGCGAATATCACGTTGAAAATCAACCGACCATGAGTACATTCGAATCATTTTGGCGATAACTTGCGATGGAATACCCGAACGCGCGGCAGACCCATACAAAGACGTTTGAATTTCGGTTGTACCCGCATACAGGCGTTTTTCCACCTTCTTTTCAGACAACTGTGCACTAAAATCCTCTCCGTCTTTATGAATATGCACAGATTTCAATGCATCAATATCCATACTCATAGAGGCCAAAACCATCTCATTATTATTGTCTTCTTTGCTCTCTGATGGTTTAAAACGGGCTTTAAAGCTCTGTCCCGCCCTAATTTTCCTCACGTCCACATATTCACTTAAGGCCTGAACAATTTTATAGGCTTCCGCCCCGCTTACGCCTGCATTTTGGAGAATACCCGCAACAGTTTGGCCGGATTTAATAGTAAAGTTTTTATCTTTTGGTTCTTCGGTTTTGGCCTTATTATTCGGCGAGATACGCACCATATCAATCAGATTGTCAGGAAGAACGCTGGCATAACGGGAAACATCACTATCACCTTGCTCATTCATAGCAACACCGTACCCAGCAGACGTTTCTAAATTAGCCAAATCACTGGCGCCTGTATAATCAAGCGAGGAAGGACCGCGCAAAGCCAAACCACTAATTAACACCCCCATAGCAAGGGCCAAAACACCATAACGCGCGCGCAAGCGGTTCGAACGCGTTAACAGGTAACGCTTGCGAACTCTAAATAACCTGTAAATCGATATCTTGTTCCGAATATTTTGTATTATACGCATATTAAACGCCAAAAACCCTTTACTACCATGTGGTCCACACAAACCTGAACGCGTTACATCCACGCCAACCATGGCACTATTCGTAAATATATTTGTTATACGTTCTGATAGCACAGGGTAATAGCCACTTCCAATAGATTTTGCATTTTTGATCACGAAAAAACGTGATTAAAATGGGTCAACCAAATTCAGTATCAAGTGATTCCAAAATTGAATTTAAAGAATCCTTCGGTTCGCTTACTTTCGTATTAATATCGTAGAAAATAAAAATACCAAAAACTAATAATACAAACGCATCCATCGCACCGCTTTCTTCTCCACTGGTTTCAATTGATCCCGGCAACAAACCAACCAAAAGCACAAGGAAAAACAAAACAGAATATGTGATCAATAAAGAACGCGCCATCTTTGTATGACCGTATATCATAACACGGCAAATTTCATTATTTTTAATCAACTGAACATTTAAGTCTACACGGGCGTGCCTCGTAATATTATCAGCCCCCCCCGTCGTACCTTCGACGTGGAAGCCCTTATCATTTTCGGTTACATTTTCAACGTCAAACGCACGCTTTAAACGCTCCATCAAAGAACGTTTCAAGTCAGCCTCTGAAATATCCCGTGTAAGACGTATACGTTTTGATGCCTCAATATGTTTCATGTCTGGCTTCCCCCAAAAAAGCGATTAAAAAATAAAATTATATATAATTACGATTTGCACTCTTTAGAAATAGCATCATATGCCGCACCAGACCCGCGCAGACTAAAAGTATCAGTCGTCAAAGTTCCACGCGATGATGTTCCTGTCACCACCATCTTCGACCCTTTTCTAATATGATTCGTTAATTTATTGTCCGTTTCCGCGTCAGGAGCCCATGCTGTATCGTCTTGAGTAAACAGCAAGAAACTATCCCCGTCAATTTTGACTGTTGCATCACTACCTGATTTATAATCATATCCCGTAATATAACTAAAAACATTGCGCGTTCCTTCACCCGGGCGGTGCGTAACCAGAGCAAAAATATCACCGCGCTTGGTATAATTACCTTTAGCTTGGGTGGGCTGAGAAGCCATGTAGCAGACCTTATCGCCATTTTCGTAAAACACAAAAGCCTGCCACGCGCCAAACACGCCCAACGGCTTGGGCTCTGCAGCCTGCGCAGTCCCAAAACATAGACACAGGCCTGTTAAAGCCAAAAAAGTAACAACAATACGCATTTCTATCGCTTTCAAGTTAAAGATGTTTTCGAATGAACAACATAAGACACTTTAATAATATCATCTTGGCCGCGCATTTCAAACTTTTGTCAGGATTTTTTTAAAAAATCACAACGAATGGCCGAAACAGTGATCCAAAAGTTTCTAAACAACGTAGAGGAATATACATCGTTTAAGGCTTTACCCGCGTTAATTTTTAACCGAATATAGCTACATGACGATGTACGAAAATGAAAAAAACAAAGACACGGACGCTGCCGCTGGATTACACCCCCGGCGGATGTCCGATAGTGCGTCAGGGGACGTGTCATATGAAGATTTATTATATGACGTTGGACAAAATAAGGACAAAGATAGCTTTATAGCTCTTTTTAACTACTTCGCCCCGCGCATTAAGTCTTTTCTATTAAAAGGGGGCGCCAGCGAAACCAAAGCGGACGAGTTGGCGCAAGAAACAATGTTAAACGTTTGGAACAAAGCAAAAGGATATGACCCGACAAAAGCGGCGGCCAGTACATGGATATTTACTATTGCCAGAAACAAGCGAATTGACGCCCTGCGCAAGAAAAAATATTACAGCGTTGACCTGGACAATTTACCGGAATTAGAAGACGAAACCGACACATCACCGATACAAAACGCAATTGACAATGAAGAAACCCATGCAATAGCCCACGCAATCCACAATTTGCCAGCTGAGCAAGCCGATCTAATAAAACGATCCTATTTCGAAGAAAAAACGCATCAAGAAATTGCCGACGAGACCGGCTTACCATTAGGAACAGTAAAATCACGGATCCGGATCGCCCTAAAACGCTTGCGACAAGACCCCACTATCAGTGAGCTATGGACATGACAGAGCATATAAACCATACGCAGGAAATAACGGACAAAGACCTAAGTGCTGATGATTTATATCATAATCTTTTAATGGATTATGCTGCAGGTCGTCTAGCTGAAGCCCAGAATATGATAATAGCCGCGCATATCTGCATGTCCGGGAATGCCAGGCAGAAACTAAGACAATACGAGTCTCTTGGCGGATACATGCTTGAAAATGAATGCGCGCCCGTGTCTATGTGCGCTTCAGCATTGGACAACACCCTGAGTTTATTGGACCAGGTGCGACATGAAGCGGAACACAAATCACAAAACAACATTTTCCCCGGCAATATTACAGTGCCAACCCCTATTACAGAATGCCTTGAAACCAACCGGGTCAACGCTAAATGGCGGATGCTTTTCCCCGGCTTGGAAACCTTTAAAGTAAAACTGAATTGCCCTAGGCATAATGTTCGCTTTATAAAAGCCGCGCCCAAAGTCAAAACTCCTCACCATACCCATGGAGGCGTAGAAATCACACTGGTTCTGGACGGGGCCTATGAAGATGAGTACGGGCAGTACAAACGCGGTGATCTGGTTATCAGCGATGAAAATCAGAGGCATACCCCACAATCATGTGCGCGGCGCGGCTGCGTGTGCTTGATTGTATCCGATACGCCTGTTCGCTTTACCGGCCTTTGGAGAATTCTGAACTACTTCATAAAAATATAAGTCTAGACGTTATTTTTTACTGCGTATCTTTCGACGTAAAGATGTTTGACGCGCAGGCTGTTTCATAACGGTACCTGGGCGTACAGGCCGTTCAGCAAATTTTCCAAGGCACGTCATGCGGTCATACATTATTATGGCGGCAGCAACGCCAACATTAACGCAAAATTTCATAGGGATCTTTACAATATGATCACAGCGCCCCATAGCTTCAGACGATAAATTCCCCATTTCCGGCCCCAAAATATACGCTGCCCGTAAAGGATGTCTAAAACTCGGAAGCGGAATTGATTCTTCAACAAATTCAACACCAATCAAGGCGCAGCCTTCCGGCAATTCAATATCCTTGGCGCGTTTATATTGATAATAAGGCATATGATAAAAGGCATCAGATGTATCAGAACTACGAAATGCTTCAACATCCACATCCGGATCAACCGTAAAGAAAAAACTGGACCCAAAGGAATGCGCCGAACGAGCAATTGTGCCTACATTTTGTTCTTTACTGATACCTTCTACGCCAATACCAAAAAAACCGCGCATATCTTTATCCTCTCCCAAATAAATTACACGTCCTAACTACAGCGCTTAAAAGGCTAAAGTCATACGGGTTCTTACAGAACTTTCTCTATTCTGTCCAGCGCTTCCAATAATCGCTCTTCAGAAACAGCAAAGCACATTCGTGCATAACCACGAGCATCTTCGCCAAACGCACAGCCGGGGGAAAGCAAAACTTGCGCCTCATCAACCAGTCGTTTACACAACGCAATACAATCATCCTCGCCATCAACCCTAAAGAATGCATAAAATGTTGAATCGCTTGGCGTATATTGGATTCGCCCCATAGAATCAAAACGTGCTTTAATGAGATCACGGTTTGATCGCCACAAATTAATTTGCGATTTAATAAAGTCCTCTCCCTGATCCAAAGCGGCAATTGCACCCCGCTGGGTAAAGGGTTGAGGGCATAAATTGTTATAAATCGCCACATCTCGAATTTTTTCTTCGGCCGTTTCTGGGCCAACAATCCATCCCAAACGCCACCCCGTCATCGCCCAGGTTTTGGAGAAACTATTGACTATTAATATCTGATCATCCGGCTTCGCAATATCCAAAAAACTGGGCGCGCGCAAACCATCGTAAACAAGACGATTATAAACCTCGTCAGCAACGATCCATATTCCCCGTTCGCGGGCAAAATCCAATATAGCCCTCATTTCCTCTTTACTCGCGCACCAACCCGTTGGGTTCGAGGGGCTAACCAGCAAAATGACACGTGTATTTTCAGTACAGGTATCAAATAGTTTACCCAGATCCAAAGACCATTTACCGTTTTGGTCGCAATTCATAGCAACCTCCAGCGTATTGGCCTGCATTAATTCAATTGCACCCAAAAGATTTTTCCAGATCGGCGTCACCGCGACCACCTCATCGCCTTTATCTAATAAGGTAGACAAAGCAATGCTCATGGCTGTGGAGCCTGATTGCGTAACAAAAATGCGATGTTCGCCGATATCCTGATCATAAATACGCTGATAATAGCCGCTGAGCGCCGTGCGCAAATATGGAGAACCAAGGGCCGGCCCGTAAAACATTAACCCGTCTTGCATGGCCTTAACGGCTGCATTAACAATAAAGTCAGGTGTTGGAGCATCGCCTTCGCCTTGCCCCATCCAGATCATATTTTCCTTACCCCGCGCATAACGAATCATATCTGCACCCGGATTAGCAGCAAGATCTCTCACGACTGGACGAAAATTTAAAGTACAGTTTTTCTCAGCCTGCATGTTTTCGCGCGCACGATCAGTTACATGAAGATGTGGGGCATCTTCATATATACTTGAATTTGGTATGTTTTTATCGACTTCAGGGGCCTTCTTTTTCATAAAGATTATTTTATATGTTATGCTGTCTTTTGGCTAGCTTTCTCTTGTATATTTTATACGCCGTCTTTCACATATTTTAACCGGGGCATAACACGCTGCCACCCCTAATATGCTATATTTACCCGCAACAAAGTCATGACATTCTCCAGATGGAACTGGTAAAATCTCATGATTGCAAAACGTCAAGATCCTTATAAAGTGACAATGCTTCAGGATTTGCAAGTGCCTCTTTATTTTTAATTGGCCGCCCCATAATCACATCACGTACAGCCAGCTCAGTAATTTTTCCGCTTTTCGTGCGTGGAATGTCTGTAACAGCGATCACCTTTGCTGGCATATGACGCGGTGAAGCACCGGTACGAATGCGAGTTTTTATATCCTTAATCATATTGTCATCAAGCTCATAACCATCTTTTATTATAACGAAAAGTATAACACGTACATCGCCTTCCCAGTCCTGGCCAACAGCAATACTTTCGACAATTCCTTCAATTTGTTCAACCTGTCTGTATATTTCGGCCGTACCAATACGGACGCCGCCTGGATTTAACGTCGCATCACTGCGGCCGTGAATAATAAAACCGCCATGATCGGTCTTTTCAACCCAATCTCCATGGCACCAGACATTATCGAAACGATTAAAATATGCATCTTGATATCTCATATTATCAGGATCATCCCAAAATTTTACTGGCATACAGGGGAAGGGCTTTGTACAAACCAACTCCCCACTACGTTCGGTTGTTGGTTGCCCCTGCTCATCAAAAACATTTACGGCCATACCAAGCCCAGCCCCCTGAATTTCGCCGCGGTAAACGGGCGAAATAGGATTACCAAGCACAAAACAGGACACAATGTCAGTCCCGCCAGAGATAGAGGCCAAATGCAAATCTTTTTTAATATGCGCGTACACGTAATCAAAACTTTCATGCACCAAAGGAGATCCAGTTGAGGCCATCGTACGTAACGACGATAAATCATGATTATTCCCAGGCGATAATCCCGCCCCCTTTAGCGCATCAATATATTTTGCCGATGTACCAAAAAACGTACACTGATATTTTTCAGCATATTGCCAAAGCATATCCCCATCAGGATAAAACGGAGAGCCATCAAACAACATAACAGTGGACTCACTGGCCAAAGCGCTTATAAGCCAATTCCACATCATCCAACCACAGGTCGTAAAATAAAAAACCTTATCGCCGGGATGCATATCACACTGAAATTTATGTTCTTTCATGTGCTGCAATAACGTGCCGCCTTGCCCATGCACAATACATTTCGGCACCCCGGTTGTACCAGATGAGAACATAATAAACAGCGGATGATCAAAACCTAGGCGCGTAAATTTAACCTCATCAGGACTAAAGCCCCCTAAAAAAACTTCATCCAGAACAATTTTTTCATGCCCTTCGACATTCGGCTGCGTACCCAGAAATGGCACCATGACAACATGTTCCAATTCAGGAATTTTAGGCACAATGTCTTTAACCTTTTCCACACAGTCAATACGTTTTCCGTTATAATAGTACCCATCTACGCAGATCATGATTTTAGGGCCTATTTGGCCAAATCTGTCCAAAACACCTTGCACCCCAAAATCCGGAGACGCCGAGCACCAAACAGCCCCCAAAGACGATGCTGCCAATGTAGCCATAATTGTTTCAGGAATATTGGGCATATATCCTGCGATACGATCGCCGGATTTAATACCGGCAGCCTTGAACGCTTGCTGCCACAAACTCACCTGTTCATATAGATCTTCAAAACTGATCATACGTTCACCGCCCTGTTCATCACGGGCAATAATCGCCGTATCAGCGCCGCGCCGACGCAACAAATTTTCCGCATAATTCATTTTGGCCTCAGGAAAAAATACAGCGCCGGGCATCTTATCCGGATGATGCAGTATCACCTCCCCTTTCTCGCCAATTACGCCACAATAATCCCAAACTTGTGACCAAAATTCAGCGGGATGATCAACCGACCATTGCCAAATATCATCATAATTTTGTAGATCCAGCTTATATTGTTTCGAAAGCACCTTCATAAAATCGTGCAAATAACTACGTTCTATCTGTTCCTGTGACGGTGACCAAAGGGGAGAAGCCATATTTGAAGACGCTGATTGTGCAATTGTTATACTCATGAATAGACTCCCCTGACGTAAATCCCTTTAAACTATAAAATGTATTTTCCTCCACTGTAACCTAATGTCAAGATCTGGCGAATACATACCCATAGTGAACCGGTACAATATAATTTATTCAAGGGTTACTTTTATCGTCAGGTCATATAAATTTATATAAAAACAAACAATGGAAAACGTGAACAAACATGAATAAAGGGTCACTAAATATTTTATATACAGCGCTTGCTTTAACCGCGTTTTGGGTTATCAGCACCCTTTATAATCCAGCCTTGTCCGAAAACAGAATATCTGTAAACAAACAAGAGCAGACTATAAAACAGCAACCAAATACGCCTGATCATTATGTAACATTTCGCGTATTAGCAGAGAAAACATCTGTAAAGCCCGGCGAAGAAATCTTGGTGGGTGTGGAGCAATCCATACACCCCGGATGGCATACCTATTGGAAAAACCCAGGCGATTCGGGTTCGGCATCACGCCACGACTGGACCCTTCCTAAGGGCTTCACCATTCAAAATATACAATGGCCTGCACCGCATAAAATTCCTTACCCGCCATTATTGAACTATGGATATACCGACAAGGTTTTACTCCTGCAAAAACTTCATATACCCGAAACATTGCCAAACGGCCCAATAACATTAACTGTGGATGTTGAAACACTGGTTTGCAAAGACATCTGCATTCCCGAATATGGCAGTTTTGACCTAACCCTCAACGACCCGGCCAGCCTCAATGAAGACAATCGCGCCTATTTTGATCAGACATTGGCGAAAATCCCGCAAGATCAGGACTGGCAAGCCACATTCACCCAAGAGCAAGGCAATTTTGTTCTAAAAGTAAGCGTTCCAGATGATTTTTTGGCCAATATTGACCAAAAAACATTGCAATTTATTCCTGTTGATTGGGGCATCATCGAAAACGCCGCACCTGCAGATCTTCAAATTCAAGGCAATGAGCTGAACCTGATTCAAAGAATAGGAGAAAGGCCCTTAAAGGACATCGCTAGTATGCAGGCCCTTCTGGCCTATGACACCAATCAAGGGCAGTACAGAGCTGCGCGCATTACAGCGAAAAACGCAAATGCCGTAATAACACAGACTAAATTTCAAAATTCCATCGCGCCAAACGACGCCATAAGTAACTCAGAAAAAACGCGTATCACCTCTACCGGTTTAATTAAGGCCTTCGCCTTCGCCTTATTGGGTGGGCTGGTTTTAAACCTCATGCCATGCGTATTTCCAGTACTGTCTTTAAAAGCCCTGAGTTTAGTAAAATTTGCAGAAAAAGGGCCTGCCCTGGCAAGGCTGCACGGCATTGCGTACACGGCCGGGATCGTCCTTAGTTTTCTTCTGATTGCCGCAATCCTGATATCGCTTCAGGCGGGCGGGCAACAAATCGGCTGGGGCTTCCAATTACAAAGCCCGATCGTCGTTGCTTTGCTAGCTTACCTGCTATTTATAATCGGCTTAAACTTGGCTGGTTATTTTGATATTACCGCGTCATACGGCAATTTCGGTCAAAAACTTACTCAAGGGAATGACCTCACCAGTTCATTTTTCACAGGGATTCTCGCTACAATTGTCGCAACTCCTTGCACAGCCCCCTTCATGGGCGTAGCCATAGGTTATGCCCTGTTGCAAAGCCCCCTTGTTGCTTTGACCATATTCACAGCCTTAGGGCTTGGCCTGGCACTGCCATATCTTGCGCTTGCCTTTATACCGTCATTACAAAAACTACTACCTCGTCCTGGAGCATGGATGGATGTTTTCAAACAATTGCTATCATTTCCAATGTTTGGTTTTTCCGCATGGCTGGTTTGGATTTTGGCACAGCTGACAGGCCCATTCAATGTGTTTGGTATTTTACTCGGGATGCTATGCATTGTATTTGGAATCTGGTTATTAAAACATAACCCATCTCATGCGATAGGGCGCGGACTAATCAAAATACTTGCCGTATTCGCATTACTATGCGCATTTGCATTTATACCATCTTGGGATAAAACCACAGGCATAGATCAAGAAGGGACAGACGGACCCACAACAAATCAATATGAATTCGGACAAAAATTTTCGCCAGCAGATTTAAGCACAGCATTATCCGGCTCCGACCCTGTATTTGTTGAGATGACCGCCGCATGGTGCATCACCTGTAAAGTTAATCATGCCACGTCGATCAATATTGACAAAACAAAGGCAATTTTCGCAGAAAACAACGTACAATATTTCATCGGTGACTGGACAAATGAAGATCCGGTTATAACTGAATACTTAAATGATTTTGGAAGAAATGGAGTGCCTATTTACGTCTTCTACGGTGCGCGAAATGATGAAACCGGGCAAAGACCAGATGCTGTTTTACTGCCGCAAATACTAACACCGCGGATCATTGAAAAAGCTGTTACCGGCACGTAATTCGAATAACAATGGACAATCACTATAAAGGAGAAAACAATGATTGCACGAACCCTACCTTATCTAATGATTATGATCATCATGGCCGTCGCCATCGTTCCAGCTAAAGCCGCTGTTGAGATCGGAAAACCCGCCCCATCAATTACAGCAACCGATATAAATGGTGAGGAATTTAATCTAGCCGATCACAAGGGAAAAATTGTCGTACTGGAATGGTTCAATAAAGGGTGTCCGTTCGTACAAAAACATTACGACAGCGGCAACATGCAGAAAATACAAAAACAGGCAGCCGCAGATGATATTACATGGGTTTCGATTATTTCTTCAGCAGAAGGTAAGCAAGGCTATGTTAGTGCGGAAGAGGCCAAAGCCGATATTGAACGTTATGGCGCAGCCCCAACAACTCAAATACTGGATAAAAACGGCGAAATAGGCAAAACATATGACGCCAAAACTACACCGCATATGTTTGTCATCGATGCCGAAGGGCTTGTTGCTTATGCCGGTGCAATCGACAGCAACTCCAGCCCGAACCCGGACACAATCGAAAGCGCAAACAACTATGTTGTAGAAGCAATCAAAGCCCTTCAAGCCGGGGAAGAAGTTGAAACAAAAACAACAGCGCCATATGGCTGCGCAGTAAAGTACTAAAAGTCACATACAAACGTGTCGCCTCATGAATTGGGGGCGGCACATTTTTTGGCATTAATCCTGTGCAGAAATACAGAGCCAAACTTGTGAGATGTTAGGGAATCAATTATGGTATATCTATCAGCTAATATTATCACATCATTATTCAGTGTGGCCCCCCTTGAGTATAAACAATAATAATCCTGCGGCATTTCAGATAAAAAACCCGCTATCATTCCGTGAAGAGGATGGAATCGCACGTCTGGTGATCAGTGAAGCCGGACGTATTATCTATGCCAATACACATTTCAAAGACCTTGCACAGCTTACCAACACGCCAAAGCAAGAAAAGGCCAATAAGCTCATTCGTTTTGAAAAAAATGTAACTATCAATGAAATCACTTCAGGTGTTTATACTATTTTTCTACGTGAAGACACCATACCGCTGAAATTTCATTTTGATTGGGTCGAAATGATTGATAAGGGGCGTTACCTAATCGCTAGTGAGATAACAGAGGTTCAACCGTCCTTAACACAGGAAGACAGAGAATTTTTTGCTGAAAAAATTATGCAAGCGCCTTTAACGATACCGTCCAATGATGCCGATTATGAGAGCGAAAAAGAACTGATCACTGCATTGGGCAGCCTCAAAGAACAAGGCGATTTACGCAACTTTCTAAACATGTCAAACGAAGTAATGATCGTTGCCAATGAAGATGGAAATCTAGTACGCGTAAACAAAGCCTTCCACCGCTTATTCGGATATAAAAATAACGCGTTTACCAAACTTAACTTTATGGATTTGTTCGATAACAGTGAACGTGCTTCTGTTCGGAATTATCTGCAAAATTTAACAGTGCACGAAGATAATTCTGTCATCGGCATCATTGATTTTGAGGCCAGCGCGATTAGCCAGGGGAACACAAATTACTGGACGGAATGGCGCCTACAGCATCGGGCCGGATATATATATTGCGTCGGGCGCGACTTAACCGCTGCAAAATCTCATGAAGAAGAGCTTTCCAAACGGGAGCATCAATTGATGGAGGCCGAGTTAATTGGCCGCATGGGACATTGGCGATGGGTTATTGGACAAGATGGCATTGACTGGTCTGACCAGATCTTTCGTATTTTCGGCGTTGACCCCGAAGGATTTACACCAAGTATTGATTCTCTGAACCAGATGGTTCACCGGCGCGATGTCGGGCGAGTAATACAGGCATTTCAGCGCGCGATCATCGAGCAAAATGATTACGATATGGAATTTCGGATCGTGCGTCCCGGCGGTGATATACGCTATATACGGTGCGAAGGGCGCTGTGAAAAAGATGCTGATGGCGATGTTATTGCCCTTTACGGTGTCATGCAGGATATGACTGAACGTATGCTTTATGAACGCGAGCTTAAGGAAGCAAAGGATGCCGCGGAACGGGCCTATGCGGCAAAATCACAGTTTCTTGCCAATATGAGCCACGAATTACGGACACCATTGAATGCCATTATTGGTTTTTCAGAAATGATGCAACGACAGCTTTTGGGACCGATTGGTACGGAAAAATACCTTGATTACATTGCCGGTATTCGGGAAAGCGGTGAGCATCTTTTGGATTTGATCAGTGACATTTTGGATATGTCAAAAATAGAGGCCGGGAAATATGAGCTTGATTTAGAGAGCGTTAACATCACAAAAACCATGAAACTGGCCGTGCATATGATGGAAGGCCGAGCCTTGGAAAGCGGTATAAAAATTATCACAGACGACCTGAAGAATGAAAACTTAAATATTATTGCCGATCGCCGCGCTTTTATGCAGATCATTTTAAACCTATTATCCAATGCGGTTAAGTTCTCCAATGAAGGGGGCAAGATATATTTGGAATGCCATGAACGTCCAGAATTCATTTCTATAAAGGTTCGTGATGAAGGCGTCGGAATCCCTGCAAACAAATTACAATGCATTATGCGCCCATTCGAACAAGCCTCTTCATCCTATAGCCGTGATCACGAAGGATCAGGCCTCGGATTGGCCATCACAAAAGAGCTGGTGGAGATGCACGAAGGAACACTGTTAATTGATTCCAAAATTGGCGACGGTACGACCGTTACAGTCCGTATTCCGTACCAACAGCAATAATTAATTCATGTTTCCTTTAAGAAGGGCACATCAAACACGTCAATATGCTTGCTAAATATTTACTCAACTAAAATTAAGTAAGCCAGGTCTTATAAATTAAAATCCTGGAATGCCGCCACGTTTTTTTATTTGTGCCAGCGCATAATCTTCCGCATCTTTGCAACCACGCAAACCGGAACGAAAATCATCATATTTCAGCTTCACACCCAACTCATCTTTAATCTTGTCATTATGGACGCGTCTGTTATCCATGTAGAAACTTCGCGTAATGGGAGCCAAGTTAGCGTCATCAAAGTCCACCATAGGCGGGCAAGGCCTGCCTAACAACTCGCACGCATACTCAATCACTTCATTACTCGCGGCGGGTGCACTGTCGCACAGATTATATATGCTCCCTGCTTTTGGATTCATCATCGAAGCCTCCAAAACCTGAACAATGTCTTCAACGTGAATCCGACTAAAAACATGACCGGGCTTATGTATACGGCGGGCCACACCAGCACGAACAGAATCAAGAGCGCTGCGCCCCGGACCATAAATACCGGCAAGGCGAAAAATATGTAACGGAAAATCCTTCTCATTATTTAGAGACATCCATTGGCTCTCCGCCTCTGCACGTCGGGATCCACGTTTTGATGTTGGGCGCACTTCAGATGTCTCATCAACCCACTCACCACCGCGGTCCCCATAAACCCCTGTTGTTGAAAGATAGCCCACCCATTTTAAAGACTGAATGAACGGCAAATCTTGTCCATGAAGCTGAAAGACCGGGTCCCCTTTATCATCCGGCGGAGTAGAAATCAGAAGATGTGTAACCCCTTCCAAAATTGTCAGAGGATCAAGCAACGGCTTTTCGAAATCAAACAAATGAGCGTCAATACCGCGGGATTTTAATTCATCGCGTTTTTCGCAAGAACGAGTCGTGCCGGAAATTTTCCATCCCTTATCTATGAGTGCATGGCCCAGATAGTCTGCAGTATATCCATACCCAAAACAAAACAAATGGTTTCGATTGTCGTGATTCATTCTCTATGCAAATCCATGATTATTCTTCTTATTACGATGCATAATGTATTGCTTATCAGGTACCAACATCCTCGTAATTGTCAACGGGAGAGAACCCGGGAATGCGGTCTTCCAATAACGGCTGAAAACTTCTACGCGTTTTAACCTTACGATACCATCTTTGCGCAGCCTGGTGTTCTTCCCAGGGAACATCACCGATATAATCAACAGCAGATAAATGGGCAGCAGCGGCAATATCAGCCAGCGAAAATTGGCTGCCTGCCAGCCATTCACGCTTTTCGGTCAAAAATCCGATATAATCAAGGTGGTAATGAATATTTGCATGGCCCGCACGAATAGAGGGTCCGTGCGGTTCGCCCAATTTCAGAAACCTTTTCATCAGTTTTTCCCCGACAAGGTTTTCACTAACCTCGCGGTTAAATTTCACATCAAACCAACTAATCAGGCGCCGCGTTTCGCTGCGTTGTATAGGGTCTTGCCCTAACAAATTGTTTTCGGGATACACTTCTTCCAAATATTCACAAATCACCTGAGAATTAGCGATAGTGGTGCCATCAGGCTCAATCAGTACGGGAACATCTCCTGCAGGGTTCAAAGCAAGAAATTCAGTACGACGTTCCCAGATTTTCTCGATTTTCAAATCAAACTCTAACTGTTTTTCAGCCAAAACCACACGGACCTTGCGCGAAAAAGGATGGAGCCATAAATGAAACAAAGTTCTCATAAAATACGCTAACCTGGACAGTCTTTTAAAGAAAAGTCCTTAAATGATTGTTATAAGGAATCTTTACACATTTTAACAGCAGATGTCGAATCGAATACGATAGATTTTAAAGAGTACGGTTAGCCGTCACAACAATATCAACCAGGACTTCATTCCCAATTACATCGCCTGACTCCCACTCACCCTGACCTACATTAAAATCAAGGCGCATCAAAATGATTTGCGAAACCATATATGCAAACTCATCGCCATCGTCTTTTTTAGAGATTTCTAATGAAAACGGCAAAACAACCGGAAGAGATTGCCCGCGAATCGTTAAATCTCCACGAACTGTGTAACGATTTTCTTCAACATGCGCAAATGATTCGCCTGTAAATATCGCCAAAGGATACTCCTCAACAGCGAACCAGTCATTTGACTTGGCCTGCTCATCACGGTCACCACTTCCTGTTGTGATGCTGGCTGTATCAATCATAATATTCACATGCGAGGCCTCTAAATCATTAGGATTAAATTCAATGCGCCCTTTAAAAGCCTCAAATTCGCCTTGTATATCTTGTCCATATTGTTGAAACCTGAAACGAATAAAAGATTGTTCTGGATCAATTGTCCATAGCCATTCATCCCCATCACCGCCATTTGCATTGTCCGGGTCAGTAACACGGCCATTATTCCCTGGCAGGTTTTTCACTAAATTTTCACGGCTGGAATGTTCGTCCTGATGCGCCGTAGCATAATCATCATGGCCATGCTTACCGGAACTGCCCCAAAGATCATTGCCAACCAAAATACCTGCCCCTAACAATAAAATGGCTCCAATTGCCAAAAAAGCAGTATTGCCGCTCATGCGCCTCAAAGTAATGTCTTTGTCAAAAAGGTGATGTTTAGCAGCCCCCAGGAAATGCAGACCAATTGCAAAGTAAATAAAGAAAGCGAACAGCTCATGCATTTCTTCAGCTTGCTCTGCCAAGGCCTCATCCTTCGACGTGATCATCGGGAAATCAAACAAACCAAAAAAATCAATTGGATATTCTGCGGCCGAGGACATGACCCAGCCACTTACAGGCATACCGATCATACCAATATACAGAAGCAAATGAACCAGTTTAGAAAGAATTTTTTCCAATACATTATGTGACGCCAGCGGGGCGGGGGGCGGGTTCAGAAACCGCCAGGCCATACGCAAAATCACAAGCCCCAGCACCGTCATACCGAATGACTTATGAAGCATTATCACGGTCATCTTGGAGGGGCCAAACTCCATATCACCCATCAAAAAACCAATACAAAGCAATCCCAAAATCAAGATTGCAATAATCCAATGCATAGCCTTTGCAAAAGTTGTGTATTGTTGGTCCGGTGTCAAAGGGGCTTGTGTATTCAAATTATAAATCCTTACTCTGGCTGCTCTTCATCACGAACGGCCTCAACCTCAATACGGATTTCAACATCATCTGCTATATTTGGCAATCCATAAGTCATGCCCCATTCAGAACGTTTAATATTGGCCGTGGCCGAAAAGCCGGCTTTATAATCATTGCCCATGGGGCTTTTTCCCACACCATTCATTTTCACGTCCAATGTAACGGGCTTTGTTACATCCAGAATAGTCAAATCACCAGTAATTTTGGCGGTATCTTCCCCAGTAACTTCAATCAATGTACTTTTAAATGCCATTGTCGGATATTCAGCGACATTAAAGAAATCCTCGTTCTTCATGTGCTTATCCCAAGCCTCATCATCCATATCAATGGAATCAGTATTAATGGTCACATCAATACTGGATTGCTCAGGATTTTCTATATCGAAAGTAAATCCACCGTCAAAATCAAGAAATTCACCTTCAGAAAAAGAAAATCCCAAATGTTTAACAAAGAAAATAATTTGTGTATGCGTTTTATCAAAAACGTATTTATCTGCGGCATGCCCTGGCGTTGAAATAGACAAAATGGCGGCCATCGCGGCCCCTAATAGTAGTTTCTTCATAGATGGGTTATCCTCTTAGAGTTTAGGTTTTAAAAACTATGTTTAAGATAGAACGGTCATCTCTCACTTCAAGCAAAAATGCGCTGACAAAACAATCTTGATAAAACGTTATCCAGCTAACGACAGATACTCATAGTATAGCTCAACTGCTCCATAAGCGCCTAATAATGCTAATATCCAGTTCAACCCGCCATATTTCCATTTTAGATAGGGATCACTTAACAGCTCTTCTTGCGTTTTATGACGCAATAGAACATACAACAACATCTGCCCTGCGCAGAACCCGGCAACAAACCCGACAATACCAATTACATAGACCATTCGTCCATTTTGATCTAAACTGCACAAAAATCAAGAACGGATCTCTTCCATGGTGTTATTACCCCTTTTTATTCTTGCCTTGGTTCAAGGTATTACAGAATTTTTGCCCATCAGCTCAAGCGGGCACCTGATTTTAGTCCATGCGGTTTTTAAACAAAACGCTGAAAATACAAATATATGGCAAGATCATATGCTTTTAGATGTTGCCGTGCACATAGGGACCCTTTTCAGTGTTCTATTATATTTCCACAAAGACATTTTGAAAATGCTCGGCGGATTAAAAGAAATTGGCAAGGGTGACACCAAGGCTGAAGGAAGCAAACTAATCTTCAATTTAATAATTGGTTCGATACCAGTCATCATAGCAGGGTTTTTATTGCACCTTTGGGAACCAGCATGGCTATTGCAGGTCGAAATCGTGGCCTGGACAACATTAATTTTTGGCGCTGTGTTGTGGCTGGCCGATCGCACACCACAAACCGATAAAACCATTAAAGATATGGGGTTTAAACACGCCTTATTGATCGGGATCATGCAAATCCTAGCCCTAATTCCAGGTACCAGCCGATCTGGAATCACCATGACCGCCTCTCGGTTTCTGGGGTATAGCCGCGCAGAATCGGCGCATTTTTCCTTGCTGCTTGCCATTGTCGCAATTAGTGGTGCCGGAGCCCTTAGCATAAAAGATTTAATTGATACAGGCAGTGTAGAAATAGGCCTGGAATTTATATCAGCGGCCACCCTCTCCTTCATTACGGGGCTGGCGGCCATTGCACTCATGATGAAATGGCTGGAACGCGCTACCTTCATGCCATTTGTAATTTATCGCTTTATTCTAGGTACAATTTTATTGGTTGGTATTTATGGAGGCTTTATTCAATCCTAAGTCATTGTTTTCGAACATAAACAATGCGCGTATCCCCATAGGTTTTTTCAGCCACAATGTCAAAACAAAGTGGAATATCCGGAATCCAGTTTTTCTCTGCCTCCAAAACCCCATAGGCTCCGTCCGCTAGCCAGTCACCGGTTTGCAGAGCCTGCAAGGCAGGTGTAATAAGATTCTTATGATATGGCGGATCACAGAAAAATACATCACACGGTGCAGAGCCCATAGAACGTGGACGTAATTGTGCGGCATCACATGCAATAAATTCAGCGCAAATGTCTTGGTCCAGTTTATGCGCATTCTGGCGCGCCAAAGCCAATGATGTTCTCGATTTATCAAGAAATACACAGCTTTGAGCTCCGCGCGATAAGGCCTCTAATCCAAGTGCCCCTGTCCCACAACATACATCAATAACCGAAAGGCCATCGATACTCCCTAAACGCGCCAAAAGCGCATTAAAAATACCGCCGCGTATTTTGTCAGATGTTGGACGTATATCACGCCCATTGGGCACTTCCAGTTTTCGTCCCTTATATTTACCGGCAATAATTCTCATTTATCCCGTCTTTTGGATTTATGGCGGTGACCTTGATGCCCAATGGTTTTAGGCCCAGATTTTCCCGCACTCATTTTACTTTTTGCGCCCTCAGAATTTCCTTTTCCAAAAGATCCGGCTTTAGAAGGCCTGCCTTTATTCTTACCGGCTTTAGAACCAGAAATATCATTTTGTCTGGTCTGAACAGCTCCGTTTTTCGCCGGGCCGAAAAAACCCTTTATCTGCTCTTTCATAACCCTGGAGCTAACCTCCTCCACCTTCTCCACCCCTAAAGCGCCCAATTGAAACGGGCCGTAGGATACGCGTATCAAACGGTTTACGCGTAACCCTAGCGCTTCCATTACCTTGCGTATTTCACGGTTTTTACCCTCGGTTAAGGTTACGTACAACCAGGTATTCGTCCCTGATTTTTCTTTGGCACTTTCATCTATTTCAGCCACAATCGATTTATAATTAACGCCAGCAATCTTTATTCCTTTTTTTAATCCGGCCAGCTTATCTGTATCCACTTTACCGTGTACGCGTACACGGTATTTGCGTTTCCACCCTGTTGTTGGTAATTCCAGATACCGCGACAATTCACCATCATTGGTAAGTAACAACAACCCTTCTGTGTTCAAATCAAGGCGTCCGACACTCACCACACGCGGCAAGTGGCCGGGCAAATGATCAAAAATCGTTGACCGCCCCTTTTCATCCTTGTGTGTCGTCACCAGTCCCGAAGGTTTATGATACAAGAACAAACGCGCAGGATCTTTTTCTTTTAAAGGCACGCCATCAACGACAACTTGATCCAGATCGGTAACTGTGCAGGCAGGGCTCTGTAATATTTTACCGTTTACGCTAACCCGGCCATCAGCGATCCAGCGCTCGGCATCACGGCGTGAACAAAGCCCCGCCCTGGCAATTTTCTTTGCGATCCGCTCACCTTTGTGTTTTTCTGTGTTCATGGATAAAGACATAGCATATATGCGCCTTGCACTGGAAGAGGCAAATGCTGCTGCGGACCGGGATGAAGTTCCCATCGGTGCCGTCTTGGTGCATTCAGAAACAGGTGAGGTCGTAAGCCGGGCAGGAAACCGAACGCGGGAATTATCTGACCCAAGCGCGCACGCGGAAATGCTGGTCATTCGCGATGCTTGCCAAAAAAACGGAGCGCAAAGAATTCCCGGGTATGATCTGTATGTCACGCTTGAGCCCTGCACGATGTGTGCCGCGACTATTTCATTTGCGCGGATAAACCGGGTCGTAATCGGCGCCGACGACCCCAAAGGGGGCGGTATTCTGCACGGAAGCAAATTTTATGAACAACGGACATGTCACTGGAGACCGGCCATTACCCAAGGCCTTCTTCAGCAGGAATGCGGGGCCATTCTCAAACAATTTTTTCAAAGCAAACGGACAAAATAATGGAATGATACAAAGAAGATTATTCCGCTATAGAGGAAACTCTGGCAAATCTTGAACCACAATAATTATAATGGACTTTTACATTGAGCGCACTTTTGTAAGAAATTCATTCACGCGGCTTTGCAGCTCCTCTGATGTATCGGAAAGCTGAACCGAAGATTCCAGAATATCGGAGGCAGATTGACCTGTGCTATTGGCCGCGCTTTGAACCTCACTGATGTTTTGCGACACTTCACGCGTTGCGGCGGTCTGTTCTTCTATCGCTCCGGATATAGAGGTACTAATCTCGCTCACATTGGAAATGACCTCTGTGATCTGACGGATCGCGTCTGCCGTTTCATTGGTTACATTTTGTATTCCGTTAATCTGGCTATTAATTTCCTCGGTCGCCTTGGCTGTTTCTGCCGCAAGTGATTTAACCTCAGATGCGACAACAGCAAAGCCCTTTCCTGCTTCCCCAGCACGTGCAGCCTCAATCGTAGCATTCAACGCCAAAAGGTTTGTCTGGTCCGCAATATCTGAAATTAAGGAGGTTACTTCACCAATTTTTTCTGCGGCATCAACCAGAGTTGCAACCAGTTTTTCCGTTTTATGTGCTTCATCAACAGCTTCATTCACAATTTTTGTGGAACGCATAACCTGTGACGAAATTTCATTTACTGAGGCGGTCAATTCTTCGGTTGCTGTCGCCACCGCGGCAGCAAGATTGTTTGTCTGATCTGCAGATGAAGACATTACCTGTGCCGTTCCCTGCATCTGGTTGGAATTGGTACCAACAAGTTGAACAATAGAGCTGACATTTTCTTCAAAATCCTGCGCCAGTTTTAAATTCTCTTGCTTACGCTTTGTCAAATCCGTTGCAAATTTAATAACTTTGAACGGGACACCGTTCATGTCCTTAATCGGGTTATAAGACGCCTCAATCCAGACTTCTTTGCCGCCTTTTCCTAAACGCTTATATTGGGCGGCCTGATATTCACCGCGGCGCAATTTTTCCCAGAATTCCTTGTACTCTTTACTGGCCGCAAATTCCGGCTCGGCGAACATCGAATGGTGCTTGCCCTTAATTTCATCCAATGTATAGCCCATTGTATTCAAAAAATTGGCATTGGCGTTTATTATCGTCCCGTCCATTTCAAATTCAATCACCGCCTGAGATTTGTCCAAAGCATGCCAAAGCGCATTTACTTCTGTTTTTGTTTTCGGGGAATTAAAAGACGATGTGTTGCTCGCTTTCATCTTTAGCATATTTTTTCATCCTTTCAATATCGCCGACTTTGATTAAAGCGGCGGGTTTACCCCGAAACATTCACGCGGCGGGTTTATACTTGAATATACTACTCAGTATAAAGATAACCTATTTAAGAATAGATGAATCACTACAGTCGTATGCACATACGAGCGTTTATGGCAGCGCGCGGTGACCAATATCATGACGGCAGAACCCATCCGGCCAGTTCACACGCTCAACGGCCTCATAGGCAAGACGACGCGCATGACCAATATTATCACCAGTGGCGGTAATCCCTAAAACACGGCCGCCGACGCTCACAATATCACCATCTTCATTTTTTGACGTTCCTGCGTGAAAAACAATAGTGTTTTCAACCTCTTCGGCCTCAGACAAACCTTGAATCAATGTATTTTTCTCATACGATCCTGGATATCCTTTGGCCGCCATTACAACGCACATGGCTGTTTGTTCGCTCCAACTCACCTGCCCTTTAATATCATCCAGGCGCCCCTGTGCACTGGCCTGTAGAATCTTTAATAAATCCCCTTGCAAACGTGCTACCAAGGTCTGACATTCAGGGTCCCCGAAACGGGCATTATATTCTATCAGTTTAGGTTCGCCATCAACGACCATTAGTCCCGCAAACAACACGCCGGTAAATGGTGCCCCCTCATCGGCCATAGCCTTTACAGTAGGTTCTATAATACGGTGAATAATTTTTTCTTCCAGATCCGCCGTCATCATATGAGCAGGGGAATACGCCCCCATCCCGCCAGTATTTGGCCCCTGATCGCCGTCGAATGCTCGCTTGTGATCCTGAGCCGATGTCAAAGGCAGAATTGTTTTTCCATCAGCCAAAGCAAAATAAGAGAGCTCCTCTCCATCCATAAATTCCTCAATAACGACAGACTGCCCGGCATCGCCAAACGCCGCGCCGGAGAGCATTTCTTCAACCGCCATATAGGCCTGCTGCCTGGTTTCGCATATAATCACCCCTTTGCCAGCGGCGAGGCCATCAGCCTTTACAACAATAGGGATAGCATTGTCATCAATGAATTTTTTAGCCTTGGTGACATCAGTAAATCGTTCATAAGCAGCCGTTGGAATTCCATATTTCTTACAAATATCCTTCATAAACCCTTTCGAACCCTCAAGCTGCGCTGCTTTGGCAGACGGACCAAATACATCAATTCCAGCGTCATGCAAACGATCCGCAAGCCCAAGAACTAAAGGGGCTTCAGGCCCTATTATGACCAAATCAATCTCATTATCTTTGGAAAATGTCGTGAGTCTATCAACATCTTCGGCCTGAATAGCAACCAACTCCGCGCATTGTTCGATACCTGCATTACCGGGCGCACAATACAGCGCACTACAGTTGTCACTTTGCGCCAAGGCCCATGCCAATGCATGTTCCCGGCCGCCGGACCCCACCAATAAAACCTTCATATTATCCTCTTCCGTTTTTATACGTACGTTTTAAAGAATCATAATGGAATTATTCACTCAAAGATACAAGGCTCGCATTCCCCCCTGCGGCAGTTGTATCAATACTAACTGATTTTTCTGTCGAAAACGCATATAGATACTGCGGCCCACCAGCCTTAGGGCCAGTACCAGATAATCCACGACCGCCAAAGGGCTGCGAACCGACAACAGCGCCGGTCATCCCCCGGTTTACATACGCATTACCAACACGGCAATTTTCAACGATTTTGCGCTGGAAACTCTCAATACGACTATGCACACCCAAGGTCAAGCCGTACCCCATATCGTTAACAGCAGTTAAGACCTTATCAATGTCAGACGCTTTATAACGGATTACATGAAGGATAGGACCAAAGACCTCTCGGCCCAATTTATCAATCGATCCAATTTCATATGCACTGGGAGCAAAGAAATACCCACGCTTACGCAAGTCTTTATCCATAGGCGTTACAAATAATTTTTGGCCAATTTTGTCCAAATTATTACGGTGTGTTTCCAAAACGTGCAACGCTTCCTCATCAATGACAGGCCCCAAATCCGAAGACAACTCATCCGGCTCGCCAATACGCAGTTCCGCCATCGCTCCGCACAGCATTCTTATCACCTTATCGGCAATATCGTCTTGTAACAAAAGCACGCGCAACGCGGAACATCTCTGCCCAGCAGAGCCAAAGGCACTAAGAATTACATCATCAACAACTTGCTCAGGCAAAGCAGAGCTATCGACAATCATAACATTCTGCCCCCCGGTCTCTGCGATCAAAGGAACAATCGGGCCATCCTTTTCGGCCAGACTTCGTTGTATAATCTTGGCGACCTCTGTAGAGCCAGTAAAAGCCACGCCCCCGACATCAGGGTGCGCAATCAGCTTCCCGCCAATTTCTCCATCCCCAAGGACCAACTGCAATACATCTTTAGGGATTCCTGCCTCGTGCATCAATTCAACCGCACGATGCGCAACCGCGCAGGCTTGCTCCGCGGGCTTTGCTACAACTGCATTCCCCGCCATTAGGGCCGCAACAACCTGACCGGTAAAAATAGCCAAAGGAAAATTCCACGGTGATATGCAGACAAAAACGCCGCGCCCATGATGGGTTAAAACATTACTTTCACCAGTGGGGCCCTGCATCTTATGACCTTGCAAATCAAAAATATCACGGCCTTGCATGGAATAATAACGACAAAAATCAACGGCCTCACGTATTTCCAGATGCGCATCCAACACTGTTTTACCAGCTTCATAAACACAAAGAGCCATTAACTCGGCATGATGTTTCTCCAACAAATCAGCATATTTTTCCAATGCCTTGGCCCGCAGCATTGGTGGGGTTTGTGCCCATTTACTGTATGCAAACCGCGACACTTCAAAAACTTTATCAACCGCACCTGATGGTAGATATTCCACTTGCCCGAATACGCGACTTATATTGGCCGGGCATTCATTTGCAACCCCATTCCCACCGCCATTGCAATGATCATGAGCGAGAATCGAAGTCACATTGCGCTGTATTCCCTTATAGGCCCGAATGCTTTTTAGCAGTTTGTCCGCACTACGTTCATCATTCAGGTCAATGCCATGTGAATTTTGACGCGGCGCGAATATATCCTTTGGCAAAGGAATGCCTTCATGAATTTTCGATACGTGCGCGCGGGCATCTTCAACCGGGTCAAAAACAATCTGCGCCGGCGGCAGGTTTTCATCCATTATTTTATTCACAAAAGAAGAATTGGCACCGTTTTCCAATAGACGCCGGACCAGATAGGCCAACAAATCAGAGTGCGGCCCAACCGGGGCGTACACCGTAGCCTGTACGTCATTTTCTTTTAGAACAATATCATAAAGCCCTTCGCCCATACCGTGCAGCCTCTGAAATTCATAGGCCGTATTGCTATCGCGTGCCATGTCCAGTATGGCCGAAATTGTATGTGCATTATGCGTTGCAAACATTGGAAAAAATACATCTCCATATGACAACATTTTCTGGGCGCAGGTCAGGTATGATACATCCGTATTGACCTTACGGGTAAAGACGGGAAAACCTTCTAAACCGTCAACTTGCGCATGTTTTATTTCACTATCCCAATAGGCACCCTTTACCAAACGAACCTGAATCATTCGGCCATATTCACGTGCCATTTCTGCCAGAAGATCAATCAAAGGGCCGCACCGCTTTTGATACGCCTGAATTGCCAATCCAAACCCATCCCAATGATCCAGAATTTCATCTTTCATCACGCCCTTGATAATGCCTAGCGACATCTCAAGGCGTTCAGACTCTTCGGCATCTACCGTCAAGGCCATATTGTAGGATTTCGCCCGGGCGCAAAGTTCTAACAGCTTTTTCGTCAAAAACGGTACGCAAATATCTTGCTGTGCCACCTCATAACGAGGGTGCAGGGCTGATAATTTCACAGATATACCCGGCGCGCGCTCCCCATCTTTGTCTGGGCGATAGTTTTGCCCCAGATAGTCTATTGCGTTCATATAGGCCTGAAAATACCGCTCAGCATCACCCGCAGTGCGCGCCCCTTCGCCAAGCATATCATATGACATTCTATACTTAGGGTAATCACGGGCCCGCTTCATGGCCTCCTCTATTGTGCGGCCTAAAACGAATTGTGATCCCATCATGCGCATCGCCTGTACCATCGCTTCGCGAATCACCGGCTCTCCTAATTTTGAGACAAGGGAACCAAGCGTCTTATCAGATATCATCAATCCATAGCCAGCGGCCTTGACCATCCAGTCCTTCGTATCACCAATATTAACAAGCCAATCATGTGCAGCCACTTTATCTTTAATCAAATCATTGGCCGTTTTATGGTCAGGAATGCGCAAAAGCGCTTCAGCCAAGCACATTAAGGCCAATCCTTCACGTGTGGAAAGCGAATATTGCTGCATAAATGTTTCTAACTCACCCATTTTACGTTTTGTTTGGCGCAAATTTTCCACTAACTTGACTGCTGCGCTGTGAACTCTGCGTGACCGAGATGCATCCCAATCAATAGTTTCCAGCAAAGTATTCACTACTTTTGCCTCATCGGCATATAAATTATCGGCAAGAACAGTCATTTTTATGAATTCCCTATTGTTTTATTCGTTATGAATCTTAAGATGATTTTATGACGGATCTATTTGAATTCAAAAACAATAATGAGACAAATAACGCTGCACCGCCCAAAAGCAATGTGCCGGAGTTCAGCGTGGGCGACCTCGCACTCTCCTTGAAACGTACACTGGAAGAAAACTTTGGGCACGTACGTGTACGTGGTGAATTATCGCGCGTCAGCATCGCAGGGTCAGGCCACATGTATACCAGCCTGAAAGACGACCAGGCCCTAATCGATGCTGTATGTTGGAAAGGCGTATTAAACCGTTTATCCGTACGCCCGGAAGAAGGCCTGGAAGTTATTGTAACCGGAAAAATTTCATCTTACCCCAAAAGTTCGAAATACCAACTTGTGATCGAATCAATGGAGCTGGCAGGGGAAGGCGCGCTGCTCAAAATGCTAGAGGAGCGAAAAAAGAAATTGGCTGCCGAAGGTCTTTTTGATCAAGGGCGCAAAAAACGCCTACCTTTTGTGCCAAATGTAATAGGGGTGGTCACCTCCCCCACAGGGGCAGTCATTAGAGATATCCTTCACCGCTTACAAGACCGGTTTCCGCGCCACGTCATTGTATGGCCGGTATTGGTACAAGGCACAGGGGCAGCCGAACAGGTTGCCCGCGCAATAGAGGGGTTCGATTCTTTGCCTGACAACGGCCCAATTACCAAACCAGACCTTATTATTGTAGCCCGCGGCGGTGGATCATTAGAGGACTTAATGCCCTTTAACGAAGAAATAGTGGCACGGGCAATTGCGACCTGCAAAACCCCCATTATATCAGCCGTTGGCCATGAAACTGATACCACTCTGGCCGATTATGCCGCTGATTACAGAGCCCCCACACCCACCGCAGCAGCGGAAGTCGCCGTTCCTCATCGCCGCGATTTAATGGCGCAAATTCTGGATGATAAAAAACGCCTGTTAAATGGTCTTAACCGTTTACTGAACGAAAGCAGACATAAACTTGAAGCACAGGGGGCCCGCCTTGGCGACCCATCACGGTTACTAGAAAACAAAGTACAAAACACAGATTTTCTTGGACAAAAACTGGAACAGGTTTTTAAAAATTTCATTCAGACAAAAGACGCACAGCTACAGCGTACAGCCGCACGAATTACCCACCCGCGCCACCAGATTGATCAAGCCAATCAGCGCCTGCAAAATTGGAGTGACCAGCTTCTTAAAACCCGCACACGACTAACGGAAAAAAAATTAGATCAATTGAATTCTTATGCTCGCTTGCTTGACTCTTTATCATACGAAAAAATTTTAAAACGCGGATATGTGGTTGTCCGTGATACAAACGATAAGCCGATCAGTGACCCAAATGCCATTTCTGATGCACAAGATTTACAACTTGAATTTGCCGATAACAAACGGGTTCATGTCCAATCACAATAAAATTTTAATCGGCAGAAACGGTAGTATTTTGCTAAGATAGTTTTGTCCTGATAATTTATGTATACTGATAAACAATGAAAATATCACTAGAAGCCCTTATGGAACAGCTTGGCGTACCGCGTGTTCTTACGCCTTATGAAGCTCACCCTTGGCTTCATTACGATGAAGATTCTGGCATCACTTGCAGCGCCGAAGTACGGGTCGCCCCCGGATATGACGACATCGAAACCGAAATACAGTTGCTTTATGATGACCCCCCTGACGAAGACGAGGAGGAGGAAGAAGACGAAGAAGAAGAAGAACAA
>DENS01000001.1:117282-166378 GCA_002359735.1 Micavibrio sp. UBA2638
GAGGAGGAAGAAGACGAAGAAGAGCAGATAGGCGCAGACGGCCTTCCTATTCCCCGGAAACCCAAAAACCCGATAATCGACGGACGACGTCAGATTATGTTGATGCATTTAGAGCCCACAGCCGATGAATGGGAAGTAAAAAGCCTTATTGTAAAAGGAGAACAATATTTCAATCAATTTCCCAATTGGGACGAAAAAGGATGCGCATTTTTTCGCGCATGTATTGAAGCATTGCAAATGGGTGAAATCCCCGATTTTGATG
This sequence comes from Micavibrio sp. UBA2638, assembly GCA_002359735.1. Lineage (GTDB taxonomy): Bacteria > Pseudomonadota > Alphaproteobacteria > Micavibrionales > Micavibrionaceae > UBA2638. The sequence continues at coordinate 117,545 of DENS01000001.1, forward strand.
ATCTAATAGATGCCCAGCTCTCGGACGACAGCCGTAAAGGTGGTGGCCGACGCGGCCGCATAGGCAGAAAATCACCCAAAGCCAACCCTGCGGCGCTAATGGGCATGAAGAAATAACAGCTATTGCTGAATAATTATAAGGCCTTTTGACTTACCATAGGTGTAAAGACCGTCAGCATGAAATTCTGCCTGAGGGCGGAAATGCCATTTTGGGCCTTCACGATCCAAATATCCGACGATCATTCCGCATTCCTCATGATCTACAACTTCATTGGAAATATCAAAACGGCATAACTCCTGCCCATTGTCTTCATTCACGATACGTACATAGGCACTGCGCACCATTCCCAAACTTTGCTCTTTTTCCGGCCCTTGATAGATCGATAAAAAGATCACAATGCGCATAATATCAAACGGCACGCCATGTAAATCAATAGATATAGCTTCATCATCCCCTTCGCCAGCACCGGAGCGACTATCGCCATGCAATTTAATGGCCCCATCCAGCGCCATCATATTGTTATAAAATATAAAATCTTCATCAATACGGGTTTCTTCATTACGATCCAATAAAAACAGACTGACATCTAAATCCAGAGTATCGCCATCAAAGGCATTGATTTCCCAGCCCATACCAACTTTTATATTATGAAGCGCCGGGTCTTTTTCAAATAAATTAATGTCATCCCCCAGAGACACAAAACCATCGTCAAGTTCAACGTCTTTATCCTCAAAACGGGTATCAAAAATATCATCAGGCATTATTTAAACTCTCGGTTATTCAGTAAATCTTTCTTACCGCAAAATTATACCATGTCAGAATCACAACGTATAAATATAAATATTGTAAATGACATACAGCGCCACAAAAGTAAGGCCGATTGGACGCGTGATTTTATTATAAAATATCAATAACAGGCTAAATATCACACTTACTGTTAAGACAACCCACATATCAAAATCAACCAATTGCTGCTCATAACTATCGCCGCTAATCGGTTTAATCATCGCCGTAAGACCTATGATCATAAGAATATTAAAGACATTTGATCCGATAATATTACCCAAAACAATTTCACTATAGCCTTTGCGCGCTGCAATTATACAGGTTGATAATTCCGGTAAAGATGTACCAAATGCAATAATACTCAAGGCAATGACGGCCTCTGGCACCTCAAGAATATTGGCTGACACCTTGGCACCGCGCACCAAAAACTCAGCCCCTCCGGCAACACACACTAACCCCAGCAATAAAAATAAATAAGGTTGCCACGCATATGAAAATTCTGAGGCCTCAACCTCTTCATTCTCTGCAGGAATTCCGCCGCGCAGCGACATTTTATACTGCAAAAAGATGTAGGCGATTAAAAGAATAACCATTGAAATACCGGCTATTCGGCTGATGTCCCCTTGCAACAACAAAAACATCATTATACAAGTCGCAATTAACATGAAGACCAGATCTTTTATGACACCCTGCGTTCTTGTTTTCAAAACAACAAATACCGAGGTCATACCGATAACCAATAAAATATTGGCGATGTTCGAACCCAGAACATTACCAATGGCAATACCACCAGATCCCTGCATATTAGCAATCATGGACACCACAAATTCGGGCAAGGATGTACCAATTGCCACAATTGTAAAACCAACAACCAAAGGGGATATGCCAAAATGCGTGGCAATATATACGGCCGAATCAACAGTCCAGTCACCACCCTTGATCAACAACCATATACCAAGCCCCATGGCCCCCATGGCCAATACAAATAGTTCTGTATTCGATATATCCATATTATACTTTAATTTCTTGGTTTTATTTTGGTGGCAGGTGACACCGGCGAATAATTAGTCTAACTGCGTATCCGCGAATGCACAAATACAAATATTTTTACCCTACCCTTACATTTACATTGTCAAAATCATCAGGATTTATGCCCCTCGCCCCACTCCAGACCATATCCAAATGCCCTGTCCATTTCAGAATGACCAGGGAAGTATTCAGTATAATTGGTTAGTTTTATGCCTCCCCGGATATTTTCCAAACCGCCAACAGCACACAGGGACAAAGAATCGTCATGGGCTTTTAAGGTCACGTACAGATCATTTTCACCCGGCACATCAACAACCAGTTGTGGCTTGATTTCACTCCAGCTAGGTGCCCCTTCATAAATATAAATATAAACGAGAATGCGCTTAATTTCATTCCAGTACTTGCCATTGACCAATAGATATTCATCATGCCCGTCTGCGTCCCCTGTACGTTCATCACCGGACAAGGAAATAAAAGGCGGTTTATCAAAATCACCAAATTTTTCTCCAAAGGCCTGAATAGCCCCGCGCGTTCCGTCTTGCATTTCATAAAGACAGCCAATATCCAGATCGACGCCAACCTTACGGGCCTTTTTAAACATTTTGCCGAAAAACCCGGATTCCTGTACCAAGACATTATCCCATGCCACGCCAATTAAGATTGATTCAAAACCATTTGGCCCCGGGCTTACGGCAACATGCCCCCCCGGTTCACTCAGAAATTCACAATTCTCAGGGTGATCGCTGGCCTCTTTATACCCAGCAGCCCCCAAAGAGCGTCCATGCTTGGAAAATTTAGCACGGCTTTTTGTCGCATCCATTATTGCGCTGGCTGAGGGACTTAAGTCTTCGCTCATTTCAATAGTATTCCTTTTAAAATTCAGTCTGTACCACGATGGCAATCTTACACGAAGACCGTCCGAAATTCTAACGCTTTGGCAAATATTAGTATAAAACTTGTATTAATATAGAACTTGGTTAGGCCTATCCAAATTCACAGCCATCAATATGGTCATTTACCATACCCATGGCCTGCATGAAGGAATAACATGTGGTTGGGCCGACAAATTTCCAGCCGCGGCGTTTTAAATCTTTTGACATAGCTTGAGCAACATCATTATAAGCCACCACATCTTTACGGCTTTCAGGACGGCTATGACGCTTGGGCTCATAACGCCAAAAATACACATGCAATGCTCCAAATTCCTCTGTCATTTCCATGGCCCGGGTTGCATTATTAATGGTGGCCTCGATTTTGCCTTTATGGCGAATAATGCCAGTATCATTCATTAAACGCGCGACATCACATTCATCGAATTGAGCCACTTTCCAAAAATCAAAACCATCAAACGCAGATCTAAAATTCTCACGCTTACGTAATATTGTTATCCAGCTCAGGCCGGCCTGAAATCCCTCTAAGCATATTTTTTCAAATAAACGTACGTCATCATGTACCGGGCGCCCCCATTCTTTATCGTGGTAACGAACATACACATCATCATCACCGCACCACCAGCAACGCCGCTTACCATCCTTACCGGTAATCAAACTATTCATTTCAAGATTTTAACCTTTTTAAAATAACCAAGATCTATCATTATACTGTAAAGGAACTGTATCATGATATTCAAAATCGGACATTGGCTGGACAAACAATATTATAAATTTTTTCCGCCCGAGGATGAGGGGCTGGGACTTAATAACAGCGAAAATCTAAACGGCAACGGGCAGATTACCGACTTTCGCGGTATGAGCGATCAAGAATTTCTGAGTCATACAACGCCGGATCTTAACGCGCTGGAACGCATTCGAGTCATTAAATACGCGGTTTATCAAACCAGAAAAAAAATCGCTATTCCAGTCTGCGCCATTATCCTCCCATTAACCGGCTATATTGATTATCTATTGCTATGGTTACAGCGTGGTAACGATGATTCAGGCGCGGGGCTTACATTTTTAGTGGCCAGTGTAATTTACTGGTGGGTAACGCAACCAAAACGAGAATACACACGTAGCTATAAAGAAAAAATTTTACCAAAACTGGCCAAAACCTTCGGCGAATTCATTTATGATGTGGATGGAAAAATTGCGATGAGCGCGCTTCAACCATCAAAAATCATTCCATCCTTCGATAAATACAAATCTGAAGATTACTTTAAAGGCACATATAAGGGCGTAGACATGGAATTCTCCGAGGCTCATCTCACCGAAACAAGAGGGTCTGGAAAAAACAGGCGCCGGGTCACTACGTTTAAGGGACTCATTATTTTGCTGGATATGCAGTCCAAAAAATTTCTTGGCCATACCATATTAGACAAAAACAAAACCGCATTGAGTGAATGGTTTAAAGAAAAAACGTCACAAATGAAGCGCGCCCGCATGGTCGACCCGGAATTTGAAAAAATTTTTGATGCATACACCAATGACCAGGTAGAGGCGCGATACCTGATTGACCCGCTTATGATTGAAAACCTGAAAGGTTTATACGAAGAATATGACGGAAAGGCTATGAACGTAGCCTGGTATGATTCAAAAATGCTGATTATGATTTCTTCAAAACACAATCATTTCGAACCAGCACATATAAAAATTCCGGCAACCGACCCCAGAAGCATTCTAAATATGAAACATGAAATTGGCCAGATACTCAGTATTGTCGAAAGACTTGATCTATATGATCCGGCGGATCTGGAAAACCAGCGTGATGCATTATCACGCGAAATTGCCGGCGAACAACAACAAACTGCGTAAATCTTGACCTATTGTAAAGAGCGCGCTAAATCATCCCATATGGATACACATGAGACTATTCGCGCGCGCCGTGCCGTTAAACATTACGACCCGGATTTTATTATCCCCGAAGCCCATGAAAAGGAGCTTTTCGATCTAGCGCGTCAGTCACCAACATCATTTAACATGCAAAACTGGCGCTTTGTCATTGTCAAAGATAAAGCGAAACGCCAACAAATACGCGCCGCCGCATGGGGGCAGGCCCAAATAACAGAAGCCTCACTGCTTGTCATTTTATGTGCAGATACACATGCTCATAAAAAAGACCCGGCGCGATATTGGCACGGTGCCCCACAAGCCGCGCAAGACGCGCTAATCCCTAAAATCACACCCTTTTATGAAGAACTCCCCCAAAGACAGCGCGACGAAGCAATGCGATCAGTCGGCATTGCTGCGCAAACGCTGATGCTGGCGGCAAAAGCATTCGGATACGATTCTTGCCCAATGATTGGTTTCGACAGTGATGAAGTTGGCAAAATAATTGACCTGCCAGACGACCACGTGATCGGCATGATTATCACCATAGGTAAAGCGATTAAACCCGCATGGCCGAAAACGGGACAGCTGCCCGATCAGGAAATCATTCTAATCGACAAGTTCTAACACAATGAGTTTTTCCTTTAAATCCCGCGCATTTGTGCTATACAGGGCCCAATAAGATTTTAAGTTTTATAGTGGAGTAATATCTCAGATGGCATCTTATCAATATGTTTATGTAATGAACGGTTTGTCGAAATCATTCGATAACAAAAAAATTCTGGAAAATGTAACCCTGTCCTTTTTCCCTGGCGCAAAAATCGGTGTTTTGGGGCCAAATGGTGCGGGTAAATCCACCTTGCTGAAAATTATGGCCGGACGTGATAAAGAATTTACGGGCGAGGCATGGTCAGCAGAAGGCGCACGTGTGGGCTACCTGGAACAGGAACCGGAACTGGACCCCAATAAAACAGTTCAGGAAAATGTGATGGAAGGCCTTGGCGAAATCAAAGAAAAGCTGGACCGTTTTAATGCGATTGGCATGGAAATGGGTGAACCGGATGCCGATTTCGACGCGCTTTCCACCGAAATGGCAGAGTTACAGGATTATCTGGATAATAATGACGGATGGGAATTGGAACGCACCATTCAAATTGCCATGGATGCACTGCGCTGCCCGCCGGCAGATTCTCCTGTCACTAATCTTTCAGGCGGGGAGCGCCGCCGCGTTGCCCTTTGTAAGTTATTGTTGGAAAAACCTGATTTATTGCTGCTTGACGAACCGACCAACCATCTGGACGCCGAAAGTGTGGCTTGGCTACAAAAATTCTTGGATGAATATAAAGGCACCGTTGTAATGGTGACGCACGATCGTTATTTCCTTGATAACGTCACCGGATGGATTCTGGAAGTCGACCGCGGGCGCGGCATTCCTTATGAAGGTAATTATTCGGCTTATCTGGAAGCCAAGCGTAAGCGTATGGAACAAGAATCACGCGAAGAAGAGGGGCGTAAAAAGACCCTGAAGCGTGAACAGGAATGGATGGGCCAAAGTCCGTCTGCCCGCCGGACAAAATCAAAAGCCCGCATAAATTCTTACAACGAATTGCTGGCGAAATCCGAGGCCAATACCAACCGCGATGCACAAATCGTCATCCCGACGCCACCGCGCCTTGGTGATTTGGTAATTGAAGCCAAAAATATTTCCAAAGGATTTGGCGACAAACAGTTGATCGAAGGGCTTTCATTTAAATTGCCCCCAGGCGGCATTGTCGGGGTTATCGGACCAAACGGTGCGGGTAAATCCACATTATTCAAAATGATCACCGGACAGGAAAACCCGGATAGCGGGGAATTCAACGTCGGGGAAACTGTTAAACTCGGCTATGTTGACCAAAGCCGTGATAGCCTTGATCCGAAGAAAACTGTCTGGGAAGAAATTTCTGGCGGAACAGATATCATAAAACTTGGCAAAATCGAGATGCAATCACGGGCTTACGTGTCTGCATTTAATTTCCGCAAAGGTGACCAGCAACAGTTGGTCGGCAATCTATCAGGAGGACAACGCAACCGCGTACATTTGGCTAAAATGTTAAAAGAAGAAGCCAATGTCATCCTTTTGGACGAACCCACCAATGATTTGGACACAGAAACATTAGCGGCATTGGAAGAAGCTATTGAAAATTTTGCTGGCTGCGCCGTCATTATCTCTCACGATCGCTGGTTTCTGGACCGTCTATGTACGCATATTCTCGCTTTTGAAGGTGAAAGCCATGTTGAATGGTTTGAGGGTAATTATCAGGATTATGAGGCCGATTACCATCGCCGCATGGGTCATGACGCAGACACCCCGAAACGCATCAAATACAAGCCGTTAAGGAAGGCCGGATAAACGGGTTTTTATATTTATCATGTAAGAAAGAGAGGGCCCCCCTCTCTTTTTTTATATCTGATTGAACATCACACAACGCAGGAAATAATTACAGACCACTAACTTAGGCTATGGAAATACAAAAATTTGGCCGCATGTGATTTGAAAAATAATAAAAAACCAGAGGTAAGAAAAAAATTGCCCTTATCCTGGAAGAAACTATCATATTCAATTGAAATCATGATAAAATATGAAGATTAACTGCGTGTTTTATTAAAATTTTAAATGTTTTTCATGTAGACTATATGTGCGGTAGTAAAATATTTTTTGAGTGGTAGAAGATTAACGTGAGTACAAATAAGGCAACCTTAGCAATTCGATATGCATTGCTTCCTGGCTTAAAACCCAGGATGGGAAGGCTTTTTGGCACAGGATTTTCTTTCTTTTCCATGCTCATGGCGCAAATTTATGCCATGGCAGGTCTGCTCCCCCCTAATCACCCATACTTAAACCCTGAAAACAAGGGGCGGTATGGCGTTCGCCATGTTATTGCAGAGGCCGCAAATAATTTACAACTCAACAAACACAATCTGGATAAAATTTTTATCTTCTTCGCCCTGCTGGTTGGGGCGGTCATTCTGATCATGCAGTTTGTTATCATGATTGGTGTATTTTTGATTAATACCGCCTGGGCCATTCCAATCGCAGACTTGTTCGACACGTTAAATCCGCAAACTGATATTGCATATAATCTGTTAACATTGGTGTTCGGCGTACCTGACATTTATTGTTCATCCTCTTCGCCTGGCGTTTGCAGCGACAGCAACGCCCTTGTGCCATTCCCGATTCATAATGGATTACACGACCTGTTTCAGTTTTATTCCTTTGGTCTGTTACTGATCGGTGTTTTGATTTTACTCTACTTCATCATTGTTATCATTGCCGAAACTGCTGTAACAGGGTCACCGTTTGGGCGTCGTTTTCAGAATGTCTGGGTGCCTGTCCGTATTGTCGTGGCATTGGGTCTGCTGGTTCCCATCAATTATGGCCTAAATTCCGGTCAATACCTGACACTTTATACCGCCAAATTAGGCTCAAGTCTGGCGACAAGCGGCTGGTTACGCTACAATAACACAATCGAAAACCATTCCTTGTTTGGCGGTGGTGGTAATGGCGCCAACCCGATGGGTGAAAAAGAAACATTAATTGCCCTTCCCAAAAGACCTGATGCAGGGTCAATTGTACAAGCCATGTCCTTGATACATACTTGTGCCTATTCCTACTGGGCCACGGCCGGAGAATTACCGGAAAATGCGAATGGCGCCAGACCATTTACTGCCGGTCATTATCATTACACCACAGGAACCCAGCCAGTCGCCGGTAATGACCCCATCAAAATCAGGCCATGGTTTGTAAAAACATCGCCCAATACCTTTCCTGCCCCTGGCCCGGAAACCCGGTATGAGGTAAGGAATAACACAACCATTCAAGAAGCTCTGGACTTCTACGGCAACGGAAATATCATCATTCGCTTCGGTGAACATAAAACATCCGGAAATCCGCATAGTGAAACAGGTGAGGTAAAACCATATTGCGGTGACATTACTATACCCGTGGTCAGTGTTTTAGGCCGCAATGTCCCGGTAGGATCCCCCGGCAGTTCCGCCGCCATGATCATTCTAGACGCCTATTTCACCATGGTGCGCAATATGTGGTTCCGCGGCGCCGCGGGCGCAGAACCTTTAAGCCGCGCCGCCGTCCTATTCTACGAAAACTCAACCAGCCAGCAAAACCGCACTGTTCGCACATGCGATCCAGCAGAGGCATGTGGCGGTCTTGGCTTACCCAGCTGTACAGCATTGCTATTCACCGCTGAACGTGAATGTACACACCTTACGCCTAGTAAAGAATGGTCCGAAACGATTAAAGATCAAATACAATCCTTAATCATCGACGTTGCGCTAATGGATGCCTGGACTTTCTACCTAAACAATGCCGACATAGAAATTGAAAACGCCATCTTGAACCGCGGCTGGGCTGGGGCCGGCATGTGGTTTAATCGCCTTGCGCATTTGAATGGTACTTTTCAAGATTCCATAACGGCCTTACCGCATATGTCATTATACCCATCGGTCATGGAATATGTTCGCGACACCCAGCAAGCCGAAAATGCAGGGGTGACAGGAACCGAGCTGTTCAAACCTTATCTATCACGAGAAAGACAAATCCCATTTGGGCCCGGTGATAAAAACACGGCTATCGCCCTGCATAAAACGTACGAGCTCTGGAATCAGGATGGCGGCGCCAGCGGAGACCCCGAAAAAGAAGTCATGTATAATGCCTTTATGGATGCCATGAATATGGTTCTTGGCACCGATGGATTATTTGATATTCGGGGCGCAAACGTACATTTAAACCCGCTAGTTCAGTTAATTATGATCGGCAAAGGCATGGTAGAAAGCACCATCCGTAACTTGGGGGTTGCGGCAGGAACCTCGTTTATGGGCGGTATTGCGAATGCGGCTGGATCCGGCGCCAATAATTTCTTTGCAGGCGTTAGCTCAATGATGACATCAACGGCTTTTCTGGGGCTAACTGCCGGGCTTGTTCTGTTTTATGTACTACCATTTTTGCCATTCGTTTATTTCTTCTTTGCCGTTGGGTCATGGGTGAAAAGCATATTTGAAGCCATGGTCGGCGTTCCATTATGGGCGCTTGCCCATATACGGCTTGATGGCGAAGGTTTACCCGGAGAATCCGCATCCAACGGATATTTCTTGTTGCTGGAAATTGCTGTCAGGCCGATTCTAACCGTGTTTGGACTTGTCGCGGCGTTACTGATTTTCACAGCGCAGGTCAGAGTCTTACATTTTATATGGGATCTGGTTGTTGAAAACAGTGCCGGTTTTAGTGACACGTCTCTGGTCACGCTTAATGCCGCCTATTTTGATCCGGCGAGCACTAATCCGCGGGACGCTGTAAAACGCGGTATTATTGATCAATTCTTCTTTACCGTTATCTATACAATCATTGTTTATATGCTTGCGACCGCATCTTTTAAGCTCATCGATAGCATACCTGACAATATTTTACGCTGGGGCGGTATTGGTGTGTCGGCCTTTGGTGATACCAATCAAGATGCCCTGGATGGCCTACAGCGATATGTGGCCATGGGTGGTATGATTCAGGGACAGCAAATTACTGGTGGCGCTATGCAGGCTTTCTCAGGAACTGGGCGGGGCCTTGGTCAAATGGCAGGCTTAGGCGGCAAAGTAGGAGGATCAACTTAAATGAGTAGTGCTTCCATCAATAAAAAAGCCATATTAAAATATGTATCTCTGCCGGGAATCAGACCTCGTTTTGTGGATTTATTCGGCCGCGGCTTTCATTATATCCCTTATTTCATTGCGCTGGTTTATGAATGTGTACGCCTTCTTCCAAAGGGGCACCCTTATCTAAACAGTAATAATATTGGCCGCTTCGGAATACGGCACGTTATTGCCGAGGCTGCGAATAATCTGGTTTTGGACAAAAAGAATATTGACCAGATCGCAGTATACTTTCTGATCATCATCGGAATGATTATCGTCTGCGTGCAAATCATATTGGTATTTATAGCCCTATTCATGCAGCCAACAATGGCCGCATTCCCTGCCAATTACTCAGAGTTTTTCGTACCAGGCGCCTATGGCGGTGTCGGTACCGAGCAGGATTTGGCATTGATATTACTGGATATGGTTTTTGGCGTACCGGAAATGTTTGGATCTTGTGTTGATCAAGTCGTAAATCCGGGGGCCTTTTGTGAATCAAACTCCGGCCAACCCATTGAAATGTCCCCCGATTTGGTGGCTCTTTTAAGCAGCCCCGGCCCCAATACACCAAGTTTTACGCATTGGGCGGTATGGCCCTATCCCATTCATGAAGGTCTGCACCAGCTTTTTGCAGTATATAGTTACGGCCTGCTGATCATTGCCGTCTTTATTACGATATACTTCATGATTACGGTTGTGGCCGAAACAGCACAAACCGGAACTGCATTTGGTAAGCGTTTTAACAAAGTATGGGCCCCAATTCGGATTGTTGTTGCCTTTGGCCTTCTGGTTCCCATTACGCTGGGCATGAATTCAGGCCAGTTTATTGTGTTATATGCGGCAAAATTCGGTTCAGGTTTTGCATCCAATGGATGGGCGTATTTCAACACCAGCTTTTCAGACCATTATTTAGAAAATTGGAAAGAGCTTGTATCCGTCCCTAACATGCCTGAACTTGGCGGTCTTGCGCAATTCTTCATGGCGGCCGCAACCTGTAAATCTGCCTATACGCAACTTTATGCCAACACTGCTACCCCATGGACGGAAAACGCAGCCAGCGATTATCATATCGTGCCCTATGTAATTAGGGAGACCAATACAATTGGCGGTAACGCGTATGCTTTATCCGACCCTGGCGGGGACATCCCCGCCTTTGGTGCAACCGTGGCACAGGACCCTTACGAAGATTTTATGAATGTGGGTAATTTTAGCTATAAATCCAACCGCATGATCATCAGGTTTGGTAGACAAAGTAGAGAGGACTACAGGGATTATCTGGGGTATGTAAAACCGATTTGCGGCGAGATTGTCCTTAATCTGGAAGATAGCCGCGAACCCGGCGCGGCCGAGCCCGGCGCCGAAGTCATGCAACGATTTTATTGGTGGCTAATCAAACAACTATGGTGGTCGGAAGGGCGTCTGGAACCTTTCGTGGGAACCCAAAGATATTCGGAAAGTTACGCCAAGAAAGAAATCGGGGCCCTTGATTTTGACCCTACAACCGATTTACTGCCCGAGGAAATAAACCGGCGTTATATGATGGAAAGGTTGGCCATTCACATGAATGAGGCACTAACCGGAACCGGCGGCCCCGATAGCGGGGGCCTTGGTAATGCTGTTGACGCCGAACGGGCCTCAACCGAATGGAATTTAACGCCGGAGCTCATGGAAAAAGGGTGGGCCGGCGCGTCATTATGGTACTCAAAAGTCGCGCAAATGAATGGGGCCGTCACATCGGCCACATTTAATGTTCCCGTTCCTTCTCTGTATCCGTGGCTCATGGAATACACGGCTGGAAAGCAAAAAGAACACAATCAGAATACAACAGTGGACAATCGTTTTAACCCCGTATTGGCCGATGGGGTGCCCGTGCATTACCCATCGGAACAACAAGGGGAAATGGCACGCGCCATGTACGAAGCCTATTCATTCTGGGCCGATGCTGCCGGGGGCGCATCAACCCAAATTGAACCCACAGGCAACATCATCAAAGATGGAATTAATTATCTGTTCGGCACAGAAGGTCTTTTCGATATGCGTAAAAACCTTGATGTACACCCATTGGCACAACTTGTCGGTATTGGCCGTTCCTTGGTGGAGAGCTCGATTCGTAACATTGGATTTGCCGCCGTTGGCGGGGGGGCGGCCGCAATAACACAAACTTTAGGCGCCTTCGGGATGTCCGCATTGGCCGGCACAGCCTCCAGTTTCCTTATTTCAATCGCCATGGTTGGCTTAACGGCCGGATTTATCCTCTATTACATCGTGCCGTTTTTACCTTTCATATATTTCTTTTTCGCCGTTGGCGGATGGGTCAAAGGCATATTTGAGGCCATGGTGGGCGTGCCTTTATGGGCACTGGCGCATATTCGCATTGATGGGGAAGGTTTATCCGGTCAGGCCGCGCTTAACGGATATTTCCTGATTTTTGAAATATTCCTAAGGCCAATCCTGATAATATTTGGCTTCTTGGCCAGTATTCTTATTTTCTCGGCTCTGGTAGAGGTCTTGAATGATATCTTTGATATGGTCGTTGCCAATCTTGGTGGATTTGACGTCAATGAAGAAGCCTTTGATAGCGCCGGTACAGGTATTAGTTATATTGAATATTATAGATCGGCCGTTGATGAATTTTTCTTCACCGTTATCTACGCCGTCGTCGTCTATATGATTGGTATGTCCTGCTTCAAGCTGATTGACCAAATCCCGAATAATATATTGCGCTGGATGAACCAGAATGTTGCGACATTTAACGATTCTCGTGAAGATCCTGCCCAAGGTCTGGTTGGCACCGCTCAAATGGGAGCGCAACAGGGTCTTAACTCAATGGGCGGCGGCCTGGAAAAAATGATTAGTAGCGTCAGCGGGCCGCGATAAACGTGAATGACAAACAAAAGACAACATGATACTGACACGTAAAAAAGCCTTGAAATACACGTTGCTGCCGGAAGTTTTTCCGCGCATCGGCAAACTATTTGGGACAGGTTTTTTTCATGTCGCGTTTTTAATTGCCCAAATATTTCAGTCTGTACGTCTGCTCCCCAGAGACCACCCTTATCTAAACCCGCAAAATATGGGACGTTTCGGAATACGCCACGTTATTGCCCAGGCCGCGACCAATTTACAATTCAAGCGCGGCAACATCGACCAGATTATAATATTTTTTACAATTACGGCCGGGCTGGTACTTCTTGTTATTCAAATCACACTTTTGGCCATGGCTTTTTTTGCGCAACCTGTTATCGCCGCGGGCATGGCGTCATTCGCGGGGTGGTTTACCCTGAACACCGGGCATGCGTATTACCCTTACGACGAAACCAATGACATCGCCCTCATGCTACTGGACCGCATATTTGGGGTGCAAAATATTTTTAATTCATGCATATCGACGGCTGCGGCATGTATTGACCACCAAGGCAACAACCTGACCAAGGCGGCATCCTACCCTTATCCAATGCACTCAGCGCTACACAATTTATTTTATATGTACTCAATCGGGATAAGCATTATGTCCCTTATGGTGATCGTCTATTTTATTATGACGATTATTGGGGAAACGGCCGTAACCGGCACCCCTTTCGGCCAGCGTTTTAACCGGGCCTGGGCGCCGGTTCGCCTTATTTTATTTTTTGCCCTTCTGGCTCCGCTTAATCTTGGCGGGGGGCAAAATGAAGGCTTAAACGGAGCCCAGCTTATCACATTATGGACCGCCAAATTCGGTTCTAATTTTGCCACAAATGCCTGGGGCGTCTTTAACACCACAACCGCCAGAACCTATTATCAACCCAAACAATTAATTGCCATTCCCTCGCCCCCTATTTTGACCGGAATGTCGCAATTCTTCACCTTGGTGAACGCCTGCATATACGCAGAAAAAGTCATTAATAACAGAGATATTCAATGGTATATCGTCCGGTCGCAACCGCCCTGGAACCGCTTCCCCGGGCCGCCGCCGCCCCAATTTTTCACCCCCCCGGCCAATACAACCCCGGTCGCAGGTATGTTAGATACGGTGAACTTTACCGGTCAGGTTCCCGCACCTACGGATATATTGGCCTGGACAAATAATGGCTCGCCGCATGTGGTTATCGGCGAATATGATTTTAACCGCCACCAAAAATATAATGGAAGGGTTAAACCCATATGTGGGTCGTATACTGTGCCAGCCAATACAATTTCAGAACCCGGAGCCCTGGAGGCTTTCGCGGCATATTGGTATACCACCATCGACTTTTTACCGGGCGGAAACTTTTATCCCGATATTGAAAATCTGGCGAAATGTAACGTCAACAGATCTTTAAGCATATTGGATATTCCCTGTGACCCGTCTGACCCCTTCCCGAATTATCAAGACCTCATCAGGGATCACCTATATTTCCTGCAATTAAGAGCCCAAAACTCTGTAGAAGCCGCTATCCTGCAACAAGTCAATACCGGCGACTTTACAATCACGAATGACCTGGTTGGCCGTGGATGGGCCGGGGCCGGCATATGGTTCAACCGGATTGCGCAAATGAATGGCGCATTGTCGGCCGCAATGTTCAATACTTTTACTGTAAAAACTTACCCTTTATTAATGGAAAAAATTAAGGAACAACAAACACAAAACGCCGATACATTAACCGTTGGCAATATGTTTAACCCGGCACTCAGGGACGGGAGAATTGTCTCTCTTCCCGGCAACCAAGACCATGAAATGGCAGCAGCATATTACACCCTTTACAAAATATGGGACTCAAACTCACAGAGTATTAGCCCGGAAACAGCCCCCACAGGCAACCCGATTATGGACACCATCAATGCCATTCTTGGAACAAACGGGCTGTTTAATATGCGCGAGCCGGCGACAGGCCCCGCGGCCGCCGTGCACGACGGCAACGAAGAGGTGCATCCGCTTGCGCTCATGACATCTTTAGGGCGTTCAATGGTACAGGCATCCATTAACAATCTGGGTGTCGCGGCCGGTGCAACTCTTGGCGGCGGCCTGTTAAGCATCTTGCAACAATTCACGGGCGCAGCAGCCCTTTTAAAAACTGCAAGCAGCTTTCTGGTAACAGTCGCCACAGTTGCCATCATGATCGGTCTTATGCTGGGCTATATTTTACCGCTGATGCCGTTTATATATTTCTTTTTCGCCATCAGCGGTTGGATAAAAAGCATATTCGAGGCCATGGTAGCCATGCCAATCTGGGCACTTGCCCATATTCGAATCGATGGGGAGGGCGTTGTCGGGCCTGGGGCGACCAATGGGTATTTCCTTTTATTCGAAATATTCTTAAGACCGATATTAATATTAATAGGTATGCTGGCCAGCATTATGATTTTCTCTGCAATGGTACAGGTCCTGAATCAGATTTTTGATATCATGGTCAATAACGTGGGCGGTGTCGACAGAGAGGACCTGACACCTGCTAACATTGCATATTACCGCGGTCCCATAGACGAACTATTCTATACGGTTATGTATGCGGCCATTGTTTATATGATGGGTTTATCTTGCTTTAAGCTAATTGACGGCATCCCAAATAATATCATGCGGTGGATGGGCGTTTCGGTCGCAACGTTCAAAGAAAACGCCGGAGACCCGGCAAGCCAGCTAGCACAAACAACCTACCAGCGCGGTAATATGATGATAGGTCAGGTGACAGGCGCCTTCGATAATAATGCCGGACGACTTGCCGCAATGGCCAATGCATAAATGCTTACATGCATTATACGCCCAATTCACAGGCATATAGATGCACAATCACACAAATCCCTGCCTATACTGTGCAGAGATTTATGAAAGTATCTATTCTGTGAAAAAGAAATTTAACTTTTTAAATGCGCAATCAGAACATCGACCTGACCACCACCGCGTTGAATTATAGAAGCAAATTCAGAGCGTTGTGTTGTTGCCATGCTAACGCCTTCGACAATGATATCAATCACCTTATACGAACCGTTTTTCTTTCGCACACGCCAATCAACACTAATTTTTTGATCATTGTCATCAACAATATAACTTTGCACGATCACATCGGCGCGGCCTTCCGGACGGGCTGACTTTATTTCAAATTCCTGGCCATTATAATCACTGAAACGGCGCGAATAGACATCAATGACCATTGTTTCAAATAACTTTTGAAACTCTTTTTTCTGTTCCTCACTGGCAGATCCCCAGTAACGACCCATGGTAAAACGCCCAATCGTCTTAATATCAAAACTGCTTTGCAACAGTTTCTTAAACTCTCTCTTGCGCTGCTCAAGTGTCAGATCTGGATTTGCAAGGAAATCAATTCCTTGTTTGGCCATACTATCAATAAAATCTTTGGCGCTATCTACCTCTTGTTGGCTAACCAGAAGATGCCCTTGATAGGTGATATCATTTGATTTCAAACTCATCGCTTCAAAGGCACTGGCACCCGCCGCAGGCAAGGCAACCAAAACAGTTGCCGCCGCAGATAATAGGACTTTACTTTTCATTATTCACAAGCTCCCTCATTTCTCAATTGCTTGATGGCTTAATAGTCATCGTATTCAGGGAAGTCGGGAACGTTACCCGCGGTTCCTCTGGCACGATCTTCTACCAAGGCCTGCCTGCGCTGGTAATATATACTGCGCGTTGCTGCATAATAATCTACAGAGGAGGCTTCGAGTTCCTCAAGAACATCAATAAGAGATTCACGCAGATCCAAATAGCTTAAACCAACCTTTGTGTAATATATGCCTTCTTCTTCAATATTAAAGAGGTACCAACGCAACGGATCAGCAAATCCATCAACTATATATCCCGTGTAATCGCGTAAAGACGATGGCCCTATTAATGGCAAAACAAGGTATGGGCCATGATCAACCCCCCAAATCGCCAGTGTCTGACCAAAATCTTCAGATTCATAATCGATGCCTTCGTGACCGGCTAAATCAAACACGCCGCCGACCCCGAGCAACACATTAACAATCGTACGAGTAATAACGTTTCCGGCCCCGGTCATATCACCTTGAAGAACCTGATTTCCGAAATTAACAGGGGCGCGAAGAGTGCGAAGAACGTTACGCACGCCAGTCCTCGCCGGTGTCGGAACAACTGTACGATAACCTTTAACAACCGGATGAATTACAGCATCACTGACAGCATCATTAAAGGCAAATACAGTGCGGTTATATTGTTCAAAACTGTCGTTAACCTCAATATCACCAACATAAACCGGTGCTTTATTACTAGCGCAAGAGGCTAGAAACAAACAGGCCACTGCCGCCATTATTTTTACTGAGTTTTGTCCGGTACGAAATACTTTCATGTTAGCGCTCTTCTTCTAATAACGAGGTTATCCTTTAATTCCACAATCATTGTGTATATCAAGTAAATCAGGTTTTGATTACTACTTGGTTAAAATTTTATGCAAGAAATACACAAGAATATGGGATATTAGTGATTATTGTATGAAAGGCAAGTGGCCTTTAACTAAAAATGGACACGTTCCCACCACTATTTTGTCATATCCAATGGCCCGCATGTCTGATCAGCCATCTTCTAAATTCATAATCACTGTCAAACCCAGCAAAAAGCAAATAAGCGAAGGCGCCCATGCGGCTAGAGCCGCAGGAATCTGGTGCGATGTCCCGAGCGCCTGCAAATAACTGGATAAAAAGAACACAAGAAATCCAATAAAGACACCCAAAACAATTAACATAAAGGTGCCGCGCTGCCTGGGTGGCCGTAACGATACGCTGGCCGCCAACAGAATCATCGATGCAAAAAATAATGGCTGGGCCCATAAATTCTGATAATAAACCCGCAACCGCGTAGCATCAAAACCCGTGGCTTCCAAAGTTTGAATATATCCAGGCAAGTTCCAGAAGGACATGGTGTCTGGGGATGCAAAGCTATCTTCAATTTCGGTGACGGTCAGCTGCGTTGGCAACACCAATTCCGATAGGTTTTCCGGGACTGTGGCTCCCGCGCGATGTATCTGAACATTATGAAATTCCCAAAACCCGTCTTTTAACAAAGCGCGTCTGGCATCGGTTCGCATTATAAAATTATCTTGCCCATCAAATTGCAACATGGTGACATCACGCAATTTCCATGTGGTTTTTTCGATTCTGGGCGCATGCAAAATGGCGTAATGATCTGGATTTTCAAGGCCTTGCCGCAACCAAAGCCCTTCTTCAAAAAAGGCAATTTGTGATGTATTATGCCTTAGATATTTATTCTCCAATTCAGTAAACTTACCGATTAGAACGGCCCCGACAGGATTAATAATCAACATTTGTAAAATACCGACAAATACGGCCACACCAATTACGGGCGCCAAAAACTGCCACACTGAAAATCCGGCGGATCTAACGACAATCAACTCATATCGTTTCGTCAGCTGCCAAAATGTAAACATCGCACTAAACAAAATGGCAAACGGAAACAATAATTGACCAACCTCGGGCAGCTTTAACAGCCCCATCTGAAGGACCAATCCGAATGATATATCCTCTTTTTTGCTAGTGCGTCTAATAAGCTCAACCGTATCGAACAAGTATATAATACCCAATAAAATCAATAACAAAAAAATCATATTGATAAAATAATTCCGGGCAATATAACGGCTTAATGTCGGCGTCATTCGCAAATTCATGTTCATCGAATGACCTCCCCTTCTTTATACAAAATCTGTCTTCGCATGGCTTCACTGGCGCCGCTAATGGCAAAACTCGCAATAACACTTGGCGCAATGATCAAAAGATACATAAGAACAAACCCCAGATTTGTATTATGGGCAATATTAAACGACGTAAGATACAACCCCTGAATACTCAGCACCACAACAATGACCAACAAGATTCTTTTTCCTTGCCCTCTGCGATCAACCGGCCCAATTAACAATACCGCCAAGGCAATTAATGTATAAACTATTGTTAAAAGCGGGCTCGTTAAACGCTTGTTAATCTCAATCTGGAAATCGCGAATCGATTCGACGTCCCGCTCGACAGTCATATCTGGATTGAATAATTCAATTAATGTGCGTTCTTCCGGCTCACGCCATCGTTGATTCACCGGGGCGCTTTCAGGCAAATCAATGATATACCGATCAAAATTCAAACGCTGTAATACGCCTTTGTCCCGATTGTATTCTTGCCGGGATCCTTCATATACCACCACTTGAAACGAATCATCTGTATTCAAAATAACGCCGCGCTTTGCAACCACAGTTGAGGGATAAGGGTTTTCATCACGATTATCATGGATGAGCAGCCCAGCCATTTCTCCATCTGCATTTTTTTCGCGCACATAGACCGTTAAACCTTTACCTGCGCGATTAAAAACCCCTTCACGGAACAAAACTGTCGAAAATTGTGCCTGAATTACCTGTTGCATTTTTTTCATACTATTCAGGGCGACAGGTGTGGCAAACATGGCCACGGCATACAATAAAAACGTCAAAATCAGTGCCAGCAAAATGGCAGGACGGCCAATTTGAAATGGTGAAAATCCAATCGAGCGAATGGCCACCAATTCTGAATCCATATTCATCTTATTAAAAACAAAGACAACAGAGCTCATCATAGCCAATGGGACAATAATTTCAAAAAATCGTGGTAACGCCAAAGACGTCAGATACCAAAATGTCAAACTGGAAGCCCCTGATTCCACGACCAATTCCAGAAACTTTAAACTTTGGGTCAAAAATACGACAGAGGTCAAAACAAAAGTTATAAAAATCGTCGCAATCACTAGATTTTTAAATAGATATGTATCAAAACGAGCCATAATTCAGTTCAACTATCTTATCGTCAAAATTTAAGGTTTCCATTGGCAGCAGGTCTGGAAAACGTTAGAGTAATCACTATAGTAAAACTCTGGCCAAAACAAGAAAACATAGGAAAATGAATCTCTATGGATATTAATTTTGTAAAAACAATTCAAAAAGACGCCGATACCATCATTCTGCCTGTATATGAAGGCACGGATGAAAAGCGCTTTGACCTTATAACAGGATCACTGGATACGGCAACAGCCAAGGCGATAGAGACAATCGCCAACAAATCAAAATCATTTAAAGCCAAACATGGCAGCACACTTTTGATGAATTTGCCTGAAGGCGCGCCAGCCGATCATGCCATTCTTCTTGGCCTGGGGCAGGCAGGCGATATGACGCCATACAAAGCCGAGGAAGCTGGCGGTAAATTATTTGCGGCGCTTAAAGGCACTGGCGCGACCCTTATCAATATTATCATTGAGACAGGCCACGCAGCCGGGGATAACAGCCCCTCCACCATAGCAGCTCACATAGCCTATGGCATGGAACTGCGTTCCTATAAATTTGATCTCTATAAATCAAAAAAGAAGGATAACGAAGACGAAACGCCCGTGGTACGGGCCGCATTCGTCATTTCAACAGATAACGAAGCGGAGAATATTTTCACGCCCTTAAAGTGTGTCGCCAGCGGGGTTTATACCGCACGTGACTTCGTGAATGAGCCACCAAATACGCTTTACCCGGAAAGCTACGCCGCACAAATAAAGGAACAACTTAAGCCGCTAGGCGTCAGTGTCGAAATCCTGGACGAGAAAAAGATGATCAAAATGGGCATGGGGGCTATTATGGCCGTCGGGAAAGGGTCAGAACGCCAGCCGCGGATGGTCATCATGAAATGGAATGGCGGCGCTAAAAATAAACATCCCGTACTTTTGGTGGGTAAAGGCGTAACATTTGATACAGGAGGCATCTCCATTAAGCCGGGCGCTGGAATGGATGAAATGAAAATGGATATGGGTGGATCGGCCGCTGTGGTTGGCACCATGAAGGCATTGGCCCTGCGCAAATCAAAGGCCAATGTTATTGGTATCGTCGGATTGGCTGAAAACATGCCATCCCACAATGCTTACCGCCCCGGAGATATTGTAAAAAGCTATTCAGGGAAAACCATAGAGGTTTTAAACACTGACGCCGAAGGGCGCCTGGTTTTGGCCGATTGCCTAACATATGGGCAAGAGATCGCAAACCCCGAAGCCATAATCGATCTGGCCACGTTAACAGGAGCAATTATGGTTGCCCTGGGCCACGAATATTGCGGGGGCTTCGTCAACAATGACGAACTTTGGGGCAAACTCGAATCCTCCTCGGCACGTACAGGTGAAAAACTATGGCGTATGCCTTTGGACCCAGTCTATAAAAAAGACATGGAAGGCACGTTTGGTGATTTACAAAACCTTGGTAAATCCGGCCGCTGGGGCGGATCATGTACGGCAGCGGGGTTTTTAGAACATTTCATTAATGAGGGGACGCCTTGGGCCCATCTTGATATAGCTGGAACGGCATGGATTAAAAGTGATAAGGCTACTGTACCGAAATACGGTACAGGCTTTGGCGTACGCATTCTAAATGATTTTATTGCTGAGTATTACGAATAACGACCAGTTTCTATGAGTATCTACAGCCCCGACAAACAAAAAATAACAACACCGCATGATCTTATGCGCGCCGGGCTCATATGGGATGGTGACTTTGCTGCGATAGAGGCCATTTCTGAACGTTATGCCATTGGTTTAACCCAACATATTCTTGACCTTATTAACGCTAATCCAAAATCAGAGGGCGTACGTCTGCAATATGTACCTCAAGAAGCCGAGCTATATACCACCCCAACAGAATTAGAAGACCCCATTGGGGATAACGCGCACAGCCCGGTAAAAGGCATTGTTCACCGCTATCCCGACCGCGTTTTATTCAAGGTCGTAAGCGGTTGTCCCGTTTATTGCCGATTTTGTTTCCGCCGCGAAATGGTTGGACCGTCGCATGCCCCCGTCACCAAGGAAGAGCGGGATAAGGCGCTCGATTATATTCGTGCCAATCCGGAAATTTGGGAGGTCATTTTAACAGGCGGCGACCCGCTTATTCTATCCGAACGGAAAATAGGAGCTTTACTGGATGAGCTATGCGCCATTGAACATGTCAAGGTCATACGCATACATACACGCGTACCAATGGCCGATCCAAAGCGTTTAACCGATGACTATTTAAAGATATTAAAGGAAAAATGCACCAAGCCGCTATATATTGTCATCCATGCAAATCATCCGAATGAATTTAATGATGCCGTTGAGCAGACCATAAAAAACCTGCATGAAATCGGGGCAAACCTTCTTTCACAAACCGCATTATTACACGGGGTCAATGATCACGCAGGCATATTAGAACGCCTATTCCGCAAATTGGTGACACTAAACGTCAAACCCTATTATCTGCATCATCCTGACATGGCCAAAGGTACATCACATTTCCGCCTGTCATTAACCGATGGTATGAACATATACCGGACGCTACTTGGCCGTATATCCGGTTTATGTCACCCTGCATATGTTCTGGACATTCCAGGCGGATATGGCAAAACACCGATTAATGCCAATTATATAGTCGAGTTAAAATCTGGTCATTATATAGTCGAAGATTATTTCGGCCGCAAACACAACTATGTAGATGATCTAAGCGACAATGCCGCAAGGAGCGACATATGAATGAAATAAGATTTTATCATTTGCAAAACCAGACCTTGGAACAAGCGCTACCAGCGCTCATTGCCAAAGCCTATGATAATGGGCACCGTATCATCGTAAAGGCTCCGGAAAATGAAATTGAGCATCTAAACGATATCTTATGGACATATCGTTCTGATAGTTTTTTACCGCATGGTTGCGAAAAGGACGGCCATGGCCAGCACCATCCTATTTGGCTAACCGATACTGATGACAATCCCAATGAAGCGGATGTTCTGATTCTAACACATAATCTGGACTCGCAATCCAAACACAACTTTAAATTATGCTGCGAAGTGTTTGATGGACGCATAGATAAAGACGTACATGCCGCACGTACACGTTGGAAAGCCTATAAAGACCAGGGCCTAAATATAACGTATTGGCAACAAACAGAGCAGGGAGGCTGGAATAAAAAAGCCTGAACCTTCCCTTCCGTTTACCATCCGCAAAGACCTCACGGATCTGCTAGTATAAAACAAAAATGTTCACCCTGCATTTATCAGAAAATGTGGTGAAAAAGGCATCATTATCATACCCGCCCATAATAAAGCCGCCATTTCTGGCGGCTGATTATTTTTATCTTAATTGAAACAAGAGCTTATTCGGCCGGGGCGGCCTCTTCGGCGGCTCCATCAACTGCGGACTCAGTAGCGGCCTCTTCTTCAGTAACCTCAGGCTCCGGGGCCAATTTAGCCTTTTCCGCAGCAATATCACCTTCACTTGGTAAAGCCATAGAGGTCGAACCCATACTACGCAGCCATGCGATCAAGGCCGCGCGGTCTTCCGGCTTCTTCATACCAATATAATTCATCTTCGTACCTTCAATATAGGCTTTTGGCTTATACAAAAACTCATTCATCTCCGCATAGCCCCATGACCCTGCTTTATTTTTCAGTCCATCAGAATATGCGAAACCAGCCACATGCGCTTTCGGACCGCCCAAAACCCCCCAAAGATTGGGCCCAACCTTGTCCGGCCCCCCGTTATCAAATGAATGACAGGCCGCACATGCCTTAGATAATTTCTCGCCCTTGGCAATATCGGCCGCCGCGATCAAGTGCATAATCGGTTCCGGTCCTTTGGGGCCTGATACGACGCCGGCAGCAACTTCACCACCTTCAATCGGCACAGCTGGCTCGCTCAGGGGTTCTGCATGGATAAGTTTATCCGCAACAAAGGCCGAAAGATACGCTGTAATACCTGCGATCAAAAAGGCTGCGAAAATTTTATTTGATTGTGGACCTGTCATGTGTGCTTCTGCAATGTTAGTTTATGTTGTTTAATTTTAGCTTCGTTACTATAGCAAGTTTATAAATACTTATCGACACTCTTTAACGCCTTGACTATAGTCATTCAACAAAAAAATATTTATACCATAGAAAAATGACATTAAAGCGAAAAAAAATAGCCTTTCAAGGCATGGCAGGCGCATTTTCGGATTTGGCCTGTCGCACAGTCTTTCCTGATCTTGAAACCTTGCCCTGCGCCTCATTCGAGGACGCATTTAATGCCGTGCAAAATGGGGAGGCCGATTTGGCCATGATTCCTGTAGATAACAGTATCGCGGGCCGCGTGGCAGATGTACACCATCTGTTGCCAGGCAGCGACCTGTATATTGTTGGTGAACATTTTCAACCTGTTGAACATGCCCTATTGGCCGTAAAAGGGGCGGATATTAAAGACTTGAAATACATTCATAGTCACATTCATGCCCTGCCCCAATGCCGCAATATTATAAAAAAATTAAGGTTGGAAAAGCGTGTACACGCCGACACAGCCGGCGCGGCCGCTGAAATTTCCAGCAAAAATGACCCGCAGCACGCCGCCATTGCCTCAACGCTGGCCGCTGATATATATGATCTGAATATTCTAAAAACCAATATTCAAGATAACAATCAAAATACAACACGCTTCCTTATTCTGGCGCCGGAACCTGAGATACCAGACACAGATTATGACGGCATCGTATTAACCACATTAATTTTCGGCGTTCGCAACATTCCGGCCGCGCTATACAAATGTATGGGCGGGTTTGCAACAAATGGCTTAAACCTGACCAAACTGGAATCCTATGTGAATGAAAACTTTCAAGCCGCCCATTTTTATTGCGACCTAGAGGGGCACCCTGATGACCCCCGCTTTAAACTGGCTTTAGAGGAGCTGGGTTTTTATGCCAAGGATGTTAAATTTCTGGGATCATACAAAGCGCACACATCCCGCATTCGGGAAGACGACGAATATTCGTAAGTTCAATAAAATATCACACCTTGGCATTGGCTTATGGGTAATCGCGTGTTAGGCTCCTGTTATTATATGAATTACGACAGATGATTATCAGGAGAAATTAATGCCTTCACACGCCGAACTAGCCTCAAAACTCCTTGCCGATGCGGCTGGGTTTTTCCGTACTTTGGGGGAACAAAACGCCGAACTAAAACCCCAAATGGATGAAAATGCAGGTGTGTTTGATCAAATGGCCGGCCTGATTCAACAAGACCCTAACGGGGAAATGAATGGAACCAGCTATGCCGAGCTCTGTGGCCGCCTTCTTCAAGATGCTGCCGGTTTCTTCCGTACCCTCGCCGAACAAAATGAGCCGTTGAAAGAACAAATGGAAGAAAATGCCAATGTCTTTGAACAAATCGGGCAACTGGTCGCCCAGGATCCGAACGGCAATCTTGATTAAAACTATCAATACACCGCTGATATAACCCTATTTTTATAACCCGGACGTCACCAAATAGGCGGCGATAAACGCTGCTGCGCTAATGGCAACGCCAATTCCCAATATGGCATAGGCACCCATCTCTTTCTTAAGATTGCCCTCAAATGTCTTTAAGGTCATATCAATTGTGCGTGAATTTTTAACGTCAAAATACTTCTTCTTAACTTCGACTTTTTGGAATTCACGGGTGTTATAATATTTTTCAGCTTCGGCAATGGCTTTATCCATATTATCGGTTATCCCTTTCATTTCCCAGGGACTTTTTGATTTTGCCTTCTTAGGGTCAAAATAAACATACACCGAATATTCGATGGAACCTGCTCCATCCTGCATCTGTCCTGTTGACATTACACTTGTCCCTCTATCTTTTTCAAATCAAACTAAAAAATAAGACCATATTTATACAATGGCCATTAACCATCTAAACTATGCTACTCATGAAAGTATAAAAAATAGTAAATTGATTAATAAAAGATTAACACTGGATAATATTTCCCATATTTTTTGCAACTTATCTACAGCTTCATTTGTATTTACAATAAAAAAAAGCTATGCTGGTTGTTGATTTTCATCAAGCATGGTCACATTCATCGACCTGCCCTGTTTATTCATAACTTCTCTAATTAGGTATCAGCATGTCACGTTCTACGGTCATCAAACGTTCAAAATCAAAACGTAAAAAAACGAGCCCTGCTTTGCCTTTCATACCAGAATTCCTGCAAGCCTTTATCGCGCGGCGTTTTGTCGACATAACAGCATTCACATTATTCTCCGCTGGGGCGTTTACCATTCTGTCGCTAGGCAGTTATCATCATAATGACCCATCCTGGAACAGTGCCGGCACCCAAACACTTCAAGAAAACGCCAGCCCCTCGATACAAAACTGGATGGGTGAGCCGGGAGCATTTTTAGCGGACCTTCTTCTACAAACCATTGGTGTAAGCGCCTTTTTAATGGCCATAACATTGTGCATATGGGGATTTCGCATCTGGAAACGTGCGGGCATTAATGCCCTGCCATTGCGCATCATCGCCCTTTTATCTATCCCTATGTTTGGTGCCATTGCTTTTGCCCAGATCCCGTCTGGTGGTTGGCTGGTGCATCCCTATATGGGCGCCAGCGCAGGCACTTTATTGCTTGAAAACATACATGACACAACCAGCCTTCTTCCATTTGGCTTGAGCGGCCTGTTTCATCCGATCGTGATTTGCCTGATCGCGGCGTGTGCTTGTTTCGCCGCCTTCAGCTATGCTTCCTGCTTCACGCGTCAAAACTTGCAGGCTTTTGGTGTGCGCCTGTTACGTATTACAGTGACCGGGGTTCTTATGGCTTACACAATCCTTCGCGGCATCAAAAACTGGATCTCACATTACAACGATCCGGATTATGACCAGGAACCCATCAAATTATTTGAAATGCCCAAAATGCCGCGTCTTTTAATGCGCCAAAATCACGATCACACCAAACCAGCAACAGACAAAGACCAGGCGCAGCAAAGAAAAAAAACAACACCTCAGATTTCAACGCCAGAACAAATGCAGCCCCCGGCTGAACCAAAGTTACAAAGCAATATCCCTGTGGTTTCCCGTCCGGCGAAAGCAACCGGCCCAAATCAGCAACAACCATCAACAAATCAACAACGCTTTGCTTTGAATGAAAACGGCGAATGGGTATTCCCGTCTCTGGACCTGCTAGAAGATATTCCAGAAGAAGATCAAACCGCACAATTGAACGAAGATGCCTTGCGTAAAAATGCCGAACTTTTACAAAATGTGCTCAATGATTTCAAGATTGAGGGTGATATCGCCAGCATTCACCCCGGTCCTGTTGTCACCTTATATGAATTTGAACCGGCACCGGGAACCAAATCATCACGGATTATATCGCTCAGTGATGATATTGCCCGTTCCATGTCTGCAATTTCTGTGCGGTGTGCCGTGGTACCCGGGCGCAACGTCATTGGTATAGAACTACCCAATAAAAAACGTCAATTCGTATATATGCGGGAACTTCTGGCAAGCCGTATGTTCGAAAAAAGCTCCGCCAGTCTTCCACTTATTCTGGGAAAAGATATTGGCGGCCAGCCCATCCTGGCCGATCTGGCAAAAATGCCACATTTGTTGGTGGCTGGTACCACAGGATCCGGTAAATCTGTGGCCGTGAACACCATGATTCTATCCCTGCTATACCGCCTGAGTCCGGAAAAATGCCGGTTCATTATGATCGACCCTAAAATGCTGGAACTATCCGTATACGATGACATCCCGCACTTGCTTTCCCCCGTCGTGACAGAACCCGGAAAAGCGGTTGTAGCGCTGAAATGGACCGTTGCAGAAATGGAGAACCGCTACCGCGCAATGTCAAAGCTCGGCGTTCGCAATATCGAGGGCTATAACGACAGGCTGCGCGAAGCCAAGAAAAAGGGCGAAACCATCATGCAAAAAGTCCAGACCGGATTTAATCCGGAAACGGGCGAGGCCACCTATGAAGACCGCCCAATGGATTTAACCGAGCTTCCGTTTATCGTCGTCGTCGTTGATGAATTTGCCGATTTAATGCTCGTCGCCGGCAAAGACGTTGAAAACGCCATCCAAAGACTGGCGCAAATGGCCCGTGCGGCAGGTATTCACTTGATTATGGCCACGCAACGCCCATCCGTTGATGTTATTACGGGTGTCGTTAAAGCAAACTTCCCGACAAGAATATCATTTCAAGTAACCTCAAAAATTGATTCACGCACCATTTTGGGTGACGGCGGCGCCGAACAATTGTTGGGGATGGGGGATATGTTATATATGGCACCGGGTGGGCGTATAACGCGCGTCCACGGACCATTTGTCAGCGACGATGAAGTTGAAGACGTTGTAAAATTCCTAAAGGCACAGGGCGAACCATCATACCTGACCGATGTCACAGAAGGCGGAGACTTCGGCGATAGTGAGGTTATGAATGCAATATTCGATAGCCGCGGGCCGGGCGGAAGTGACGAAGACAAGGTTGACGAGCTCTATGATCAGGCCGTTGCTGTTGTGGCCCGCGAAGGCAAGGTTTCAACCAGTTTTATTCAGCGGCATTTACAAATCGGATATAACCGTGCCGCCCGTATCGTTGAGGAAATGGAACGTCAGGGCATTATCTCCCCCGCCAACGCCACCGGCAAACGTAACATTTTGGTCAGCGACTGGAGTGAAGTATAAGGCGCCACCCTATGCCCCCCAATCATTTTTTAACCCCGCTGGCCAACAACAGTAGAATAACCACGGGATTATTCATACTCGCCATTATCGGTGCCTGCGCTTATTGGTTCAGCCTATATAACGCTGCCAGTTTTAATTTTAACGTCATATGGTTGTCCGAATGCGCAAAACGCATCCTTGCTGGTGGGCACATGGTTGATGTTTGTTTTGAAACAAACCCTCCCCTTAGTATCATTCTATATATGCCGCTTGTTTTAATGCAGCAGGCTTTGCTTCAGTTACCCATGGCCACATTATTCGCCTATTACACATTATGCTGCGTCATAATCGCCTGTGGTGCCGTCTATTATTTTGCGCAGAAAATCATGTTTATATCGGCCCAGAATGCGTTGATATTCAGCCTGTTATTTTTACTGGCCAATACCGCATTAACCGGAAGGTTTTTCGGAGAGCGGGACCATTTTGCCTTTATGGGCACGTTTGTTTTTTTCCTAGCGCAATACAGTATGACCATGAAAATCACCAGCAACAAGGTTTTACTCTATCTCAGCCTGTTTATAGGGGGCATCGGCATTTTAATAAAACCGCATTATGGTCTGGTTCCATTTCTCATGATGATTGATCGCTTACGACAATGGAAAAGCCCGCGCGCTATTTTTCAGCCGGATATTATTATCCTTGGCGGTTTATGTCTGGTCTATATCGCAATCGTCCTTCATTATTTCCCGGATTATATTTTCGATATCTTACCGCAATCGGCTGCTTTATATGCCAAAGCACAATTTCACGAAGGTTATGGTATGCCCTTCCTTAAAGGGGCGGCTTTCCTTGGTTTATGCTGGTTTGCCGTGTATAAAAATGCCCCCCAAGATGCCAGGCCGTTTTTAAACCGACTATTTATTATGGCGGCTGTTGGAATTTTTGTTTTCCTTATTCAAAAAAAGGGCTGGGGATATCATCTTGTCCCTTTTTACGGCAGCCTGTTTTGCGCTGTCTTTATTTCGCTTTATTTGATCGTGCCCAAATTACAGAATAAACACGCCCACCAGATAACGGCCCAGCTCACCATCATAATCATGGCCATAATCAGCGCTTTCATGATCAATAAAATACCGGCCCAAGCCCCGGATCATAATGATTTTCGAAACTATAACCTTGCCAGAGAAATTCGCACAATCCCAGAGGGCGAATCCTGTAAGTTTATGATGTTTGCCGGTATGCGAGAGGTCCAAAGCCTCGCCTATTACAATCGCTGCGAACTCGCTTCACGCTTTGCCGTTATATGGTTTTTCGCCCCAATTGCCCAATATCTAGATACACAAAACCCGGATATCAAGGCAAAATCCGCACAAACAGTACAGTATTACGCCGATATGATCGCCGCAGACCTGACAACCCACCGGCCACAAACCATCATAGCACGCAAGCCCAAGGCCGTATTCTTTAAAGCGTTACAAGAAACCAGCGAAACCTTCCGATCCGCATGGTCTGATTATATACTTATCAAAGAAGTCCCAAACGAAACACCTGACTATTTCGCCGGAAGCCCTTACCGTGATATCAGCGCTAAACAAGGGTATCAAATATACAAACGCCGTGACCTTGTTCCGCCCTAAAAAACTGGGGCCACTCGCCCCACTTTTTTTCAATGGCAACAAAAAAGCAAGCGGCCATAAAACTACGCAATAAATTTTTATTGTAGAGCGCGAAGGTTATCGCCTATAAGGGACGTATGATTGGCATAGAGACAAAACAAATCAGGGTTCCCATGAAATATCTTCTTAGCGTACTGGCCGCCTCGGCCCTTTTGATGATCAGCCCCGAAGGCGTCAAAGCCGCCGGTACCATTGATCCGGCGAAAATCGAACAGATCGAAAATTACCTGAACAATCTGGGCACGGCCCGCGCACGGTTTGTGCAGACCACGCATAACGGCACGCAGCTGGTAGGGACATTCTACTTGGACCGCCCCGGTAAATTGCGTTTCGAATATGACGACCCCGTCAAGGACTTCGTGGTTGCAGATGGATTTTTCATTTATTTCTATGACGCCGAATCCGGCGAGCAAAGCAACGCCCCGATAGGGCAAACTCTGGCCGATTTTATTCTGCGTGATGAGCTGGATTTCGGCGAAGACATTACCGTCAAAAGCTATAAAGACAAAGCCGGATTGATACAGGTTGAGTTGGTGCAAACCGCCGACCCCGAAGCCGGGGAATTAATTCTGGGTTTTGACAAAGATCCATTTTCCCTAAAGAAATGGCGCGTGATTGATGCGCAGGACCTCATAACAGAAATCGAATTATTTTATCTAAAAACAGATATTAAACACCCGGATGGAATTTTTGTTTATAAAGACCCCAAAAGCGGACAAAGCCCTAGTTATAACGATTAAAGCGAATTAGGTTGAAGGTATGAATTATAACAATCAAAATTCACAAGGGCCGCTTGATAACCTGATCAAAATGTTAGGCAACATGCCGGGTTTGGGAAATCGTTCTGCACGGCGCATTGCCCTGTATCTTTTACAAAAGCGTGAAACGGCAATGATTCCCTTGGCCCATGCCTTGCAGGATGCGGCCGAGAAAATTCAAAATTGCGATCGCTGCGGCAACCTGGATTTAAATAATCCGTGCAAAATATGCAACGATATAAAACGCGAAGGCGGCAAAATTTGTGTTGTTGCCCATGTCAGTGACCTTTGGGCCATTGAACGCACTGGCGCATTTCGCGGCCGCTATTTTGTGCTGGGCGGATTGCTGTCTGCACTGGATGGAATCGGGCCAGAAGATCTGAAAATCGATAAACTGGTAGATCAAATACGCGAACACAACTACGAAGAAATCATTCTAGCCCTTAGCGCTACGGTAGATGGGCAATCCACTGCCCATTATATTGCAGATCGAATTTATGGCCTCAATGTGAAAGTGACACGCTTGGCACACGGGGTGCCGGTTGGCGGCGAACTTGATTATCTGGACGAAGGCACGATAACCACCGCCCTGAAATCACGCAGCGCCGCCTAACCGTCTGGCCGCATTCGTTCAATACGAACGGGCTATTCCTTTTCAGAAATATACACCATGCCATCCACACCATCGGCCCGCAAAACAGCCATATGCGAATAATGGACAGATGCACTTCCCTCTATGGCAAAATCGTAATAAATTCCGGCAGGAAAATAATGGTCTGACGCCGTAGCTGTTACGCTATCATCGCCCATTTTTAAAAACACAGGTACTGTGGCATATAAGCTAATTACTTTGGTGTCCGCATCAAACGCGGCCGCGTTCCTGGCGGTGCTGGCACCGGCGGCAATAGCGTGTGCACCATCTTTTTTTAGCCGCATCACCGGGACGGGATTGCTATTATAGTCAACTGGTAATGAAGTCATCTTTTTTCCTTTCATAAAAAAACCGGCCAGGAGCGCCCAAGCCGGATGATCAAGATATAATTGTGGTGAAAATTACGGATACTGTAATATAAAACGCCGCACTTGTAAAGGACTTTATTCCTAATATAACAATTTACTGATAAATACGATAAATTTTTCGTACATCTGTACGCCCCCGGATACTGAGAAACGCGATGCAGCTCCACCCCGAAAGCCATAGAGCAAAAGCCGCCGTATCGTCGGCATAAAACGCGTCAATGCAGAACAGAACACATAAAATTACCAAGCCTAAGGTAATTTTATAACGGTCCGTGGATTTGGTAAACATGTTACGAATGAAAATAAGAGCAACTACCAAAGCCGGTAAATATAGAAAAAATACACCCGGCAGGCCTAAGGTATATAACCGCACCTGTAATGACGATTGAGACGCACTGGAAATTACACCCAAAGCCTTCAAAACATCAATTCTCCCCCAGCCATAACCGCCCCAGACACCCAAATTAAATGTGTTATAAACAGGTGTGTAATACAGTACAAATAACAACAGTGATATTACAAACAAACTGATACACAACCACATTATAATGTGGCCGTTACGGTTACTATAAGCAAATACCTGACCAGCCCAATATGCCAGCGCAACAATGAACAATGGAAGAATGTTACGGACAGAGACATCCATAAACGAAAAGAAACGATAGGAATCACGATCAAAATTCTCAAAGGATTTAAAATAATACAAAATCCTGTCATTTAGAGCATATAATGATTCAGGCATATTCGGGCTATGCGTCACCCAAAGCCCCCATATAAAAAATATCAATAAACTGACCAATAAAAACCAATTTACAACACTGAAAGACTTAAGTGATCGCATACCTTTGCTATAAACTTTCTGGCGCTTCATTTTATCTAATAAATGCTCAGGTAAACGTTTTTTGCCCAGCTTATACGTAAATTTATTATGATAATGAAGCCGCTCCAACATCCAAAGTAACATGCCAAATACAAGCAAAGACCAAAGAACACCAACAAAGGCCATCATGCTATCGCTAGCATCGGGATAAAAAGCAGCAAAACAACTACCAATTAGAAGGCAAACATAAAAATACACCGCACTATCGTAGAATGTTTTATGCATCAAAGCCTTTTATTCAGAAATTTTTTGCCGCGCAGGATTAAGAGGGACAATATATTGATCATGATGAAGAATGATATCGGGTTTTAATAACTTAGCAATGCCCATAGCCTCACTGTTACGCAACATATTTTGCTCATTACCTTTATTCATGACAACCAAACGCACCCAATAATTCGGATTATACGGGTCGCGGTAGACCGCCTTGTTCATCGCATCAAGTGCTTCAGCCGACAGCATGTCTTGTTGCTGAGGTGTAAGCATACCATTCAATGATCGATGATGAAGATCCAGAGAGTGACTTGACCATTGCTGCGCGCTGAAGGTGCGGCTTTGTACCAGTAAACCATATAAACCAGTCAGCAGAATACAAGACACCAGTATAAGGGCACAATATATCGAAGCTGGTTTTGTTATTTGCATGGCTAACGCTTCATCAGAAAATTTCGCAATTTATGCAGTGTCTTCCTGATAATCGCCATAATAATAGACCGTATCACCATAGCCATAACGAACATGCCGTTTCACATCAACATTTGTCAAAGTGAAAGCCAGATTATTATAATTCATATCTGTGAACTGCTTAACACCGCCCATAACGACCTCACGCGGGGTCTGGTCCCAGGCCACGGTATATATAACCTCATCAGAATAGGTTGCAAGGATACGCGCATCTGATACGGCCATACACGCAGGTGAATCCAGAATAACTAAATCATATTCCTTTTTCAGGGCCTCAACCAAGGTCTCCATTTTAGAAGAGCTGACCAGATCTAAAGCGCTATTGGGAACGGACTTGGCACAAATAATGTGAAGGCCAGACGGATCATCCTTGCGTATCACATCCTCCAATTCGTTTTTACCCGTCAGGTAATCCACAATTGTCACATCATTGCCCAGACCAAATGAACGGTGAATATTTGGACGGCGTAAATCACAATCAATGACGATAACTTTTTCGCCAGACTTGGCCGTCAAACGCCCAAGCCAACCTGAAAGGGTAGTTTTCCCCTCACCCGGAAAGGACGATGTGATTGTTAAAACTTTTGGCTTACGCCCATCACGCCGGGCGCGCAAATTAATAACAGTACGCAAGGTGCGCACCGCTTCGGCCACAGTAGAGGATGGCTTCTCCAAAATAAATTTGGCCAATTCCTGCTGATTTTTCGACTTAACAGAGGGAATAAGTGCAAAACAGGGGAAGCCGCAAAACTTCTCTAATTGATTAGCGCTGCGGAACTTATTGTCCATTTTCTCCAGCAAGAACGAAATAAAAACGCCCAGGAACAAAGAAAACATCATACCCAGACTTAAAAACAATAACCGGTCGGGATAAGTTGCGCGATTTGGAACAGCAGCGTATGAAATAACACGCGCTTGCGCATCTTGCAGTTCGTCTTGCTCATCCGAACGTTTATATGTCTGTAGAAAATTGTCAAAAATCATGCGGTTTGATTCCGCTTCCCGGATCAACTCATTCAACTTGATCAGTTTTTCATTTTCTATATCACGAACATTCTTCAAATCATTCAGACCGCTTTGAAGAGCTTGCACACGCGCTTGTGCCACTTCAACCTCATTAGCAATACTGAGAGCAACTTTATCCATTTCTTGCTCAATTTTGCGGCGCACGCTTTCCAATTCCGTATTTAATTTAATCATGACTGGGTGGCGCTGACCGTAACGATTACTGAGATCCGATTTTTTCTGTATCAAATCGGACTCTTTACCCCGCAAACTCTGAATAAATCCGGATTTCAACACATCACCAGATGTCTCAATATCGCCCTTATTCCCTTCTGCGAGATTTTTAATCTGGCTCAGTCTGGCTTGCGCCTCAGCCAAAGACGCCTTGGCATTAATAAGTTGTGAGTTCAATTGTGAGACTTGCTCAGTCGAGATATAAGTCCGAATACCTTCGGTCAAATTATTTTTAGCACGATACTCGGCCACCGCCATTTCAGATTCACGGACCTGATTTCGTAATTCCTTAAGGCGGCCATCAAGCCAGTCTGTTAATTTGCGACCGGCCTTAAATTTTTCTTCCAAACGCTGCTCAATATACACATCTGCAACCGTATTGGCGATTAAGGCGGCCTTTACCGGATCAGTAGATACATATTGTATCTGAATAGCATAAGAACCGGGTATGGAACGCACAGATAATTTATTAATAAAACGGGTTATAACTTCATTAATTTGATACTCCACCACGTCGGCGGGCAAACTATCCAGCTCCGTTTTGAAAATATTAAATGATTTATACGTTTGTTTGCGTTTCAATAGTTCAGGCGCATATTGCTGCAATGACTCCCTGTAACGACTGTTAAAGTCCGGGTCTGTCAGCAATTCCAGACGTTCAATAACCTTACGCGCCATGGAGCGGGAGCGTAAAACTTCTATTTCATTCATAACCAAGGTCGAGTCAAAACGCACATAATTATCGACCCATAGTTTTAACTCTGATGGAATATTATTCTGCTGAGAACTTTCAACAAGAACCAATGAGCGTGCCGTATACTGTGACTGAATAACGCTCAGCATCATAATTGTTAACGACAAGCCGATCAGTAATATTCCAAATATCACATATTTCCGGCGCCACAACATAAGAAAAATGGAGCGAATATCAATAAACACCTCTTCGTCTTGACGGGCTTTCGCATTCGGCCCGCCGTAGACATCGGCCGCATCAGAGGCTGGATAATATACTTTACTTTGTACTGTATCTGAGGTCATATCAATTCACTTAAAAAAAGCGCTCCTCAACCTGAATTACATCACCAGGCAGAACCCTGTCATCTGGACCAAGCTCAATTTGCTGTTTTCCTTTTCCCATTATCTCACGCGTTATCAAAATATCATCTTGCTTCGCCCGATAAGTAAATCCGCCCGCTAGCGCAATCGCATTTCTAACACTCATATCAGCCACAAAATTGTAACTTCCCGGTGACTTAATTTCGCCCATAACATAGATGGGACGAAACTCGGCAACCTCTATTGAAATACTTGGATCAATCAGATACCCCTTGGACAAAGCCGCGACCAGCAGATCTTTTACATCGAATATGGTTTTATTTTTAACCTTAATTTCATTGATTAATGGAAAAGAAATATACCCTTCCTCATTCACCAAATATGTCGCAGACAAATCATTTTCGCCATAAACCGTAATCTTGATTTTATCACCACTGCCTAGCTTATAACTGGCATTTTGAGTGCTCTTTTCATCAGATACTATAGCTTTAGTTCCATTCACTGCATGAACATTTAATGGCGCCCTTACATCAGATGGAGCCGTAGATGGAGCCGTCTTTTCATGATTCTTGAAGGACTCCGCGCCCGGCTCAGCAACAGCATCAGCGGCAAGATCACGCTTCAGCTCTTCCGGGGAGATAATCTCAAGCCCGTGATCTTCATATCCGGCATAGCTATGCCCATAAAAAGACGCCAGCAAAAATATTGCTCCTAATAATGCGATAATAAAAGATCTGTAGGCAGTCATATCTAATTAAGAAAAAGCCACAAGGCAGGTGGGTTTATGAAAACAGGCAAGGACACCTGCTTTACAAGTGTAATATTAATAAAGTACTACCACAACATTATATTTGCAAAAAAATATAGAGAACAAAAAAATAGGCGCTTAATCAGAAAAGAAAAACTTAAGCACTTGAAGCCTGTGCAAAGTCTTCCGGAGATATAATATGTTCCACTACTTTGCGTCCAACCGGTATTTCCACTAAGGTCACAGTGATTTCCGGCTGCTCCTTTCCATTGATAAATACACCTTCGTATTTTGAAATGGCTTCTGCAAAACGATTTGCCGCCTCAATTGGCTCCGATTCGTATAATGGCCGCTGCAGCAACAACGCATACTCATATTTTGCTGTTTGGCCAATTATATCACTTTGACGACGCAAACGAACAAGGTATTGAGACAGCTTTGCCACGGCATATTCGGCAGCATAAGGGCCATCCATTTCCAGTATGTTCTTATAATTACTCATACTGATAAACAGCGCATATGTCTGTTCACCGTAACGATCCGCGCGGTCAATGGCCGACAAAAACAGCTGATTAAAGGCCGACTTGGCAATGACGCCGCCGGCACTGGGAAAGTCTTCCGAATCATCACCGATACGCGCCACCAACTCGGAAAAACTCTCCGCATTTTCCATCTGCTTTTCAAACTCGTCTGAATTGATTGGCTTCTTCACCAGATCATTACAGCCGGCTTTAATGGCTTCTTCTTGCGAGAAGGTCTCCGATGTCAGAAAAATATACGGATAGTTGGGAACAGACCGCCTTATATTCAAAATTACCGGCCGCGCAGACGTCAGCGGCGCCGGATCTATGAAAATAATATCAAAATGCTCATTCGCCAAACGGTCAATGGCTGCGTTTTTGGATGTTTCTCCAACCACCTGATGATACTGAGCCTCCAATTTGGACTTGATCATCTGAAGCGCCATTTCATCACGGTCTACAACAAGTACTTTCATATTAATTCCAACCTATCGATTTATAATGGTTTAAATATAAAACCATAATCCCTTAATAAAACTATAAATTCAATTCCTTTATGATCCCTTAAAATCAATATAAAAGGAAGCATAAATATTGGACATTATTTTTACAAATCGAATATGCATGTAATCTTTGACAAAACCATTTCTTTCAGCTAACTAATGCAATCGAAATTGATGTGTATGAGCCCAGGTGGCGGAATTGGTAGACGCGCTACGTTCAGGTCGTAGTTCTCGTAAGGGAGTGAAGGTTCAAATCCTTTCCTGGGCACCATCATTTCATATCTTATTCGCAATACAGCGCGCCCCGCTCGTACCGACCAACATTTTACGCGCAAGCAACACCAAATATGGCTTTTTACCTTTACACCGCACCAAAAAAGCTGGTAAATATTGCGATAATAAAGATCGGCATTTAGCAAAATGCCCATTGTAATTTTAGACCTAAAAACAACAGATATATGATTCATGAGCATTGAGCTACACAAGGGCGACCTGCCCGACACACTGGATTTGGGAAAAGTTGTCGCAATAGATACAGAGACAATGGGGTTAAAGCCCCGCCGCGATAAACTGTGTTTGTTGCAGATATCCTCAGGGGATGGCATCGCCCACTTGGTGCAATTTGATCGCTCCAGCTATGACTGCCCGAATGTAAAAAAGATATTGGCCGATGAAAACGTCATGAAAATTTTTCATTTTGCCCGTTTTGACATCGCAGTATTGCAATATTATCTGGGTGTCGTAACCAAACCCGTATATTGTACGCGTACAGCCTCAAAATTGGTTCGGACGTATACTGACCGTCATGGTTTGCGCGAAAACTGCCGTGAGCTTTTGGGGATAGAAATTTCCAAACAACAGCAATCATCCGATTGGGGCGCTGAAGACTTAACAGAAGCGCAAATGGAATATGCAGCAGGCGATGTGTATCATTTGCACGCTCTGAAAGAAAAAATGGATGCCATGCTAAAGCGCGAAGGCCGGACAGATTTGGCGCGGCGTGTCTTTGACTATCTGCCAACCCGCGCAGAGCTGGATAATTTAGGCTGGAACGCCCCCGGCTTTTTGGACCATTAATAAAAGGGCTAAAGACCATGGCCAACCCAGCCCCACAGATTGATAAATCGATGCATAAAGACATAGAATCCGCAAAACGCGTCCTAAACGAAGAGGCCGGCGCATTAAGGGCACTATCAGAGAGCATAGGAGAGCCCTTCGCAAATGCGATTGAAATAATTCATACCCGCAAGGCAGAAACTGAAAAAGCCCCGCGCGGGCGCTTAATCGTTGCCGGCATTGGTAAAAGTGGTCATGTTGCCCGTAAAATTGCCGCCACATTGGCTTCCACTGGAACGCCATCATTTTTTGTTCACCCCGGTGAGGCCAGCCACGGTGACATGGGCATGATTACAAAAGATGATGTGGTCTTGATGCTTTCCAATTCCGGCGAGAACCCGGAATTATCCGATCTGATCCACTACACACGCCGTTATAATATCCCATTAATTGCGATGACCAGTAAACCGCAAAGCACTCTGGCCAATCTTGCCGACATTGTCTTACTCCTTCCTGCAATTGCAGAGGCTTGCCCCAATGGTCTGGCGCCGACCACCTCTACAACCATGATGATTGCCCTTGGCGATGCACTGGCCGTCAGCCTGTTAGAGCGTATGGCACTTACGCCCGATCAGTATAAAGTCTTCCACCCCGGAGGAAAATTGGGACAAAAATTAATGAAGGTCTCTGAGATGATGGTCAAATTAGATGATCTGCCACTTGTATCCCCGGAAACAACGATGGATCAGGCAATACTTGTCATGACAGAAAAAAACCTGGGAGCCGTATTAGTTGTCGATGAAAATAAAAGTTTACTGGGGATTTTCACGGATGGGGATTTAAAACGCCATATGGCGCCCGATTTATTAACAAAACCAGTAAAAACCATTATGACAACGGATCCCAAATATATTCCCGCCAATGCTTTGGCCGTCGAAGCCCTTGACATGATGACCAAAACACCAGGAAAATACCTTACCAGCCTTATCGTCAAAGACGAAAATCAAAGACTAGCTGGAATGATCCGCCTGCAAGACTGCCTTCAAGCTGGAATTGCTTGACACTGAAATGCTCTTCAGGCTTTCTTAGCGCATGGATAATAATAATTCCGATAGCAACAAGAATTCGGACGGACCAAAATCCGATCGTGCATATGCACGTCTTGAGCGCCTAAGCCGCTATTCTTCGGGCAAACAAAAAACCAGCAGCGCCGCGTACACCAGCTTCATAAGACGCATGCGGCTGATATTGCCTTTGGTTGCAGTATCTATTGTCGCCGCTCTATTGGCCTGGCCGGACAACCAAAATCAGATAGCAATCCTGGAAAAAAGCCAAAAAGAGTCTTTAAAAACAGTTCGCAAAAACGAACTCACAAACCCCAAATTTGAAAGCATCGATGATAAAAACCAGCCCTATAGCATTACAGCGGAAAAAGCCGTTCAGGGCGAAAGCGACGAAGAGGCAATGCTACTGGACAAGCCACTGGCCGATATGCAATTAAAAAGTGGAAGTTGGATAGCTTTAAAGGCAAACCAAGGAACGTATTGGCAAAAAGAAGAGAAACTTAATCTACAGAAAAATGTGACGCTATTTCATGATGATGGTTATGAAATGAACACAGATATTCTATTCATTGACCTTAAGAACCAAACTGTACAATCAAACACAGATGTACATGGCCATGGGCCGGCCGGCACATTAACCGCAAAAGGCCTGGACGGAAATAACACCAATGGCATACTTATTTTTCATGGCCCCGCAAAACTAATTTTAAAAAATGCAGGTTCCCTGCAGGGCTTAACAAACGCGCAAAACACAGCCGCGCCTATCGAGAGCAATACTGGATCCCCGAACGTAACGGATGAAACCTTAGATATAACCATACAGCCAGATATTAACGACGAGTAGATACATGACAAAAAACTTCAAATTACTAGCCCTGATATCATTCTGTACGCTTTTCAGTCACATACAATACGTACACGCGCAAACAGAAGCAGCCCTATCCAACGGTAAAAAGCCCTTGGAAATCACAGCTGATGGAAGTTTGGAATGGCATCGAAATGACAGTCTATTCATTGCAACGAACAATGCTTTGGCAAAACAAGGGGATGTGTCGCTTGCCGCGGCAAAACTTATTGCCGATTACAACGACAAAGATGGTCAGAATATTGAAATATGGCGCGTACGGGCAAACGCAAAGGTCAAAATAACATCCCGCGATACAAATGCGTACGGTGACAAAGCCGTTTATGACATCGACAAAGGATATGCGGAATTAACAGGGCAAAATCTACGTCTTACCTCAGCGGACCAGACAGTCACAGCACAAGATAAATTTGAATACTGGACAATTGAAGGCAAGCTAATTGCCACCGGCCGCGCCCGCATCATTCGCAAAAATGAACGCGGACAGGTAAACACATTAGAGGCCGATACCATAACAGCCTATTTAAAAAATAATGAAAAGGGGCAGCGCGTATTGGACCGTATGGAAGCACAGGGCAATGTCATCATTACAACCCCGACCGAAACCCTTACCGGAAATGCCGGAACATACGTGGCCGCCACACAAATGGCAGAGATCACTGGAAACGTGAAGATAAAACGGGGGCCAAACCTTCTGGAAGGGGCTAAAGCCGATGTTAATCTAGCCACGAATGTCAGCCGCATGTTTGGTAACGGCGGAACGCGTGGGCAGGTCAGGGGCATCTTTTATCCCGGACAAAAAAATTAAAGCAACAGGTAAAATACCCCTTTATCGCTTGAAAAATGAATCCATCCCCTATATCAACATATGCAAAGTAGACATTTGATTGCTATTAGTGCTAAACTGGCTTCTAGAGTAAGGTTCCAGCTATATGATTAAATTTCCCGCCAATCCGCGTCTTAAAGAAGTCCCCAAAGGGCTTTGTGCTGTACATTTATCAAAAAGTTATAAAAAACGCCCCGTTTTGCGCGATATAAGCCTGACCATACAACGCGGTGAAGCCGTTGCCTTGTTGGGCCCAAACGGCGCAGGAAAAACAACCAGTTTTTATATCATGACCGGCCTTATCGGTGCCGATGGGGGCTATGTCATGCTGGATGGGCAGGATATTACAAGCCTGCCTATGTATCGCAGATCCCGCCTGGGAATTGGCTATTTACCCCAGGAAAGCTCGATCTTTCGCGGATTGAATGTCGAGGACAATATCCGCGCCGTACTGGAGGCCCAGACGATGGAAAAAGACGATCAGGACATGATGCTGGAGGACTTACTGACAGAATTCGGCGTTGAGCATTTACGTCGCACACCATCAACCGCCCTTTCCGGAGGAGAGCGCAGGCGTGTTGAAATTGCCCGCGCACTGGCCGCCCGCCCCGATTTTATCCTGCTGGATGAGCCTTTGGCCGGAATCGATCCAATTGCTGTGGGTGATATCCGTAACCTTATCGGTCACCTGAAAGACCGCGGCATCGGTGTTCTCATTACCGATCATAATGTACGCGATTGCCTGGGCGTGGTCGACCGCGCCTATATTCTGCATGACGGCAAAGTCCTGATGGAAGGCAGCCCGGAAGAAATCGTTAACCATAAAGACGTCCGGCGCGTCTATCTGGGCGAAGGCTTTAGTCTGTAGGCTTTGCCAAAGCCAGCGCCCGTATAAAACGCCCCCCTATATCATAAATTTTGATGACACCAATATGCATTTTCCCGGCTGATCTTTTTTAGAATTCATGCTAAAATACTCGCATGAACAAGCCAACCCAGTCTCTTGACCTTCGCCAGTCACAAAACCTTGTCATGACGCCCCAGCTGCAGCAGGCGATCAAACTGCTACAGCTCAACAATATGGAGCTAAACGAATTTATTGAAGAAGAGCTGGAACGCAATCCGCTGCTGGAAAAAGATACAGGCAATCCAGATGACGGCACTGCGAAAGACGATACATCCACGGGACAAAGCGAAAAAGATTCCATGGACGATACATTTGATAATGCGTATGAGCCATCATCATCAGCCAGCGACTTTGATAGCGGCAGCACGTCAATTGGCGCAGGAGGGTCTTCAAAATTTGACGACCCGGACTATTCATTTGAAAATCGCCTTGCCGATGAAAAAACACTGCGCGAACATTTGCAAGATCAACTTTTCTTGGTCTTCGATGACGCCCGGGACCGTATGATAGGATCGATGTTAATAGACCAGCTGGATTCGAATGGCTGGCTCCGCGCCGACAACAACGAACTTGCTGAACAATTGGGGTGTAAAGTCGAACGAATAGAGCGCCTTTTGTCCAAGATGAAAGGGTTCGACCCGACGGGAATATTTGCCTCCGGCCTTCCAGAATGCCTAAGCCTGCAGCTGGAAGAAAAAGGTACACTGGATCAGTACATGCGTACACTTATTGACAATCTGGACATGCTGGCAAATTACGAACACAAAAAACTTGCTGATTTGTGCGGTGTTAATGAAACTTACCTAAACGATATGATCACCGAAATCCGCGAATGCAATCCCAAACCGGCCAGTGAATTCGAACATCTGGTCGTACAGACAGCCATACCGGATGTATTAATGAAACGTCGCCCTAAAAATTTAGGCGGCGGCTGGCGGGTTGAGCTGAACCACGAAACTCTGCCGCGCGTTCTGATCAATCAGGAATATTACGCCGAGATCAAGGACGCTGCGGGGAGTGATAAAGCCTCGAAAGAATACATCACCACGCAGATGAACAACGCAAGCTGGCTGGTCAAGGCGATGGACCAGCGCGCCAAAACAATCCTGAAGGTCGCCAGCGAGATTATCGAAGAACAGGACGCCTTCTTTAATTATGGCATTGAATTTTTAAAGCCGATGAAACTTTCTGACATTGCCGAAAAAATTGACATGCATGAAAGTACGGTCAGCCGCGTGACCACCAACAAATACATTGGAACGCCGCGTGGTCTTTTTGAACTAAAATTCTTTTTCACCACCGCGCTAGGCGGGGATGACGGCGGCATGGCGCACAGCGCAGAATCAGTTAAAGCGCGGATCAAGGCCATGATTGATGCTGAAGATCCTAAAAAAATTCTATCCGATGATAAACTGGTGGAAATGTTAAAGGCGGAAAATATTGACATCGCCCGCCGCACCGTCGCGAAATACCGTGAAGCCATGCATATCGGCTCCTCAGTGCAGCGCCGAAAGCAGAAAAAGCATCTGGCTGGCTAAATACAAAAATTTACTTTACGAAAATATGTTAATCCTGAGCAGGAGCAGGCACCTGATCTGGTTTTTCAGTATTAGGATATTCTTTGGTTGAATCGTAATCACAGTCCAGATAATCCAAATTCTGATCATCTCCGCACAAAGCGGCAAATACGTGATGTATATTATGCATGAATTCTCTTCTGTAAATGTTTTATATAGAAATACAGAATAGACATAACACATCAAAAATAGCAAATCAACGTTATATTAACTTCTCACGGATACTCTTTAAAAATACCCTTCTTTACCCCTTGAAATCGGGAAATTGTGGTATAATAGTTATTGTATATTCAAGAAACACACAGGAAGACTAATATGGAACTCGATATTCATGGTAAACAAATCAATGTCGGTGATACGTTACGTGCACATGTAGAAGACAAGCTGGGCGAGATTGACCAGAAATATTTCAATCACGCAACCAATGCCACCGTAACTTTTACCAAGGAAGGCCATGGGCACGGCCTGATCAAGGTCACAATTTCCTATCTGGTCTCGAAAGGAATCATGATCAATACAGAGGCCGAAGCCGGCGATGCCTATGGCGCCTTTGATGCCGCCGCAGA
Source organism: Micavibrio sp. UBA2638 (assembly GCA_002359735.1). Lineage (GTDB taxonomy): Bacteria > Pseudomonadota > Alphaproteobacteria > Micavibrionales > Micavibrionaceae > UBA2638. The sequence continues at coordinate 162,168 of DENS01000001.1, forward strand.
AAAAGCCGCAAAGCGCTTACGCCGCAACAAGAAAAAATTGCGTGACCACCATGAACGCGGCACAAAAACAGTTGAGGCAGAAATCATTAAAGCCCGCAATTACACCTTGGCCGTTGAAGGCGAAGAAGCAGAGGAGCAAGACAATTCCGATGACGTGCCACAAGGCGATGATCCAATTGTGATTGCGGAAATGGCCGCAACCATTGAAACCATTACAGTTTCAGGGGCGGTTATGCGTCTGGATCTGTCTGGGGAAAACGCTTTGTTGTTCCGCAATGCCCAGACACAGGAACTAAACATGATATACCGCCGCAGCGATGGCAATATCGGTTGGGTCGATCCAGCCTCTGAGCAAAAAAAAACTAAAGCCGCTTAAAACACCTTAACGCCAAAATACAAATGAATTGAAAACCGATCCGCTGGGTCGGTTTTTTTCTTGAAACAAAACATTTCCCACAAACGTAATAATATTGCTTTTAAAGCATGAAATTATAAGATAAGAATAATTTATGCAGAACGATATAGATTTAACTGGATTTTTATATCTTTAGGATGTATTGAATGCGCAAACACTTAAACAACAGAGTTTATCGGGGATAGACAATGAATTTGAGCAAGCTGGACTTTGAAAAAGACATAGAAATAGATCACATCGTATCGGACGCCAACGCCCCGAGCAAAAAGTCGGCCCTATCTCATTTAGCCGACCACATAGCAGAAACCTTTAAAGTGGTGGCACCAGTGGTTTTAGACCACCTAATCGTACAAGAGGCTCACCAAAATTCAAGCATGGGTGAAGGCGTAGCCATACCAACATTAACCCTGAAACAGGCGCGTGAGCCCTACACAGTTTTAATGCGTTTGGCCAAACCTATACCGTTCGATTCGGTTGACGGTAAACCGGTGGATCTAATCTGCCTGGTTATATCCCCCAGCAATGACGGCCCGCTTAAGCTGCGCCGCCTGTCAAGAATTGCAAGATTGTTTAAAAACAAAGAATTATTAGAAAAAATTCGCAATACAGAGGATGAAGATACGATTCGCGCTTTAATCCACAGTCCAGAAGGCTGGATGATGGCGGCCTAGCAGCAGTAAACACAATTTCGCATAATTTATGCGAAATTGACTAAATTAACACTGTCTAATGTAAGCTAACGGGCTCAAGATCATTGTGTAAGATCGTTGCCACGGCCAAATCATATTCATTTAATGACACCAAAGATTGCCCATCGGCCCGATATACCGTAAAGCGCTTTTTACCACTTTCATCTTTATCGGTCTTCACATACGCCATTTCCAGTAAACCAAAACCCAGAAAATCTTGCGCGCTGATTGTTTTCAAGAATGATCTTGGGTCCAAAACTGTATTTGTGTCATCCATTATTTACTACCCTTTATTATGTGTCTTTGGTGCGAGAATCGGACGTGGAGTCCGGCTTATAATCAATCGCTTTTGGCGCATTATCCGAAACAGAACCAGATTTAATACGAATTTTTTGTGCCGTAGATTCAGGGATCAGCCGTATTAGATTAATGTGCAATAATCCATTATTCAGTTCCGCATCCTTGATTTCTATGCCGTCGGCCAGAACAAAACTACGCTGGAACTGGCGCCCCGCTATACCGCGATGTAAAAAGATACGATCATCATCTTCATCACTTTGCTTACCGCGCACCGTCAATTGATTATGCTCTATTTCTACGTCCAGGTCATCCATACTAAAACCAGCCACGGCAAGCGTGATTCGCAAACCATTATCACCGATTTGTTCTATGTTATAGGGCGGGTACCCCTCATTACCTGACTTACGAAGCCGATCGAAGGTTTTTTCAAAATGATCGAAACCCAAAAACAAGGGGCTGTCGAAAAATGTTACTCTCGTATTCATACAATTCTCCTCTAATCGCGAGCGAGTATATATTTGAAGACCTGCCATACGCAGCGCCTTCCTTAACATTATATAGAAAATACCGTTAAAATATCAAGATAAACTCAGGGGAAAGAAACAAAGATACGAGCCCTAGCCCTGTTTCAACGCACGCTCTTTAACAAACAAACGTCCACAATATCCGCAAGTGACTTTCTCCTGCTTATCAAAACTATACCATACAACCGGATGCCCAAGAGCGCCGCCGCCCCCATCGCACATTACTTCATCAGCATCGCAGGCAACTGTAATTATTTCGGGCATAGAGGTTGTCATGATATTTTCCGCAAATTGAGACTTTATTAATGTTCTGACTTTAAATTAAAATCAAAACCTGTGCTTTTCAATAGCAGATTTGCAACAAAGGCGCACTAAGTTCTGCATATGAGAAAATTATGAGCGATAATACACAAATTCGTTATACAGATAACCAGGCCATAGCAGGGCGGCCTGATGCCTATATCGATGTTTTGGTTGATGTGTCACGCATATTACAAAGTTGGCGCATGTCATTATTCAGCCATGAATGGCTGCTTCCAGACGGGCGGATAAAAGATTTAAAAGAATTACCGGCGAGTGAACAAATAAAAAGACAAGCCGTTGAATTGGCCATTGCCAATGGCAAAGATATCACAAAACCCGTTCTGGGGATTGGCTTGCTGGAAAATGTCGAAATTGGTACGGGGAAGGCGGAATTTCTTACTCTGGCGGCACTTGGACAGACCAAAATACCTGTTCATATACCAAAATCAAACGAAAGTGATTTTAAAGACTTTGTCGCTGGGGTAGAATAAAAAGATGAAACCTTTAAAGCGCCAGCATAAAAGCAAGCAAAGCAAAAAAATCCAAGATAACAACCGTAAAAACGAACGCGGCAATGTTTTGCTTTATATCTTTATTGCCATCGCATTGCTGGCGGCTTTATCTTATGCCGTATCATCCGGAAACAGGGGCGGTACCGCAGAAATTTCTTCTGAACGCGCCAGATTGGCTGCATCCGAAATACTGGAATACACAAATAATATTTCGAACGCTGTCTCACAACTAAAGCTACGTGGGTGCACAGATGTTGAAATCAACTTTGACAACCCGACCTCTGCTACGGATTATAGTAACCCCAATGCTCCGGTTGATAATAGTTGCAATATCTTTCATATCACTGGCGGCGGATTACAATATGTAGATCCGCAAAGTATCTGGCTGGATAGCACATCCAGTGCCGAAGATTTTTACGGAGAATATCTGTTCACCGGATCCAGCTGCGTAGATTTTCTTGGCACAGGCTCTGCCGGATGTGACGGGGATGGCAGTGACGCAGCAGAATTAACCATCATTGTACCGTTTCTACAACTGGAAATCTGCCAGCAACTAAACGGACTGAGCGGCTTTGAGGACGTGACAGCCGCACCACCTGCGGAGGCAGATGACGCATGGACCGCCACCCCGGCCTTTAAGGGAAGCTATCCCGCGCCAGAACAGATATCGCAGGGCGATAACCAAAAAGCAGGGTGTTTCGCCGGAAAATCTGGCTCGACCCCCAATGGCGGTTATCACTTTTATAAGGTTCTCATGGCGCGTTAACTACATACGGCGCCAAACCGGGCCGTCCGGCGTATCTGTGACTTCAACATGAAGCGCCTGTAATTCATCACGAATGGCATCGGCCCGGGCAAAATCCTTGTTCTGCTTTGCCTTCGTACGCTCACTAACCAGCGCCTCAATCTCGGCATCCGTATCACCCTCCTGGCCAGAAAAGACTGAAGTCGCCTTCTGCGTCGCCCCCATATATTCAATGCCAAGAACCTGCAGCGAATTGATCAATATCGCTTTCAATATCGGGTACATTTGCTTTGAATCCGCACTGGATATAGACGACAATAATGCATTCAGCTTCGAAAATGCCAACGGCGTATTTAAATCGTCACACATAGCGGCAAAGACGCTCTCATCGACATCTTTTACTTCCTGATCGGGATATACGCCCTCCAATTTTTCAAAGGCACGGCCAATTTTTTCATACAATTTCTCCGCCTGATGAATGGATTGTTCGCTCCAGTCCAGCGGTTTACGGTACTGCGCCGACAGCAATGCAATACGCAAGACCATGCCATAACTTTCTGGTTTACCTTTCAGTAAATCATGCACCAAGGTCACATTGCCGAGGGATTTTGACATCTTTTCCCCCTCAACCGTTACAAAACCATTATGCACCCAATAACGGGCGAAATCCTCTGGGGGCAGGTCATGCGCGCCGCAACTTTGAGCAATCTCATTTTCATGATG
>DENS01000001.1:166684-181927 GCA_002359735.1 Micavibrio sp. UBA2638
GCAATCTCATTTTCATGATGAGGAAATTTCAGATCCGCCCCGCCGCCATGGATATCAAAAGGCAACTTTAAATGTTTTTCAGCCATGGCCGAGCATTCAATATGCCAGCCCGGACGACCACGCCCCCAAGGGCTGTCCCATCCCGGCTCATCCTCTGCGCTAGGTTTCCACAATACAAAATCGGCCGGGTCACGTTTATAACTGGCAATTTCAACGCGCGAACCAGCTACTTGCTCCTCCCGGCTACGACCAGACAAAGCGCCGTACGCGTCCCCGTATTCAGGGACATTAAAAAGAACATGCCCATCTGATTCATATGCCATATCACGCTGCACAAGTGTTTCAATCAGCTCTATCATATCGGAAATATGGGTTGTTGCCCGCGGTTGTATGTCAGGCGTTTTGCACCCCAATGCCTTCATATCGGCATTATATATGGCGGTGTAGTGTTCTGTGATTTCATTAATGCGCCGGCCTGTCTCTTTAGCGGCGGCCATGATTTTGTCATCAACATCTGTAATATTGGACACATATGTTACGGCATTATCGCCATATATCTGTTTCAAAAGACGCGTTAGCACATCAAATACAACAGCCATGCGGGCATTCCCGATATGGGCAAAGTTGTAAACCGTAGGACCGCACGCGTACAGACGTACATCTTTCTCATCAATCGGCGTAAAAACAGTTTTTTCCCGGGTCAGCGAGTTATATAGATTTATCTGTGCACGTTGTGGCATTTTCAATTCCTTGAACATGTAACTTTTTACTGGAAAGTAAGCGAAAATAAAGGTAAGACCAAGCCCTAAGATGAAATTTTTTGTATGGAACCAGAATTATGGCGAGTGAAAAAATCAACCAGAAAGAATTTGACATGAACAAACGCCCCAGCCGTGAAGAAGCAGAAGACGCAGTAAGAACGCTTTTACGCTGGGCCGGTGAAGACCCTAAACGTGAAGGCCTCATTGAAACGCCTAAACGTGTCGCCAAGGCGTACGAAGAATTCTTCTCTGGCTATGCACTTGATCCCCATAAAGAACTTGCCAAAACATTTGAGGACATTCAGGGTTTTGACGATATGGTTCTGGTAAAAGACATTGAATTTGTATCACATTGCGAACACCACATGGTGCCGATTATCGGAAAAGCGCATGTCGCATATTGGCCCGACGAAAAAGTTGTCGGCATATCAAAACTGGCACGTATTGTTGATATTTATGCCAAACGCCTCGTGTCGCAAGAAACCATGACAAAGCAGATCGTCGACACAATTGATCAAGCCCTAAAACCCAAAGGCGTTGCCGTCATGATTGATGCCAACCACCAGTGCATGTCAATCCGCGGTGTCAACAAAATGCTATCCTCCACAACAACTGCTATGTTCTCTGGCAATTTTAAAAGTGATCTGCATCTACAGCGCCGCTACATGGATATGGTGACATATAAGTAAGAGGCCGGAGGCCTGGTCCACCTCTAAAATAAGAGAATACACGTACGGTCAACGCCATGATCAGTGCGTGTGATCTGACAATCCGCGGCGCATAGATCCCTGAATAAAAGGCGATGTCTTAACAACATTCAAAAGCCTTTCTTTCGAAAAGGGTTTTTTCAGGAAATTATTGGCGCCGCCTTCAGCTGATTTCACGATGTTATCCCGTACAGTATCAACGCTCAGCATAACCGCAAAAATATTGGGGTCCACTGTTTTCAAAGCCTTTAATACATCGTGCCCGCTCAATCCCGGCAAATGAATATCGATAAAAACAATATCCGGCGCATTTTCAATATATTGCACTATCGCATCTTCGCCGCAACGAGAAAGAATCATATCATATTCACGGTTCAATATTCCTGCCGCATAAGACGCCGTAAAACGATCATCTTCAATAACCTGAACCAAGGCATGCTCACGGCGCTCGCGGCGTAATGGAATGCTGGTTGTTTTATGCCTGTCGGCCATTTCTCTGTAAGCCGCAATGCGTTTTGCACTTAAGAATTTTTGATCAACAATCTTCTGGTACGTATAAAGCTCATGCTCCAATATGCCGAAATCAGCCAGTCCTTTTTCAAAACGGGAAGCCATAAATTTATACAGCGCTTTAAGGTTCGCTTTACTCTCATCAGAATTATAGGGCGCAACAAGAGCAATATCATTATCTTCAAAAAGATACATTGTGCCTTTAGGAACGTGCCCTGCCTCGTCTTTCAACGCCAAAAAATGGTCTTGCGCATCTTGGCGTTTTTGCGCCAGATATTTATTAATAGCCCCGGAGTTAGCAAGAATTTCGTTATGATTGATATATTTTGACAATGAAAAATAAAGTATAGCCCAGCCATGAGGCGAATTTTTCAATTTTTGTAAATTCGTCAAAAAATGATGTTCGGCGCTCTTTTGAACGACTTCCATATCCTTCTACCCTTATCCTAACGCCAGATTTTCCCTAGCCTATTAGACTTAAGTATACAGAATAAATATTAAAAGAGCCTATAATTTATATAGCATTTAACGCAAATCCAATTTGCCTTATAAGCTCAAACTCCAGTTTAGCTTTGGGTTTCCCAGCCCCAATGGCAAGGGAATAATATCGCCCGCCGGGGTTGAAAGGGCCTGCACATCCGATGGCCTCTTTTCCAAAGTGAAGACCTGATCAGGTTTATCCAATCCATAATAATTACGCCCAACATGACAAAGAAAATTCTCAAATATACGGCGCCCCTCCAGGCTGGATAGATCCACTCCGGCGTCTTCAAACCCCTGAGCGTAAAGCTGAGGGGCAATGCCACCTGTAAAGCAACCAGCCGCGCAGCCACATTCCGTTGCCTTTACGGTATGGGCGGCACTGTCAGTTCCGGCAAAAAATTTCGTATTATAAGGATCTGTGACAGCGGCCCGAATAGCAGTGCGGTCTTCCTGAAATTTCACCAATGGCAAACAATATAGATGATATTGTAGCCCCTGTAACAAATGCCCGACTGTATATAGAATATGTTGCGGCGTGACACTGGCGGCGACGGTTGGGCCCGCCGACAAAACCAGATCCACAGCACATTTCGTCGTAATATGTTCACAGGCAAGCCGAATATCAGGATACGCATCCAATAAGGCTGGCACGCGTTCTTTATAAAATATTTCTTCTGCATTACCACCGCGGTCAAAATAGTGTTCTGGCGGTAAATGGTGTTCTTCACCGTGAATACAAAGCGTAACATTATTATCCCGTATCGCTTCAAAAACGCCATTTTCAATGTAATTCAGGAATGGATATCCGAAGTCAGCACCCGTTGTGCCATGGGGGGGGTAATATTTACAAGCCTTGAGCAGGCCTGCCTTGGCCCCCTTTTCAATCATGTGCGGCGTGGTGTCTTTCGTCAGATAAAGGGGTGTAATAATTTCAATAAAACGCCCACCGCCAGACTTTACAATCATCTCACGGTACTCTTCGATACTCCAATACGGCAAATCATCCGATTTAAAAACCTTGGCGACAGGCGGCTTTGTGTTTGGCATAGCCAAAAACCCTGCACAGCCCATATCCGCTTGAGAACGAATAATTGGTTCCAATAAGTCTTCCTGACGCAAATGTGTATGCAGATCATACCAATAAGGCAGTGTAAACTTCATGATTTTTGAAATCCTTATAAAAGCAGTTTTAAAATAGTCATGGCTACACTACCATGCAGATATGAACTGGCAAGCCCTCTTAGATTCGAACATTCAGGACTTTATATCCCGCCATGCGCAAGATGACGTCAAAGCTCTGGCCCTGCAAAAACCACCGCACAAAGACTGGCCCATCCCCCTGATATTAGATCAAATTAAAGCACGGCAAAAAGCACAAATTAAAATGCCGGGCTGGATTGTTCAGGCAGGTATAATATTTCCGGCTTCCGACCTAATAGAACAAGCATCTTCGGAAGCATGCGCTTTATTGAAAGCATCCATTGTCCAAGGAGATACATTTGTCGATCTAACGGCAGGCACAGGTGCGGACTGCTTTGCCTTTTTGCACTCATTCCGATCAGGCATAGCAATAGAACAAGACACAGAAGCGGCCGAAATTTTATCGCATAACGTATCGTGTTTTAATCAGGCAGAACAGTTAAAGGTCATCAACACCAACGCGGAAACATACATTGACCACATAACGCAAACCGATCTTATTTTTCTTGATCCGCAACGCCGCGACGATAAAAGAAAAGGAAAATTTGACCTTCAGGCCTGTGACCCCGATATTATTGCCTTATTACCAAAGCTAAAAACAAAAACGCGCAAGGTATTACTGAAGACGTCACCGGTTCTAGACATCTATAAAACGCTAAATGACCTGTCCCACGTTACAGACGTATATATCGTGCAATATCGTGGTGACTGTAAAGAATTGCTATTTCTTATAGATTTCGACACAGAAATTGCATGCGATGACGTCACAATCAACGCCATAAAAATAAATGACCACGGCCAAGCCATAGATAGTTTTACTTTTAATATGGGCCAGGAACGCGGACTCCAATCCCCTCTATCGCTCCCATTAAAATATATTTACGAACCAGGTCCCGCCTTTCAAAAATCAGGGGGGTATAACGTCATCGCTGATCGTTACAATCTTAAAAAGCTGCATGCCAACACACACCTATATACCGGCAATACATTGATAGAGGATTTTCCCGGGCGCCGTTTTCTATGTGAGGATCAATGCGCCGCCAATAAAAAAAACGTAAAGAAAATTCTTCCTGACCTAAAAGCAGGCATCACTGTCCGAAATTTTCCGTCCACCCCAGATCAGCTAAGAAAGAGATTATCCGTCCGGGATGGCGGAAACGTTACATTATTTGCCTGCACCTTATCGGATGAACGCAAGATTCTTCTGAAATGCATAAAAATTCAACAGAATTAGAAATATATTTTCTTAAAATTTTTTATATATAAATCTTATTTATAAAAAACAGACACTTAACCAACCCCGCCCTATTTCAATGTATACTAATATATACGCAATATTAATAATTGTACGGTTAGACTAGGAATTGGGGCTCGGTCGGTTTTTTCAAAATAAACCTTTTCGAAACACGAGAAAAAAAATAACATATCAAGGTAACTGAATGCTCGCGTTAAAAACAATTTCTAGGGGAATGCCGTTTAAATCCAAGGCGGCAAATATCGGTAAAGACGAAATCATGTCAAATATCAGCACTGCCAATAAGAAAAAATCCAACATACTGAGTGCTTCACCGGCACAAATCTGGAAAAGCCGAATCAGCTGGCGGATTGCTTTGGCTGTATTTTTAACAATTCTGGCCGTACAGGCCATTATTCTAAATTTCACATTGCGTGATTTTGAAAATGCGCGCCTGCAAGAACTAAGAGAAGTTGGCCGCTCCGCGATTGTTCCCATGATTGATTCGCGGATAACCGATCTCCTTGCTTCTCCAATATCACCGGAAGAGGCAGAAAAACTAATAACGTTAACAAAAGTAAATGGACTATCGATTTATTCCAACCAGCTGGATTTGATTACAATTTATGGTGAACCACTGGCTTTGGTTATGTTGGAACGCGAAAGCCTGTCCAAAACATATAGATCAACGGATGGTAGCTCATACGAAGTCGTATACCGCGCCAACGATTTGGGACGCCCTTTCATCATCGTAGCCCGTCTCGACTCGTCACACATACAGCCGCAAGTTCAAGCCTATGTTGAACAAACCATTATAGTTATGTTGTTAATGTCCGCGTTTGTGACCACGGTTCTTATGATTGCACTGGGTCACTGGTTACTGGAACCGATTTTATTCATGCGCAACAACCTGATCGCCGCATCAAAAAACCCGGAAAATCCAAATATCGCAGACTCTCCCTATGATAACGGCGATGAAATTGGCGAAGCCATAGAAATCGCCCAAAACCTTATCAAACAAAATGCCGATAATATTTCACGCATCAAAGGCGCGGCTCAGGATAAAATTCACAAACTGGCTTATTACGATACGTTAACCAGCCTGCCGAACCGCACATTATTTATTCAAACATTAAGCGAGCGCATTAAAAAAGCCAGTGCGGAAAAGACGGAACGCTTTGCCGTTATTACGATTGATCTGGATCACTTTAAAGATGTAAACGACTCCATGGGCCATAATGTGGGCGATGCCATATTACGGGCAGTGGGCAAACGTTTACGTTCGGCGATGCCCGAAGTTGCAACCGTGTCCCGTACAGGCGAAGATGAATTTGCCGTAACCATGCCGCTGGGTGGGGACGTCGACAATTCAAAAGCACTGGCCGATAAAATTGCTGCTGTCATAAGAACAGAGCCCTTTAAAGTCTTTAATGAACAATTCCAGATCCGCGCATCAATCGGGGTTTCAACCTTCCCTGATGACGCCACGGACCCGGATCAGGTTCTTAAAAATGCCGATATAGCCCTTAATCGGGCGAAAGAGGAAGGCCGCGACACGATCAAGGAATATTCCGAAGATTTCGACCGCGCCGTACAGCAACGTTTTCAAATGCTTCGTGATCTACGCGATGCACTGGAAAAAAATCAGCTGGAACTGTTTTATCAGCCACAGCTTGACCTTAAAACTGGTGAGGTTTTCGGGGCAGAGGCCCTTCTACGCTGGTGGAAACCGGATAATAGCAAAGACGGAGGCAGCTTTGTTTCCCCTGGTGAATTTATTCCGGTCGCAGAACAATCAGGCCTTATTGTTCCCATCGGGGAATGGGTTATGCAAACGGCCTGTGAAGCGGCCATAAACTGGGAAAAGGAATATGGCAAAAAAGTCCGTATTGCCGTCAACGTATCTGCTGCACAATTCTCGCAAAGCGATATCGTCACCTTCACACAGAAAGTATTAAACGATACCGGTTTAGACCCGCGCATGCTTGAGCTTGAGGTGACCGAAAGTGTGTTTATGGATGATATTCAGCACACCATTCAAACACTGCAAAACCTTCACGCGCTGGGTGTAGAGTTGGCGATCGATGACTTTGGTACGGGATATTCATCCTTATCCTATCTACGCCAATTCCCGATTGACCGCCTGAAAATTGACCAGAGCTTCATCCGCAATGCCCTGAACAACCCGGACGATGCCTCTATTGCAAAAACCATTATCGGTTTGGGGCATTCCCTCAATCTAAAAGTGATTGCCGAGGGCGTAGAAACGCTTGATCACGAAAAATTCCTTATTGACCACGATTGTGACGAGGTTCAGGGCTTCCGCTATTCACGGCCAGTGCCAAATGATAATTTTGTCGAATTTATCACTGGCTATGATGGAAAACTCAGCAGCTTTGTTTAATGTTAAATTTATGCCAACACGTCATTTAACAATTGCGATTTTTAGCACTTGCCTATATGTGTGTTCATCATGACTATTGCACAACCATTACAGGCTCAAAAATCATCAATCTTAAATGGCATTACCAAAGTGCCGGGCGATAAATCTATCTCACATCGCGCACTGATGTTCGGTGCCCTCACCGTAGGCGAAACCATCATTTCAGGACTGCTTGAGGGAGAAGACGTTCTGCATACCGCCGACGCCATGAAAGCGCTCGGCGCCCAAATTGATAAAGGCAGTGATGGCCTGTGGCGCATTTATGGCGTTGGTCTTGGTGGCCTGAAACAACCCGAATCCGAATTGGAAATGGGCAATAGCGGTACGTCCACCCGTCTTTTAATTGGCCTTGTGGCCAGCCATAATATTAAAGCCACATTTACCGGTGATGCTTCACTATCAAAACGCCCGATGCAACGCGTCATAACACCTCTGGAAATGATGGGGGCCAGCTTTGAATGCAATGAAGGCGGGCGCCTGCCCTTAACCGTAACTGGGGCTGAAGATCCCATAAACATCGAATACCGTTTGCCCGTAGCCAGTGCGCAAGTCAAATCCGCTATCTTGCTGGCCGGGTTAAATACCCCGGGACGTACCGTCGTCATTGAAGAAAAACCCACGCGTGATCACACCGAAAATATGTTGAAGCATTTTGGCGTTGATGTGGTCACGGAAGAACTTGAAGATGGCGCCCTGGCCGTCAGCGTGATCGGCCATCAAGAATTACAGCCCTGCGCTGTTGATGTACCTGGAGACCCAAGTTCAGCCGCGTTTCCTGCCGTGGCAGCGGCCATAACCTACGGATCAAATATTCAACTATCGCATATCGGTATGAATCCGCGACGAACCGGCATTTTTGAATGTTTACGCGAAATGGGCGCGGACATTGAGTTCCAGCACATGCGCGATGAAGGCGGCGAAAAAGTTGCTGACATCATTGTGAAAGGCACAGGAAATTTACACGGCATCACCGTACCGGAAGAGCGCGTCCCATCCATGATTGATGAATTTCCGGTTTTTGCCATGGCCGCGGCATGTGCCGCAGGCACAACGCGCATGACCGGCCTTGGTGAACTCAGGGTAAAAGAAAGTGATCGTTTGTTAATGGTCGCCAATGGTCTGAAGGCATGCGGCGTTGATTTGGATATGGGCGAAGACAGCCTGACCATTCACGGGAACGGAAAACCGCCAAAAGGCGGCGCCAGAATAGAAACTGCCTTGGACCACCGTATCGCAATGGCTTTTTTGGTGTTAGGCGGTGTTACTGAAGACGCTGTAATAATTGATGATGCCGCACCAATTCAGACCAGTTTTCCGAATTTTGTGGCGCTGATGAATGATCTCGGCTGCGCTATAGAAACCGTAGATTAAACCAATCAAGTTGAACGACGCAAATAATACCAGCCGCATATTCAATTAATAAATGGACTGTACAAGATGATCATAGCAATCGATGGACCTGCAGCTTCAGGCAAGGGCACCTTGGCCCGTAAACTGGCGCATAACTTAGGATATCCATACATGGATACCGGAAAGCTGTATCGCGCAACTGCCTTTGAAGTCCTAAATGAGGGGTTAAGCCCCAAAGATCAGACAGATGCCATTCAGGCCGCAAAATCATTGGCTCAAAAAATTAAAACCCGGGGCATAGAAAGCGTGCTGGATAACACAACCCTAAAGGAAGACCGTATCGGCAACGCCGCTTCGCAAGTGGCCGCTATTGCCGAGGTTCGTCAGGCCCTTTTGGATATCCAGCGCGACTTCGCAAACAGCCCGGCAGCCAGGGACGCAGGCGCCATTTTGGATGGCCGGGACATTGGAACGGTTATATGCCCAAACGCCGATGTGAAACTATTTATCACCGCAGATTTAGAGATTCGTGCACAAAGACGTCTAAAAGAGTTGCAATCCAAAGGGTTATCAGTTACATATAGCACCGTTTTGGATGATATGCGTGCGCGTGATGCCCGTGATGCCCATACGTTAAATGCCCATCGGGCCAAAGGATATAGTACCAACATTGTTGATACGACCCTTATGACCCCTGATGAAGCGTTTGATGAAGCCTTGAGAATAATCAAGGCATCGGGCGGATAAGAGCAACATTTGCATAGCGATAGTATCGCCCAGAACATGCATTTTAACTGTTCATGATCAGGCTCTGTCCTTTTAATAAGGATAAATCCAAAAGCCCCATGACAAAATAAGCCTGGCTTAGAAAATGCGTTACTACCCCAAGAAAGGAAATTAAATAACATGGCACATATTGCTGCTAATCTTAAAGATTTGAACGACTCTAAGGATTTCGCCGATCTCCTTAATGAATCCCTGAAAGGTCAGGATTCATTTGTCGGATCTGTTGTAAACGGAACTGTTGTTGCCGTTGATAACGATTATGTACTTGTTGATGTCGGCCTTAAATCCGAAGGCCGCATCCCCCTCCAGGAATTCTCCAAACCCGGTGAAGACCCTGAGATCAAAGCAGGAGACGTTGTCGAAGTATTCGTCGAACGTATGGAAAACCGCGATGGTGAATCCGTTCTCTCCCGCGAGAAAGCCCGCCGTGAGGAATCATGGATTGAGCTTGAAAAATCACATGAGAAAGAAGAACGCGTTACCGGTATTATCTTCGGTCGCGTTAAAGGTGGTTTCACCGTTGATTTGGGCGGCGCAGTTGCGTTCTTGCCTGGCTCACAGGTTGATATCCGCCCCGTTCGTGACGTATCCCCATTAATGGGTACGCCACAGCCATTCCACATCCTGAAAATGGATCGTGCACGTGGTAACATCGTTGTCTCTCGCCGCGCGGTTCTTGAAGAATCCCGTGAAGAGGCCCGTAGCGACATTCTGGACAACATCACCGAAGGTCAAATCCTTAACGGTGTGGTCAAGAATATCACTGATTACGGTGCATTCGTTGATCTAGGCGGTGTTGACGGCCTTCTACACGTAACCGACATTTCATGGAAACGCGTTAACCACCCATCAGAGGTATTGCAGGTTGGCCAGAACATTGAAGTTCAGGTTATTCGTTACAACGAAGAAAACCAGCGTATTTCCCTGGGCATGAAACAATTGGAAAGCGATCCGTGGGATAGCGTTTCTGAGAAATTTGCTGTGGGTGACCGCTTTACCGGCCGCATTACAAATATCGCTGATTACGGCGCATTTGTGGAACTGGAAGATGGCGTTGAAGGTCTGGTTCACGTTTCTGAAATGTCATGGACAAAGAAGAACGTTCCACCAAGCAAGATTGTTTCCACATCACAAGAAGTTGAAGTCATGGTTTTGGATATCGACAAAGAAAAACGTCGTATCTCCCTAGGTCTGAAACAGTGTCAGGAAAACCCGTGGACAGAATACGCCGCTGCTCATAAAGCCGGTGAAGAGATCGAAGGCGAAGTGCGTAATATCACTGAATTCGGTCTGTTTGTTGGTGTCAATGATGATCTGGACGGTATGGTTCACCTCTCCGACATCTCTTGGGAAGACCAAAGCGAAGACGCTCTGAAAGCCTTTAATAAAGGTGATAAGGTCAAAGCCAAGATTCTTGAGCTGGATCCTGAAAAAGAGCGTATTGCCCTTGGTATTAAGCAACTGACTGAAGATCCGTTTAAAGGTGCAATGACAGGCGTGGCCAAAGGCGCGGTTGTTACCTGTACCGTGACCGAGATCAAGGCCGGAAGCGTTGAGGTAAGCGTTAACGAGAACCTGACCGGTACAATCAAGAAAGCCGATTTGTCCCGCGAGCGTTCCGAACAGCGCCCTGACCGTTTCGCCGTAGGTGAAAAGGTTGATGCCAAAGTCATTAGCGTTGATCAAAAAGCCCGCAAGGTATCCCTATCTATCAAAGCCCGTGAAATCGACGAAGATAAACAGGCGATGAAAGAATTTGGTTCAACCGAATCAGGGGCTTCCCTTGGTGATATTCTTGGTGCCGCCCTTGGCGGAGCCGCAGAGGAAAAAGAAGCAGCTCCGGCGAAAAAGCCTGCTGCTAAAAAAGCCGCTGCCAAGAAGGACGACAAGAAAGACGATAAAAAAGCCGCCAAGGCCGAAGACAAAGCCGAAGAGAAAACAGAGGACAAGGCCTAAGCCGCCCTCGATTTACTCGATATCTAAACATTTCCAAAAAGCCGGGTCACATGATCCGGCTTTTTATATAAAATCAAGCGATTATCTTTTAGGACAATGTATAATGGCAGCAGCAGTGTTTACGGGCATTTCCGAAAATAAACTCTGCTTTAGATTATCATCTGCAGTAAGTACGGCTTCAATCATCAGCCGCCGCAATTGAGAATCGAACGACACAGCATGCTCGAAATTTTCATTTGCATTTTTATATTGGCAGGCGCGCTGCCAGCTTATCTTCATAGCACTCATGTCTGCAGGATCATTTTCCGGTGACATTTGTCCCGTATAATGGGCCATTATACTTTGGACAAAATAGGCCTGTTCTTCCATTTGGTCTGATGTAAGATGGCGAAAAGAAACTCCTTTTTCTCTTTGCAAATCATCGGCAATTGCATGTCCCAATTCATGCGCCAAGTATAAGAGCGAATAAGGCGTTCCATGATATTCAAAATCTATAATCGCATAATCTTCCGGGTTGTCTTGCCGGACAAACACAGGGCCGAATCTTTCCTGATAATCCGGTATATACATATCAGCATTCTGCAAATCTTCCAGCGTAATCCCAGCAGGGCGGCAAGCCATCATACCCTTGTCCGGTCGCTCGGTTTCGACAATATTACAACGCTTTTCATCGCAAAGAATCTCAGAGGCCCTGCGGCCAAGCTCATCATCAAATTCCTGTAATCCGTGTAAAATAATATTCTTCGCTGTTTGCAATGGTATATTTGAGTTTCCAAGAATCATATTTTTATCATCATTGCTTTGTTGTGTAGAAATCAGTGTATCTAAATTTTTAACATAATACAAATATCGAGCAAAATTAAATCCTTATTTTTCAATGTGTTTTGCTTGACGCTGGCAAAGTGATGGTGCAATCTGTTTTTAATTCACTTGAATCAAAAAATGAGACTTTCGATGACAAAATCAGAGCTTATTCAGCGTCTAGCCGAACAAAATCCGCACCTATATTTGCGCGATATCGAAAAAATTGTTGAAACCATTTTCGAAGAAATCACAGCAGCCATGGTGCGCGGTGACCGTGTTGAGCTTCGCGGTTTTGGCGCGTTCTCTGTTAAACATCGCGAGGCGCGCACTGGCCGTAATCCGCGTACAGGTGAAACCGTTCATGTAGAAGCCAAACGCCTGCCGTTTTTCAAAACCGGCAAAGGCCTGCGTGAGCGTCTAAACGGCGAAGGGTAGTTGATAATGATAGCATTATTCCGTTGGATAACCGGATTTGCCATCATCATCATATTCTCGGGATTCGCGGCCTTGAACCGTCAGGATGTTTTTCTTTATTACACCCCTGTCCACGACCCCTTAACCTGGCCCCTATATGCCATTGTTTTATCTTTTTCTGCTGCCGGATTTTTAATTGGTGCCTTCACCGTATGGCTCAGTGACGGAAAAATTCGTCACGAAAAACGCCTGCAAAAGAAACAAATAAAAACACTTGAAAACGAATTGAAAAAAACACAAACCGGAGTAACGGCGCAGAATAAACCAGAAACTCCCCTTTTTCCTGCCCTGACAAAACATTAAACTCAGCCCAAAGTATACCCATATCATGACCGCCAAAAACCAAATATATACCGCCATAGATACCGGTGACATTAACCACGCCTGTCATTTGATAAAAATTTTATCACCGTATACAGGTATCAAGCTGGGTTTGGAATTTTTCAATGCATTCGGACCCCAAGGCATTGAAACCGTTCTTAAAAAATCCCCGGATGCCCAGCTATTCATTGATCTAAAATACCATGACATTCCCAATACAGTGGCAGGCGCCATCAAATCTATTTGCACCAACTTCACCCCAAGCTATCTAAATGTTCATGCCAGCGGTGGGCGGGCCATGATGGAGGCGGCAGCAAATGCCTGTCAGACCGCTTCCAATGGCCAGACCAAATTATTGGCCGTTACAGTTTTAACAGCATTGTCTGACGAGGATTTATCCGAAATCGGCTACAAAGAAGATGGTACTGCAAGCCGTGTCAAGGCTTTGGCAGTGTTGACCCGGCAATGTGGACTGGATGGTGTTGTGTGCTCTTCACATGAAATTCAAACTCTGCGCCAGGCTTGTGGGGATGACTTTACCCTTATGGTTCCAGGCATTCGCCCGGCAGGCAGCCATGCCGGTGATCAAAAGCGGGTCATGGAACCGCAACAGACGCTTCAGCTTGGCGCCACACATCTTGTCATCGGCCGCCCCATTACGCAAAGCCCTGATCCTGTTAAAGCCGCACAAGACATTATAAACACATTACATATAAGGCATTCCTGTGACTGAGGTGAAAATATGCGGCATATCAGAACCCCATAGTCTGGAAGTTGCGATAAAGGCAGGAGCCAGATTTATCGGCTTCGTATTTTACCCGCCCTCACCCCGGGCCATCAGTTTCGAAACAGCCTATCAACTGGCGCGTACAGTTCCAACAGGCGTCCGTAGCGTGGGGTTATTTGTAAACCCGGCAGACGACTTTCTGGATTACACTCTGGGCGGCATTGGGCTGGATATGATCCAATTGCATGGTGATGAACCCCCGGAGCGTGTTGCCGCAATCAAATCACGGTATAATATTGACGTTATGAAGGCCATCCGCGTTGCAGGGCCTGAAGATCTGAAAATTCTAGAAAATTTTGAAGATGTTGCAGACTGGATATTATTTGATTCAAAACCGGCTCAGGCCGATTTGCCAGGGGGAACTGGTGAAAGTTTTGATTGGAACATATTATCCGGCCGTCATTTCAAAAAGCCATGGATGCTCGGAGGCGGGCTAGATGTTAGCAACGTAACTCAAGCACTGTCCACCCTAAACCCAAACGCCATTGATGTATCCAGCGGTGTGGAAAAGGCACGCGGCGTAAAAGATCCGAATAAAATTAATGCTTTCATTCAGGCCGTAAAAAAGGCATAAGATAGCCCCATGAGCGCAAATACATACACAAAAGGTCCTGATGAACGTGGACATTTCGGCCCCTATGGTGGCCGCTATGTCGCCGAAACTTTGATGCCGTTAATTTTGAGCGTCGAAGATGCCTATAATAAAGCCAAAGCCGACCCGGATTTCTGGGATGAATTTCAGATGCTGGCGCGCGATTATATTGGGCGGCCATCCCCACTTTATTATTGCCAACGCATCACCGAACATCTGGGCGGCGCCAAAGTTTATTTCAAACGCGATGAACTGAACCACACTGGCGCTCATAAAATAAATCATTGTATCGGGCAAGTATTATTGGCACGCCGCATGGGTAAAACCCGCATCATTTGCGAAACAGGGGCTGGTCAGCATGGCGTCGCCACGGCAACGGTTTGCGCGCTATTTAATTTGCCTTGTACAGTTTTTATGGGGGCAAAAGACATGGAGCGCCAAGCCCCCAATGTTTTCCGTATGAAGTTACTGGGGGCGGAAGTACGCGGCGTAAAGGATGGATCAGCATCACTAAAGGATGCCATGAACGAGGCATTACGTGATTGGGTCACAAATGTACATGATACCTATTACATCATTGGAACGGTTGCCGGCCCACACCCTTTCCCCGCAATGGTGCGTGACTTTCAATCAGTTATTGGCAAAGAGTTACGCGACCAAATGATGGACCGCGAAGGACGTTTACCCGATACACTGGTTGCGGCCATTGGCGGCGGATCAAACGCAATGGGGTTATTTCATCCCTTTCTGGACGAACCTGACGTATCCATGATTGGCGTGGAGGCCGGAGGCATGGGCGTTGATACCGACAAACACGCCGCCAGCCTGAACGGAG
>DENS01000001.1:182235-182572 GCA_002359735.1 Micavibrio sp. UBA2638
GCCAGCCTGAACGGAGGGCGAGCCGGAGTTCTGCATGGGATGCAAAGTTACTTCCTGCAAAATGAAGATGGACAAATTCAAGAGGCCCATTCCATATCCGCAGGCCTGGATTACCCCGGAATTGGCCCCGAACACGCCTGGTTATTCGACCAGAAACGTGTCAATTACGTGTCAGTGACCGATAATGAGGCACTGGATGCCTTCAAACTTTGCACCAAATTAGAGGGCATTATTCCGGCACTGGAACCGGCCCATGCATTCGCGCAAGTTATAAAAACCGCCCCAACCCTTCCCAAAGATCATATTCTGGTGATGAATATGTGCGGACGCGGCGATA
>DENS01000001.1:182877-260670 GCA_002359735.1 Micavibrio sp. UBA2638
GAATATGTGCGGACGCGGCGATAAAGATATTTTTACAGTAGCCGAAAAGTTGGGCGTAAAACTATAAACTTGACATATTAATTGTCATAACATATGCTCCAGCAATGCATTACTCAGAAATTTTTCAGGCCTTGGCGGACCATATCCAAAATAATATTGATGAAACCAAGCGCGACATCGGCACCGCGCACATGCCAACTCAGGCCCAAAAAGAAAAATTACGCAAAGCGGCTGAAGACCTGAATTTTCTGCATGCGATACAGGTCAAATTGCCAGCAAGTCTAGAATTTTGTTCATTACCATCGCGCCGTGTGGACCACGCTGTATCACAAAAACTGCGCCGGGAATTTAGAAACTCTGTAAAAAGCGCCTTTATTGAAGCAACCGCGTATAATCCCAAAAACAAGAAGGCTCTGTTGGATATGAAACTAACCGAAAGCGAAATTAAAACTTTATCCGCTCATGGTCTGGTAAGAGATATCGAAAGAGATGGGCGTCACTTGGATATTATTGTCGATCATATTCATGATCTAACGCTGGGCGGTGAAAATGAATTCGACAACTTCATGTTAATACCTGATTATATTAACCAAATTAAATCACGCCTGATTCATGTACAGGAACGTATTGCCCCCGAATACCCGGAGCGCCTGTCCATTAAACCACAAGGCGGCGCCGCCGTACCGTTTATTGAAACCGGGTTTCGTCCCAGGGAAACGGGTACACAGTTATGCCAGCAAGTGAATACTTTTCTGGGTCTAGAACTATAAGGCCGTTGCATTTGAGTATGCAAATACGATAAACAAGAACCCATGAACCAATATGAAGTTAAAGCCGGGCTGGCCGAAGTTGACGAATTCGACGTGGTCGGTCTTTCGATCGTGACAAACAACACCAAAGCCGCCGAAGACATCAACGCGCTGTGGGAACGTTTTTTTAAAGAAAGCACAGGTCAATATGTGCCGGATAAAGTCAATGACAACATTTACGCTGTATACAGTGATTACGAAGGCGATCACGAGGCGCCCTACCGCTTTACCATTGGATATCGCGTAACCGGTGGCGGCGGCGATGGTACACCGCAATCCATGCATCGCATCACCGTGCAAGACCAGCAATACGTGATCATGAGCGCCGCCGGCCAACAGCCCAAAGCACTTATTGAAACATGGGAAGCCATATGGAGCGGCGATCTACCACGCTCATTTACAACCGATTTCGAACTATATGGCCCCCGGTTTTTCGAAGACGGTATAAACGAAGTACTTGTGCATATAGGAATTAAAAATCAATGAGCCGCATCGAAAAAACACTGTCTGAATGCAAATCTGCCGGACGCAAAGCGCTTATCACCTTTATTACGGCCGGTGACCCTGATAAAGAGACTTCATTAGAAGTCTTGAAATCTCTGCCTGATGCTGGCGCTGATATCATTGAACTCGGCATGCCGTTTGCCGATCCCGGCGCAGACGGACCTGTCATTCAGCAAGCAAACCAGCGCGCATTAAACAATGGCGCAAATATGGTTCAAACGCTTGAAATGGTTCGCGCCTTCCGCAAAGAAAATCAGGAAACACCAATTGTTTTAATGGGCTATTTCAATCCGGTTCTGTCTTATGGTTTGCAACGGTTCACACATGATGCACACCTTGCCGGCATAGATGGTTTAATAATTGTCGACCTGCCGCCCGAAGAAGATGTGGACTTACGCGCGCAATGTCAAAAATGCGGCATTGATTTGATCCGCCTGATTACGCCAACCAGTGATCGCACGCGCTTACCTGTGCTATTGGATGGCGTTTCGGGGTTTTTATACTATGTATCCATTACCGGGGTTACCGGCACAGCCAAACCGGATCTTAACACCATAAAACCGCATATAGATACCATTCGCGAATATACCGATTTACCGGTTGCCATTGGATTTGGGATTAAAACGCCCGAAGACGCCGCCTATATGGGGCAGATTAGCGATGCTGTGGTTGTTGGCTCTGCCATTGTGAACACGATGAACAAAGCGGCAGACGGCCAAGCAGCAGCAGATGTCTCTACCTATGTTAAGACATTGGCCAAGGCGCTTTAAACTTGACAATCACCCCTTAAAATTGCGAATTTAGCGCCTGTTGATTAATTACAAAGAGACCAATATGAACTGGCTTACAAATTTTATACGCCCCCGCATCAATTCTATTGTGCCGTCAAAAGAGGTACCAGATAATCTGTGGCAAAAATGCCCATCTTGCGAAGGTATGCTCTTTCACCGTGATTTAGAGGAAAGCTCAAAAGTTTGTTATCATTGTGGTCACCATTTGCGCATAACCGTTAAGGAACGCCTCAGCATCATGTTTGATGATGGCCAGTACGAAACTGTCGAGCTGCCGAAAGTGGCGCATGATCCCCTTAAATTTAAAGATCGTAAGAAATACGCTGACCGCTTAAAGGAGTCGCAAGCCAAAACTGGCTTAAAAGACGCCATGACAATTGCCAAAGGAACAATTGGCGGACAAAAAGCTGTCATTGCCGCCTTTAATTTTTCATTCATGGGCGGGTCCATGGGTATGGCTGTCGGTGAATCCATTGTTAAAGCCGCCGAAATAGCCGTTAAGGAAAAGGCTGCCCTCATCACAATACCTTCATCTGGTGGGGCCCGCATGCAAGAAGGCATGTTGTCCTTGGTTCAGATGCCTCGCTCTATTATTGCCGTAGAAATGGTAAAAGACGCAGGTCTGCCATATATTGTATTGCTCACAGACCCCACAACCGGCGGGGTAAGCGCGTCATTTGCCATGGTAGGTGATATTCATCTAGCCGAGCCAGGAAGCACCATTGGTTTTGCGGGGCGCCGTGTCATCGAGGAAACCGTACGCGAAACACTACCCGATGACTTCCAAACAGCTGAATACCTTTTGGATCACGGCATTGTTGATATGGTTGTACAGCGCGGTGATCTTCGCGATACTATTGGCCGCATTCTAAACCTGTTAATGAGCACTGAAAAAAAATCCAAAAAAGCGGCATAATAAAAGAAATGGGCCCGGCTAACATATGTATAAGGCCGATTTAAAACATCCCTCACAGTCTCTTCAGAAGAAGCTGGAAACCCTTTACGCATTAAATCGAGGGGTTGCCCTTGATCTTTCCTTTCGACCACCCTATCTATCCCTGCTGGAAAAATTCGGCAACCCGCATCTATCCTTACCGCCAGTCATACATGTTGCAGGCACCAATGGAAAAGGCTCGATTATCGCAACCCTGAAGGCCATATACGAAGCCGCCGGGTATTCCGTCCATGCTTATACCTCTCCGCATTTACACAGATTTAACGAACGCATCGTGTTATGCGGACAAACAATTGATAACACCATGCTGGAGCAATTGATTGATGAAGCCATCATGCATAATGCAAATGCCCCGATTACATTTTTCGAAATTACGACGGCAATGGCCTTTGCAGCATTCAGTAGAACCAAAGCTGACCTCCTATTGTTAGAAGTCGGGCTCGGCGGAAGACTGGATTGTACCAACATAATTTCAAAACCAAACGTATCGATAATTAATAGCATTTCCTGGGACCACACAGACTTTCTTGGCGACACACTTGACCAAATAGCCCAGGAAAAGGCGGGTATCATAAAATATGAAACACCGTGTATCGTTGGTTACCAAATGCACAATTCGGCGCCTAAAGGACAAATGACCCCTATGGATAGAATCGTGGAGGAAGCTGAGGATAAAAAGGCGCCCCTCTTCCGCGCCAAAAATGAATGGTCATGTGATAAAAATGATGACGGCATGACGTTTACATATAAAAACCGGTCCATGGCATTACCGTGCCCCAATTTATTGGGCAACCATCAGGTTCATAACGCCGGTGCTGCTTTGGCGGCCATTAAAGTATTGGGCCCATTATTGCCGGTGCAACCCAAGGATATAGAAACAGGCCTGCGTAATATTGTATGGCCCGGACGTTTGGAACGTATTCAAAACAGTTTACTCTTGGCGCATCTGCCCAAAGGATGGGAGCTTTGGTATGATGGCGGTCATAATGAAAGCGCCGGATCAGCGCTGGCCCGGCAATTGGAAGACTGGAACGCCGACAATCCTATGCCTACGCATTTAATACTGGGCATGAAGGGAGATAAAAACCCCGCTGGATATCTCAAAAAAATAATACCGCAAATTAATTCGTTAAGCCTCACGCGGGTCAATGACATCGGATCATGCATCACTAGCACCGATATTGAACCTATACTGGAAAGCCAGCATGTGCAGTATATCGGTGAAAGCGAGGGCCCCAAACAATGTTTGGCGCGCCTCACGGAACATTACAAAGGAGCCCATGCCCGCGTCATTATATGCGGCTCCCTATATCTCGCAGAGCAAATATAAACACAAGATAATATTGGCATCCGCCATAATCTTGCCGAAAAACACCACAAAACCACCTTATTTTCATTCCCCTTCTTGCCAAAATTCTGATTTCTATTCACACTTAAACAAGCGCAAGCGTAAGACAATAAAAAGAGCAATATAAGGCAATGACACAAAATATTATTCTGGTTGATGATGATCGCAATATTCTGACCTCTGTTTCCATGGCATTAGAGGCCGAGGGATACGCGGTCAAAACATATAATGATGGTGAGGCAGGTCTGGTCGGCATCCTTGAAAACACCCCGGATCTTGCCATTTTAGACATAAAAATGCCGCGTATGGACGGCATTGAGGTCTTAACCAAATTGCGCGAAACGTCCAGCATCCCCGTCATTTTTCTAACATCTAAAGATGATGAGGTTGATGAAGCCATCGGTCTGAGAATGGGTGCTGATGATTATATCACAAAACCATTTTCACAACGCCTGTTAATTGAAAGAATAAAAGCCCTGCTGCGGCGGCAATCTTTGATGAAAAACACCGATACCAAGAAAAAGGAGGAGGAAAAGATTGTTCGCGGTAACCTGGTGCTGGATGATGCGCGTCATCTTTGCACATGGAAAAACCAGCCGCTTAATCTTACCGTAACAGAATATCTATTAATAAAATCTCTGGCAGAGCGTCCTGGCCACGTCAAAAACAGAGATCAGTTGATTGATATGGCATATGGTGAGAATATCTATGTAGATGATCGAACAATAGATTCCCATATAAAACGTGTCAGAAAAAAATTCAAAACCCTTGATCCCGAATTCGCCCAAATCGAAACCCTCTACGGTGTCGGATACAAATACAAAGAAGAATAGACGTAATCGTTTTTTCAGCGCAATCAGACACGCCCCGCCACAGGGGTCTAAAGAGCTGGACCAGATTCTTGATTTATACTGGGGCGGGTCGGAAAGACGCATTACAGGACTTACACTTCGCATAATTGCCGTAAATGCGATTGCTCTTGTTATTTTGATGCTGGGCGTTCTCTATCTCGGGCAATCCCAGAACAACCTGATTGAAGCCAAACTGGAAACGTTTCAGGCCGAAATTGAATTGGTTTCCGCAGCCATATCGGAAGGGGCGGTCATAGAGGTTCCAACGAAACCAGCCAGTATATTAGATGCGCCCGGCACGCAAAAACAATTGGACAAAGACCAGGCCACAAAAATGATGCGGCGCATGAGCAAAACCATGAATAAACGTATTCGCCTGTTTGCAAATGATGGTTCTTTATTGGCAGATTCTCACCAATTAACCGGACCTGGGGGCGTTATACAAATTGTCGATCTGGAACCGGTCGACCATTCGCTTTACAGCATACAAATTATCAAAGACGTCACAACTTTCATTATAAGTTTTTTGCCGGATCGCCGAATTTTGCCACGCTACCCGGAAATTGAAATCACCACAGCAAAACAAAGCAGCGATGCACAAAACGCCTTAAATGGGCGCGTCAGCCTTTCAGCATGGGCCAATAAGGAAAACCGCATTATCTTATCCGCCGCAGCCCCAATTATCATTGAAAATGAAATTATGGGCGGAGTCTTACTGACTCGCCTGGCAAAAGATATTGAAGAAGGGATCATTGATGTCTGGTGGGATATTCTTCGCGTCTTTTTAGGAACTTTGCTGGTAACCATATTGCTTTCCATTTACTTATCCGGGGCAATAGCAAGACCCCTTAAACGGCTGGCACGGGCCGCAGAACGCATAAGAAGCGGTCACCTAAGCGGCGATGAAATTCCTGATCTTAGTTATCGCCACGACGAAATAGGGGAGCTTTCGATCGTGTTAAAAGACATGACGCAGGCTTTATGGCAGCGAATGGATAGTATTGAACGCTTTGCCGCCGACGTTGCGCATGAGCTTAAAAATCCACTCACATCATTAAAAAGCGCAGTAGAAACGGCGGCCATCGTAAAAAAGAAATCGGACCACGAAAAATTAATGAACATTATTAAACATGATGCCGAACGACTGGATCGATTAATTACAGACATATCGAATGCATCGCGTCTGGACACTGAATTATCACGAGAGGCCTATGAGCCAACAGATATCAGAAAAATTCTACACAACTTGCTCGATATCTACCAAAATCCCTTAGACCGGCAAAAACCCTTCACCAAAGACCACGTTACAGTTAATCTGCCGCAAGATGATATCAACATCATTCTGGACATACAGGCCGATGACGAAGATTTAAATGTCTATGGCATTGAAGTGCGCCTCTCTCAAGTCTTTCAAAATTTATTAAACAACGCGCTGTCATTTTCTAAACCGCATAGCAATATCAAAATTCAAGCTAGCGTCAGGTTAAACGCAATCGTGATCACGATAGAAGATGAAGGCCGCGGAATTCCAGAAAATAAACTCGAATCAATTTTTGAACGGTTTTATTCAGAGCGCCCAGACCATGAAGATTACGGACGTCACTCTGGCCTTGGTTTATCAATATGCAAACAAATTATTGATGCGCATTCCGGACGAATTTTTGCCGAAAATCGCAAAGACCTATCCGGCAGCATCCTGGGCGCAAAATTTACCGTGATTTTGACCCGTGCCTAAGGCATGATAAAAATATGAACACAATACAAAACAATAATCTAATACTGGTAACCGGCTATTCAGGGGCTGGCATGTCATCTGTTCTGAAAAACCTGGAAGATTTGGGACTTGAAGTATTCGATAATTTCCCCCTGCCTTTGGTGAGCCCCCTGGTCCATGATGAACAAAAGGAACCGACATCAATCGCAATCGGTATCGACACCAGAACCCGCGGCTTTTCAACGCAAAATGTAATTGATACCGCGCAGGCCCTGGATGCCCATCTTTTATTTGTTACATGCGACGATCACGAGCTGCAACGCAGGTTCATTGAAACGCGCCGCCGTCATCCTTTGGCCAAAGATAAATCGGTGCGTGCTGGCATTGAAGAAGAACGGAAGCTATTGGAAAAAATACAATATAATGCCGATCTGGTTATTGATACAACCACCTTGTCCGTACATGATTTGCGTCACATTCTAGAGGGTCATTTTTCCATTCAGCCCCAAAAAGATCTGACCGTAACTTTAATGTCTTTCGGATTCAAACACGGCAGCCCGCGCGAAGCAGACATTATTATGGATGTACGATTTTTGGAAAACCCGCATTGGGTAGAGGCCCTAAGGCCATTAACCGGTAAGGATAAGGACGTAGGAGACCATATCGAAAAAGACCCCAATTACGCCAAGTTTATTGATAACTTCAAGGCCCTTATGACCCCTCTTTTGCCACGTTACGCCCATGAGGGTAAGAAATATCTGACCATCGCCATAGGATGCACTGGCGGACGCCACAGATCCGTCTACACCGTAGAAAAACTATCTCAATGGATCAAAGAAACCGGTTCACTGACCCATATTGAACATCGCGACATTAAAGATTAAACCCCGGGCGCCGGTGCGTTAGTGAGAGTGTGTTCAACATCCACTGATGGACTGTTGTCAGGTTCACATGCGGCGCAAAAGGCCTGCGCCAACTGATTTGGTTCTAATTTACTCATGAAAAACACCCTTTTCTATTACCAATATTGCATTTTCTTTTGAAACCCCGGATCCGTCATATGTGCGGAAAATGATCTTTTGATCTTCATCCTCAGGTTTCATTGGTACCATTGTATATAAAGTACGCGCATTTGTCAAAGAACTGAGGTCTATCATGCGCTTTCGCTGATTCATCACAGCAATTAAATTCATGACGCGCTTTTCGGTCAATTCCTCGGCCTCATCGGTATCCAGCAAATTATAGGTACCAACAGGCTCATAATTATCTTTTTCCGTCTTGAACTGGAAAATTTGGTAAGAATGCGGAACCAGCGGGTTTTTCTTATAAATAAACTCGGGTTTCACGCTTTCTTCATTAAAATCGCCCAGATTCATTGAAATTTCCTACAGTTTTTATGTTTTTAACCTTGATTATTCTTCCATAAGCGTCAAGATTACGCAAAAGTTTTTAATTTTAAGGAGAATACCTCATGACCGCCAAGCCGCATGCTGTGGAAAACGACTACAAAGTAAAAGATATCAACCTCGCCGAATGGGGCCGTAAAGAAATTGAACTGGCAGAGATTGAAATGCCCGGTCTTATGGCCCTACGTGAAGAATTTGGTTCAAAAAAACCATTAAAAGATGCCCGTATTGCCGGATGTCTGCATATGACGATCCAAACCGCCGTTTTAATTGAAACCCTTCAGGCCCTTGGTGCCGAAGTTCGCTGGAGCTCTTGTAACATCTTTTCAACGCAAGACCATGCGGCGGCAGCAATTGCCGCGACCGGAACGCCGGTTTTTGCATGGAAAGGTGAAACAGAGGAAGAGTACCTGTGGTGTATTGAACAAACCATCAAAGGTCCGAATGGCTGGACCCCCAACATGATTTTGGATGATGGCGCCGATCTTTCCCTCATGATGCATGACAAATTCCCCGAACTGTTCGATGACATCAAAGGAATTTCAGAAGAAACAACGACCGGCGTATTGCGACTGAATGACTTGGCAAAAAAAGGCCAGCTGCTCTGCCCGGTGATTAACGTCAATGATTCCGTTACGAAATCAAAATTCGACAACAAATATGGCTGCCGCGAATCATGCGTTGACGCGATTCGCCGCGCAACAGACGTCATGATGGCCGGTAAAGTTGCCATGGTATGCGGTTACGGTGATGTAGGTAAAGGAACAGCAGAATCACTGCGTCAAGCCGGTTGTCGTGTTATGGTGTCTGAAATCGACCCCATTTGCGCCCTGCAAGCCGCGATGGAAGGATACGAAGTTGTTACAATGGAAAATGCGGCGCCGCGTGCCGATATCTTTGTCACAACAACAGGCAA
Source organism: Micavibrio sp. UBA2638 (assembly GCA_002359735.1). GTDB lineage: Bacteria > Pseudomonadota > Alphaproteobacteria > Micavibrionales > Micavibrionaceae > UBA2638. Next base: position 192,172 of record DENS01000001.1, read on the forward strand.
CAAAGACGTCATTACAATGGATCACATGCGCGACATGAAAGATAATGCCATTGTTTGTAACATCGGCCATTTTGATAACGAAATCCAGACAGAGCCCTTGCGCAACCTTAAATGGACCAATATCAAGCCTCAGGTTGACCAGATTGAATTCCCATCCGGCAAGCGCATTATTTTGCTGGCCGAAGGTCGCCTTGTTAACCTTGGTTGTGCAACAGGACACCCCTCTTTTGTCATGAGCGCCTCTTTCACCAACCAAACATTGGCGCAAATGGAACTTTGGAACAACAACAGCGCCTATGATAACAAAGTCTATGTATTGCCGAAGCATCTGGATGAAAAAGTAGCAGCCCTGCACCTTGATAAGGTCGGAGCGACTCTATCGAAACTATCCGATGATCAGGGTGAATATATCGGCGTTCCCGTTACTGGCCCATTCAAAGGGGAAAATTACCGCTACTAATTCCGCTTCATCGGTAAAGCAATGAAAAACCGGTGCCTGGCGCCGGTTTTTTTTACATCCTCGCAATATATGAATAACCCGCTATGTTTACCCTTGGTTTTATGGAACACTTAAGTAAGATAAGCACCATATAAACCCAACATTTAAGACCGTGAGCGCTATGACCAAAAGAATTCTTACACTACATTGTAAAGACCGTTCCGGTATTGTGGCCGCCGTTGCCACATGCCTCAGTAACGCTGATTGTAACATAGAAGAGGCTTCACAATTCAATGACCCTTTATCTGGTCAGTTTTTCATGCGGGTTGTCATTAAGCCGCTTAACGAAGCCGCACTGGATCTGTTTTCAAAAAACTTTGAATTGATTGCGACTGAATTCGAAATCACATGGAAAATGAATAACCCTGAATTACCGGTAAAAACCTTAATACTGGTGTCAAAAACTGACCATTGCCTGAACGATATTTTATATCGCTGGCGCACAAAACACCTGAATATCGATATTGTTGCCATTGCTTCTAATCATAATGACAACCGAAGTTTGGCCGAAGAAAGAGGCATTGCCTATCATCATTACCCCATCACCAAAGAAACAAAAGCCGAGCAAGAAGATCAGATAAGGAACCTTATCAGCGCCACAGGAGCTGAATTAATAGTCATGGCGCGATATATGCAGATTTTAAGCAGCGAATTTTGCCAGGATTTTACCGGGCAAGTTATCAATATTCACCATTCTTTTTTACCTGGCTTTAAGGGCGCACGGCCATACCATCAAGCCTATGAGCGTGGAGTAAAAATTATTGGCGCAACAGCACATTTTGCCACGCTGGATCTGGATGAAGGCCCTATTATTGAACAAAATATTGTGCGTATCGATCATTCATATCCACCTGAAAAACTACAAATATTAGGCCGTGACACCGAATCCCGCGTTCTAGCCAAGGCGATAGATCTGTATTGTGATCGCCGTATCTTTTTACAAGGTAATCGCACAGTCATATTATAAATATGCCCACATCCAGGGGGTATAACGGCACAAACAAAACTTATTCCTGAATAAGCGATAAAAAACGCTTGAAGCGTTATGGTAGCGCTCATAGACTGTTTTCTGTGGCACAGACAACATCAAAAACAAATCTGATAAGCAATATTATAAACACCGTAACAGGCCGCGGGGCTTTATTGGCAGAAAAGTCACGCTTAGAAGCCTTTCTTGCGGCAGTTCCGGGCGATTATTGCGGATGGTCCCGCGATGGAAGCGTAGCCTATAGTGAGGGGTTTTGCCAAATATTAGGCTTACAAAAAATTGCCTCTATCGCCGATATACAAAACAAATTAACCATTAGCGATTCCGCGGCGCTGGAAGGTGTATTTAACCGCCTTAAAGAGGACGATATTCCATTCCAGATTACAGTACAAAACTATGCGGAGAATAAAACCTTTCGTATATCCGGTTCTCGCGGCAGCGCCCTTGCCAATAGCGATCATTTCGACATTTTATGGCTGGAGGATATATCCGAACAAGCCCAATTGGAACAGCATTATCAGGATGAATTCAAAATAAAAGAAGGGCGCCTTAAAAATCTGGAACTATCGCTTCATAGCTTCCCATGGCCCCTATGGAAACGCGATAAAGACCAAAACATTGTTTGGTGCAATGACGCATACGCATCCGTGGTAGGGGACAGCAAAGATAATATCATTGAACAACAAAAAGAAATTCCGCCGGCCTCACGCAAAAAGAAAAAAGGCGAGGAAATCAAACCAGCCGGACGAGAGCTGGCACTGCGCGCCCTAGAGAAACAGGAAGCACAGGAAACCAAAATCCACGTCATTTCCGATGGTAAACGCCTTTTAATGCGGATTTTTGAAAACCCGGTGGCCGATGACACCTCAACCGTTGGGTTCGCAGAAGATATTACAGCGCAGGAAGATCTGGAAAGTGAATTACAACGGTATCAGAATACAACGAAAGAATTATTAGAACAATTACGCACGGCCATTGGTATCTTTGATTCAGAACAAAGACTTGAATTCTATAATTCCGCTTTTAGTCAACTATGGGGGTTGGAAGACCAATGGCTCAATAACAAACCAAAATTGGGCGATTTCATGGAAAAATTGCGGGAAAACAGGCGATTACCAGAACAAGCAGATTTCCGCCGCTTTAAACAAAGCTGGATCAATATGTTTACCTCCCTGATTGATCCGCATGAGGATATGCTGTATCTACCAGATGGAAGTGCCTTACGCATGCTTGTTGTACCGCAAAGCGCGGATGGCGGCTTAATGATGACCTTTGAAAATGTTACGAGCCGTTTAGAGCTTGAATCCTCCTACAACACGCTGATTGCAGTGCAGAAAGAAACATTGGACAATTTGGCCGAAGGCGTTGCCGTTTATGGTGGTGATGGACGTCTTAAACTCTGGAATCCCTCTTTTGCACGTCTATGGGGCTTTAACCCTGAAGATTTAGAGGGCGAGCCCCATATCAATTCATTGGTCGGCAAGAAAAAATCATATTTCACAGAAGCCGAATGGCCGCAAAAACGTGAAGAACTAATTGCCAAGGGCCTGGACCGTGTTATGCATGAAGGACGCTTAAAGCAATGCAACGGTGTCTTGATTGATTATTCAACCGTCCCTTTGCCAGATGGCGGGGTGCTTATTACCTATACCGATGTTACCGACACCGTCCGGGTTGAAAATGCACTACGTGATAAAAATGCCGCTTTGGAAACCGCAGAAAAGCTCAAGCTGGACTTTCTTGCCAATGTCTCATACCAGCTTAGAACACCTTTAAATGCGATTATGGGGTTCAACGATATTCTTGATCAGGAATATTTCGGCCCATTAAACAAACGGCAAAAGGATTATACCAGCGATATCCGCTCAGCCAGCGAAAGACTGTTGAACCTGATCAATGACATACTTGATTTATCGACAATCGAGGCCGGATATATGTCATTGGAAAAAGAGTCCGCATCCATACAAGACCTGTTACAGGCTATCAAAGATCTGGCCGCCGATTGGGCCCGTAAAGGAAAGGTGGAAATCTCTCTTAACTGCCCGAAAAACATAGGAAAAATGGATCTTGATATTCGCCGCATGAAACAGGCATTGATGAATCTGATCCGTAACTCAATTGCCTTTACACCGTCGGGCGGGCATATTGACATTACCGCAAAACGTAAAAAAGACGGCATTGAAGTTACAATTAAAGACACCGGTATCGGCATTTCAAGAGAACATCAAGCCCGGATTTTTGAACCATTTGAAAAAGCGCAGCAAGGAAAATCCTCTTTATCACAGAGCAACGATTCAGCCAGCCATACCAAAGGGGGCGCCGGTTTAGGGTTATCATTGGTAAAGAACATTATATCAATGCACGGTGGGTCAGTGGAGCTTCAAAGTGAAACCGACAAAGGGACAACGGTCACAATATTTCTACCCTTTGAAACTGATATAAAGGCGGTTCAGCCCATTAAAATGAAAAAGGCACTATCGTTCCGTTAAGATTATTTGGTATCACTCATAACAATCTGCGTAATAATCATAGCCGCTATCATCAATTTTGCGATCAGCTCTCAATACAATTTCCCCTTGGTCAATTCTGGTCATACAGGAAAAAACAGGGAACAAAGTGCGTATTTGTAATTCGAGTTTGCGTCCGGGGAAAAAAGGACCATATGAACAAAACTCGGCCCGATCGGCAGGGTATCCTTGTTCATCAATACTTCCCGCAGCTTCCAAGCGGAAATTTGAACGGTGCCGCGCCTGGCCGCCAGAGGGGGTTGTATAAAAATCTGTGCCCAAATTACCATACATTGTAAAATCGGCACTGTTACGCAGCATAAAACAAATTGGGTCCTTTACGATATCAGGCTGCCCCGCGCGATCTTGCGCCGCGGCCTGTGAAACACAGCCCAAAATAAACAGCGCTATCAATAAATACGGCCTCATACAACAATTATACCATATAAATACAGCAAAGAGCTATACACAATGCTTATGAGCGGTAGCAGAATTTTCTGGAATTTCAGCGTATTATCAGTACTCTTAAAAGATGCAAAATCCACGCGAATTTATATCAGAATCAGAAGAAAGCACCGCCCGCATCGCGCAAGAGCTATCCTCTGAAACCAAAGCCAATGATATTCTTTGCCTGTATGGAACATTGGGGATGGGAAAATCTGTGTTTGCCCGTGCCCTTATTCGCGCCCTGTGCGCAAATCCGGATTTAGAAATACCCAGCCCCACATTCACGTTGGTTCAAACATACGAAACCGGTCAAATTCCAATCTGGCATTTTGATCTGTACCGCCTTGAAGACCCCGAAGAAATTTATGAAATAGGCTGGGAAGAGGCATTGGATGGTGGCATCCTGATTATAGAATGGCCGGAAAGGCTGGGCACACTTAAACCCAGCAATGCAACCGAGATTGCCTTTGCGGCATCTACGGACAATGCAAACACTCGTCTTATCACTATAAAGAGGCCTGGATGAGAAAAACGCCACCTATCGATCAGGGCTTTGTCCTCTGTGCGGGGTTTGGAACGCGCATGCGCCCGCTTACCGATACAATGCCCAAACCTATGCTCAGCGTTAATGGAAAGCCGATGGTTGATCATGTCCTGGACAGCTATGGGCATCACGGTATAAAAACCGTCGTAATCAACACACATTATCTGCCAGATATTCTGAAAGAACATGTCAGTACACGCAAGGACATGACGATCAAAATATCACATGAAACCGAAATTCTAGAAACCGGCGGCGGCCTGGTTCACGCGCGTGACCTGCTTAAACCAGAGCCATACTTTGTATCAAGCGGGGATTCTTATCTGATTGATGGGCCAAATAAAACCGCATTGCAACGCATGGAGGAATGCTGGGACAATGAAAAAATGGATATTTTAATTCTGCTTCAACCAATTGAAAATATGGCTTTAACAACCGCCGTTGGTGATTATGATCTGGATCATAACGGCCGCGCCATACGCAGCCACAACAAAACAGGGGGCTATATGTTTACCAGCCTGCGCATTCATCATCCCCGCATATTTAATGATGCTCCCCCCGGTTCTTTTTCTTATTTGCAGTGTCTGGACAAAGCCCAAAAACAAGGCAGGCTCTATGGTATAGTCCATGATGGTGACTGGCATCACATCAGTACCCCGCATGATCTTACGCGGGTCAATGACGCTCTAATGAACCTGAAAAGCGCTTCCCTGTCATGACTGAGACCGCCACAAAAACTGTTTACAATATTCCCTCAGGGCAACCTTTTGCGCGTACAATTATTCGTTCACTGCTAGAAGAAACGCAAAGCTGCCCCGAAGACCTGACACAATATATTATACTGTTACCAACGCGCCGTGCCTGCCGCACTTTTCAGGAGATATTTTTGCAGGAAACCGGCGGGCGGCCCTTATTGCTTCCCAAAATCCAACCTATGGGCGATGTCGATGAACAGGACTTGTCGCTCTCTCTGGCCGGAACCGATGCTTTAGAAGATATTCTGGCCCTTCCGCCAGCTATATCGCCTTTGCGGCGACGGATTTTGCTGGCAAAAACCATTCAGGCCATTGAAGGCTTTACCAATGGCTTTGATCAGGCGCTCGCGCTTGGTGATACATTGGCCAGCTTCCTTGACCAAATTATTATTGAGGACCTGGAATTTTCGGATTTATCAAGAATTGTACCGGAAGAATTTTCAGAACATTGGCAAATTACACTGGATTTCCTCAAAATATTAAGCGAGGCCTGGCCAAAAATATTAAATGAAGAAGGCGTGATTGACGGAGCGGACCGCCGTAATCGCCTCATGGGTATATTATCAGCGCATTGGCAAAAAACCCGTCCTGATACGCCCATCATAGCCGCCGGTTCAACCGGATCAATTCCGGCGACGGCCAAACTACTCAGTGTTATTGCGGGCCTGCCCAATGGAAAATTAGTGCTTCCCGGTCTGGATACCCATATTGATCAGGAAAGCTGGAATCACCTTCCCGCTTCACATCCGCAATACGGTTTTAAAACTCTGCTCACAAATATGGGTATCGGCAAAGATGATGTACTATTATGGCCGAACGCAGCAGATACCATGCAAGCCAGAAACAAGCTGGCCAGCGAAATTATGCGTCCCGCTGAAACCAGCAAACAATGGGCCGGGCAATATAACAAAACCCCGGAACACAAACAAAGCCTTACCGAGGCTTTAAAAGGTTTGAGTCTGGTCGAAACCAACAATCAACGCGAAGAAGCAGCAATGATTGCACTGAAGTTTCGGGAAACAATGGAAAATAAAACCAGTACGGCCGCATTGATTACCCCTGATCGTAAATTGGCCCGCAGGGTCAGCAGCTATTGCAAACGCTGGGGCATAACGGTTGACGACAGTGCGGGTGAAAAACTAAGCGCCACATCTCTTGGAACTTATCTCCTTTTACTCTGCGAAGTGGCGCAATCCAATATGGCACCAGCTATATTGCTTGCCCTTCTAAAACACAAATATGCCAGTGCAGGTTTAAATCCGGCACGTTATAACCAAAATGCTTACGCCCTTGATCAATACCTCTTGCGCGGATTGGCACCACCTGCGGGCTTCAATGGCTTACGCACGCGTTATAACGACCGCCTGACCGATCCGCACGCGGCCACCCCACCGGATCACTTGCTGGAATTTATTGAAGTCATTGAACCGCTTATGCAACCATTTATTGACCTCATGGTCTCTGACAAACCTCAAAAATTTATCACCTTCATCAAGGCGCATCTTGAATTGGCTGAAGCCTTTGCTTGCACCGATACTGAAACCGGGCAAAGCCGTCTATGGACAAATGAAGAAGGTGAAGCGGCCGCGGCTTTTTTCTCAGAATTATCAGAACAAAGCCACAGCTTTGATGAAATGGACGGGGCATCTTACTTGCGTATCATCAGTCACCTTATGGGCGATATTAAAGTACGCCCCAAATACGGGACACATCCCCGCCTCACCATTCTTGGTCAATTGGAATCCAGATTAATAGACGCCGATATAATTATTTTGGGCGGTTTGAATGAAGGTTCCTGGCCACCAGACCCGGGCCATGATCCCTGGATGTCGCGGCCCATGCGCAAAAAATTTGGCTTACCGGACCCTGAACGCAGCATCGGATTGGCCGCGCATGATTTCATTCAGAGCTTTTGTGCGCCTCAGGTCCTCATTACCCGCGCCAAGAATATTGATAGTGCGGCCAGCGTTCCCGCAAGATGGCTACAAAGACTGGACACGGTTTTACAAAGCGCAGAAAGCGACATATCAATTTTATATGATCACACATTGCTGAACTGGGGAAACGCGCTGGATCATCAGGAAGAGACCAGACCAACAACGCGTCCACAACCCAAACCGCCTGCCGATAAACGCCCAAAGCGCCTATCCGTCACGCAAGTTGAAACATTGATGAAAGATCCATATGCAATATACGCAAAAAAAATACTTCGGCTCGACAAGTTAGACGACATCGAAAAACCGATTGAGGCCAGAGAGAAGGGGACGTTGCTGCATGATGTTCTGGAACGTTTCGTCAGCGCTCATCCGTCCACCATGCCCCCGAATGCAAAAGACATTTTATATGGCCATGCATCCCAGCACATCGCATGTCTCCACGAAGACCCGGCTATCTGGAGCTTTTGGTGGCCCAAATTCGAACGGCTTTGTGATTGGTTTCTTGATCACGAAACAAACTGGCGCAAATATCAAAAAGCCAGACCATTGGCTTTGGAAGCAAAAGGAACATTATCAATCAAAACAAAAAATGCCGACATAACACTAAGCGGCATAGCAGACCGCATAGACCTGATGCCGGACGGCAGCTGCGCGATTATTGATTATAAAACCGGCAGCGGCTTTTCCAGCGAAAAAATGGCCACAGGGGACACCCCGCAATTGCCTTTAGAGGCCATTATGCTGGAGCAAGGCGCCTTTGCCGAACATGGAATTGCCGCCGGAAAAAAGGCCTCCTACCTGGCATATTGGAGCCTGAGTGGCGGCGCAACGGCTGGCAAAATCACCCCTCTTCCCTCTACCAAGCAAAAAGACCTGGAAAGCATCATCGCACGCACACGGGAAGGCATAGCACATCTGATAGACGTATTTTCACAACCAGACACGCCTTATATCTGTTTACCGCGCGCCCACGCAACGCCACGCTTTAATGATTACGAGCATCTGGAGCGCATTAAAGAATGGGCCGCATTGGAAGACGATAATTCCGGATCGGAGGCCGCATAAAATGGAGAAGATGCACAAGAACAATAATGCGGATCACATAGGTGCAAATGACCCGAAAACACAAATCACGCCCTCGCGTGAAACAGACCCCAATGTATTACAGCGCAATGCCTCAGACCCCTTTGCATCAGTGTGGGTCAGTGCATCGGCAGGAACCGGGAAAACCAAAGTTTTAACCGATCGCGTTTTGCGTCTTTTATTGCCACGCGCCGAAGGTATATCAGGAACACCGGCCCATAAAATTTTATGTCTGACTTTTACGAAAGCCGCGGCCAGCGAGATGGCATTGCGGATCAACAAAACCCTGGCCGAATGGGCCGTTATGGACGAAGAGCAATTAAACAAAAAGCTCGATAATTTATTAGGCCGCGCGCCCAGACATGATGAAACACTTGCCGCGCGCAAGCTATTCGCGGATGTGATTGACACCCCGGGCAGCCTGAAAATCATGACCTTGCATTCTTTCTGCCAGTCCATTCTGGGCCGCTTCCCGCTGGAAGCCGGTATCACGCCAAATTTTAGTGTTCTAGATGAATCTGGCAGTCGCGAAATTATGGAGCAAGCACGCATGCAGGTATATAAACGCGCTGCGAATGAACGCGCCAGCCCCTTGGCACAGGCCTTAAACAATATTGCCCTAACGATTAGTGAAGACCAGTTTTCAAATTTACTGATGGAGCTATCCAAGGAAAAGACACAGATTGAAACCATACTGGGCCAAAACTGGGATATTAACGGCCTCTACACCAAAATATGTACGGCCCTGAACATTAAACCGGGGTTAAATGCGGAACAGATTATCCGAAATGCCTGCCTTGATAAAAACTTTGCCATGAACGACTTGCGCGAGGCCGGGCGCGTCTTGTACGAAAGTGATAAATCCAGTGATCAAAAAAGCGCCGCGTATCTGCTCGACTGGCTGGATGAAGCGCCAGAAGGGCGCGTGTCATCATTTGACCGGTATAAACTGGCCTATTTCACAAAAGAGAACCAGCCCCGCGCCAAGTTAATGACCAATACGCCGGCCGAAAAAAACCCAATCTTGTTGGATGTCATGGAACAGGAACGGGACCGTTTACTTGACATCAACGATCAAATTAATAGAGCCACATGCGCCGCCCTGACCCGCGACTTGATGTTATTGGGTAGCGAAATCATACAGCGTTATACTGACCTTAAAAAGACGCACGGCGTGCTTGATTTTGATGACCTGATTAGCCTGACCACCACCCTTCTAAGCGGGGGCATAAACGGGCGCCAGATTGATTTAATGCCAAGTTGGGTTCTTTATAAACTTGATCAGGGGCTGGATCACATACTCATTGACGAAGCCCAGGATACAAACCCCGAACAATGGACGATTATTAAGGCGGTGGCCGAAGAATTCTTTGCCGGCATGGGCGCACAAGATGATGTACTGCGTACAATTTTTACCGTGGGTGATGAAAAACAATCCATTTATAGCTTTCAAAGAGCCTCCCCGGAAGAGTTTGAAACAATGCGGGCACATTTTGACCAAGTCATAAACGCAGCCAATCTAAAATGGAGTAATGTTGATCTAAACACCTCATTCCGTTCTACCCGCAGTATTCTGGAAGCCGTCGACCTGGTCTTTCAGCAAGATGGACTTAAGCAGGACCCAGGGTTTTCGCAAACGCACCACGTTTCTTTCCGCAGTGCCCAGGCAGGCCTGATAGAATTATGGCCGTTATATGAGAATGAAAATATTGAAAAACCAGACCCCTGGGATCCACCCATTACCATCACCGATGCCCGCAGCGGGGCCAGCCTTTGCGCCGAGGGTGTCGCCAATACCATACAAAAATGGATCGAGACCGGTGATATATTGGAAAGTCATGGCCGCCCCATTGAACCCGGCGATATTATGATTTTAGTGCGAACCCGCACCGCCTTCGTTAATCAGCTCATACGAGCTTTAAAAACCCGCCAGATCCCGGTTGCAGGACATGACCGCATGGTTTTGAATGAACAACTGGCCGTGCAGGACCTGATGGCCTTGATTGAGTTTTGTTTGTTACCGACCGACGACTTAACCCTGGCCTGTCTTTTAAAATCACCGCTTATTGGGCTTGCTGAGGAAGACCTGTATACCCTGGCCGTGGATCGCGACGGATCACTATGGGACGCCGTTTTAAAAGACGAAAGTCTAAAAAATTCAATATCCTATCTGAACAGCTTTATCGAGGATGCGCATCACATGCATCCCTTTGAATTCCTGAGCGCCGCATTGGCACGGCCATGCCCTGCCGACCACATATCAGGACTACGCGCCATTAAATCGCGTCTTGGATCTGATGCACTGGATCCTATTGATGAGCTTTTAAATGCCGCATTGCGTTTTGAAGAAGATCATACACCCAGCCTACAGAACTTCATTCGCTGGCAAAAATCAGGCAGCGCCCAAATTAAACGCGAAATGGAAGAATCGGGCGGGCAAGTCCGCATTATGACCGTACACGGGTCAAAAGGACTGCAGGCCCCCATCGTTATTATGCCGGATACTGTGCGTACGGGCCGCCAGGTGCCGGGGCAATCTGGAAAACGGTTATTGTGGCCCCATAAAACCGGCATGGATATACCGATATGGTCGCCCCGTAAAGACATGGATTTCGATATTTACACCAACGCCTATAATGCACTGGAAAAAAAGGCCGATCAGGAATACCGGCGCCTATTATATGTGGCGATGACACGCGCGGAAGAACGTCTATATGTCACCGGATATAAACCAAAATACGACCCCCTCGACGACAGCTGGTATAATTACATCCAATCCGCACTTAAGGCATCACCCGCCGCGCAAGAAGATGAAGACGGTATACTGCGCCTATTAAACAAACGCGAAAAAGAGCCTGATAAACGCTCCAAAGTCAATAAAACCGAAACCCACGCCACCGCCGCGCCCGCTTGGCTGTTTCAACCGGCCCCGGCAGAGCCAAGCCCACCGCAACCCCTTGTTCCTTCGCGGCCTTCAGGCAATGAACCCGCGGCATTATCACCGCTGCAAGCCACCAATAAAAATCGCTTTCGCCGTGGTAATATTACACATAAACTCTTACAATTTTTACCTGATATCCAGGCCCCGCTACGCACGGAAACCGCAGAAAAATTCCTGAACCGCTTTGCTGCGGATATAGAAGAGCCTGTCAGAAAAAGTATTCTGCATGAGTGCATGAACATTATGAATGACAGTAGATTTGCGCCCTTATTTGGACCGGGATCAAGGGCAGAAGTGCCCATTACGGGGCTTATTCATGGGCGGGAACTCATCAGCGGGCAGATAGACCGTCTCTATATTGATGAAAAAAATATCTGGATTATCGACTTTAAAACCAACCGGCCCCCGCCCACAGACGCAAAAGACATCCCCGACATTTATAAAAACCAAATGCGGGCCTATCACGATACATTGCGCCAGATTTATCCAACCCACGCGATACATTGCGGATTAATATGGACAGACGGCCCCTTCCTGATGCCTGTCGAACTATAATCATCGCCGCAATTTGTGCATAATTTGCTTTTATTTTTTTGATATCCTATGCGGCCATTGGGAATCAGCTACACTTGAACTATCAAATTTTTGAACCATACTTACTGTGTAAGTATAAAACCGATGATAAATATTTATCCAATGTAACTGCGAAAGGAAATAAACATGGCAACCACATCAGTAAATGATGCCGAATTTGAAAACGAAGTATTACAGGCCGATTCCCCTGTATTGGTGGATTTCTGGGCAGAATGGTGCGGTCCGTGTAAGGCTTTATCACCGTTACTAGACGAAGTAGCCGGTGAAATGGATGGCAAAATCAAGGTGGTCAAAGTCAATATCGAAGAGGCACCGGAAGCCCCAACCAAATACGGGGTGCGCGGCGTGCCGACACTCATGATCTTTAAGAATGGTCAGGTTGTGGATACCCGCGTTGGCGGCATGCCCAAAGGCCAATTATCCGAATGGATTGAAAGCGCTGTATAAAACTCCAGTGGCATAAAAATTAAAGAGCGAATAAAATAAAAACTGCCTCTAATTTTTTAGGGGCAGTTTTTTACGTTTAATCATCAATATGACCATAAAGTTATTCGGAACCGCCTTGTCCCTGAGGCGTTCCGGCAACGGCAGAAGACAAAATCATGATCATCTGACGGCCCTCGAGCTTGGGCTGCAATTCCACCTTGGATAGCTCAGCCAATTCTGATTTCATACGTTCTAATACGGCCATACCGATATCCTGGTGAGCCATTTCACGGCCACGGAAACGCATAGTAACCTTGACCTTATCCCCATTCTCAAGAAAACGGCGGGCGTTACGCATTTTCACCTGATAGTCATGGTCCTCAATACCTGGGCGAATTTTGACTTCTTTGACGTCAATCGTCTTTTGCTTTTTACGGGCTTCGTTGGCTTTTTTCTGTTGTTCGTATTTATACTTGCCATAATCAAGGATTTTGCAGACTGGCGGGTCTGCATTCGGAGAGACTTCAACAAGATCTAGACCGGAATCATATGCCTTTTCAATCGCAGCTTTGATTGGGAAAACCCCTAACATTTCGCCGTCTTCATCTATAAGGCGTACTCGTTCCGCTGTAATATTTTCATTGATACGTGTTGAATCTTCATCACGTCTTGGTGGTCTAAATGATTTGCTGATGGGTCATTCTCCTATATTTTTCATCACAATAATTATAGATATACGGTGCTTTGCCTTACGTTGCAAGTAAATCTCGTCTAATTTAAAATCATAATTACATAATTTAAATACGCCGCAAAACAGCCCCAAACGAAGGTTGGCACTGCATAAATGGCCGCACGGCGACAGGCACTCCATGCCAATAAAATAAATCCGGCCAGCACAATATCCAGCGCAACAATCCAGTAAAACCCGTATGCGATTTCATGGCCGGCAAAAAAGACAAAGCTCCACCCCCAGTTCATCATCATTTGTAACCAAAAAATAATGAAGACAGCCGTCAGGCCATGGCTTTTGAAATGTTGCCAGACTCGGTGCCCGGCCAGGGCCAATAACACATATAATACGCTCCACACAATGGGAAACACAATGTCAGGCGGCGTTAATACCGATTTAGCAAGCGTATCATACCACCCCATATTGGCCCGCGTTATCTGGCCAATACCATAAGAAATTGTCTGGAATGCAGCAATCCATAATAAGGGGGTAAAATACCGACGTTTGAACTTGCTTATAAAAGTCATCGTTTAATAAGGGGGCTGTGCTTCTTTGATCAGCGCTTGAACAGCATCGTCCAGACGCTGTACGTCCTGCGCCTGAGACCCCAAACGACGAATGGCCACGGTTTTTTCCTCTGCCTCGCGGACTCCAACAACAAATAAATTTGGTACCTTGGCATGTGAATGCTCCCGTACCTTGTAATTTATTTTTTCATTACGAATATCAAGTTCAGCACGGATCCCGGCATCAACAAGTGTTTTGCATATTTCTCTGGCGTAATCATCAGCCTTTTCCGTGATCGTCGCGATTACTACCTGCGTCGGTGCCAGCCATAACGGTAATTTACCGGCATAACTTTCAATCATAATACCAATAAAACGCTCAATAGATCCTAGAATTGCTCTATGCAGCATCACGGGTCTATGGCGGTTGCCGTCCGATCCAACGTAGCTGGCATCCAGGCGTTCGGGCAAATTAAAATCAAGCTGTAATGTGGCGCAGCCCCATTCCCGGCCAATTGCATCACGAATAATAAAACCAAGTTTCGGGCCATAAAAAGCGCCATCACCTTCTGAAATATTATACGGCAAGCCAATGGCATCCATCGCATCCATCAAGCCTTTTTCCGCCTTATCCCACATTTCATCTGTACCGATGCGCTGTTCAGGGCGTGTTTCGAGGGTTACCGTGTAATCTTCAAAACCCAGATCCTTGTATATAGCTTTCGTTAACTCACAGAATTTAATGCTCTCTTCCAAAATCTGGTCTTCACTGCAAAAAATATGCGCATCATCTTGGGTAAACTGCCGGACACGCAACAAACCATGTAATGCCCCGTGCGCTTCATTACGATGACAACAGCCAAATTCGGACAAACGGATCGGCAAATCTTTATAAGACTTAATACCCTGATTAAAAATCTGAACATGCGCAGGACAGTTCATTGGTTTAAGGGCAAGAAATTCTTTGGGTTCTTCCTTGAAAATCGGTCCGTCTTCTTCCGTATTCGGGACAACATCGGGAACAACAAACATATCCTCACGGTATTTTTGCCAGTGGCCGGATTGCTCCCAGAACTTGGAATGCATTAATTGCGGGGTCTTTACCTCTTTATACCCGCCATCACGCAAGCGGCGGCGCATATATTGCTCCAGCTCCTGCCAGATCAAACACCCCTTTTCATGCCAGAACACAGACCCCTGTGCCTCTTCCTGCATATGAAACAGGTTCATTTCGCGCCCCAATTTACGGTGATCGCGTTTTTCGGCCTCTTCCAATTGATGAAGATATTGTTTGAGCTCTTTATCATTACGCCAGGCGGTCCCATAAATACGGGTCAGCATTTGTTTGGAACTATCGCCGCGCCAATAGGCGCCGGCAAGATTCATCAGCTTAAACACACCAACATGTTTTAAACTGGGCAAATGCGGGCCGCGGCAAAGGTCAATAAAACCACTATCCCCTTGTGCATATAACTGGAAATTATCATCCTGATCGGCCCGTTCAATGATATCGACCTTATAAGGTTCACCACGCTCATCAAAAACCTTAATGGCCTCAGCTTTGCTGTTCAAAGATTTTACAATCGGCGCATTGGTTTCTTTAATTTTTCGCATTTCCTTCTCGATCTTTTCCAGATCATCCGAAGAAAGCGGATCTTTAAATTCAATATCGTAATAAAATCCATTCTCAATAGTCGGGCCAATCGCCAGTTTGGCCTCGGGATATAGATTTTTCACGGCGCGGGCCAATAACTGCGCGGTCACCGTGTGTCGCATAATCTCCAGCCCCTCATCACTGTCCAGCATAATAAGGCTGAAATCCGCATCGCTAAGAATAGGGTCGCACAAATCGCGCTGTTGTCCATTTACATTTACCGCTATAGCTTTCTTTGCCAAAGACGTTGCAATGCTTTCGGCAATTTCCAGACCGGTAACACCGGCCGAATAAGAACGAACAGCACCGTCAGGTAATGTAATTTGAATATCGTTTGTCGCAGTATTGGTCATCATAAAAATGACGTTAGCGCTCATTCATTGCGTTATCAAGCGTTTTAATAAACGGTTTCAGTAAATATTGCATAACTGTTTTTTCACCCGTCAAAACATCAACAGACGCAACCATGCCCGGAATAATCGGAAGCACTTCATTTTTGCGTTTTAATTCATTCTCGAAGGTACGCAACCGAACGCGATAAAAGCTGTTGCCTTCTTCATCTTCGATCGTGTCTGCGGATATATCAACAACCTCGGCGTCCAAGCCGCCATAGATTGAAAAGTCATAGGCCGTAACTTTTACCACGGCCTTTTGTCCGGGATACAAGAAAGCAATATCCGATGGACGAATGCGGGCTTCAACCAACAATTGATCATCCAGAGGTACAATCTGAATAATATCTTCCCCGGGGCGAACAACACCGCCAACTGTATTGCCCTCAATGGCCTTAATGGTACCGTTAACCGGGGAACGTAACTCCGTACGGGTTTTACGATCTTTTAGGGATGATAAGCGCTCTTTAATCTCGTTTAATTCAATCAATTTGGCAGATAATTCTGTCTGTGCCTGGGCTTGCGTATTGGTGGTGACCTCATCAATGCGGGCCTTTACCTCTTCTACGGCAGATTTTGCCCGGGGCAAACTGGATAAATATCCGTTTAATTCCGATCTTTTTTCACGCATCGTACGCTCCAGCTGCAATAGCTCGAGCTTTGGCGCAGAACCGCGTGCAACCAGCGGCTCTATCATTTCCATTTCCTGCCGTTGTACACTAATGACACCGCGCGTATCGGCAATGCGGGTTTCAAGCTCACGCACCTCCTGCTCTCGTTGCATCAATTGCTGCTGGAAAATATTAATCTGGTTTTGCAACTGCTGGCGATTGGCCCGAAACGCGTTCATTTCTTCGGTCACCGATTGCGGGGCCGCCTGCATAACACTTTCCGGGAATTCCACCGTGGCCTGACCTTCGGCTTCGGCCTGCAAACGGGTAATAGAGGCCATTAAACCATAATATCGCGCCTGATTGGCACCCAGATCGGAAGAGGCATCAATATCACTGAGCCGTATCAAAATTTGCCCCTTCTCGACACGATCACCCTCCCGGACCAAAAATTCTTCGACAATACCGGCCTCCAAGGTTTGCAATGACTGGATCTCGCTGGACGGTATAATCTTACCATCTCCGCGCGTCACTTCATCCAAAGTCGCCCAATTGGCCCACACCACAAAAATCACAAAAAACGCTGTAATAAACAACAACAACAAATGGCGCGATAAAGGCAGGTCATCATCAACCACCTCAAAAAACGACAGGGCATGTGCTTCGGCGCGGCTAATTTGTTCTTTTGCCCAGCCTTGGCGAATACTATTCCACCCTTCTTTATCATTCATGGTTTCAGACGTGCCATCATCAGATTCTGGCTTGGCCGGGCCCTGAGGCGCGCCGCCCATTTTTAATTCAACCGGGTTTGTCTTAACCTCAGGCTCCTTATTTTGCTCTTGCTTCTTCTTGGCCATACTTACACCTCTGTCTGCTCGGCCGCGGTGCCGTATTGGCGCGCCTGTAATTTACGGATAACCTCATCTTTCGGGCCATAGGCCACAAGGCGGCCACGGTCAATCAGGATTAATTTATCAACAAGACCCAACATCGCGCCTTTATGCGTAATCAAAATAGTGGTTTTGCCTTCACAGAGTTTGGACAATCTGGCCTTTAAACGGTTTTCAGAAGCCGGGTCCATTGAGGCGGTCGGCTCATCCAACACCAAAATCGGTGGGTCATATAATAACGCGCGCGCAATGGCGACGGCCTGACGCTGTCCACCGGAAAGCGATTCACCGCGTTCCCCGACCGGAGTATCCAACCCGGCTGATGAATCTTTTAAAAACTCCATTACGCCGGAAAGCTCCGCCGCCTTTAATACAGCACGGTCAGGGGCGGTTTCATGACCCATCGTGATATTGTCCCGCACAGAACCAAAAAACAGCTGCGGGCTCTGTTGAACGGCACCAACATTGCGGCGCAAATCACCCGGATCAATCTGACGAACATCTGTGCCATCAATCTGAACGGATCCGCTGGTGGGTTCATACAAATTAACCAAAAGCCGTTCTAAGGTGGTTTTACCGGACCCAACAGCGCCAATAATACCAACGCGGTCCCCTGGCTTGATTGTAAAGCTGAGATTATTAACAGCAGGCGTAGTCTGGTTCGGGTAATTAAAGATAACCTCACGAAACTCTACTTCACCCCTACAATCAGGCATAGGCACAAAATGCTTGCCCATTGGGCGCTCCACCGGCTTTTTCATCAGCTCATCCAAGTGGAATAAAGCCTCTTTCGACTGATTATAACGCGTCATCAATCCGGCCACTTGTGCCAATGGCGCCATGGCCCGGCCCGAAATAATAACACAGGCAATCAAGGCCCCCATGGACAGCTGGGCATCGGCAATCAAAAACACCCCGACAATAACAATCAAAACACTTACGACCTGCTGTACGAAAACGGCCCAATTCTGCGCAAAGGCCGATAAACGGCGGGATTTAACGGCGGTGCGTGACGCTTTATCCGTTAACTCTTCCCATTGACGTTGCGTATGACCTTCCGCGGCCTGCACTTTTATAGTTTCCAACCCGATAATCGTTTCAAATAACAGGGCGTTTTTTAACGCGCTTTCGTTTAAAGACTGGCGTATGACTTTTGATAAAGGTTTTTGCAGCAAAAACCCCACTCCAATGACCACAGGAATGGCCGCCAAAGGCACAAACGCAATCGGACCACCGATTAAGGCAATAAAGCCGATAAAAATAAGCACAAAAGGCAAATCAACAATTGTGACCATTGTGGCCGATGTAAAAAAATCGCGTAAAGTTTCAAATTCCCGCATATTACTGGCCAAGACGCCCGCGCTTGGGGGGCGCGCCGTCATGGTCATGCCCAAAATTTGTTCAAACAGAGAGGCCGATATTTGCACATCGGCCTTACGACCCGCCACATCCAACAAATGGGCCCGCAAATTTTTTAAAAGGAAATCAAAGACATAGACAACCAAAATACCGGCGGCCAGAACCCACAGCGTGTCAAAGGCATTATTTGGCACCACCCTGTCATAGACATTCATAATGAAGATCGATCCGGCAATGGCAAAGATATTAATCATGATCGCGGCAATAAAGACCTCGGTATAAAGCACCTTATTCTTCTTAAGCGCGGCCCAGAACCAATCCCGGGCATTGTCTATCTCGGCCGGGCCGGCCCGTTCATCACTGCGGGCGATCGGGCGCACAAAGAATGCATATCCCGTATACAATTTCTTTAACTCGGCCAGCGTTATAACCTGTTTTTCATCCTTGGTCTCGGGAAACTGCACCGTAAATTTAGTATCCGGGTCCAACTCTATTTCTGCATTGCTTTTAGATTTATGCGGAGCCTTGGCTTTACCGGAAGGAAATTCGATTGACCATATAACGCAGGCCTGCCCTTGTTCCAGGGTAATGATACAGGGTAAATTCGGTGCAATGGCCAATGATTCCAGCGAACGTTCAACCAAATTCGCGCGCATATCCGCGCGCTCCGCAGCCCGCAAGAACAACAAGGGCGTAATACCGGCCTTACCAATCGGTAAACCGGCCGTTAACGCCGCAATAGACGTACGCCGCCCATAATAACCGGCCAGAACGCGCAAACATTCAACCAAAGGGTTATGCAAGGCAAGCCGGTCCGATTGAAGCGGCCATTCATTGCTATCATCAGCGTAGCTTTCATTCGGCTTCTGGTCAGCAGAGGCATCTGAAGAAGATGCAGAGGAAGACGAAGACTGAGGGGACTCAGTGGATGCAGAGGCCTGCGTGTCTTTCGCATCAGGTTCCCCGGAAGAAGAAGCATTAAAAGATGCGTTAGAATCAGAAAGGCCGCCTTCCTGTTCGGGGGATGCATCCCCCTTTACGTCAGCGGCCTTAATTTTATCTGTTTTACTTTTTTTATCGGGATCGTTCACAGATCATCCTTTTATAATTTTAACGGGCTTCCATTCTTTCTTCGAATGTCCATTTGTCATTCTCACTGACCAGACTTTCGCGCGGATATGACACCTCCAATGATGGAAGAAGTTCACCTTTCAGGGCCAATAAACGATAAATCGCCAGCATTTCCAAAAATTCTGAATTCACTGTATTCGAACGGGAAACAAACAATTCATTTTGTGAATCCAGAACATCTAACAGTGTACGACGATCAAGGTTAAATTGGTCTTTATAGGCTTTTACAACTTCGGTATTGGCGTCAGCCTGAGCGGCAAATTGGCGTGCGCGTTCACCGGCGGCCACCATGGAAGCCCATGTTTGACGGACATCATTCTCCAAAGAGCGGGCCGCTTCGGCACGGGATTCTTTAGATTGTTGATGACGGTGAATAAATTCACGAGAACGCGCCATATCGGCACCACCGCGATACAAATTCCAGTTCATAACAACCAGAGCAGATGCGCTGCGGTCACGACCTTCAACACCGCCCAAATCATGCCCCTGACGTGCATTCAACTGCAAATCAACCTGCGGGTAAAATGTTGAGCGTGTTTTCAAAGCCTCAGCATAGGCCACTTCGATATCCGCGGCAAAAATATCCAATGTCGGGCTATGGGCCAATGATTGTAACACTTCCTGATCCACATCTTGCGCCAGCAAATCATAAGGAATGACCGGCAATGTCAGATCACCGGGCGCATCACCAACTTCCTGACGATAACGGGATTCAGCGTTACGCAAGGACTGCATTGTATCGGTTACAGTTGCGCGGGCCTGTGACAAACGGGCCTTGATCTGTTCCAGATCAGCCTGCGTTGAACGTCCGGCACCAACGCCATCTTCAACCAAATCCATAATGGCAATATGTTCCGCCGCATTCTGACGGGCAATCATCAATAACTGACGTTGGCGCAACACTTCAAGATATGATTCAACAATGGCCAAACCGACAAGTTCCGCGGTTTCACGAACGCGATTGGCCGATGATGCAACACGGGCCTCCTGACGCTCCACTTCGTATTTTGTTTCAAATCCATCGAACAACATTTGTGTCAGGGTCAAACCAACTTCATAACGCCACATGCTTTCTGTGTCGTCATCGTCAAGACCGCCGCGTGTACCCGGATCATCGCTATATTCGTAACCGGTATCACCGTTCATATCAATGGATGGAAGGTATAGCGCCTCCCCCTGATTTAATTCTTCATCGGTTGCCCGTCTGCTGGCGGCAACAACCCCATACTCAGGATTGGTAGAAACCCCAATCGCCACAGCATCACGCAAGGTGGAAATTTTATTATTCGTCGCAGTAACCGGCGCTGGCGCACTGACTGCCGCATCACTAGGCATAGGTGACATCATGTCATCCTGCGCCTGAACAGCAGGAGAAACCATGAACAATGTTGCGCCAAGAGCGCTACCCAAACCCAATAAGCGCATTGTATTTTTTGAAATCACTGGAATTGTCCTCATTTTTTAAATCTGACAAGCTCGTTACCGAACTCATAATTAACTTACATTTATGCCTGTTTTAATAGACATATGCAAGAATATCTTCAAGAGGTTTTTTATCATAAAAAACAATGATGTATTTTTACAACATTAGGAAAAACCCGAAGACCCTTCCTCCATATATCTTACAATTATACGGGAAATAATTAAGCCGGTTCTTTGCAGCAGAACCGGCTTAAAGAAATGTCATAAAACATTTTAAGACGTCATTAAACGATAATTCCGCCCTTGCTTGCCCCTGTTAAATCATCAAGAGTTACATCAACCCCTTCCAAAGTAACAAGCAACGTTGCAGCGGCCTGATCGCCACCACCGGCGGCATCAACATATACCTCTGTATCCGCGCCAGAAGAGGCCGTGAACACAAAGTCGCTCAAGCTATCGGCAAGACTGTCATATCCGGTCAGAACATCACCAATATCCAGTGCATCGCCTTCCGACAAATCAAAATCGGTAACGGTATCCTGACCGCCATTTTCAGTAAACACAAATGTGTCGGCGCCTTGGCCACCGATCAGCGTGTCATTGCCGCCATTACCGACAATCACGTCATCACCGGCATCACCGTAAATGACATTATCATTATCATTACCATACAGATTGTCATTACCGATCGTTGTACCGTATTGATCACCATACAATGTCAGCGTGGCCGTTGATGTATCACCATCAGCATCGGTAATTGTGTAAGTAAAGGTATCAACAATATCTTCCACTGAGCCGGGATAGGTTACCTGAACATCGGCCAGCAACATCGACGCACCATCATAGAAACCGGCATCCGTTGAGTTAATGGAAACGCTTTCAATTAACTTTCCACCGAAATCATCCGAAGACAATTCAAAATCGGCGTACCCGTTAACAATGATGGCCGGATCGAACTGGAATTCACCAATCTGCGATGTACCATCGGCAAAGTGAACCGTATAATCCAGTCCATATTCACCGTTGTTATTGTTGCTACCCAATTCAGAAATCGTCAAAATGACAGAGCTCGCATCCTGATCAAAGCTGATATCGAATGTTTCCCCTTTCGGATAGATTTTATCACTGCCTGATGGGCTGGCAATACCAAGACCAGATCCGTCGGCGGTATCAACCCAGCTAATATCGTAATCACCGACATTGGCAATCGCGACTGTAATCCCGTTATTGGTTATGCTGGTCTGATTACCATAAGCATCAGAAGCCGCCGGGTTCAAACGGGCACTAGTGCCGCCTGTAACCGTTGAGAGGCCGGGCTTCAAGGTATAGCTGTATTCACCATTTGCCGCAATTGTCAGGGTACCATATGTCCCGTCAACAACAGTGGAGCTTCCAACCAATACGGCATGACCATCAACATCCGTGACCAAAGTATCCGCATCCTGACTGAGCGTATCAGCAGCATTCGATCCGCCATTTTCACCGCTCAGAACATTACCGTCAGCCGATCCCTGCACCGGATTAATCGCACTCAGACTGGCATAAAGATCATTAGCATCCTGAACATCCAACGCTGTTCCATCGCTGTCAATCTGGCCCAAACGGCCCAGCGTTGTGGCATTAACACCAATACCAACGCCGACAACTTCGGTACTGAGTGATTGCAGCAAATCAATCTCGCTCACGGTATCGGTTGCTGTATTGCCATCAATCTCGGCCATTACCAGATCAGCAGACCCGGATGATGTACCGCCGCTATTATTCACATAGCGGTTTGGTTCCCCATCCGATACGAAGTACGTATAGGTTTCGGCACCGGCAATCGGGCTATTGGCCGTATTGCCCTGCAGCCAGTCAATAGCAGATTGCATCGGGGCTTCATAATTTGTGAACCCGCTGGCATTCATGCCATTGATAAAGTTAATGGCCGCGTTCAGTTCCGCATCCGAACTGACATTAAAGGTGGCAGAGGCCTGATCTGACGTTGCGAACGGCACAATGTGAACCTTAACACTGCCGCCTTTGTAATCATTATAATCCTGCAACAAATTAGAAACAGATGATTTCAAAAGGGCAATCTGTTCACCGGCCATTGATCCGGACACATCCAGGATCAAGGCGATGTTAAAGTCTTTACCGATTTCTTCAATCTGATAGGCATTAATATCATCATGGGCCACCGGAGCATCATCAAAGACCTTCACTGTGATCTTGCCGGCGGCACTATCATTATCAGCATCTTTGACATTTACATCGAATTTCATGGTAATCACATCATCAGGATTTGTTGCATCCGCATGATCCATTTGACCCAGCAATGTGAAATTATAATGACCATTATTTTCATTCAACTCCAGCGTAAAGATAGTCTCACCGGCGGCTTTACCGACATAGGAGTTACCCTCCACCGTGATCTCGATCGGTGTGCCATTTGATGTCAAAGCACCATTTTTTGCACCGGTAAAGGTCACATCATTGGCGTTACCAACCAGATATGTCCCCGGACCGTCATTACCGAAATCTGCATCGACCTGACCGCTATCACTATCCTGATCCATTGTTGGAATAGTGAAATCAGTCTCATCAACAGACAGGTCTGTCGTGCTGAGAATAACAGGCTGGTCATCCGGAATGGTAATATTGATCGTCAAATTGGCAAACGCCGTATCACCATCGCCATCGGTAATTGTGTATTTAAACACCTCCTGCAAAGCATCAGCCGTCGTCGAGGTCGCTGTCAATTTATAGGTGTAAGACCCATCCGCATTGATCATCAACGTACCATAGGCACCGTCAATTGTGGCTGTTCCCGTACCGGACAGGCTTTCCACATCTGACCCAAATTGAATGTGGGTCAAGGTTGTATCCTGATCGGCACTTAAAATATCAGCGGCGCCAGCCCCACCGTTCTGGCCGGTAATCACGTTACCACTGGTGGTACCATTCAATGGATTTGTTGATTGCAACGCGGCATCAAGATCATTGGGATCCTGAACATCCAACGCCGTTCCATCACTGTCAATCTGACCCAAACGGCCCAGCGTTGTGGCATTAACACCAATACCAACGCCAATTACCTCTGTGCTCAGCGATTGCAGCAAGTTAATCTCGCTTACGGTATCGGTTGCTGTATTGCCATCAATTTCGGCCATGACCAGATCGGCAGACCCGGACGATGTACCCCCGCTATTATTCACATAGCGGTTTGGTTCCCCGTCCGATACGAAGTACGTATAGGTCTCGGCACCGGCAATCGGCTGATCAGAACCATTTCCGCCCTGTAGCCAGTTAATCGCAGACTGCATCGGGGCTTCATAATTTGTGAACCCGTTGGCATTCATGCCATTGATAAAGTCAATCGCAGCATTCAATTCGCTGTCCGATGTCACACTAAAGGAAGCCGAGGCCTGATTTGATGTGGAGAACGGAACAATATGAACCTTCACGTCACCGGCATTATAATTATTGAAATCCTGCAACAAATTAGAAACAGATGATTTCAACAAATCAATTTTATTACCGGCCATAGACCCGGACACATCCAGAACCAGAACAATGTTGTAATCCTGATTAACCTGCGTTGCCGCAAAATCATTGACATCATCATGGGCCACAGGACCGTCATCCAGAACATTAACCGTGATCGTCCCATCTTTCATATCGCCGTCACTGTCGGTGGCGGTAAAGCCAAATGTAAATGGAATATCATCATTATGATCAGCCGCGCTCGGCCCATCAACCGGGTGATCAACCGTATCCAGCAATGTAAAGGTATATGTACTCTTTGCATCGCCATTGGCTTCAAAGCTAGGAGCATTGATCTGTAATGTAAACACATCACGTCCACCGGCCGTCCCTGTATAGGTGTTGGTTGCCGCATCAAAAGACACGGAAATTGTGTCGCCGTTGGATGTAATATTCTGCGGATTACCAAATGCGCCATTACCAACAATTGTGGCACCATTCGCATCATCACCGAAACTGACTTCGATGGTGTTACCGGCACTGTCCTGACCATTTGGCGCAACGAAGAAGTTGGTTTCATCAACGCTTACCGGGTCCGGATCTGCCAGAATCGGTTCGTCATCATCTATCCAGGTCAGTGTGAACGGATCACGATCAGAATTGGTATTGTCTGATGCGTCGTATTCCTGATCATTGGGCTTGTCTGCTGTCAAAATAACCGCGTCCAGCTTTAAATCACCAACAAAACTATCGTCTCTAGGGGTAACAACCAATGCATCAACTTCAGCCGGGGCTAAAGAAACAACGCCGTTCACCGGAGCGCGCTCAACACCATTTACTTTGAAGATGAAATCATTCATCTGGGTCTGATTGCCGCGGACCTCATACCCGGTGATGCTTTCAGATCCATCAAAATTATCAACGCCCAGCATGCCATTAATATCCACGCTCAATGCGGCTCCCTCTTCACCGCTATTATCGGCGGCGGTTACATCGGGTTTATCAGCAACGGCATCAACGATCACGTTAAAGCTGTCCGTGGCCGAATCAGATACCTGTAAAACACCTTCAGACGTTGTAACCGTGTCATTTGCGATGGCGGTAGCAATCATACCGGAAATATCCAGATCACTCTGATCCAGCGGATCAAAGCTCAATACACCGTTATATTCTTTAACCCCTGCCGGCAATACAATTTCATAGCTGGCATTGGTGTTATCGGACCCGTCATCAACGCGGGTCCAGTTCTGACCATTCTGGCCAGTGGCGCCAAAGCCATTTTCTCCGCCTTCCAGACGCTCAAGATTGATGCCGTCAATGCGGATTGTCAGTGTCTCAGTATCAGACGCATTCGCGCCTAACTTGGCAAAAACCGGTACATCGACACTGAAATCTTCCTTCACCAGCGCATCGTCAACGCCATTATTGACGACAATACTTGGCGGGTTGATAGTTGGGTCCCATGACAGGCGAATAACTTCCGAATCTGTCGCTGTATTATTCGTCGCGTCAAAATCAACGCCGTTCAGCTGCGTTTCCGCGGTATTCAAGGTGACCGTTACCTCAATTGTACCGGCATAATTCGTATCAACCGGCTTAATCTGCAAACCATTAAGGTCAGACTTATCCGTGAAAACAATATTACCGTTACTATCAAAGGTAATATTATTGTTGTCATTGGTTACGATAAAGTCAGCTTGCAAATCCGCAGCCGAGGACAAGATAATATTCACGATAGATTCTGATCCATCATTCACATCACCGCCATTGTTTTCGATCAGCTGCTCACCCGTAAATACGTTCGAGATTTTGATATCCAGAGCCGTATTTTCCACGCCGCCACTATCTTCAACTTTTAAATCCAACGGATCAGCAACCGCGTCCACATAAACATCAAAGCTATCTGGCGCAGAGTCGGCCGAGGTATTGGTCGCCGGTTCATAAGCCGAAGCCACAGCGCTCATACCCGTCAAATCAAGATCACTCTGGGCATCCGGGGTAAAGGTAAAGCTGCCGACATAGTTGGCACCGCCATTATTCAGTGTAATCGTATACGATGCATCGGTCGCAAACTGGCCACCGGCATCTACACGTGTCCAGACTTCACCATCCGGGCCATTAGAGGGCACAAATCCATTCGCGCCGCCCTGCAAAACAGATAAATCAATACCGGTTACCGTTAAGGTCAAAATCTCATTACCAGACCCATTGGCATCCAATGTACCGGTAACATCCATAATAACGCTGTTATCTTCATAGACATACCCATTATCAACATCACCATTCGGATTGGCATCACGCGGCTCAACCTCAACTTCCGGTGGTTTGGCCACAGGCTTCCATGTCAGTGTGATCACATCATTGTCCTGCGCGGTGTCATTCGTTGTATTAAAATCAACATCGCTGGCGTTATCACGCGTATTCAGTGTGATATCCAAATCAATTGACCCCACAAATTTCGGATCTTTCGGTGTAATTTGCAGATCAACCAGATCACCGCGATCCGCAAACACAATGTTACCATTGGAATCCAAAGTAACCGGACCATTTACATTGGTAATGATGTAATCATTCAAATCAACCGCAGGATCAACCGGCGAGATGATAATATTAACAATACTTTCAGACCCGTCATCGGTTCCAATACCGCCATTATTAACCTCTTCCCCTGTCAAGGCAGTCGGAATTTCAATATCCAGCGTTGCACCTTCCAGACCCGTATCATCCAGACCATCAACATCCGGATCATCCGCAACCGCATCCACGATCACATCGATATTGCCTGAGACTGTTCCCACGCGCTCGGTTGCCGGATCTTCTTCACGCACCGTAATCGGTAAGCTCAGTAAGTCTACATCGCTATCGGCTGGCGGGCTTAATACTGGACCGCCAGAATATGGTGTACCCGAGGCCGTTGTATGCGTCCATGTCCCCGTAGCAGCATCAAAAGTTCCTTCCGTCACGGTTACAGCCCAACCAGCAGGAATACCCGTGATAGTAAAAGTCAAAATACCCGCATCCGTTACCGGAACGGCATTAATCAGCAACTGAACGCTGCCGTCTTCCAAAACCTGAACATTGTTAAATTCCGCCTCAGGATTAAGAGGGCCAGGACCCTCCGGCGCATCTTCTTCAATAAACAGATCATCGCTTGGGCGCTCAATTCCATATTCCAAAGCGGTTGGGTCAATCGGGCCAACATCATCCAATGGAATAACACCTTGCGCGCTGAATGTACTTTCATAACCATAACCGGAATTGCCAGCCGCCCCGGTTCCAGCCTCACCAGCGGCCGGTTCAATATTGGCCAAAGTATCGGCAACGCTTTCCTGACCGGCGGCCGGTTCTGTTTGCGCCAGCTGTTCAACAACAGCATCCGGTGTCTGACTTTCTTCTTCAATTGCGGCTTCACGCAAATTAACCTGAGGCTCTTCCAATTCTTCAACGGATGGCTCTTGCCCCTCATCAAGCAAAGACGCCAGGGTCACAACCTCACCGTTAATAAAGTTCAAACTCGTCTCATTGCCGGCAAATTCACGGGTGTAATTTTCCAATGTTACTGTGGAGCCATTATCAAAAGTAACAACCAGATCATCACCCTGGGTTTGTGCGGATACAATGTCATCTGATGACATATTAAAAACATATTTTTGATTGGCATCAGCCTCGATGGCTTGCCCAACGCCTGCAACTGGCTTCCCGATAATAACCGTTCCTTCTTCGGTAATATTGAAACACACTTCATCCCCCATCTGAAGCGAGGTGCTTTCAACAGCTGAAGTCTCATCTACTGGGCCGGCATTTTCCGTGATATTGATGCTTTCGCCGGTTACGTTATTGGTCATTTTTGGGCTCCTTGAGTTAATTTAGCCATCGTCAGTATTACCTGAATTTTGGCCGCATATTAATCCTTTATTAACGAAATGTACAAGATATTAACGCAACTAATTGACTCTGTCAATAATTATGTTAAAGACCCTGCTTGATAATATACAGCCTCGCTTCATACATTTCCCCTATTTTTTTCATACATATTGCAAGAGACCTTGCCTTTATGCATGAAACACTGATTATATATATAGTAAAGTCTTACTAAATTTGTGTTAACGTAATTGATATTATGAGTTTTAAATTTGAAAATCTGAGCGTGTTGATTGTGGAAGATACAGTTCCCATGCGTAAGCTCGTTATCTCTGTCCTTGACACATTGGGCGTTGGGCGTATTTTTTCTGCCGTTGACGGTGAAACGGGTTTTGATATTTTTTGTAAAGAAAAACCGGACATTATTATAACCGATTGGCACATGATCCCGATGAGCGGCATTGAACTGGTGAATAAAATCAGACTGGATAGCGCCTCCCCGAATAAAATGGTTCCTATTATTATGATGACCGGATACAGCGCCATGCCCAGGGTATCAGAGGCCCGCGACTGCGGAGCCACGGAATTTCTGGTGAAACCGTTTTCCGCCAATGATCTGGCAAGGCGCATTGCCTATGTCATTAATAAGCCGCGTGATTTTATTGAAACCGATGATTTCTTCGGGCCGGACAGGCGGCGCCGAAAGCTGGATAATTACAACGGCCCCTATAGAAGGGATCAAGATCGTAAATAAGACCCTTTTAAAAAAAACAGGCCGCGTTAAATAAAAATTTATAAGTAACAGATAATATAAAAATAAAAGCACATGACAACGATAGAAATGACGGAAAAGAAACAGCCCAAGGTAATCAAAGCAAACTATGCGCTGCAGGCGAAAGTTGGCTCCGGACCGCTTGACACCCAAAAAGTCGAGGCCTGCCAAAAGGTCATGGACAATAACGATGTCGATTTTGCGCCCATGGCCATGGATATTCTAAACAAACTCAAACAGGCCATAGACGACGCCAAAAACGGCGCAGACGATGTTCAGCAATCCGTAGAGAAAATGACCCAGCCTGTGATGGAGCTTAAGGCCAACGCGGCTTTGTTCCGGTATGACCTGATTGGCAACCTTGCCAATGTCATGCTCAGCTTTCTGGAAGCGGTCAAAACACTGGACAACACGGCCATTGAAATTGTCAACGCCCACCACCAGACATTAAGTGCGATTGTCCTGAAAAAAATGCAGGGCGATGGCGGAAAATATGGCAAGCAATTGGAACAGGAATTAAAAGATGCCTGTATGCGTTATTTCCAAAAAAAGCGTGAAAGCGCCTCCACATAACCAAAACCAGATGAGATCTCACAACAAAAAAGCGGCCGATGCCGCTTTTTCTTTAACCTTTAAGGTATAACACCGTGACACAATGCCCTAATTAAAAGACAACCGCTTTACGCTTTTGATATGCGGCAAGCTCTCAATATCAGCAAACAAGGCATCAGGAACGGCCTCGTCCAGTGATACCAGACATATGGCTGTGCTGTCTTCTTTACGGCCCAAACGGAAATCTGCAATATTATGCCCCGCATCGGCCAATGTCGTACCCAGCGCGCCAATCATGCCCGGTTGGTCATTATTACGAATAAATAGCATATGCTTGGTTAAGGCAGCCTCAATCGGAACGCCCTCAATATTGACGATACGCGGCTCACGCCCGGTAAAGAGTGTACCGGTAATATTGCGAACGCGATTATCGGTCGTAACAATCAGATTAATCATAGAACGCCATTCACGCGGCTTGTCATCATAACTTTGTTTAATGTGAATACCCCGGCTTTCCGCAACCTGCATCGCATTCACCATATTCACACTATCCATTTGCGAAGACAAAAGATGGGCAATCACAACCGATGTGATGGGATCAGTATTCAAATCTGTTACGGTCCCTTCATATTCAATCTCGATTTTCTTAATTGAACTATCGGTTATCTGACCGGCAAATTCACCAAGCTGTTCCGCCAGTTTCACATATGGCTTCAGGCGCGGCGCGTCCTCGGCGGAAATGGACGGCATATTCAAGGCATTGGTAATGGCACCGTTGACCAGATAATCGCTCATTTGCTCTGAAACCTGAATGGCGACATTATACTGTGCCTCTGATGTGGCGGCGCCCAGATGCGGTGTACACACCACATTTTCCATACCAAATAATATATTATCCTTGGCTGGCTCCACTTCAAATACATCCAGCGCGGCCCCGGCAACTTTCCCGCTTTCCAGAGCTTCTTTTAAATCGGCCTCGTTCACAATCCCGCCGCGGGCACAATTGATAATACGAACGCCGTCCTTCATTTTGGCGATATTGGCCTTATTGATCAGATTGGCGGTTTTATCATTTTTAGGAACATGGATGGTGATAAAATCAGATTTTGCGAACAGCTCATCCAGCTCCACCTTTTTAACACCAAGGTCCAGGGCGCGTTCTTCGGTTAAAAACGGATCAAACGCAATGACGTTCATCTTCAACCCAACACCGCGCGTGGCCGCAATCCCGCCGATATTACCGCATCCGATAACGCCCAGCGTTTTATTATACAGCTCCACACCCATAAAGCGTTTCTTTTCCCATTTTCCTTCATGCGTGGATTTATTGGCTTCCGGGATTTGACGCGCAAGGGCAAACATCATGGCAATTGCATGTTCTGCCGTTGTGATTGAATTTCCGAACGGCGTATTCATCACCACGACGCCCTTTTCGGTTGCTTTGGGAATATCAACGTTGTCAACACCGATACCGGCGCGGCCAATCACCTTTAGCCGGGTTGCCTTTTCCAACACTTCGGCCGTGACCGTTGTGGCGGATCGTATTGCCAAACCGTCATATTGATCGATAATTTGCAAAAGCTCTTCAGCGGATGTTCCGGGTTTATAATCAACCTCACAGCCACCTTGTTCAAAAATATTGACTGCTTGGGGGTCCAGCTTATCACTGATTAATACCCGCGGACGGGGTGTAGATTGTGCCATAATTTTAACTCCTATTTTTGTCTTGTTTAGGCAAACAGGCTTATAGCAATAATCCTAATTGTGCAGCGTGTCAAAGACATTCGCAATATAATGTGATACGGTGCGCGCGATACAAAAATGATACTTTTTATTTGACATAAAAACATGGGTCGTATAGTATCTTTGAAATTACTATTAAAGGGGGCAATTATGCCATCGCACGACAATGAAAAAGTTATCGCTGTACTGTCCTGTTTCAGAAAGCAGGCCGAGCTTAGAAAACCGGCGCAAAATGATGAACGCGTCTGGGACCGCGTTGAACGTTTGGCAGAATTATCCAGCGTTCAGGGCCATACAAACACCAGCACACAGCAACGGCTGGAAACATGGGAAAGTGCCGTCAATGCCTTACTGCAATATATAGACAATGAATGGCCCATTGAAAAACACAATAAAGTACGCGCCGATAATATTGCCGAAATCGCAGCGACCCTCTTCGCAAAAGGGGCAACCTGCTTCCCCCAAAGTCAAAAATCAACAGAGCTGCAAAGCAAGGTCATTGACGCATTCGAAGAACAAAACCTTCACTGCGCGCTTGATAATTACCGCCACCAGACCATGGCCATGATCAATGCCAGCTTTGCGCGCCCCCAAATAGCGCCCTAATACAATAAAAGCGGGACAACTGGACCCCGCTTCTATTCTATGCCGTTATTATCGGGAATATTGCCTTATGCGGCTTTTTTACGTTCTTCCTCGGCTTTGGCGGTGGCGTATGCCCAATCCAGCCACGGCATCAAGGCCTCAATATCACTGCTTTGTACCGTCGCGCCGCACCAGATACGCAATCCCGCAGGGGCGTCACGATAACCGGCAATGTCATAGGCAGCGTTTTCCGTATCCAGAAGTTTTGTCATCGCCTTGATAAAGCCCTGCTGGTCTTCTAAATCCTCGAACCAGCGATCAACCACCTTCAAACACACAGATGTGCGGGAGCGCGTTTCTTCTTTTTCAGCCAGAAAATCAACCCAGTCTGTACGGTTCACCCAGTTCTGTATGACTTTATAGCTTTCTTCACTACGGGCAATTGTGGTATTCAAACCGCCAATGTTTTCGACCCAGTTTAACGCATCCAGACAGTCTTCAACCGCCAACATTGACGGTGTATTGATGGTGGCGCCCTCAAAAATACCGGCGTTCAGCTTCCCACCCTTGGTCAGGCGGAACAGCTTGGGCATGGGCCATTTGGGCGTATAATTTTCAAGCCGTTCCACGGCACGCGGTGATAAAACCAACATACCGTGCGCGGCTTCACCGCCCAAAACTTTTTGCCAGCTCCAGGTCACAACATCCAGTTTGTCCCACGGCAGGTCATAGGCAAAAACCGCAGAGGTCGCATCACATAATGTCAGTCCCTCGCGCTGGTCACTGATCCATTCCCCATTCGGCACACGTACGCCGCTGGTGGTGCCGTTCCATACAAAAACGCAATCACGCGCGGGATCGGCCATATTCAAATCAGGCATGTCGCCATATTCTGACTGATATGATTTCACATCATCCAGCTTTAGCTGGGATGTAATGTCCTTCAGCCAGTCGCCCGAGAAACTTTCCCACGCAAACACATCAACACCGCGCGCACCCAATATGGACCACATCGCCATTTCAAACGCCCCTGTATCCGAACCCGGCACGATACCAACCAGATAATCATCGGGAATACCCAATACTTTCTTCTGTTTATCGATGGTTTCCTTCAGTTTTTTCTTCAATGGGCCGGCGCGGTGCGAACGGCCAAGGCTGGCCTGGCGTAAATTTTCAAGCGCCCATCCGGGTCGTTTGGCACAGGGCCCCGATGAAAAACAAGGGTTTTTGGGTTTGGTGGAAGGCTTACTAGGTGTCATGTATATTGGTCCTGATCTATGTCGCTGATATTGGTCACATCAAAAAAGGGTTTATTAAACCGAAATTCGCTGCCACAATATGCCAGAGTTTTTATGTTTTCAACAGAGACTTTGCATTTATAGCCAAAGAAATGACGGAGATTTTTTTATGGGCGGTTTTATCACCATTTTTATCGTTTTATTACTGATTGCGTATCTGTTTACATGCCTGTTTACCGTCCCCCAGCGCCGCGAAGCCTTAATCACCTGTTTTGGCCGCCACACCCGAACAGAGATTAATCCCGGCCTGCGTGTTAAATGGCCCTGGCCATTCAATGTGGTGGCGGCGCGCATCCCGACAGATTTACGCCAGGTCAATGAAATGCTGGATACCAAAACGATTGATGATCTGTTTGTACGCCTGCCTATTACCATTCAATATGAAATCACTGATACCGCCGTTTTTTACTTTGACACAAATGAACCGGTCAAACAGATGAGCATTATCGTCAGCGCCTCTGTGCGTAAATATACGTCGGCCAAACAATTTCAGGATCTTTATAATGAGCGCGATGAAATATCCAGCGCCGTGATTGATGATGTGAAAGGGCAAATTCTGGAATACGGCATTAACATTCGCCGCATTGTTGTCGATGAACCGACAGCGCCAAAAGATGTACAGGATTCGTATAACCGTGTCCGCGCCTCAGAACGTGAAAAAGATGCGGCCACCAACGAAGCCGCCGCCGATTATATCCGCCGTGTCAAGGCCGCCGAAGCCGATAAGGAACGCAATATCCTGATCGGGGAAGGGGTCGCTGGCTTCCGCCAGTCCATTGCCGAAGGATACGCCGAAATTCGCCGCAAGCTGGTTCAAGACGGGGTTGATATTGTTGTCGCCGATCATTTTATGGAAGAAGCCATGCGATTGGACACCATTCGTGATGTCGGAGACAAAGGCAATATGGTGATTGTTATGCCCGCCGGGCAGAATGACAATGCCATGAGCACACTGCTGACTGCCTCTCCGATATTGGAGAAAATCAATGAAAACCGCGAAAAAGTAAAAAAATAAGACCGCACCGTATAATTTATTAAGATTTTCACGATAATCTGATAATTATACCCATTATGCAATGTCGCATACCGCCAATCAATGAGCTGGAGTAACCCATGAGCTACGTTCTCACGCTGGTCGCGTCCGATGAAGCGCACCCGATTACCAAGTCCCATATCAAGGAAATCGGCAAAATTATCGATTTTTACAATCTGAGCTTTACCGCGCAGCCCGTATGGCTGGCGCAAACCCGCGCCGTTGATCTGGGTATATCCGACAAGGCACAAGGGGCCCTGATCGCCCATTTGCATGAATATTTGGCCGCCTTTAAAATTGACCTCTTTTGCAACGCTGTAGAACGGCGCCGTAAAAAACTACTACTGGCCGATATGGATTCAACGATTGTATCCAGTGAAACATTGGACGAATTGGCGGCATTTGCCGGTATTAAAGATCAAGTCGCCGAAATAACCCGCCGCGCCATGGAAGGCCAGCTGGATTTTCACGACGCCTTGCGCGAACGCGTCAAATTATTAAAGGGTCTGGGCGAAGATAAATTACAGGAAACATTGGACGCGACAGAAATAAACCCCGGCGCGCGGACACTAATCCGCGTTATGAAAGCCCATAATGCCACTTGCATTCTGGTTTCGGGCGGGTTCACATTTTTTACAGGCGCCATCGCAAATGAACTTGGATTTGACCATCACTTTGGCAACCATTTGGAGATAAAAGACGGTCAATTAACCGGACAAGTCATGGAGCCCATACAGGATAAACACGCAAAGCTGGCGTGCCTGAACCGCTATGTTGGGGAACTGGGCATTCACACCGCGGACGTCATAACCATCGGCGATGGGGCAAACGACCTGCCTATGCTTAAGACCGCGGGATTGGGCATTGGCTATCATGCCAAACAAACAGTCAAAGATGAAATTCACAACCTGATACAATATGGCGATTTATCCGCCGCCCTGTATGCGCAAGGCTATAGCTCTCAACAAATTGGCAATGTATAATTGCCATAACCATTAAATATTGTCTTAACCCTCTGTTGTTAGACTTAAAACTGCGTTATATTAGATGGGTGGCGCTTCGGCCGCATTCTTCTTGTACAAATTGATTTAATGACTTTCAGGATTTCTCGTTATGACGGAACAATGGCAATATTTGGTAACAAACTCTGAATTAGAGGACTTAATTACCGCATACTGTAACGATTTTACGGCCAATGCGCGGGCAGGCCGTTATGGGCCCATTACCGGCCGCGACCGCGAAGTTGAAGAAACAATCCTTATCTTGCTGCAAAAGGGCCGCAAAAATGCGGTTCTTCTGGCCCCCGCCGGTGTCGGTAAAACCGCCATGGTGGTGGCTTTGGCGCAAAAGGTTGTGGAAGATAAGGTTCCGGATTATTTGAAAAATTGTCGCCTGATCGAGGTGGATTTGGCCCGCATGGCCGCCGGAACATCATCACCGGCCGAATTTCAGGAACGTTTTATCCCGCTTTGTAAAGGCGTTGCCGAACGATACTATAATCCTGACAATCCGCGCATTGTTTTGTTTCTGGACGAAATTCACCAGATCATGCCTAACTGCGAGGGGTCTTCCTACAAGGGGCTTTCCGATGTAATGAAGCCATATTTGACCGCCGGGGACCTTATGGTGATCGGTGCGACCACCCTGGATGAATTCCGCATGTATGTGGCCACAGATCCTGCGCTGGACCGTCGTTTCCAGAAAGTTTTCTTAAATGTACCCAATGTTGTTGAAACCTACCGCATCTTAAAATCATTGCGCCCCGGTTTTGAAAAACACCATGGCATCACCATTTCCAATATTATGTTGATGTTGATCATCCACATGACCGAAGAACATATGCGCAAGCGTAACCAGCCGGACAAATCGATCATCACCATGGATTCATCCATGGCCTATCACGTCAAAACACATGGAAAAGGCACGGAATGTGATATCAATTCGGTTTATTACATGGTGGGACGCGAAACCGGCTTGAATAAGCAAGCCCTGCATGATGAAAAGAAATATCAACGCATTATCAAACAGGTCATGCAGATCGAAGGCGAAGAAGATATTTATTATATCTGATATGCCCGCAACCTTCCGCCGTGCCTGACTTACATCTCTAAACGGTCACTTTGTGACCTCGGCTCTGCCGGGGCTGTATAATCATGACGGCACAAATGCATCACGGTCTGCATACGGCCATCGATTACCGCGGTGGGATAATGATGCGCAAGGACATACTCCACAGCCCCCAAAACACTATCCAGATCATTCGCCTCACCAGTAATATGACTTAGCTGCACCGCCGTCATAACAGAATTATTTTGGGTCAAATCGTCATTGTCCAGGGGTGCAATGTGAAATTTTCCGCCCTGCACATCCACACGCAAGCAGGTTGAATCAATATTATTCTCGTGATCTATGGTCAAACAGGCATCTTTCAGGGAATAAACCATGCCATTTTGGTTTGAATCCACAATATTCATGGCCCGCATACCAACATTAATCCGCAGCACCACAGCGGCAAATCTTTCTTTTTTCTTCTGATCAGAATCTTGCTGAGTGTGTTGTGATAAAGCAAAATCCAGCCCCAAATCGGCACGCAATTGATTGACCATCATAAACCCCTTTATAAGTATACGTAATAAATTGACTAAAAACGCCTTACCCTAGGCGTCAGTAGTTAATATGTCAATTATTAATGCGCCAAAATATCTTTATGATCAGAATTAACCCGCATGCATCGCCGTTATTTTACAGCATGAAACACCTTAAATCCGCCGCCGGTATAGATCGTTTGAACGCTCCAGAACAGATCATTTAACACCCGTTCATAGGGCATCTGATTATTGGCAACCATATACAGCGCCCCGCCTTTACCGCGCAGGGCCTGATGGGCATTTTTAATAAAAGACACGCCGATATCACTATCGCTTTTTTTGCCTTCATGAAATGGCGGATTCATCACAATCCAGTCATACCCGCCAGCAACGCGGGGGATCTCTGCCGTTAGATCCATCCATATCCCCTGTTTTTTCATCGCAAAACCGGCAATATTCTTTTCACACAGCGCGACCGCGCGACTATCGGCATCAATGAAGTCCAACGCCTTTATTTTCTTGTTCTTATCCAGCACCGCATACGACAAAAACCCGTATCCGCAGCCAAAATCAGCCCCTTTACCCTTTAAATCACGGGGCATGTGATCGGCCAGAATTTGTGATCCGCGGTCAATTTTATCCCAACCATACACGCCCGGCCGCGATACAAAACCGCCCGGAATTTCACGCTCATTATCCTGTTGAAGCCAAAGAGTTAAAACATCTTGATTGATCTGCCCTTTTTCAGCCCAAAATACACGCGCCTTGTTTTTGGATTGTTCCGCAATATTCTGATACCCTAGGGCGAGCAGCATTTTTTTTAATCGTCCGGCCCCTTCTTTATTTCCAGCCGCAACAACCAGCACCCCCCCTTTTTTAAGTTGCCTTGTTGCCCTGGCCAGATAAATTTCGGTTTCCAGGCGGCTCTTGCTCCCCAGAACCATGGCCGCATCATATGACCCAGGCGCACCATCGCCAGTTTCCTCTTTAAATCCAGCACGTTCCAGAGTTTGCGCATAAGGTTTGAACCATTGCACCCAGCGCAAATGCGCCGCATTGAACCGTTGCAGATCCGGTGCATACATCGCATTCACAAACAACGCCGCCCCCGCCTCCGCGGGGAGCTGACCATTGGAATAGGGAAGAAATAATGTCTCAAGCGCCGGTGTCATGGCGGCATCATAATACAGTTCGGAACATAACAAAATAACACAGTTCAGAAAATGCCATGAAAACACGCCAAGAAAAAACCGCGCGGTCTCTCTCTTATCATATATGGGTGGTATAGAGAGAGACCGGGCGGTCAGCGGGCATGCCCGCAACTTTTTTTAACGTATTTAAATAATGCTTACCTGATCAACAATCAGACTGCCATCCTGCACCAATTGTTCCAGACCATCGGTAACGGCAACCCCTTCAAAGACGGCCACGGTCTCAAAATCATTGCCTTGCCCATCGCCATTCACCTGCAAGATAGTATTCATATTGCCCTGATCCACAACCAAATGGATAAAATCAGCCAGATCATCAACATTTTCGTCGTACCCGTCGATGATATCCGACAGGTTCAGCTTATCCCCTTCGGCAAAGTTTAGATCCTCAACAGTATCAACGCCGTCAAAGGTATCAAATACAAAGGTATCGGCCCCTGTTCCCCCATTCAGCGTGTCATCACCGGCACCGCCGATTAAAATATCATCGCCGCCTTCGCCATATAAAATGTCATCACCGGCGCCGCCATCCAGAACATCATTGCCCTGTTCGCTAGTATCAATCGATTTGACGTTAATGTCCAAACTAAACAACACATCTTCAAAATCCGCATCGCCCAGATTGTACAAATCTTCAAAGCCAATCATCAATGTTTCGCTGTCTTGATCGTTTTCCAGACCAGAAACCGTATGCACCTTGCCATCCGCGTTTAAATCCGCGGCCGCGCCGCGCTCTGTTGTATGATAAACCTTACCGGCCAGACCTGACTGAACGGTTCCATCATCATAAACCACCGACACATCGTTTCCGTTATCATAGATCGTCGCCGCGCGTTCACCGGCGCCGCCCAGATCGTAAACAAAGCGTATATTACCAACTTCGCCGGTGTCCATGCCGTTATAACCGCTATTGGTGCGATCACCATTCGCAATAATAAAGAAACCAAAATCACCACCGTCTTCAGTGCCAGGAATATCAATCTGATGCGGGGTGTTATATCCTGCATCTTTCACATTTTCCCACAAAAGGCTGGCCATCTGGATAGTGCCGTCCGCGGCAATGCTGTAAATCCCCAATGAATTGTTATAACCAGCCACGCCTTTTTCAAAGGAAATCGTCGCAGTGGCGTCAAAATCCACATTCAAATTAGGGTCCTTGACCCCCAAAGACGGTTCACCGGATGGATTCAAATTCTTGATATTGATACGTTCCTGTAATTCAGGGAACAGAATATCATCACTGAAATCCTTATCCATAAGGATCGGTGCGTCATTATTACCGCCATACAAGACATCATTGCCCGCGCCGCCAAACAGATCATCATCCCCAGCGCCGCCCAATATTGTATCATCGCCTGTCCCGCCATCAACATGGTCATTACCATCGCCCATATTCACGCTGGAACTGAGATAGTCATTATGCAATGTGACATTGTCATCGCCATTACCCGCGGCAATTTTCACCTCTGTGATAGTTTTATCACCGGTAAAATCAATCACATCATTGCCATCGCCGCTTTGGATATCAAACACATTTGACCATCCGGCATTATTTGTCAGCGATTCAATCGTAATGGTGTCATCCCCATCGCCTGTGGTAATAAAACCGCGTTTTGCGTCCGTAATATTAACGATAGAATCGCCGCCATTCCCAAAGGTCACATCGGTGTGAACAAAGTTGCTCAAGGTGATATTGCCCGCGCCATTGGCACTGACTTCCACATTTTTCATGGAGTTCCAGGCACTATCCAAATGAACATTTGCCGTATCGGCATCTGCGAATGTATAGCTGACTTGCGCGCTGGCACTTGCGCCTGCGACATCCATGGTTACGGCATCCACGCTTTCACTGACGCCATAACTGCCGGGCTGTAAATCATACCCGTCTGTACTGTTAATAAATTTGGTGGCTGTGTTGCCGTGGCTGACGCGTATATCCAGATTAGGCGTTTCCAGCACATTGGCAATATCCAGTGTAACACTGCCGATATCAGACCCGCCCTGACCATCATTTAGAATATAATCAAAACTATCGGTGCCATAAAAATCTGCG
The DNA here is from genome assembly GCA_002359735.1 of Micavibrio sp. UBA2638. Lineage (GTDB taxonomy): Bacteria > Pseudomonadota > Alphaproteobacteria > Micavibrionales > Micavibrionaceae > UBA2638. Next base: position 232,746 of record DENS01000001.1, read on the forward strand.
GCCGGTGTGTATGTGAAATCACCATTGGTCAGAATTTCGACCGTACCGCCCGCGGCCGTTGCAATAATTTGCGCCGTTACATTTAATGTTCCGCCGTCACTATCGCTGTCATTACCCAATACATTTCCGCTCAAAATTGCATCTTCACTGCCGGTAAACGCATCGTCACCAGCAACGGGATCAACATTTGGCAATGGCACACTGCGCAGATCAAATGTCGAATTATCGGCAAATTGTAAGGTATCAATACCCGCGCCGCCGCCGTCATACTGGCCTTCAATTGTAATTGTGCCAAATGATCCAGCATCAATAATCATATCATTGCCATTAAATGAAAAATTCAGATCGGCCTGCGTTACCGCGTTGGTAAACTGAATCGTGTTGATGTCTAATGATGCGGCCTCGACGATTGTATCATTGCCAAAATCGGCCTCGCCAAAAACATACACATCATTGCCGGCGCCGCCCGTTAAATAATCGTCATCGGCCCCGCCAATCAGCGTATCATTGCCTGTACCACCAGATATATAATCATTGCCTGTGCCGCCATCCAGATTATCGTGTCCGGGGCCACCATCTAAAATATCATCGTTATCATTCCCTGAAATGGTGTCATTGCCGACATTCCCCCATAAAACATCATCACCGGCACTGCCGATCAATGTTACATCATTATTCACCGTCATCGTGGCATGCGACAAATCAATCACATCGCCGCCACTTCCGGCCAATACGATCTCAATATTCTGAAAAGTTTGAATACCTGACCCATTGTCAATGCGCAAATAATCGCCGCTATTGCTCATGTTCAAATAATCGATGCCGCCCATACCGTCATAGACCGAGTTATTCACCCGGTATTCATCATCTAAAGTGATTGTAAGTCCGCTGTAAGCATTCGTGAGAGAAACAGACAGCTGTTGCAAGCTCCCCGTAAATGTAATGAAATCCGTTCCGTTACCGGCCATGTGTTTTTACCCCAAGTTACTCTTTTTAATTTTTAAAGGCTGTTAGTTCGTCAGCCTTTGCCCCTTATTAATCATTATTATCTACTAATATAGCTCAAAATTAGTTAACATTTTATGTAAATAGTTAATATTTTAAACATTTTCGAAACACTTTCTGGCCAAACCCGCGAAAACGCTGTAAAAATAAAGCCATGAAACCCCGCCCAAATCGCTATCATAACAAAGGAAATTTAACCGAAGGCCCCATTACGGGGCACCTGATACGGCTAACTTTACCCATGACATGGGGCATTTTTGCCATCATCAGCTTCCAATTGGTCGACACATTTTATATCTCGATGCTTGGAACCAAAGAATTGGCGGCATTCAGTCTGACCTTCCCTGTGGCCATGGGGGTATTCAGTCTGTTTCTCGGCTTTCAAATTGCCATGGCCTCTGTTGGATCCCGTCTGATTGGGTCGGGTCAGCGCGCCATAATGCAACGCGTGGCCACCCATGCCATCTTCCTGGTGTTTGCTTTGGGGGTATGTATTGCGGCGGCCGGACTGATTTTGCATGATTCCATTTTTGCCTTATTAGGAGCCAGCCCGGAAATGCTGCCTGACATTTGGTCTTATATGTCAATTTGGTTTACCGGCGCCATTTTTGTGACCGTTCCTATGATTAACCACGCCGCAATGCGCGCCGATGGCGATTCAAAGACGCCGGCCCTGATTATGACGGGCGTTGCCCTGATTAATATTATACTGGACCCGATTTTAATTTTTGGGTTGCTGGGTTTCCCCAGACTGGAAATACAAGGCGCGGCCATTGCCACCATTTTCGCCAATGCCTGCGCCATGGGATTGGGGCTTTATATTAACTACAGACACAAAGGGTTGATCCTGAACCCCCTCAAGGTTGGTCTGGCGCATTTCGGCAATTCTATGAAACGGCTTTTATTTATTGCCATTCCGGCAGGCTTGACCAATACAATCCAACCCATCATCAATGCCTTTATATTCGCCCTGCTGGCCAAATACGGCCATGAGGCCATAGCCGCCTATGGCGTGGCCACCCGCGTAGAGGCCTTTGCCTTTGTCATTTTAATGGCGTTATCATCGGGTATGGCGCCAATAATTGGCCAAAACTGGGGGGCACAAAAATATGACCGCGTGCATGACACCTTAAAACTGGCTATTCGCTTTTGTATTGCCTGGTCATTATTTATCGCCGTTATTTTGGCCACATTCGCAAAACCGATTGCCGCGCTGTTTTCGGACAACTCGGATATGATCGCATATGCCAGCCTGTATTTCTGGATTGTGCCCTGTTCCTATGCCTTTGGTAATCTGATTATGGGATGGGGGTCTGCCTTTAATGCCATGGGCATGCCCCAACGATCCATGCTGATGATTGTGGTTAAAATGATTGTCCTGACGGTTCCGGCGGTACTGATCGGTGATCATTATTATGGTTACACAGGCATATTATTGGCCATGGCAGGCGTAAATGTCATTGCAGGAACAACCTTCCACATAGTAAACTGGAAAAAATGCCGCGCCGCAGAGAAGGATATAAGCGCCGCCGCCCCGCCCGGCACCACCAACAACAACCGCCAAACAAAGACACCAGCATAAGCCATGCATGAATTTGCCCTGTTAACACCAACAGTTTTGCTTCTTAGCGTCGGCTTTATGGTCATTCTTATATGTCGCCTGACCCGCGTTAGCCCCATCATAGGGTTTTTGTTGGCCGGATTGGTTCTGGGCCCCCATGGCATGGGCCTGATTCACGATACAGAGACAACGCATCTGCTGGCCGAATTGGGCGTGGTCTTCCTGCTGTTTGACATCGGGTTGCATTTTTCCACCAAATCAGCCTGGAGCATGCGCAGGGATCTCTTCGGCCTGGCCCCCATGCAAATGTTAATTACCGGAGTTATTCTGGCCTCTACCATGAAATTTATCTTCGGCATGAGCGGGGATTTCGCCCTGTTAACCGGTTTTGCCTTGGCTTTATCCTCCACCGCCGTGGTCATGCAGATTATTGGCGATTTACGGCAAAACGAAAGCCCCGTCGGCAAAAGCGCCAAGGCCATGCTAATCTTTCAGGATACATTGGCCATCTTCCTGTTGATATTTGCCGATACGGTCGGCAGCAATGAAACCGAATTGGCACATCTGGTCTTGACCACATTATTAAAAACGATCATCGCCATTATATTGGTTGTGGCCCTGGGTAAATATGTACTGACCCCGCTATTAAGGCTGGTGACGCGCTATAACGACCCGGAAATGTTCACGGTTTTGGGGCTTGTCATTGTTATGGTGACCGCCGCCATGACCGATTATGCCGGCCTGTCACTAACGCTGGGCGCGTTTTTGGCCGGTATGGTATTGGCCGAAACACCATTCCGCATCCTATTACAAAACGAATTGCGGCCCTTCCGCTCGCTGTTAATGGCATTCTTTTTCATCAGCACCGGCATGATGCTGGAACCGGCGATCATTATTGCCAATGGTGATGTTGTCCTTAGTCTTTTATTATTGATCCTGAGTGTGAAAGCAGCCGTCATCGGTGCATTGATCTTTATCTCGCGCCGCCCCGCCCATCACGCAATACAGCTGGCGTTCTTTCTGGCGCAGGGCAGCGAATTCGCCTTTGTCATTTTCTCCATGGCCGCCGTTAGCGCGGGCATGGGCAGTGCCATATCACAACAATTAATATCGGCCGTCGCCCTCAGCATGTTGGTCACCCCCATCTTTAGCGGAATTGCCTATCGATGGAGCCTGAATATCTGTCAAAGCCTGAAGGGTATCACCAATGTCAGTATCTATGACAACAGCCCGGTTAACAAACAACCAGTATTCATCGTGGGCATGAACGAAGTCGGAAAAACCCTGGCCCGCGCTTTTCGTGAACATAATATTTCCTACATCGCCATAGAACATGACAGAAACCGCTTTTTAGAAGCCACCGCCGCGGGGTATGTCGTGGCCTATGGCAATCCCGGCGATTTACGGTTCTGGAATACATTGGGCGCCGATAATGCGCGCGCTGTCTGCGTGGCCTCTCCGCGCTATGAAATTACCAAAGAAATCTCACCGGTCATCCAAAAACTATATCCGCGCCTGAAACGTTACGTCGCCGTTAATGATTCCGACGAAGCCCAGCGTTTCATGGCCCTAGGCACCATCCCTTTCCACAATAAAGGCGCGCCGCCGGGGCTGGAAATGGCCTGTTTCCTGCTCAGCGAATTTGGCGTCAGCCACAGCGCCATCGAAGATTTTCAGGAAGAAGAACACGGCGCCTATCTGGAAATTCACCCCGATCCTGTGCTTGACGAACGTTACGAAGAACAGGGCGAGGAACTCCCCGTCAATAATTAATTTTCATAATAAATTGACTTTGGGTAATTTTTACTATATTCTACACAAATAATTTACAGACATATTTTTAACAAAGGTAAGGGATTACCATGCAGATAAGCAACAAATTCAAACAACTGACTGGGGCATCCGTTTTGTCACTCGCCGCGATTTTCAGCACAGGCTGCGCCACTTCGAGTGGTATTTACAGCGAAGGCTCAGATTACAATGGCCAAAGAACCCGCATTCAAAACCAGCCGATTGACTGTACCATCACTATGCAGCGCGGCGGTACATATAATGGGGGCCGCACCACACAAGTTGGCAACGGATCATGGTCAGAGCGATGCGTATCCAGCCCGTATGGAAGCCAAAGACAGCGCGGAACCAATGTCGTTCAACAGGAATATGACCGCGCCAAAGCCGGTATTGCCCGGGATATTGGCAATGAGGTCCGCGGCGCCATTCGTGACGCGATCCGCGGTCTGGATCTATAAAACGCGGCGCCTTTTTAGCAACAGAATAGAAAAACCGGCCGCTTAACGTGACCGGTTTTTTTTATGGATTACGAACCAATAAAGACGATTATTCCAACAGACCCTTGATGCTGTTTTTGATTTTATCGACCTGATGATCAATATTGTCTTTTACGATCGTCACATCCGACATACCGCTTTCTTTCAGGATATTGACATCTAACCCGGCCAAAAATCCATATTTATTGGCCGAACGTATGGTTTCGCGGGAAATAACTTTCCACACCTCGGAAATGGCGGCACCAACCAACACGCCGTTTTCGCTGCGCCCGATATCACTCAGATGAATGGGCGGCAAGGCAAATGGATCATATGTTTTATCTAAAAATGTAATATCGGTATGAACGGTACCATTTAAAATCAGCTTATCCAGAATGACCTTAACGGCCTTCTCGCCCTCGGACGGTTTCGCCCCGACCTTTTCGTTCAAATTTTTGCGAATATCGGTTAAATTAACGCCGCTAGGGGTAATTTCCAGATACACATTCGCGCCGCTTACATCCACGGTTTTAAATTCCAGCAATTCCGACCCCAGCGAACCGGCCTGCACCGTCACAGAATCAACAACCACGGCATGCGCGCCCTTATACCCATCCGGGTTATATATTCTGATATTCGACACATCAACCGTGCGGTTTTGCAGGGACACATCCATGCGGCCAATGGTCACATCAACACCCAAGGTGCGCGCGGCATAGTCTTCGGTTACGGTCTTGGCAATTGAACCAAGATTCATAAACAAATACAGCCCGCCGCCAAACAGCATCGCCGTGGCCAAAGAGGTTATTGTCATAGCACTTTTAGTGAACGTCATTTTATATCATCCATTTCAAATTAAATTTCCAGCGTTTATAGTGTCATGGTAAAGAATAAACCATTCCAAAAACAGGTCAAACAGACGTGAGTGATAAAAAACAACTGCATAACTATGACACATGCATTTTCGGCAACGGCGAAGAAAGCCTGAGCGCCGCCATCAACAAAGTGCACGCCGGAGCGCATACCGCCCTAATTCACACAAAACATGATCAGGATAAAGATTTTGCCCCCAAAGATACCATTATTCTGGAGGCATTACACGCCAGCGCCAACATGGCGCAAGCCTGCCGCGTGGCCGATAAATTTGGTATCGGCACGACCAAGCCGCAAATTCAATGGGATAACGTTCAAGCGCATATCAAAAATGCAATGGACAGAATTACCCCGCATTATTCGTTCGACAAACTCAATGCCCTGGGCGTGCATATCATCAAGGGCCCTGTGCAGGACGAAATATCAAGCGCCAAAGAAACCATTCATGAAAGCCCCCCGGCCCCGCAACCCGCCTATGAAGGGCTGGACGACACAAAAACGCGCCGGTTAGGCGATATCACAACATGGGCCGACCTGCCTGAACATGTCATCATTCTGGGTGAAAACGGCAAGGCCATTTCACTGGCACAAAGCCTGTCACGGCTGGGCTGTAAGGCCACAATTCTGTCCACCGGCGCTATATTAGACGGGCTGGATGCGGAGCTCTATAAAATACTGTTTGAGCGCTTTGAATATGAAGGCATCCGCCTGATCGCAAAAGCCGACATCACCGCCATTGAACACAAAGATCAAGAAGGGCAGGTCGTGATTCATATGATGCATGATGGCGCAAAACGGCGCGTGACCGGCAGTGATATTCTTGTCATCCCGCGCGAACAGGAAAACCACATCTTCGCCTTGTCTGACCCTTCAATTGCCCAAATCGGTCTCAATGAAGGCCAGGCCAGAGAAAAATATGGCGCCGGAAATTTCCACATCACCAAGTGGCGGTATCAAGAAAGCGATTTTGCCAAGACACAACACCAAGACAACGGCCTGTTAAAAATTATCACCAAAACGGACGGAACCGTTATCGGAACGGGCATTTGCGGCGCGCAAGCCCTTGATTTAATCGGCCCGTGGTCATTGGCACATCAGCAATCACTCAAGCTCACTGATATGGATGATCTGATTGCCCCGCACAGCGCCTATAGCCGCATGAGCGCGCAAGCCATTGACGGATACATCAAGCAAATTGCCAACCCCGCCCGCAAGTTCAAACCGGGCAGTTTCTGGCAAAGCCTGATTGGCGCGTAATAAAAAAGGGCGCAAGCCTGAGCCGCGCCCCTTATATTCAAGCCTAAAAGGTTACTTGGTTTTCTTGCCACCAAGCAAACTTTGTTTTCCGTTTTTGATCGGGATCATGCGCGGTTTTTTCTCTTCCGGCACAACGCGCTCCAGATCAATCAGCAACAAACCGTCTTTTAAATCGGCTTCCCCGACCTTAATATGATCGGCCAGGCGGAAGGTGCGTTCGAAACTCCGCCCTGCAATACCGCGGTGCAGATAGGTTTTCCCTTCCTCCTCTTCGGTATCGACAATCTTGCCTGATACGGTGAGTTGGTCGTCCTGCGCGGTGATATTCAGGTCTTTTTCTCCGAAACCGGCCACGGCCATGACGATGCGATAGCGCTGATCATCCAGCTTTTCGATGTTATAGGGGGGATAAGATTCAAAGCGCTCCTCTTTATCGCTTAACATCGTTTCGAACAAATCATTGAAACGGTCAAAGCCGACAGATTGACGCATGAGTGGTGTAAATGAAACAAGGTTGTTCATTGTTTTTCTCCTTCTTTAATAAGCAAGGTTAGTCATAAACGAGACCGGCCACCATGGCCGCGCCTCTATGTCTGTAAGGACTGGCTGAACCCAATCTTAGGCGTTCATAGCCTTACATCTATATTATATAATACGTGGTATTTTTGAATCAAGATCATAGAATTTCAAATTTTTCTTCTCTTGCTGCGCGCGCGTGCTATATATAGCCCCATGACAGACCATCGCTTGCAAAAACTGGAAGAAACACTTGCGCACCAAGACCAGCAGATTGCGGATCTGAGTGAAATGCTGATCCTGCAAGCGCGTGAGATCAGTAAACTGTCAAAGGACCTATTACGTTTAAAGGCCAAGATTGAACATTATGAAGGCCACGTCGATGGTAATGAAGACAGGCCATTAAGCGGCGCCGAATTTGCCGCGCAAAACAAACCGCCACATTATTGATCAGCCAAAATCAAACCCGGCCTGTCTGTGCCAGAAATTCTCAACGCCGGCCATATCGGTCATAATGCGAAGCATGCTTCTTGGATTTTTCTGACCGATCTGTCCGCAATATTCGGATCGAACCTTGCTGTAATTCAGGCCAAGAAACGGATTATTATCTGCTTTCAATGCCTGCACCTTACGCTGATAAGCCAGCGCCGTGTCCTGTTGACAGAATTTGGCAATGTGAATCATTTCGGCATATTCAAAGGCCTGCCGCAACGTCGCATTGCCCTTAAATAAATCGTCATCACGCAATGGCAATTGTACCGGCTCATACACCAGACATTCCCCGCCTTGCAAACGCGCCTGATTGGCGGCCGCCTGTAAACTAAAGCCCGGTGTCGGATAATGTTTGGCCAATCTACCGAGATTATACATGTAATTTGTCAAAACCTTGCCGCCGTAATTTCCGATCAGTCCCGGTTGCTTAAAATACGAACGGAACGCGGCGTCTGTGGCCTGCCGCACAGCATCATCAAAACCGGCCTCGCGGCTGCTTTGCAACACCTGATCAAATGTCTGGTATATATCCCGGTACATGCACCAATGCGGCGCCCTTGCATTGCGATTAAACGCGTCAGCATATCCGTTTTCCCGCATTTCGTGCGTAACCCTTACCGCGCAGGTCTCGGCGCCCGCCTCACGCGACAAGACCGCCAAAAGCCTGCTACGGTAATCCCACCGGTCCTGTATCCCGTCCTCGGGTTGCAGCCAATGCATCAATTCATGCGGCAAGACCGTAATATCCTCCGCCAGCAAATTGTCAGCCGATAAAGCAATGACATTGCCTCTATTGCTGCCCCCGACAGACGCTGCATTGAAATCCTGCCTGACAAAACGAACATCCAGTTTTCTGGCCGTCTCTACCAAATAGGCCCCCAACTTGCTTTTTTCGGCAATGACCTCCAGCGCCTCAGCCATTTGCGGGTCTTGGCGGGCCATATGCCCGGGATCGCCAAGATATAGATATCCATCATCCATTTTCTTTTCGCAAGGCGGCGGCGCAGACGCGCCAGTTGCGGCCTGCCTGCTTTGCTTGTTTTTATTGCGTCTGCTTTTTTTAATCTGTGCCATACGCTCAGCCTGTTTTTGATGCCCGCACAATAATGAAGAAAATATTTTATGTCAATAAAATGTAGAATTGCCCTTTGCCTCATTTCCTTTTATCCTGATAGGCACAAAACATCAGGGACACGAAAATAATGCAGATCAAGCCGACCACCACCGCCACCTCACCGGAATTTGACGCCAATAAAAAAGCGATGGAATCGCTCGTGGCCGATTTAAAAGACAAAATCGCAAAAATTGAACAAGGCGGCGGCGATAAAGCGCGGGAACGGCATACCTCCCGCGGCAAGCTCCTGCCCCGGGAACGCATCGATGCCTTGCTTGATCCCGGCTCTCCGTTTCTGGAGTTCTCGTCTTTGGCCGCCCATAACGTCTATGACGACCACGTCCCCGCCGCCGGAATCATCACCGGCATTGGCCGCGTGGCGGGCGCGGAATGCGTGATTGTGTGTAATGATGCCACCGTCAAGGGCGGCACCTATTACCCGCTCACGGTTAAAAAACACCTGCGCGCACAGGAAATCGCCGAACAAAACAACCTGCCCTGCATCTATCTGGTCGATAGCGGCGGGGCGAATTTGCCCAACCAAGACGAGGTCTTCCCCGACCGCGACCATTTCGGGCGCATTTTCTACAATCAGGCCAATATGAGTGCCAAAGGCATCCCGCAAATCGCCGTGGTGATGGGCAGCTGCACCGCCGGCGGCGCGTACGTTCCGGCCATGAGCGATGAAAGCATCATCGTGCGGGATCAAGGCACCATCTTTCTGGCCGGCCCGCCACTGGTGAAAGCCGCGACTGGCGAGGAAGTCAGCGCCGAGGATCTGGGCGGCGGCGATACCCACACCCGCATATCCGGCGTGGCCGATCATCTCGCTGAAAACGACACGCACGCGCTAGAGATCGCGCGCAAATGTGTGGGCAATCTGAACCGCCAGAAAGGTGCGGCCATCCCGCTCAAACAACCGCAAGAACCGCTTTATGCGCCCGAAGATATTTATGGCGTCATCCCGTCCGACCTTAAAACCCCGTTCGATGTGCGCGATATCATCGCCCATATTGTGGACGGGTCCGAATTTGACGAGTTCAAAAAACGCTACGGCACCACGCTGGTGACGGGTTTTGCCCATATCCACGGCATGCCGGTGGGCATCGTGGCCAATAACGGCGTTCTCCTCTCCGAGGCCGCGCTGAAAGGCACGCATTTCATAGAGCTGTGCAACAAGCGCAAAATTCCGCTGGTGTTCTTGCAAAATGTCACGGGCTTTATGGTCGGTAAGAAATACGAACAAGGCGGCATCGCCAAAGACGGCGCGAAAATGGTTACGGCTGTGTCCTGCGCCAGCGTTCCCAAATTCACCGTCCTGATCGGCGGGTCGTTCGGGGCGGGCAATTACGGCATGTGTGGCCGCGCCTTTAACCCGCGCATGATGTGGATGTGGCCGAATGCGCGCATTTCCGTGATGGGCGGCGAACAAGCCGCGGGCGTGATGGCCACCGTCGCCGAAATGAAAGCCGCCCGCGATAAAAAGACATTAAGCGAAGCCGAAATCGAAAAAATCAAAGCCCCCATCCGCGAGCAATACGAGAAGGAAGGCCACCCCTACTACGCCTCCGCAAGGCTGTGGGATGACGGCGTCATCGACCCCGCCGACACGCGGCGTATATTGGCGCTCGCCCTTTCGGCGAGCTTGAATGCGCCGATTGAGGACACGACTTATGGCGTGTTTAGAATGTGATTATTTTGACATATTCAATCACACTATGCTATTACCCGACTGAAATCAAAGCAGCGGGACATAATTATGATGAATAAGTTAAAAGATGCTTGGGACAAAGCCTCAGACGCCAAGAAAATGACAGCCATAGCAGGCGCATCAGTTGTTGCGGGCACCGCTCTGGTTGCGGCGTGGGAAGCCGTCATGCCGGGCGCAACACCGGACAGTATTCAGGCCGGAGCATTGGGAGCCGCCATTGGTTTAACCGGTGCCATGAGCGTCCTCGTGCCGCTTGGCCTATCTACATTAAACCGTTAAAAATATAACCGATCTATACTGAATCAATGACATTTTTAATTGCCGCCATGGTATCGCCGCAGCTATAGGGCGTGTTCACGATCGCCATGCCACTGCCCAGCATGCCGCGCTCGGCGCCTTCAAACATCCATTCATCGCGGGTGAAATCCACGCCTGCGCTTTGTGCAATATCCGCCAGCGCCGCGCACAGCGCCGCATGCCGTCCCGCATTCAAAATCGGATACCAGATCATATAAACGCCTTGCGGCCACTTCTTCACTGCGTCCTGAACGGCGCGTGCAACCTGCCCGTATTCGTCCTTGATCTCATAGGAGGGATCAATCAAAACCCCGCCGCGGCGAATTTGCGGCGGCACGAGGGATTTCAGCGCCCCATACCCATCTTCTTTACGCGCATCGGCGCCTTTATACGGCTTTAGGTTTTGACGCAAAAATTCAAATTCTTTGGGGTGCAAATCGAAAGAAAAAAGCCGGTCCCCACTACGCAGCATTTGCGCCGCCAGCAGCGAAGAGCCGGGGTAGATGCCAAGATTATCAGACGTCATTGCGAGCGACCGGAGGGATTGCGGCAATCCATGGATTGCTTCGTCGCTGCCGCTTCTCGCAATGACGTTTTGCGTATTGAGTTCTAAAATTTTACCGTAATATAGCTTTAATACCGGATGCTCCGCGCCCTTGACCTTCTCCAGAACCGCCGCAATCCCGCTCTTATATTCGGCCAGCTTCGCTGCCTCAGGCGCGCTTAAATCATAGGCGCCGCGCCCTGCATGCGTATCAATCCAGATATAGGGTTTATCCTTGCGCCCCAGATATTCCAATACGGTCAAAAGCCAGAGATGCTTTTGCACATCGGCCATGTTTCCTGCGTGATAGATATGTTGATAGCTCAGCATAATCAGGTTATGCCCCGCTTCATTCCGGCTTGCAACTGAAAAACATACTTGGTGACCGGCTTCAGGGGTGCTAAAAATAAAGCCATGAGTGATTCCGTTCTGTTAAGCTATGACAAAAATATCGCCACCCTGACCCTAAACCGGCCAGAGGTGCACAACGCTTTCAACGCCGAGATGATTGAACGCATCGCCACGCTTTGCGACGAAATTGCCCTGCGTAACGATATTGACGTGGTCATCCTGCGCGGGGAGGGCAAGAGTTTTTCCGCCGGGGCCGATCTGAACTGGATGAAAGAGTCGATCACCTATTCCCAAAACCAGAATGAGCGCGATGCCTATGATCTAGCCCAAATGCTAGGCAAGCTCAACTCCCTGCCGCAACTGACCATCGCCCGCGTGCATGGCGCGGCGCTGGGCGGCGGGTTAGGGCTGGTGAGCTGCTGTGACGTGGTGATTGCCGCGCCGGAGGCTAAATTCGGCCTGTCCGAAGTCAAGCTGGGCCTGATCCCCGCCACCATCGGCCCCTATGTTCTGGCCGCCATAGGCCAGCGCCACGCGCGCCGGTTCTTTCAAACCGGCGAACGCTTCAGCGCGCAAAAAGCCCATGACATCGGGCTGGTGCACATTCTGGGTGATGACGAAACGGATATCGATGGTCATTTAGAGAAAATGCTGGCAGAGGTCGCAAAGAACGGCCCCTATGCCATGCGCGCCGCGAAAAAACTCTGCTTTGATTTATCCGGTTCTTACGTGACCAATGATATCATGGAAAACACCGCCGAGCGCATCGCCACCATCCGCACCGGCGAAGAGGCGCAAACACGCCTGAAAGCCTTTTTAGAGAAATAGGATATCGCACGCGCGCCTAACCCAGGCTGCGGACACAATCCTCAACAACCGCTGTGCATTCAGGAAAATAAGGGCGAATATCATCAATACCCACATGCGCCAACGCACTATGGCCATGCGCATTGGCCCAGATTTCGGCAAATGTTTCTTTTGTTCCACGCCCATCGGGCTCCATATGTCTTTGAAATTGGATGTCCAGTGAGCTGTATAATTCCGGTTGCTTTAGCAAATCAGCCAAATCAGCTTTCCACGCTTTTAAAAAAGGTTGATCCGGTTTCAGACTGAAATAGTCCATATTTTCACCGTCCCCAAATACACGTAAATCAAAAGCATGACCGGTTTCATGGGCGATAGCTTCGACAATACGCACGTTTTTACCAAGACAAGCAAGCGCCGAGGGCGAACGTCTATATTCCGACAGACCAATCGTATTGGTGGCCCCCCTATGCATCATACCCAGGTGATGCCAGTCACTGCGCATATCAGGAAAAATATTTTTTATACGCGGGGCCAGTGCGATTGTCGTATTCAAACGATCATAATAGGAAGGAAATGACGCCACAGCACGTTTCACTTGCTCGTAAAACTCATCAGATACCCTGCTTCTTACTTCTACCTTCATAGCCCTAGACCTTTTTGTATAATAATTTTAATATTCATAATATAGTTTATGCTGCAAAGTCAAATAAGATGCGCTGGCTTTTTGACCTACATTATTTTAGATTATTGCCATGTTTACGAAGATTCTCATTGCCAATCGCGGCGAAATTGCCTGCCGTATTATTCAAACCGCGCACCGCATGGGAATAAATTGCGTCGCCGTCTATTCAGACGCCGATAAAAATGCCCGCCATGTGCGCCTGGCCGAAGAAGCCGTCCATATTGGCGCGGCGCCATCATCACAAAGTTACCTTCTGGCCGATACCATTCTTGAAGCCGCCAGACAAACAGGGGCCCAGGCCATCCACCCGGGTTACGGGTTCCTATCCGAAAATGCCGCTTTCGCCAAAGCCTGCGAACAGGCCGGCATCACCTTTATCGGCCCCTCCAGCAAATCGATCACCGCAATGGGTTTAAAAGATGGTGCCAAGGACATCATGAAAAAGGCGGGCGTGCCCATTGTGCCCGGTTATCAAGGCGATAATCAGGACGCGGATTTCCTGCAGAAACAGGCCGATGACATCGGCTATCCGGTTTTGATTAAAGCCGTGGCAGGCGGCGGCGGGAAAGGCATGCGCCTTGTGGAACGCAGCGCAGATTTTAAAGACCTGCTGGGCAATTGCCAGCGCGAAGGACAAGCCAGTTTTGGTAACGACCATGTTCTGATCGAAAAATACATCACCAAGCCGCGCCATATCGAGGTACAGGTTTTTGGCGATACCCATGGGCATGCGGTTCATTTGTTCGAACGGGATTGTTCCTTGCAACGCCGCCACCAAAAGGTTGTTGAAGAGGCCCCCGCACCCGGCATATCACAGGATATGCGTGGCGCCATGGGCGAGGCCGCCGTACAGGCCGCCAAAGCGATTGACTATCACGGCGCCGGTACCATTGAATTTATTGTTGATTGTGATACGCATGATTTTTATTTCATGGAAATGAATACGCGCCTACAGGTTGAACATCCCGTCACCGAATACATCACCGGTCAGGATCTGGTTGAATGGCAAATCCGCGTGGCCTATGGTGAAAAAATTCCGCTATCGCAAGGTGATCTCCGCATCAACGGTCACGCCTTTGAGGTACGTTTATACGCCGAAGACCCCGCGCAGGACTTCATGCCGCAAACGGGTAAAATCACCCACTTTCATGCCCCGCCCCCCGATCATACAATCCGCATTGATACCGGGGTGGACAGCGGCGATTCTGTTACATCCTATTACGATCCGATGATTGCAAAATTAATCACGCATGGAAAAACCCGTGACGAGGCCGCGGCGAATATGGCGCATCTATTGGAACAAACCCATATCAGCGGCATCAACACCAATCAGGAATTTCTATATAATATTTTCAAACAACAGGACTTTCTGGACGGGAACGTTGATACCGGTTTCATACCGCGTCATGAAACATCGTTAATCCCCGAGACATACGGCAAGCCATCCGCCGCAGATATTGCCCTGTTGGCCCTGCATCAAATGGTGCCCTATTCCGACGCCCCCGCCGATCCGTGGGCATCCGGCGATAACTGGCGCGCCGGCATGAAGGCCGCCCGAACCCTGCATTTTATCTGCCGCGGCACATCCTATATCATTCATGTACACTGCCGCGGTAAAAGTCTGGAATTCGATATCGACGGGCAGACGACAAAGGCCGAACTGATCACGCGCGGGCCGTTGCACATGCTGGCCCGAATCAACGCCGCGAAGGTAAACGCCTGCATTTTACAATGCCGCCAGACACTGACGCTGTATACTGGCGGGCGCATCATTAACGCTCATATCCATAGCGCCGAAGAAGGCGAAGACGGCGGCGATGCCTCTGGCCGTATCGTCACCAACATGCCGGGCCGTATTGTCAGTGTTTTAGTGAAAAAAGGTGAAAACGTCACCAAAGATCAACCGCTTTTGATCCTGGAAAGCATGAAGGTAGAAATCACCATTCGGGCCAGCGTGGATGGCAAAATCGAGGAATTACCGATTGCCGTGAATGATCAGGTGGCCGATGGCGCCTTACTAGTGCATATCGCCCCGCAGGAAGAAAGCGCCTAGACATGACCCTGCCCGCATTCGTCAAGATATACGAAGTTGGCCCGCGTGATGGCCTGCAAAATGAAAAACAAAACATTCCAACCGCTATCAAAATTGATCTGATTAACCGCCTTTCTGATACAGGCCTGCGTTATATTGAGGCCACCAGCTTTGTATCACCAAAGGCCATTCCGCAACTGGGCGATGCCGCCGCCGTTATGCATGACATCAACAGAAAGCCGGACATTCATTACCCGGTTCTGGTTCCCAATATGCGCGGTATGGAAGGTGCGCTGGCCGCAAATGTTACCGAAATTGCCCTGTTTACCGCCGCCAGTGAAACCTTCACCCAGAAAAACATCAATGCCAGTATTGCAGACAGTTTTGAACGCTTTGCCCCGGTCATAACCGCCGCCAAGGACAACAATATACGCGTGCGCGGCTACGTATCCTGCGTTTTAGGGTGCCCATATGAAGGGGAGATTGACCCGGCCAAAGTCGCCGAAGTCGCAAAAAGGCTGCTTGAGGCCGGATGCTATGAAATATCTCTGGGCGATACCATTGGCACCGGCACGCCGGAAAAGACAAAACGCATGATCAGGGCCGTTCTGGACGTCGGCGTTCCGCTCGAGAAAATCGCCTTGCATATGCACGATACCTATGGGCAGGCGCTCGCCAATATTTACGCCGGTTTGCAAATGGGGGTGGGCACAATCGATTCATCGGTTGCCGGGCTGGGCGGTTGCCCCTATGCCAAGGGTGCCAGTGGCAACGTCGCCACCGAAGATGTGCTGTATATGCTTGCTGGACTGGGCTGCGAAACCGGGATAGATTTGCAAAAAATAATTAAGACCGCATGGTTTATTTCTGACGCGCTGGGCAAACCGCCCGCATCGAAACTGGCTCATGCGATGAAACAACAATAAAAAACAATACGGGAGAAGGAACGACAAGATGGATTATCCAACATTAAAATTCGGCCACGCCAGCGAGATTGAAATGCTGCGCGAGGAAGTGCGCAAATTTGCACAAAGCGAATTGGCGCCGCGCGCCGCGCAGATTGACGAAACCAACACTTTCCCTGCCGATATGTGGCAAAAATTCGGGGATATGGGCCTGCTCGGGATTACCGCCGATGAAGAGCATGGCGGGGCGAATATGGGGTATCTGGCCCATGTCATTGCCATGGAAGAAATTTCCCGCGCCAGCGCCTCCGTGGCGCTATCTTATGGCGCGCATTCGAACCTTTGCGTGAACCAGATCAACCGCAATGGCTCGAAAGAACAAAAGGAAAAATATCTGCCCAAACTCATATCCGGCGAACATGTCGGGGCATTGGCCATGAGCGAACCGGGCGCCGGATCGGACGTGGTTTCCATGAAGCTCCGCGCCGAAAAGAAAGGGGATCACTACGTCCTGAACGGTAATAAAATGTGGATCACCAACGGCCCCGAGGCCAACACACTGGTCGTTTACGCCAAAACAGACCCGGCCGCAGGGTCACGCGGCATCACCGCCTTTATCATCGAAAAAGGCATGAAAGGATTTTCCACCGCGCAAAAACTCGACAAGCTCGGGATGCGCGGCTCCAACACGTGCGAGCTTGTCTTTCAGGACTGCGAAGTTCCGGCTGAAAACGTCATGGGCGCCGAAGGCGAGGGCGTGAAAATCCTGATGTCCGGCCTTGATTATGAACGCGTCGTGCTCTCCGGCGGGCCGCTCGGCATCATGCAGGCCTGTATGGATATCGTCGTGCCCTATATCCATGAGCGCGAACAATTCGGCAAATCCATCGGGACCTTCCAGCTCATGCAAGGCAAGCTGGCCGATATGTATACCTCCCTGTCCAGCCAACGCGCCTATGTCTACGCCGTGGCCGCCGCTTGTGACCGGGGAGAGACCACGCGCAAGGACGCCGCCGGGTGCATCCTGATGAGCGCCGAAGCCGCCACGCAAATGGCGCTGCAAGCCATCCAGACACTGGGCGGTAACGGCTATATCAATGAATACCCGACAGGGCGCCTGCTGCGCGATGCCAAGCTATATGAAATCGGCGCCGGCACCTCCGAAATCCGCCGCATGCTAATTGGCCGCGAGCTGTTTGAAGAGACGAAATAACTTTATTGACATAATGCAAGATTCTCAGTAATGTCCACTATGATTAAAAATTACGCGCATTTAATGATTGATACGGTTGAACCCGGAACGTTTCAACCCTCTGCAGCCTTTGAACAGCTCAATAAAATTTCAGGCATTGCCGAATATTATAATTTTCCGTTCCATCAAACGGCCGATGAATATGATCAACACATCAGGCTTATTAACGTCTTTGCCCAAAGCGCCACGCCGGAAGTTATTAGGGAAAGACAAACCCAATGGCACCTGCTAACCGGTTTAAATCCGCAATTATTAACACTGGACATACAAGATATGGTTGAATTACGTCACGCAATACATGGCGTTGCCAGCCTGTTTAACCCCGATGATATCCAGTTTTATATCGATAAGAAGCGCCTTTATAGACCTGTTGCGGATACAATGCGTAAAGATTTTGAATATGCGGCCCTAAGGGAAGAGGCGCTATCAAATGCGGTCTGGCCATCTATACAATGGGTTCCTTCCCCAAAAACACTCAATAAAATCATTCAGCAGCTCCAGCCTGCAACACCATCGCAATAGACCCATGCGTGGGCGGATCAGAGTAGTGATTGCATAAAATATCAAAAAGAACATTTGACAAAATCACTACAAAATCATTATGTAATACTTATTCACATAAAATAGCTCAGAGGCCATAACATGACTGCAGAAAAATTTAACAATTCCACCAACAACGTAACAGATCATGCCTATTCTGCCATTTTCGGCGCGGCCGCGGGCGGCACAGCAGGCGCAATCATAACCACACTGCCAGTTTTAGGATATGAAGCCGCAATGGCTATAGACGCATCAACGCCCTTGGGTGGCGTTGCAATCGGGGCAATCGGACTAACCACTGCTGTCGCGACAATTGGCGGGGGGGCGTTAACCTGGATCGGGACAATACAATTCGGAGACGGTATTGCTGATAAAATAAATGTAGATTTTAAAGATAATACTGCATTCTGCAGCTCAATAATCGGTTTTGTAGCCGCGGCTTTCATGAACGCCGGTCTGGTAACGAATGCAGACGAGCCGCAAAACCAGCCTGTAGCGCAAGCCCAAACGAGCATCATTCAACTGGAACAAGCCCAGCCCGAATTATAAAGATCAACTGGGTCATTGTCAGGGGTGAAATGACCAGGCAATCCACACCGTCATGTATTTCACCGCTTCTTCCCGCTTCGCCAAAGGCTTCGCAGGGGCGCTCACAACCACACAAAATATATGGCGGCGCACAAAAATTTTAGCCGCTGAGCACCGCAGCATTTTGTAATTTTCTCATCACTTTCCCCCTGCTTTTATAGTATTCTTTCGTATTATTTTACCCCTATAGGCAAGCGCGATTTTATGCGCTAAATTAGTAGGATAACGAACAGGGATAATATGAGCAAAAAATCTGCCGCGAAAACGTTACGTGATGTAAAACTGACTGATAAATACGAACTGAATGACGGCATTGCCTTCATGTCAGGTTTGCAGGCTCTGGCGCGCATTCCCATCGTCCAGCGCCGGCGCGATATTGCCGCAGGGCTCAACACAGCCGGCTATATTTCCGGCTATCGCGGCTCCCCGCTTGGGGCCTATGATCTGGAGCTAAACCGCGCCAAAAAATACCTCAATGAACTGGACATCAAATTCCAGCCGGGCGTCAATGAAGACCTG
This sequence comes from Micavibrio sp. UBA2638, assembly GCA_002359735.1. Lineage (GTDB taxonomy): Bacteria > Pseudomonadota > Alphaproteobacteria > Micavibrionales > Micavibrionaceae > UBA2638. The sequence continues at coordinate 252,059 of DENS01000001.1, forward strand.
GCCGCCACCGCCATTTGGGGCACGCAGCAAATCAACCTGATGCCGGGCGGGTCGGACTATGACGGCGTTTTTGGCATCTGGTACGGCAAAAGCCCGGGCGTTGACCGATCCGGCGATGTCATGCGCCACGCCAATGCATACGGCACCGCGCCGAAAGGCGGCGTGCTGGCCATTGTCGGGGATGACCACGCCTGTAAATCGTCGACCCTGCCATGCCAATCCGATCATGCCTTATATGCGATGATGATCCCGCAGCTTTATCCCGCCAGCGTGGCCGAATTTGTTGAATACGGGTTGCTGGGTATTGAAATGTCGCGGTATTCCGGGTGCTGGGTTGCCCTGAAGGTCACGTCTGAAAATGTGGAAACATCCGGCACCGTTGATCTGGCCAAAGAAAATATCGAGATCAAACACCCCACCGATGAGGAATTTGAAAAGCCGCAAGGCGGGCTGCATATTCGGATGAATGACAAACCGCGCGATGTGGATTGGCGCCTGCAGAATTACAAACTGTTTGCCTGTCATGCCTTTGCCCGCAAGAACAAAATCGACCGCATTATGATTGACAACCCCAAGCCGCGCTTCGGGATTATCACATCCGGGAAATCTTACGGTGATGTGGCTCAGGCGCTCGTGGAATTAGGCATCACCGATGACGTCGCGAAAAAGATCGGCCTGCGCCTGTACAAGGTTGGCATGACATGGCCGCTGGAGCCGCAGGGCGTACAAAATTTCGTGAAAGGTCTGGATGAAATTCTGGTGGTCGAGGAAAAGCGCGAGCTGATTGAATACCAGCTGAAGCAGCAAATTTTTAACTGGGATATAAAAGACCGCCCAACAGTGGTGGGTAAATATGATGAGAAGGGCGCGCGATTGCTGCCGCTGCATAATGACCAGAATGTCGGCATGGTCGCCCATGTCATCGCCAAGCGCCTGGCCCCGTTCTACACGACGCCGCAAATCAAGGAACGCCTGAAATTCTTTGAAAAACGCGAAGAAAGCATCAAGGATTATCTGCCGCCGTCCCTGCGCCGCCCGTATTATTGCGCCGGATGCCCGCATAATTCTTCAACGAAAGTGCCCGATGACAGTTTTGCCATGGTCGGTATTGGATGCCATTACATGGTGCAATGGATGGATCGCAATTCCGCCATGTGTACGCATATGGGCGGCGAAGGCATACCCTTTGTCGGCATGGCCCCCTACACGAAACGCAAGCATATTTTTGCCAATCTGGGCGATGGCACCTATTTCCATTCCGGCACGCTGGCCATTCGCGCGGCGGTGGCTGGAAAGATCAACATTACATACAAAATCTTGTATAACGACGCCGTGGCCATGACCGGCGGCCAGCATGTCGACGGCGAAATGCCCGTCCACAGCGTTGCCCAGCAAGTAATCGCCGAAGGGGTTAAAAAGGCCTGGATTTTATCTGAACAACCCGAAGTCCATGAAGGCAATAAGCACATTCCGGACAGCGTGCCTGTCCTGCACCGTGATTATCTGGACAAGATCATGAAGACCTGCCGCGAGACCGAAGGCACGACCGTCATTATCTATGACCAGACCTGCGCGGCCGAGAAACGCAGGCGCCGTAAGCGCGGCCAATACCCCGACCCGCCAAAACGTGTCTTTATCAATGACAAAGTCTGTGAAGGCTGCGGTGATTGTTCGGTGCAATCCAACTGCGTTGCCGTACAACCGGTTGAAACCGAATACGGCCGCAAGCGCCGCATCAACCAATCCATGTGTAACAAGGATTTTTCATGCTTGAAAGGATTCTGCCCGTCCTTTGTCACCATTCATGGCGGGGAGGTCAAAAAGACCAAATCGGACTCAGGCAATGATATCTTCGATACCCTGCCGGAACCAGCCGAGATGAAGCTGGAGCATGCCTATAACATCATGGTCACCGGCATTGGCGGCACAGGCGTATTAACCGTGGGGGCCTTGCTTGGTATGGCCGCGCATCTGGAACAAAAACGCTGCCGCAATCTGGACATGACGGGTCTGGCGCAAAAAGGCGGGGAAGTGCTGTCGCATGTGCGTATATCCAACACGCCCGATGATCTGCGTACCGGCCACATCATGACCGGCAGCGCCGATTTATTGCTGGCTTGTGATATTGTCTCGGCGGTGGGCATGACATCCTATGAAACACTAAACCCCGAAATAACAGGCGCGGTAGTCAACACCAATAATACACCCGTCGCCGATTTCGTCACCAACAACGACATTGATTTCCACCAAAAACAAGTGCGTGATACCCTGCTGAACACCCTGAAAAAGGATGAACGTCATTTCGTGCCCGCCACCGAATATGCGCAGGCCCTGATGGGGGATGAAATCTCCACCAATATTTTCATGGTTGGCTATGCCTGGCAAAAGGGATTGCTGCCGCTGCGGCGTGATTCCATCATGCGCGCCATAGAACTCAACGGCGTTGCCATTGAGGCCAATAAAAAGGCCTTCAACTATGGCCGTCTGGCCGCACATGACCCGGCCACAATTGAACAATTATCTCAGGACGTTAAAGGCCATGACGAGCAAGAGACCCTTTCCGAAGACCTTGAAACCCTGATCAATAAACGCAGCAAATATCTGACCCAATATCAGAACAAAGCCTACGCAGACCGGTATTTATCAACCATCGTCAAGGTACGTGAAGCCGAAGAAAACATTACGCGCGAATCCGAAGCCCTGACCGAGGCCGCCGCCCGTTACCTGCACAAATTGATGGCGTATAAGGACGAATATGAAGTGGCCCGCCTTTATACCGATGGGGAATTTTTGAAAAAACTGAATGCCGAATTTGGCGGTGATTTCAAACTGGAATTTAATCTGGCCCCGCCCGCGATCAGCACCACCGATATCGCCACAGGCCGCCCGAAAAAACGCAAATTCGGCCCGTGGATGCTTAAGGCTTTGGGCGGTTTGGCAAAAATGCGGGGGCTGCGCGGCACGCCATTTGATATTTTCGGCTATACGGCCGAGCGCCGCATGGAACGCGCGCTGATTAAACAATATGAAGCCGATATCAACCATGTGCTGAAACATTTAAACGCGGAAAACCACGCCAGCGCGGTCAAGCTCCTTTCCGTCCCGGATATGATCCGCGGCTATGGCCCCGTCAAACATGAAAACATGGAAGCGGCCAAAATCTTGCGGCAAAACCTGATGGAAGAGTTTGAAAATCCAGAAACATTGCGGAATGCGGCCTAAGATTGACATAACAATATCTTCGCTATACTGTCCTTTTTAAACTGAAAGAATTCATTACGATAAGGACAGCATAATGAACTGGTATATACTTGCAAAACGGCCATTGACGCCAAAAGAAAAATTCCTGATGGCTGCCTCGAATGTGGCCGACAATATAGGTTACATGACAAAAGTGCTGAACAAAGGCGATGCGTTTGGCGGCGCAGACACTTTTGGTATTGCCAGCGGCGCGGGGTATGATCCGGCGCCTTCTATGACAATTCTGCCTACTGAGAAATATCCGGCAGAAGACGATGTTCAGTTCTATATTGAAAACCATCTGGAAGATAAGACAGTCTTTGTGACACAAGCTGATAAAAATTCAGATGCTATCCAAAGCGCATATTTTGCGCATTTTCTATTTGCCGGGGAGCGATCCTATCTTTTTCAGCAATATCCTGACGCCCCAAAATTCGACCATTCCATCGAACCATAATCGGCAAGGGCCGTCACATTAATGATTGCCGCATCAACCACGGGACCATGGAGGCGTCCATAATCCTACGGCAAAACCTGATGGAAGAATTTGAGACCCCAAAGACGCTCTGCAGCGCGGCTTAATATTAATTCTTAAACACGTCTCATGCGAAGCAATTTCAAAAGATCACTTCACACCTAAAATCTTATTCTAACCGGTAAGGGATTTCCTGCTCTGCCGCACAAACCTGCGTCATGGTGTCATGCGCGGGCCATAAAGTGCCATTCTGCCCCAACGGGTCGCTCTCCATGGCGCTTACATACGCTTCTGTAGCTTCCTCACAGGTCATTTCATTTTTTTGTAATGCTATTGCAGCTGCCGCTGCCGCTGCCGCGAAAGCTACTCCTGCGGCTCCATAAATATATTTCTTTTGCATTCTACTCTCCTTTTTCAGATGAAGAATACCACTAACAAAATATATTGTATTATGTCAAGTTTTATCCACCACCGCGCAGGTCAGCTCACATTTCGCCACCAGCTTGCCCTGATCGCTTTCGATCAGAATATCCCAGACATGTTTGGAACGCCCCAGATGCACAGGCTTGCAAACCGCCTGCACAAATCCGTCTTTGACGGGGCGTAAATGGTTCACACTAATCTGTGATCCCACGGCGTAATTTTTCTCAGGGTCAACCACCATCAGCGAGGCAAAGGACCCGATTGTTTCCGCCAGAACGCAACTCGCGCCGCCGTGCAGAATGCCATGAATTTGATGCGTGCGTTTATCAACGGGCATACGGGCCTTAACACAATCATCATCGATTGCGGTAAATTCAATGCCCAGCCCCTCCACGATATTTTCATGGGTGATGAAGGCTTTGATTTCATCCAACGTGTATTGTTTATGCCAGATCATTTTCTACCGTTCCTTTTTTTGAGGATATGGTACCCTGTCATTATGTCGATCGAAAGTGAAATAGCGCGTCATTACGCAAAAAAAGAATCCAGTGAAATTGCCCGCGGCCAAGGCCATCTGCATATCGGGGGGGAACACGCCACCCGTTATTTTCTGGATCAACTGGGCTTGCGGCCGGATATGTCTGTACTTGATATTGGCTGCGGCGTTGGCGGGCCCGCATTGCTGGCCGCGCAAGACTATGGCTGCCACGTTACCGGCATTGATCTCACGCCGGATTTTATTGAAACCGCCCGCGCCAATGCCAAGACCGCAGCCCTGGAATCCCGCACTATTTTCCAAACCGCCAATGCCGGACAGCTGGATTTTGCCGATCATTGTTTTGATCTGGCCATCATGGTGCATGTTGGCATGAATATTCCGGATAAAGAGCCTGTTTACCAGGAAGCCGCGCGCGTTATAAAACCCGGCGGGCTATTTGCAATCTATGACATTCTGGCAAAAGATCATGCGGCCAAAATGCTGTATCCCTGCCCATGGGCACGCAGCATAAAAACCAGCTTTCTAACTGATTGGCGCACAACCGCTGATCTGCTCTCGGCGGCTGGTTTGGACATAGTCAAACAGGAAGACCGCACCGATTACGCCATCGATGCCATTACCAGAATGATGGAAAAAACGGCAAACACCCTAAGCGAATTTCGCCGCGGCGCCATGCAAAACCTGCTGACGAATATAAAGAACAATGCCTGCGGTCCATCCATAATTATCACCCGAAAACCGGCGTAAAAAAGCATCATTATTGCTTGGAGAGGCCCGGTTTAAACTGTATGATTGCAAGAAAATAAAACAGGGATTTATCATGGACAAGAACGACATTGTCATCATATCGGCAAAACGCACGCCAATGGGCGGGTTTCAAGGGGATTTTTCAGACATATCATGCGCCGCATTAGGAAGCACGGCCATTAAAGCCGCGCTGGAAGAGGCCGGCGTTCAGCCGCATGACATTGACAGCGTCATTATGGGCTGTGTGCTGCCCGCCGGGCAAGGGCAAGCGCCCGCGCGGCAAGCCTCTTTAGGCGCTGGTCTGCCGCAACACACCGGCGCAACCACCGTGAACAAAATGTGCGGTTCGGGCATGAAAGCCCTGATGATTGCCCATGACGAAATTAAGGCCGGCAGCCATACAATTATGATCGCGGGCGGCATGGAAAACATGAGTGGCGCCCCCTATCTTTTGCCGAAAGCGCGCGGCGGATACCGCATGGGCCATGGCGCCATCAAAGACAGCATGTTTCTGGACGGCCTTGAAGATGCGTATGAACATGGCACCTTGATGGGCGTCTATGCCGAACGCTGCGCCGGGCAATATAATTTTACACGCGAAGCGCAGGATGATTTTGCGATAACATCACTAACCCGCGCGCAAAACGCCATCAAAGACGGCTCTTTCACATCAGAAATCGCGCCTGTTACCCTGCAAACCCGCAAAGGCGATCTTACCATTGATACCGATGAACAGCCGGGCAAGGCCAATCTGGACAAGATCCCGGCGCTTCGGCCCGCCTTTGCAAAAGACGGCACAGTCACGGCCGCCAATGCCAGTTCTATTTCCGATGGCGCCGCGGCCTTGCTGGTCATGAAACGATCAGAGGCAGAACAACGCAAGCTGAACCCCCTGGCCACGTTAAAGGCCCACGCCACATTTGCCCACGCGCCCGAATGGTTTACCACCGCCCCTGTCCACGCCCTGAAGAAACTATCCGAAAAAACAGGCTGGGATTTGGATGAAGTTGACCTGTTTGAAATCAACGAAGCCTTTGCCGTGGTAACAATGGCGGCCATCAAGGATCTGAACCTGCCCGCGGATAAAGTCAATATCCATGGCGGGGCCTGCGCTCTTGGCCACCCAATCGGTGCCAGCGGCGCGCGCATTGTGGTCACGCTTATCCACGCGCTCAAACAAAAGGGCCTGAAAAAAGGCATGGCCGCGCTTTGTCTGGGCGGCGGAGAAGCCGTTGCCGTTGCGGTGGAGATGTGCCCATGATTTTATCCAGCGAACAGGAAATGATCCGCGATATGGTGCGTGAATTTGCACAAGCAAAAGTTCTGCCCGGCGCACCAGACCGCAGCAAAAACAGAACATTCCCCAAAGACCAGATCAAACAAATGGCCGAACTTGGTTTGCTGGGCATGCTGGTTCCCGAAGCATATGGCGGATCCGCATCCGGTTACCTGTCATTCGTTCTGGCGATGGAAGAAATCGCCGCGGCCGATGGCGCCTTATCCACCATCCTGAGCGTACATTCCAGCCCCTGCACCACCGCCCTGGTCAAATTCGGCAATGACGACCAGAAACAGCGCTTTTTAAAACCCATGGCCCGCGGTGACGTTATCGGGGCCTTTGCCCTGACGGAATCCGGCGCCGGATCAGACGCCAGCGCAATAAGCACCCGCGCCATTAAAGACGGCAATGACTGGGTTATCAACGGATCAAAGCAGTTTATCACATCCGGCAAAAATGGCGGCATGACATTGATATTCGCGGTAACCGACCCCAAAGCGGGCAAAAAGGGCATCAGCGCCTTTTTGGTTCCCACCGATACCAAAGGCTACAATGTCACAAAAATCGAAGAAAAATTCGGCCAGCATGCCAGTGATACCTGCGCGCTGAGTTTTGATGATATGCGCATCGCCAATGAAAATATGCTAGGCGGCGAAGGCGAAGGGTATAAAATTGCTCTTTCTAATCTGGAAGGCGGACGTCTAGGAATATCCGCACAAGCCATTGGCATGGCAAGAGCGGCGTATGAATTTGCGCTGGAATACGCCAAAGAACGTACCAGCTTTGGCAAACCCTTAGCCCATCATCAGGCCCTGCAATTCCGCCTGTCGGATATGGCAACAAAGATCGAAATGGCGCGCGTAATGCTGCACCATGTGGCGGCCCTGCGCGATGCCGATATGCCCTGCACCAAAGAAGCCTGCATGATCAAACTCTATGCTTCGGAAATGGCTGAAGAGGTGATACGGGAGGCCATGCAGGTTTTGGGCGGGTATGGATACCTGGAAGAATACCCTCTGGCGCGCATTTACGCCGACGCACGGGTATGCAGCATTTATGAAGGGACAAGCGACATTCAACGCCTTGTCATTGGACGGGAGATTTTAAAATGAAAAATCTGGAAGGAATAATTGCCATTGTCACCGGCGCCGCCAGTGGAATGGGCGCAGTAACGGCCAAAACGCTGGCCGCCCAAGGCGTGAAAGTTGCGCTATGGGATATGAATTTAGAGGCCGCAGAAAAACTGGCTAAAGAGATTGGCGGCGCTGCCTTTCAGGTCGATGTCACCGCTGCCGGGAGTGTCGAAAACGCACTGGCCCATACTACAGAAAAACTCGGCGCGCCGCGCATTCTGATTAACTGCGCCGGTATCCTGATTGGATCGCGCATCGTTGGCCGTGAGGGGCCTGCCGATATGGATCACTTCACGAAAACGTTAAACGTCAATCTGGGCGGCACATTCAACACCATGCGCGTTTGCGCCCACGCCATGAGCACGTTAGACCCGCTCACAGACGATGGGGAACGGGGTGTCATCATCAACGCGGCCAGCATCGCCGCTTTTGAGGGACAAATCGGCCAAGCGGCCTATGCGGCCTCCAAGGGCGGGATCGTCTCCATGACCATCCCGGCCGCGCGCGAACTTGCAAAATTCGGCATCCGCGTCATGGCCATTGCACCGGGCGCCGTGGAAACGCCCATGATGGCCGGCGTCAAAGATGAATACCGCGAAGCCATAGAAAAGGCCGTCCCTTTCCCAAGCCGCATGGCCAAGCCGGAAGAATTCGCCGATCTGGCCTTACATATCATTCATAACGGTTACCTGAACGGCGATGTCATCCGCCTTGATGGGGCCAGCAGGCTGGCGGCGAAGTAATGAAATTCAACATTGTCATTGCGAGGAACGTAGTGACGCGGCAATCTATATGGATTGCTTCGCTCCGCTCGCA
>DENS01000001.1:260985-261307 GCA_002359735.1 Micavibrio sp. UBA2638
GCTTCGCTCCGCTCGCAATGACGATAAAAAAGAAAGAACCATAATGAAATCACAAGGACTAAAATTCAAACAAGCCATTCAGGCCGAAACCCCGTTGCAAATCCCGGGTGCGGTCAATGCCTATACCGCCATGCAGGTCGAGCGAGCCGGATTCAAAGCCGTCTACCTCTCCGGCGGCGGCGTGGCCTATGCCTCCAACGGGTATCCGGATCTTGGCATTACCGATATGCATGATGTGCTGGAAGAGGCCCGAAAAATTACCGCAACCGTGGATATTCCGCTGCTCGCCGATATTGATGTCGGCTGGGGCGGGGCGGTTTCA
>DENS01000001.1:261610-370175 GCA_002359735.1 Micavibrio sp. UBA2638
TGATGTCGGCTGGGGCGGGGCGTTTAATATTGCGCGCACCATCAAAGAAATGACGCGGGCCGGGGTGGCCGCGGTTCACATGGAAGACCAGATCGCACAAAAGCGCTGCGGGCACCGCCCGAACAAGGAACTGGTCAGCAAAGCCGAGATGGGCGACCGCATCAAGGCCGCTGTGGACGGCAAAACGGATCCGGATTTCGTCATCATGGCGCGCTGCGATGCTTTCGCGAATGAAGGTCTGGAAGCCATGATTGAGCGAATGATCTATTATGTGGACTGCGGGGCGGATATGCTCTTTGCCGAGGCGATGAACGATCTCACGCATTACCAGACAATCAAAGATGCGACGGGCGTGCCGTTGCTGGCGAACATCACAGAATTCGGCAAAACGGATCTTTACACCACCGAAGACTTAAAAGCGCACGGCGTGGACATGGCACTTTATCCGCTTTCCGCTTTCCGTGCGCAGGCTAAAGCTGCGGAAACAGTGCTAGGTGCTATCCGTAAAGAGGGTTCCCAGGCATCGGTGCTCGATATGATGCAAACGCGCAGCGAGCTGTACGCCACCATCGACAACGCCGCCTATGAAGAAAAACTGGACAAGCTGTTTGGGAAATAAAATTTCACGCGGCCGGTCTGGCCTTTGCTAAGATTACGAAATGCAGGGCCGCCCCTTGTCAGCACCCTGTTTGTACCGTAAATTTAAGGCTCAAAAAATTAGGGAGAGTCATCAAAATGGGCGAAGCACAAAAACAACAAGCGCCAAAGAAAACCGGCGGTCTGGCCGGTATTGTTGCGGGCGAAACCAATATCAGCGCCGCGGGCGGCGCGCACACGCTGGAATATCGCGGCTATAGCATCTATGATCTGGCCGAAGCCTGTATTTTTGAAGAAGTGGCCTATCTGCTGCTTTACGGCACCTTGCCCAACCAGACAGAATTGGACGACTTCACCGCCCGCATTCGCAAAGGCCGCGACCTGCCTGAGGCGATGAAAACACTGCTGGAGATGGTCCCGGTCGGCGCGCACCCCATGGATGTGATGCGCAGCGCGACGTCCTTCCTCGGCACGATCGAACAAGAAAACGAAAACCACGACGAATTGGCCATTACCGAGCGTTTACTGGGGATATACCCGTCGGTCCTGGCCTATTGGTATAATTTTCACCATAAAGGCCTGCGCAGCGATACAGATACAGGAACAAAAACCATCGCCGGGCATTTCCTGACCATGCTGCACGGCAGGAAACCGTCTGAGCTGCATCAAAAGGCCATGAATGTTTCGCTGATCCTGTACGCCGAGCATGAATTTAACGCCTCCACCTTCACCGCCCGTACGATTGTATCCACCATGAGCGATATCTATTCCGGTGTCTGCGGCGCGATTGGCGCATTGCGGGGGCCGCTGCATGGCGGCGCGAACGAGGCCGCGATGGAGCTCATTCAGGAATATACCTCCCCGGAAGAGGCCACCGCAGGTGTGAAACACAAACTCGCCACCAAACAGCTGGTTATGGGGTTTGGCCACCGCGTCTATACCGAGGCCGACCCGCGCAACCGCGTCATCAAGGAATGGTCACGCAAACTTTGTACTGAAGGCGGAAAACCCGAACTCTTCACCGTAAGTGAGGCCATCGAAACCCTGATGTGGGACGAAAAGAAGCTCTTCCCCAATCTGGATTTCTATTCGGCCTCAGTCTATCACATGATGGGAATCCCGACCGAGCTGTTCACCCCGATTTTTGTGATGAGCCGCATCACCGGATGGGCCGCCCATATTTTCGAACAACGCAAAAACAACAAACTGATCCGCCCCAACGCCGATTATACCGGCCCGAACGGATTAAAATTTATTCCGCTTGAGGAAAGGGCCTGATGGACTTTATTCCATTCGAACTTTTTATTGCTGCCTTCATCAGCTTTTTTGTCATCGTTGATCCGTTCGGCACATCAGCCGTGTTCATCAGCCTGACGCAAAAACTGAGCAAAACCGTACAAAGACAAATCGCGGTCAAGGCAATCTCTATCGCGATTGTGATACTGATCACCTTTTGTTTAATCGGGGACGCCCTGTTGAATTATATGAATGTCTCGCTTGATGCTTTCCGCGTGACAGGCGGGCTGCTTTTATTCGTGACGGCCTTTCGTATGATTATGGGCTTTCACGACCCCGACCAGCTGGACTCCGAAAGTACCGCTTATAAAGACCAGAGTAGCATCGCCGTTTTCCCGCTTGCGATTCCTCTTCTCGCCGGACCCGGGGCCATTACGGCCGCTTTATTATTCACCGCAGAGGCGCAGACAACAATCGATTACACCGTGGTCATATCAACCATCATACTGGTGCAAATCATCGCCTTAATCAGCCTGTTGGGCGCCGCAAAACTCGCCAAATTTTTCGGCCCGACCGGCAATAGTATTATCGCACGCATCATGGGTATCTTATTGGCCGCAATGGCAGTACAATTCATCACCGACGGCATTAAAGAAATTTTTTCACTATAAGGAGCATAAAAAAATGGGCCACGCAACCGCACTCGCCAATACCGATTCCAACGAACGCCCGGATTACGATAAAGTCCTGACCGATATCGCCGATTACGTATCAAACTATCAAATCGACAGCGATCTGGCCTATGAAACCGCGCGGTATTGCCTGATGGATACTTTGGGATGCGGCATTCTGGCCTTGAAATTCCCGGCCTGTACAAAAATGTTGGGGCCGCAGGTTGAAGGCATGACCTGCCCGAACCCGGTGCATGTCCCCGGCACATCACACCAGTTAGACCCCATCAAAGGGGCCTTCGATATCGGTTGCATGGTGCGCTGGCTGGATTATAACGACACATGGCTGGCCGCCGAATGGGGCCACCCGTCCGATAATCTGGGCGCCATTCTGGCCCTTGCCGACCATATGAGCCAGAAATTTGAGGCCGAGGGCAACCCAGGCCTGACCATGCGTGACGTCCTGACCGCCATGATCAAGGCGCATGAGATTCAAGGCGTGATCGCGCTGGAAAACTCTTTCAACAAAGTCGGCCTTGACCACGTTGTATTGGTCAAAGTCGCCTCTACCGCCATTGCGGCGCAAATGCTGGGGGCCACCCGCGATCAAATCATTGACGCCGTTTCCCACGCCTGGCTGGACGGGCAATCCCTTCGTACCTATCGCCATGCCCCCAATGCCGGGTCCCGCAAAAGCTGGGCCGCAGGTGATGCAACCAGCCGCGCTGTGCGTCTGGCGCAAATCGTCATGAGCGGCGAAATGGGATACCCATCGGCCTTAAGCGCCCCGAAATGGGGCTTCTATGATGTCCTGTTCGGCGGGAACGAATTCAAATTCCAGCGCGACTACGGCTCTTATGTTATGGAGCAAATTCTGTTTAAAATATCCTATCCGGCGGAATTTCATTCGCAAACGGCTGTGGAATGCGCCCATATCCTGCATGATCAGGTCAAAGATCGCCTTGATGACATTGAGCGCATTGAGCTGACCACCCATGAAGCCGCCATCCGCATCATTTCGAAAACCGGGCCGCTGCATAACCCGGCTGACCGCGATCACTGCCTGCAATATATGGTGGCCATTCCACTCATTCACGGCAGCCTGGTGGCCGAACATTACGAAGACGACGTCGCCGCCGACCCGCGCATTCAAATGCTGCGCGATAAAATGATGGTGCAGGAAGACAAACGCTATAGCGCGGATTATCACGATCCTGACAAACGATCCATCGCCAATGCCATGCAAATCTTTTTCAAAGACGGCAGCAAAACCGAAAAAATCGAAATTGAATACCCGGTTGGGCATAAACGCCGCCGCGAAGAAGGCATTCCATTGCTGCAAGCCAAGTTCGAAAAAAACATCCGCGATCACTTCCCCGCGGCACAAGCCCAAAACATTATTGACCTTTGTGCCGACCAGACAAAACTTGAAGACATGAAAGTGACCGATTTCATGAAAGCATGGGTGTTATAATACAAAAACGCCCCTAATGCGTTCATACATAACCCCGGTGTCCTTTAAGAGATGCGCCGGCAGTCTTGTTTTTATGGACAAAATAGGAATTTAATCATATACTGTTTTTATGATTCAATGCGCAAACATAAATCCAGACATTATTGCGACAGGATGCTTCAGCTGCGGCGAAGCAATCCATTTATATTTATTATGCCTTCCACTTGCCAAGCCCCTGCAATGGAGCGCCGCGCTCTCCGCACACCCAGCGCTACCACGCAATAACAAAAGCGGCCAAACACACCCCCACCCCCCTAAAAATGACAAACGAAATGACGAAGGCGAATATTTATTTATTATCAAGGCGTTAGAGGGCATCAAAACACTCTCCACAGGACAGATCTATCGTGCTAAACTGTTGATGCAATTTTTGGGAGGCACGTAAAATGAATAACAATCTTCACTATATGTCAGGTTTTGGCAATGAATTTGCCACAGAATCACTGGACGGGGCGTTGCCGGTTGGCCAGAATTCACCGCAGCAGGCGCCTTATGGCCTCTACCCGGAACAAATCACCGGCTCCCCCTTTACCGCGCCGCGTGCCACCAATAAACGCAGCTGGTTTTACCGCATCAGGCCCTCGGTCGTGCAACCGCCCTTTACCATGATGAAAAAAACCAATTTGCGGTCCACGCCCTTTGATGAACAACAAGCCAGCCCGAACCAGCTGCGGTGGGACCCGATTGAAATTCCCACGGCAGAAACCGATTTAATTGACGGGCTTTTAACCATTGCCGGCAATGGGGACACCCATGGCTGGAGCGGCCTTGGCGTGCATTTATATGCCTGTAACACCTCTATGGCCAAATCGCGCCGGTATTTTTACAATGCCGATGGGGAAATGCTCTTTGTTTTACAACAGGGGGGCCTGACCTTCCGCACCGAGATGGGCATTATTCAGGCGGTTCCCAATGAAATTGTTGTCATACCGCGCGGCATTAAATTTGCCGTTGATGTCGAGGGGCCAAGCCGCGGCTATATCTGCGAAAATTACGGCCAGCCCTTTACCATTCCTGATCGCGGGCCGATTGGCGCAAACGGTATGGCCAATGAGCGCGACTTTCTAACGCCGGTCGCGGCCTATGAAGATGAAGACGGGGAGTTTGAACTGGTCGCCAAATTTGCCGGTAAAATGTGGCGCACAGACATGGCCTATTCGCCGCTGAATGTTGTGGCATGGCATGGAAATTATGCGCCGTATAAATATGATTTAACGCGCTTTAACGTTATCAATACGGTCAGTTACGATCACCCCGACCCATCGATTTTTACGGTGCTGACCAGCCCGTCATCACCCGAGGGCACGGCAAATATTGATTTCGCACTGTTCTCTCCGCGCTGGATGGTGGCCGAACACACATTCCGCCCCCCCTATTTCCACCGCAATCTGATGAGTGAATTTATGGGCATGATCAGCGGCATTTATGACGGCAAGGAAGGCGAAGGATTTTCCCCCGGCGGGTGCTCGCTGCATAACTGCATGAGCGGCCACGGCCCCGATGCGACCACCTTTAAACGGGCCAGTACGGTAAAATTACAGCCGCATTATCTGGATAGCGGGCTGGCCTTTATGTTCGAAAGCCGGTACATCATGTGCCCGACCAAGGCCGCCATGGATAACAAGGCCCTGCAAAAAAACTATAACGACGTCTGGAAAGACCTGCCGAAACAATTTACGGGGAAGAAGTAATACTACCGCGCTTCGAGATCCAGGATATGCTGCGCTGAACGGCTTAGGGATTTTTCGGTCATCTCGTGACACAATCCACGGTGAAAAACGCTTTTGGCACCAATTCCGGCGCGGTTGACTTTCCACTGATTAAAGAAATGACAGGGAAGCATTGCCAGCGCAAATTTGCTGCGCAAATAAGGATCTTTGAGTCCCATTTGGGTTAAAATCCGGGGCTTTTTTGCAGATGTATTAAGCCGTTTAATTTTGGGAACATCTACAATGCCCGAACTATGCAAGACAGCACCTGCAAAATCATCCGGCGCGTTCAGAAATATATCGGCGGCGCGAAATCCACCGATGGAAAATCCTAAAAGATAAATCCGGTTTTCAGTATTCTGCTGTAATGACGCAAGACGTTCGCTGAGCGGATCTGACGTATGTTTCGCCTGCGAAGAATTTTGCGGATACCATGTGAATGGTGTGTGATTTAGCGCTTCCACCTGTTGCCGCATATCTTCCGGTAACTCATGCATGGGAATATCAAATGTATAAGAGCCATTCGGTATGATAATTTCTGCATCCGGAATCTTATGGCTTAGTATGTCACCAGCATGGCGTATCAGATGAGCCGAAGAGCCGTTTCCATGCAGCATCACAACTTTAGCGCTCGCATTCGTATTACCCAGACTATAAGCGCTGCCCGTGGCATTTTTATTAAACTTTTCCAGCATATCCGGACAATATGCTATGGGAAACAAGTTTGCAAAGAAAAAGCATAAAACGCTTTATGAAACATAACTTACAAAATTTGCGGGTTGCCGTGTCCGCTATGATACCAGGCTGTATCACCAATTTTATAAGTGTCTTCGGTGACTTTTTCGACCTGAACATGCATGCAATCGCGCAACATAGGGACGCGGCCATTATTTTCCGGCCATTCGATATATAATTTAAAGTTATTTGCGGTCGATTCTCTTCGCAGATCCTCTAACGCACCAACAGGATTATCAACCTTTACGGTGCTGCCCTTTACGGCCGTAACCGGGAAAGTAAGACCAGCATATTTCGAGAATATATCTTTAAAGTTTGCCACGTTATACGTCTTTCTTAGTTGGATAAGACACGGCTTATAAACCAGTTACAACAAATATGTCAATATAGAAATTTTTGACGCCCAATTTCGGAACATTAAATTAAAGAGAGAAATCAAAACTTTTATACTTATCCCAATTAATTTCGGGCAAACCAGTTTCGGGATTAATCACTTCTTCCCGTTAGCATAAGCCTGCGTACCACGGGTAAAAACCGTATCACCATCGGCAATATCATCGGGCGCGTATTCTGTGTTATCGGCTTTTATGTCTTCATACAGTTTTGAAAAATCAGCATAAGTTTCTTTAAACAATTGATCAAAACTATCAATCACAAAATAGGTTTGCTGGAAGTCATCAACGCGGTAATTCGTTTGCATGACGCGTTTTAAATCCAGCGCAACGCGGTTAGGCGAGTCACTTTCCACCGCAAATTTTGTTTCGCCAGGTGAGGATAGAATGCCGGCGCCGTAAATGCGCATGCCGTCTTCTTGTTGGATCAGGCCGAATTCCACTGTGTACCAATACAGCCGCGCCAGATTGGTGATCGTACCGTGCTGGTGCGCCTTCAGGCCACCTTTACCGTAGGCTTCCATGTAATCAGCGAAAATGGGATTGGCCAATAACGGAACATGTCCGAAAAAGTCATGGAACACGTCCGGTTCTTCGATGTAATCCATTTGTTCGGGTTTGCGGATAAAATTACCGGCAGGGAATTTGCGCTCGGCAAGCAATTGAAAAAACGGCAAATCGGGAATAAGCCCATCAACAGCAACCACTTCCCAGCCGGTTTTGGCCTTTAACAATTTACTGGCCTCGGCAAAATTCGGGATTTGCGTCTGATCCATCTCCAGCGCGGCAATTCCATCCAGATATTCCTGACAGGCGCGCCCCTTTACAATCTCGCTCTGGCGTTCGAACAGGGCTTTCCAGACATCATGATCTTCGGATGTATAATTTTCCCAGCCCTGATCCGCAATATATTTCGGCCAATCCTCTGGCCGGCCATGACCGGTTGGGTTACCACTATCCTGTACAATATCAGCCTTCATTTTGTGCTCCCTGTTTTATTTCTTATTATACTATAAAAATGCTGCGCCGGGCCCGTGAATAATTTCTATCCCATTTGGCGCATTCGGATGACTTTCCGGCGATGCCTTTTGGAAAGATTCAAGGCGCATACAATTTTTCTCAATGGCGCAAATTTTCGGGTATGCGGATAAATCAGCCTTAAATCTGCGCGCATTATATAGCTGCGGAATTAAATGCACATCAGCCAGCGTCGGTGAATCACCCAACGTAAAGTCACCCGTCAAATTAGAGGCACCAAGCAGCGATTCATACGCCGCAAACCCTTCATGAATCCAGTGCATATACCACGCCTGCAGCCCTTGTTCATCTGCGCCCAGTATTTTACCAACATAACCCTTCCAGACCTTTAAATTGTTCAGCGGATGTATATCGGTTGCAATAATCATGGCCATTTGCCGCACATAAGCCCGTGCCTGATGATCGGCCGGCATAAGCGGGTTAGCGGGATATTCTTCTTCCAGATATTCCAATATCGCCGGAGACTGCGTGAGCTTGAAATCGCCATCGATCAGGGTCGGAACGCCGGCGCTTGGGTTCAGTGCCTTGTAATCGTCCATACGTTGTTGCCCCTGAACCAGATCAACATGCCGAATCTCAAAATCCAGCCGTTTGTGATGCAAGGCAATACGCACGCGGTAGGAAGAAGACGACCTGAAATAATCATGCAAAATTAACATGATTTAACCATTCGCAACTTTTTGACCATTCGATCCGGAAACCGAAGCATAGGGCACAATTTTCTGTTCAATTGCGCCGAAAATAGATTGGCCGTTTTCATCCAGCATTTCAATCCGTACTTTATCGCCATATTTCATAAACGGGGTTTTAAAATCCCCCGATTCGATTTTTTCAATCATGCGAATTTCCGCAAGGCATGAAATGCCCGAATCCGGATCATAATTCGAAATCGTGCCGGACCCGACAATCGCACCGGCGCATAGCGGGCGCGTTTTTGCGGCATGGGCAATCAGTTGGCCGAAATGAAACTGCATATCCATTCCTGCATTCGGATGCCCCATTTCCACATCATTCAAATGCGAAATTAAAGGTAAATGCAATTTGCCCTCTTTCCACGCATCGCCCAGCGAATCAGGCGTCACCGCAACGGGCGTAAAAGCACTAGGCGGTTTGGATTGCAAAAACCCGAAGCCCTTACCCAGTTCCTGCGGGATTAAACCGCGCAAGGATACGTCATTCATCAACATCACCAATTTGATATGCGATAGCGCCTCTTCCGGCGACACACCCATCGGCACGTCATCCACTATCACGGCCACTTCGGCTTCGAAATCAATGCCGAAATCTTCCGATGGCACAGGTACATCATCGCGGGGTGATAAAATCGTATCCGATACCGCCTGATACATCAGCGGGTCATGTTTAAATTCCGGCGGCATTTCCGCGCCGCGGGCTTTACGCACCAGTTCGACATGGTTAAGATACGCGCTCCCATCCACAATCTGATAGGCGCGCGGCAATGGTGAGGCCATTTTTTCATCTTCAAAGCCCTTGGCATTGGGGATTTCGCCCGCTTCCAGCTTGGCGGCAATATCACGCAATTTCGGTTCAACCGCCGCCCAGTTATCCAGCGCCGCCTGCATCGTCGGGGCGATATGCGGTACAGGCACATAACATTCGAGGTCTTCGCGCACAACAACCAGTTGGCCATCTCTACCGTCTTTGATTGATCCTAATTTCATAGTGTCTCTCTCCTTATATATGCGTCATTGCGAGGAGGCGAAGCCGACGCGGCAATCCATATAGATTGCCTCGCGCAGCCTGTCCCCACGAAGGCGGGGGCTCGCAATAACAGTAAAAATCATCCGGCGGCCTTATCATCCAAAACGCCGCGGCGAACCTGGTCAAGTTCGATAGATTCGAACAAAGCCTGGAAATTGCCTTCGCCAAAGCCTTCATTGCCTTTGCGCTGAATAATTTCGAAAAACACCGGACCCATGGCATCCTGCGTAAAAATCTGCAGCAAAATGCCCTGATCTTCTGTTGGGGCGCCATCCAGCAGAATTTTACGGTCTTTCAAGGCCGCCACCTCTTCACCATGGCCGGGAACGCGCTCATTCAACATTTCGTAATAGGTATCGGGGGTATCCTGCAATGGAATACCCGCCGCGGTCAATTGATCAACCGTGGCATAAATATCATCTGTACCCAGCGCAATATGTTGAATGCCCTCACCGTTAAACCGGTTCAGAAATTCCTCGATCTGGGATTTATCGTCACTGCTTTCGTTCAAGGGAATGCGAATTTTTCCGCATGGGCTGGTCATCGCCCGGGATTTAAGCCCGGTTAATTTGCCTTCAATATCAAAATAGCGTATCTCTTTGAAATTAAAAATATCCTCATAAAATTTCGCCCAGACATCCATGTTTCCGCGGTGCACATTATGGGTCAGATGGTCAATATAAGTCAGGCCGAATCCTTCAGGATTTCTTTGATCGGTACTAAAATCAAAAACCTGATCATAAAACGACGAATCATCAACGAAATACAGCAGGCTGCCGCCAATACCGCGAATGGCCAACAAACCGGAATGCGCAATGTCACTGGCGTCTGTAGCGCCGGTTTTCAAGGCTTCGGCATGGGCGAATTTGGCATTATCGACCACAAACCCCATCGCATTGGCGCCGCTACCGTGTTCTTTGGAAAAATCCGCGGCCTGTCCGCTTTTTTCAGCATTTAAAAGAAAGCTGATATTACCCTGCCTGTACAGGCGAATATCCAGATCTTTATGTGCGCCAACCTGTTGAAACCCCATATTGGCAAATAGTTTTTCCAATAATTCCACATTGCCGGTAAACTCTACAAATTCGAAACCATTTGTTTTTAGTGGGTTGTGATGTAAATCAGCCATTATGCCTCCCTGATCCTTTTCAATTTCATGCCATAAATCTAGAGTGTTGCAAGACACATAGCAAGAGCAGTTCCTCGCCGCGCTGCACAAAGGAAATAACTTGCATAAACCCCTGAATGCACTAGAAATTAACAAGAATAATACAGCAAGGCAAAACGTTATGACCATTAAGTTTTCATATCCGGATGTCTCTAACCATCCCGATTTTGACGGGCACGAAACCGTTTTAAAGGCCGAAGACCCCTCCATTGGTTTCAAGGCCTTTATCGCCGTGCATTCAACTGTGATGGGCCCTGCGCGGGGCGGTTGCCGTTATTGGCCGAACTATATCAACGAAAATGATGCCTTATCCGATGTGTTGCGGTTATCCCGCGGCATGACCTACAAAACCACCATGGCCGGTTTGCCTTATGGCGGCGGAAAAACCGTGATTATGGGCCCGAAAGGAACCACAAACCCCAGCCCGGAAATCATGCGCGCCTTGGGCCATATGTTAAATGAGCTAGACGGGATCTATGAAACAGGCGAAGATGTCGGCACGCGCACATCCGATTTTAAAATCGCGGGCGAGGTGACCCAGCATGTGCGCGTTCGCGCCGTTGAACGCGCCGGGCAGGTCGATCTTCCCGGCGGGCCGCCGCTTTATACCGCGCACGGCGTCTATTGCGGCATTCGCAGCGCGGCAAAAGAAAAATTCGGAACCGATGTCCTGCATGGGCTGCGGATCGGCGTAAAAGGGCTGGGCAATGTTGCCTGGCCGCTCTGTGAAATGCTGCACCGTGATGGCGCGACATTAACAGTGGCCGATATTGATGCCATCAAAGTCAAAGCCGCAGAAGAAAAATTCGGCGCCGCCCCGGCAAAGCCCGAAGATATCATCTTTGAAACCCTTGATATTTATACGCCCTGCGCGTTGGGCGGGGACATTAACGATAAAACAATCACCGGCATTCAGGCCGCCGTCATTGCGGGGGCCGCCAATAACCAGCTGGAACACCCGATGCATTCGCTCATGCTGCACAAAAAAGGCATTCTTTACGCACCCGATTACGTGATCAATGCAGGGGGCGTCATCAATGTTGTTATGATCGGTTTGAACCACGACGAAATGATGCAACATGTCCGCATTATCGGTAAAACACTGGATGAGGTCTTTGAAAGGTCACGCCTGAAAAATCAGGACACGGCGACAACAGCCGATGAAATTGTGCAAGAGCGCCTGACCGCAGCCAGCAATGCAAAACGCCTGGTTAACGGATCCTGATCTAGATCCAGCGCAAAAACCGGAACAATAAATATTCCACAAATAACAACCCGCCGCAGATGGCGCAAACAATTGTAAAGGCCATGTCATCATCAACGCCGGGCATCCCGCCAACATTGATTCCCAGCAACCCTGTAACAAATCCAAGCGGTAAAAACAGCGCCGCAATCAAAGACAGAACATACAGGTTTTTATTCATCCGGTCCGATAATATACTAGCGTGTTCATCCTTAATAACCTGCGATCGGTCACGCACACTATCCAAATCTTCAACATAACGTGTAATCTTATCCAGATTTTCCTGTAACTGGCGATTATGTCGATTATCCAGCCATGTCACATTCGACGCGCGCAGTTGCGCCACAGCCTCTTTTTGCGGTGAAATATAGCGGCGAAGAATGATCGTTTTATGGCGTATATCGTTAATAACGTGACGGTTATTTTTGTCCGGAGATTTAATCAGCGTTTCTTCAATCTCATCAATATCATCTTCCAATTTCAAAACAACGCCTTCCATATTATCAATCAGGCACGTTAACAACATGGCCAGAAAATCGGCACTGTTTTTTGGGCCATTGCCGCCTTGCAAACGTTCACGAATGGTCTGCACTGCGCGCAGTTTTCGTTTACGCGTGGAAATAATGCGGTGTTGATCAATCCATAAACGGATAGAAATCATATCTTCTTCTTCGGCGTTTTCATTTAAATTGACGCCGCGCAAAATCACGAGAAAACCCTCCGGGAATTCACTCACGCGGGGGCGCGTTTCGCTGGCCATCAGAGCGTCCAATATTATGGGGTCTAGATAGGCAGCCTCTTGTTCCAGCCATTGCCGCGTACCCGGATGGTCAGCGTCAAAATGCACCCACGCCAGAACATCTTCCTTGATCTTGCGGGCAATATCATCACCCCGCAGGGCAATGCCCTTTCCTTGACCATCTAATTCAAACGCATCGATTATATAATCTTGATTCATAGTGCTTATTATGCGCGTTTTTGCCGTAAATATATAGACCTAATCCTAATAATCCCAATGCCAAAGAACGCGCCCGCCCGCCTGCGCATCCTGCCCAACTTCAGTCTCGACATTGATGGTAGGTGTGACCTCAACCTGAATACTGGCCGCGCCCGAAGCCGCACCCGCCCCTTGTTCCAGCTCCATATACACCTTATCGGTCAAATATTTACCAACCCCGACAGAGGCATTGCCGGCATCATCATTATCCACACGAATATCATCAAGCCCCGTCACCGAACGCAAAGCGCCCAGCGGATCAAAACCGCCGCCGCCATTGCCGGAAAATCGCTCGAGAGTATTCTTAAGCTGCACAGCCTGAAACGGTGTAATCGTGTTCATATCGCGGCCAAACAAAACCCGTGACATGATCTCATCTTCCGGCAAGGATGGTACAGACGATAAAGCAATGCTCGGGTCCTGCAATGACCCCGATAATTGTACAGAGGCCGCAATATCCCCGACATCGCTGGTCGCAAGAATATCAAGATAAGGCGATGGCGGCACCCGCCCCTGAAAACGCAGCCCCGCCCGTTCCAATTCAAAACGGCGGCCAAATTCTTCATACCGCCCACGCTTTGACGTTAAATCGCCATGAACCCTTGGGTCACTTATTGTTCCTGTAATATCCAGATCACCGCTAAATTCGCCGTCAAGCCCCCAGCCACGGACAAAAACCTGATCATTTGCACGCACATCAATATCCAGCGCAAATGTATCCATATAAGAAGACGTCGCACCCGCGCTGTTTTCTTCCACCACATTCAATTGTGCAATAGAGGTTTGGAAACGTTCCGGTATGGCCACATCAAAACGGCCAAGAACAACATCCCCTGACAGCAAATACCCGTTCTGGCCGCGGCCCTGAAATCTTAAATCGCTGGAGGCGTAGCCATTGGCACGCTGACTATCGACCACATGAAAATTTTTCATTATCAATTCAATATCCGTACCGGCCTTATCAAAGAAATCATAACGGCCGGTCCCTTCCAACATACCGGCGTCGCCGTCATTGGCCTGCAAACGCGAAAGGCGTATATGATCCTTATTCAAATCTGCATCCAGATTGACATCATAAAACGCCGCGCCCAATCTTTCATGAAAATAGGTGCCGCCGCGCCATTGTAATGTGCCTGCAATATCCGGCGCGAAAAGGGGCCCTGATAAAGCCGCTTGCGCCTTTATATCCCCGGCTAACCGGTGCCCCGGCGGCAACAATAAAGCAGACAGGTGATCGGCCCGCGCATCCACATAAATTTCTCCGCCTGCCGCGCCCGCGGCACCAGACATATCAAATACAAAAGGATCGAATGACAGGTGCATCGGCATTTGGAAGGTACCGTCAAACCGATCAATACCGGTTCCATCAAAAGAAAAATCCATATGGGCCCTATCATCTTGATACCCGCCCGCGGCCTGCATGGTCATGCGCACATGCTTAATGGCCGAAAACGGCGCGGAATTTATATCCGCCTGAATGACCGGCATGGACGGCGCCCCCGTCATATGTATATCACCGTTCAAAATTATCTCCGCAAATTGCGCAGGAATATCGGCCGGTATGCTTGCAATTTTAAAATCAGAAAGCGCAGCATTTATATTCATTTTTTCTTTGGAAATTTCACCGGAAACACCCAAATGTGACTGCGCAAAAAGCAGATCAATATCAATATTTTTTGCTGCGGTTTTTTGCGCACGCACGCCTGAAAAATCCATGGACCCATTCAAATTAAATCCACGATATGCCACGCCTTTTATGATTGTCTTTAAATGATATTCATCATTTTCATTATCTTCAATATTGGCTTTGACACTGGATAAGCGAACATCCGGCGTTAAAAATATATCTTGCGCATCGGCGGAAAGCCTTCCGGGAAATACCATCTTCACATCGGGAAAATAGGCCGTAAAATTAACAGATTTTGCGCGCATATTACGGTACATTAATTGCTGCAGTTTTGCCTGTGCGCTCATTTCCTGTACACCGCTGGAATTTTTCAAATTCAGTTGTAAATTTCCGGACCCATCCAGGGCAAATCCGGCCAATTCACTGTAAGATTTTAAATCGGCTACATCGACATCAAAACGGCCATCCACCACATGATGATCAAGGCCCAAAACGGCCTGACCGGTTACCGCAATATCGGGTGCTTGGCCTGAAATACTATCAAACATGATTTGATCTTCGGCGCGGGTGATGTCTGCGGCGATCTCAATGGTGCGGCCTTGATACTGGCTTTCCACTTGCAAATGCCCGTTTTGAATGGCGGCCGGATCATCCATCCGCAATAAAAAATCAATATCACCCAAACCGCGCAGGCGCAGCAAATCCATCGCCAAACGCCCCTCCGCATTTAAGGCGGGTTGATCAATTGTGCCCCCTGCCCGGGCGGTGACATGCAACGAACCGTCATGTCCGCTTAGGGGTTTTAAATCATCAATGGCTGCATCAAAACGCAAATCCAGCAAACCATTTTTTTTCAAATCAATCTGCCCGGCCCCCGTCACGTCATAGGCCCCGCCTTTGATATAAAATTCTGACAGGCCCGCGATTAAGCTCTGCGCGTTTAAATCCGCACGCAGGCGTATATCATCCGGCAAAGGAAATTCCGGGCTTTGGCTGCCGACCGACAGGCGCATATCCAGACTGGCCACATCATCCTCCGCCTTAAGAGTGGCGTATAGATCAGGCGAAAGAACCAGCGGGCGCCCCATAACACCGGCGCCAATATCCAAACGCGCGATTGATACATCGTTCAACGAAAAACGGTTGAAATATAAATCAGGCATGGCGAACGGCATAAAGCCCTGCGCATTGGGGGCCGTCTTTTGTGATGCCGGCGATTCTGATTGTGGCAGTCGGTGTAAAATTACATGATCCGCAGTAACAGATAATTCTGCATGTCGGGTGGCCAACGGTAAAATTTTCGGTCGAAACGTAACCATATCCAGTTCAGCAACCACCCCGTTTTCATCCGCAACAGAAAGACCAGAGACCGATAGCCCTTGCGGAAAAGAGTAAGAAAAATGCGCAAAATCAATCTTAAAGCCCGATTGTTCCGTCATGGCATTTAATCTGGTCTGTACCCATTTCTGCCCCGAATCACCGCGCAACCATAAAACCCCGCCAGCAACGCCCAGATTGATTAAAATCATATACAAAAGCGCCGCAGCAACAACGCCGACACCCGCGTGTTTCCAATACTGCCTGC
Organism: Micavibrio sp. UBA2638; assembly: GCA_002359735.1. Taxonomy (GTDB): domain Bacteria; phylum Pseudomonadota; class Alphaproteobacteria; order Micavibrionales; family Micavibrionaceae; genus UBA2638. The sequence continues at coordinate 277,844 of DENS01000001.1, forward strand.
CCATAATTTTAGAACGTTTGATCATTTAAAATGCCTGCCCGATACTGATATAAAACTGATACGTCTGATCCAATTCATCCCGGCGGTTTAAAGGCACAGCCACATCAAAACGCAGCGGCCCAAAACCTGTAAAATAACGCACGCCAAGACCGGCCCCGACCGAGATATTGTCAAAATCAGGGGCCGCGCTTTCTGATACACTGCCCGCATCAATAAATGCGACCCCGCCAAGAGATGGTGTAAATTTACCGCGCAGCTCCACAGACCCCGTGGCCAAAGACCGTCCACCAGAAGGGTTGCCATTTACATCCAGCGGGCCCACTTCCTGGTAACCAAACCCGCGAACAGACCCCCCGCCCCCGGCGTAAAAACGTTCTGATGCCGGAATATTGGCCGTAGCGCTGCCGACAATACTGCCGATATTCCCGCGCAGCGCCAACGTCAAATCGGGTGTCTTTGCAAAATGAAAATAGCCCCGCGCCCCGGCATCGAGTTTTGTAAAGGGATCACTTTCACCCAGCGCATCGAAATACGGACGCACGCCACCGGTTACATATACGCCCTTTTTCGGGTTCAACGTATCATCGCGCGTGTCATATACCACGCCGCTCGGCACCGAAAACAAAGCATATGTTTTGGTATCGCGCACATCCTCAATTTCCGATAATGAAAATGTTAATCCCGTTGATCCGGAAAATTTGCGACTGAATATACGTGACAATTTCATCCCGGAATCAAACGCCAGCTCTTCATACGCATCCGTATCTTCAACGCGCAAAGCGGCATTCATACCCAAAGTCTGATCATCACGCAGAAAATAAGGCTTGGTAAAATCAAAAGTCAGATTTTGTTTAATCTGGTTTAATTCCAACGCCGTGGATAATGTTTCTGCCTGGCCCAGAAAATTGCGATGCTCCCAGCCCATTAAAATACCAAATCCGGTATCAGTAAAATAATTTGCGCCCAATTTCACACTGCGGTGGGCCCGTTCTTTCAAGTGCAATGTCACCGGAACCCGGCCGTTTTTATCAGGGCCATCCGGCAGGTGGCTTTCGGCACGTGAAAACAACCCCGTTTCCAGCAATCTGGTTTTTAAGCGTTCAATTTTTTCCTGTCGGAAGCAATCCCCCTCGCTCCAGGGAACCAGTTTTTGCAAATAGTCCCGTTCAACCTTTGGCGCCCCATCAAAAATAGCCGGGCCAAATTCTGCCTCCGGCCCGACATCCACTTTATAGTATAATTTGGCCGTATGATTGCCCCGGTCCAGAATAACCTGATGCTGAACCGACAGAGAAAAATAACATTTATCCTTTTGCAGGGTTTTATATAAAGCATTCTGGGCTTTTAGAACCTGCTCCGCCACCAAGGGCATACCATCATTTATCAGGCCTGCGTCCAATTTATCCGACAGGTTTGACGGTTCTATATTCACAGAAGAAATCGTATATTGCGGCCCTGCAGAAACCTGATAAACACCGCTTAGGATTTGGTCTTCATTGTCTTGGTAGCGCACGCGCGCGCCGTAATATCCCCTCGCCTTCAGCGCGGTTAATAAATCATCCGCGATGCTGTGCTCCCGGTAACTAACAGCTCTTGCAAATTCGGCAGCATCGTCGTCGTCTTCAATTTCGTTTTTCAGGCGATCACGCAAAATCGTATTGAGATAAATTTGCAAATCATCATGATCAGAAAGACCCGCAATGCTGTATTGGGCCCTTTGCCCGGCAAAGGGCAAACACCCCGCCAGGCAGAGCGTGGCAAGTAAAAAGCAGGCTTGTAAAAATTTATACTTCACATCCATTGGCATAGACTATACGCGCATCCATTCACAGCAAAATAGCTAACAAACGACATACCCTATATAAAGGTTCCCCAAAAAGCCACTTTAACAAGGCCTCAATCACGGCAAGATCAGGAATGCGCGATAATCATTTACATTGGTATAGGTCGGGCCGGTTCTAACCAGACAATCCAGCGCATCAAAAAAAGCATAAGAATCATTCATCGCCATATATTCATTGGCCTGCAGACCTTTATCACGCGCTTTTTTTAGAATATCAGGCGTTAATATTGCCCCGGCATGATCACCGATGCCATCTATCCCATCACTGTCACAGGCCAGACCATATACTTGAGCCGCCCCACCAAGCCCTTGGGCCGCCTGTAACATAAATTGTGAATTGGGCCCCCCTTGCCCCGGCGATTCATGCGTAATTTTTACGGTTGTTTCCCCGCCAGATAAAATGACGCAAGGGCGTGATATACCGGCCTTCCCTTCCAACACCCGGTGTATAAAATCCACATGACGCATGGCACAAAGATTTGTGTCGCCATCCATTTCGGCGCCCAGAATATAAGGCTCAATCGCATGATCGCGCCAGAACGCGGCCGCGGCATCCAGTGATTGTTTTGGCGTGGCGATTAGATGATAGTCATGACCGTCAAATATCGGATCATCAGGCCCGGCCGTTTCATTCTCATCATTCTTCAAAGCCGCCAAAATAGAGGGCGCAGGACTTATTTCATATTTACGCAGCACACCCAGCGCATCTGTCAGGGTGCTTGGGTCTGCCACAGTGGGGCCCGATGCAATTATGGACGGGTCATCACCCACCACATCGGAAATCGCCAGTGTTATCATCTTTGCGCCTGCACAAGCCTTGGCAAGACCGCCGCCCAGCGCCAGATTTAAATGCTTACGCACAATATTCATTTCAGTAATATCCGCACCGGAACGCAGCAACAGCCGGTTTAAATTCTGCAGCTCAGAAAAATCAACGCCATGCACAGGCGCGCTTAACAAGGATGATCCGCCGCCCGATACCAGGGCCACCACAACATCATCAGGCCCGGCCGTCCGTAACAAAGCAAAAATTTCCTGCACCCCGTTTTGCCCGGCCCTGTCCGGCAGGGGGTGGGCGGCCTCAATCACCCTGATGCGTTTTGGCATGACCGGCGCCCCAAAACCATAACGCGTGATCACGGCGCCTTCCAATTGTCCGTCATAATATGTCTCAAAGGCTCCTGCCATTGCGGCCGCGGCCTTGCCAGCACCGACGACAATCAGCCGTCCTGCCTTGGGGACATCGGGAATATAAGGTTTGATACAATTACCCGGTAAAGCCCTGGCCGCAAAAACATCAAAGCTATCCCGCAACAGCTTTAAAGCATCATCCTGTTTCACCGCAACGGCCCCTTTCCCATGATTGTGATCCTTCACTACTGCCAATATGAATTCCTTTATACTATTTGACCAAAATCAAACAAAATCCATCAAATAGCAATCATAATGAGGCCATGACATGTGATCTGCGTGAAAAAATTTTACAATATAACGGACGGGTGCCCAGATACACTAGCTATCCGGCCGCGCCGCATTTTCAAATCGATGAAAACCGGACCGGAGGGCACTGGGTAAAAACCATGCCAGAAGGCACCGATTTATCCCTGTATATTCACATCCCGTTCTGTCAGAAAATGTGCTGGTATTGCGGGTGTCATACCAAAATCACCCGCCGTTATGCCCCGATTGAAGACTACGTCCATCTTGTCGTTCGGGAAATTGATTTACTGGCCGCGGCTTTGCCCGGTGACCATCGCATCAAACAAATACATTTTGGCGGCGGGTCTCCCGGCCTTGTGCGGGCAACCGATTTTGCATTGATCATGGACAGGATCCGAAGCCATTTCAGTGTGGCCGATTCGGCCGAAATTGCCATTGAAATCGACCCCAGAAATATCAGCGAAGGCCGCGTGGCAACCTATGCCAAACACGGCGTTAACCGTATATCCCTGGGCGTTCAGGATTTTAATAACAAGACCCTGAAAGCCGTAAACAGGGAACAACCTTTTCACCTGACCTATGAAGGGCTCAAGCTCATCCGCGGCTATGGTATCAAACGTATCAATATGGATGTGCTATACGGCCTGCCTCACCAAAACGTTGAAACAGTTCTGGCTACGTTGGAAAAAGTGCTTTTACTAAACCCTGATCGTGTGGCCTTTTTTGGGTATGCCCATGTGCCCTGGATGAAAAAACATATGCGCATGATTGATGAAGGCACTTTGCCGAAAGAGGACTTACGGTTTGATATTTTCCATGCCGGGACCGCCTTTTTAAACAAGGCCGGGTACAAAACCATTGGCATCGATCATTTTGCCAAGGGTGATGACCCGTTATACCAAAGCCTGCAAAATGGAACGCTGCGTCGTAATTTCCAGGGATATACCACCGACCAGACGCCCGCCTTAATTGGTATCGGGGCCTCGGCCATCGGGCAGACGAAAAACGGTTTTATACAAAATCACCCCGATTTACCGCTTTACAAACAGGCCATTCTGGCAGAAGATCTGCCGATTAAGAAAATATGCCCCATCGGCAGAGACGATGAAATCCGGGCCCGTATCATTGAAAATTTAATGTGCTATTTCACCGTTAACCTGAATGAAATATGCCACAATTTTGGCCTTGACCTATCTGATTTTTCCCGGGAATTGGATGCATTGAAACCGTATCAGACATTGGGCTTTGTAACGTGCGATAGCAACGTCATCACCATCCATCCAGATGCCATTTTGATGGTCAGAACAATATGCAGCATTTTTGATCGTTATTTCCAACCGCAAAATAATGCGGATGCACCGCGCCACGCACGCGCAATATAACGCGCAAAAACCATTGCAAGAAAAATTTTACGGATCAACGACCCGGCCTTGCCAATCAAAAATCAATCCGGTGTCCGCCACGCTGGCCCGGTCAATCACGCGCAAAAGATACTGGGCCGCATCTTGCGCATCGAACAATTTTTCATCAGGCACATTATTCTGAAACGGTTCAGATAGCGATGTATTTACCGTTCCGGGATGAAGGCCAATAACGATGGCGTTCTTCCATTTTCGTGACATTTCTATGGATGATGTTTTGATCATCATATTGAGGGCCGCCTTTGACGCCCGGTAAGAATACCACCCGCCCAGACGGTTATCAGATATACTGCCCACTCTGGCGCTTAATGCGGCAACAACGCTTTTGCCATCACGCGGCAATTTCGGCAAAAAATGTTTAAAAATCAAGGCCGGGCCGAAACAATTGATTTTAAAATTGGCTTCCATATTTTTCAAATTAATGTCTTTCAATGATTTTTCCGGCCTGATATCTGCATCATGTAAAAATCCACTGGCAATAATAATAAGCCGGACTTTATCGGTTATGTCCTGTGCCGCTTGCTCTATGCTGTCTTCACTCTCCAGATCAATGGCTCTGACCACCACCTTTTCATGCTGTATCTTGAGCCCCGCTCTGGCAAAACAGTGAATTCGCGCCACCCCCGGAACAGCGCATAATTGCGCAACCATGGCCTGCCCTATGCCGCCGCTGGCGCCAATCACCACGGCCTCAAACCCATCAGGGAAATCAGACAACATCATCACACGACCCGTTTTATCAGACTGAAATACAGCCAATTCGGCAGTAAGCGCACAAATTTCATGATATAGGTAAAGCCCTTTGGAAAATGAATCTCAAAGGCCCTGGATTGCAAACCCCTGGCAATGGCGCGCGCGGCCTCCTCAGGTTCAATGATCATCGGCATTTTAAAATCATTTTTATCGGTCAGCGGCGTCCGGACAAAACCCGGGCAAATCACTTTAACATCAATATTCTTGCGCCCCAGATCAATATGCAGGCTCTCGGCCAGATTGATTATGGCCGCCTTGGTCGCGCAATAGGGCTGGCCGGTCGGCAGGCCCCGATATCCGGCAACAGACCCGCATAGCACAATTTGCCCCTTACCGCGTTTTTCAAAATACGGCTGAACCGCGTGCACGGTATTAAAAGCCCCTCCCAAATTTACATCCAGCATTTTATGAATCATCTCTATATCCTTGGTTTTACCATCATGCGGGCTATAGAGGGCGGCCAGAAAAATCACACTATCAAGATCATGACCAGCGGCCACCAAGTCATCGGCCACTTTTTTGGCGCTGGCCGCATCCGCAATATCCAGTGCGCGCACGCTATGGCCACCGCCCATGGTGCGGTTCAAAACCTTAAGCTCCTCCTCTCGCCGGGCCGACAAAATCAACCGCGCCCCGCGATACGACAATTCACGAGCCAAGGCCGCGCCAATACCACTGCTGGCACCAATAATCCAAATCGTTTTATCCTGAAAATCATTCATACCGATCAAATTAGCACAAAATACCGGCCGGGCAATGGCGTCACATTTATGTATAAATCATTTGACAAAATACAATGCCATAATTAATGTCCTTGAAATTAATAACATAATTACAAAACACGTAAAGCAGGGACCATAATGAAGGATCAACGTAAATCTACGTTGCGCAAAGCGTTTGATGCCGTCACAGCGCCAGCGCGATATGTCCGCGATAAAATCCGGGAACATATTGGATATGACGTTGCCATGAAGGGCTGGGAAAATGACAAGCCCATGGATTACCCTAAATTACAGTCCATCAAGGACGTCTTTTCAAAACATGCCAAGCGCCTGCCTTTCATGATAATCATGCCGTCCGAGGCCGTAGAATTCGCCAAAGACTTAAGCAAAGCAATCGCCCCCGATAAAAACAGCCCGCTTCTGCCGCGATTTAAAAATGATGCGTTCGAACAAGATCTCGCCCGTTTTAAACCGGACCCCAAACGCAAAGAAAGACTGCAGGCCTCCACATCACTGGACACATCCAGAAGTTTCACCGGCGCTTCATTTAAACTGCTGTCGGCATATTGGGCCAAGGCGGGTATCAAAGAAGTATCCATCGGGACGGCATTGGCGGCGCTTACGCTTTACTGCACTTACGAAAGCGTTGAGGTATTGAAAGAATTCAGTTACTGGGGCCGCGATTTTAACAATTTCTACGTCAATGCCGGGGGCATTTCTGACAGTGTAAAAACAGCTCTGGTTGATACGTTGAAAAACGGATACGGGCTGGATAGCTATGCTTCGGTTGTTGATTTAATCCAAAGCTCATTAAGCGGCGCTGAATTTAATAAAGAAGCCATGGACCTGACCTCGGCGCTGGCCGATGTGCGCATTCGCCCCGAAATTCTTCAGGATGTGCTTTCGCAAACCGAACAACATTTTGGCGACCTGTCATTGTCGCATTTTGCCGATGGTCAAAATCAGGATGTTCTGCAATCCATTTTGGATAATGCCAACCTGTCCGGCGACCAGCAACAAGAGATCATCCAATCGGTTCAAAACGGTATCGATATACAAAATGCCACCGCGCAGATGATTGCCAAAATGCAAGAGGAATTCAGTAATCTGGATCTCAGCAATCCGCCAACACCCGAACAATTAGAGGCCATTAAAACCAATATGGATATGTTACTGGCCGGTGATGTTCTGAATACGGGTAACGTGCAACAAGGCACAGGCTATCTATTCAAAAAGGCGCCGCTCGAATTTTGTAACATGCTGGGTAAATTCCTGATGTATGCACTGCCTGCGTCCTATACCGCGCAGCATTTGGCCCTGCGCTGGCAAACCTGGATGACCGGTAAAGTCACCAATGAATGGATGAAATACAAAGCGGCCTATAAGCTGAAATTTGAACATTCCAGCGTCGATAACCCCGACCAGCGTGTAACTGAAAACCTGGAAGACATTACAGATTTTGCCATTAACATCACAACAGACGGGATGCAAACCGGCCTGACACTGGCCGCATTTTTACCTATTTTAAGTGCCATGGGCAGCTTTAACCCGGCCTTCCTGGGCGGGCCTGATATTCAGATTGATAATTTCCTCACCTGGTCTGCATTGGGGTATGCGGCATTTGGAACCGGGATCATTACGGCCATTTCCTACAGCCTGCCCAAACTGGGACGGCAATTGCAAAAAACGCGCGGTGACCACCGTGCCACAATGTTGTCAGTACATTCACAGCCCGAACAAATTTCACTTTCAGCCGGTGAAGCCCGTGAGAAAGAAATCCTGAAAGACCAGTTCCGCAAGGTTGTCGATGTTGATACCAAATTTATTACCAAACGCATGCAATTAATGACGGCCAATTCGGTCTTTGCCAATGTCGGCAGTTACGTGCCATTGGTTTTGGCCGCGCCGCAATATTTCGCGGGCATTATTACCTATGGTGATGTCACGCAGGCCGCTGGTATTTTCCGCCGCGTTGAAAGCGCGTTTGAATTTTTGAAAAACAACATTCCCGCCGCCGCCAGCTTTAAAGCCGATGTTGACCGTATGGCACAGTTAATTGACGGTATGGAACTCGCGAAATATGAGACGCTGGAAAAAGAATATTACAAGCGCCGCCAAAACCCACAAGACGCCCCCGGTCAAACGGCACAGCAACCCGCCGGGCCGGAGCTATAAAGAAAAAGCGGATATCATCATGACAAAACATAACGCGACCCCATCCGACGACTTTAACGCCGCAGCCGAAAACGGCGCGCCCGAATTGATTTTTGTTGACCTGCTTGAAGGCAATGAAAGCAAAATCACCTTTAAGGATGTCAATATAAAAACCCCGCTGGAAAACACGACCCTGATCAAGGATATCAACTTTACCATTCAAAACGGACAACGCATTGGTTTAACCGGGCCCAATGGCGCCGGTAAATCAACCATTTTCAGGGTTATGGCCGAATTAAACTCTGCCGGGTCGGGCAATGTTGAAATAACCATGCCTGCCGATAAGAAAATATTTATTGCCTCGCAGGAAATCCGTAAAACACCGACAACCCTGCCTGGCCTGCTGGCCTATCCCAACCGCCCCGAAACCTATACGCATGAACAATATGAACAATGCCTGGATGATGCGGGGCTGGAGGACATAAAGGTACATCTGCCCTGGAATTTGGCACGGCCTGAAACTTTGGTCACGTTCTTCCAGAAAATGCTGGATCAGCAATTGTCCAAACAAGCAGGAAAAATGAGCGCCCATAGCGCAGAAGCCATGGCCAATGCCATCGAAAAAACCATCAGAAAGAAATTATATTTAACGGAGTTAATCGAAGATCATTTCACGGCCGAAGATCAGGAAGACCTGGCATTGCAAATGCGGGCCTATGCGATGGATATGTTGAAATGCCCGGCCGATGAACACGGGAAAAGCCCGGTCTTCCCGGGATATAAAGGGCGTCAAGCCGCCAAAAATATGATCGCCAACACCAATAATGCCATTGAAAACTGGATGCTACAGGGCCACAAAATGCGCCTGTCCGGCGGCCAGCAACAAAAATTGATTTTTGCCCGTATGTTTTTACAATGCGAGGAGGTTGGCCTGTTCCTTCTGGACGAAGTAACAGCCGCGCTGAAGGAAGAAACAGCGCACGAACTATACGGTAAATTATTTGAAAAAGCCGAAGGCGTAACCGCAATCAGCGTCATCCATAATGATAACTTGCTGCGTCATCACACCCATCATCTGGAACTGCACGAAGATAAACGCCTGACCTTAACAGACCTTCAGACAGATAAGCCACAAAGCCCGTCACCAAGCCTTTGAAATAAAATGTAAATTTCAAAGATAAAAAATATTTTGCAGCGACATAAAATAAAGTTTGCAAAATATTGAATTTTGCCCCAATGATAAAGATACGCACGTGCCTATGGCCCCCCGTATTGGTTTGGTTATGCAACGACGAATTTCTTGTATTTAACTTGGAGCTTGCTCCTATAACACGAGGTTTATTGTTGATGACCAACGACCTTCTCTTTGAGGGGCAAAGCGCCCCTGCTTATTCCCGTACTCTGGCCAATGATAACGCATTATCATCAAACACCGATTATGACATCAGCGACGAATATATTCGTTCGCTTGGCCCGGCGATCCCGGTTCCGATTCTAAATCCGGGCCGCCTGGAAAAACGTGCCCGCGAATTTACGGCCGCCTTTACCGGGCAGGCCCTGTATGCGGTTAAATGCAACCCGGACCCCATCTTTTTACAAGCCATGTATGAGGGCGGCGTACGGCGTTTTGACGTGGCCTCGATTGGTGAAGTCCGCTTGATCAAAAATATGTTTCCCGATGCAAAAATCTATTTTATGCATCCGATCAAAGCCCCGGAAGCCATTCGTGAAGCCTATTATGAACACGGCGTTCGCGCTTTTGTTCTGGATTACGCAGGTGAGCTGGATAAAATTCTGTTTGAGACCAATGCAGCCCCGGATCTTGAATTATTCGTACGGATGGCCGTACCCAAAAACAAGCCCGGCGGGGGCGTAGCGACCGATTTCTCTCGCAAATTCGGCGCCAAACCCGATCTGGCCTCAGAACTCTTATTGCTGTGCCGTCCGTATTGTACAAAACTGGGCCTGAGCTTTCATGTCGGCACACAATGCCCCGATCCGCAAATCTATGCGAAGGCACTAAAATGGGCCGCCAAAGTCATTGAAAACAGCTCCGTAAAGGTAGAAGCCCTTGATATAGGCGGTGGTTTTCCGGCAGATCTTGGCGGTGTGGAAAAAATCCCCCCCATCACGACCTTTACCAAAACCATCGCGCAGGCCGTTAAAAAACAAAAATTAGAGACCCTGGAATTGCTGTGTGAAATTGGCCGCGGGCTTGTGGCGTGCGCAGGATCACTGGTGGTGCGCGTCGAAGGGCGTAAAGATGATTTGCTGTATTTAAATGACGGCACCTATGGTGGCCTGTTCGAGGCAGGCGGCGCCATTGGCCTGCCTTATCCGGCGCATTTAATTCGCAAAACTGACCGTGATTTCGAAGGCACCATCCAGCCATTCCGCTTCGCGGGGCCAACATGTGATTCGGTCGATATGATGAACGGGCCGTTTATGTTGCCATCCGATGTTCAGGTCGGTGACTGGATTCGCATTGAACAGCTAGGCGCCTATAGCGAGGTATCCCGCACCGATTTTAATGGATTCGGGACCGTACAGAAAATCATTGTTCAGAATGAATTATCTGGTGAAAAGGCCGTTCAAGCCCTTCAGATTTAATACATAAACCAAAGAAAAAAGGCGGGTATCATGAATGCACTGGCTGTTTTTGTCATCGTCTATATGACCATTTCAATTAGCATTGGTATTTATGCCGCTATGCGGGTACGCAGCTCAACAGATTATATTCTGGCCGGACGGTCCCTGCCGATCTATGTCACCATTGCAACAGTTTTCGCCACGTGGTTTGGATCCGAGGCCGTATTGGGCATGCCTGCCACCTTTATCGAAGACGGGTTGGGCGGCATTGTTGCCGACCCGTTCGGGGCCGGTCTGTGCCTGATTTTCGTGGGCCTGTTCTTTGCCGCCCGTCTTTACCGTATGAAATTACTAACCATCGGGGATTTTTATCGCCAACGATACGGCCGGTCTGTTGAAACACTGGTTTCTATTGCCATTTGCATCAGCTATCTGGGCTGGGTTTCGGCACAAATTGTTGCCCTTGGCCTGACCATTAGTTTGATTTCCGGGGATATGATTTCTTTCGAATGGGGTATGGCAATTGGTCTGGGCGTTGTCGTATTTTATACCATTTTCGGGGGAATGTGGTCGATCGCAATTATGGACTTTATACAAATGATGGCCATTCTTGCCGGTTTATTAATTGTGGCCTATTTGATTGCCGGGCGTCTGGATAGTGGCGTTATGACCGTAATTGATCACGCCGCGGCGCATAATAAATTTGATTTCTGGCCAGATATGAACGCCGCCGCAATACTGGGATTTATCGGGGCGTTTATTACGCTGGCGCTGGGGTCCATCCCACAACAAGACGTATTTCAGCGCGTAATGTCTGCCAAAGACGAAAAAACCGCCATACGCGGAACGGTGATTGGCGGATGCTTTTATATTCTGTTTTGTTTTGTTCCTATTTTCATTGCCTATGGCGCCATCATGTTAGAACCGGCATTGGCGGACACCCATATGGGCGAAGATGGTGACCCGCAACGCATCCTGCCTGAATTTATTTTGGCCCATGTTCCAATTGCCGTGCAGGTTATGTTCTTTGGCGCCCTGCTATCGGCCATTATGTCCACGGCATCGGGAACATTGCTGGCTCCCTCTGCTATTCTGGCTGAAAATATATTCAAAGAGGCGTTCAAGTTAAATGACAAACAATTACTTATCACTTTACGCGGCTGTGTTCTGGGGTTTGGATTGCTGATCTATGGTTATGCTTACCTCAGCTCTTCAGCCGGTCACAGTATCTTTGAAATGGTCGAGAATGCTTATCTGGTCACATTATGCGGGGCCTTTGTGCCGCTGGCTTTTGGCGTGTATTGGTCCAAAGCAACCAACGCGGGCGCGTTGATTTCAATTGCACTGGGCGTGACAAGCTGGGCCGTATTGGAGGGGCTTAATCTGCAAATGGCCGCGCATGATCAGGAAATGATGGTTCCGCCGCAACTGGCCGGCCTGGGCATGGCGATTATCGGCATGATTGGCGGCAGCCTGATTCCGCAGATCAATACAAAAAAGGCCGCGGTCTGAACTACGCCGCAATAGCCCCGGCATAAGAAGAGATATAGGTGTAGAACCCGGCGCCTTTCACCGCGATGATAACATCCGGCGATCAATCATGGCGCGGCAAGCCGGTCCTGTAACAGATCCAGATAAAAAAGGCCGCTGCTTTGCCCGTCCAGTTGCTGTAAGCCCTCTCTGGCCAACGCAATAACCGAAGGCGCAAAATCACGTATTGTCTGCTGTGATTGTGGAACGGGCGCATCAAGCCCCTTAACCGTGACGGTTTCACGAAAAGCAATATGATCAGATACAGTCCACCCCTGAATTAAATCACCGGCCTGTGCCAATATATCCGGCGCATAAACCAACCCAACCCAAAACGCCGCAAGCGCGTATAATAAAGGCGCAGATACACTATCCGGGCCGCGCAATTCCAGATATTTTTTTAAACGCACCTCAGGGAAAGCCGTTCCCAAGTGCACCTCCCAATCCTCCAGACTGGCCTGATGGAATTTATTTTCAGGCAACGTTCCGTTTAAAAAACGACGAAAAGATTGCCCGGCCATATTGATCATTTTACCATCCCGGTAAATCAGGAACATGGGGACATCCAGCATATAATCAACATACCGCTCAAATCCCATGTCAGAATCAAAAACAAAGGGCAAAATACCGCAACGATCAGGGTCGGTGTCGCTCCAGATATGGGCGCGGTAGCTGACATACCCGCTATCACGGCCATCAACTATGCGGGAATTGGCAAACAACGCAATCATAATCGGTTGTAAGGCAATCATGATGCGCATTTTTTGCACCATATCGGCCTCGCTTTCAAAATCCAGATTAATCTGTGCGCCGCTGGTGCGGGTCATCATATCAACACCCAGGCCGCCGCGTGTGGGCAGATACTCACGCATAATTTGATAGCGTTCCTTGGGCATCCAGTGCATATCATCACGCCCCCATGTGGGGTGAACGCCCAGCTGTAAATAATCAACGCCCAATTCCTGCCCGGCGGATCTTAATTCTTCGGTATAGGCCATATGTTCGCCGGCCATCTCGGCAATGGTTGCATGCGGTGAACCGGAAAGTTCAATCTGTCCGGCCGGTTCCAGCGTCACAGACTGCCCGCCTTTTTTCAGGGCAATAACCCGGCCATGTTCATAAACAGGGGCCCAGCCAAACCGGGCAGACAATGTTTCCAGCAGTTGCTTGATACCCGGGCTTCCGTCATACGCCAAGGGCTTACCGGTACGCAGATCAAAAACAAATTGTTCATGTTCAAGGCCGATACGATAGTGTTCACGCGGTTTCACACCACTGGCCATATACTCAACAAGATCCTGTTTTTTTAACAAAGAAAAATCCCTTCCGCATAGACAATAATACATGTCAGACTATGTCATACTTAATATATGTTGTTACCAATAAATAGGAATGAATAAGATCATGAAAATTGCCTATGTGATGGACCCGCCCGGTGCAATCAAGCCGTATAAAGACTCCAGTATCGCCTTAATGCAGGCCGCAAACGCAAAGGGGCATGAGAATTTTTATCTGATGCAGGATGGTCTTTATATCAAAAACAACATGGCTGGCGGTCTGTGCGCACCGGTGCATAAAGCCGATGAAACCGCCTTTGAATATGGCGAATGGCAAGACAGGCCGCTTGGGGATTTTGATGTGATCTTCATGCGCAAAGATCCGCCCGTTGATAAGGCTTTTATACAAACCACATACATATTGGATCAAGCCATGCGCGATGGCGCAGGCGTTATAAATTCACCCGCCGCGCTTCGGCATTACAATGAAAAAATATACGCTAGCCTGTTTCCCGATCTCATTCCCCAAACCCTAATCAGCGCCAATGCAGATCAAATTTATGCTTTTATTCAATCGCTGGAACGGGCAGTGTTAAAACCCGTGGACATGATGGGCGGATACGGCGTTTTCGTTACCGATAAACAGGATCACAATCTGGATGTCATCATAGAAATGCTGACTGGCGGCGGGCGCACCCATATTATTGTGCAGAACTTTTTACCGGAAATTCAAAACGGTGATCGCCGTTTAATTATGATTAACGGGGCCATTGCCGACCACGCCCTGGTACGATACCCCAAAGACGGAAGCCTGCGCGGCAACATGGCCGCCGGCGGCACCTATAAGGTCGAACCCATTAATGATCGCGACCGCCACATTGCCGGCATCGTGGGCCCAAGACTGGTTCAGGACGGCATCATACTGGCCGGTCTGGACGTCATCGGCGGGCATCTGATCGAAATAAACCACACCAGCCCCACAGGTTTACGTGAAATTCACAATCTGGCGGGTGAAGATGTGAGCGGAAAAATCATAGAATCTGCCGCGCTATATACAGCCAGAAAATAGCCAAATTATTGCGAAACCGCGCTTTCGCTGAGTTCAGGGGAAATCATCGCCAGACTAGCCGCCAGCGCAAATTGACTGACAACCTCATCATGTTGCGCGTTGGCAAGGGCGATCCTGGCCTCAATCAATTCGGCATCGGCATCCAGAATATCCAAAATGGTACGCTGTCCCAATCGGGCCTCTTCGCGCACACCATTTAACGCGAGCACGGCCGATTCAATTTCCATTTGGCGGCTATTCGTGACCCGGCGCGCCGCCAGATAGGAATGCCAGTTACTGGTTGTTTCCTGCCGAATACGGTTTTTTATTTCCTGAATTTCATACCATTGGCGTTTGGCGCTGCGCCTTGCCTCACGCATGCGTGAGCGCGTTGCTCCCCCTTGATAAAGGGCCAGCGTTGCCCGCAAACCTATTGTCTGGGTTTCGCTTTGTTCGGTAATGCCGGGTTGCGGATCATATTGTTTGTTGTAATTTGCGAAGGCAGAAATTTGCGGGAACAACTCTCTTAAAACGGCATCGACATTATGCTCAGCCGCTTTTTGTTGATAGTCCGCAATCCATATTTCGGGATTTTGTCTTTCAGCCATTTGAATAATGGTTTCCAGCTGATCCGGAAATTGCACATTATAAACGGGGCGAAATAGACCCTCAGGGCGCATCTGCGCCACCTCGAAGAATCGAGCCTCACTACTTTCTAAATCGGCGGAGGCCTCAATCAACGCTCCTTGCGCCCGTTGATACCGGACCTTAGCCTGATGAATGCCGGTTATAGTAGATTCCCCCAATGCGTAGCGTTCCTGCGCGGCATCCAGTTCTTTGGCCAAAATATCGACATTGTCCTGACGTAATCTCCAGATTTCGGCATCACGGTATAAATCGGCATAAGCAACCGCGGCCTGCAAATAGATCTCCTGCATTCTTTGGGTTAACAGGGCCTCACCAGCGCGTATAAGGGCGCGGGCGCGGGCCGTTTCGGCAAATGTTCGTCCCCCTCTTATAATCGGCTGGTTTACATTCACCGACAAATTTTTGGTGGTGGCCCCGTCTCCAGTACTAAAGTTACTATTCTCAATTGTCGTCGCGAAGATACTGGCCTCTGCATCCAAACTCGGTAACCACCCCGCCCGGGCCTGCGGATAAAGTTCTCTGGTCTCGCTGAGCTCTTCCTGCGCGGCTTTTAAAGATGGATTACGATCATGGACATGGGCGAAAATCTGCGCCAATTTCGGATAGGCCGCGTTATCCTGCGCGTGGGCATATTCGTGTAAAGACAGAAAAAAAATTACCGCAAAAAAAGCGAAAAAAATATGGCGCATCTGATCCCCCGCATCCTGATACAAAATTTTAAAAAATGTACTCTACGGGCTGTTTCTATATTTGCAAATGTAATCAAAAAAGAAGAATACGTATGTATGGTTGTATAGAAAAATGCTAATTTTCAAGGTTCAACATATACCCGACACCGCGAATCGTTTTAATAATTTGTGCACCACCTTTCGGGCCGCAAATCTTTTTTCTAATGCGGGCAATCTTAACATCCAGAGCCCGCGGCGTCGGGACATAATTTTTCTCGCGCACGGCTTCGCACAGTTCCTGACGCGATATGGCCCGCCCCTCATTCATCAGAAAATACTGCAGCAAACAAAATTCCCTTGAGCTAAGATCTGCGGAGTGTCCTTGCTTATCAAACAACTGGAACTTTAAAGGATCAACCACCCACCCATTTAATTCCATCTGTTGTTCTGAATCAGAGGGCAGCGAATCATTGGCCTCTATGTTACTAAGACCATTTAATTCCTTACATCGCTTTAAATGAGCATTTATGCGGGCAACCAGCAAATCTGTACAAAACGGTTTTTCAACAAAATCATCAGCGCCCACATTAAAACATTGCACTTTTCGCGCATCATCTTTTTCACCGCTTAATACAATAATGGGAATATGCGTATGATTTTTTCTTATATTTTTGATCAACTTTAAACCACAAAAATCCGGTAAATTTAGGTCCATTACAATCGCATCAGCGTGATGCTGGGTTAAAATTTCCCAAGACCGCCGGGCTGTCGAAGCCTCTAGGATAAGAAATTTTTTTTCTAAAGTAAGGCGCAACAATTCCCTTATCATTTTGTCATCTTCAATGACCAGAACACTCTCAAGTGCTTCCATATAATCTTATCCTAAAATACGTAACAAAAATGAAACAAAAATAAGATTTTAATGAAACATAAAATTTACGTCTCCGCAACTCAGGATTGATAGGCTGAATACATGGGTAAGACAGCAGGGAGGACAAACTATAATGGCCGATACCGTTGAAAACACAGACACAAATACAATCATTCAAACACAATTGGATATGACAGATACTATCCTTGTTATCCCGTCAACAAAACTGGATGCCGACCAATACGCCGCGGAAGATATAGATGGCGTCACCGAAAGTCTGTTCGGATCGGGTAATATGGCTTATGGCGTTCTGCAAGCCTCGCAAACCGATGAAGCCCTTATTGGTGATAACCCCTTCGCCTATAGCGGCAATGAAGGCTTAGACATATCAAACACAAACCCCGGCGGAAATATAACAACAAATGCTGCATCAGATTTTGCCGATTTGGCACAAACCGGTTTATCCGCCCCCGGGTTCAGCCATGGCAATATTATTGCCAGCACTGAAAACGCCGGAATCGATAATACAGGCCGCGGTGACGGAAATTTTGCCAGCTCTACTGTTGGGTCATTAAGCGCATCACAGTTATCATCGGATGCCGGGGCTTTCGCACCGGCCGGATCGGGGCTTAGTTTTAATTCCGGCCTGGATGGGATCAGCGGTCTTTCCGGTCTGGATGGCACAGACAGCCAGCCCCAGAATGGCCCGCCCGGCAATAACGGGGCGAACGGTCAAGACGGAACAAACGGACAAGACGATGATGGCGACGGCAACGGTGATGGCGGTGATACCATCATTGATATTGATCTGGGCGATACGATTGTTAATTTGGGTGATATCGATATTGATCTGGGCGACATCACCGACATTATTGATGGTCTCTTTATTGATCTGGGTGACACCATCACAACCCTTAGTACGGAAATTACCAACATTACAAATGTATTGGGGGATGTTCTCAATGATCTTGATATTTTGAATCTCGACAATGTGACTACCTTGCTGACCAATATCACAAATAATTTGACCGATATTGTTAACAACACGGTCACGGAAATATCGAATATTACCAATAACATTACCGATATCGTGAATAATGTCCTTGGTGACGGGCTTAATCTGGATGATTTGCATCTAACGCTGGATTTAAATGTACTGGATACAGTTCTTACCGGTGTCGATATACCGCTTGATAACATTCTGGACACTGACATCAATCTGGACGTTGATTTAAATTCCACCTATGACTTTGTCAATAATATCGCGGATCTAACCGGCATTGATGTATTAAGCGACACATTAGGGGAATTGGGCGGCACTGTAGATACATTGCAAAACACAATTGACCAATTCACAGATGTCGTCAGCGATCTGGACCTGAACAATCCGGGCGCTAGCGTTAATCAATTGCTTGATACGCTTACAAATTTAAACGATACCGTCGGCGATATCACAAACAACATTGATGATTCCGTCGGCGATATATTGGACAATATCGGCCTGGGCGGGGATGATCCCGCCGGTGACGGCCTGATTTCGCAGACCCTGGATCCGGTTGTCAATGACCTTGGCAATGTGCTGGATGATGTAACCGGCGGCGCGACCGGTGATCTGACCGATACGCTGGATGATACCGTTGATGGTATCACTGATCTGGCCGATAACCTGACCGGCGGCTTAACTGATAGTCTGCTGGGCGAAAACAACACCAATCAAGATGGTAATGGCGATACGGATATCGTTGCTGATCTTGGCATTGATCCGCTGGGGCTGGATGAAACAATAGAGGCCGCTCTAGATCCTGTTGAAGATCTGGTCGGCGACATTGATCTGGGTCTTGGCCTGGGAACGGATTTACTGGGCGGGAATGGAAATGAAATTGATAACAACGCCGGTGATACGGATATAACCGTCAATACCGGCATTGATCTGGTTGACAACACAGTATTGGCCGAAGGGCTGGATATACCCTTAGACCCGGTTGAGGCCATAACAGGTGATATTGATATCGACATCGATTTGGCTACGGATCTCCTTGGCAATCTGGCCGACCCTCTCCTAAATGACGGAGAGGGCGGCACAGGCGAAGACACCATTCTGGCCGGTGCCGGGGACGAACTGGGCGATACAGTTGGCGGTGTTTTGGACGGTAACCTTGATACACCGCTGGACGATTTAATTGGCGGAGATAATCCCGCCGGTGACGGCCTGATTTCGGACATCATAGACCCGGTTGTCAATGACATTGGCGATACGCTGGACGATGTAACCGGCGGTGCGACCGGTGATCTGACCGATACGCTGGATGATACCGTTGATGGCGTCACTGATCTGGCCGATAACCTGACCGGCGGTTTGACTGATAGCCTGAGTGATGGTCTTACTGATGGTCTTACTGATGGTCTGGCCGGCGGCTTATTGGGTGATCAAAACAACGGCGATACAGACACACTGCAAAATGGTGAGGATATTGCCGAAATGACAGAAGAAATCATACCTGACCTTATTGAAGAAATAACAGGTGATAACGATCTGGGTATTGGTGATGCCATTAACCTTTTGGCCGGAAACAATACCGAAGATTCCGCCGGAAATAGCGGCGGCGATGAAAACAGCTGGACAGAAAGCACCATCGGTGAAGGCGGCTTATTTGATGATCTGGTCGGCGGACTGGGAGGGGAGGCAGACATTTTACCCGACCCGGCCGGTACAGTTGCCGAAGGATTAGGCGTTTTGGATATTAACCCCGATTTGGATGTCGGGTCATTAGGGGGCCTGTTCGGATAAAATCATGACGATAACCGGGTTGGAAACACAAAACGCCGACATGGATTTGTCGCAAAGACAAGCTGAGCCATTGCATGGCCGTGAAAAACACAAACATGCCTCCAGCAAAAACGATACGTTAAAACCACAGGGGTTTCGGCAGAGCGTATACTCTCTTTTGCTATCAACACTGGCCATTAATATATTATCACTGGCTTTACCGATCATGACCTTACAGGTTTATGACCGCATACTTCCCAACCCGGGGACAGGCACACTTCCGGTCTTGATATCCGGGGTGTGCCTTGCGATTTTTCTCGAGGCCTGCTTACGACTATGCCGGGCCTATGTCATTGGCCGCTCAGGCGCCGCATATGAACACCGCATGGCGTGCAATGCCATCGACAAAATATTAGGGGCCGACCCGGCAAAGATGGGATCATACGGTATCGGCGAATATCTGCACCGTATGGGCTCGGTCGGAAAATTAAAAGATTTCTATAATGGATATGCTTTGACAGTTATCGCCGAATTGTTATTCGTTCCGGTTTACCTTGGCCTGATTTTATATATCGCATACAGCCTGACCATTGTTCCCGCCGTTATCTTAACCCTTTTTATTATTGTATCGCTGTGGAAAGGACAACGCCTGCGCCTTGCCCTAAAAAAACGGGAACAAGCCGACGACAAACGGTTCAATTTCTTAATTGAATCGCTGGAAGGTGTGCATACCCTTAAGGCATTTGCCCTTGAGAAATTTTTTGAACGCCGATACGAACAAATGGAGGAGCAATCCTGTCTGGAAAATTACAATGTGACGCAAGAAACAGCGCGCACATTTAATATCGGGGCCATTTTCTCACATATCATGGTCGCCAGCGTTATCACCGCCGGGGCATGGTTTGTACTGCAAGGTCAACTCAGTACCGGGGCTTTAATTGCAACACTGCTGCTTTCTGGGCGCATGATGCAACCTGTGCAAAAGGCGCTGGCTTTATGGACGCGTTATCAGGATTATTCACTGGCCAGAGACCATTTAGAGGAGCTGTTCGCCACGCCACAACAAAACATAGCCTCACGGGAAAGCGTGATACCCCGCATCAGCGATGGGCGTCTGGCCATATATGATTTGTCTTTCCGGTACAAAGACAAAGACGACCCCATCATTAAAAATGTGAGCTTAAAAATGAAGCGCGGGGAAAGTATTTTAATATCGGGCGGGCATGGCGCCGGTAAAACCAGCCTACTCAGCCTGATTGCAGGCACATATCCACCGACAAAAGGCGAAATTCACATAGACGGTGAAAATATCAATACCTATGCCCCGGAAGAACTGGTGCGGCATGTCGGGTTTATTCGCACACAAGCCCTGATTTTTCGCGGCACGATTCGCGACAACATCACCTGTTTTGGCCAAATCAATGAAGCGCAGGCCAGAGAAGTATCAGCCCTGTTAAATGTCGATAAAGATGTAGCCCAGCTGCCGGGGGGATTTGATACTTTCCTGACAGGAAATAATACCGATTCTGTATCCCCCGGATTAAAACAGCGCATTGCGATTGTGCGTGTATTGGCAACAAAACCGCGATTGATTTTATTTGATAATGCTGACCGGTCTTTGGACAAAGAAGGTTATGCCATGATTTACAGTCTTCTGGCACGTTTAAAAGGCAAAGCCTCAATGATCCTGATTTCCGATGACCGCAATATCCGGTCTCTGGCAAGCAAACACTACATCATGCAAGACGGCGAATTAATCCCGAGCGAAGACGTGTTCAGCAAAGGCAATATCCATCCGTACAAGGAGTTACGACTATGACCAGAACCGGGCCGAAAACCAACGCGCCAGACACCAATGCCACCCTTGAGCGGTTTGTCGATAGTCAGCCCATTATTGCCATGTTGAACATGTTGGCGCAAACCGGACGCGACAGTTTTAAGGAAACCAGCCCGTGGGAAGTCTGTCTGTGCGCTTTAATTCTAAAAATGGAACCAAAATGCAAAGTGCAGCGGATACTGGAATCGTTACCGCATGATAAATCACCGATGGATGAGGCTGATTTTTTAAACACGATGGCGCATATGGGGTATTATTGCCGCCCCGCAGACAGCGCGCTTGATCATATTGATGAACGTCTGCTGCCCGGTGTTTTTATTCCCGGTCAGGGTGAGCCCTGCATTGTATTGTGGCGCGATAGCAAAGGAGACTTGCAATTTTATGACCCGATTTCCAAATTAATCAGCAATGTTCCGCCCTCATTCGATCAAAATGGCAAAGTGTGGTTCTTCCAAAAATATGATGAAAACCGCGCCGCAACCTCACAATTTATGCGCAAGGGCAGCGGCTATTCCTGGTTTCGCGCTTTGCTGGGACGATTCAAGGGAACGTTTGCCCAGGTTATGACCGCCGGCCTGATTTTGAATTGTATTGCTCTGGTGACCCCACTTTTTATTATGTTGGTCTATGATCGCGTCATTGCCGCAGGATCACCGGGCACACTTCCGATGCTGGCCGTTGGCGTTTTCATTGCAATCGGGTTTGAATGGAAATTACGAAATATTAGATCCACCGGATTATCGTGGCTGGCCGGGCGGCTGGATAATATCGTCAGCAACAAAATTTTTGCCCATTTAATTGGCCTATCTCCAAATTTGATTGAAAAGGCCTCTGTCGCCGCGCAAATCGCGCGCATTAAAACATTCGAATCTGTCCGGGACTTCTTCAGCGGCTCTGTTTTCCTGTCATTACTGGAGGCGCCCTTCGTCTTTATCTCAATCATTGCTGTTGCCTTTATAGCCGGGCCATTGGTTTTTGTACCGCTATTTATGATACTGGCTTATCTCGGTCTTTTTTATGCTATGCGCCATAAAATCAAAGTGTCCATCCGCCTGGCGGCCAAGGCCAGTTCCGCAAGGCAGCAATTTACAATCGAAACCTTTGAAAAACTTGATGGCATTCGTGCCCACGGCCTTCGCAACAAGTGGCAGGAAAAGTTTCGTCACCTTTCCGGGCGCGAAATGATGACACATTTTGAACTGGGCTGGTTGGGTATGATCGCCGAAACGTTGGCCCATAGTCTAACCGTCATTGCCGCGGTTGCAACAGTGGGCTTCGGCGTGCATCTAATTTGGGAAGGGTCCATGCAAACGGGCGCTCTGGTTGCCACCATGATTTTGGTCTGGCGAATTCTGACCCCGTTTTATTCCCTATGTACAATGATTCCGCGTCTGGAACAGCTGCGTAATTCAATCGCACAGGTCAATGACCTGATGGACATTGAAACCGAACGCGAAGAGGCAAGAAGTTATTCCAGACTGGCAAAACTAAAGGGCGAAATTTCCATGCATAATGCATCATTTCGCTATAATGATGATACAGATGCCGTCTTCCAGAATTTATCATTCGAGGCGCGCCCCGGTGATCTGGTTGTTATTACAGGCAATAACGGGACGGGCAAGGCAACCATCCTTAAACTCATCAAATCGCTGCACAGCCCGACACAGGGAACCATCCGCATTGACGGATTTGATATCCGTCAGCTGGACGCCCCCCATTTACGAAGACAAATCGCCTATGTCCCCAAACAACCCCATTTCTTTAACGGCAGCATCATTGAAAACATGCGTCTATCCAACCCAATGGCCAGCCGGGATGATGTTATCAAAGCGCTGGAATTGGCAGATGCCTGGTGTGACATAGAAAAATTTCAGGACGGGCTTGATACGATTATCGGGTCACACAGCAAAACCAAACTAACCTCAAGTCTGGCAACGCGGTTGTCACTGGCGCGGGCCTATCTGCATCCGGCCTCTATCCTGTTAATCGATGAATTACCCAATGCCCTGCTTTCCAGCAAAACAGGACAAAACCTGAAAGATTATCTCAGCCGGGCAAAAGGCAAGCGGACGATTATCTTTTGCAGTTATCGTAAGGACTTTATGAAACTGGCCGATACGATCGTATGGCTGCGCGGTTTAGACAACCCGATTACCGGGTCTACGGATATACTATTTGACATGATGAACACATCACAGGAGGTCGCGTAACATGAAACACAGACAGACAAAAAAACGCGAAAAGCAAACACGATATCTTTCTCAGGCCATACAGCTGGAAGAGGCGGTAAACCCGCACATTATCCGGGCCACCATGACCATGGTTTCCCTGGCTTTGTTTGCGTTTATTATTTGGGCCGGATTCACCAATATTAATGAAGTCGCGAGAACCCCGGGCGAGGTTGTTCCGCATGGATATCAGCAAACGGTGCAACATCTTGAAGGGGGCATCGTCAAAAGCATCAACATCACCGAAGGCGACGTTGTAGAAACCGGCGATATTTTACTGGTGATGGATGATTCCGCCATCAAGGAGGACTTTGAACGGGCCAAAACCAAACAGCTGTATCTGGATCAACAAAGCGAACGCCTGCGCGCTTATACAGACGGTCGAGAGCCGGACTTCTCACAATTTAGCGGGGCAACCGCAGGCATGATTGCCGACCAGCAATCCTTTTTCCAGGACATGCGCAGCGCACGTGAAAAAGAAGCCCGCATTATCGAAGAACAAATTGCGCAGAAAAAACAATCCATACGCGCCATACAAAGTGATCTGGGCACCAAACGCAGCAGCCTGAAAATTGCGCAAGATATATATGACAGACGCCTGAAACTGAACCAGAAGGGCTATGCCTCGGATATGCAATTATTGGAAGATGAACGGCGCATGACCGAAGCCAAAGGCGAAATATCCAGACTGCGCAATCAGATATTGGTTGCCAAGGCCGAAATCGCGGAATTTAAAGGCCGCCTTGATTCACTGGCCGCCACACAGCGCGACGAAATCAGTGTGAAACTGGATCAAATCCTGGCCGAAAAGGCCCAGAATGCCGAACTAATTGAAAAACTGGAAGAACGAATGGGACGTTTGAAAATTCGCGCGCCCGTTGACGGGTTGGTCAAGGGATTATCCGTCAATACTGTTGGCGCGGTCATTCAGCCCGGCCAAACCATCATGGAAATTGTCCCCACACATAAAAATCTAGAAATTGCGGTCAAAATATCACCGCAAGATATCGGCCACTTAAAACTGGGACAACCGGTACAAGTCAAATTCAGTAGCTTCGACTTTTCCCGCTACGGCTCGGTCAAGGGACATTTAAAGAAAATATCGCCCACTACATTCTCTGGCGATACAGGGGAACGTTATTACCAGGGGCAGGTGTTGCTGGAACAAAATTACGTTGGAAATAACCCGGACAACATAATCATCCCCGGCATGACCGTCATGGCCGATGTTATTACCGGTGAAAAAACCATTCTGGAATACATGCTAAAGCCCATTCATATTGCCCTGAGAACAGCGTTTACAGAAAGGTAAGGTCTATAATGAGCTCAGATTTTAACGTGGATTATTCGCTGCTGGAAAAAGAAAAACCAATGAATATTCTGGCGGTGGAAGATGATCAGATGGCCATGAGTTTCCTGGAAATACAAATTAAGGAATTGGGGCATAATATCATCACAGCCAATGACGGCCAGCAAGCGTTGGTGCAATTGGAAAAACACCCCGGACAAATTGACGTGGTGTTAATGGACAGGTTCATGCCGGTTATGGATGGATTAAGCGCCGTCAAACGCATGAAAGACAATCACGCATGGCGCAACATTCCGGTCATTATGGTCACCGGCGCCGATAGCATGGATGAAATGAAAGAGGGGCTGGACGCCGGTGTTTTTTATTATCTGACCAAACCGGTCAATGATGACATGCTGCGGTCTGTTTTATCAGCCGCCGTACGCGAAGCGCAGCAAATTCAAACACTGGCGGAGGAGCTAGGCAAGCATAAAACCAGTTTCAACCTGATCGAAACCGCCCGTTTTAATGTCCGAACACTGGATGAAGCCCGGTCATTATCAGCCTTTATTGCAAATTGCTTCCCTGAGCCGGAGCGCGTTCTTTCCGGCCTTGGGGAACTGCTAATTAATGCCATTGAACACGGCAATATCGGCATTGGTTATGACCGAAAGACAGATTTAGTTGCCAACAACACCTGGGAGAGCGAAATTAACCGCCTTCAGACCTTGCCCGAAAATGAACATAAATTTGTAACCGCAACAGTCGCGCACAAAGTGGATGGCACCTATGTCGTTATCGAAGATCAGGGGGAGGGATTCGCATGGAAAAATTTTCTACAAATTGACCCCGCACGCGCAGGCGACAATCACGGGCGCGGCATTGCGCAGGCCAACACAATCAGTTTTGACAAATTAACCTATAACGACAAGGGCAATCAGGCCATTGCCTTTGTCGGGCTGGAAAAACAACTGGAATGGTAAAACCGTATGGATAACAGAATCGTTTTTAAAATTGTTTTCGCGCTGGGGTTATGTTTTACCGCGGCCGTGGCTGTCTATATTTCCCTTGAAAACAAAAAACAATATTTCAACGAATTCACATACAAGGCCCAAAAAGAATATCACCATTTTGTAAACACCTATAAAGACACGGCGAGCGTTCTGCAATCCCTATACACTTTTTATCAAATCGATTCGCAAGTAACCTATGTTGAATTTGCGAACCTGGCCTCCAGAATACAAACCTATAAATCGCAGGAGAATAACCATTACATACCACCCGCCCAAATTGGGTGGATTGCAAAAGGCCCGGACAATCTTTTGAATATCTTATCCGGAAAAAATGGAACATACACTATGGCGAAAGTGACGGAAAACGTCGCCTTAAAACCTTTTGAATTGCAAAAAAATCTTGCCGGAATTGATCTTCAGAATTTAGACAAAATCAATCTTATCACCGATGGTGTACAATTGCTGGCCCGCCCTGTAAAAGCAAAATTACCGGACGCCAGCTCCGATCATACCTTGTTTCAGGTGGACGGATATTTTTATATTCTGATTAATCTACGCGCCTATTTGAACCATTACCAAAAACGTTTGGGATCTGAATTTTCGATACAGCCCTATTTAACAATTAACGGCCCCGCCCCAATCAAAGAAAGCGAAACATTAATTTTTTCAACCGTACTGGATGTCCTTGAAAAAAATTATTCGCTTCATATTTATCACAAATCACAGTGGAACTATCTAAACCTTATACAAAATTACAGCGCCTTTGTTGTGCTGGGCCTTGGCCTGATTATCAGCTTTTTATTCGCCCGCCACATCCGTTTTGTTCAGGCACAAAACCAATCCCTGAAAGCCCAAAACAAGGCCGTACAGGAAAAAGCCGATATAAACGAGAATATACTGGAAAATATTCTAGACACCCTGCCCGTTGCCGTTTTTGGCAAAAACGTGCAGGACAATTACAAAATGTGTTTTTTCAACAAAGAGGCGGAAAACCTTTTTCAGATGTCAAAGGAATATATGCTGGGCAAAAGCGATTTTGACCTATGGCCCGAAGAAGAGGCCGCGTGGTTCCATAAAATTGATCAGAACGTGGTAAGAGATGGAAAACTTGTTAACATCCCGTGTGAACAGGTGACGCGGGCGGGGGGTGAAACGCGGCTGGTGCATACACGAAAAGTCCCCATCTTTGATAAAAACGGAACCCCTGTCATGTTGATCGGCGCCGCGCTCGATATTACAGAACGTATAAACGATGAAAAAGAGTTGGAGCAATACCGGTCCAATCTGGAAAAAATAGTTGCGGAAAGAACGCAACAGCTCAAAGAAGCTGTAGAAAAATCAGAAGAATATAGCCGCATGAAATCGGAATTTCTGGCCACAATGAGCCATGAAATCCGCACACCCATGAACGGCATATTGGGCATGGCGGAATTAATACAGAACGCAAAACCTTCCGATCAGGTCAACAGCTACGCCAGAACCATTATTAATTCCGGGGAAACGCTGCAACAAATTATTGATGACATTCTTGATTTTTCAAAGATAGAAGCCGGAAAACTCTCTATCGAAACCATGCCCGTCAATATGATGGATCTGGTCCACGACGTGGCCAGACTATACGACATGCAAGCGCGGGACAAAGCCCTGGAAGTGGTGGTACGTTATAAACCCGGCACCGAGCAGTTTTTTTATTGTGATCCCGTACGCATGCGGCAAATCCTGAGTAATATGCTGGCCAACGCCATTAAGTTTACATCGAAAGGGTATATCATTATTACGATCGAAAGTAATGAAAACAAAACTCTGCCAAATGATACCACAGAGATGAAATTTTCTATTACCGATACCGGTCCGGGGTTGGCCCCCGAATCCCAAAAAGCCGTCTTTGAAAAATTCACGCAAGGTGATGCCTCCACCACCCGCAACTATGGCGGCACAGGTCTCGGCTTATCTATTTGCAAAAGCCTGGTTGAACTAATGAACGGCACCATCGGCGTGGACAGCCAAGAGGGCAAAGGGTCCACATTCTGGTTCACCGTGCCGTTAAAACAAAACACCAAAGAGGCAACAATCGAACCAAAACCGCCCATATTATCCGGTGTTCGTGTTTTGGCGGTTGATGATCTGCCGGTTGTTCGAAAAATTCTAAAAGAACAGCTCAATAATGCCGGGATGCAATGCGATGTGGCCGAAAACGGCGAAGACGCCTTGCGTAAAATGCAAATGGCGGCCGAAGAAAACAACCCCTATCAAATTGTCATTATTGACTATCTTATGCCGCATATGAACGGCGAAATGCTGGCATCGGCCATTAATGATCATGAAATCCTGCGTAAAACCTGCCTGATTATGCTGACATCGGCCAGCAATCAAATGGCCAATGAATATTTTGCGAAAAAAGGATTCTCGGCTTATATAGCAAAACCTGTAAGCAACCACGCCCTGATTCAAAGTCTGGCCATTGTGTGGGGACGTTATGAACAAGGGGAAACAGACCGATTAATTCGCGTTGATATTGGCGCGATGGGCGCAAAACCGGAAATACATCAACATATCACCCTGCCGCATAAAAATATTTTGGTGGCCGAAGACAATCTGGTTAATCAGGTGTTTATTCAGGAAGTGCTGGAAGAAATGCAGGTAAACCACACATTGGTCTGCAACGGCGAACAAGCCGTAAAAGCCGCACAAAGCAGTACTTTTGATTTAATAATCATGGATTGTCTTATGCCCATCATGGATGGGTTTGACGCATCGCGGGACATACGCAATCTGGAACAATCCGGCCGCATCAAAACCCATACGCCCATCCTGGCCCTGACGGCCAATGCCATGGCCGGGGACCGCGAAAAATGCCTGGCCGCCGGTATGGATGATTACTTAAGCAAACCAGTGCGGCAGCAGGAATTAAAACAAAAGCTCTATACCATGATTATGCAAGACAGTCCTGCCGATCACGGCCAAGCCGCAATGACAAAGGACAAACATTCAGATACGGACCGCCGGGCCAAACAGCCGGATCCGTCAAACGCCAATGCCGCAGGCCCGGATAACATCGTGATATTGGATCAACAGGCCGTGGAAAACGCACGCCGCATTTTAAAAGAACGCTATGACGAGATAGTCGAGACCTACATCCAAAGCACGCAGGATTACATCAATACCATGATCCAAGCCATGGAAAAAAATGACATAGAGGCGATTATACGGCCGGCGCACACTTTAAAATCAACCAGCAAACAAATGGGCGCGGAAAAAATATCACTCATCGCCAAAGATATCGAACACAAAGCCAAAGATTTAAACAACACCCAAAACAGCGATCAAGCTGCCTATCAATCCATCACACAGCAATTGGATAGCATTCAACTGGCTTTTGCAGAAACGCGGAAAGCCTTGGACAAAAAAGCCGCATAACAAAAAGGGGAGACACCATAAATGATAGTAATCGCATCCAAAACAGAGCTAAAATTACGCGATGATTTGCGCAATCTTGCACGCACAAAACCCAACCAGCGGTGCTTTTACCTGGCATTTTCAAAAACAGATATTGCGCGGGAAACCTTATTTGAAACCTTCCTAAGAATATTGGAAGACATTCCCAATTCCTATATGGCGCGCGTCTATCTTTGTCAGGACAGGGACATTGTGATCGTAATGGAAGGCTT
Organism: Micavibrio sp. UBA2638; assembly: GCA_002359735.1. GTDB lineage: Bacteria > Pseudomonadota > Alphaproteobacteria > Micavibrionales > Micavibrionaceae > UBA2638. The sequence goes on from DENS01000001.1 coordinate 307,609, forward strand.
CATGCAACGGCACTTCGAAAATTTTGTTGCAAAGCTGGGGGCCGATCTGAAGACAGATAATTTGGGCGCCTTGAGCGATATTTATGAAATCGGTTTGCATTGGCAACAAATTGAGGCCCTTTATACAGCCAAAATTAATGCCATACAAAATGCCGAGGCCTTAAAGCAAGAACAATACCGCAAAAAAAGAGCCGAAGAAAACACGCTGCATACCCTGCAAAACCTTGATGCAAAACGAATTGAAACAATTGAAACCCGCCGTATAAACCGCGCCCGTCCGCTGGTGATGATCGCCGATGACGACCAGCTATCGCGTACTTTGGCCGGAAATGTTCTGCGGGCCGATTACGATATGGCCTTCGCCAAAAACGGGACCGAAGCCTTGCAAGAATATGTCGCCAGCGCCCCTGATATTTTATTCCTTGATATCGGCATGCCCGATATTGGCGGACACGAAGTTCTGGAAGCACTTTTTCAAATTGATCCCGATGCCTATATCATCATGTTTTCGGGCCGTAAGGATAAAACAACGATCATGAAATCATTGACGATGGGGGCGCAAGGGTTTTTGGGCAAGCCTTTCACACGTGAACAGCTCTACAGCCATGTTGGAAATTCCCCCTTCGTGCAAAATAAACGGCACCAGGTTGCCTAATGGGCATGGTGGGCGGTATTATTATATTGCTAAGCAACCTGTTTTTGTTGCTTTTATCGCTGCTTTATTGGCGCCAATGCAAACAGCGCGATGCCCGGCAACAACAATTGCGCAAGGCCAAAACCGAAACCCGCGACATCGCGCAACTTCCGCTGAATAATCCGCACCCTCTCATTCAAGTAACGGAGGATAAACAGGTTGTTTTCGCAAATTTTTCTGCCAAACAGGTTTTTCCCGGCATCGAAGAATTGGGCGGGCAGCACCCGGTATTACACGGCCCCCTGAAAGCCGGGCAACACGAAGTTGCGTTTGACAACAAAATATATCAACTGATAACCACACCCAATACCGCACAAGGCGAAGGCGCCTTTATTATCTATTTTCATGATTTAACAGATGAAAAACACTATCAGAAGCGCTTGAAAAACGCTTATCAGGAAACCAACAAGGCCCGCATCCTGGCCGAAAAAGCAAAGGAAGCCCGCGGAGACTTTCTGGCAAATATGAGCCACGAATTGCGCACCCCCATGAACGGTATCATCGGATTATCCGATATTTTAAAAAACAGCCCATTGCCCGCCGAACATGGCGAACTGGCCGAGGCGATCAATACATCAGCCCGTAACTTGCTTTGTTTGCTCAATGATATTCTCGATTTCTCAAAAATTGAAGCCGGTGAACTGAGCATTGAAGCCATACCTTTTGATATACGCAAAACCATTCACCAGATTGATACCCTGCAACAGCCCGTCGCCCGCCAGAAAAATATTCAGCTTCATAGTCAGATATCAGATTCCGTGCCAGATTTTTTATTTGGGGACGCCAGCCGCTTGCAACAGATACTGAATAATCTGGTGAATAACGCCCTGAAATTTACCGAAGAGGGATCGGTCCTGTTATCCGTGAACGGCCATACAAAAGATAAAGAGTCCTATGCCCTGAGCATAACCGTCAAAGATACAGGCATTGGCATTCCCGCCGATAAACAACAATCAATCTTTGAAAAATTCCAGCAGGCCGACACCACTACCGCGCGGCTTTATGGCGGCACAGGTTTGGGGCTGGCTATCACAAAACAACTGGTCGAATTAATGAACGGCTCCATCACCCTGAGCAGTACCGAAGGCCAGGGCACGGCCTTTGCCATCACGTTACCTGTAACAATTTATCATGGCGATGGTGACGCGCAACATCAACAGGGCCAGTTAGACGCCGCACCGGCGAATTTGAATACACGGGCGCGTATATTAATCGTTGATGACCACCCAATTAATCTTTTGTTCTTACGCAAAACCTTAAAACGCATGGGGCTTAAAAACTTTGACGAAGCCAGCAACGGCCAGCAAGCCCTGACCCTTTACCAAGAAAACGGCCCCTATGATTTAATTCTAATGGATTGCCAGATGCCCAATATGGACGGTTTTGAAACCACCAGGCATATACGAAAATCATCGCCGCACAATCACCCCGGCATCATCGTGGCCGTGACAGCCGACGCCATGAAGGATGCGCAGGAAAAATGTTATGCGGCCGGTATGGACGATTACATCAGTAAACCTGTCAACAAACACGATTTATACACCATATTGTTAAAATATCTGCCGCGCCCTTCAGATGCCCCCTGCAGCCCCGATCATGAAAATAACGCAATACGCATGAATAACGCCACCAATGCCAAAAATGCTTTACGGCCCTCAAAAACGGATCAAACCAGCATGGCACCAGACAACACCGATACCCGGATTTTTGATTGGCAACGCCTTCAGGAATTCACAGACGGGAATGAAGATGAATTACAACATATTCTTGGTATCTTTATCACCCATTTGGAGCATGATCTGGGCAGTCTGCAACAATCTTACGATGAAAAAAATTATAAAGACTGGGATTCCTGGGTGCATAAACTGTATGGCTCCTGTTCCCATATCGGGGCACATTCCATGGCAAAAATATGCGACGAAGGGCAAGTTCTCTACCCCGATAATACTGAAAAAATTCCCTCTATCCATCGCGGTATCGTCAAAGAATACAGGCAGGTTATGGAATATCTCAGCCATAGGACCGCTTAATCCCATAAAGACAGCGCATCACGGTACAAAATCTCGGCACGAGCGGCGGTTTTTCGGCCGGATATAAACAACAAAAACATTGCATATGTAAATTCACTTTGCTATAGTCTGGCACCTTAAAAATAATTAACATATATGCGCGGTATACAATGAATAAAAGCGAACTTAAGGACACCATCAATCAGGCCGCCGGGTTTCAACCGGCAGATTTTCTTATCAAAAACGTCAAGGTTCTAAACGTCGTTAACGGTGACATTGAATTATCTGATATTGCCATCAATCAAAAAACAGGCATGATTTTGGGTGTTTACGATGATGGCCGCAAAGGCATCGAAGAATTTGACGCCAAAGGTGAGTTATACGCCGTACCGGGTTTTATCGATTGCCATGTTCATCTGGAAAGTTCCGAAGTAACACCGCAAATCTTTGAAGAGGCCGCGCTGATGAGTGGTACGACCACTGCGTTTTGTGACCCCCATGAAATGAGTAACGTTCTAGGCGCCGAAGCGCTGCGTTATTTTATCGAATGTTCGGAAAACATGGTTATGGATCTTATGGTCGGCCTGTCGTCCTGTGTACCGGCAACCGGCCTTGAAACATCCGGCGCAAATTTAAACGCCGATGCGCTGGCGCAGTTTATTGATCACCCAAACGTGTATGGCGTCGCCGAATTTATGAGTATCGGCGATGTTATGGATCAGGAGGACGGCGCGCTCGATAAATTGGTAAAATTTGCAGACCGTAATATTGATGGCCACATGCCCGAAGGCGTAACCCCCGCCATGATGAATGTTTTAAAATGCTGCGGCATTCGTAATTGCCACGAAAACACAGATCTGGGCCATGCCCAAGAAAAATTAAAACGCGGCATCAGCGTCTTTATCCGCGAAGGTACAGTGTGCAAAGATGCAAAAATACTGACCAAGCTGGTGAATGGATTCCAATCCCCGTTTCTAGGCCTGTGTACCGATGATCGCAATCCCGTTGACATCGCCAATGAAGGCCACGTTGACCACATTATCCGCACCCTGATCAGCGAGGGCGCAGACCCGGCCGCCGTATACCGCACAGCCAGTTGGTCCGCCGCCAATCATTTTGGTATGGCCGGCCGCAATATCAAGGGCTGGAAACCGCGCGGCATGATCGCGGCCGATAACCTTGCCGATATTGTTCTATTGAAAGATCTGGAAAAATGCGAAATTCATTCTGTTTATAAAAGCGGCAAAAAGGTGACACAGGACAGCTTTAAACATCGGCCAAAGGTTGATCCGGTGGGCTATAATTCGGTAAAAATCCCCCCTATCAAACCGGAATTTTTAAAACGTACCGGTGACAATATCAATGTACCGGTTATAGGCCTGATCAAAGATCAACTGGTCACCACCTATAAAGAAATCACCCTGCCGCAAGGCCCGGATGGCACGTTACTGGCCGATCCTGCAAATGATATCTTGTATGTCTCTGTCATTGAACGCCATGGACGCAGCGGCAATATCAGCCGCGGCTTCGTCAAGGGATTTGGTATCCAAGACGGCGCCATTGCCGTATCCGTTGGCCACGATTCCCACAATATTACCGTTGTTGGCGCCACCCATGAAGACATGACGGCCGCCGTAAACCGGGTCATCGAACTGGGCGGCGGTAAGGTTGCCGTAAAGAATGGCAATATTTTGGGTGAACTGGCCCTGCCCGTGGCCGGATTAATGTCCGATAAAACGGATTTGGCGCAAACCGCACGCGACCAGATTGCCCTGTCGGACGGCGTTGCCAAGCTGGGATCACACTGGAAAGACCCCACCATGATGCTCAGCTTCCTGCCGCTCAGCGTTATTGGCGATGCCAAAATCACAGATTTCGGTATTACACGCTTTAACCCGGCCGAGGGCTATATGAAACCAACGCTTATTGACGATCAACGCGCCCAGAACCAACCGCTCAGCCCTGATCCATAATGTCCTTTAACCACACAATATCAGCTTCAGGCACATCAACAGCTAAGAATTTTTCGCATAACCAATTGAAAACAAATGCGGAATAAGGTTCGTCAGTTCGTTCGTTATTTTTACGGGGGGTGGGGGTCTGTTCTTCACATCTAGCGCTTTTATAAAAGGAATACTATCCTAAAATTCCCAAAAAACCAAGGAACAATGTCATATTAAAACAGGCTTTCAGCGCCGTATCGCGATCAGAGGGCCAAAACCAGTTGTACACAAAATTATAACTACCGCCAAAGGTGACTTTATAAATTTTAACCCTTGACACCGACCTATGAGCAGCCCTAAGCTGCGGATCCTCTAAAACACATAAAAGATTTCAATAATGCCCAGCATCATCCTCAATAAAATTCTCAACAAGATCGATGTGCACCTTAAAGGCCTGCAAATCAAACAGTGCAAAGAAAACCTGAAGAAAGCAGGGTACGACAAATTATTTGCGGATGCAGAAAATGATGCCTTTCCACCTGAATATTTTGATCTTTGGACTCTGGCAACCGAGATCAACCGGATCAAACCAAAGCATGTGTTAGAATACGGATCTGGCTGGTCGACATACATCATTGCCGAAACGCTCAATCGTATTGGTGGTGATTGGAAAATCACCTCCGTTGAATTGGATGAAAACTGGAAGAAAGTAACGGAAAGCCGCCTTGGCAATCTCAAAAGCAATGTTGATTTAATTTCTCCCAAATCAGAAATCTGGCTTTGCGGTTCCAAGCCCCTGAACAAAGGCGGGTTATGGTACCGCTCCGAAAAAGGCGGCAAAAGACAGTTCGGTATCGCCTCTATTGTTTTTCCTGAGCTTCACACGCTAAGCCCGGAATTCATTTATCTTGACGGGCCGGGGGGAGAGCAAATCGAGGGTTTTAGAGATGCCATTGATGGCAAACCTTTTAAGCCAATGGTCGCCGATCCTTTGTTTATCAAAAACGGCTATACCATGGTGGTTGATGCCCGCAGAGCAAACTGCACTTTTCTAGCAGCCAACTTTAACCGGAAATTCACATCAAAAACGCACCATGCCAATCACTTTACCGTGTTTGACATCGAGCCTGTCTAGAACAAGGCACAAATTTGTAGTTAACAAAACAGTCAATAACAAGCAGCGGCGCTTAGCGCGCATAATTCTCATGAAGGGGGAAAGGCAGACTAAATGGCGGTGACGGTGGGATTCGAACCCACGTTACGCTATAAACGTAAACACGCTTTCCAAGCGTGCGCCTTAAGCCACTCGGCCACGTCACCTTACCAAAACTTTGTCGCACAGTAGCCAGATTGCCTTAAAAGTGCAAGTCTGTTTTGTGCTATTGCGGCAAAACTTTAAAATGCCGCTTTGAGACGCAAGTTTTGGCTGGTACAATCATTTCTATCGACAACTTATGAACGCAAAAATCTTATGAAACCCTTACATTTTTTCTTTTTTATCGTCACGATTCCGTTCCTGATTTCTTTAGGCCATGACTTGTATGTGTTTTATGCCGAACAAAACAGCAATATAGATTTAAAAACGATCACAAAAATTTATACGGAAGATCGCCCGGGGAAAAGTTTTGATTTTGCCAGTTTTGGGTATATCTGGACCACGTATAGCCCTGATAGCTATCAATTAATGTCACAAAGTTTTGATCCCGCAGAATGGGCCGGTATTCAGGAATTTCTAAAATTCAAATCGAGCATTTTGTTTGGCGTTTTTGCCGTATTCATGTATCTCTGCGGGGCGCTTTTTGCCCTGTTAAACAGGCCAAAACAGGCTAAAAAAATCCGCCGGCGCACCTAAAGATTTTTTTATAAAGAACTGTATTGATTGTTGCGATGGGACAGGTTTGTAACCTCCTTATCCAGCAGGGCCAGGTCTTCTGGTCTGGACAAACGATGATCACCATCTTCAATCAACACAATATCCACTTCAGATTTTGGAAAAGCCTTTTCAATGCGCGCCGTTACTTCCCACGGGACATCAGGGTCGGCCATGCCTTGTATCAACACCATCGGCACGTCAATATCCTGTTCCGCATCCAGCAATAAATGCTGCTTTCCATCTTCGAACAGGGCTTTTGTTAAAATATAGGGTTCATCGTAATCATTGGGCAATTCGGCCCGGCCTTTTTCTTCTATCTCTTGCCGCTGCGATTCGTTCAGGCGGTTAAACCACATATCAATGGTGAAATCCGGCGCGGCCGCAATGCCGATGATCCCATGCAAGAATTTTTCGCGCTCTCTGGCCACCAAAAGGGAAATCCACCCCCCCATGGAAGACCCCACCAAAATCACCTTATCTGCGGCAATATGGTCAAAAATATCCAGAGCGTCCCCTTTCCACGACCCGATTGTACCATCGACAAAATCCCCGCCGGATTGGCCGTGTCCGGTGTAATCAAACCGCAAGAATCCCTGGCCTCTGGCTTTGCACTGGGCCTCAAGATACGTGGCCTTTGTTCCATTCATATCGGATTTAAACCCGCCTAGAAAAAACACATGAGGCAAATCTTTTCCTTCACCCACAGGGGCGCTATAGTGATACGCGATATCATTTTTACCGCTGCGCTTTAGAAATTGACACTCCATGTGTATTCCCTCCGAAATAATTATACAAAAACGAGCATTGCTTTACTTGCGAAAAGCCTTGGCACACATTATAGATACATAACGGAGAGTTTAAAGTGTAAAGATGGTAATGAATTCCTTTCCATTGCAACCGGTCATCATGCAAATCATCCCCGCGCTGGGCGCTGGAGGCGCGGAACAAGGGTGCCTTGATGTTGCGGAAGAATTAGTTAATTCCGGCGCGCAGGCCATTGTTGTTTCAAATGGGGGCCCGCGAGTGCATGAATTGGCCCGGTGCGGCGCCGTCCATATTGAAATGCCGGTGCACAGCAAAAATCCCTTGGTGATGTTGCAGAATATAAGGCGCATTCGCAACCTGATCACCCGGTATAACGTCAATGTCGTCCATGCCAGAAGCCGGGCCCCGGCCTGGAGCGCCTATCAAGCCTGCAAAGGCACCGCCGCGCATTTCATAACCACATGTCATGCCCCGTACAACATTTCTGGTAACCTAAAGCAGCTGTATAACAGTTCAATCGCCAAAGGTGAGCGCGTCATCGCCATATCAAAATATGTCGCGCAATACCTGCAGGATCATTATCAGGTAAACCCGGAAAAAATTCGCTTAATCCCCCGCGGAATTGCCCTTGATCGCTTTCATCCCACGGCGGTCACGCCGCAACGCCTAATCACTTTGGCACAGGAATGGCGCATTCCAGATGGCGCCAATGTTATTATTTTGCCCGGGCGAATCACACGCTGGAAAGGGCATCATGTCTTGATTGAGGCGGTGGCGCGGTTAAAGCGTGATGATATTTTCTGCGTTTTAATCGGATCTGACCAAGGGCGGACAAAATACCGCGAAGAATTGGAAAACACCATCAAGGAAAAGCATCTGGAAGGTCAGGTTCGCATTGTCAATCACTGCAATGACATGCCAGCCGCCTATATGCTGGCCAGTATTGCGGTATGCCCATCGACCGACCCGGAAGGGTTTGGCCGCATTCCCGTGGAAACACAAGCCATGGGTCGCCCGATTATCGCTGCTGACCACGGCGGGGCGCAAGAAACCATCATTCGCGGGGAGACAGGCTGGCTGGTTAAACCCGGCAGTGCAGAAGAGCTGGCAAAGGCCATTAACGAAGCCTTGGCCCTGACGCCCAACCAAAGATCCATTCTGGCCACCAGAGCCATGGCCCATATTGCACAACATTTTACGCGCGAACAAATGGTTGATGAAACACTGGATGTCTATGCTGAATTGCTAAAAGGGGAAATGCCAGGCCCGCATTCAACGCAAAAACCGTTTCATATTCAAACACAAAATGCCGCCGAATAGAGTTTTTAATCACATGGACAAACAACAGCGTAAAAGCCCCGACAACATTCTGGTCATTAAATTAGGCGCGCTTGGCGATTTCATACAGGCCACCGGCCCCATGAAGGCCATTCGCAATCATCACAAAGATGCGCGGTTAACCCTTCTGACAACCAAGCCCTTTGTACGCATTGCCGAGGCTTGCGGGTATTTTGACGATATAATCATTGATGAAAGACCCCGGTTTTATGAGCCGCAAAAATGGTTTGCCCTGAAAAAACAGCTGAATAACGGCCACTTTACCCGCGTTTACGATTTACAAAATAATGACCGGACTTCGCTATATCTGAAGCTGTTTTCCCCAAAGCCCGAATGGGTTGGCGCGGCCAAAGGGGCCTCGCATCGCAATACTTCTCCGCACCGTACAGCCGGGCATGCCTATGACGGACATGTGCAAACCTTAAAATTGGCCGGCATTCAAGGCGTAGAGATTGATACACTGGATTGGGCGACCGGGGAAGAAAACCATAAAGGTCTGAAAAAACCCTATGTTCTGTTCGCTGCAGGATCAGCACCTGGACGCACGGAAAAACGCTGGCCTGCGCAAAAATATGGTGTCTTGGCCTCTCGCATCCATGATTTGGGGTATCAACCTGTCCTGATTGGGACGATTGCGGAAATTGACGTAAACCACATTATTAAGAAGGCCTGCCCGCAGGCGCTGGATTTAACCGCCAAGACATCCCTTTTTGATCTGGTCGCATTGGGGCGCAATGCCGCGGCGGCAATTGGCAATGATACCGGACCAATGCACCTGATTGCACCGACAACATGTCCCTGCACGGTATTATTTTCCCGCCACAGCAACCCGAACCGCCATGCCCCGAAAGGCATCAATGTAAATGTTATTTACCGCGAAGATTTGGAAAGTTTAACGCCGGAAGATGTTTTGCAGGCATTTTCGCCTAGACACGACCTTGCCCAGACCGCCAAATGCAGCACAATATCACATTAAAAGCGCGTGATTCACAAAACCTGTAGCACTCATAACAGAGGGCTTAGGCGACCCCGCCAATTGCATCCAGGCAATAAATATCACTTAAACACTTGAGCAGTGATTTCGTTGCTCCGTCATGCATGGAATAATAGATCGTTTGTGCTTCACGCCGCGTATCGACAAGGCCATCACGCCTTAAGCGTGCCAAATGCTGGGACAGTGCAGATTGGCTCAACCCGACAATCTCTTCCAGCTCCCCCACACTTTTTTCACCTTTGTAAAGCGCGCATATAATAATAAGGCGCTTTTCATTTGACAGAGCCTTTAACAGCCCCGCCGCGGTATCGACATTCTGTTCTATCGTTTTAATGTCCATATTATATTTTAAACTATTTTGCGTCATGGCGCCACATGTTAAGTTATTAATTTACATAAAATTTTACGCAGACAACTCAATATATACTCAGCAATATACACAAGATTAATATCTACACAGTGTTTACAATAATTGTAACCTGCGGTTTTACTTATTATATACTAAAACAACTTCAAAAAATATTAAACGTAAATAACCATACAAAAAATATTGTTCTTTTATTTATACAAAAACAATAGAACAAAATCAAAGGCTTTTAATAATTATCCCAACAAACGATCTTGATCATGCTTATTTATCCTTTATAAAGAATAGAGAATAAATAATAATGGATAACAATGTCAGAATTATCACGCCGCGGTTTAATGTATGTCATGTCTTCCCCTTCGGGCGCCGGAAAGACAACCATTACGCGCGCATTGTTAAAAACAAATCGTGACGTCACAATTTCCATTTCCGCAACAACCAGACCACGCCGCGCCGGTGAAGTGCATGGACAGGATTATTTTTTTGTCACAACAGAAGATTTCCGCGATATGGTTGATAGCGGCGAGATGTTGGAACATGCCAAAGTTTTTGACCATTATTATGGAACGCCGCGCAGCCCGGTTGAAAAGGCGTTAAGCGCCGGTAAAGACGTTATTTTTGATATTGACTGGCAAGGGACGCAACAATTGCGTGAAATGGCGCGCGAAGATCTGGCCACGGTGTTTATCCTGCCGCCATCGCGGGCCGATTTAGAAAAACGCCTGCGCACCCGTTCGCAGGACACGCTGGAAAGCGAGGCTGATATTCGCGGACGTATGTCCAAGGCCGCGGATGAAATGTCGCATTATTCGGAATATGATTACGTCATCATTAACAATGATGTCGAAGAAGCCATCCGTAAAGCCCAGCTGATATTAGATGCGGAACGGCTAAAACGGCGCCGCATTGCCGGGCTATCAAATTTTGTGCGCGGCCTGAAAGAAGGAATCTAGCCCGGGCTTTGCGTGCCCGCGGAAGCCTGCATCTTTTCAAGATATTGTGCCAGGGCTATAAAATCCGCTACCTCTAAATTTTCTGCCCGCGCCATAGGGTCCAGCCCCAATGATTCAATTGCGGTGATGAAAGGTTTCAAACTGGCCCGGATCATCTTTCGGCGCTGATTAAAGGCCATGGCGGTAATACGTTCCACAGAGGCAAATGACGGCTGATCCCCGCTCAAAGATTTCGGAACAAACCGAACAATGCTGGAGCTCACTTTGGGCGGCGGCGTGAAGGCCGATGGCGGCAAGTCATATACTTTTTGTACCGCACATAGCCATTGTGTAATAACAGACAAACGCCCATAAGCCTTTGTACCGGGTTTCGCCGTAATGCGGTCAGCGACCTCTTTCTGAAACATCAAACCCATAACGTTGATATCGTCTTTGTTACCGGCAATAATACGCAGCCACCCAATCAATAGCGGGCTGGCAATGTTATACGGCAAATTGGCCACAATACCGCGCGGCCCGGGCGCCAATTCTGTAATATCACCCTCCAGCGCATCCTGATGCAAAACGCGCAAGCGCCCGCCTGATTGAGCTTGCAAATCTTGCAAAGCCGCAATGGCGCGCGCATCATATTCCAATGCAATGATTTGTTTTGCCTTTGATCGTAATAACGAACGCGTTAAGCCGCCAGGCCCGGGCCCAATTTCAAAAACCGTCATATTGGGCGTCATGTTCGCGTCAATGAAGGAAACGATTTTATCGGTAATGTTTCCGTCTAATAAAAAATTCTGCCCGAGAGATTTTTCCGCCCGTAAATTATGGGCCGATATCACCTCACGCAGCGGAGGAAGCCGGTCCAGATACTCCAGCCCCGGGTCAGACACGGGTATCAATAAAGGCTTGCGCCTTTAAATCCTGTAGATGGCGGCGTTGTAAACGTTCCAGCCGTTGCGTCCCTATTGTGCTGGTCATCCCCTCAACCGAAGGCATGGTCTCTTCAATAATTTCGCGTTTATCACGCAGCAGGAAGATATGGTACCCACTCATGCCTTTAACGGGGGCGCTAATACCATTGACATCAAGACCGGTGATGGCGTTTTCAAGGTCCTGATCCAGCTGACCCTGTTGAATCCAGCCCAAATCCCCGCCTTTGGCGGCGCCAGCGGATTTTGAGAATTGCTGCGCCACGCGGAAAAATGGAACCTTACCATCCTGCATATCCCGCGAGAGCTTATTGGCGAGCGCCCGGATATCATTGGCCTCTTTGGGGTTATCAATCGCAAGAAAAATCTCGGCGACATGATATTCTGTTTTGCCAATATTATCACGCAGGCGCGACAGCGCATCTTCAACATCAGCATCCGTCACTACAATTTTTGGACGAATAGAGGCCTGAATAACCCCGCCCCAGGCAATTTGCGATTTAATCTGCCGGTACATGGTATTGATATTAATGCCCGCGCGGGTCAGCATTTCGCGAAACTGATCGGCTTCGGCATTATTTTGCTGAGCCAATTGCGCAAAACCGGCCTCAATTTGTTCCTGCGTTACCTCGACCTCAAGGCGCTCGGCCTCCTGAAGTTTAATTTGTTCTTCAATCAACGCATCAATCACGCTCGGGCGAATCTGGTTGCGCATATTTTCATTATCCGGCATGCCTGACGATCGTATAATCAATGTCACACGATCTTTCACATCAGACATCGTGATGGCATCTTCATTCACAACAACCGCGATACTTTCACTGCGGGCCAAAACCGGCGCCGTCACCATAAGCTGCCCGGCAACCATTAAAGTTAAAACAAGTAATAATTTACGCATAGAACCTACAAATAATTTCATTACGAATACGTGTTACCTATATAGAGTGGAAAGCCCCTCTATGCAAATCACGATGCCTCTTTTACATTGGCAAATCGCCCGCCAGGCTGATACCGGCTAAGGTAATGCGGTAAAATACTGCTCATCGCTGTTGATTCAATCCCCAGCGTTTCCAGAGACAGAGCATCCTCGGTAACCACATTATCGGTTTTCAATGATTCAACCTGATCCGGCGTTAACAAGGGGGTTGGCATCAAAGAAAAGATCGCACCCTGTATTTTCGCAATCGCCCACGGCAAAGTAACCAGAGGTTTTGGATCATGGGTATATTCGAACATAATTTCATATAAGTCTTTAAACGTGACCACATCCGGGCCGCCCAATTCATAGGTTTTACCTTGCGGATTATCCGCACCGGCAGACGGATTCATCAGGCACGCCATAACCGCATCAGACACATCACCAACATAAACCGGCTGAAATTTTGTCTGACCACCGCCAATCAATGGCAAAAACGGAACAATCGGGGCCATGCGGGCAAATTTATTAAAAAAGTCATCATCCTCACCAAAGACAATACTGGGGCGCACAATACTGGCCTGCGGGAAGGCCGCTCTTACGGCTTTTTCCCCATCAAATTTACTGCTGGCATACCGGGATGTGCTGGCCTCAATGCCCAGCGCGGACACATGGACAAAACGCTCCACGCCCTCTTTGGCGCAAGCCTGGGCAATCGCGGCCGGAATATCGGAATGGATACGCTGGAACGAATTCTTTTTCTTCTCAAACAAAATGCCAATACAATTAACAACATAATCACAGCCCGACACGGCCTGCTCTATACTCTGGGGATCACTATAGTCACAAGGAAACGGCACAACCTGGCCCACACTGCCGCAGGGGCGCAAGAAATACGCGCTTTCCGGCACCCGTGTCGCCACCTTGATACGAACCCCGTGCGCGGCCAATTCCCGAACAATTTGCGTCCCAATAAAGCCGGTGCCACCAAAAATACATGCTGTTTTATAATCTGTCATATCAGAACTCTATGGCAGAGTGAGCCTAAGCTCAAGTCTGTATTTTTATCTTTCAACATTTTACAATATGTAAAGATTGTCAAAATGCGGCAACATGCAGACATAAATACGCTTTTAAAGCTGGCGCAACCAATAAAATACGGAACTTTATACCCGAGCACAGCGGAGTTACAATTTTTGAACAAAGCTGTCCAATACGCGCTTGCGGCCGCCCGATTCAAATGCAATATCCAGCTTATGCCCATCAATATTGATAATCACGCCTTTGCCGAATTTATCGTGGAAAACCTGATCCCCGCGGCCCAAAATATCACCGCTATCCGATTTCACCTTGCGTTCATGAATTGGCGTTGGCGGAGCCGCGCGCCGTTTGGGCTGAAAACCGCTGGAATCCCAATGGGAAGAACGCCCCGCGCCATAGCTGGCCGCGATATCGGAACTTTTTTTAATATGGGCAGGCGGCAATTCATCGACAAATCGTGAAGGAATGGAGCTCACCCAGTTCCCATACATGCGGCGATTGCCCACATATGATATATAAGCGCGTTTTTTCGCCCGCGTAATGCCCACATAGGCCAGGCGGCGTTCTTCCTCCAGCCCCTTCAGGCCATTTTCATCCATTGATTTTTGTGACGGGAACAACCCTTCTTCCCAGCCCGGCAGAAAAACAGCATCAAATTCGAGGCCCTTGGCCCCATGCAGTGTCATAATCGATACATGCTCACCCAAATCATTATTCTGGGTATCCAGAACCAGCGCCACATGTTCCAAAAATTCCTGCAGGCTGTCATATTCCTGCATACCGGAGATTAATTCCTTTAAATTTTCAATACGGCCCGGGGCTTCCGGCGTTTTATCCATTTTCCACATATCAATATACCCGGATTCTTCGAGCACCATGGCCGCCAATTCGGCATGATGCATCGTCTCCAGCAAGCTGCGCCATCTTTGCATATCATCCATAAACTTCATCAATGTCGCCTTCACCTTTGGCCGCAGCTCATCAGTCTGGGTAATATCAAGGATTGAATCATTTAAGGAAATTTGCCGCGCCCGCGCATAGGCATATAACGTATTGACCGTGGCGTCGCCAATGGCCCGTTTCGGGGTGTTAATGATGCGCTCCAGCGCCAGGTCATCGGCTGGCTGCATCACGATTCGCATATACGCCAGCGCGTCCCGAATCTCCATACGCTCATAAAATCTTTGGCCGCCAATAACCTTGTACGGCACGCCAATCTGTATAAAACGCTCTTCAAATTCACGCGTTTGAAAACCGGCCCGCACCAGCACGGCCACCTCATTCAGGGAATAACCCGGCTCCCCGCCGCGCGGGCGCTGTAATTGTTCAATTTCTTCGCCGACCCAGCGTGCCTCGGCCTGCCCATCCCACAGCCCATGCACCAAAACCTCTTCGCCGTCTCCGGCTTCACTCCACAGCGTCTTACCAAGCCTGTCGCCATTATTGGCAATGACGCCCGCCGCGGCATTTAAAATATGATTGGTGGAACGGTAATTTTGTTCAAGACGGATAATCTTTGCGCCTTCAAAATCTTTTTCAAAACGCAGGATGTTGCCAACCTCGGCCCCGCGCCATCCGTAAATGGATTGATCATCATCCCCGACGCAACAAATATTATTCGACCCCCGCGCCAAAAGCCGCAACCAAAGATACTGGGCCACGTTGGTATCCTGATATTCATCCACCAATATATATTTAAAGCGGCGGTGATAGTCTTCCAGAACATGGGCATTATTCGGGTCACGCAAAATTGTAATCATATGCAGCAATAAATCACCAAAATCACAGGCGTTAACGGCGCGCAAACGATCCTGATAGATACGGTACAAAACCTGCATTTTTCCATCCGCGGCCTCACCGGCATCATTTTCATCAACCTTATCGGGGGTTAAGCCGCGGTCTTTCCAACGATCAATATATTGAATCATGGCCTTGGGGGGCCATTTTTTATGATCAATGCCGTTGATTTCCATGATCTGTTTTAACAGGCGTAGCTGGTCATCCGTATCCAGAATTGTGAAATTGGAACTCAGCCCCACCAAATCGGCATGGCGGCGCAACATCCTTGCCGCCAACGAGTGAAAAGTGCCCAGCCACCAGCCATCAACAGGCGCGCCGCCCATAAGCGCACTCACGCGCTCGCGCATCTCAAGGGCCGCCTTGTTTGTAAAAGTCACGGCCAAAATCTGGCTGGGATAGGCGCGGCCCGTATTAAGCAAATGCGCAAGCCGCGTTGTTAACACCCGCGTTTTACCCGTCCCTGCACCGGCCAGCACCAATACAGGGCCATCCAGCGTTTCCACGGCTTCATTTTGCGACGGGTTTAAGCCGTTCAAATAAGGAAAGCGGTCTTGCATTGCGGGGGCTCCCGGGAAAGGTATATCATCACTCGTCATATTCTGCATTCCATTAAGCTATGGCGCATTTCATATGCTTGCAAGCCTTTCAGTGAAGTTTGCCATGAATCACGGGGATGAATCGTTTGACATTTATCATAACGCTACTTATACAAAAATTCATGCCTGATACAACAATCAAACATCCTGTCATTTACCACCCGCGATATAAACTGGGCAGCGGCTGGTTAAAGTATCTGCATAAACTGGATATGGATAAACCCGGCGATTTATACCGCGCCCTGTTGCAAAAAGGATTGATTGATGCCGACCACATATACACAGCGCCGCAGGCCACAAACGCGCAATTAAAACTGGCCCATAATCAGGATTATATAGATAATAAAATCGGCAATAAGGTCTGGTTGGCCGATGTCTTTCAATTAAACCTTATTAAATGGGTTCCCTTCACACTAACGCAGCACCTATTGGTTACGCCGCTTTTATACCATACCGGCGGCACCATATTGGCCGGGGAATTGGCGGCAGAAAAGGGGTGGGCCATGAATTTGGGCGGCGGCGCCCATCACGCCCATGCCAATGATGCCAGCGGGTTTTGTATGGTGGCCGATATCACCATGGCGATCAAAAACCTACGCCAGCGACACAAACATATGCGCAATATCATGATCATTGATCTGGACGCACATCAGGGTAACGGGCCAGAACGTGATTTCGCAAACGACCCTGATGTCTATATCATTGATATGTTTACATACGGCGTCATGCCCGATGGCGACATGTTTTACCCGGATGACCGGCGGGCAATGCAGCGCATAAACATACCTGTTAAGCTGAATTTTAATACAAAAGATGATACCTATCTGCAAAAGCTGCAAAATGCGCTCAAGACTGCCAAAACAGACTTCGCCCCGGACATGATCTTTTACATCGCCGGTTCCGACATTCTGGAAGATGACGCCCTCGGTATGCAAGCCATCACAAAATCAGGGCTCATAGAACGGGATGAAATGGTGTTTGCCTTTGCCAAAGAACTGGGGGCGCCGATTGTCAGTGTTCAGGCCGGTGGATATCAACCCAATCTAGGGAAAATCGTGGCCGATTCGATCGAAAATCTGGATAACAAGTTTAACCTGTTTTAATAACAATCAGGTCGAGCTGCGTTTACGCGGGGCAGGCGCGGCGGCAATCTGGTTACGGCCATTATGTTTGGCGGTATAAAGCGCGGCATCGGCCCTGGCGATTAAATCTTCAACGCTTTCACCATTTACAAATTCGGCCACACCGCCAGACAATGTAATGCGCCCCAGTTTTTCACCATTGGCGCGGTTAATCACTTCTTTCCCGGCAACGGCTTTACGCAGAATGTCGCCAACCTTTAACGCGCCCTGCAACGGTGTATCCGGAAAAATAATTGCAAATTCCTCACCGCCATAGCGTGCGGGCAAATCACGGCCCTTGACACCTTCGGTCAAGGTCATGGCCACCAGACGCAAAACCTGATCACCAACCTGATGGCCGAAATTATCGTTGAAGCTCTTAAAGTGGTCAATATCCATCATAATCAGTGAAAATGTCGTCCCGTTTGCTTTTGCTTCTGCTGCAATGCGCTCAATCTCCGCATCAAATGCCTTACGATTGGCCAGCGATGTCAAGCCATCGGTCAGGGCCTCTTTGCGCACCATTTCCAGGTCACGGCGCAGCTCCTGCATCACAGCAGATGATTTCGTGAGTTGTTCTTCCAGAATTTTATTCTGGCCCATCATGTTTTCAGTGTCACTCATGACGTCTTTCAGAACGCGTTCCATCGTTTCTTTGGACATATCGCCGCTCAGCTTTTCTTTAGCATCGTTCAGCGTCATATTATACTGGGAAGTCGCCGATTTTACATTGGTAACGGCACCGGTGACCCCCTTGATTGTTTCATGGATACGGTCCCCTGCCTCGCGCACGCGCTCCGATTCGCGCCCTTCGCTCAAGAAACGGTGATGCAATTCCCGGCAACGCTCTTCCGTGATGGTTTGATTATTGGTGACCAGAATATCAATGGCGCGAATCACTTCCGGATTTATTTCAGAATAATACACATACCACAGCTCATATATCTCAGGTGTAGGCGCAAGGCCAAGCTCATGAATTTGCTCAAAGGCTTGAGCAGCGTATACATTGGCTTTTTCTACAGAATGTGAATATTGCAATTAATTAACCTGAAATTTTCTTATCAATTTAGCAGGCTTCGTGTATCACGCCAACCTGAAAATTCATATCTATCAACTCTCTATGAAAGCCAGTTTTGAATTTTCAATTCCGCCTGCTCTAAATTCTGTGCTACATCAAATATTGTATCGGCATCTTTATGAAGAAAACCTAAATCTCCGCATTTATTTATCATGTCTATGAGGGATAGCCAAAAATCATCAACATTCACCAGCAAGATCGGCTTTTCAAGAATGCCCAATGTGCGCCATGTAATCACCTCGAAAAACTCAGCCATCGTGCCCAAACCACCTGGTAAAATAACAAAATAATCTGCCAGCTTTCCCATTGTCATCTGACGTTCATGCATAGTCTGGGTCACATGTAAACGGGTAATATTTTCATGCGCTTTTTCTTTGCCTGTCAAAAAATCGGGAATAACGCCTGTCACCTCCGCGCCGCGTTCCAGCGCCCCATCCGCAACAGCCCCCATCATGCCGCTATGTGATCCGCCATAAACCAGATCAGCCCCTGAATTTGCAATACAGCGCCCTATCCGGGCGGCCAGTTCATAATACCCTGAATCCAGCCCATCACTGGCAGAACAAAAGACACAGACAGATTTTTTCATCAATTCATTTTACCTTCATCGGACCTATTGACATCGATGGGAAGAAAATCAAAGCCATCTTGACCATATATCAGGGCAAATTCCCCGCAGGATTCCGTCACCACAACCACCCTGGACGGTTCGCACGTATCCTCTGTCAGGCTTTGTTGCAAAACAATCTGCGCAATATCATTACATGCGCGCTCTTCAGAATTGGTTTCATCAGACTTTCTGGTAAGCGGTACGTCAAATATACGCGCCGATGGTTGGCCAATGGATGGGTTTTCAATCAAGCCGACAACAAAAAAACCGGCCTTACGATTGCTGGTATCATTTTTAATACCCAGAATGAAATTTTCTTCCTGACCATCGCAATTAAAATCACCTTTAATCCGGCTATTGGCCTTCCAATAGATATCGCCATAGCTGTCATTCAAGACATTTTCCCAGCGGGGTGTGATGCCCTGATATACATTTTGGCTCTCTATATCGCTGCGTGACAGATGTAAAATTTCCTGTCGTTTTTCGCTCAGGCGCACCAGACAATATAATTCTTTTACACGCTTTAGTGATTCTTTTTCTTCACTATGGGCTTCCCATTCACATTCTGTATCACGATATGACACCCATTTTTGCTGGGTTTCTTTAAACAGATCCGCATCATCATCGCTTAAGGAAAGCAAAATTTCATCAAACGCAACGGCAAGCTCCAGCTTCTTTTTCTCATAATATGTGTTCAAACACCCCACCAGATTGGCCGTCGTTTTAATCCCTTCACAGAATTTTCCGGCGTTTTGCGCCTGCCCCTGCGAAGCAGAAAAGCCCGTCATTAACAAAACGAATAAAACAAGAATAAGCCTTTTCACGCATGCCTCCAGACAATACACACTTTCATTATTTATCTATTTATATTGTAAGTGTCGGCACGCCGCTTTGAAAGAGCAAATTTACATCATCATCGAAGATGGACGATTTAAGCCCGCGGCGCGTTCTAACGCGGCTTCCTGATTGAAGGATAATTTAAATTCATTGGCTTCACGCGCGGCATTTTCGGCCATGATGGCCTGCGCGCTGGCAAATTCGATATCCAGGCCCTCAAAATCCATACGCGGCGGATATTTTAATCCATCACCCACCATATCCACGGCGGCAGAGGCATATGTTTCCATGTTTTCCGCCGTCAGCGAATCACCGCCGGCAATGGTTTTCATGAATTCTTCATTGCCAGCCGATAATTCGGCTTCAACGCGGCTGGCCGTGGCATTTTCACCCATATGGGCTTCATTATAATTTATCTGCGCTTCATTGGCTTTGGCATTATCAATTGATGCCTGTGTCTGTTGCATTACCGGGTCTTGGCTGACATCACGCTGGCAAAATTGCAATAACTGATTACCATTTTGAACCGCATCAAAATTATACTCCGGATAGGGCAATTCAAATGGCGGCGTCGTATCAAACACTGTACGCATTTGTTCTTGCTTGCTCGCCTCTTGTAACTGGTTCAAGGCCTGATCCAATATCTGGCGAGTTTCTTCTGTGCCAAAACGGGCATTTTGTTCCTGCACCGCGCTAACCACGCTATAGATTGATCCGGCAATTCCTGTAGGATCAACCATCGTTGCCGCCGCCTGTACCTTTGTGGCACCGGCGGCCGGAAAAATCTGGCCAATAAACTCTTTTCCTTGTTCGGGCCCCAACACCTCGGTCACGGCTGCTTCTATATTGGCTTTAATTTCGGTATCGGCCTGCATATAATTGCTTTGCACGCGCATGGCCTCGCCCGGGTCTGTATTCACATCCGGCCCTTGCACATCAGCGGCCGAGGAGGCATCCATCTTTGAGATGGCGTTATGGCTGAAATTTGTTTTTGTGAAATCTGTAACGTTCAATTGGGTATGAACGGATTTCTCACCGCCCATATTCTGATCAAAAACACTAAAATCATTGTAATCGCGTGAAACGGTCTGTTGATCCGGCGCAGATATCTGCCCAAGATCCCTGATTGACTTATCCATACCATTTTTGGTCTGGTTTACCATTTACACACTCTCTTATTCCAAATTACTTAACATTTTAGCCTAATTATGCTTAATAAAGTATTAGGACGCACATCACCGCGTCCCCTAATATTACTATATTAAGCCCAAAATAACAAATTTATATAGATTAACCGATTGAAATAAAACGATTAATACCGCTTGATAATTTTATGAAAAAAACAGGGCTTTACAGGTATTGCCCGGGCAAATTACGGTGAACGGCGTTAAAATCATTCAACCTTTTGGCATCTATCTGTTCGGCCTTGTCAATGGACTGCAAAGACAATGGAACGCCCTTATCGGCGCGGTTTTCATTGGCCGCCTGCACACCATGAATATGCGCGCGCTGACCCAGTAAAATCTGGAAACCATAATCCTGTTCCAACGGGCGGTGAACGGCATCAAAGATCTTTGATACATCCTGGCCATCATCCGCATTGGGTATCGCCGCCGCCCTATATCCAGTATTCGCCCAGTTCACATCGAAAATGTCACGCCCGGCAAAGCCGCCGCCGCACATACCGGTGCTACGGAATTGATCCTCAAAACGCGCTTGCAACTGCTTTTTATTGGCGCCGCCTTTGCGGTCCGCCTTGATGTAACCCAGAACACTGGCCAGTGCCAATGCCGATACCGCAGGGGCCAAAACGGGCATCGCAAAAGCCGTAGCCGCCAACATACCATCTTTGGCAGGATTAAATAAATTCGCGGCTTTGGCATCACCAACGCCTGCCATACCAAATTGACGATCCAGTTTTTTACGGGCATCAAGCGCCCCTGCAATGGCCCCATGCAAATCGGCTTTGGCGGTTTTAACCTGATTCTGTAACTGGTCAATCGGTGCCGATATTTTGGTGTCATAGGCTTTCATGGGACTGACATTTACTGATGACACAGGCACCGCTGCTTGCTCTGGCATATGCAACGCACCACCAAACCCTTGACGAAGGGCTCCACCATCTTGCATCGGGGCAACTGATATACTCATTTTTTTCCTAATCGTTCAGGGCAATACGGCGATAACTTAAGGCTTCGGCAATATGGGATCGTTCAATAAGATCACTGCCTGCCAAATCGGCAATCGTACGTGCCACCTTTAACAAACGGTAATATCCGCGTGCCGAAGTTTTAGCATTTTCCATAGCCTTGTTCAATAAAATACGGGATTCGTCTGT
Source organism: Micavibrio sp. UBA2638 (assembly GCA_002359735.1). Lineage (GTDB taxonomy): Bacteria > Pseudomonadota > Alphaproteobacteria > Micavibrionales > Micavibrionaceae > UBA2638. The sequence continues at coordinate 329,802 of DENS01000001.1, forward strand.
CATTTCAGTAACTTGCTCTAAAACATGTCCCTGCGCATGTGCGTTTTGGGTAATATCAGCCCCCAATGCGGAAAAACGGCGGGCCTGCCGGTCACGGGCGGCCTGCACGCGCATTGCTACGGCCGCGCTTGTCTCCCCCCGATCGGCATTTTGCAAATCCGCGACCGAAACCGCGGGCACATCAACCTGCATATCAATCCGGTCCATAACCGGCCCCGATATTTTCGATTGATAATCCCCCGCGCAGCGCGGCGCTTTATTGCATTCCAGATCACTATCGCCCAAATGCCCGCAACGACATGGATTCATCGCCGCGATCAACTGGAACCGGGCCGGAAAATTGACATGCGAATTGGCACGCGCCACCAGCGCATTGCCACTTTCAAGGGGTTGCCGCAAGGCCTCTAACGTGCTGCGGTTAAATTCCGGCAATTCATCAAGAAATAAAACCCCATTATGCGCCAACGATATTTCGCCCGGTTTTACCTTCTGGCCGCCGCCAATCAATGCGGGCTGGGACGCGCTGTGATGCGGGTCACGATAAGGACGGTGACGCAATATTCCCCCCTCGGGCAAAGTACCGGCCAATGAATGGATCATCGACACTTCCAGCGCCTCTCGCGGTGACAGTGGGGGTAATATACCCGGCAAACAACTGGCCAGCATCGACTTTCCCGATCCGGGCGGACCAATCATCAATAAATTATGTCCGCCGGCCGCGGTAATTTCCAAGGCGCGCTTGGCCGTCTCCTGCCCCTTGACCTCGGAAAGATCAGGAATTTTGCGTGCATCCATATCATTCAATCTGGCCTCGGGCTGTGAAAGCACCTGCGTGCCTTTAATATGGTTGATCAACTGCAATAAATTATGCGGGGCCAATATCTCAATATCACCCGCCCAGGCAGCCTCACCGCCGCACACTTGCGGGCAAATCAGGCGGTTGTCATTCGCGCTGGCATGCATGGCTGCCGGCAAGACACCCGCCACCGCGCGGATGGAGGCATCCAGCGATAGCTCCCCCAGCACAACATAATCGGCCAGATCATCCTTTGGGATAACATCCATCGCGGCCAACAGACCAAGCGCAATGGGCAAATCAAAATGCGATCCTTCCTTGGACAAATCTGCGGGCGCCAGATTCACGGTCAAACGCTTCGGCGGCAACGAAAGCCCCAACGCATGCAGCGCACTGCGCACCCGCTCCCGGCTCTCCGCCACAGCCTTATCGGGCAAACCGACAATTGTAAAAGCAGGAAGACCGTTCGAGATTTGAACTTGAACGTCAACTGGTTTTACATCGATACCTTGAAACGAAACTGTATTAACGCGCGCGACCATGCTATTTTATCGCATAAGAACAAAACAAGTACAATAAAATATTTATTGTCATAAGACTGGCTCTTCGATATATTATCGCGCATGGCTGATAAATGCGGAATTGTACAAAAAATATATGAACTTGCCTCACGGCCCGAGGAGGTTATGGATTGTGAGCACCATGATGTTAAGCCACATGAAGTAAAGCAATGGCTAGAATGCTTTGCCAATGGGATTCATTATATTTATGAAACTTACAATCATCTTCCTGGACGTTTCGGAATATTTAACAGTGTTTCCAACCATCTCCAGCAAGAAACAGACCACATCTTACTGATGGATGCCGAGGCCGATACTATTGTTGTAACGCGAAATTTTATTGCCAAAGACATCAAGAACACAAGGGGACTTAAAGCCATCTTTGGCAATTATAATACCGGACATCGCAGTGATTTTACCGGCCCTGAGATGTTTACCCTATTAGGGGTAGAAGAAGCGTACCACTCATATCAATATCAGCATATGGCGCATAAATATTCTATTGAGGATTGGCAGGCCGGTGCTAATCAAAACAATACTGGAAGTGACGATTATTACAAAAACAACCCAATAGAAAAAGATGCCAGCATTGTTATTTTGAAGGCCGCTGATGACCTTAAATTTGGTCTAAAGAACAAAGCACGTAACGATAACAACATTGATATCCACGCAGAGCAGCCAACATTCAGCATAAAATAAATACCGCAATAGTATTGTGCGGATAATCCCTGCAACATTCATACCGCGCCCCAATCTTTTACCATATTTTTAAACGAATCTTATTTTCTTCTCTATCTTAAGATTTGATTCATCTTTACCCGTTAAGAAGGTAGATATAGACAAAAACATGAAGAGAGAAAAACAATGTTAAACGATAAAGATCTCGCAGCACTGGTCACAAAACTGGAAGTTCCCATGGTGGTGGGCGCGGCCATTGAACACGGGGCCGAATTGCAGGACGACGTGCATTATGCCTTGCATGATCTTTTATCTGAAATGCAGCCGGATACGGCATTAATCGCCATCGCCCTCAGCGCCAAGGCCATTGCCGCGGCCTATTGCGGAACCGGATCAGGCAGTGAAATCGTAATCATGGAATGTGACCGCATGATTTCCGAATACGGCATGTTATGGCTGGAAAATTCGCGCCGCGGCCACATTGATAATTCTTATTTGATCAGCATCCTGGAAAATGTACCGGAAGATCTGGAATGTTTGGCCGAGCTGATTGACATTAATTTATGTTACGCCGCCTTTGATAACCCGGCCATTGCCGAGATTTGCGAGATTATGCAGATACAGGCGGGCGCCCACGCCATCATCGCGGAAGAATTTTTATCGGTCATGGAAATGGCCGCCGCGCAAAAGAAAAAGAATCAAACCGATGTACCGGCCAATATGGCCGCCGCCAATGCGAGCGAGACATTGAAATTTGCCGATAATATCGTGCAATTTCCCGGATAGACCGTTTTCTCCAACATCAAGAAATTAGGCCGCGTGTGCAAGCATGGGGCCTAATTTTTTACCGCCCAGAATATGCAGATGGAAATGCGGCACTTCCTGGCCACCATTACTGCCTGTATTCGCAATAACGCGGAATCCATCCTCTTTTAATCCTTTGTCCTTGGTAATTTTGGCCACAGCGCCATAAAGCGCCTTTATTTCTTCCGCGCTTGCATTGGCGCCAAAATCGTCAATTGCGATATATTGCCCTTTCGGAATAACCAGAATATGCACCGGCGCTTTCGGATCGATATCATGAAACGCCAGTACATGATCATCCTCGTAAACCTTATTACACGGAATTTCACCGCGCAGAATTTTGGCAAAAATATTATTCGAATCATATGTGCTCATGACGCTAATCCTTGACTTTGATAAAAACCGGATACAGATTACAGGAAAATAACACAAACGAAAACCCGTCAGGATACACGTTATGCGTCTTACTATGCTAAAAGCCAAAATTCACCGCGCCACCGTCACGCAAGCCGATTTGAACTATGAGGGCTCTATCACCGTTGATCAGGACCTTTTGGATCAGGCCGGAATTTTACCCTATGAGCAGGTGGACGTCTTGAACATCAACAACGGTGCGCGTTTTACTACCTATACCATTACCGGTGAACGCGGGTCAGGCATTATTGGCGTAAACGGCGCCGCCGCGCGTTTGGTACAAAAGGATGATCTGGTCATTATCTGCGCCTACGCACAGATGAAAGAAAAAAAGGCCCGGGACCACAACCCAACCGTATTATTAATGGATGAAAACAACCGCGTTAAAAATAGTATTTAATATAATCATTGACAATTTACCCTACCATATTTATAGTGCTGGCAATATTACGGCTGTTACATGAAGCATTGTAACCAATATGAAAGGATCCAAAATGACAACAAGAGCTGACGAAGAGCTTACAGAATTAAAGTTGGCATTAACGCATATATTTGACGCTGGATCGTACCAATCAAGAAACGCTGTTGCGGGCGAAGAGCTTGAAAGCAATAAGCCGGTGTTGGAATGGACAAAAATTACGGCGCCAGGTTCTCCGGCCTCGGAAGTCTGGTTGCGCGATGTCCTCATCGCAGAAATACACCAACGCGGCTTGCCTGAGAATGATGCCAAACTGCATATTGAGAATTTTATCCAATACCTTTATCAAGACCCACAATATGAGGCGTATTTGGATTTTATCCTTTCGCCAATATATAAACGTTCCGATATGGAAGTAGACTTAGTGTGGGAAGAACTGAACAAATATTTGGCGACTGAATTATCTCCCGAACAACAAAAACAGGGGCATTTTTCTTCGGAGCCAACGACTTTATTTGATACTTGGCAGCCTTAAACTATTCTGGATTTTCCTGACTACGTGAGGCCTTCTCAACCAAGCCGCCCACACCGAGACGTTGCCGCAGAACATCAAAAACGTCCTCAGGCGGTACATCATGATGCGCCAGCAAAACCAGCAGGTGAAACATCAAATCTGCCGCTTCTTCGGTAAAGCTCTCCCGGCGCTTTTTCTTGTCGGGCTGCGCATCAAGGCGCATCGCATCAATCACCAGCTCCACCGCTTCTTCACCCATTTTTTTGGCAATCTGCTTGGTGCCGCGCTTATAAAGGCCGGCGACATATGATTTTTTCGGGTCCGCATTTTTGCGTTCCTGAAGCGTTTCATACAGTAATGTGATTATATCATCCTGATTCATAGTGTTGTTTTACACCAAAGCATAGGCAATTAAAACTTGTAAAATTATCCGCCCTATATTATACATAACGCCGATGACATTGATACAGAGTAATAAAAAAGCCGCCAGCGCCGCAGATATTCAAAAATTGCTGGATGACACCCATGCGATGGAGGCCCCGCTGGGCGTGCCCGTTCTGTTTTTAGACGAACGTGATTTTCACGCCGTCGATTACAATTCCCCGGATGCCGCGCAAACAATTCGCGACCAGTTTTCTAAAAGGCTAAAAAACAGTTCTCAATTTTTTCAAGATGCTTATAAACAAATGCAAGACATGTATGGGCCAAACTATCGCCATACATTAGAGTATCAAAGCCTGCAAACGCTGGTCACACAAGTATTAAGGCCGGACGAAGAATGGAATTTGGCAGGAATGTGCATGCGCGTTCCGAATGAAAAAAACAAAAAAGGAAATGCCCATTCTTACAGTGAACACACCTTTATAGATCCATTATTGTCAATAATTGCCACCCACAACAACATAGAAAACCATGAGGACCTACCGCCGCATATTGCATGGGGTCTAAATTATTTCACAACATGGCATGAAATTGGGCATTCTGTTCAAGCCGATGAAACGCACGCTGATACCATCGCATCCGTAATGTGCCGGCAGGCCCTCGAAGATACATCAGTCGTGAAAATATGGGCTGATACCAATGTACTTGTATACGCCGCATTTTTAAATAATCCGCCATACTCCAGTTATAAATGGGATGCTGTTGAGGCTGTAGATCATATATCCAGATTGCCATTACATCAAATAGACCGCATGGATCAAAATCACATAAAACGCTTACGGTTTATAAATTTCCATAGCAATAAGAAGGCACCTTCACAAACATTAAAAGCAATCCTGGAAAAAGTGAATATTGAAGACCCCCCACTCTTTTCCGTCGAAGAAGTTAGTAAACTGGCAGAAGCATCCGAATATTTTCTTAAAAAATGGCAGCATAAAAAAGGCAAAGCTGAATACTCCATACTTCAGAGATTTCACCTTGCGGCCCATCGCAAAAGCAAAGGCATAGATGCCTACCGTGATGATACATTGGAAGATAAAATGTGGGGCAATGGCTATCGCCCGCACGGCTTGCCTAAAACCTTACCGGAATTCCTGCCTGCGCCATAGCTGCCTTGGCCTCTTGAATCGAATATTCACCGAAATGAAAAATCGACGCGGCCAAAACCGCACTGGCATGGCCTTGCGTAACCCCTTGTGTCAAATGATCCAGCGTACCCACACCGCCAGAGGCAATAATCGGGACATGCACCGCATCGGCAATGGCCCGGGTCAACGGGATGTTAAATCCGGCTTTCGTGCCATCGCGGTCCATAGAGGTCACCAGTAATTCTCCTGCGCCATATTCAGCCATTTTAACGGCCCATTCCACCGCATCAATACCCGTCCCTTTACGTCCGCCATGGGTGAAAATTTCCCAGCCCTCACTGCCATCTTCCTTGGCCTTGGCATCAATGGCCACCACAATGGCCTGCGATCCGCATTTATCAGAGGCCTGCTTAACAAAATCAGGGTTTTTTACCGCCGCGGAATTAATGGAAACCTTGTCCGCCCCGGCATTCAGCAAATGACGAATATGGGAAATTTCGCTAATGCCCCCGCCAACTGTCAGGGGGATAAACACTTCGTCTGCCACATGGCGCACCATATCGACAATGGTATCGCGCCCCTGATGGGTGGCGGTAATATCCAGAAAACACAATTCATCCGCGCCGGCATCATTGTAAATTTTGGCCTGTTCCACCGGATCACCGGCATCACGGATATCAACAAAGTTCACACCTTTAACAACGCGGCCATTATCGACATCAAGACAGGGAATAATTCGTGTTTTTAACATGGGGCTGAAATTATAGGCTTTGATCAAACGGCGCAAGTACGATTATCCCAACAAATCTATTGCCAAGGATAATTTTGACACAATGGGATAAACATGACATACAATCTCGGGTGAACAGGAGTAAAAATAATGTCAGCAACAAAAAACTTAAAAGCCACATTTTCATACGCCGCTGAAGACAGGCAAACGCAAATGAATGTATCCATATTGCCCACCGGCGAAACGGCAAAAGCATTACCAGACGATTTTAGTTTAAACGCAGCATGCCCGAAAAACATACCGCTGGAGGCCGTGTTAAAAACACTTACGCAAAATCTGTTTTCCAAATTGGATCAAAGTGATAAGCAAGCCTTAAATCTGTCCGATCCATGCGAAATAGAATTTAAAGACGTTAATGGCCATAACACCATTTCATTTACACTGGATATCTAGGCCGCGATTTTAAGGGCTTCTATCGGATCTATCGTCTCTTCATACAGGGCTTTACCTACGATCACGCCATTAACGCCATATTCTTCGGCGGCCTTCACATTGCGAATATCATCCAGAGAATGCGCCCCGCCCGAGGCAATAACGGGGATTGACGTTTCCTGCGCCAGCGCAATGGTTGAAACCGTATTGACGCCTTTGCCGGTACCATCACGGTCAATATCGGTGTAAATAATCGCGGCAACACCCGCATCTTCAAACATATGCGCCAGTTCATTGGCCTGAATATCGGCTTTATCCACCCAGCCATTGACCATGACCATGCCTTCAATTGCATCAATACCGACCACAATTTGCCCGGGGAATTCATGGCAGGCCTTTTTAACCAGATCCGGATCACTGGCCGCGGCACTGCCGATAATAACGCGGCTTACGCCTTCAGACAGCCAATGTTCAATCTGCTTGATATTACGAATACCGCCGCCAAGCTGTACGGGGATATCAACATCCTTGATAATATCACGCACCGCCCGGTGATTAACGGGGCTGCCTTGTATGGCCCCGTCCAGATCCACAACATGCAGCCATGAAAACCCCATAGAGGCCCATTTTGCCGCCTGATTCGCGGGGTTATCATTATACACGGTATCACGCGTCATATCGCCCTTATACAGGCGGACGCATTTACCTTCTTTTAAATCAATCGCGGGGTAAATAATCATATACAATGTATAATCAAGGCAAGGCGCGCTGGCAAGACGGATTCATCATGATCACCACGAAATATAAAAGGCGGCAGGGTCTAGGAAAGCACCTTGCAGTAATAATGCCCTTTGATCACCTTATCATCGACAATGGCATAACATGGATGCGTGCCAATCCGTTCAAACCCAAGGGATTCATATAATTTCATGGCCGATTGCAACGTATCACGTACATCAAGGTTTATAACCCTGGCCCCTTCTTCGATGGCGGCTTTTTCCGCTTCCTTGATCAAAAGGGTGGCCAAACCGTGACCGCGCGCCCAAGGGGCGACGAAATTGGTGGTTAATTGTACGCTATGGGCCTGGGCCTCATTATTATGCGGTGGTTTAACCAACTGACATGTTCCGCAGATAACCCCATCCAGACGGGCCACCAATAAAATACGCGACGGCATGGCAATCACACCCTGCCAGAACCTTTCCAGCGTTTCGCGTGGCGGCAAGCGCAGCCAACCAAAACCACCGCCATCTTCAATGGCCGCATCGGTCGCATCGCATAAATCATTTAAATCTGCGGGCGTAAATTGTGTAACCCGCTCTACTGTGGGAACAGGTTCTAATGGTTTGGGTTGTAACTGATCACTCATGGATAGATCTCCCTGCCGCTCTGCTTTCACTATCTCTTCATTATACCGTTAATTTGGGCCTCTGTGGCAAGATTCTATGCTGCGGCGCTTCATGGCTTCCACTGAAGGAAATCCGAAATCAAACGCAATCCGGCGACATGGCTTTTCTCGGGGTGAAACTGGCACCCAACCATATTATCGCGGCCAACAACCGCAGGAACCAGACCGCCATAATCAGTATAGGCCAGGATATGATGGATGCTGGAACAATCAAACTGATAGGAATGCACGAAATAAAAATGCGTATCCGGCTTCACATGCCGTAAAACAAAATGGGAATTATCCTGCGCCACCGAGGCCGACGGAATCATTAATTCATTCCAGCCCATATGCGGAATTTTAAGCGATGGATCGTCGGGCTGCATGGGCCTGACTTCACCGTCAATCCAGCCCAAACCGGAATGAATACCGCCCTCCAGCCCGCGGCTGGCCATTAATTGCATCCCAACGCAAATACCCAAAAACGGTTTGCCTGCATCAATCACGTTATGTTCCAGCGCATCAACCATGCCATCCACAGCGCGGAGGCCAGCAATACAATCACCAAAGGCGCCCTGACCGGGCAAGACGATGGAATCGGCCTGATCTAAATCCTCAGCCCGGGATGAAACACGAACATTTAAATCAAGCGCTTCATCATTGGCAATTTTTTCAAAAGCCTTGGCGGCGCTGCGTAAATTACCCGATCCGTAATCAATGATGATAACATTTTGCTTGCTCATGGCGCCGAGCTTATAAGCATTTTCATCGCAAGAAAAGACATATTCAGCTTATTTTTATCAGCTAGTAGCATACCCGCCCGTTATTAGGCATAACGAATGCTAAATAATATTTACAACCGCCCGCGATCACGGTAACCATAGCGTTACAATCCTAATGAAAGCTGATCGAATACAAACGGGCAAAATGAATATTTCTTTTTATAAATGGTCTGAAACAGATAACGCCACCAAAGCACGCATTATGCGCCGCGCACAGGCCAATATTGATGCGGTGACACAAGCCGTGATGCCCATCATTACGGATGTAAAATCACGCGGCGATGCCGCCCTTATTGATTATGCCGCCAAATTCGAAAAGGCCAAAATTACCAATCTTAAAGCCAGCGAAGAAGAATTTGCCGCCGCCGACGATGCACTGGATGATGATCTTAAGGCCGCAATAGCGCATTGCGCCCGCAATGTGAAAACATTCCACGCCGAACAAATGAACCGCATCGAAAAACCATGGATGATAGAGATTGAACCCGGGGTCTTTGCGGGTGAGCAGGTTAACCCGATCGAATCGGTGGGACTGTACGTTCCGCGCGGCAAGGGCGCCTTTCCATCGGCTCTTTATATGCTGGCCATTCCGGCCGTTCTTGCAGGGGTTAAAAATATTGCCATTGTCACCCCGCCCACACCAGACGGTAAAATCGATGCCGCCACCTTATATACCGCGCGGCTTTGCGGCGTTGAAACCGTTTATAAATGCGGCGGAGCACAAGCCATTGCCGCATTGGCATACGGCACCCAAACCGTACCCAAAGTGCGTAAAGTTCTGGGACCGGGAAGCCCCTATGTCGCGGCGGCCAAACGCGTTCTATCCGATGTCATGGACCCGGGCATGCCCGCCGGGCCCTCAGAATCGATTATTCTGGCCGATGAAACCGCGAACCCCCACAACACATGCTGGGACCTGTTAAACGAGGCCGAACATGGCGAAGACAGCGCGGCCTTATTAATTACGCATGATGAAAAACTGGCCAGTTATGTGCGCGGGAATTTGCCCGCCATTATTGATGAATTGCCCGAACCGCACAGATCTATCTGCCATAGTGTCATGGCCAATTACGGCGGTATTATCTTGTCTGATTCTTTGGATCATTCCATCGACATTGCCAATGAATACGCGGCCGAACATTTACATTTAAAAGTAAAAGATGCGGATTCTGTCGCCGGAAAAATTAACCATGCCGGTGAAATTTTACTGGGTGAGTACACCCCGTCCTCATTGGGAAATTATGGCATTGGCGTCAACCATGTCTTGCCCACAGGCGGTTGGGCCCATACATATTCCTGTACGTCTGTTTGGGATTTTCTAAAACGTACATCTATATCAAAAGTGACAGAACAAGGATTTCATACTTTAAAACACAGTGTCACCACCATGACCGATTACGAGAATTTCCCGGCCCATGGCGATGTCATACGCAAGCGGCAAATATAAATCATACAGACACATAAATGGCAGATTTTATTCACTATATGACCCCCAAAGGATTTAAAGCACTGCGCGATGAGCTGCATTGGTTGAACCATGAAGAGCGCCCCAAAATCACGGAAATTGTCAGCTGGGCCGCCGGTAATGGGGACCGCAGCGAAAATGGCGATTACATATACAACAAAAAACGTTTGCGCGAAATTGACCGGCGCATGCGCTATTTAATCAAAAAACTGGAAAATACCAAGGTCGTTGACCCCAAAAGCCAGCAAGGTCTGGACCGCGTTTATTTTGGTGCCCGCGTCACCTATTACCGCGAAGACGACAGTATAGTAACCGTTCATCTGGTTGATGTAGACGAAGCCGATTTTGACGCTGGTAAAATTAACTGGCTTTCCCCCGTTGGCAAAGCGTTAATGAAGGCCGCAGTTGGTGACGAGGTAAAAGTGATCACCGATAACGGCGCTGAATTAATTGAAGTTTTGAAAATTGAATATCCGCTGGATGCATAAAAGCCAAAACCATCCGGCCAATCAACTTTATTGACCAGACGCGATATAAACACAAATAACCCTTTAAACCGGGGCACATTATAAGATCAGGTTACAGGATCAGGGGTCATAAAGGTTTTCTGCGTCCAATTTCTGATATATTCACCCATTTTATTATATCGTTGCTTGCCCTGTAGGGACTGCACAACATCACAACGCGGATATAAGTGTTCCAATTGACGCTCCAGATTTGGAACCTGCGGTATTTTTAAGGCACGTACACCTTCGGGCATACGGTACGCCATGCGGCTGAATTTATCGGCAATTTTTATATTATCCGTTTCACGGGCGCGGTAATCAATCATAACATCAGGCTGAAGGCGGAACCCTTCTTTTAACCTTTGAATTTCATCCTTGGTTAATTTGTCGTCGCCCCATGCTGCATAAATATTTGTTTGGTAATCCTGCAATTTGCTCACGGCCGAGGCGCAATCCAGAAATAACGCGCGCAATGAATTTGGCGGGGCGATATGCATGGCCTCCATTGCGGTGCGAAACTCGCTATGGACGATCCCTTTTTTGGTTTTACCCAGGCTCATAATATGCACAGATTCCAGATAGGCTTCACTGTCCGGCATTAGAATAATCGCCCCGCTGGAATAATTACGCAAGCGGCGACTGGCATCAGTATAAGCGACAAATAACCCTGTTTTATCTTTATTATTATTTTTCATATTCCCTGTATACCATAAAGTTTACATGGCGGTCAATTTCATGACCCGAATGGGAACTATAGCGCCCCTTTTGTGCTGGGTAAAGCCTCGGATGCGCGCGGGTCAATTTCCACGGCAATCCGCAACGCTTTGGCACAGGCTTTAAATATACTCTCTGCGATGTGGTGATTATTCGACCCCTTTTGATTTTCGACATGCAGCGTTATGCCGCCCGCCCCGGCCAGGGCCTGAAAGAATTCCTGGAATAATTCTGTATCCATTTCGCCCAGTGATGGGGATGTGAAAACGGCATCCCACACCAAAAAAGCTCTGTTCGATAAATCCAGCGCCACCATCGACCGCGCCTCGTCCATCACCACTGTATAATGCCCGTACCGGCGAATACCTTTTTTATCGCCTATGGCGTCTTTAATGGCCTGCCCCAATGCAATGCCTGTGTCTTCAACGCTGTGATGGGCATCAATGTGTAAATCACCATCGCATTTGATTGTCATGTCAATCAGGGAATGTTTCGATAATTGTTCCAGCATGTGATCAAAAAAACCAATGCCGGTTTGAATATCATTTTGACCGGTTCCATCCAGATTAACGGAAACAGAAATTTTTGTTTCATTGGTTTTGCGTTCTATAACACCTATACGGCCGGCGCCGCCATCTTTGGGCATATCAATCTCTTTCTTTTCAGACAGTGAATTATGGCTTACACTATATTTGATTCTTAACGGCAGAGCATTTGACCCCGCGCTGCTTTCTTCATTAAGCAATACCATACCATTCGATGCCTTTTCTACTCAAATCATTGTCAATTGCCCTGTGCTGCATGCTTTTGAGTGCCTGCGCCGGCTTGCATGTGGAAAAAACGCCCTTACAGACGCCGCTTGGCGCCAACAAAGATGCTACGCCGCTACCGATTGGTTTCAATAAAATTGCCTTTGCCATACCAACGGGCACGCCCATGATTGCGGCCAATGCGGAGGGCTGGTTGGGCCCTGTATTGTGCAAGCCCCCCTATGGCATTGTGACACAAACATCCTTGCGTAAAAAAAGCGCAACCGATGACACGATGCGGGGCATTTTCAACACCACCATGCAGGGGCTGGGATACGATGTCACCGGCGATCCTGGCCGCATGTTCGATACCGATGCCGATGACCAGCGCACCATGCTGGCCATTGGCGGACGCATCACCGATATCAAGATCAATTTTTGCAGAAAGGTCAATTTCTGGGGCCGCGCCCAAGGCATAACGGGTGAGGCCAACATAGAAATCGAATGGACCGTGTTTGATTTAATCAACCGCCGCAACGTCTTTAAAACAAGCGTAAGAGGGTATGGCCGTCTGGAGAGCCCCAACCCCGAGGGCGTTGAGATTTTATTCGAAAAGGCCCTGTCTGCCGCCGCCCATAACCTGGGCGCCAATCCGGATTTTTACAATCTGGTGTTTTTCGGAGACTTACCGACAAACCTGCCCGGCACCCATACCGACCCGTATGAAAACGCAGCCAGTTTATTTGACCCGGCGCAGCCTATAACCCTTGCCGCCATGACGCCATCAACCACGCCCGCCGCAGGGCGATGGGGCGAGATTAAAACAAACGCGGTTTTGCTACAGAAAATCGCGCATGGCAGCGGCTTTTTCATCACCAGCCAAGGGCATATCCTGACCAATGCCCATGTAGTCGGAAATGCCAGCCGCATGCGCGTTGTAACATCCGGCAAAGAACATAAATTAACGGCCGAAGTCCTCCGCGTAGACAAAATGCGCGATGTTGCCTTGTTGAAACTGGAATCCATACCGGATACCATGGTCATAAACCCATTACCGATTGTCACAAACAAAGCCATTATCGGACAGGATGTGTATTTAATCGGCGCGCCGGCCTATACCCGTTTGCAAGACACCCTGACCAAAGGCATCGTCAGCGCGCATCGCGTGAACCCCTACACAAAATTACCATTCATACAGGCCGATATCACCGTACATGGCGGCAATAGCGGCGGGCCGTTACTGGATGAATACGGCAATATTATCGGCCTCAGCGTATCGGGCTATATTGATAACAACGGCCCCTTATCGGGGCTGAACAGCTTTATACCCATCGCCAGCGCTCTGGAATCGCTCGGCATAACCCTTGATGCCCGCACAAAAACCATGCCTGTAGAACTGGCAAAATAACACCGCCACTTGACAAAATGTATAACGCCCCGCATATCTTAAACCATGACATATGCACATGAACAGGATTACGCCAATGCACAGAAATGGCGCGGTACAACCATCATTTCGGTACGCAAGGGCAAAGACGTGGTTATTGCCGGAGACGGACAGGTCTCCATGGGCAATACAGTATTAAAATCAAATGCGCGCAAGGTGCGCCGCCTGGGCCGTGATGAAAATATCATCGCCGGATTCGCTGGCTCAACCGCCGACGCCTTTACATTATTCGAACGCCTGGAAGCCAAATTAGAAGCCCACCCGGGCCAGCTGACACGCGCCTGCGTTGAATTGGCAAAAGACTGGCGCACAGATCGTTACCTGCGCCGGTTAGAGGCCTTAATGGCGGTTGCCGATAAAGACACATCCCTGATCCTGACCGGTAATGGCGATGTTGTTGAACCGCAAAACGGCCTGATTGGCATTGGATCAGGCGGCAATTACGCACTGGCCGCGGGACGCGCTCTTATTGACCAGGATTTGAGCGCAGAAGAAATCGCGAAAAAAGCCCTGCAAATCGCCGCAGATATCTGCGTCTTCACAAATGAAAATATTATTATTGAAAAACTATAAAATCGGACGATCTATACCCCATGAGTACGGAAACAGCATTCAAAACAAAAGATAGTGACCATCTGCACATCCCGGCCTTCAGCCCACGCGAAACCGTTAGCGAGCTGGACCGCTTCATCATTGGACAAAACGATGCCAAAAAGGCCGTGGCGATTGCCCTGCGTAATCGTTGGCGCCGGCGCCGCCTTCCACCCGAACTTCAGGAAGAGGTTTTTCCCAAGAACATCCTGATGATCGGGCCCACCGGTGTTGGTAAAACCGAAATTGCCCGCCGCCTTGCCAAGCTGGCCCAGGCCCCGTTTGTCAAAGTTGAGGCTACTAAATTCACCGAAGTCGGCTATGTCGGTAAGGATGTGGAGGCTATTATTCGTGATCTGGTGGAAAATTCAATTCACATGATGCGCGAAAAGATGCGCAAAAGCGTCATCGCACAGGCCGAAGTTTATGCCGAGGAACGTGTTTTGGACGCGCTGGTTGGGCAAACCGCCGGTGACAGCACACGCAGCAGCTTCCGCGAAAAGCTCCGCAAAGGGGACTTAAATGACCGTGAGATCGAGATCGAAGTATTAGACAACGCCAACCCGATGGGCGGTATGATGGATATCCCCGGCATGCCCGGTGCCTCGATGTCCATGATTAATGTCAGCGACATGTTCGGCAAGGCCTTTGGTGAACGGAAAAAGAAAAAGAAAATGTCCGTCGCCGATAGTTACGACATTCTGGTTCAGGAAGAATCGGATAAATTGCTGGACGAAGACAAAATGTTGTCGCAGGCGCTGGAACTGGTGCAGGAAAACGGCATCGTCTTTTTGGACGAGATTGATAAAATTGCCGCGCGCCAGGACGTACGCGGCGGCGATGTATCGCGCGAAGGCGTTCAGCGCGACCTATTACCCCTGATTGAAGGCACGACCGTAACCACCAAATACGGCCCGGTCAAAACAGACCATATTCTATTCATTGCCAGCGGCGCTTTCCATTATGCCAAGCCATCTGATTTGCTGGCCGAATTACAAGGCCGCCTGCCGATTCGGGTTGAACTACGCGCCCTGACAGAAGATGATTTCAAATTAATTCTAAAAGATACCGAAGCCAGCCTGATCAAGCAATCTGTCGCCCTGATCGGTACGGAAGATGTAACATTAACATTCGAAGAAGACGCAATTGACGAAATTGCCAAACTGGCCTTTCAAATCAACGAACAGGTTGAAAACATTGGCGCGCGCCGCCTGCATACCGTGATAGAAAAACTGCTGGAGGAGCTGAGCTTCACAGCAAGTGATCGTAGCGGTGAAACGGTGGTCATTACCGCCGAAACCGTCCGTGAGAATGTTGGCGAATTGCTTAAATCCACAGATCTTGGCAAGTTCATTCTTTAGGTCACGCCGATGAACCGCCAATTTCTACTAATGACCGCCAGCGCATTTACCGGCGCCTTACTGGCCATCATACTAATCCTGCCCACCACGTTAGAGGCCCGCGATACCGCCCGGCGCGTACAGGGCATTTTGGAAGCCTATAATCCTGATAACCAGCGTATCGCCCTGATTGGGGCCGGAAACGAAAATCAGGGCACCCTCTTTCTTTTCTCGCCTGATGGGACAATCACCCACCAGCTTGGCAGTTACGGTAGTGGCACCGAACAAGGGCAGAGCCTTATGGGCCTGCATGGCCGCGATGGGTCACTGCGTTACCTGCTACGCCTTCACGGGGACAAAGATTCGCCCGCCTTGGTGATGAAGGACAAAGCCGGGCGTGATAAATTGGTGATCGGATTATCCGGGGCCGATGAAACCCCTTATATCAGCTACACCGATGCCAAAGGCGAGCAACGCAGCCTGATTCCCACTTTGCCATAAGCCCCTAAAGCCGCTAATCCCCTCATAAACTTATTGACATAATGCGCGCAGTGCCTTAAAAACAAAATGCCGACGAATCAATATAAACATAAATATCCATATCAAAGGCAAAACAGGGCAAAACATGACCAATCACCATCCAGTCTTTATTCAGGATCTGATCCAGCGCGTTCAGTGCCTGAGCATGGGACCAGACTTGCTCTCGCTGCTGCAAACACATTCCGTCAGCGTTAAAGATATTGGCCAATACCCATCCGCCATTGATCAAACAACCAACATTGCTTTTTTGCACATTGATAATGCGCAAACCTCGCTTTACCTTTCTGAGCGCTGCGAGCCCGATGACGTGATCCATGAACTTTGCCATATTCATCACATGCGCGGCCTGCCCGGCGAATATGTTGCCCCCGCAGATTTAAAGCACCGATACATCACCAAGGCCATGCGCGAGGCCGATGCATTCGCCCGCCAGATGGAGGCCTTCATAGAAACTCTATCTGATCCGGCGGTTCTGCAGCGTGAAGAGGGCATCTTCCAACAGGCGCAGCATTTTTCGGCGCATCCCGATCCTGACGCCGACTTTGTCGCCGGGCCTTGTAAATTATATCTCTATACGGTTGAACAGATATCACCGCGCAATCTTATGCGCCAACTGGATGCGGGCGAGAAAAATATCAGGGATTTGATGCTGGATATATTTTGCGTCGTTCTGCACGATTATATACCGCTGCACTATGAAGACTTTCACCTGATGCAAATGGACGAAGAAGTATTCCACCGGGCCCGCGATGGGGACACCATAACGCATCGCGGCGGCGGATGCGGCGTGCATTTAGAAACCGACACAGCGTTTTTTGCCGATTGTATGCGCCTCTATGGGGAATGGGGCAGGGCTGATAATTACCTGATCAGCCCAGAAGGCTATGGGCCCGATCCGGCCGTATTTTTTGATACGCTTCTTAATGACTATGTCACGCAGGCCCTGGATGACATGAACAATGAAATCATTGGCATTGCCCCGTCATGGGCCCGCGCCCCCGAACCGTTTGCCCCGTCATAGGTTATAAATCCAACCCAATTTGCAGCCCTGGCCTTGGCCGCCAATACCGGTTGGCAACAATGGAAAATTGCGCGCGATCGGCAATATAAAACGCAACCGGAATTTCTTTGCGGGGTACGTAAGATCCATTTTGCGATAAATCAGGTGTATAGGGGCGGGCGGCCACCAAAAGATTATGATCACGCTCAATCATCTCCCGCATCATCGTTGCGATGCCCTCATCCGCACAAACGATGCTGGGGCGAATTTTACGGCTGGCACCGGATACGGCGGCGCTTTGGGTTTCACAAAGAAAACTGCGATTCCCGGCCTTGCTGGTTCTGGCCTCTGCCATGATTTTCACCACGGCAAGGCGGCTTTGCGTCAATTGATCCACGGCATCTTGCGGAACATTCACAATCCCTTCATAGCGATCACTGGCCGCATACAGATTGCGCCAATCATATTCAAGCCCCTGATATTGCAACTTCAAGACATCGCATTGCGGCGCCTCAATGGAGCCAAATTCCTGTTCCAGGAACCGCACCACCGCGCCCATAGATGGCAAGCCCGGCGCCGGTGGGCTTTGTTCAGGCCCGCGGCCGTGTTTCTGTTCATTCGCGGCGGCAACATAGTCAGCAGCCATATGCACGCTTGGAACATGAATATCGCTTACGGCGGCGCCCAGCGGAAAATTAATGCGCAAATAAAAATGACCGTTACGGGCAAAAGCCACCTCACGGTGGCGGGCCGCAATTTTCATGAAATCATAACGGCACCCCTTGTTATGCTGGGATTTATGATTTTCAACAAAAGTCGCGGGCACCTGCACTTTATTACCATCCATACGATAGGATTTGCGCCAATGGTATGATTGTGTGCAATTCGGGTTCAAACAAGAATAATGATATTGATAACGGCTTTGCGGCTGAACCTCATCCGCATGGAGAATTTTCTGAAATTCACCGGAAATTTTATCCAAAGCCCTGACGCGCCGCATTTCTTTTTTACACCCTCTATTTTTTATTGATAGAATGCGTTATACAGGAGGGTAAATATTATGTCAAAGTTTTTGAGCGCGCTTGCCGGTTTTATGATATTCATAGGCGCCCCGGCATATGCCAAAGACAAACCCAGTTTCATTTTTCCAGTAAAATGCACCCTGAATTCCGATTGCTGGGTTGCCCAATATGTTGATATGAACCCGGCCGCCGATCAGTTTGAAGATTTCACCTGTGGCCCGCGCAGCTATGACAACCACAAGGGCACAGATTTTGCCATAAAAGATCGTCAGGTTATGCGCCGCGGCGTTGACGTTCTGGCCGCGGCCGACGGCACGATTGAACGCCTGCGCGATGGGCAGGACGACACCATCAAATCCGAAGCGCAATACCAAGACATAAAGGACAAACGCAAAGAATGCGGTAACGGGGTTTTCATTGACCATGGCGCGGCCGTCAAGACCGTTTATTGTCACATGAAAAAAGGCAGCGTGAGTGTCAAAATTGGCGACAAAGTCACTGCTGGCGACAAAATAGGAGAGATCGGTCAGTCGGGCTATGCCGAATTTCCGCATTTACATTTTGGCATCATATGGGAAAATGGCGTCATTGACCCTTATTCCGGCATGACCAATCAGGATGGGTGCGGCCTGAACAAAGGGTCCTTATGGACCGAGCCCGATACCATGACATATGACCCGTTTTCTATATATGACGCCGGTTTTCGTGATCAGGTCCCAAATTTTCAGGCCATTCAGGAAGGGGAATCCAATCCGCAATTGCTATCCACAACAGGCAATGCCCTTGTACTGTGGGGGGCATTTTTTGGCCTAAGAGAAAAAGATCAGATCACACTGACGATTCTGGATCCGCAAGGGCGAAAATTTTCCGAACAAAATCTGGTGCAGGACAAGACACGTACGCGCCAATATTATTACACAGGCCGTACCTTAAAGGGCAAAACCATGCCCGCGGGCCTGTATACAGGCCTTATTGAAGTCAACCGCCCCGGCAAAACACCGCAAACCCGGACCATTACAGTTGATCTAAAATAACCCGTAAAACGGCGCACCGATTGCTTTAGCGGCTGCGCCGGAGCAAAACATAATACGCGCCTTCGCCGCCATGTTTAATATGCGCGGTTTCCACACCCAATATCATAGAGGCGTACGGATCAGCCGCCAGCCATGATTTTAAACTGCGCTTAATAACGCCGGGTGTACGTTCCGCAGGGATTTCGCCTTCAAACACCAATTGCCCCTTACCGGTAATCACCAATAAACATCGGCATCCGGCGCGGTGGCTTCGTTGAATAAAGGCCAGCAGCTGCGCCTTTGCGTCTTGTTGATACAAACCATGTAAATCAATACGGGCATCGATTGGCATCTGACCGCGTTTCAAACGCATATGTGTACGTTTATCCATTTGCGCCGCACCCGCCGCCGTACCCATACCAGCCTCTTGCATCGCGGCAGGCTTTAAACGCCCCTCATAACCTGGCAATGTCTCATTATATTGCGGCGGTTTATTCCGCCCTTGCCCGCGGCGATCTGCAGTGGATTTATACGATGAGGGCGCGCTATCGCTGTCTATATCAGATTCATCGCCGGGCCTGCTGCGATTACTGGGGCCGTATTTATCAATATCGGCTGTATAACGATCCCACAGGGTCGCATCTTCATCCCCATCTTCACCTGTTGTATCATTCTTATCGTCATTCATAATCTTTTACATACCAATATAATTGCCACGCGCAATAAAATTTAAAGATGCTTTAAACATTCGCCGTCTATGATAAAGATATGAGGGTGTGGCACGCCAGAGCAAATACAATTTTTCTTTTCCTGGTCATATTAATCGGAATGACCCTCCCCGCCCATGCCCAGCGTAAAAATATATCAGGTATGGAAAAAGGCGTATTGGCTTTTTACAAGATTTCCGGGCTGAAACCGAATTTTGATAAATGGGCAAAAATATCGCTAAACCCCAAGCAACATAATATGAATATTCCCGATGATTTGATTGAGCAGGAAAAGCTCCGCTTGCAATACGGTCTTGGCACCTACAACCCCGATCGCGAAATACTGGAAATACAAACCACCATTTTAAGCGAAGTGATCACGCAAAATAATAAAAAATACCTGGCATCGCATTTCCCGGGTAAAAGCGCCCTTGCGGCCCCATATTTTCCCTATCAGGCCGGATATACCATGGTTGCCGTTGTCATGAATGATCTGGAAAAATATATGCTGCTGGAGCTGGATGATACCCTGTATCAAAAAATCAAACTTTTAATGCCGGAAACCGGGCAGGAAAGTGAACTGCAATTAGACTTACATTTTCGTCCCGTCGATGCCGATCAGGAACCTATACAGCTGGATGGGTATGACCAGCATATTATGCTGGCTGAAATTGCACATATCGCCTTTCATAAACCGGCTTTGGCCGGGCAACGGGAAAGCGTGCTGATGTGGGAATATTACGCGCCCTGGTATCTAAGCCGTGATGAACAAACATTGCTGAATATTCTCGAAGATCGCTAAATCATAGTCCATAGCAAATTTGGCATAACAATTGCCAAGCCTTATAATTATAGTATATAAAGGTATTTTTTTATGGATAAAGACATGTTTTCTGATTTAACGCAGATATTAAAACCCGCCGTCAGGCAGGCGGAGGAAACGGATACGCATCTCTATATCCGTAAACACGATCGCGATCAGGGCAAGAAAAAACGCGGTTCACGCCAGGATAAAGATGATTATTTTGATATGGAAGATCGGGCCACCGTGTCTGTAGAGGCATTATACGCCTTTATTTCCAACATGTTACTCGATGCCGGCCCTGCCCCGTCATCTCCGTCATCACCCCCGCCGCAGCATCAGACCCCGGGCAACGACCCGGACGTACGCAATGCGGATAAACCGCTGGATCACCAGCCCGAATCTGCTCCCGAAGCAACGCCCAACCCACCCGGATTTAACGTACAAACAGCCCGGGCGGCCAGCGCCTACGCCCATGCTGCCGAAACCATGCCGCAGCGCCCCGCAGCTGACCGTGATAACATGACGCGAGGACAAAGCCAAAGCGCAGGCGATAACGGCCCTGAAAGTCATATAAATGAACATAGTTCGCGTCACGACTTATTGCGACAGTTACTTCAGGAAATCGAGGTCTTGCGCGCGCGTAATATTCGTGAAATTACCATTGAAAAAGCAGATAGTTTTGAAGATAGCTTGTTTGATGCCATTTTAGCGGCCAAACAATAAACGCGCAGCGCCCCACCACATACGGGCTAAATACAAAAACATACGCAGATGCGTTAATCCCGCTGAAAAATATAACCATCATCTTTGGTGATTAAAAACAGGGGCTTGGCCGGATTTTTCTCTATCTTTTGTCGCAGACGGTACACATGTGTCTCCAGCGTATGCGTTTCTACATTTTGATTAAACCCCCACACGCCCTCCAACAAGGCCTCTTTGGTGACCGGGCTCTGCGGGTCACATTCAGAAAGATACAGCAAAATATCTTTCTCTTTTTCCGTTAAACGAATGCCATCCGGCTGATCAGGGGTAAAAAACAGGCAATGGGCAGTATCCAGCGCACATGATGCATAAACGCGCCGCAAAGGATTATCGTTTTTATCCTGCAGATTTTTTATGACGTCCAGCAAATGTCCGAAACGATACGGGGGCTCAATCACATACGTGGCCGATGCGGCAGATGGATCATCACGCCGCATGATGGCAATGACCTGTGCTCCCTCATCGTCTTTTGGCATCACCGGCACGACCTGACAAACAGTCAAACCGCGCTCATCCAGCGCCCTCTGCAAAAGGGCGGCGGACTCAGGCTCGGGCTGTATAATCAGTAATTTACGCATGGCACATACTTTCTTCTCTATCTTACGCAAGATGGCACGGGTTTTGCAAAGTATCTTAACCAGTAATCCAAGGAGAATAAAATGATTGAAACATACGGACAGGCAGGCGCGATACACGAACATCAAACCCATCAGCGCGGTGATCATCAGAAAAAAATCCTGCGTATGGTAAAAAATGATCGCATGGCAGGCAGCCTGCCATCATGGGGGCCACCGCAGACAGCCAAAGACAATATTGCACAAAATCTGGGTGGCGCCTTACAAACAGGCCATGGCGGCCCGGCCATTGAAAACGCATTGGCGCTGCAGGCATCCGGCGCGGCCACCGGCCCACAAGATGAAGAATTCGGCTTTGGCGACTTAATTGATATGGTTAATCCCTTGCACCACATTCCACTGGTCAGCAGCGTATACCGCACCGTAACAGGCGATGAAATAAAACCCATTGGCCGCATAATTGGCGGCGGGGTGTTTGGCGGGCCTGTTGGCATGGCCAGCGGTCTTGTCAATGTCATCGCAGAGGAAGAAACCGGATCGGATCTTGCTGGCAATGCCTATAACATCATGATGCGTGGCGAAAAACCGAACTTCAAAAGCCAGACAATGCAGCCAGAACAACGTCTGGAGCAAGCCCAGCAATATGCGCAGAATCCGGTTGACCCATTACCTGAATCATTGCTGGCATTTTCCGATCAAGGGTTCAAGGGTATCAATTTATCCCGCCGTGATGATCCGGATATAGCCGCGGAGCGCCGCGACCATATTGCGCTCACCATGGCCAAATTGCCGCCGCGTGAACCCATCACCCAGATAGACCGCAGCCAAAAAGTTCCGTTCAGGGAGCTATAAACATCGTCATTGCAAGCGGAGCGAAGCAATCTATGCTGTCATAGATTGCCGCGTCGGGCTTTGCCCTCCTAGCAATGACAATTCACTCCCGCTCCCCGAACACACCTGTTCCAACACGGATATAGGTCGCACCAAGCGGAATGGCCGCTTCATAATCAGCGCTCATACCCATACTGAGTTCGGGAAGATTATTCTGGCGCGCAAGTTTTTGCAACAGCGCGAAATGCAATGCAGGCGGGTCATCGACGGGCGGAATACACATCAATCCCGTCACATTCAAACCACAATCATGATAACAATAATCCAGAAATTCCGGCACGGCATCCGGGATAACACCGCTTTTTTGTTCCTCCAGCCCGGTATTAACCTGAATAAAACACGGCAAATCGCGCCCTTGCGCGGCCATTTCTTCCGATAATTTGCGCGCCAGTTTCTCACGGTCCACGCTCTGGATCACATCAAACAAAGCCACCGCATCCTTGACCTTATTGGTCTGTAGCGGCCCAATCAAATGCAGCTCCAGATCATCATATTGGCCCCGGCGGTGCGCCCAATGATCGTACGCTTCCTGAACACGGTTTTCGCCAAAAATACGGTGCCCGGCCTGAAGCGCCGCCTCAATACGGCGCTCATCCTGTTTCTTACTGACCGCAATCAAATGAACGCGCGATGTATCACACTCATATTCTGCGCAGGTTTTCGCGATATTCTCATAGATAGCGGCAATGTTTTCGGCGATCGTCATATGTATCCTTTTTTTACTGGAAGCCCTGTTTTGTTTCATACTCTATCATATATCAGAGACATTGCGAACGGCCCCAGACAACCCCAATCGGGTAACACCCCCATAGAGAAAGGGCCCCCGCTAATATGCGTGGAGCCCTGTCCCTAGTATCCAAACTTAAGTCAACAAATCAACAATTAGAAGTTGATCTGTGTACCCAGTGTTACGTATGTCGCATCATCGTCATTAGCATTCGCATAGTCGTGCTCGATCTGACCTACAGAACCGCGGAATGTCATTCCTGGGCCGTAAGTATATGTCACACCACCGCTATAGCGTTTTGTGTCGATGTTTGCTGTACCGAATGTGTTGTCCTGGTCAAAGTAAGACGCACCCAACTTGAAAGGACCAGTTGTGTAGTCTACACCAACAACCCATGTCTCTTCATCATCGTTACCTGCACCTTCAAGGCCGGCATTGTCGTCTTTATAGATGGCACCAATACCGAAAGGTCCGATATCGAAGTCAGCACCAACATTCCATACTTTGCGGTCTTCAGTATTTGTACCCAGACCACCAGCACCAGCAACAAGCGGATTATCGGAACCGATTTCACCATGAGAATAACCGGCACCCAAGATCACGCCAACATTGTTGAACTGACCTTCATAACGAACAGATGCTTCGTATGTTTCCTCAACTATGTCTTCCTGATCATCTGTACCAACACCGTTAAGACCAGCAGCGCGGTCTGTGTCAGGTGAGTATGTCAAACCAGCCTGGAAGCCGTTCAGGATAGGTGTCAAGTATGTCAACTTTGTTGATTTACGTGATGGGTCCATGTCGTAGTCCATACCTGTACCGATAACAGCAGCACCTGGAAGTGCGCCATAGTTAACAGGCTGAACGAACTGACGGATACCGTCGATGTTTTCATCAGCTGCAGGAGCAGAAACTTGCAATAGGTAAGCCGCACCATCTTCGTCACCGAAGTTTACGCGACCCCAGCTACCTGAGAAATATGCATATGTTTCGTCGATACCGAAATTGTCACCGCCATCTGTTGTGGCTTCTGTGTGGAAACCAACTGTCAGGCCATTGTCCAGAGTTGTTTCACCTGTGAAGTGGATTTCTGTATCACGGATAAAGTCAACATCTTTAACATCTGTGTTCAGGGCTTCGTCCTGGCTTACATATGCGCCGTAACCTTTAAAGTAACCGCCAATGTCCAGATCAACTTCAGCGTGAGCTGCTGTTGATGACATAGCCAGACCGCAAGCGGCTGTAGTCAAAAGTAGTTTTTTCATCATCATTTCTCCAATCAAAATTTATGATATTTAGTTTTAGATCATGGTTTACACCAATAATTAAAGTGCTCACAATGAGCGAACATCCCTAGTAAGCCCCGATTTTGATTTATCGTCAACGCGATTTTATGCAATTTTACAACATTTTTTTTAAAGCGTTGCATTTTTGCAACATGCCTTTTGCTCTAAAAAATGCGCGCAATTCAATGCGTACGCGAAAAGCTCTCTTGAGATTGCGCCCCCCTCATGCTAATCAAAAAGAAAACATAATTAAAGGATCATAACAAATGATACACGCAGGCAGACAATATTTTACAGTGGCAATCACTCTGGCGGCACTAGGTCTGGTCAGTGCATGTGGCACAGATTCTATTCAATCCGAAGCCAGATACCCAACTGGCGCCGACCGCGCGGCGACAGGCGGTGATAATATCTATGATAAACCCGACAGCATTTTTGGCGGTAATGGCCTTGCCGGTATTTTCGGTAGCAAAAAAAGCGCAGCCGAAGACGATTCCGGCATCGGCGTAAACAGTTTTTTATGGCGGGCGGCACTGGATACCGTATCCTTTATGCCGTTGGCCAGCGCCGATCCATTTGGCGGTGTTATCCTGACTGATTGGTACAGCCCGGCAGAAAACGCCAATGAACGGGTAAAAATCAATGTCTTCATTATGGGGCGTCAATTGCGCTCCGATGGCGTCCGCGTCCGCGTCTTTAAACAAACGGCCGGGCCCAACGGCTGGGTTGATACAGACGTATCGGCCGAGACAACGCGCAAACTTGAAGATACGATCCTGACCCGCGCCCGTCAGATGCGCGTGGCACAGATCAACGAATAACCCCTTATATATAAGTCTATTACGCAGGCCAATGACATGAGCGAACGGTACAATATTAAAGCATCTGAAGAGAAATGGCGTAAAGTCTGGGCTGATCAGAATTGCTTTGACGTCACAGAAGATACGGATAAAGAAAAATATTACGTCATGGAAATGTTTCCTTATCCGTCCGGGCGCATCCATGTCGGGCATGTGCGCAATTATACTTTGGGTGATGTTGTTGCCCGTTATCGCCATGCTTTGGGGTATAATGTCATGCACCCGATGGGGTGGGATGCCTTTGGCCTTCCTGCGGAAAACGCCGCCATTGAACGGGGGGAACACCCAAAACACTGGACGCGTGCCAATATTGCCCAGATGCGTACGCAGCTTAAATCCATGGGTCTGTCGATTGACTGGAGCCGTGAAATCGCCACGTGCGAACCCGATTATTATCGCCACGAACAAAAAATGTTCCTCGACTTCCTGAAGAAAGGCATTGCCTACCGCAAGGAATCTGTCGTGAACTGGGACCCGGTTGATAATACCGTACTGGCCAATGAACAGGTTATTGACGGCAAGGGCTGGCGCACAGGCGCGCCGGTCGAACGCCGCAAGCTCAATCAATGGTTTCTGCGCATTACAGATTATGCGGATGAATTGCTCAATGACGTACAAAAACTGGATAAATGGCCGGAAAAAGTGCGCATTATGCAGGAAAACTGGATTGGTAAATCGACTGGGCTGCAATTCAAATGGGCCATCACAGGCAGCGATCACCAAATCGAGGTCTACACAACGCGCCCAGATACATTGTTCGGTGCCTCCTTTGTGGCGCTGGCCCCTGATCACCCAATGAGCGAACAGCTGGCCGGTGACAAAGACGGGTTTGACGACTTCCTGAAGGCTTGTCAGGCCACCGGAACATCCGAAGAGGCCATCGCGCAGGCTGAAAAGCTGGGCTTTGATACCGGATATACGGCAACGCATCCTTTGCTTGGCCGTGAAGTCCCTGTCTATATCGCCAATTTCATCTTAATGGATTACGGAACGGGTGCCATTTTCGGCGTGCCCGCCCATGACCAGAGAGACTGGGATTTTGCCACGAAATACAATCTGCCCGTCTTGCCGGTTATTTCCTCTGACAATCACAATTATTCCGCCGAGGCTTATTCCGGTGATGGCACGCTAATTAACTCAGACTGGCTGGACGGCAAAACCGTTGATGACGCCAAACGTGCGGTTATCAAGCGCTGCGAGGCTGACGGCACAGGGCAAGGCAAAACACAATTCCGCCTGCGGGACTGGGGTATTTCCCGCCAGCGGTACTGGGGCTGTCCAATCCCTGTGGTCTACCGTAATTCCGACGGCGCCTGCATTCCGGTACCCGAAGATCAACTGCCCGTCGAATTACCAGAAGACGTCAGTTTTGATAAGCCCGGCAACCCCCTTGACCATCATCCGACATGGAAACATACGACCTGCCCGGAGACAGGGGAGCCCGCAACCCGCGAAACCGACACCTTCGACACTTTCTTTGAAAGCAGCTGGTACCAGTTCCGCTATTGCGACCCCAGAAACGAAACCCTGCCCGTTTCAAAAGAAAAGGCCGATTACTGGATGCCAAAAGGCAGTGGCGTTGAACAATATATCGGCGGCGTTGAACATGCGGTTTTACATTTGCTTTACGCCCGTTTTTTCACCAAGGCCATGCGCGATTGCGGGCTGGTGAACACGGACGAGCCCTTTACCGGCCTGTTTACGCAAGGCATGGTCACGCATGAAACCTATCAGGATGCGAATGGAAAATGGCTATTGCCATCGGAATATGAAGCGCTGGCTGATAAATCAACGGCGACAGTTGGTCCGACCATCAAGATGTCAAAATCGAAAAAGAACGTCGTTGACCCTGAGGAAATTATGGATACTTACGGCGCAGATGCCGCTCGGCTGTTTATTTTATCCGATTCACCGCCAGAACGTGATCTGGAATGGACAGAAAGCGGCATCGAAGGGGCGTGGCGTTACATTAATCGCCTGCACCGCCTGATTACCGATCATGCGCAGATGCTGGCCCCCATTAATACGCCCGCAACCCCCGCCAATAAAGCCGAAGAAGACTTAATGCGCCTGGCCAACCAAACCATTGCCGGCGTTGGCCATGACATTGATAAATTCCAGATGAACAAAGCCGTGGCGCGCATCCGTGAATATTCGAATGCCATTGAGAAATTCATCAAAGACCAGCCCGATCTAAACGGGTCTGCGGTTCTACGCGCCGCCCTCGAAACGCTGGTGCAGCTATTTTCCCCGATGATGCCGCATCTGGCCGAAGAATTATGGCACGTGCTTGGTCACAATCAGATCATTTACAACCAGCCCTGGCCCAAGGTCGATAACAGCCTGCTGGAAGGCGAAACCGTCACCATCGGCGTGCAGGTAAACGGCAAAGTACGGGCGCAAATAACGCTGCCCAAAGACGCCGATAAAGCCGAATTCGAAAAACTGGCCCTGTCACAAGACAATGTACAAAAAGCCATTAATGGCAAGCAGGTACGAAAAGTCATTGTCGTACCGGGCCGAATTGTCAACGTCGTGGTGGGATAACATGATGCGCATTCTTCTGGTCCTAATGTGTTTAATCATCGCCTCATGCGGCTTTAGCCCTGTATACGGAACGTTAGGGCATGACAACGACTTTGGCACCGAAAGCCTGTTGGCCGTCATTGATATCGCCAATATTCCTGACCGCGAGGGCCAGTTTCTACGCAATGAACTGATTGACCGGTTTTACCGCAGCAATGGCCGCCCGGCGCAGCCGCAATACCGCCTTGTTGTATCTGATTTGCAAGAAACCCTGCGGGACCTTGATATTACCGAACGCTCCGATTCCACCCGTGGCCAGCTCAGAATTGATGCGCATATTGCGCTGATTGACCTAAAAACACAGGAAACCCTGCTGGAACGGGACCTGCACAGCGCATCCAGTTATAATATCCTGGGCAGCGAATTTGCCACCCGCGTCTCTGAACAAAACACCCGTGAAAATGTTTTAAACGCCCTTGGCCAACGCATCGAAACACAAGTCACGCTGTATTTAAAAAACACAGTCATTCATTAAGGGCCGCCAAGGCGCCCACCGGAACGATTGTTAACAGCCAAGGCATAGGATAACGCGCATATCCCTTGCGCAAAATCTATTCTGGCTCTAGGATTTTCTACTATGAAGATTACATTCCGCGATATCGATAATTTTGTGCGGCGGCCCAACCCTGCCGCCCGCGTGATATTAATATACGGCCCCGATGACGGGTTAAT
The DNA here is from genome assembly GCA_002359735.1 of Micavibrio sp. UBA2638. Taxonomy (GTDB): domain Bacteria; phylum Pseudomonadota; class Alphaproteobacteria; order Micavibrionales; family Micavibrionaceae; genus UBA2638. The sequence continues at coordinate 359,104 of DENS01000001.1, forward strand.
GCGGGAACGCTCCAATCTGATTGGAAAAACAATCGTAGACGATTTATCAGACCCGTTTAATGTGGTCGTATTATCAACTGATGGCCTGAATGACGACCCTGCGCGCCTGAATGACGAGGCAAGCGCCATGTCCATGATGGGCGGCAGCCGCTTAATTCGCGTCGAAAATGCTGGCGATAAGCTCACCCCGCTTGTCAAAGACTATCTGGCCGCGCCCAATGACGATGCTTTAATCATATTAGAGGGCGGCGATCTAGGCCCGCGCTCCTCATTGCGGGGGTTATGCGAACGGGCGAAAAATGCCGCCGCGCTGCCATGTTATGTTGATGATGAACGCAATCTGGGACAAATCATCCGGCAAATACTCCACAGCGAAGGCATGCAGGCCGATATGGATACGGTTAACTGGCTGGCCGCCAATATATCCGGCAACCGCCAAAAAGTCCGTTCGGAGCTTGAAAAACTTATCGTTTATAAAGGCGCTGACCAATCACCGGTTACCTTGCGCGAAGCGCAGGCAATATGCGGGCAGGCCGGTGCGCAAAATTTTGACGATCTGGTTTTCAACATGGGGGGAAATAACCCGGAAGGGGCGCTAAAAGCCTATGCCACGTTAATAGATGAAGGCATTGCCGAAATTGCCATTTTGCGCGCTATCCAGAACCATTTTCGCCGTTTACATCTGGCCAAGGCGATCACAATGGAAGGCAAAAATGCCGACGAAGCCATGAAAACGCTCAGCCCGCCTGTTTTCTTCAAGCAGCAAAATCAGTTTCGCGCCCAAATAAATAAATGGTCACTAAAAATGCTGGACACGATTCTGGGCAAACTCGCGGAATTAGAGGCGCAAACAAAACGCACCGCTATGCCGGGGGAAACGCTTTGTGCGCAAGCCATCCTCTCGGTCAGCATGATACGTTAAACGTTTTACGCGTCAGGCGCACCTGACAGCGCAACGCTGCAAAAACATATAAAATACGTCTACCCCATTAAACGTTTGGCGGGGAAATTTGATAAACGGGACAAAACCTCATCCAATTGATCCAAAGATTTAAAATCAATTTTAAATGTGCCACTGGCGCCATCCTTTGTATCAATGGTCACTCGCATACCAAGGGTTTCAGATAATTCCTTTTCCAAGGCCAAGGTATCGGCATCTTTGGGCATCGTGGTTTTTTGTACGGTCTTTGATGGTTTTTTACCCGTTACCTTTGTGGCCAAAGCCTCTGTCTGCCGGACATTCAACCCCTTTGCAACAACCTCTTTCGCCAAGGCGAGTGGGTCGTCTGCCGTAACCAACGCGCGCGCATGGCCCGAAGATATACTGCCTTCGGACAACATATCCATCACTTGTTCCGGCAGGCTTAATAAACGCACCATATTGGCAATATGCGGGCGGCTCTTGCCCAATGTCGTGGCAAGCTCTTCCTGCGTATGACCAAAATCTTCCAACAAGCGGCGATAGCCCAGCGCTTCATCGACCGGATTCAAATCTTCGCGCTGTAGATTTTCGATCAAAGCGATCTGCAGGGCCTCAATATCGCTCAAATCCAAAACGATAACCGGCACTTCATGCAGTTGCGCCAATTGCGAGGCACGCCAGCGGCGCTCCCCGGCTATAATTTCATACATTCCGTCGCGGTTTTTATCAGCACGAACCAGTATGGGCTGCAATAAGCCGTGTTGCTTAATCGAATCGGCTAACTCATTCAGCGCTTTTTCATCAAATTGGTGGCGCGGCTGTGATGTGCCGGGTTCCAGAAATTCAATACCCAGCATTTCCCGCTTACGGCCCGGAGTATGCCCATCGGGCCCTACTTGTGGATACACACCCTCCTCGTCTTCAAACAGGGCGTTTAAACCGCGGCCCAACCCGCGCTTTTTCGGGTTTATTTCTTCTTCCGACATATCAGGCTGCCTCTTTTGCTTTTAAATACTGCTTTTCGCGTTTAATAACCTCTTTCGCCAGAGCCAGATAAGCCTTGGCCCCGGGGCATTTCATATCATAGACAATGGCGGGCAGGCCATAAGACGGCGCCTCCGACAAGCGAACATTTCGAGGAATAACGGTATTATAAACCTTGTCACCAAAATGTCCGCGCACATCATCGGCCACCATGCCCGACAAATTATTGCGTTGGTCAAACATTGTTAAAACGACGCCATGTATTTCCAAATCCGGGTTAAAGCTGCGTTTGACGCGTTCAATGGTCTTTGCCAAATGGCTAAGGCCCTCCAGCGCATAAAATTCACACTGCAAAGGCACAACCACGGCATCCGAAGCCACCAGCGCATTTAACGTCAACAGACCCAGCGATGGGGCGCAATCGATGATCACATAATCATAGCCGCTTGCCTGCCTTAATGTCCGGCGCAATCGATATTCGCGCGATTCACTATTCACCAGTTCGATCTCTGCGCCCGATAAATGGATGGAAGATGGCACGACAAATAAATTGGGAACGCGTGTACGCACGGCAATTTCTTGTGGCTGGTAATCGTCAAAGATCAAATCATATGAACTTTTGCGAATCATCGACCGGCGTACACCCAGGCCGGTTGACGCGTTACCCTGCGGATCCAGATCAACCAGCAAAACACGTTTCCCGACCGCGGCCAGTGCCGTGGCCAGATTAATCGCAGTTGTTGTTTTGCCGACCCCCCCTTTTTGATTGGCCATTGCCAATATTCTTGGCTGTTGCGCAGGGCGAAGATAACGATTCTGGTTCATCTGCTAATCCTTGATATTATGATTCTTGAAGAGTTTTAGTGTGTGAATTTTCAGCAATAAAATCAAGCAGATTGCGTCCGGCCCGGACTCTTATTCACAGGGGATGTACGTCTTTTATGTGTAAAATTTGCGCGTGCGGATCGGTATCACTGGGGTAAAAATCACAGGAAAAACTGTACGTTTTTTGCGCCTCCCCCACCTCCTCTTGTGCCCGCGCGCCTTTTAAAAACAGATATTCCAGCGCTGTATTTTTTTGACGCCATGGCTCGCAATAATCCAGCAACCTGGTCAACGAGGCCAGGGCCCGCGCCGATACCATATCCGGCGCCACATCGTCATGAGCCCGTTCGATGCGTTTGCAATGGATGGTGACAGGCGTATTTGTTTCACGTGAAACAGTGCGCATAAACTGGCACTTCTTTTCATCCGATTCGATCAAATGCACATCAAATTTTGGCTCCAGCATTGCCAGAACCAAACCAGGAAAACCGCCGCCGCACCCCAAATCCGCTATGGTTTTAACATGTTTTGGTATAAGGGGTAAAATTTGCGCCGAATCGACAAAATGTCTGTTCCAGGCATCCGGCACCGTACCGGGGCTAACCAGATTGATTGCCCGTTGCCACTTTAATAGCAAGGCATAATACGTCTTTAGATTATCAATCGCCGCGCCGGATACATTTAAACTGCTGGAAAACTCATTCATGCTCAGGCTGCACTACCCTGTTTCTTTTTATGCTCCTTGCGCTGGACAAAGCGTAACAGAGCAACCACCGCCGCCGGCGTTACGCCCGGAATGCGGGCCGCCGCGCCTAAAGTGGCTGGCTGCGCCGCCTCTAGCTTGGCGCGCACTTCATTGGACAAAGACCCCACTTGTGCATAATCCAGATCCGCCGGCAGGATAAGTGCCTCATCCTTACGAAAGGCAGCAATATCTGCATCATGACGTTCCAGATACCCCGCATAGAGCGCATCTATTTCAATTTGTTCGCGTATATCCTCTTTAATCTCCGATAAAGCCGGCCACACGGCCTGCAAGTCCCCCCAGTCAATATGCGGATACGCCAAAAGGTCGGAAACGCTCCGTCGCTGCCCATCCTTATTAACGGCAATGCCATGGCTCTCCAGCTCATTCGGGGTTGCCGATGTGCCCGCCACAATATCACGCGCCCTGGCAAGATTGGCAGCTTTTTCCCGCCAAAATTCCGCGCGTTCATCACCGACGCAACCAATGTCAATTCCGCGTGGCGTTAAGCGCTGATCGGCATTATCAGCGCGCAAACGCAAACGATATTCTGCGCGGCTGGTAAACATACGATAGGGCTCCGGCGCCCCTCTGGTGATTAAATCATCAATCAACACGCCAATATAGGCCTCCGCACGATCCAGCGTAAATATCTCAGCTGTTTCACGTGAAACAGCTTTACTTTGCAGGGCCGCATTGACACCGGCCATTAACCCCTGCGCCGCGGCTTCTTCATATCCGGTTGTGCCGTTAATCTGGCCCGCCAGAAATAAACCGCCAATCTTTTTTGTTTCCAACGTGGCTTTTAAGGCGCGCGGATCAACATAATCATATTCAATCGCATAACCGTATTCGATAATTTTTACGTTTTCCAATCCCTTGATTGAGCGCAAATATGCGTCTTGCACATCCACCGGCAAAGAAGTGGAAATGCCGTTTGGATACACCGTATAATCATCAAGCCCCTCAGGCTCCAAAAACACCTGATGGCGAGTTTTATCGGCAAAACGTACAACTTTATCTTCAATCGACGGACAATAACGCGGCCCAGTGCCTTTAATGCGGCCTGAATACATCGCCGATAAATGCAAATTATCATTGATAATTTTATGCGTGGCTTCGTTGGTGTAAGTGATATGACACTTAATCTGCGGCACCGTAATATGGCTGGTCATATATGAAAACGGTATTTGCGGATCATCGCCTGCTTGCTCCTCCAGAACGCCCCAATCAATCGTGCGCCCATCCAAACGCGCAGGCGTCCCGGTTTTAAGGCGTCCCAGCGGGAACTCAAACCGCTCCAGCGTTTCCGCAAGCCCCACGGAAGGTCCCTCGCCAACGCGCCCGGCCGGAATACGTTCTTCCCCGCGGTGAATAAGGCCGCGCAGAAATGTGCCTGTGGTAATAACCGCACTGCGGCAGCATAATTCACGCCCATCCATCAATCGAATGCCGCGCACGCCGCAATTATCATCTAATATAATATCATCCGCAGCGCCCTCAATCAGGCTAAGATTTGGATAATCGGATAAAATATCCTGCATGGCTTCGCGGTATAATTTACGATCAGCCTGAGCGCGCGGCCCCCTTACGGCCGGGCCTTTTGAGGCATTGAGCATACGAAATTGTATACCGGCGCGATCAATCACGCGCGCCATAACCCCATCCAGCGCATCTATTTCCCGTACCAAATGCCCCTTACCAAGGCCGCCAATGGCCGGGTTACAGGACATAACGCCAATGGTCTCCAGCTTATGAGTCAGCAGCGCCGTTTTGGCACCGCTGCGCGCCGCAGCGGCCGCGGCTTCACAGCCTGCATGCCCGCCGCCAACGACGACGACATCGAAATGTTTTTCCGGTGATGATTTCATGGCGGTACTTATACAGAGTTTATTCACAGATTTCCAGAAAAACCATGTCAGCGCGGCATATTATTTTCCGATGCAAAAATCACGAAAGACTACATCCAGCACATCCTCCACATCCACGCGTCCTGTAATTTGCCCTAAATGCCGAATGGCCAGCCGCACATCCTCGACCAACAATTCAGGCAATTCTGCTTGTTTACTGCGTTCCAAAGCCTGATAACACTGCTCTAATGAGGCGCGGTGCCGGACGCGCGTCAAGGATACCGATTCTGCGCCGCCAATACGCTCTTTAATTTTTTCGCCAATCAATTTTAGCAACTGATCTATGCCCTGATTGGTTTTGGAAGAAATTTGCAGTAAAGGTGCTCCGTACTCCAACTGAATATCCTGATCGGCCTTACTGACCACGGCTATTGAATTTTCATCTATCATCGACAGGGTATACGGATCAGGCTCTTTTTGTGCTCCGTCATACAGAAGGATTTTTAAATCCGCTTCCCCGGCGCGTTTTATGGCGCGTTTTATACCCTCGGCCTCAATCTGATCATGGCCGGACTCCTCCGCTAGCTGGTCTGGCCGTAAACCAGCGGTATCCGACAAAATCACCGGATAACCGTTTAAATCAAGATGAATTTCAATCACATCCCGCGTTGTTCCGGCAATATCTGACACAATGGCAACATCGCGCTTGGCCAGAACATTTAACAGACTGGATTTACCGGCATTGGGCGCCCCGATTATAACAATTTGAAACCCGTCCCGTAAAATTTCGCCGCGGCGATTGTCGGATAAATGCTCACGCAATTCATGCATTAAATCATCCAGAACGGGATAAACCTCGCGGCTTACGCCCTCGGCATCATCCTCATCGGGGAATTCCAAATCCGCCTCTAAATAAGCCAGCGCTTTTTTTAATCGCTCGCTCCACCCTTCATATAACTGCTTCAACCCTCCATCTAATTGTCTTAATGCCTGCAACTTTTGCAGTTGGGTCTGGGCATTGATCAAATCATTGACGGCTTCGGCCTCCGTTAGATCCATTTTGCCATTTTCAAAACCACGGCGCGTGAATTCACCGGGCAGGGCTGCGCGGTGATTGGGCTGCGCATCCAGGCATGCCAGCAATTCCTCCATGACCGCTGGCGACCCATGCACGTGATATTCTGCCACATCTTCGCCTGTAAAACTGTTTGGGCTTTCAAAAAATAAAACCAGGGCTTTATCAATTGTTTCACGTGAAACAGGGTTTGTCAGCGTCGTTAAATGCGCTGTGCGGCGCGCCAAATTATCGCCCAGGCTGCTCAGGCGCGTTAAGGAATGCAGGGCCTGAGGGCCGGAAACGCGAATAACGGACACCCCCGCCCGGCCGCGGCCACTGGCCAATGCATAAATGGTCTCAACCATGTTTACTCTTTATCTTTTGGCTTCACGGAATCGCCGCCGGGCATACCGCCCATTTGCGACCAGAACATTTTCTGCATCTCGCCCCACCCTTGTACGGTGGCCGGCAACCAGGTCTTAACCATGGTTTCCGGGTCCAGATTGCGGATATTGTCCTGCATTTTCTTTTCTACTTCCTGCATTAACTTTTCCTGCATCGGCACCACATCGGGCAGGCCAAGAAACTTGCGGGCTTCCTCTGGTGAACATTCTATATCAAATTTAATTTTCATACCTTTGCCTTGTCGTTCTTAATATCAATGCTATTCTAACCAATTCGTTTAATAAAAGGGAGACCAAATTATGAGTGAAGTTGAAATTCAAGCCCGGGATGGCGGAACATTTAAAGCCTATATTGCCATGCCCGCTGTAACCCCCGCCCCGGCCATAATCATGATTCAGGAAATTTTCGGCATAAACAAGGAAATGCGTGACAAATGCGATGCCTTGGCCGACCAGGGATATATTGCTATTTGCCCGGATTTATTCTGGCGCATTGAACCCGGAATCGAATTAACCGACCAAATTGAAGAAGAGCTGAAACGTGCATTTGAACTCTTTGGCGCATTTGATCAAGATAAAGGTATGGAGGACCTGAAAGCCACACTGGCCTTTATGCGTGATCACGATGCCTGTAACGGAAAAATTGGCTGTATGGGCTATTGCCTGGGCGGAAAACTGGCGTATGAAATGGCCGCCGAGACAGATATCAATGCCTCGGTCAGCTATTACGGTGTCGGCTTGGGCGCCATGCTGGACAAAGCGGATAATTTCTCTCACCCGGTTTTGATTCATATCGCCGGGGATGATGAATTCACCCCCAAAGATGAACAAGAGAAAATTATCGAAGCCATGAAAGATAATGATTATGCGATAACATACCGCTATACGGGTATGGATCACGCTTTTGCCAGAGGCAATGGAATCCATTACAATAAAGAAGCCGCCGATCTTGCCAATGATCGCAGCTATAAATTTTTGGAAGACAACCTTAAGGCCGCCTGAACGTGAGTGAAGATGAACCAGATATACCATCCCCCCAAACACATGGGATGGCGAATACCGCTTCTACGGCGGTATCTGACATCGATCCGGAATTCGAAAAAATCGGTCTGCAAAAGATTCGCGCCATTGTTGATGGCAACGGCATGCGCGGCGAGGACGTAAAGGCCGATTTTTTTGAAGGCGTCACGTTACAATATCTGGCCACCACAAAACTGACCTTTCATTTTAAAACACAAGAACGGGTCGAAGCCGGCAAAAAGCCCGGTAAGCAATTGGCAAGCCCGCAGGCCATTCGCGAAGAAATTGCCAAACAAGAACAGAAAATTACGCATCGCGGCGATGTCGTGGCGCGCGTGCAAAAATATATCGCTGAAGAGCGCAAAGACATGGGTTATGGGCTGGATGGCCAGATGGTCAAATTGCCCTTTTTATATACAGATTACGTGTATTACGAACCCTGCAAGAACTGTAAGGCCAAAGGCCAGGTTATGTGCCAGCGTTGCCACGGTCAGGGTTTTGAGATGTGCCCCGAATGCCACGGGCAAGGGCTGGAAATTTGTAACCAATGCAACGGCACGCAATTTATTCAAGGGCCAAATGGCCGCATACAATGCCCAAAATGCCAGGGCCGCGGCAAAACATCATGCCGCCTGTGTCATGAACGTAGAAAAATTCAGTGCCGTATTTGTAAAACCAAGGGTACAACCCAATGCACCATTTGCAATGGCCATGCCTGGAACACCCATTTTTATCGCCTTGAAATTGATGCCATGCCCAGTTTTGATTATGACCGCGAAAACGTCAAACAACGGGTGGGTGATATCATTGAAAAGCTGGGCCCTGATTTAATTAAACAGGGCCATGCCAAGGCCACCGTTATATATAAAGAGCAAAATGAAAAACAATCCGGCGATAAGCGCGATTTTATCGCCATTCCCTATGTTGTACATCTTCCATACGGTGAAATTCGTTATAAAATAGGCGAAGCAACCCATAACACCCTGATCTTTGGATATAATACCCGGTTATATTACCTACCCGATTTACTGGATAAACTGCTTAAAACCCCGATTACCCGTCTGCAAGAAGCCGGGGAAGGCCGCGGCAACGTCGCCGAAAAAATACACAAATGCGCACAATACCGCACCCTGCGCGAGGCCATCATCGCCGCATCGCGCTATCCACTGAAAAAGGCGGCAAAACAGATTAAGGCGCAAAACCCGCAAGGCATCCGTAATGACACCATCAAACGCATCACCATTAGCGCCGATAGGGCCTTAAAAAACATCACGCGTAAACCGCGCCAGCAGGGATTTTATCTGGGTTTGATTCTGATGACAGGGTTATATGCCGGTTATTATGCCGGCGGGCTATTTACTCACCTTGCCCCGCAAAACAATGCAGCCCTGATTCATCTGGCCGCCGACGCCGCCATATTCGCAACCGGCCTGATTATGGCGATATACGGCCTGAAATTACTTAGCCGCCGCGCCATGCGCGCCGCCTTGGGCGATATCCTGTCCAGCGATAATAAATCCATTCCCATGCCAAAACTTGGAAAAATCGGCCAGCGCCTGATTTATGGTGCCCCGCTTCTTTACGGTATTATGATCGAAGCAGCGGTTCATATTCACGGCACAGCCCCCTGGTGGTATATGCAGGCCCGCGGCATAATTTTGAATCTGTTGTAAAAAATCAATGATTAATGCCTAACGCGTTACGGCCGCTCCGAACCCATCAAAACTGAAAGGTATGGAACGGCCGGTGACGTAAGGACTGAGCTTTCGTCCGTGAACACTATCTAAGAATTACCGCGTCCAACGAAAGTCATTTATAGTCTGGATCGACAAATTGAGAGCTTTGTTTTTCTGGCACCGACGGTAATCGGCAATCGCGAGAGCAGAACGATTACCCTGTATTCCGCCTGTATGTGACCAGACATCCAGAGTTGGTTTTGACGGTTGCATCTTGGCGGACGGTTTCAGAGCAAACCGAATTCCGAATACAAGACCCAAGGCCGCCGCTTTTCCAGCCGAGCGCTGGTTTCGGTCCATTGCCGAGCCTGCCGAGGAGTGACGGATAGATTTAAGCAGGGGAAGACAGGCATCATTTGGAGCCGAAGGGGAAGACGTTGAAAAATCATTATGATCTACGACAGGCGCGGTTTTGGCATGATCGCCAATTTCACCGCCGGTGATGCGTTCAAACGACCACGCATTTCCGGCGCAAAGCGCCAGTATGATAACCATAGCTGATAATGTTAGTGAAATTTTTTGAATTTTGGCGCCGTCACGGCTGCTCACTTGCATTTCTGCATCACGAAGAAAGATATTCATTTTTACCCACCCTTATAAATTTTGTGCGATTATACCTTTATTATATTTATTCAGGTGAACCCTTTACCCCGCCGCATGTTTTTTGCTTATTGTTCTGTGCGGCTCATAACTTCATCACACCACAGAATATTTATTATGGCAAATATTATCGTTTCGAATTTATGCCGTAGTTGGATTAAATAAATTTAAAACAATTCAAGCATTTAGCTATAATTTGACGTATTGAACAGGCCAATTGCCGCATCAATACATATAATGATATACCGATGCGCAGGCGCCCATATAGGTGATAGAGATATCCTCTTTAGAAAGTATATTCCCAGGTAACTTTGACACTGCGGCCGCTGGAAAATGGCTTACGCGCCGATACGGATATTTCCGAACACGTATCTTTACATTTTTCTTTTTTCTTATCGAGATTAAGCAAACGATCGACACGATCATCCACTTTAAATTCGGTGTCCGGCATTTTAAAAGTTGTACAGGCCGATAGTGCAAATGCACTGGCAAGCGTGATGGCGCCCAATAATTTGGATCGCATAACGAAACCTCCCACATGTATTATTTTTTATTTTTATAGCCTAAAAAATATACGGGAATATACCGCTTGCCAAGCGTTTTGATTTACGCACCGCAACAATTGATACCATGATGATACCCAGCGGCACGAATGGTGCTTATTGGTTCATAGATTGGAAAAATTCGTCATTGTTTTTGGTGGTTTTCATCTTACCCAGCAAAAACTCAACAGCATCAACGGTACCCATTGGGTTCAGGATACGGCGCAAGACCCACATTTTCTGCAATGTATCTTTATCAACCAGCAATTCCTCTTTTCGTGTACCGGATTTTTGAATATCAATGGCCGGGAAGACGCGCTTATCGGCCAGTTTACGATCCAGAACCAGTTCAGAGTTACCGGTCCCTTTAAATTCTTCAAAGATAAC
>DENS01000009.1 GCA_002359735.1 Micavibrio sp. UBA2638
CTCAGGCGTGCAGGCACGCTACGCAGTGCATTTATCGTCATTGCGAGGAGCGTCAGCGACGCGGCAATCCATCGCAAATAATTTTTTACCGTGTTGGCCAGATTAGACCGTTTTTATTACGTTCCCATATTTATCCTTGACATAATAACCGTGTAATGTTTATGGTGCGCAAACACAAGGAGATTGATTATGTCATTAGAGCGAACAACAAAATTAGGCGCTTTGGCCGCCGCGGCAGCAATAAGTTTTTCACCATTATCCAGCGATACGGCCGATGCGTATACATTTGGCAGTACCAGCATGACCACGATGAGCACCACGAATATGCTGGTTATGACCGCAATCATTGTAAGTGCTTTGGACAATAGTGCGAACAGTCAGTTAAGCGTAGAAGAGGTTTTAAAGGGTCCTATATCGAATATGCGCGAATGCGCAATGGAACATGACATAGATATTGATGGCGTGATACAAGCGGGTATTGAATCGGGCGTTACGGATTCAAGCAGCCTTCGGGCCTCAGATATCGGTCTTTCAAAAAGGCAGGCCAGGAGGCTGGGGGATTGTACCGAAGAATACCGCGCGCTGGATAAGCTGGTTGGCGGTTTTTCTGCCGCCTATGACCAGCCTTCAGAGGCCGGGTATAATACATTGGTCAATTATGCGGGCGACCACGTGGATTTTGACTTGGATGAATATACGTACTGTATGAACGAAGGGGGATTGCAGGATGCCTTTTCACTTCCATCAGGTGGATCTGCCGTTTCCAGAGATGATGTCCTTGCTTTTCAGGATTGCGCGGATGATTATGTAAGCGCCGCAGAGCAAAGTACAAGAAATATTATGCTTTATCTTGCGCTGGGGGTAATTGGGGCTACTGGCGGCTTTGCGTTTGGATATAGTCGTGGTCGCAGCCTCTATCTGTAATGTCTGTCCAGACATACAAGGGCCAGGTTTTTAAGATTTACAGGGTCTATATAAGCATAAGACCCTTGTGAGTTATGGTGTCGGTGCGGAGTGATTCGGCGGTGATTCGGCCTTATTCGATACATGTTTACATTTTTTCGTGTAAACAGGGGGGAAATCGATGGAAAATCAGGTTTGAATGATTCCAGTGGTTTAAAAACCTTATCCACAGCCGGATGTGGGTATATTTTTCGTAATAAATTAACTTTAATATTCCATTAATATTTTCGCGAGACGATGAATACATAGTCGAACCAGACATAACAAAAAGTGGCTTGAACAAGTTTCCCAACACTAGGAACTAACTAAAGCCGGAAAGGTTGTATTACTATGACACATTACATCGGAAACAGGGACGTCTTCTCCAATCAAAACATCCGTCACGCATTGCCGCTTCCACCCCCCAGCGCGGTAGAGCAGAAGGATGAAATGGCGATTTATGCACGTTTTATGCGTCATTTGCGCCATGTCCCCAGTAGCCGGATGGAAATTAAGATTTTATCTGCCATCCAGTTTACAGCCGATATAATGGATCTCAGTGATGCCCATGTTGCCAAGGTTTTGGTGGATTTGGGATTGCGCGCACCCCGCGTCGCCTTTCCGGCTGATTTTCTGTCTTTTATTGATGGGGCGCTGATGCGTTCGCCGCTGGATATTGGTGGGCCGAATGCCCCGATGGTTGAGCTAAGAGATTTTTGGCACAGTATCGGCGAAGACAAATTCGCGGCCTTTAAAACCAATTTCGATATCGCCGTACCGGTGCTGAGCGCGTAAGGTTGCGGGGTGCCATTGATATTATTTTATCTCTAAGGGCATTAATTCTAACCGTTTCTGTTTGTAATCTTTGCCGTTTTTAATGCTGAATTGCCGGGTTGGAAGGCCCGACGCGCTATAAATTTTACGCAGGCTGGCGGCTTCTTCTTTCATCGTTCCGTGTAGGCCGATGAAATGCAGGTCTTCATTGCCTCCCCGTATAATTACAGTGTCAGGGGTGTTCATGGCCTTTTTGGCGGAGCGGGGCAGGCGCGCATAGTTGAATTTTTCGGATCTGTGTTCCTGTAAAACCGTAATGACTTTGATATTGGGGCCGATGTTTTGCGCAAGCTCATGCAGGGAGTATTTATACGATATTCCGCGTTTGCCATCCCCGGCAATATGGGACAGGCCGGTTTGCAAAAAGGTGATGTCATGGTCATGGCTCATGGCTTTCAGGTTGGCCAGCATCCATTCATTTCTGAGGCGCATGGAGCCTTGCCGGGTATTTTCGTTTAGAAAGACATTAAATGGTTTGCGGTTGTGTTTTATAAACTCCGCGGTTTCAGATACATCCATGTCAAATTTTTCATGCGTGTTAAATGCCAAATCAACCAGTCGAACAGGGGCCTGTTCACGCAGCCAGGCAGACACGCATTCCACCCTGGCAATGGGGGCGGCCATCCAGGCATGCGAGGCATAGGCTCTGGCCTGCATCTTGTGGTATTGTGCCGGTCTTTCCTGTTTCATATTTTGTAAGTGGTTCAATATACCGCGGCGCACATGGGCCATGCTGTCCGGCCATCGCGCGATGGCGTGTTCGAAAAAATCATGGCTGGCCTCTAACGCAAGGGCCGGGCGGGTTTTGTTTCCTGCCTTGCGAAGGGCGCGGCGCGTCATGTCTGACAGCGCGAAATGCGCCGGTGTGTCGTGGCGCTCACCGATCATGACGATCACTTTTTGGTTGGCTGCGCGCGCCTCTTCTATCGTGGTGACGATGTGGGTCAGGGCGGGTCTGAAATCATCCGGGTTCGCGCTGAGGTCAATGACGGTTGCGCCAGCCTTTGTGCCTGTATTTGCGCGGGACCGCATGCGCAGCGCATCCTTAACATGATGGGCTCTATCTGTCACTTCCGCGGTGATCTTGCCCGTGATTGATTTTATGTTGCTCATAATTTCCATTGATATGTAAATAGCAGAGCGTGGGGCGCATTGTCAACAAAAGACGCGCATTGGTAATCGCGCGTGCCAGCTTGCCTGCTGCTTGCGTGCCTGCGTTAATCGTTGTAGCGCTGGCTGCTTTCATGGCGCTGATCATCGGCGCCAAAACCTGCATTGTTATGATAGGGGGCGTGCCGGCTTTGTTCGGATTGTTCTTGCGCAGGGGTCAGCAAGCGGCCAATTAAACCTTTGAGGTCATAATTCTGACTTAGGCCAAAGCTGGCGCGGCCCTGGAATTTGTATTGCGCGTCCCGCATGATCTCTGACCAGATTCCGGCAGGGATAGACCCGCCCGTCACGCCTTTGGTGGGGCTGTTATCGTCATTGCCCGTCCAGACCACCGCGACCAGCTTATCCGAAAAGCCGGCAAACCAGGCATCGCGGCTGTCCTGGGATGTTCCGGTTTTGCCGCCAACCGGGAATGCTTGCCGGGCCCGCTGGCCGGTGCCGTTTTCAACCACGTTTTGCATCATGACCTGCAATTGACGAATGGCCCGTTCATCGGCAACGCGGCGCGTTAATGTCTGGTCTGGGCGTTTAAAATATGTTCTGCCGTCGTCGTCCCTGATTTTCGTAATCGCATAGGGAAAGACACCATACCCGCCATTGGCAATGGCGGCATAGGCAGTCGCCAGTTCCAGCGGTGAAATGCTGGAAGACCCCAAAGCCAGACTTAAGTCGGCCTCCAGCGGTGAAATAATACCCAGGCGCCGCGCTGTTTCAATGACGCTTTGCGGCCCAAGGTCTTTCATGAGCTGATAGGAAACCGTGTTCAGCGATAATGTCAGGGCGGTTTCCAGATTGACCATGCCGTAATATTTATCGCCAAAATTTTCAGGGCGGTAACGGCCTGTTGTGATTTTTTCATCCATAATTTGCGAGGCAGGCGTAAAACCATTTTCGAGCGCGGTTAAATATACCAGAGGCTTGAACGATGATCCCGGCTGCCGTCGGGCCTGTGTTATGCGGTTAAACTGGCTGCGGTTATAGTCGCGGCCCCCGACAAGGGCAATGACCGCCCCGTCATGCGCCATGACAATGGCCGCGCCCTGACCAACCTCAAGATCCGTACCATATTGCGCCAGATTGTTCTGAATGGCGTTTTTTGCCGCATCCTGTATGTCGGAAACCAGCGTGGTTTCAATCACCAGATCTGTTTCGGGCGTGCCGATTAAATCATCCAGCCCATCCACAACCCAGTCAGTGAAATAGCGAACCGAATTGGCGCTGCCGGGTTTTTGCGGGGGAAGGGGAGGGATGTTCGAGAGGCCTTTGGCCTGCGCGTCTGTAATGTAACCGGCGTCAACCATGGCGGCCAACACGACATCGGCGCGTTCATTGGCCAAATTGGGGTTGCGGCGCGGGGAATATCGTGATGGCGCCTTTAACAAACCCGCAATGATGGCGCTTTCCCGTAAGGTTATATCTTTCACCGGTTTGTCAAAATACAACATGGCGGCGGCATCAACGCCGTAACTGCCAGATCCAAGATAAACCCGGTTCAGATAGGCGCTCATGATCTCGTCTTTGCTCAGCTCATGTTCCAGCCAGATCGCCAGCATGGCTTCCTGAATTTTACGCTTTAGCGTGCGTTCGTGGCTCAGAAATAAATTTTTGGCAAGTTGCTGCGTGATGGTTGATCCGCCCTGCACAACGCCGCCTGCCTGAATATTGACAATCATCGCGCGGGCCAGACCCAATAGATCAATGCCGAAATGCGAATAGAACCGGCGGTCTTCAATAGCCATAACCGCTTGAATCAGGTGCGGCGGTATATCGGCGATATCGACGCTGTTGCCTTTGATTTCGCCATAACGGGCCAACACCTCGCCGCGCACATCCAAAATAGTGATTGAGCTCTGGCGTTCAAATGACGCGCTTTCTGCTATGTCCGGCAGTTCCGATGCGTAATAGGCCAAAACGCCGCCCATGATAATCGCGGCCCACAGCCCTGTAACAAAGGCCCATTTGAACAACCGCCCCAGAATGGATTTCTTTTTTCCTGATGCGCGTTTCTTTACCGTGGCCTTTTTTCTGGTAGGGGATTGGGGCTTGGCTTTGGAACGGGTGGTTTTGGCCTTTTTGGGGGGCGTTGTTTTTTTGGCCATGCCGGCGTTCCTAAATTAATTACAATCCAGCCAATAGCGCATGCGCGCGGGGAATTTATCCGTGGCCGTTGTTTCATTTTCCAACACGCCGCCGCAATGTTCTACAATTCTTTGGGCCGCTTTGTTTTCAGGGTCCACTGTAATCAGGGCCCGGTCAATACCCAGGAAACAGGCGCATGGCATCCCTTTTTGCAAAATCTTTTTGCCGAAACCTTTGCCGCGCATGGATGGCCGGATCAAAAAATTGATATGACCGCCCCATTTTTCCAGATGCCAGTTCAGGCGGTGGCGTACATTAAACGTGCCGATATATTCGCCGTCTTTTACCATCCATAATGGTGTTTCTGTTACGGGCTCCACCCAATCGGCATAGGGTTTATGCATGTGGCTTTTGCCGCTGTTCAGTTGCTCGATAAAGTCATCGAAATTGGCTTCGAGATCTTCGATTTTTATAAATTTATAGCGCCCTTCGGCTTGAAATTCCTTCAAGGCTGAAAGAAAGCTGGTCTTGTATTCGGCGCTGGGCTTTACGAGTTTTGATGCAGACATAATGGAGATTTTTTTGCGTTTTTGACGTTGTGTAATTTAGTTTGTTTAATTTTTATCGTCTTGGTTTACGGCTTTTTCTTTAGATTTTGCTGTTATATAGTCATTTGCATTGCGGTGCAAATTTTTTCATACATTTTTTACCATGAATATATGTATAGTCTATTTCTTAGATGTCTATAATCCCATAAAAAGTATGGGGCTACAACGCTTCTGGATATAAGGATACACTCTGCCTTGTAAATGTTAAAGCATTCTATGCTTATGGACGGATTAATCCAGAGTGCAGCTTTGCGGCAGGCTTTTCCGTCCGTCTAAATAATTGTCGGCGGCGGCGTCAATATTACTGATATCCTTTATGATAAAGGCGTTTCGTCTGGTGCTGATCTTGGTCATATCTGTTTCTAATTCTTCTTGTGTATAGAGGTATTGCACCGGGAATGTTTCGTAATTGCCTTGCAGGCCCGCGCCAATGACGGCCGGATTGTCCGACAAGGTTGTGACGGCGGCCAGCGCAAATTCCGAACACAGGAATTTTTGTTGCATGGCCTTGGTCGCGGCGGCGGCGCAGGCGGCGGCATAATCATCGGTGTTGCCAATGGCCCCGCAATAGGCATTGACGCTTACGGTGAAATCGACCTCTTTGCGTGTGACGGGGATATCCAGTGAAATTAAGTGGGCCGGGTCATAGGTCAGGCTATTTTGAGAGGTCTGTGACTTTGGCTCATCTTCCGTGCAGGCGCCGAGCGCAACCGCGCTTGCCAGTGTCATCGCAAGTGATGTTTTCTTCATGATCAACTCCCATAATTCTTTATATTATGGCTATTAGTAATCGATCAGGGGCAGGGATGCAAATTATTATGTGTTGGCGAGTGTGGATACGCGCTGGCGGGGTGTTTGGTGCGCTGGCATTCCTTTGGCTTATAGCAGCAGTGCGGCGGCCAGACCCAAAAAGGCAAAAAAGCCAACAACATCGGTGATCGTGGTTAAAACCACAGCAGAGGCCACGGCCGGATCGGCGCCAATGCGTTGGAGAATGATGGGTATACCGGCCCCGAAAAGGCCTGCAACCACCAGATTGATGATCATGGCCATGGCAATCACCGCGCCCAACATGGGGGATCCAAACCAGAGCGATGTGGCCAGTCCGGCCATCACGGCGAACATGATGCCGTTTAATGTTCCCACCGCGGTTTCCTTGCCGATGATACGCCATGCATTGGTTTCGGTCAGCTCCCTTGTTGCCAGAGCGCGCACGGCAACCGTAAGCGCCTGCGTGCCGGCATTGCCGCCCATGGAGGCCACAATCGGCATCAGAACGGCCAGTGCCACAATTTGTTCAATGGTGGCATCGAAGAGTGAAATGACGATAGAGGCCAAAATGGCCGTGAGAAGATTGACGAATAACCAGCGAAAACGTGTTCCGGTGGTGGATAAAATGGCGTGGTACAGGTCGCTGTTTTCCACACCGGCAAGTTTCAAAAAGTCTTCCTGCGCCTCTTCATCAATAACGTCGATGACATCGTCAATGGTAATAACCCCAAGCAGGCGCCCATTTTCATCAACCACAGGGGCGGATAAAATATTGTCCCGGCGGAAAATATCGGCGACCTCTTCCTGGTCCATTTCGGCGGGGATCGGGTGGGCGTCATCCAGTTTTAAATGATCCAGTTTTTCCGACCGTTTTGCGCAAACCAGGCGGCGCAGCGGAATTTCGCCCGTGACATGGTAAGACGGGGATACGACAATGATGTCGAAAAAATCATCCGGCAGGGTATCGCCGGCATTGCGCAAATAATCAATGGTTTTCCCGGCGGTCCAGAATTCCGGGACGGCCACAACCTCGCGCTGCATAAGGCGCCCGGCGGAATCTTCGGGGAAGTTCAACCCTTCCTGAACGGCAAGGCGGGTCTTGGCTGATAATTTGCGAATAATGTCTTGTTGGAATTCGTCATCCAAATCTTCAATAATGTCCAGCGCATCATCGGAATCCAGTTCGGTGATAATACCGGCGACATCTTCTGCGCTCATTGCGCTTAAGGTTTGGCGGCGCAGCTCATGATTTAGCTCGGAAAATGTTTGCGGGTCGAATTTGTCACTAAACATGCCGACAAATTCGCGGCGGTCTTCGTCCCCGACTTTTTCAATCAGTTCGGCAACATCGGCAGGGGATAAGTCATCAATCAGGGCGTGAACCGTGTCGGAATCCTGCGCCCGAACGGCTTCAACCGCGCCGCGGATCTCAACATCATTCAAACGAAAGGGGTTTTCGTCAACATCGTTGTCGTTGCTGCTGGATTCCTTTTCCTGAATTTGATTGTCGCTCATGGTTTTATTTCCTGCTGGTGCTGCAATACTTTACAGGATAATCAAATAGCTTTCATCCCTATAATTCAAGTGCGGTGGCGCTGTATGAATTAATTGACTAATGCTCCATGTTTATGGTAAACAGTGTCGCATAATTAAGAACCAAGTGACAGATCAGGGAGTAACGCATCATGTCTATGAAAAATAAATTTGCCTATATGGCGGCCGGGGCCGGCGCTGTTGGTTTGGGGTACCTGGTGTCGCAGGTGACGCCGGATAATTTTTATACGAGCATGGTGGCCGGTGGGGCTGCCGTTGGTATGGCATTACATATTAGTGAAAGAACTGAAACGGAGATTCAGTTCGGTTCGGTTGCTTTGGGAATTGCGGGGGCATTTGCTATCGGTGCGGCCTGTGAGTTTGGCATGGCTGAAAACGATACTGCCCCACATGAAGCAGCGGCAAGCGAGGCAGAGGCGAAGGCGGCCTATATCGCTCCTGATATCTTTGATCAGAACCGCGGCGATGCTTATACAATGCACGATATTGATGGTGTGCAAACGCCGGTTATAACCGTGGGCTAGTTTGGCGCTGCTTTTTCTGGGCTTACACCGTAATTAATGAAAAGCGCCCCTGATTGGAGGCGCTTTTTTAATTGTCTTTACCTGTTGTTTCTTTCAGGCACCTTGACTGACAAGGCCTATAAATGCGCCACAGCGCGGCGCTGGGTGTTTTCATCGCCCATTTCGCTTTCATTGACCTGCGCGGAAACGGCGGCCAGCGCGGTGGCATTGATAATGCCGCGCGGCGTAACGGCCGGTGTCAGAATATGGGCCGGTTTGGACACGCCAAGCAATAATGGCCCGATGCTGATACCATCGGCGAGTACCTTTAACATGTTAAAGGCAATATTGGCCGATTCCACATTGGGCATAATGAATAGATTGGCCTGACCGCTCAGGTTGGAATTGGGCATCAATTCGTTACGAACCTTTTCCGATAGTGCGGTATCGGCCTGCATTTCGCCATCGATTTCCAGATCACGGTCGCGCATGCGGATATCCGCATAGGCGTTGCGCATTTTACGGGCGCAATTTGTGTCCACGCTGCCGAAGTTTGAACTGGCGAGCAGGGCGACTTTCGGCTTGATACCAAAGCGTTTGATTTCCTCGGCGGCCAGCAGAGTCATTTCAGAAATTTCTGCAATGCTGGGGTCCGGGTTGATTTGCGTATCACAGAAGAAATACGTCCCTTTTGACAGGATCAGGGCATTCAGGGCTGCGGGCGTTTCTACGCCGGGCTTCAGGCCGATAATGTCTTTGATATGACGCAAGTGACGTTGATACTGGCCAACGGTCCCGCAAATCATGGCATCGGCTTCGCCGCGGTCAACCATCAAGGCCGCGATGACGGTTGTTGATGTGCGTATGCGGTAGCGTGCCGTGGCGGGCGTAACGCCCTTGCGGTCCATC
This sequence comes from Micavibrio sp. UBA2638, assembly GCA_002359735.1. GTDB lineage: Bacteria > Pseudomonadota > Alphaproteobacteria > Micavibrionales > Micavibrionaceae > UBA2638. The sequence goes on from DENS01000009.1 coordinate 9,371, forward strand.
AGGCGCAGATAATGTTCCCAATATTCACGGTAGCGCGGGTCGTTCTCCGGGTCCACCAATTCAAAATCTTCATCGATTTTCATACGCAGCCCCAGACGCTCAATGCGGGTCTTGATAACATTTCTACGGCCAATCAGGATTGGTTTTGCCAGATCATCATCCAAAATATGCTGAACGGCGGACAGAACATTTTCCTCTTCCCCTTCGGAATAGACAACGCGTTTCTGGTTTTCCTTGGCGCGGGCCATAACCGGGCGCATAACCAGCTGTGAACGGATAAAGAATTCGCGCAGTTTTTGTTCGTAAACGGTGAAATCCTTAATCGGGCGTGTGGCCACGCCGGTTTCCATGGCGGCTTTGGCAACGGCAATTGGCAGATCAACAATCAAGCGCGGATCAAAGGGTTTGGGAATAAGGTATTCCGGGCCAAATTGCAGCACTTCATCGCTGTAAACATTGGCGACCTCGGCCGAGACCTCTTTACGGGCCAGGGCGGCGATGGCCTCAACGCAGGCCAGTTTCATTTCTTCGTTGATAGAGGTGGCGCCAACATCCAGCGCGCCGCGGAAAATGAATGGAAAGCACAGTACATTGTTGACCTGATTGGTGTAATCGGACCGGCCAGTGCAGATGATGGCATCATCGCGCACTTCGCGTACTTCTTCCGGCATAATCTCCGGTGTCGGGTTGGCCAGTGTCATGATTAGCGGGTTTTTCGCCATGGATTTGACCATGGATTTTGATACCGCGCCCGCGGCCGATAAACCAAGGAACACATGGGCGCCATCCATGGCTTCGTCCAGTGTCCGCTTGTCTGTCTTGACGGCAAACTTTTCTTTTGCCGGGTCCATGCCCTCGTTACGGCCTTCGTAAACAACGCCGCTGCGGTCGCAAACCAGAATGTTTTCGCGTGGCAATCCGGCCTCAACCAGCAGGGATAAACAGGCAATTGCCGAAGCCCCGGCGCCATTGGCAACCAGTTTGATGGATTTAATGTCACGGCCTGAATATTTGATCCAGTTTTTAAAGGCGGCCGTTACGATAATGGCGGTTCCGTGTTGGTCGTCATGAAAAACGGGAATGTTCATGCGCTCGCGCAGGCGGCGTTCCAGCTCAAAACACTCCGGCGCTTTGAAATCTTCCAGGTTAATACCGCCAAAAGTTGGCTCCAGCGAGGCAATGATATCAACCAGCTTGTCCACATCGGTCTCGTCGACCTCAATGTCCATGGAATCCAGTCCGGCGAATTTTTTAAACAGTACCGATTTTCCTTCCATCACCGGTTTTGATGCCAGCGCGCCAATAGACCCGAGGCCCAGTACGGCCGTTCCGTTGGAAATGACGGCAACCAGATTGCCTTTGGATGTGTAATCATACGCCTTGAGCGGGTCTTTTTCTATTTCTTCGCAAGGTGCGGCCACACCCGGGGAATAGGCCAGCGCAAGATCGCGGGCAGTCGATAGCGGCGTGGTCGGCTTGATAGAAATTTTACCCGGGGTCGGATAGCGGTGGTAATCCAGTGCATCCTGTCTGAAAGCATCTTCGTTTTTGGCCATGATATAAAACTGTTTCCGTTTTAAGAGTGAATTTAAGTCTATGGCAATAACAAACCGCGTGGTTTATCGCAAGATTAAAGCGTTGCTGCGGTGCGATAAAATTGCTGTTTTCGTGTTATTTTATGCGTTTCGTGTTATTGAAAATTACAGCGCGAGGGCTTTATGAAAATGTGGTGCGGCGTGTTACAGCTCAGTTTGGGATAAAATGATGGTGCGGCCGAGAGGATTTGAACCTCCACAGGATTGCTCCCACAAGATCCTTAGTCTTGCGCGTCTACCGATTCCGCCACGGCCGCGTAAAATCAGCAAGGGCGATCATTAGCAAATAAAATGATAACGGGCAAGTCTGTTTGTCTTACGGGTGTATATTTTTTGCTTTGCCTATGGGCCCGATTGTTTTAAGCATAGGCGCTATGGAATGGAAGATATCTGATACGCCAGTCAGTTACCCGGATGCGCTGGAATTTATGGATGCGCGGGTGGAGGCTATATATAAAGGTGATGCGCAAGAATGCGTATGGCTGCTGGAGCATCCGCCGCTTTATACAGGTGGGACAAGCGCCAAACCTGATGATTTGCTGGAGGCGCGTTTTCCCGTTTATACCAGCGGCCGCGGCGGGGAATATACCTATCACGGCCCGGGGCAACGCGTGGCCTATGTGATGATGAATTTGCGCGCGCGCCAGGACAAGCCGGATGTGAAGAAATATGTCTGGCAGCTGGAAGAATGGATTATCCGTACGCTGGCCACGTTCGGTATCACAGGAGAGCGCCGGGACGGGCGCGTGGGTATCTGGGTTGTGCGGCCGGATGGACGGGAAGAAAAAATTGCGGCCATCGGCGTGCGCATTCGCCGCTGGGTGACGCTGCACGGGATTGCGATTAACGTCAATCCTGACCTGTCGCATTTTGGTGGCATCGTTCCCTGCGGCATTTCGGATCACGGCGTGACCAGTTTAAGCGCGCTGGGTGTACGGGCTGGATTTGCAGAGCTGGATGCGGCTTTACAGCCCAGCTTTGCAGAAGTGTTTGCTTCTTCTTGAGGGCGGGCGGGGCTTGCCGCCCCTGTGGCTTTAATCTCTTTAATCTGCCGCGCGGGGGATGAGCTGGGCGCTGACATAGTCGGATAAAAACAGAACTATTTTCTCAATATCTGATTTTAAGGCATTGTAGTTGTTTGATTTTTCTAGTGTCAACTCATTCATATACAGGGCTTTGTTGATTTCAATCTGCAGGGAGTGGCGGCCGCGCGCGGGGTTGGAATAACGCCTGATTAATTCAACGCCCTTGTAAGGATCATTGATGGTCACCGTGTAGCCCAGATTTTTTATGAATTCGCGCAAGGCGCGGGTGAAATGCTGGCTGGCTGTGCTGCCGTCCCGATCACCAATCACAAAATCGGCGTTCTTGGCGTTCAGGCCGCTTATCGCAATCGGCAGGCGCGGGCGGGCGCTGGCATTGGGCATGGAATGACAGTTAATGTGCCAAACTTCACCAAAATTAAAATGTGCTGATTCAATAAGTTCTTCCAGTTTTTTATGATAGGGGATGTAAAAATCATGGATGCGCCTGTGAACCGTTTCTGCGCATAATTTCGATCCATAAAGCGGTTCACCCGGGCGTATCAGGCGCCGAATTAACCCGATTCCTGCGTCCGACCGCGCGGTTGGAAAAATCGGCCCATACAGTTCGGCGGGCCAGTGGCCGCCCTCGATTAAATCCAGGTCGATATCGTCAATGGCGCGGTTTGCATCAATATAAGAGCGCGGAAATTCGGCCAGAAGCAACGTGCCGCCATAGGCCGGAACGCGGGAAAACAGGTCATCCACATATTTATCTTCGGCGCGCTCCAAGTCGGCGCGGGAGCAGATATAGTTAAAATCCAACGGGTAATCCTGCCCGCTATGCGGGCTGTCGAAGATCAGGGGAAGCCCCTTCTTTGGTTTATGGATTGAAAAGATGCGCGTCATAATTTATAAAAACCACAGATTAATGCGGTTGAACACAAAAAAATTCCGTCATTGCGAGTGCAGGCGAAGCAATCCATAATGAACAAAGCAATGGGTGTGCCGCGTCGCTGGCGCTCTTCGCAATGACAATGTAAGAGAAAAGATACAAATTATGCACGATATAAAATTTATTCGCGACAACCCCCGTGATTTTGATGCCGCCATGAAACGCCGCGGTTTGACACCGCAATCACAGGATATTTTGCGCATGGACGAGGAACGGCGCAAGGTGATGACGGAATTGCAGGAATTACAGGCGTTGCGTAATGATAAATCAAAATCAATTGGTATTATTAAACGCGAAGGCGGCGATGCGCAGGCCGTTATGGATGAGGTCAGTGCCCTGAAAGCCCGTATGGGGGATTTGGAAGAGCGCGATCGCAGCCTGATGGACCGTATCAGCCAGCATCTGGCGGCCTTGCCCAATATTATGCAGCCGGATGTGCCTGACGGCGCGGATGAAGATGACAATGTAGAGGTGCGCACATGGGGGCAGCCGCGCAGCGATAAAACCCCGGAGCATTTCGAGATTGGCGAGGCGCTGGAGATGATGGACGCGGAAACCGCCGCCAAAATGTCGGGCAGCCGCTTTACCGTTTTGGCCGGGCCGCTGGCGCGCATGGAACGTGCACTGGCGCAGTTTTTCCTGGATACGCATACCGCCGAGCATGGGTACATGGAAGTCTCCCCACCCTTGATTGTGCGGGATAATGCGCTGTTTGGCACAGGCCAGCTGCCCAAATTTGCCGAGGATTTGTTTCGCATCCCGGAAAAATCGAATGAGCTTGAAACCGAGGTGACCTCCAGCCGTTGGTTGATTCCGACCTCCGAGGTGCCGCTGACCAATATTGTGGCCGATAGTATCGTTGAGGAAGAAACCCTGCCGCGCCGCTATACGGCCTTTACACCGTGTTTCCGTTCAGAGGCCGGAAGCGCGGGCAAGGATACGCGCGGTATGATCCGCCAGCACCAGTTCTATAAGGTCGAAATGGTGAGCATTACCACGCCGGAGACCTCCATTGATGAACACGAACGCATGACGCGGTGCGCCGAAACCATTTTGCAAAAGCTGAATCTGCCATACCGCGTTGTGACTCTGTGTAGCGGGGATACCGGCTTTGGCGCGCGCAAAACCTATGATCTTGAGGTCTGGCTTCCCGGGCAGGGGCGCTACCGCGAGATTTCCAGCTGTTCGAATTGCGGGGACTTTCAGGCGCGCCGTATGAATGCCCGCACGCGCCCGAAAGGCGAGAAGCAAACGCGCTTTGTGCATACGCTCAATGGGTCCGGCGTGGCCGTTGGACGCGCGTTGATTGCCGTGCTGGAAAATTATTATGATGCCGAAGATGGCGGGGTTTTTGTGCCGGATGTTCTAAAACCCTATATGGGCGGATTGACGAAAATCACAAAAGACGCCATGAAAAAAGCCGCGGCGTAGGACGTCTCAAAAAGTAGTTTACTAATAAAGTTGGTAGGCACCATCGCGATAGTCTTTGTACGGATCTTCGGGAGGGATAATGATGTTGTACCCTTCACCATCGGTGTAGGCGCTCGATTGTTCGGAAATCTTACTGCCTGTTGTTTTTTCGCAAAGTGTGACGTGTCTGTTCACGTTGTTTTCGGGAACATTATATTCGTAACGCTCCGATGGGTTATAGGACGGTGAATTTTCTATAAGTTTCTTCGCATTGTGTTCAATATCGTCGAAGGCTTTTACGAGGCACAGATCCGCGTCGGTGACAGGTGCGCCGACTTCTTCTTCCTGCGGTGCGTGTGCAGTGTTCTTTTGTTCGGTTGTACTGTCTTCATTATTCAGGAAAGCGGCGGCTGTGAAAAATGAGCCGATGGCTGCGCCGGTTATTGCAGCGGTAATTTTTGATGCGGTAGTTATTTTCATAAGGGATCCTCAAATCTATTTTTTTTAACTGGCGCAATCTAAAACATTTTTTTGCGTTATGTTAATTTTATAATTGCACGTACCATGTATCTATAAAAACCCCTTTACGGATTCCTTTAAATCATTTGTAATAACAAGCATATCTATTTGACAGATTCCTTTCTTTTCGTTTTTAAAAAGTCACGCCCTTATGAATATACAAGATACCAACAAACGCATTCGCCTGATTATGCACCTTCGCAATAAAGGCATTACCGATACGCGGGTGCTGTCGGCCATGGAAACGGTGGCCCGTGATGCCTATGTTCCGCCCGCGGTGTTGGATCAGGCCTGGGATGATATTGCCTTGCCGATTGGCCGTGGGCAGACGATCAGCCAGCCTTTCGTGGTGGCGATCATGACGCAGGCCCTGCAAATTTCAGACCGGGACAAGGTTCTGGAAGTGGGAACCGGGTGCGGGTATCAATGTGCGGTTTTGTCCAAGCTGTGCCGCCGCGTTTATACGGTTGAACGCCATAAGCCGTTATTGGTGGAGGCTGAAAAACGGCTGGAGGCGCAGCGCCTTCGCAATGTTACCGCCATGGCCGGGGACGGGATGAAGGGCTGGCCATCGCAAGCCCCATTTGACAAGATTATTGTGACCGCGGCCGCCAGAGACCGGCCGCCGGCGGCGCTGCTGGATCAGTTGAAAGATGGCGGTTTGATGGTTATCCCTGTGGCCGTGGACGGGGCGCAGATTTTGCGCCTTTACAAAAAAGAAAGCGGTGAGGCGTATTCCGTGAAAGATTTAATGCCCGTACGTTTTGTGCCCTTATTACCCGATATTGCCAAGGAAGAGGAACAGGGGTAAACGTAGCGTGTTTGACATATTGCTGATTGTTGTTTATTGATTGTCTTAATGAACAACATAAAAGGCAAATGACATGCGTGATTCAAAAATAAATCTTCAGATCGGCGATATTGTGCAGCCTGATGGCACTTGGCGTATAGATGAGGCCGATAAAGACTATGGACCATCCCTTTCCAGGCTTTTCCAGATTTGCGGTAAATCTGATTATGAATTTTACGCCGATTGTAAAAAGTTTACAGATGAATTTGGTGATGAGGCCCGTTTGATGGTGACGGAGATTGTGCATAGCACGGCAGAAATCAATAATGAAGCAATAGCAGGGGCGGCGGATGAAAAAATCCCCGCGGGCGATGTTGTGACATTGTCTTTGCTGGATAATAACGGGAAGTACAATTCTCTTGCTCCTGTATTTGAAGCCTTGGTCAATTTTGATTTCCCTGAATATCCGCCTGAATTAACGGATGTAAAAACCGTTGATCATTATCCGCAAACTTTTATTCCGGTGTGTGATCCGAGCTAGCGCGGTTGTTGTACTGGTTATATGAGAAAGAAACCGGCAAGGGGTGGTTTTTGTTTGACATATAATTGCTGCTGTTTATAGTCCCTATGATTATAGCAAAAAAGGATGACGCGATGAGTGAGAAAAAATACGATCTTAATGTGGGTGATATTGTTCAGGCTGATGAAACATGGCTCATGGATGAAAGGGCTAAAAATTTTTTCAGGTTTCCGGTTTACCTTACTCAAGAAAACCCAGCCTGCCCGGCTTCTGACAAGGGGTTTACAAGTTTTTCTGAGCAGTTCGGAGAAAGCGCGCGTTTGATTATTACGGCCATTGAACATGACGATAATGGGCTGTGCGGACCCCACGATATGTTGGTCCTGCAATTGTTGAACGATAACGGAGATTTTAATCCTCTTGCCCCGATCTTTTATGCTTCTGCGAATGCCGAATTTGAGCCTGAAGCCTACGGCCTACAGAAAATTAATGTCGTTGATCATTATCAGCAGGTTCTTGTGCCGAGTTTTGTGCCGATGAATAATCCGCAGTAATGCCGCGCATCTTCGGCGCTTATATAAAGCATTGATAGCGCGCGTTCGAGCCTCTATAGTGATCTATATGAAGCGTTCGCTTGTTCTATGTGTTATTCCCGTTTTATTATTGCCGTCATGTCTTGGTACATCGCAGGCGCCCGCCCCTGTCAGTACCTATGGGTCCAGCGCCGGGCTGGGCAGCGCGGGGGTGCATGTGGTTCTGGAGGGCGACACGCTGTATGATATCTCAAGGCGGTACCGTATTTCCATGCGTGATATTGCCTATTTAAACAAGCTGAGCGCACCGTTTTTATTGGCCGAGGGACAAAGATTGCAATTACCGCCGCCGCAAAAATACACGGTGCGGAGCGGTGATACGCTGTATGAAATATCCCGTATGTTCAGCACCAATACATCGGCGGTAGCGCGGCAGAATAACTTGCGCCCGCCTTATACCATTCAAACCGGGCAGGTGCTACGTATGCCGTCCAGCATCCCTGCGCCCAGGGCTAAACCTTCCAGTGTGCGCGTGGCAGCTGTGAATCCGTCAAAAAAACCTGCGCTTGTTGGTACGGCGTCCAGAACAAGCCCATCCAATGAGCCGGCAGCGAAGAAAGCCGTTTCCCGGCCGGTTAAAATATCGTCAACCCCGCCGAGCCGTGCGGCCTCGAAATTCATGCAGCCGGTCGATGGGCGTATTATCTCGGGGTATGGGCCGAAAAAAGACGGGCTGCATAATGATGGCATTAATATTGCCGCGGCGCGGGGCAGCCCTGTTAAGGCTGCGGAAAATGGCGTTGTCGTTTATGTCGGGAACGAGCTAAAGGGCTCAGGGAATTTGATATTGGTGCGCCATGCCGACCGGTATATGAGCGCCTATGCGCATCTGGACAGGTTTTTGATAAAGCGCGGGCAAACGGTTAAGCGCGGGCAAACAATTGCGACGGTGGGCTCAACGGGGGCCGTGTCATCACCGCAATTGCATTTTGAGCTGCGCCGCGGAACGAAGGCGATTAACCCCAAAGGGTATATTGGGTCATGAATGTTCGGGAGGCCATAAAATAAATGGATGCGGGCACCGGCACCGGTAGCGGTATTGATCTGGAAATACTTTGGATTGGGTTTTATGCGCTGTTTGCGCTTTACGGGGGCTATCTGATGGTGGATTTCCTGATCTGGCGCTTGCGTTCGAAAATTGGCACCGGGCATATTGCCGGTTTCAGTAAAAAACGCAACAAAGGAAAACGCCTGCCGGTTGTAAGTTTCGATGAATATAAGGCCGGACAGGGGGCTGCGAATAAAGATGCGCTGTGTCAGTGCTTGAAAATCGATAGTCTTGGGTATTGGTTGAAACCCGCGCATGAAGGGGATGTCTTGCAGGTTTCCTATCTAAAGACAGCCCCGTCCAAAGGGCGCGTTTTCGGGTATTGGTCTTTGGTGTTTGGCGGCGTTTTGCAGTGGCCATTTTGGAACGGTCTGGCCATGCGCTATGCCAGTGAGGCCACGCAATCAGGATTGGGTTTTTTATTTTTTGCCGCGCTGTTTATTGGCTGTTTTTGGGTTTTTATGCGCATTGTACGGTATTATTATTAAGGCGCTTGTCTTATTTTTACTTGTCTTATTTTCACTTGGATTGTTTGAGTGTTGGCGGCGCGCGCCCTTCTTAAAGCGCTTTGCCCTGTTTCCCGGCCAGGTTTTGAATAAATTGCCATGCTACGCGGCCCGATCGTCCACCGCGCTGCATTGACCATTCAATGGCCTGTGCGCGCAAATCGTCCTTTGATCCATCCAGCCCGAATGTATCGGCATAGGTTTCGATCATCGTAAAAAAATGATCCTGATCACAGGGGTAAAAGCCCAGCCATAGGCCAAAACGATCAGAGAGGGATACTTTCTCTTCGATGGTTTCACCGCCGTGAATGGCGGTTCGGGCTTCGTTTTCAATCATATTGCGCGGCATGAGATGCCTGCGGTTCGAGGTGGCGTAGAAAATGACGTTGTCAGGGCGGGCCTGTATTCCCCCTTCCAACACGGCCTTCAGGGACTTATAGCCGCTATCTTGTTCGTCAAATGACAAATCATCGCAATACAAAAGAAAACGTTTGTCCTTTTCCTGCGCAATTATGTGTAAAAGGCTGCTCAGGCTGGCGATATCTTCGCGGTGAATTTCAATCAGGATTAAGGGGTGTGACGCAGATAGGTGTGCGTGGACGGCCTTGACGATTGAACTTTTCCCCATGCCGCGCGCGCCCCACAATAAGGCGTTATTGGCTGCAAAACCCTTGGCGAATTGTGCGGTATTGGCAAGCAGGGATTCTTTTTGGTCATCAATGCCAATCAGCATCTTTAACGGCAGGGCTCTGGTATCGGCAACCGGGATTAAAGTTTTGCCGCCTGCATCCCAGATAAAGGCTTTTTCCTTGTTCGTTTTAAAATCATAACGCGGCGCAGGGGCTTTGCCCGCCTGATGTTCCAATGCGCAGGCGATCCTTTCTAAAATATTCAGGTATTTATCTGGATTGATTTCGTTCATCTCTTGCCTTTGTTCCCTAAGTCTTTATAGTCGCAATCACAATAAAAACCAATGATCAATTTATAAGGACATATCAATGTTTATTGCAAAAGCATATGCGCAAGCCACTGAAAGTTTAGCGGAATTAGGCGGGGAAGTGCCGCCGTTACCTGACGCGCCGGGCGCATCGGAACTCATCATGCAGAATTTGATGGTTGTCGGTGTATTGGTGTTTTTGTTTTATATTTTGCTGATTATGCCCCAGCAAAAGCGGTTTAAAGAACATAACAAAATGCTGAATGCCCTTAAAAAGGGCGATAAGGTTGTTACCGGCGGCGGTTTGATCGGAACGGTCGAAAAGGTGATTGAAGATAAGGACGAGATTGTCATCAATCTGGGGGATATCAAGGTGACGGCCCTGCGTTCAACCATTCACCAAAAAGATGACCCGCGCTTGCGTGATAAAAAGCCATCAGCCAAAGAAATGGCAGATACGGTTGAAAAGGCTGAAAAAACGGAAAGCCCGAAAAAGGCTGAGCCCGCAAAAGCGGCAAAGACATCAACCGGCAAGACCGCGGCAAAGTCCACCAAGGCGGCCCCGAAAACGGCGGCAAAGAAAACCGCGGCAAAAAAGACGTCTAAATAATAACTTACAGTAAGAAGCTCAAGTCATGATTCAGATACCACGTTGGAAATTCATAATGGTCATCATCATAACGGTGATGGCCTTCGCCTATAGCATGCCCAATATGTTGAGTGCCGATGCACAAAACACGTTGCGGGGTGCTGTGCCGTCATGGATGCCGAACAAGACGATTAATCTGGGGCTGGATCTGCGCGGCGGTGCGCATTTGCTGTATGAGGTTGACATCGATGTTGTGTTTAAAGAACGCAGCGATTTGATGGTGCAGGATGCGCGGTCTTCATTGCGTGAGGATCGCATTGGATATTCCCGCATTGGGACGCTGGATAAAGGCATGCGCGTTGTGTTGCGTGATAAGACCGATATTGACGCTGCACGTAAGGTTTTACGCAGCTTGGGCCAGAATATCCAGCTCAGTGCATCTAATGACGGGTTGACTCAGGAAGCCCGCTTAAGTGAGGCGGAAATAAAAACGATCACCGACCAGACAATCCAGCAATCGATTGAGATTGTGCGCCGGCGCGTTGATGAATTGGGCACGACAGAACCCAGTATCGCCCGTCAGGGGGATGACCGCATTTTGCTGCAGGTTCCGGGCGCCAATGCAGAGGATCTGAAACGCATCGTTGGAACAACGGCAAAATTGACGTTTCACCTGTTGTATGAAGGTACTGGCATTGGCGGAAAACGCTTGCCTTTGGTTGATGAACCCGGGCAAGACCTGTCCATTGAGCGCCGCGCCATGATTACCGGTGAAATGCTGGAAACCGCGGCGCCGAGCTTTGATCAGAACGGACAGGCCGTGGTGAGTTTTCGTCTGAACGGGCAGGGCGCCAAGCGGTTCTGTAAGGTTTCGACCGACAATGTTGGCAAACGGTTTGCCATTGTTCTGGATGAAGAAATTATCAGCGCCCCGGTTCTGCGTGAGCCGATTTGTGGCGGTAACGGGCAAATATCTGGTGGGTTCGATGTTCAATCGGCCAATGATCTTGCGTTATTGCTTCGTGCCGGTGCTTTGCCCGCCCCTTTGACGGTGATGGAAGAACGCACGGTTGGTCCGTCATTGGGTGCTGATTCGATTGCCGCGGGGCAAACGGCCAGCATGATTGCCATGGTTCTGGTTCTGGTGTTTATGGGCCTGGCATATGGTTTGTTTGGCTTGATGGCCAATGTGGCCTTGATTGTGAATGTGGCGCTTATTTTCTCTGTTTTGTCTGTGTTGCAGGCGACCCTGACTTTGCCGGGTATTGCCGGGATTGTTTTGACGATGGGCATGGCGGTTGATGCCAATGTTTTGATTTTTGAACGCATTCGTGAAGAATTGGCGGCCGGGCGTACGCCCATTTCGGCGATTGATTCCGGCTATCGGCAGGCCATGGCCACGATTATCGATTCGAACCTGACCACCCTGATTGCTGCGATTATTTTGTTCTCATTCGGGACCGGGCCGATCAAGGGGTTTGCCGTGACATTGGGCGTGGGTATCATGACGTCTTTCTTCTCCGCCATTATGGTGACCCGCGTGCTGGTGGTGAGCTGGCTCCGCAAGACAAAACGGACAAGCGTCCCGATTTAGTCTGCTTTGCCATTGCGAAAGAGAGAAAAGACATAACACAAGATAAGATGAGATAAGATAAGAAGAGTTAGAATTATGCGTGGATTTAGAATTGTTCCGGAAGATATTAATATCAATATTATGGGCGTGCGCTTTATTTGTTATGCCCTGTCGGCCTTGATCATGCTGGGGTCTATTGGTCTGGTTGCGACCAAGGGGCTGAATTTCGGTATTGATTTTACCGGCGGTACGGTGATTGAGATAAAAACGCCGGTAACGCCAGATCTGGGTAAGCTGCGTACTGATCTAAATGCTCTTGGTCTGGGGGGGATTTCAATTCAGGAATTCGGCCAGCCTGATGATTTGCTGATACGCATCCCCCAGCAGGCGGGCGGCGTTGAGGCAGAAAAAGCCGCCATTCAGGCCGTGCGTGATTATCTGGATGCCGCCTATACCGGTGAAGGCGATGAAAGTCTGATTGATTATCGCCGTACAGAATATGTTGGCCCGCAGGTGGGGGAAGAATTAAAGACGCAAGGGATGTATGCCGTTTTATTCTCGCTGATTGGTATTCTAATTTACATCTGGGTGCGTTTTGAATGGCAATTCGGCGTGGCGGCGATTGTTGCCCTGGCGCATGATTCGATTGCCACGATTGGTCTTTTTGCCCTGACGCAGATGGAATTTAATCTGTCAACGGTGGCGGCTGTCTTGATGATTGCCGGGTATTCGATTAACGATACCGTGATTATTTTTGACCGCATTCGTGAAACCTTGCGTAAATTTAAAAAGATGCCGTTGGTGGATCTGTTTAATCTGGCGGTGAATAATACCCTGGCGCGTACCCTTATGACCTCTTTGACGACGCTACTGGCGTTGATTGCCCTTTATGCCTTTGGTGGCGAGGTCATTCGCGGATTTGTATATGCCTTGATTTTCGGTATTCTGATCGGTACCTATTCGTCCATCTTTGTGGCATCGCCTGTCTTGTTGTTGTTTAATATCCGCCGTGATGCCTTGCAGGTAAATGAACCGTTTACTGAAGACGATGATGATAGCGCGGCGGACGCCGCCGATGGTCAGAAAGCGTAACGCCCCATGGATGTAACGCCGCTTGTCAAAGAAGGGTCCAAAATTATCCAGAGCTATGCCGGGGGGCGCTTCCGTGTCAGTGGTGAGGTGCATGAAGGCGCCATTCTGGTTAGTCAGGATAGCGTACGTTCCTGGTCCGCAAATGGGCCCGTTCAGGAATTGACGGAGCAAGATTTTGAGGTTTTGATCACCATGCAGGATGAATTTGATGTTGTCTTGCTGGGAACCGGGAAAGTGCTAAGATTTCTGGCGCCGGAATTGAAAGCGGCGCTGAAGCAAAAAGGGCTGCATGTTGAAGTGATGGATAGCGGCGCCGCCTGCCGTACCTATAATGTGTTGATGGCCGAAGGTCGCCGCGTTGTGGCCGCGATGTTGCCGCATGAATAAAAAATTAAGCCCTTTTTTCGGCTTGGGTAGGGCTTTGTTAAAAAGACGATGACATATCCATCATGATGATACAAAAAAACCGGCCCCCCCCTTGTATATATTGGGCGCCGGTTTTTTTTTTATTGCGCGTAAACGGCGATTAGGCCGCCAGTTTGATCGGGCCTTTTTCGTAGAGTTCGGCGACGTAATCCCAGTTGACGAGATTATCGAAGAAGGCTTCCAGATATTTCGGGCGCGCGTTGCGGTAATCGATGTAATAAGAATGTTCCCAAACATCACAGCCCAAAAGTGGCGTTTTGCCGTAAGGCACAGGGTTTTCACCGTTCGGCGTGCCAAGAACTTCCAGCTTGCCGGAGGCGCCATCTTGCGCCAGCCATACCCAGCCTGACCCGAACTGGCCAGCTCCTTTTTTCAGGAAATCATCGCGCAGCGCGTCAAAGCTGCCAAGGTCTTCCTTGATTTTGCTTTCCAGATTGCCCGGCAAGGACGTGCCGCCGCCATTGGGTTTCATCCAGTTCCAAAAGTGAAGGTGGTTGTAATGCTGGCCCAGCTGATTAAATAAACCGGCATGTTTGGGGTCTTTAAAGGCGCTGACCATAGCTTGCTCCAGCGTGGCATCTTCCAGACCGGTCCCCTGGATTAATTCATTGCCTTTGTCGATATAGGCTTTGTGATGCTTGTCGTGGTGAAATTCCAATGTTTCCGATGACATATACGGGGCAAGGGCGTCATATGCGTATGGTAGTTCTGGTAATGTAAAAGCCATGGCTTGTTCTCTCCTGATTATTACTATAATTTCGTGGCATTAAGGGTAGCCCAATATACAATAGTTTCAAGGGTAAATTGTTCCGTATGACATCTGATCTGACATATTCTGCGCAAATTGTTCGTGATAATGATCCCGACCGTTTTTTGATGGTGATGCTGATGCCGCCGGAATTCCGTGAAGATTTACTGGTTTTATTTGCCTTTTACCATGAGATTGCCAAGACCCGCGAGGTGGTGAGTGAGACCACGCTTGGGCAAATTCGACTAAAATGGTGGCAAGAGGCGATTAAAGAAATTTATGATAGCGGCGTTGCCTTGGAACATGAAATTCTTCAGGCATTGGCGGGGGTGATTGATCGGCGCGGTTTATCTTACGATTATTTCGAGACGTTAATCTTTGCCCGCGAATTTGATCTGGAAGATGTTTTGCCGGGTAATCTGGATGGTATGGTGAATTATTGTGATTTTACCCATGCGCCTTTATTAAAACTGGTGATGCAAATTATGGGGGACGATCCGGACGCCGAGCAGGTACAAGCCGTGGCCGTGAATTATTCTCTGGTGGGGCTATTGCGCGGCCTGGTATTTTATGCGCAAACGCGGCGTTGTCTGTTGCCGGAGGATTTAATGGCAAAACATGGTGTTGATAAGGAAGACCTGTACAATTTAAAACCGGGGGAAGGGTTGCCAGCGTTGGTGGAGGAGATACTGGATGTATACGAGGATGGGCTGAAGCCGCAGAATCAATATCTAAAGGCCTGTCATATTTTGGCGCAAATTTATTACCGGCAGATCAGGCGTGCGCAATATGATATGTTCCAGCGCTCCATGGCCTTGCCGCCGCCATTTAAGGCCCTGCGCCTTGCATTTTCATATAAATTTCTTTAAGCATATAGACTATGCTATAATACAATAGGTAAAATGGTTAGGGGTTAATAAACATGGTTGATGCACCAAAAGGAATTGGTGGCGCGCAGAATTTGCCATCATCACATCAAGATCGTACAAAGATTGACACGAAAAAAGGCGAAGCCGGATCAGCGGCCTCTTCGATTACGCCTGTGGAAATCAGTTTATCTGAGGAAGCGCAGGCTCTGGCCGCGGCGGAACAAGATACGCAGGCCCTGAAACAGGGATTGCAGAACGATCAGGATCTTACACTGAGTAAAGGGCAGGGGCTGTCCGAGCTGCTATAGGCCCGGGCCGTTTGCAATGCCCGCATTTAATTCGCCAGCGCGGATCATTTTCGTTTTATAATCATGATCGAATGCACCATCCTTCAGGAAGGAGGTTACCTGTGTGATAATGCGGGGGTCAAACGGCATTGTTATATGCGTGCTGGGGATGATGATATGGTCGTCCATACCTTCCAGTTTTGTGTTTTCAACGGTGACCAATGAATCATTGGGGGCCTTAAAGACGCGGTTGGCAAGCGGGTTTAGTGAGATATTGCTGGCGATAATACCCAGGGGGTAATCAATAATTTCATCTTCCAGATGTTGATGGTCGGTGCGGAGCTGGTGCCCGGCCGGGCCAAACATTCTGTTGAAAACCTTGCTTAGCAACCGGTGGTCGGCCGCGTAATTGGCCATTTCGCTCCCCTTGTTGGGGGTGCCCATCATTACGACGGCGCCCAAATTATCCGGGCGGTGTTTTGCCAGAATGTGGCGTGTAACCAACCCGCCCATGGAATGGCCGACAAAATGCACTTTATCGGCGCCGGTATAGCGGTCTTCGCGTTCCAGAGCTTTATGCACCATGGTGGACAAGTCACCAATGGGGTGCTTGGTTGATGGGTATTGCATGTTCAGGCAGTGATAGCCTTCGGCGCTCAGGCGGTTTTTCAGCATCAGCATATCCAGATTGGAACGGGTTATGCCGTGCAGTAAAATGACGGTTTCTTTATTCATTATTTTTCCCTGTTGGATTTATATTTACCTAAAACCGAGAAAAAGTCAAAATCTAGATCCATTTTTACACAGATCGTTCGTTTTGCGTAGGATGCGGGTCATTGTGCTTTAATGCGGAAAGCCCCTGATAAAATAGCGGTGATATCTTGGGCTGTTTTTATGGGTTATTTGTTGCGCATCTCTTCAAATTCATCACTGAAGAATTTATCGTCTTGTGCTTTCAGGCGCTTTTGGAACGGGTTTTCTTTGTATGGGAACATTTGCCCGCGATAATCATGGCGTTTGGCGATATTTTGCTTTTTCTTGTCTTTCAGCCTGTGTTGCGTCTGTTTTTGTAATAGGGGGCTGGTGAATGTGATTGTTCGCAGGGCTTTGTCCAGTATCGGTTTTTTCCATGTGTTGGCGTCTTTTGTATCTTTTGCAAGATTGTCTTCGCTCAAGATAAACCCTTTACCGGCAGGAATATCAACGCCGCCCCAATTCCCTGAAAAATTGACGGCGCCATCGGCAACAAAGACCCCGTATCCGCCGTCTGTCTGGCCGCCCCAGACGGTGGTTCCGCGAATGCCAATGGAACCGCGCGATGTCTCAAGCGTTACGTCAGGATTGTCTTTTTTGCTGATCATGCCGCTGGTCCATAAAAAAGCGCCTTTTAAAAAATTGAATTTTGCTGTGTTTTCTGCCGGGTCATATGGATCAAAAACATATTCATCGATGGTCATTGTGCTGTCCTCGGCAAGGGTGATCTCTGTATCATCAATAAACAGGATCAGGGCTTTCGCACCGGGGGCGGTTTGAATATTCGAATTGAAATAAATGGGGGCACCGGTTTTAATTTCGGATTTGCCATGATCGCCCACGTAATAGGCTTTCCCCTCCAGCGCAATAAGCTCACCGATCGGATAGGTGTTTTTTTGGGCGTGTCCTTCGGTCACAAGGGCGGCATACATTATGAAAGCGATAGCCATTATAAAAACAAAACGGCACAAAGATTGATACGCCAAGAAATTATCCCCCGACTATAAAGTTAGCAAACCTATCCATACTTATTATACCGTTACGGTGCTTAATAAAAAGGAAAAATGGGCGTTTTTTTCTATGGTTTTATCCCGCTTTTCTTTGCGAGAAAAGCCATTGCCAGACCGGGCGGCTGTATAGTTCTGGGGAATGGCACTGATGATCCATTGTCTGTACCTCGCGGTAGACAATCTTGTGGCCGCCGTGTTCTTTTATGGCTTTAACCAGATTTCTGGTTTGTGCAACAGGAATTTTGGTGTCCTTTGTACCGTGTATCACAAGCAAGGGTGTATCGGTCATGATGGGGGCATCAATGGGGTCCCAGAACCCTGATATCGAAACGCCCGCGGCAAACAGATCGGGATAGCGGGCAAGCGCGCCCAAAGCGCCGGCGCCACCACCTGAACACCCCATGACATATATGCGGTTCTGGTCAATTGGGTAATCTTGCATAATGGCGCCGATTAATTCTTCTGTGTATCCAAGGTTTTCATAGGCGGCGTATTGGCTTTCGGGGTGTGCCCATATCGGCGGGGACGGCGTAACAGGCACAATAACGTAGGAGGGCATGGCCCGGCGCATGGTTTGTCCGGCGATGTAATCCGCGGCATAATTGCGCCCTGTTGCGTCATGTAACAATAATGTCAGCGGCAAATGTTTTCTCTCGGCCTGTGCCTCATGGCGGGGTGGTTCCAACCAGTAATACGTCAGGATGCGCCCGGATAGTGTTTTGTATTCGCGTTTGCTATAGAGTTTGGCCGATGAACCGCTGATCGGCGCCGTAGTAATCAAAGGGGGCCTGTTTGCGTTTGCCTGAGCGGCTTGCTTTGTTTGACTGATTTTCTTTGTCTGGTTAGTTTGCGGCGCTAGCGTTTGATAGGCCGGAAAGACCGGCTGTTTGTCTGCTGCTGGCTTTGGGGCAATGGTCGTGACAATCATCACAAGGGCAGCAAGGGCAAAGGCCATAATGATAATTGTGGGAATATGCCTTTTCATGTATCTAGGCTGCTTGCTGCATGCCATAGTGCTGAAGCCAATGATCCAAATCGGCGCGCGCACGCTCGGAATAGGCTTTTTTACGGTCTTTGCCTTTTAACTTTTTGCGCTTGCCATTGGGCTGAATGGGGGCCAGCATGTCTTTGTCCGGTAAGGGCATTAGACCAAAATTAACATTCATGGGTTGGAAAGTTTCCGCCTGAGCGCCGCCTGTAATATGGGCAAGCAATGCGCCATGCGCGGTTGTCGGGGGTGGCAATGCAAAATCTTTGCCCATAATTTCCGCCGCCGCCATGCGCGCCGCCATCAAACCGACAGAGGCGCTCTCGACATAGCCTTCACATCCTGTGATTTGTCCGGCAAAACGGATGGAGGGGCGCATTTTCAAGCGCAGTTGGTGATCCAGTAATTTCGGGGAATTGATAAATGTGTTGCGGTGCAGGCCGCCCAGGCGGGCAAATTCTGCGTTTTCCAACCCCGGAATCATTCTAAAGACGCGGGTTTGTTCCCCCCATTTCATTTTGGTCTGAAAGCCGACCATGTTATAAAGCGTGCCCAGCGCATTATCCTGACGCAGCTGCACCACCGCATAGGGTTGTTCATCACTGTGCGGATTGGTCAGGCCGACCGGTTTCATGGGGCCAAAGCTCAAGGTCTGCGGGCCACGCGCGGCCATAATTTCAATGGGCATGCAGCCTTCGAAATAGGGGGTGTCTTCTTCCTGTTCGGCCAATGTTTTCGACCCGGATGGCAGTTCCCATTCCTTGAACAAGCCGTAATCGGCGTTTACCAGTTCGTGAATAAACTGGTCATATTGTTCCCTGGAAAGGGGGCAGTTGATGTAGTCTTTACCTGTGCCGGGGCCGACGGCCTTATCGTAGCGAGATTGAAACCATGCCTTTGTCATGTCAATGCTTTCGGCATGCACAATGGGCGCGATAGCGTCGAAAAAGGCCAGCTCGCCTTCACCGGTCAGCCTGGCAATGTCCTGCGCCAGCGCATCCGAGGTCAACGGGCCGGTCGCGATGATAACGTGGCCCCAATCCTTTGGCGGAAGGCCTTTGATTTCACCATGTTCAATCGTGATGTTCGGATGGGCTTGCAGGGCCTTTGTCACGCCTTCGGAAAAGATATCGCGGTCAACGGCCAGGGCGCCGCCTGCGGGCACGGCGGCTTTTCCGCCCTCGCGCATGATTATGGAGTTCATCTTGCGCATTTCTTCGTGCAGCAGGCCAACCGCATTGTGATCGGCATCATCGGAACGAAACGAATTGGAGCAAACCAGTTCCGCGCAGTTTCCTGTGTGGTGCGCATGGGTCAACGTTTGCGGGCGCATTTCGTGCAAAATGACCTGAACGCCAAAATTGGCCGCCTGCCATGCGGCCTCGCTGCCGGCCAAACCTGCGCCTATAATGTGGAGTGTCTTGCTCATGGCTGCATGCCCCTCTTGTCAAAATTGCCACGCACTGTACACTTTTATGGTCTTAAGAATCAAGCAAAGGAGACCCGTTGTTATGGAATCATGGAAAAAAGTTTTATTGAGTAGCGCGGCAATGGCGGTTATGGCCTTTGCCATGCCGGTACAGGCCGAAGAGAAGGGCGCCACCGGGCATCACGGGGCAGATGCGGCCCAGCATCAGGAACATCATGCGGATGACCATGGCGCGCCAGAAGGACATGCCAAAGCGGCAAAAGACAACGCGAACGCCGTTCATGCACCAGCCAAAATGCCAGCAGACAGTGCCAGTGATGTAAACTGGGCCTATGCCGGGGCCAACGGGCCATCACATTGGGCGGGGTTGGATGACGCGTTTAAAACATGTTCTGAAGGCACATTGCAATCGCCGATTAATATTGCCCAATACATGCAGGAAGATTTACCGAAGTTGAAAATTGCCTATGCACCGACAAAACTGCATGTTTTTAATAGCGGCCATTCCATCGGTGTTCAATACGAGCCGGGCAGTAAATTTATGTCAGCAGATAAAATTTATGATCTGACGCATTTCAATTTTCACACGCCCAGCGAAAACTATGTCAACGGGGCACCATACCCTATGGAAATGCAATTGGTTCATAAGGCCGAGGACGGGCAGGTTTCCATTTTATCTGTGATGATGAAACTGGGGCTTGCCAACCCGGCTATACAGACTATCTGGGACAACATTCCTGCTGCGGGCGAGGTCGTAAAGCGGGATGATGTGACGCTGGATATGGCCGACTTGTTACCGGGCAGCGGGGCGTATTACACCTTTACCGGATCTTTAACCACGCCGCCTTGCAGCGAAAATGTGAAATGGCACGTCTTGAAAGAACCGATTGAAATTTCGTTGGATCAGTTGCAGG
This sequence comes from Micavibrio sp. UBA2638, assembly GCA_002359735.1. Lineage (GTDB taxonomy): Bacteria > Pseudomonadota > Alphaproteobacteria > Micavibrionales > Micavibrionaceae > UBA2638. The sequence goes on from DENS01000009.1 coordinate 29,944, forward strand.
CATTTCAGGCGCTCTATGCCGTGAATGCGCGCCCTGTACAGCCGCTCAATGGCCGTATCATCAAAGGGAACTAGGCTTTCCTGTCATGATGCAGGAATAGGCAGAAATAGTCAGGAATAGTAATAGGAAAGGGGCCTTGGACGGCCCCTTTTTTTTTATGATTGTGGTGTGCGTCAGTGGTCCGCACGCTCCTGTTTTTCTATGGCTAAGATAGATCATAGGGGTTGATGTGATCCTGATTTTTGTTGTGCGGATACAAATCATCAGGGTTAACATCATACGGGTCTATGGTGTCCGGGTTGACCTCGTTTTCATATGCCCCCGCACCGGGGATGGCCCCTTGATCCGGGCTTGGTAAAAGAAGCATTTCTTCTGGTATGGCCTGTTTCAGGAAGACGGCAGGCAGGCTGTTTTGTGTTTCCAGTTGGCGCATGACAGTATGGGCAACTGCGCGCTTGTCCCCCTCGAGGGCCAGACAAGCATTTTGGAAGTTTAGCTTGTCTTTTTCAATCAAATCCATCTGGGCCTTCATATACTCTTTTTTCTGCTCCGCTTCTCGTTTCCAGCTTGATACGTTGCTGTAGTTTTGTATGAAGGCCGTGTTCAAAATGCTGGATGAAGCGCCGATTTTGTTTTCAGCGTGGTGGATGACCCCATCAAGATATTCATCGACGACGCATGCCTGAATATAGTCATAGCGGCTATCGCGGTATTGTTCATAGATTTCGGCACCGGTTTCGGATAGAAGATGTCTATACGTTTCCAGATCAAGAATTTCGTCAGATTCCAAAGAGTTCATAACGGTGTCCTGATCGGCGTCAAGACGCACATGTTTGCAATAAAGATCGGCAAAGACCTTATGTGCGCCCGTTTGACCTTGGCCCTGATTTTGGCCCCGGCTTTGACCTAAGAATATTCCGTTGTCATAGCTGTTTTTATTTGTCGTTGTCATGGTATCCCTGTTTTTATTTTTATGTAAATTATCGTTATTTCCGGTTTTTGTCAACTTTCTTAAGCAGGCTCCAGATTTACCAATCCAGAAAGCCCCCCCTTCAGGCAATAACCTCCGGAGGTTTACGACGCCCTTTCATTTTACACCGTGCAGTGTGGCATAGAATGGTCTTCATGGCAAAATATGATATTTATTCCCAGAATTCTTCTTTATCGGGGACACGCGAAAATGCGATTTTGGTGCCAACATGCCCGGCTAGTGTTTTGGGCGGAACACCAAGAGTTACGGTTTCTTTCTGGTATTTGGCCTGAAGATGATCAAGGGCCTTGGCCAATGCCTGTTGTTTTTCACTTTTTTCCCGGGTTTCGGGGTTAGGGGTGTCAAATAAATCACCTGTGATCTGTTCGCGCTGGCAGAGCCGTGTCAGGCTAACAGAGACCTTTTTGAAAACGGGGGACCGAAGATTATAATGACTTTCAAAATAGGCGCGCATATCCCCCCAGAGCGTTTCAAGTTGGGCCAGAAATGTGAAGGGGTCATTGGCCGGTGTCAGGCGAATATCACCGTACCATTTGAAATTCTGGTCATAGGTCGCGCCGCGCACAGTGGCTGAAAACCCCAGGGTGCCGGCATAAAGATTTTGTTTGCGCATACGCTGTACGGCCTTGGTCAGAAGGCGCCGTGCCATCAGGCGGGCTTTTTCGGGGGTGCGTAAAGACGGATCCAGCACGCGGGAATGCCCAATGACAGAGCGGCTTGTTTCCTGATGCGGGAAATCATACCCATGCAGCCAGTACCAAAAACGTTCCCCCTGGACGCTGCCCCATGCTTTGCGCGCTTGTTTGGGAGAGATGTTCCAAAGATGCGTCATGGTTGTGATCCCGGCGCGGTTCAAACGGCGTTGCATATTGATGCCAATTCCCGGAATATCGGTGAGTTGCAGGTCAAGCAGGCGTCCAGGCAAGTCTACAGGGTTTAATATGACCAGACCATCAGGTTTTTGCATGTCTGTTGCGATTTTACCCAGCAAGGTATTCGGGCCGATACCGATGGAGCAGCTGATCGCCGGGCCGATATTGTTCCAGATTCCATGCTTGATGCGCATGGCAATGTCACGGGCGCTTTTTTCATTGCGTTTGGACGGGGGGAGGCGGCTGTCAAATTCATCGATAGACCAGATTTTATTGATGGGGGTGTGTTTGACGACTTCTTCAATGATGCGGTTGTGGTAATCAACATATTTGTTGTGCCGGGCCTGTACGCAAATGAGGCCGGGACACATGCGGCGCGCATCGCGAATAATCGTGCCTGTTTTGATGCCATAGGCTTTGGCCTCGTAAGAGGCTGCGATAGCGCAGGTATGCGGGGTGTCTGTTGGAATCACCACAACGGGCTTTCCACGCAGAGCGGGGTTTTCTTGTTGTTCGACGCTGGCGAAATAGCTGTTCAGGTCAAGAAATAGCCATTTGAGATCGTGGATTTTTTCCATGCTCATGCTCTTGGTTGGGGGATTATCTGATAATGGGTTCATAATAGCACACAAAAAGAACAAATCAAGAACATTTTTCGTTGCACGCCCCCTGTCATTCTTGTTATAAAAGATTATATTAATGTACTTGCGGTAGGCTTAAGAAAGCGAAACAATAGTTTTGAGCGTGAATCGGTGCCGCCGGTGATATCTATCTTGTTCATAGGCTGAAGAACAAAAAAGATGCTGGGCGCGACGCCATCTATGAAGGGAAAAATAGAATGAGCCAGAAAGTTACCGAGAGCCAGTTTTATATGTGGCGCGCTTTGTTTGCGATGTCTCATGCCGATAATATTGTGACGGACGAAGAGATACGTTTTATGACGGAGGCCCTGGAGGATTTGCCGTTTAGTCCGGAACAAAAGAATATCTTGAAAGAAGACATTTTTAACCCGCAAGACATCGTTGAAATGTACGGGAAAATATCGGACCCCACCGATCAAGCCGCTTTTTTCAATTTCGCCAGAGAGCTGGTCTGGATTGACGGTGATTATGGTGAGGAGGAACAGGAAATCATGCTGACGTTAAAACGGATGCATGTAAAAAGCGTTAATCTGGATGAGCTTGTCGGGCGTGTCGGGCTGCAGCTAGAGCCGGATGATGACCGCAATTTTTCAGGCAGTGCGGCAACTCCTTCGGCCAGTTCCGCCGCCGGTGGTAAAAATGTAAAAAATATTGTGCATTCATTCCGCGAACGTTTCTTGAAAGGGAACATCTAAAAGATCGCCAGAGATTAGCCAGAGATTAGCGAAACAGGTATTCTTTGTCGGCGATTTCATAACCGGCGGCCGGTTCAATTCGTGATGGGTCCAGCGGGTATTCCCGTCCATCATATTTGGCAGAAACGTTTTTTGCACTTTTCCAGCGCCCTGATACACGGATGATGATGTCTTTCCACCCATTGGTTTGATTGGCGGTACTGTAAATCGGGGGGCGCACAGGCTGTATGGAATTTACCAGCGTGAATTTGTCATTATGCGCTTCCATCACCAGCATGGTGCATCCGTGTTTATCACACCAAAAACCATAAGGGGTTTTGAACAGAACCAGCGCGTCACGGCGGCCATCATCATTTAAATCAATGCGGCGATAATCATAATTGGAATGCATGGGGGCGCCCATGGTTTTTAGGGTGGCCAGCACTGATTGTTGCAGCTGAAAATCATTCGGATCAACCAATTCGGGCAGGGGGGTAAGCGGTGCTTTTATCGCGAGGTCTTGTTGCGGCGCGCCTTGACAGGCCCCTGTGATGAGCAAGCCCAGAACGGCAAAGGTGATGTAAAAGCGGGTGGATTGCATTCTTTAACTTTAGAGAAAGAGCGGGGGGCATGACAAGGGCAGTGTAGAATAACCCACATATAATATGCGTATATGTGCTTTTTTCGCCATTTGTCATTGAGGGGGCAAGTTTATTCAAAACCTGTTGCCACGAAGGGCAAGGGGTATTAATCTGGGGCTTGCCGGTTTTCTTGAGGCGCTTTTTTCTGTCTGTACCGGTCAATAAAAATTTGAGAGGAGTTCGATCATGACCTTTGTGGTCACAGATATCTGTATAATGTGCAAATACACCGATTGTGTAGAGGTTTGCCCGGTTGATTGTTTCTATGAAGGGGAAAATATGCTTGTGATTAACCCGGATGAATGTATCGATTGTGGCGTTTGTGAACCGGAATGCCCGATTGATGCAATTCTGCCCGATTCTGATCCTGAGGCCGAGAAATGGCTGGAGTTAAACCGTGAGTATTCGGAAAAATGGCCGGTGATCACCGAAACGCGTCCTCCGATGCCGAATGCAGATGCTTTGAAGGATGAAGCCGGGAAGTTTGATCGTTACTTTAGTGAAAGACCGGGCGATGGAGATTAATATCAACCAGGCCTAAACGAGACGTAAATCTGTGCTATATATATTTGCAGGACAGAAAAACTAATTCAGCAATAATGCCCAAAAAGATCGATAGGAGATCATGAATGACCGACCAGAATACAGCCGCAAACAATCAAGGTGATGAAGAGCGCAACGAGGACGGAACCCCTAAGAAAAAATTAGACGGGATTGAGTTTAAGGCCGAAGATGACCGCCCTGTAAAAACATCTCCGAATTCCGCCGAACAGCATGCCCCGATTGAAGGGCCTATTGTGAAATCCAGTGAGGCACGCGGTAAGATTTATGACTCTATTTTGGATACAATTGGCAATACGCCGTTGGTGCGCGTTCCTCGCTTTACAGAGAAATATGGTCTGGAAGCGACAATTCTGGCCAAATTGGAGTTCTTTAACCCGATTGCTTCGGTGAAAGACCGTATTGGCTTTGCGATGATTGAGGCTGCAGAGCAATCGGGCCGTATTAAACCCGGTGAAACCGTGATTATTGAACCCACATCCGGTAATACGGGGATAGCTTTGGCTTTTGTATGTGCCTCTAAGGGGTATAAGCTGATTTTAACGATGCCTGAAAGCATGTCGATTGAACGCCGTAAGATGTTGCGCTATTTTGGGGCTGAAATTGTCTTAACACCGGCTGAAACTGGCATGAGCGGCGCTATTAACCGCGCCAAGGAGTTGTTGAAGGAACACCCTGAATCATACATGCCATCACAATTTGATAATCCTGCCAACCCGCAAATCCATCGTGAAACCACAGCGCAAGAGATTTTGGCCGATACCAATGGTGATGTTGACATCCTGATTGCCGGTGTGGGAACTGGGGGAACTTTAAGCGGCGTAGCCAGTGTTTTGAAAGAAAAAAATCCCGGATTCCGTACGTATGCTGTTGAACCAAAGGACAGCCCGGTTATTGGAGGCGGCAATCCCGGCCCGCATAAAATACAGGGCATTGGTGCTGGCTTTATTCCAGATAATTTGAATATGGATCTAGTGGACGCAACGGTACAAATTACCAATAATCAGGCCTTTGCCACGGCGCAGGAGGTTGCGAAACTGGAAGGTATACCGTGCGGAATTTCATCTGGTGCGGCTTTTGCCGCCGCCATAGAAGTTGCACGCATGCCTGAAAATAAGGGTAAAACCATTGTGGTTATGGTTCCGTCTTTTGCGGAGCGTTATATCTCGACAGCCTTGTTTGATGAGATCGATACGACAAAGCTATAACACCTGCCGTACTATCTGGATCTAGATCAACCCCGCAAATGTAATATTTATTGCGGTTGCTAAGCCCATGATAGATGTGCGGGCCTGAACGAATCTGGTGCGCTTCCATTGTGTGTTTATCAGGATTGTGCTGAGAGATGTTTCATTGACCACTTTTAAAGTGATTACTGTCAGTGCCGCGATTGTTGAAATTGTATTCCAGAACACAATCGAATAAAGCGGGGCCATGAGGCCATAGCCAACCCACAACAGTCCGCCCGTTGCCGCCATATAATATTTGCCGTAGGAAATCGCCTGCGTGTCCTGTGTTTTCAGAATTTTTATAATTTGCGGTATGCATCCACTCACGCTTAGGGCCGATGCGATAAAGGCGATAATTTCCAGCTCCATACTTTGTTACTCACTTCCCAGTTTCTTATACTCCAACTTCTTGGATTATGAAAATAAAGATGAGTCGTTAATATTTCGTTAATTTGGACGAAACTGGTGATGCTATAGGCTGAATTACGAAGGAAAAAGCCACTTTAGCCGGCTTGTTTTTTCCTGTCATCAACGTCCAGCTTTTCCTGTAAATTGGTGCTGGAGGTTGTGTATTCGAATTTAAGACGTGCTTCGGGATAGATATAGCGGAAGGCCTGACGTGCCATGAGGGCCGCTTCATGAAATCCGGACAGGATTAATTTTAATTTGCCGGGATAAAAATTAATATCGCCAACGGCAAAAATTCCGGGTGTTGAGGTTTCAAATTTTTCTGTATCAACGGGAATGAGGTTTTTATCAAGATTTAAACCAAAATTTGCGATAGGGCCCAATTTCATGGTCAGGCCAAAGAAAGGCAGCAAGCAATCGCATTCAATTAATGTGCGGTTTTTTTCTTTATCCTCTACGGCTACGGCCTTTAAAACGCCGTTTTCACCAATTAATTCTTTAATCTGGCCCATTTCGAAATTGATCAGGCCCTCTTCTTTTTTAGACCACATTTTGTTCACACTGTCCAAATGCGCACGAAATTCACTACGGCGGTGAACAAGGGTCAGGTTTTCGGCAAGGGGTTGCAGGTTTAATGTCCAATCAAGGGCGCTGTCCCCGCCGCCCGCGATAACCAGCTTTTTATCGCGGAATTGTTCCATTTGGCGTACGGCGTAAAATACAGATTTTCCTTCATATTCCTCAATGCCGGGGATAGGGGGCTTTTTGGGGACGAAACTTCCGCCGCCTGCGGCAATGATGATGACCTTGGCCTCAATGACGGTTCCAATATCTGTTGTCAGGCGCCAATGCCCCTCGGATGGGGTGTCCGGGCCGATGCGCTCCAGGCTTTCGGCCATTTGCTGGAGATGAAAAACCGGGGTGAACGGTTCAATTTGCTCTATCAGGCGGTCCGTTAATTCCTGCCCTGTAATGACCGGATAAGCCGGAATGTCATAGATCGGTTTTTCGGGATATAGCTCGGCACATTGTCCCCCGGGGCGGTCCAGTATGTCAACAAGGTGACATTTCATGTCCAGTAAGCCCATTTCAAAAACAGTGAACAGGCCACATGGGCCCGCGCCAATGATAATGGCATCGGTTTTGTGGGGGGTGGAGAGGGTGCCGAGATCGCTCATGTTTTTTATCTTTATTTATATCTGTGTCTGAAAATTTATTGGCTTACATATTTCAACCTTGTGTGACAAAGTCAAGATGCTGCGCGTATTTTCTATATCCAGAGGTGCCCTGTTTCTGGTGTATTTTTATTATGCGATGCCCTCGCTATTGTTTATTAACGCCACTATAGGGAGAGATGGTGCTAGCCTGATTGCTGTCCTGTGTCTTTACGAGCCTGTTTCATTCAGCAAGGCTTTCAATTCATACAAGGCCTCAAGGGCGTGGCGCGGGCTTAATTCATCCGGGTTTATAGCGCGCAGTTTTGCGGCAAGGTCACTTTGGGTATTCGGCAATTTGTCCTGATTATGATCATGCAGGGCCATGTCAAAAAGCGGTAAATTATCGCTTAGCGCCGAGCCGGCCGCACCTGAATGTCCGTTCTGTTCCAATTGTGCCAGGACCTGGCGCGCGCGTGATAAAACTCCGCCCGGCAGGCCCGCCAGTTTGGCAACGTGAATACCGTAAGACCGGTCCGCCGCGCCAGAGGTGATACTATGCATGAAAATAATATCACCCTTCCATTCCTTCACTTCCATTGAATGGCACGACAGGTTGTCCAGCTTTGCTGACAGGTTGGTCAGTTCATGATAATGCGTGGCAAAAACGCATCGGCATTTTGAAATGTCGTGGAGGTATTCAACGCAGGACCACGCAATTGACAGACCGTCAAATGTTGACGTGCCGCGGCCAATTTCGTCCAGAATAACCAGGGACTTTTCTGTTGCCTGATTAAGGATGGCGGCCGTTTCAACCATTTCAACCATAAAGGTGGATTGACCACGCGCCAGATCGTCTGATGCACCAACGCGGCTGAAAACCTTGTCTATTATGCCAATTTCAGCGTGATCAGCGGGAACATAGGCGCCAATTTGCGCCAATATAGCGATTAATGCATTTTGGCGTAAGAATGTTGATTTACCCGCCATGTTTGGGCCGGTAAGTAACCATAGGCGATGGCCCGAGCCAAGATCGGTGTCGTTGGGGACAAAGCTCTCGCTTTGGTTTTGCAGGGCCTTTTCTACGACCGGGTGACGCCCGGCGGTGATGAAAAAATCTGTCCTGCTATTGAGATGCGGGCGCGTGTAATTCATCTCTTGCGAAAGCTGGGCATGGGAGGCTGCGACATCAATATCGGCCAGGGCCCGAGCTATATCGGCAATGTCATTGGCGTTATCGATGATTTCGCGGCGGAATGACTCGAAAATTTCTAGTTCTAATGCAAGGGATTTTTCGTTGGCTTGTGTGATGTCCCGTTCCAGATCGGCCAGTTCACCGGTTGTGAACCGCACCGCATTGGCCATAGTTTGACGGTGAATATAGGGGCTTTGTTCATCGCGCGCGCGTGCCATTAAGGCGTCACCATTTCTGGCGTTAACCTCAATAAAATATCCCAGAACATTATTGAAACTGATCTTGAGTTTATCAATGCCGGTATCGTCTTGGTATTTTTTCTGTAAAGAAGCAATAAGGCGGCGGCTTTCGTCTTTTAAAATTTTAAAGCGGTCCAGTTGCTCATTGTATCCGGTCTGAATGAATCCGCCGTCACGCGCCAGCATGGGAGGGGTTTCACCAATCGCCTGCTTTAGGCGGTCTTGTAAGTTCACCAATTGCGGTTTTTGCGTCAGGCTTTTTAGTTGTGGTTCAAATACCTGACGGAGCTCCGCAGAGCGCTGCAAAGCGGCGCGGATAATTTCAGCCTGCGTTAAGCCGTCTCTTAACATGGAAAGGTCGCGCGGACCACCGCGATCGGCGCTTAAACGGCCCAGAGCGCGTTCAATGTCTGGTGTGGTTCTTAATTCCCGGCTTAAATTGTCACGCGCCTCGGGTTGGTTCAGTAAAACCTCAATACGGGACAGGCGTGCGTTAATGGCGTGAATGTCGGTGAGAGGGCTGGCCAGATGGGATTGCAACAACCGTCCGCCCGCATTTGTGAGTGTATGGTCGATGGCATCTAATAATGATCCTTTGCGTTCGCCAGCGCTTGTTCGTGTTAGTTCAAGGGATCTGCGCGTCGCCAGATCGATATGCATGATGGCATGGCCGGTTATTTGGCGCGGCTTTGATAAATGCGGAATTTTCCCTTTTTGTGTGCGTTCAATATATTTGAGCAGAGCGCCAGCGGCGGATATTTCCCCTTTTGAAAAATCGCCAAAACTATCCATCGTGCCGACATGATAAATTTCCTGTAAAAATTGCTTGGCACCGGCGCTGTCAAAAACACTTGCGGGTTGGGGGGTGAACAGGCAGGGGGTTAAATTATGAAGTTCTTTTAGGGTCTCGGGAAGGTCCTCTTTAATAAGTACTTCGCTTGCATTCAGGGCGCTTAGGGCGCTTAGGGCGTTTTTTCTGTTGGTGCGTTGAACCGAAAATGCACCTGTTGAAAGCTCCACCCACGCCAGGGCGCATTCCTCGGCAAATTCCGCGTAGGCTGCTAAATAATTGTTGGATTTGGCCTCAAGCAATTCATCCTCGGTCAATGTGCCTTGCGTGACAATGCGCACCACTTCACGGTTGACCAGTGCTTTAGAGGCCGGTTTGCCTTCTTTTTTTGCCCGGGATTTTGCTTGATCTGGTGTCTCTGTCTGTTCGCAGATGGCGACCTTGTATCCGTTGCGGATCAGCTTGGCCAGATATGGGCCATAGGAATGAAAGGGGACGCCGCACATGGATATGTCATCGCCGTTGGATTTTCCGCGTTTGGTCAGGGTGATATCAAGGACAGCCGCCGCCGTTTCTGCATCGGCGTAGAAAAGTTCATAAAAATCACCCATGCGATAAAATAACAGGCATCCGGGGTGTGCATCTTTGATCGTGTGATATTGCGCCATCATGGGGGTGTGACCGAGTGCCAGATAATAATCCAGCCCGGTTTGTGTCTGTTCGGCCATGATAGTGCGCGCAGTGCTTTGTCCCATAAGATCAAGTTTTAAAAGATTAAATGGGAATGATCAAAGGAAACCATGTTAGGACGATGAAGTTCCTGTGGAACCAAATCCTCCTTCGCCGCGGGCGCTGTCATCCAGTTCCTCTACAATGTCCCAGGCAATGCTTTCATGGCGTTCGACAACCATTTGCGCAATACGCATGCCGCGCTCTATGATAAAGGGTTCCTTACCATGGTTAATCAGGATGACTTTTATTTCTCCACGATAATCGGCGTCAATGGTACCGGGTGTGTTTAGCACCGTAACCCCGTGTTTGAGCGCCAGGCCCGAGCGGGGACGTATTTGTGCTTCATAGCCGGGGGGCAGTGCGATGGCAAGCCCTGTGGGAACCAATGCGCGCTCTCCACTGTCCAGCTCAATGGCCTCTTCCAGTGCCGCTGATAAATCCATGCCCGCCGACAAAGCGGTCGCATAGGTGGGGAGGCGCAGCCCTACGGCATGTTCTAGTGGCTTTAAAGCAATTTTAACGCGCTGCTGCTTTTGTTCTGCCGGCAGTTCGTTTTGCTGCTGACGTAATTTTTCGATATTTGGGTTATTGGTCATGGTACTCAATTATTTTTTCAACGAGCCTGCGGGCGATCTCCGCCTTTGGGCATTCTTTCCAATCTTCATGTGTATGCTTGGTTATAAAATGTACATGATTCTCCGGTTTGCCAAAGACTTTTTGATTGGAAACGTCATTGGCCAATATCCAGTCGCATTTTTTGCGTTGAATTTTAGCTTTAGCATTTTTTTCTAAATCATTGGTTTCGGCCGCAAAACCAATCATAAGTGGGGGGCGATCTTTGTCCATGCATAGCGTTTGTAAAATATCCGGGTTTTCTGTGAGTGCAATGGCAGGCGGCGGCAGGTCTTTTTGTTTTTTAATCTTGTTTTTTGCCTGTGCTTGCGGGGCCCAGTCTGAAACGGCGGCGGTGCAGATGGCCATATCGGCGGGTAAGGCGTTTTTGCAGGCCTTTAGCATTTGCGCCGCAGTTTCAATGTAAATGACATCCACATTGGGTGGAGCGGGGAGGTTGACCGGCCCGCTAATCAGGGTAACGTGGGCGCCCGCCAATTCCAGTGCGGCGGCTATAGCATAGCCCTGTCGCCCGGATGACCGGTTGCCAATGTAACGGACCGGATCGATCGGTTCATGGGTGGGGCCAGCCGTTACTAAGGCGTGTAGTCCCTTTAAGGGGCGTTTGTAAAAGTAATCCAGCACCGATTGCAGGATGGATTCAGGGGGGCTCATGCGCCCTGGTCCGTACTCACCGCAGGCCATATCTCCCTCTTCAGGGCCAATTTGTGACATTCCGCGCGCATGCAGCTTTTGTAAATTATCGTGCGTCGCATTATTTTCCCACATTTTGTGGTTCATAGCCGGTGCAAATAATATCGGTTTATTGGCCGCCAGTAAGGTTGTGCTGGCCAGATCATCGGCCTTGCCATGGGCCATTTTGGCAAGGAAATCAGCGCTTGCCGGGGCAATGATGATCAGGTCGGCCTCACGGGACAGGCGAATATGTCCCATTTCGGTTTCGTCCTTTAAAGACCAAAGGTCGGTGAACACTTCTTCTTCGCAGAGGGCCGATACGCTCAAAGGGGTAACAAACTGCGCCCCGCCCTTGGTTAAAATGGCGCGCACTTTGGCACCATTTTTGCGCAGCAGGCGAATAAGCTCAAGCGATTTATAGGCGGCAATACCCCCGGTAATTACGAGTAATATTGTTTTGGTTTTTAAGGCTTTATCCATGAGAGTTTATATATAGCAAAAGCCCCGCTTGGGGAAGCAGGGCTTTTAAATAATTGTATAAAAACTTGCCTGCATTATTCTGGCAAGCCAGTATTTTTATTCGTGGTCAGCGTGATCGCCAGCGACGTCTTTTGCAGCATCTTCCGCGGCATCATGGGCGTCTTCCACGGCGTCTTCGATGATCTCTTCTGCAGTTTCTTCGGCAGCGTCTTCAGCGGCCTCGACATCGGCTTGTGTTGCCTCAGGAGAGATTTCTTCCATGGCTTCGTCAGTGGCTTCGTCAACAATTGTGTCAACGGCGGCTTCTGTTTCTTCATCCACCGCGTCGGCGGCTTCATCTTTTATATCTTCCACGGCGCCTTCAATGCCATCATGGGCAACGGCTTCGGCGGCTGATGTGTCGGCGGCTTCTTTGATGGATTTAGAGGCTTTTTCAACGGCTTCTGTTGCTTTCATGCCTGCTTCCTGCGCCATTGAATTGGCACCTTCAACGATACCTGCCGGGTTAGGCAGGGCAGATGAAACGCCAGCGGCGGGTTCAATGTTTGCAAATGTTGCGCCGTCTGTTGCTGCCATATTGTTGTAGATTGTAAATACGGCGACAAGACCGGCCACAAGTACAACGCCAGAATATACAATAGACTTTGTAAAATTACTCATATCTGAATTTTCCTTTTCTTAATTTCACTCTATAAAACAATTGGTTTTATTTGTGTGCGAGGTACAATGCCGCTAAATCTTTCTGCATGTCAATAAAAATTCACAAGCCATTGTAATTTATGTAAAATATAATGTGTATAAATTATGCTCTAGACCTTTAGGCCGGAGTGTATGCAGGCAATTCCAGCGGAAAGGTTTGAAAATGTTGCATTTTTAAAACCGGCGCGTTGCAGTCTTTGCTGCAATTCTCTTTGGCCCGGATGTTTTCTGATGCTTTCAATCAGGTATTGATAGCTATCCCGGTCACCGGCAACAACTTTCCCAATTTTAGGGATGACGAACGATGAATAAACATCATAGCCTTTTGATAATAGCGGGTTGCGCACTTTTGAAAATTCCAGGCAGAAAAATCGTCCGCCCGGTTTTAAAACGCGGTAAGCCTCTTTCAAGGCATTGTCGATACGGGTAACATTTCGCAAGCCGAATGCAATAGTATAGACATCAAAGCTGTTATCTTCGAATGGCAATGTTTCGGCGTTGCCTGTAATCCAGTCAAAGTCATTGATCCAGCCCTTATTGATGGCACGATCCCTGCCAACGCGCAGCATATTTTCTGTTAAATCACATAGGGTTATATCTGCTTTTTTACCTATTTTCTGACGAATGCGAAAGGCGATATCACCAGTACCGCCAGCCACATCGAGGTAACGCAGCCCCTGACGCGGGCGTATCATACGAATAAAGCGATCTTTCCACAGACGATGAATGCCACCGGACATTAAGTCATTCATTATGTCGTATTTATCGGCGACATTGGAGAAGACACCATGCACCATGCCGGTCTTGTCTTCGGCTTCTACCGGTTTTTCTCCAAACCATTTGCTCTCTGGATTTTCACTCATTCTGCTTTTAAAGCATAGATTCTGGTGGTAAACAACTATCTATGAGTCTTATTCGTGCCATGAGTACAGTTGGGGGAATGACGGCGCTTTCACGGGTGGCCGGGTTTGCCCGTGATATCCTGACCGCCGCCATTTTAGGGGCTGGCCCAATTGCGGATGCTTTTTTTGTTGCCCTGAAATTGCCGAATTTCTTTCGCCGTGTAACGGCTGAAGGCGCTTTTAGTGTTTCTTTTGTTCCGCTGTATTCGGAAACGCTGGACCGTGAGGGGCAAGCGGCGGCAAACCGTTTTGCCAATAATGCTTTCTGGATCATGATGGGCGTGCTGTCGGTTTTTTCCGCCCTGGCCATTGTATGCATGCCCTATGTTATTATGGCGATTGCGCCAGGCTTTGTGGGGGATGCGGTGCGTTATGATTTGGGGGTTGAGCTTTCACGAATAACGTTTCCTTATCTATTAATGATGTCCTTAACGGCGCTGTTGGGCGGGGTGTTAAATGCGCATGATCGTTTTGCGCCTTTTGCGTTCGCGCCGGTGCTGTTTAATTTGTCTTTAATTCTTGCCTTGCTGTTGAGCGGGTTCTTTGAAACGCCTGGGCATGCATTGGCCTATGGGGTTTTATGCGCTGGTGGCGCGCAATTTCTGATGCTGTTTTGGTGTGCCGTGTCGGGCAAAGTTTTTCGCCTTGAGTGGCGCAAGCCTGATATGAGTCCTAAAATCAGGAAGGTTTTTAAGCTCATGGGGCCTGGTGTTGTCGGGGCAGGGGTTATGCATATCAACCTGTTTGCCGATCTGATTTTGGCTTCATTTCTAGCGCAGGGTGCGATTTCGTACCTTTATTATGCTGACCGGTTGAATCAGTTGCCGCTGGGCATCGTTGGCATTGCTGTTGGGGCGGCTTTATTGCCGATGCTCTCAAAGGCGCTGAGTCAAGGCAATGAAGGTCAGGCGCGGGATTTGTTTAACAGATCGCTGGAATATTGTTTGCTTTTGGCTTTGCCTGCCGCTTTGGCTTTGTTCGTGGTGCCTGATATTTTGATCGGAACGCTTTTTGAGCGCGGAGCCTTTGATGCGGAAGATACGGCGGCGTCGAGTGCCGTTTTGATGGGGTATGCGGTGGGCTTGCCGGCCTATATTATGATTAAGCTGTTTTCCACGGTGCATTGGGCGCGTCAGGATACGCTAACGCCGGTGCGTATCTCGATCATTGGGACGGTGTGCAATATCGCCTTAAGTATTGTTTTGATTTTTCAAATTGGGGTTGCCGGAATTTCACTGGCTACGGGGGTGACGGCCTGGCTGCAATTGGTTCTGCATTTACGCGCACTTAAAACCTGCAGCGTTGTTAGCTTTGACGCGCGTCTTCGTCGCAATGGGGTAAGGGTTGTATTGGCCAGTGTTGCGATGGCCCTTTCGGTTTATGCGCTGGGGCAGGTTTTGCCAGCGGTAATTGATAATCGCTACGCTGTGCTGGGGGTGGTTGTCGGCGGCGGTATGGTTGTCTATGGCGTTCTTGTCTGTTTATCCGGGATTGTAAATGCACGCCTGTTAAAGCAAGCCTTAAACGGCCGCGGGCGTAAATAATGATATATCCGGGTTAACACCTGATGTATTTCATGCTAACACTTTTTTCGCATTTTGATTTTAACAAGCATTAGTAAGAGTATAAACGCATGAAAAGAATATTGTCCTGTATGCAACCTACCAGTCACCTTCATCTGGGGAATTATTTAGGGGCTTTAAAAAATTTTGTGGCCCTGCAGGATGAAGGCGCGGAATGCTTGTATGGTGTGGTTGATTTACATGCTATTACCGTACCGTACCAACGTGACGGTCTGGCTAATGCGACGCGGGAAATTGCCGCGGCTTATATTGCGGCAGGGATTGATCCAAAGAAATCGATATTGTTTGCACAGTCGGCCATTCCTGCCCATTCGCAGTTAATGTGGCTTTTGGCCACGATGTCCCAGATGGGCAAGCTGGAGCGCATGACGCAATTCAAGGATAAGGCTGGAAAAAATAAGGAGCGCGCAGGGCTTGGTTTATTTGCCTATCCGGTTTTAATGGCGGCCGATATTCTAATATATAAGGCAACCCATGTGCCGGTAGGTGAAGATCAAAAGCAGCACCTTGAATTGGCGCGCGAATTGGCATCAACGTTTAACACGCGTTACGAGACGGATTTTTTCCCTCAACCGGAACCTTATATTAGTGGTCCGGCAACGCGGGTTATGTCTTTGCGTGATGGTACCCAGAAAATGAGTAAATCCGCAGAAAGTGATCTAAGCCGTATTAATTTCACGGATGATGCTGATACCATTGCGAAAAAAATAAAGAAGGCCAAATCGGACCCCGATGTCCTGCCCGAGACGCTTGACGGATTGGAAGACCGCGCAGAAGCCAAAAATCTGGTTAATTTATATGCTGCGCTGGCCGGAATAACAAACGAAGACGTTTTGAAGGAATTTGCGGGAAAAGGGTTCGGTGACTTCAAACCGGCCTTGGTTGATGTGGCTGTGGCGCATTTGGCACCGATTACAGCCCGCATGAATGAATTAATGGCGGATCCGGCCGAAATTGATGCAATATTACAGGCCGGTAATGAAAAGGCTCGCGCTATGGCAGGCGATGTTTTATCCGAGGTATCGGAAATAATGGGATTTTGGAAAGGCTCTTAAACCTTTTTTAGTTTTAGGCTGGCATCATGGTGTTAAATACGTCATAATAAGTTAACACATTCGGATTTATACTCGCCATGACTAAATATTCAAAATATCTTTTAATCGCTTCCACATTGATCTTTGGTGGTTTTTCTTCTGTTACATCGGCGCAGGCCGAGGTGTTCTACTGGGAAGATGCCGAGACCCATATGTCCCTGACTTATCCTGATCGTTGGCACGTTCGCCATAATCAACGTCAGGATGATATTTATACCGTTGCCGCCCCGGGGGTAAACAATCATGCGCAGTGCCGTTTGCGCGTTCGTGCCGATCACAGGTTCGCAGTCTACCCTGAGTATCTGGCCGATGAAGTCGCCCGCATTAAT
Source organism: Micavibrio sp. UBA2638 (assembly GCA_002359735.1). Taxonomy (GTDB): domain Bacteria; phylum Pseudomonadota; class Alphaproteobacteria; order Micavibrionales; family Micavibrionaceae; genus UBA2638. The sequence goes on from DENS01000009.1 coordinate 46,466, forward strand.
TATAACCGCGAATTTTGGGATGATTATTTGGGCGAGTATGAAAATGTGAACGTTCATGCCGTTTATGAAGATGCCGGGCTTGGGCGTGGATTTGGAAGCTATGCCGAGGCCAGTTATACCACGGCGCAAGGCCCCAAAATGGATAAACGTGCCTTGATGCTGGTCGCGCTATACAATAATAAGGCCTATATTGTGGAATGTTCGGCACAAGCACAAAATTATCCGAAATGGCATCGCTCATTCTTGAGCCTTGTTAAATCCGTTGATTTTCGTAAAGAGATTCATCAGGCAAAAAACGGATTTTACCGGAACTTCTATGATGGAGAGCTGCGTATTCGCGGGGAGCGCGATATAGACGTTAGTGTCTATTAGAGAGTGTGGCTTTTAAGCCCGTAATTCATAAATCCGAAGCGCGTCTATACCGGTCGCGCTTTTTTCTTTTTCTGGGCTTGCACACTTGGGACAGGTGTATTTTCGATGTTTCTAATTCTTGCAAGTTACCGTTCAATCAGGCATTGTTCCTTTCATAATTCTTGATCAGCCATATGTAGAGCCCAATGCAAATATATTTACCAATTGCTGAGATTTCAGTGCCGGCAGAAACCATTTTTATTTTGGGCTGCACGGTTGGTTTTTTATCGGGCGTTTTTGGTGTTGGCGGCGGGTTTTTGACAACGCCATTTTTGATCTTTTTGGGTATCCCCCCTGCGGTTGCGGTTGGAACGCAGGCCAATCAACTTGTGGCATCGGGGATGTCCGGCACCATTGGGCATTTTAAACGCGGTAATGTCGATGTGAAAATAGGGGGCATGATGCTGGTTGGTGGTGTCGTGGGCTCTTTCATCGGTATCTTGATTTTTCGTTTGCTGGAATATTTGGGGCAAATTGATTTTGCCGTATCTCTTTTATATGTCGTGTTGCTAAGCAGCATCGGTGTTCTGATGTTGTCTGAAAGTATTTTTTCTTCCTTCAAAAAGAAAACAGTAAAATCACACTTTAATGCGCAGCGGGTTAATCCTTTTATTGCGCGCCTGCCCTATAAAATGCGTTTTCCGCGTTCAAAGTTATATATCAGTGCGCTGGTGCCCATTGGTATTGGTTTTGTCGGCGGAATTCTGGCCGCCATATTGGGGATCGGCGGCGGGTTTTTATTGGTTCCCGCCATGATTTATATATTGGGAATGCCCACCATTCTTGCGGCCGGGACGTCTTTGTTTCAAATTATCTTTACCACCGCGGCCGCAACGCTTATGCATGCGACGATGAACAATACGGTTGATATTGTGCTTGGGATTATTTTGATTGTTGGGGGGGTTATCGGGTCACAATTCGGATTGGTTTTCGCTCGGGTTATCAAACCCAACCATGCCCGTACCATTCTGGCCATTCTGGTTTTGGCGGTCAGCGGTCGCCTGGCCTATAAATTATTGGCGACACCTTATGATCTATATTCCACGGTGGTGATGTAATGACGATACGTTTTGTTACAATGGTCGTGCTTTTTGTCCTGGTTTTTTCCTCTATCGGGCTCACGCAGGCTTATGCGCAGAAAACCCTGACGATTGATCTTGCATCTGATCATGTTGATATTACGACCGGCTTTAATGGAGCCAACCTTATTTTATATGGGATGAAAGACCGACCAGGCGAGATTGCTGTGGTTATCCGCGGGCCTGAAAAAAAGATGACCGTACGCAAGAAAAACCGTGTTTTAGGGCTGTGGATGAACACTGAACACATGGATTTTGATGGGGTTCCGGCCTATTACGATTATGCGCTGAGCAAGAAAGAGGGCCTGTCGGATGCTGAAGAGCAGGTTTTATTTGAAAACGGCGTGGGGCTTGCTACACTGATATACGAACCCCGGGATGCTGTACCTGAACGCGATCGTATTCAGAGCTTTCAACAAGCGTTGATCCGTAATAAACAGTTGAATCATTTGTTCCCGATGGAGGCAGGCAGCATTGAATTTCTGAATGATGACTTCTTTCGTACGACAATGTATTTGCCGTCAAATGTGCCAAGGGGAACCTATGAAATTGAAACATTTTTGTTTCGTCAGGGTCAAATTATTGACCGCAGTGCAACAACGATGATGGTTGCACCCGTTGGTTTAAATGCGCGAGTATATGATTTTGCCACACAGAAATCGTTTTATTATGGATTGATTTGTATATTTATTGCCGTTTTTGCTGGATGGCTGATCAATGTTATTCGGAACAAATAGGTATCAGAAGAAGGGGCAGTAATAATGATAGCCAGTGAGGATATGACCCACAAAAATGATAAGAACCGTGATGAGGATGGCGTTTTACTATTGATCGCGGATAAATCGGATGAATTTTCCAAGGCTTTGCGTTATGCCTCGCGCTTGACCGAGTATAGTGGTGCGCATATTGGACTTGTCTATATTATGGAAGAGCAAGGGTTTCAGCATTGGGGCAATATTGAGGAGCGCATGCAAGAAGAGATGCGCACGGAAGCCGAACAATATTTGTTTGATGTTGCAACGACCGTGCTTGAGATTACCGGCAAAATCCCTGTTTTCTATATTCAACAAGGCGCAAAGGCCGAAACAATCGTATCTTTAATTACAAATGATAAAACGATTAAGATGTTGATACTGGGCGGTGACACGCAAGGCTCTCCCGGGCCTTTGGTTTCTTATTTTTCAAGCAAGGGGCTGGGGCAGTTGCGCGTTCCTTTGACTGTCGTGCCGGGGCATCTGGAAATGTCGGATATTGATAATATATTTTAAACTGAATGCTGCGTGATAATCAGCCGTTAACTTATAACCCTAATTTACAAGAGATACGATGTTTATACAAACCGAAGCGACGCCTAATCCGGCCACAATTAAATTTCTGCCAGGTCAAACGATTTTGGAGGCAGGATCGATGGATTTTCAATCACCCGAGACCGCGAAAGATTCGCCGCTGGCGCAGCGTTTGTTCACCTTGCAAGGGGTCAAGGCCGTGTTCTTTGGGCATGATTTTGTTTCTGTGACCAAAGATGAGGACACGGATTGGAGTATGTTAAAATCAATGGTTCTTGCCATGTTGATGGAGCATCTATCGACTGGACAGGAGATTGTGCATGCACACGCGATCAAAGCTGCCGGGGACGATGCCGCGAATGAAGAGGATGATGAAGTCGTTGCGCAGATTAAAGAATTGCTGGAGACCCGCGTACGACCTGCGGTCGCCATGGATGGCGGGGATATTGTCTTTGAAGAATTTACGGACGGGATTGTGTTTTTGCGCATGCAGGGTGCCTGTGCGGGGTGCCCCAGCTCCACGGCAACATTGAAATCCGGTATAGAAAATATGCTGAAGCATTTTATTCCCGAGGTCGAAGAGGTGCGTCCCGTTGAGTTCTAGCAGGCGCGCGCATTACGCGTCTTAATTGTTCTGTTTTTCTTCGCCAAGAGCGCTGTGAACCCGGTTAGAGAGCGTTTGCAAATTTATTGTATAGAGCATGCCGAACCAATGCCATTTCGGCGCGTCCAGTGTTCCAGTATTAGCCGTACAGTTAATGCGAATGCGTTCATCGTCTAACGGGCTGCGCGGGCGAATTTCCAGCCGGTTTTTCCCAATTATTGTCAGATTTGCTTCCCCCTGGCCAGAGATAAAGCACTGCATTTTTTTAAGAATATCGGCATTTTTATTGGGGACTGAAAAGCCGAAAAGTGGAGTTGTTGTCTGCAGCGCATGTTCTTCAGGCTCTATATCATAGGCTGGTACGGGCAGGGCTGCTGTGATGGTGCGAAAGCGGTCGATGTCGCCAAACCCCTCTGTCATTGTGAAACGCGGAATGTTGAAGAAGTCCATATTGTAATAAGGCACCCCGGATTGCAATCCGAATGCGGCTTCAAAACCCTGTGAGATAATGAAATCTTTATAGGCATTGGAATATTCCCCGTAAGGATAAGAGAAATACTTGGGCGATTCACCAAAATGGTCGCGGTACGTAATGCGCGCATTGTTCAAAAGACGCTTATTTTCTTCCATTGAAAATTCGCTGGTGCGGGCGTACACGCTGGGCAAAATTCCAAATTCGATAAAATCAAACCGTGATAGGGATTTTAAGTCTTTCCATCCGATGTATTGGTCTGAATCGGATGCCGAATTACGGCTGGCGTAAAAAATAGTGAAAGGGATTTTCTCTGCAATCAATAAAGGCATGGCTTTGCGATAGGCTGATTGATAGCCGCCTTCAAACGTGATGACGATGCTTTTATGCGGCAAGCTGCTCTTGTTTTTCAGGGCCGCAATTAATTTGGACATCGGGATGATCGTGTATCCACCATGTTCTATTTCTTTTAAATGGGCGATAAAGTCGTTTAAACGTAGGCTTGTCGCTGGATAATTGTCTTCGTCAATGCGGTGGTATGCCAGAATTACAGCCGATTTTGCTTCGGCGCCGGCAGGCAGGTTTGTGCGCTGTTGCGCCTTGGTTTCAACCGTGCACATGATTAGGACCGTCGATAATACCGCGGCAATTAATGAAATACCTAAAATCCTCATACTCACCTGTCTTAACGCATCTGGATGGTTAAACAAGTATAAAAATGGTAGAGCGCAGTAAAATATCAATCTTCTTGTTGAATTTTGTTACAACTAAATTAGTTTGTTAGATGTTTTTAATTTCAGGAGATCTTATATATGAGCCGCAATCACGATACAATCACTGAACAGGATAAAGATATTTTGTTCCGCAAAGCCCGTACCTATAACGGGTGGAATGATAAAGATGTACCCGATGAGATGTTAAAAGAGATCTTTGACCTTTTGAAATGGGGGCCAACGAGCGCGAATTGCTTGCCGATGCGTGTAAAGTACATAAAATCTGCAGCCGCGAAAGAGCGTTTAAAACCCTATTTGATGGAAGCTAATATTGAAAAAACAATGTCTGCGCCTGCCGTGGCTATTTTGGCCTATGATATGGAGTTTTATGAACATTTGCCGCGGTTATTCCCACATACTGATGCAAAAAGCTGGTTTGTTGGGGATGATAAGGCTATTGCGGAAACTGCAAACCGTAATGGCACGCTTCAAGCAGGGTATTTTATTCTGGCTGCGCGTGCGTTGGGTTTAGACTGCGGGCCAATGTCCGGTTTTGATCAAGATGGCGTGAAAAAGGAATTTTTTCCCGATGAAAATTTTGTCGTTAATTTTCTGTGCAATCTTGGTTATGGCGATGAGAGTACGATTTTTGATCGTAGCCCGCGTTTTGATTTTGATGATGTCTGTGAAATTGTATAAGCCTTTGTACAATGCCGGATGCAAGCCTTGAAAACCAGATAGTATTGGCAATCGATAGCGCCATGAATGGATGTGGCGCGGCGATTTGTTTTTCGAATAAGTCTTCTGCCGGCGTGTCAGAGGTTGTGCCAATGGTGCGCGGTCAAGCCGAGGCGCTGGTCCCGCTTGTGGTTGATGTTTGCGCGCGGGCAGGGGTGAAATTTGACGATATTGATTTAATTGCAACGACCCGTGGTCCAGGTACATTTACGGGATTGCGCGTTGGTTTATCGGCGGCGCGCAGTTTTGCACTGGCGCTGAATGTTCCTTTGGTGGGATTTTCCACGCTAGAGGTGCTTGCGCGGGCCGCCCTTAATGCCAATACGCACAGCCCCGCCAATATTGCTGTTGTCGTTGAGAGTAAACGCAGCGATTTTTATTTTCAGTTATTTGATAGTTCTGGTGCATCATTGACAGCCCCAGTTGCGTTGGATGCTGTACAAATTCAAGCAGAACTTAGCGGTCATACAGGGGTAATCGTTGGGGATGGCGTGGAGAGGCTGCTGGAAGAGATTTCGGATAGCGCTGTTGAAGGATTTGTGAGCCATAGCGGTTACGATTTGCCCGATCCTCAAATTATGGCGGAAATGGCCTTGTCGGGGGCTGAAGCCGGGGCCGCGTGTGCGGACGTTGTTCCCCTGTATTTACGTGAAGCGGATGTTAGTTTCCCTAAGCAGATGCCGCGTATATTAGAGAAAATAGAATAAAATTTATTTCAGTATTGCAAATTTTATATTTTGTAAATATTTGTAACTTACAATAAAAACTAATGTTATTTGTGCTGGTGGTGCGGTGAAATTGGCACAATATCTTTTTTATTACGTTTTTTACTTTAGATGCCCGAAAATGGAGACGATAAAATGAATGAAGGTGCAAATCATGATGAACTGTTGGTTTTGACTAGCGAGATTGTTTCCTCATATGTCGCCAACAATAAATTGGAAGCGCATGAGATTACCTCTGTGATTGAACAGGTTTATAAATCGCTCTCTGGCCTTGGTGGGGCTTCCACATTGGTTGCGGACAGACCGCAGCCAGCAGTCCCGATTAAAAAATCCGTGCAACCCGATCATATTATTTGTCTAGAGGACGGCAAGAAGCTGAAAATGTTAAAACGCCATTTAAAAACAGCCTATAATATGACGCCTGAAGATTACCGGGAGCGTTGGGGGCTTCCGGCGGATTATCCAATGGTGGCACCGAATTATGCGGAAAAACGTAGCCGCCTGGCAAAAGATATCGGTTTGGGAACGAAGGGCCGCTAGCCTTATTTTGCCAGGTGTTCACCCCGTTGTTTTGCAGCCAATAAAGCCTCTTGATAGATGTTTTCCAATCGCCCATCCATGAGCACCTCTAGGGCCGCCTGCGTTGTGCCGCCCGGGGATGTGACGTTTTCGCGCAAGGTTGATGCTGGCGTTTCGTCATTTTTTTCGGCCAAAGCAGCGCTGCCAATAACCGTTTGACGGGCGAGCTTCATTGACATCTCCTTAGAGAGGCCCATTTGTTCGCCGGTTTTGGCAAGCACTTCAATTAAATAAAAGATATAAGCCGGGCCGCTGCCTGACAGGGCGGTTACAGCATTAAGCTGATGTTCTTCCGAGATCCAGTCGACCAGACCGCCGGCACTTAGCAGCGTTTCGGCATTTTCTTTTTGTTTCTGACTGACGCAAGTATTCGGACATGCCACTGTTATGCCCTTGCCGATGGCGGCGGGAGTGTTCGGCATGGTACGGATAATCGGCTGATCGGGGCCAAAATAATTCTCGAAATAGGAAATGGATTTACCGGCGGCTATAGACAGGATTAAGGTGCTTTTATTTAACTTTCCTGTCAGTCCCTCGCACACCTGGTCCATGATTTGCGGCTTTGTGGCCAGCATGAGCACATCGTAAGCCCCTTGCAATTGAGCCGTGTCATTCATATGCGTGATCAGCGGGTTATTTTCAAAATGTGCGGGTAGCGGGGCAGGGTCAATGATGGTAACCTCGGAAACGGTGTCACTTGCCAACCAACCTTCCAACAGGGCGCCCCCCATTTTTCCGCAACCCACAAGGGCGACGGAGAGTTTTTTAGGTTGTGGGGCTGTTGTGAGCATAATCATGTCGTGATGCCGTATAGTGTATTGTCTAGGATTCGCCGATAGTTTCCATCAATGCAAGTGAAAGATAGTTGTCATTGATATCGCGCGCGGAATCATTGGCGTGTGACAGGATATAAAATGCGGCATAGTGCTTTTCACATTGTGCCAAGGCAATCTCTACCAAATCTTCCAGATCGGCGGCGCTTGTGCGCTGCATACCGCGATACAGGCAGGTGTGACGAAAAGCCGGTATTTTTGTATCGGAGGGTATTTCAAAATGTCCCATCCATAGTTTTTCGTTGATATTCATTAAAACCGACGCAGCCTTGCTGATTTGTCCGTCATTGATGGCAAAATCATATTGCGCACAAAACTGTAACGCGTTCATTTCTTCCTGCCAGATGAAAAACAGATTGTAGCCACAGCATTTTCCGGTGATCTGAACCATCAGCTCTTCGTCGTTGACGCGGCTAAAAATCCAGTTATTGGCATTCATTACATCTTCTACCCGGTCAAGCGGGTTATCAACTGTGTCCAGATAATCAAATTGGATGTCGTTCATAGGTCTAAGAGGCCTTTGTGTTAGGGGCTATTTGTTGTTCCAGTTTTTCTATACGCTTTATGAGCTCATTTTGTTCAATGCGGGCCTGTTGAAGCATGCTCTCAACGCGTTCGAACTCGGCGCGTGGAACCAAGTCCATGCGCAGGGCTATTTCGTCAACGCGAAGCCGGATTTCTTCATTGATTTGTCCGCGAAGGCCGCCGATTGTTCCAATGGCACCGCCGGCCATTCTGGCCACATCATCCAGTATTTTTTCTTTATTGCTCATATTTTATCCTTGAATGAGACAGTCTGTAACACGGCATTTCGGCGCTTGGCAAGGGAAACTGAGTCTTTTTTACGCCTTTACTGTGTATGAAATGAAATGCTTGGGGCGCGGCATAAAACTCTGATATAATGGGAAAAAGGGATAAATTTAATAAGGCAGGTACCAAATGATCGTAGTAACAGGCGGAGCAGGGTTTATTGGCTCTAATCTTGTCGCAACATTAGAAGAAAACGGCATCAGTAATGTCGTTATCTGTGATGTTTTGGGAAATGAAGATAAGTGGCGCAATATTGGCAACAGGGAAATTCGTGACTTTGTCGCCCCGGGTAATTTGATGACATATCTTGACCAGCACGCAGATGAGGTGGAAATGCTCTTCCACCTTGGTGCAATTTCCAGCACAACCGAACAGGATGCCGACAGTATTATCAATAATAACTTCATATTGTCGCGCGAGTTGTGGAAATGGTGCGCGCAAAATGATGTCCGGTTTTTATATGCTTCGTCTTATTCCGTCTATGGAAATGGGGATACGGATATTGGTTTTCGTGATGATGACAGCCCCGAGGCCTTGGCGAAGTTAAAACCCTTGAATGCATACGGCTGGTCAAAAAACGTTTTTGACCGCCGCGTGTCACGGATTGTACATTCCAGCGATAAGACGGACCCTCTGCCGCCGCAATGGGTTGGTTTGCGTATGTTTAATGTTTATGGTCCGAATGAATATCATAAGGGTGAGCATATGAGCGTTGTTTCAAAGCTGCACCCACAGGTGGCTGCCGGGGCCGCGGCCAGATTATTTAAATCCTATAGTCCTAAATACGAAGACGGCGGACAGATCCGTGATTTTATCTGGGTTCAGGATTGTGTGGATGTCATGCTCTGGTTTTATCAGAATCAGGATAAAAGCGGGTTGTTTAACTTAGGGACCGGCAAAGGGCGCAGTTTCAAGGATATGGCAGAGGCCATGTTCAAGGCTTATGATAAGCCGTCCAAAATTACATATGTCGATATGCCCAATTCATTAAAGTCCAAATATCAGTATTATACAGAGGCCGATGTCAGTAAATTACGTGCTGCTGGTTACACCAAAGAGTTTACATCACTGGAAGATGGCATCAAGTTATACGTGGATAATTACCTGAGCAAAGACGATCAATATCGATAAGGAATGACTTGTCAGGACGTTCTCGGTGCGCCATATTGCATCTATGGATTTTCCAAATATTGACCCTGTTGCTTTTTATTTAGGCCCTTTGCCGATCCGGTGGTATGCGTTGGCGTATATTGCAGGTTTTCTTGCCGGTTGGCGATATTGCTTGTATTTGGCTGGCCTGAATAAAGATATGCGCCCACATAAAACCGACATCGATGACTTTTTGCCCTGGGCCATATTGGGGGTTATACTCGGTGGCCGTATCGGTTATGTGCTGTTTTATCAATTCCAGCTTTATATGGCGAATCCATGGGAAATCGCTCAAATATGGCATGGCGGCATGTCCTTTCATGGCGGCATTAGTGGTGTAATTATCGCGACCTTCGCCTATAGCATAAAACGTGGCTTTTCCTTCCTCAGGCTTGCCGATATGCTGGCTTGTGCGACACCAATTGGGCTGTTCCTTGGTCGTATTGCCAATTTTGTTAACGGTGAACTGTTTGGCCGCCAGACCAATATGCCCTGGGGCGTGGTATTTCCGCGCGGCGGCGGCGTTAGCAGGCACCCGAGTCAGCTATATGAGGCGGCGCTAGAGGGCGCAGTGTTGTTTATCATCCTTTATGTTTTGGCGCGGCAAGAGTGGGTGCGCGAGCGTGCTGGCATTTTATCCGGTGTGTTTTTGGCCGGATATGGCGGGGCGCGGTTTATCGTTGAATTTTACCGTGAACCGGACGTGCAAATTGGTTTAATTGCGGGGTTCTTGTCAATGGGCCAGATTTTGTGTATTCCGATGGTGTTGGCTGGTGCGGTACTTATCGGCTATGCATTGATACGGGGCGGTGATAAAGACAAAACGCATCAGGCCGGATAATGTCAGAATATTCCTCCCATCTAATAAAGTTTTTACAGACCGAAATTTCTACACATGGCCCTATGGGGGTGGATCGTTTTATGGGGCATGTTTTAGGGCACCCAGAGTACGGGTATTATATGACACGTGACCCGCTGGGCCGCGCTGGCGACTTCACTACGGCCCCTGAAATATCACAAATGTTTGGTGAGATGATAGGTGCCTGGCTGGCCAATATGTGGATGCAGCACGGAAAGCCAGCTTCTTTTATTTTGCTTGAAATGGGGCCTGGGCGGGGAACTTTAATGGCTGATATTATCCGTGTGTGCGGCCAGGTTCCAGGCTTTATGGATGCCGCGCAGGTTCATTTGGTGGAAATGAGCCCTGTCTTAAAAGACGCGCAGCGAAACGCGCTAAATGGGGTGAATATAACATGGCATGACACGCTGGATACATTGCCCTGTCATGATCCGGTTTTCTTTATTGCCAATGAGTTTTTTGATGCCTTGCCGTTTAAGCAATATATTTACAGTGACGGCGGATGGGCTGAACGCTGCGTTGATATTGAATGTGAGGGCTTTGTTTTTACGCAGCAAATGGTGATGGTTGACCCGCTGTCTGACAAGGGCTTTCCTGCCCCTAAGGACGGGGATGTTTATGAAGATGCATTCATTCGTGATGATGTGATGAGGGCACTTTGTAAGCGTATAAGGGGGCAAGCTGGTGCAGGGCTGATTATTGACTACGGACATCTAGAGCATGGTTTTGGTGATACGTTTCAGGCTGTAAAAGCACATGAATATTCAAATCCGTTAAATAATATTGGTGAAAGTGATCTGACCAGCCATGTTGATTTTGCGGCATTGCAGGTTGCCGCTTTGCAACAAGATGTTCAGGTTTTAGGTTTGGCAGAGCAGGGAGCTTTCCTTAAGGCGCTGGGAATACAGTTACGTGCGCGGCAATTGTTGCAAAAAGCCTCGGGAGAAACGGCACAAAACATACAAAAAGCATTGCATCGGTTGGTGCATTCGGATGAAATGGGAGCGCTTTTTAAGGTAATCGGATTAAACTATGGAGCCAGTGTTGCAGCAGCAGGATTCAGATAGCCCCGTCTATTATGACATGAACAAATTTGCAGATAATGCAAGCAGCCCGGTATTTCATGGCTTTTTTGGGCGTCAGGGCGGTATCAGCAAGGGAGTCTATAATAGCCTGAATTGCGGCCGTGGGTCAGATGACAGCCCGGCCAGCGTTAAATTTAATTTACAAATGATTGCCAATAAACTGGGCATTCCTCATGAGCATATTTTAACCCCCATACAAACCCACAGTTCAACCTGCGTTTCCGTTGATGCGCCTTGGGACGGTGAGGAGCATCGACCAGAGGCTGATGCCTTGGTCAGTGATAGGCCCGCTATCGCAATTGGTGTTTTGACCGCCGATTGCGCGCCGGTGCTTTTTTATGGACAAAAACCTGACGGTGCTCCGGTTATCGGCGCGGCGCATGCTGGTTGGAAAGGCGCTGTTGGCGGTGTTTTGGATAATACGGTTAAAGGTTTAGTTAGCAAAGGGGCGGTACTAGAAAGTATTCGTGCATGCATTGGGCCCTGTATTGCTCAGGCTTCGTATGAAGTCAGTGAAGACTTCTTTGCGCCATTTGAAAAAGATGACCCGGAAAATGACCGCTTTTTTATGGCCGGTCAGCGCGCCGGACATTTGATGTTTGACCTGGCCGGATACTGCGCGGCGCGTTTGGCGCGCAATGGCTTGAGGAATATCTTTATCAAAGACCTGGACACATATTTTAATGAAGAAGATTTTTTTAGTTACAGGCGCGCAACACATAGGGGGGATAAAGATTATGGTCGTCAAATTTCTCTTATATACATAAAAAATGATATATAGTAATTGACCGCAGGACATCAGATTCTTATAGTGCGTCTAAATCAAGTAATAAGCGGGTATTGAAAACATGAAATTAATTGCGGGTAACTCCAATCCAAAGCTGGCCAAAGCGATCTCTGAGTATCTTGATGTGCCTTTGACACAGGCGGATGTGAAGCGTTTTTCCGATAATGAAATCTTTGTGGAAATAATGGAGAATATCCGCGGTGAGGATTGTTTCTTTATCCAGTCTACCTCCTTTCCGGCCAATGATCATTTAATGGAGCTATTGATTGCAATTGATGCAATGAAGCGTGGCTCGGCGCGCCGTATTACCGCTGTGTTGCCTTATTTCGGCTATGCGCGTCAGGATCGTAAAACGGGGGGGCGTACGCCCATTTCGGCAAAACTGGTTGCCAATATGATTACGGCCGCCGGTGCGGATCGTGTTCTTACCATGGATTTACATGCGGGGCAGATTCAAGGCTTTTTTGATATTCCATTGGATAACTTGACCGTCGCGCCTGTGTTTATCCCGCATATTCTTGAAAAGTTTGATGGGGAGCAGGTCTGTCTGGTTTCTCCAGATGTGGGGGGCGTGGTGCGCGCCCGTGGGCTGGCAAAACGTTGTAATGGCGATTTGGCCATTATTGATAAACGCCGCGAAAAAGCAGGTGTGTCAGAGGTGATGCATGTCATTGGTGATGTGAATGGCAAGATCTGTATTTTGGTCGATGATATCGTTGATTCTGGCGGGACATTGTGTAACGCGGCAGTTGCATTAAAAGAAAAAGGGGCCAAAGCAGTTTATGCCTATGTGGCGCATGGTGTTTTGTCTGGTGAGGCAGTTAAGCGCGTTGAAAAATCCCCTATGGAGAAACTGGTGATTACAGACAGTATTGCCGCGACCGATGCCATCGAACAATCCAAGCGTGTTGAACAGCTCTCTATAGCAAGCCTGATGGGAGAGGCGGCTTTACGTATCAGTGAAGAGCGTTCTATTTCGGCTTTGTTCCGTTAAAATGCTGCTTTCTTTACGTTTTTATATGTTTTTTGCCTAAAACAGCTTGCATTTTGCATACATATTCGTTTATCTAAGCTCTACTTGAAACCAGTGCGGCACCCCTGGAGGCTGCACTATAAATTAAAAGGAAAGCCAAAATGTCTAAAAACTACGCAATTGAAGCGGAGCAAAGAGAGCAAGCCGGTAAGGGGGCAGCACGTTCTTTACGCCGCGAAGGAAAAATTCCTGCCGTTATTTACGGTGACAAGAAAGAGCCCGTAAAAATTACGCTGGATTCTAACAGAATTAATGTTGAATATTACAAAGGTCATATGTTTACCACATTATGTGATTTGAGCGTTGGTAAAGATAAACACCTTGTTTTGGCCCGTGATGTACAGCTTCACCCCGTGACAGATGTCGTTGAACATGTTGATTTCTTGCGCGTGTCTGCGAAAACAAAAATTGCTGTTAATGTTCCTGTGACATTTGTGAACGAAGACAAATCGCCTGGTTTGGTTGATAAAGGTATTCTGAATGTTACACGTTATGACGTTGAAGTTGTTTGTCTTGCCACAAATATTCCTGACGAAATTGTTGTTGACCTGGAAGGTAAAGAGCAAGGTGATGCCGTTAAGTCAACTGATGCGAAATTGCCAGAAGGGTCTAAATTCGTTATCGATGATCGTGACTTTACAATTGCAACAATTGTAGCACCGAAACGTCTGGAAGATCTGGAAGCCGAATTGGCCGAAGGTGATGAAGATGATGGTATCGTTAGCGATGAAGAAGCCGCCGCAGCTGCAGAAGCTGAAAGTGGTGATGCCAAAGAAGGCGACGCAGAATAATATATTTGATAATTAGGCGGTGCTGTAAAATTTCGGCGCCGCCTTTTTATTCGCTTTGGCGGGGGTGATTTCATGTTTTCTATGCTCGCGTCACTATTTTCCAGTCTCTGTCGTGCGTGCGGCTTAAATAAAGATAATCACCCTCAAGAGGATAGGCCTATGTATCTTATTGTCGGTCTTGGTAATCCCGGTGACAAATACAAGCATAATCGTCACAATATCGGTTTTATGGCTATGGATGTCATTGCCGATGATTACGGTTTTTCACCGTTTCGTGCAAAATTTCAGGGACAGATTTCAGAAGGGCGTATCGGTGGACAGAAGGTCGTTTTGTTAAAACCTGAAACCTATATGAATAATTCAGGGCAGAGTGTTGCCGCCGCAGCCAAGTTTTTTAAAATTCCGCCAGAGAATATTATCATTTTTCATGATGAGCTGGATTTGCAGCCCGGTAAAGTGCGTGTGCGCCTTGGTGGCGGGAATGCGGGGCATAATGGGCTAAAGTCAATTCAAGCGCATTTGGGAACGGCTGACACGTGGCGCGTTCGTATTGGAATCGGCCACCCGGGTGACAAAAGCCGCGTTAGTGGATATGTGTTATCCGATTTTGCCAAAGATGATCAGTCGTGGATTGAGCGTCTATTGCCGGCATTGTCGAAACATATTGATTTGCTCTTGCAAGGTAAAGACAGTGATTATATGAGTAAAGTTGTTATGAATTAAAGGGGAGCTTGTCTTGTCCAAAGAGAATATAGAGCGGTTAAATGAACATATGCGCGAGTTTTTAAAGGCACAATTTGGTGAAGCCGCTTGTCGTGATATATCTGTACACGCGCGCAAGGCTGACTGGTCGGATACAGTCAACATAAGGGTGCGCGCAAATTGCCCTGCGGTCTTATCAATCATTGATGAGGAGGCTAAGTCTTTTGCACATGCATTGGATGAGTGCATGGAGCTGAATTTTTGTTGATGGCGCGTTTTTTTGAAAGGAAAAAATAAGATGGGATTTAATTGCGGAATAGTCGGTCTGCCCAATGTTGGGAAATCGACGTTATTTAATGCATTAACGGCAACCGCAGCAGCGCAGGCTGCTAATTTTCCGTTTTGTACTATTGAACCAAATGTTGGGCGCGTATCCGTTCCAGATGACCGTCTTGACCAGATCGCTGCCTTTGCAGGTTCGGCCTCGATTATTCCGACCCAGATGGAATTTGTTGATATTGCCGGCCTGGTTAAGGGGGCGAGCAAGGGGGAGGGGCTGGGTAACCAGTTTCTTGGTAATATTCGTCAGACAGATGCCATTATTCATGTCTTGCGGTGTTTTGAAGACGGGGATGTGACCCATGTGGAAGGCAGCGTTGATCCAATCCGTGATGCAGAGACCATTGATACAGAGTTATTGATTGCTGATATGGAAAGTTTGGAGCGCCAGATTACAAATATAGCACGCAAGGCCAAAGGCGATAAAGATGCCAAGGCTCAGAGTGATCTTATGCTAAAAATCAAAGCAACTCTAGATGATGGAAAGCCCGCGCGCTCGCTTGAGCTTGATGAAGATGAGTTGGCCATGGCCAAAAGTTTTGGCCTGATGACTTTAAAGCCGATTTTGTATGTTTGTAATGTGTCCGAAGATGACGCGGCAGAGGGTAATGAAATGACCCAAAAAGTTGCTGCCATGGCGGCGGATCAGGGGGCACAAAGCGTGATTATTAGCGCTGCAATTGAAGCGGAAATCGCTCAAATGGATTCCGAGGAGGATAAGCGTGAGTTTCTGGAAACGATGGGTCTGAGTGAACCGGGGCTGAACCTTATTATTCGTGCGGGTTTTGTTCTTTTGGGCTTACAGACCTACTTTACAGCCGGCCCGAAAGAGGCGCGTGCATGGACCGTCCGCAAAGGCGCCAAAGCGCCAGAAGCAGCTGGCGTTATTCATACTGACTTTCAAAAGGGGTTCATTAAAGCCGAAGTGATCTCTTTTGCTGATTATATCGCGGGTAAGGGGGAACAAGGGGCAAAAGACGCTGGTAAGCTGCGTCAGGAGGGGAAGGAATACATCGTTCAAGATGGTGATGTGATCCTGTTCAAATTTAACGTATAGTCATTTGATGGTTTTTAATTTGTCATGCCGGGTATTTGCGTTGGCGTGGGCGCTTTGTTTTGATCGGCGCATAGTTGTGCAATAGCCGCCGAGGGTGTTGTTAGCTCATCACACATTGCACGCAGCTCCTCACGCGTTGGCTTGGCGTTGTTGTTGGTTTGTTGCTCCTCTGCTGGCTCCTCTGTTTTGGTTGGGGCAGGGGTAATCTTATCCAGATCAGGGTCGGGGGTGGCTTCGGGCACCAGGCTCGCCGGCTCTGGTTCTATGATGTTATGCTCTTGTTTAAACGCAGCCTCATTGCGCGCCTCCATTGCGGCCTGATAGCGACGAATATAAAGCGTTTCCATATCGCCTGATGGGTTATTTGAATCCTTTAACATGAATTGCTGGTAAAGCGAGCCTGTCTCCATAATATCAGCGATTTCTCGGGCAAAATGTTCTGCTTTATTGCCGCTTGGGTCTTGCAGCATTAATAAATCCATCATTTTATCGTAATCAATATCATAACGGGCGGATTCGTAATCAAACTTGGACCGGCGCGAATAATCTCGCCAGAAAAGCGTGACAGCATCATCCTGAGAAATAGTAGCGTTTTCAACCGGTATGGTTGCTCCGGTTGGGGTTTCTAATGTGCTGTCTTGACCAAAATACTCATTAAATTGTTTGGCGCGGCGCCGCGTGTCATCCGGTTTGTACCAAAAATCTGGGTTTTTAGCATAATCGTCGTGCATTCCTTCATGTGTGACGGCGAGAAAACGTGCTCTGTGCTCTGCCTTGGCCGCTTCATCAGCATCAAACGATTCCATGAAAATTTCAACATCATTCCAATTATATTCGCCGTTGCGGAAATCATTGACGAAGGCCGCTCTGGCTTGATCGCTGTTTAAATCGGTGATGAGGGTGTCCGGGGATTGCGCGTTATGGCGGTCTACGGCCTCTTTAACCATTGCGGCGCGTGCAATTATAGCGGCCTGAGTAATTGTAATACCTGCTTCGCTGTTCCAGCCTTGTTTCTCAAGGTAGTCCATTGCGAAGTCATCGCCTTCGAAAACGGAAACATTAATATTGTTTCCTGTGCGCCGTGATTCAACAATGGCATCATAGACAATGGCATCAAATGTCCGGTGGTCATTTGCCGCTGTCCAACGAAATTGACCGTTATCGATGTGGTCACTCCAGTTTTGTCTCCAGGGTTCACTTAAGGCCATGGGGCGAATTTGTAATCCACCGGGGAGCAAACCAGAAGTTTGTAGATTTGATAAATCGGTTAAATTTGTGAGCTCCAAATGGTCACGCATTGCTATAATCTGTACTAGAAAAGTATTAAGCTCAGCTGCGGCCCGTGGCTCAGCTTGTGTATGCGCATTGAGGATATCTTGGAGCGTGTTCGGATCAATTTTACCCGATAGTGTC
The DNA here is from genome assembly GCA_002359735.1 of Micavibrio sp. UBA2638. Classification (GTDB taxonomy): domain Bacteria; phylum Pseudomonadota; class Alphaproteobacteria; order Micavibrionales; family Micavibrionaceae; genus UBA2638. The sequence goes on from DENS01000009.1 coordinate 63,931, forward strand.
CGTTGAACGGTATCATCAATTTCATCAATCCCAGGGGGGTGATCGGTTGCGCCATGATATTGCCTGATGGCTTCGGTCAACTTCTCTATGGCCAGCTCGTCGCTAAGCTCATTTTGTTGCGAGGACGCAGGGGAACCTGGGGTGTCGGTGCCGCGGAAATAATCCAGCACAGCCTGTTTAAAGCTGGTTTGGGTTTTGATGAGCTGTGTCTCTAGCTGAGCAGCATCAGGTTTGGCTTCAAAAAATTGATCAAGTTCAGCCTCTTGCCGCGCATCATTCCATGACGCATCCTGATATTTTTGCAAAAAGCGATTGGTGACGAAATTCATATGATAAATATCAAAGTTAGGGTATTCCCCCTCCAGCATGACGGGGCGCCCGTCCAGATAGCGGTCGAGCAATTGCCCGTTTTCACCCATTAAGTGCTTTTTTATACTGCCATCGGGCTGAACATGATATTCAAATAGGGCGCGTGGAAACTCACCCTCTGGTATGTCATACAGATTGCCGTCAGGGCCAACCATCATGAGTTTGTCGGTGCCGTCTTCTTGTCTGGCAAATTCATAGGGAGTGTTATCCGCATCAAACCAGCTGCGGAATAAATCATCATCAGATTGACGAATGCGGTTGATCGGATTGTCCGAATTGGGAGCCTGTATACCATAAATCTGTATGGCATCTTCTTCAAGCAGGGCTTTCATTTCACGTTGGAAGCCTTCGTTGATATAGGCGCTTGGAATGGATTCTAAGACAGATGGGGTGCTGATGCTATCAATTACACTTTGCGGTATATCCATCATTTTGCCGACGCGGCGCATCAGGTCATCTGTGGCCAATTGCTCTGGGCTGGGCTGCGGCTGTTGTTGTGGTGTATTGCTGTCGTCAGGATTGGCGGGTATTCCTAGTCCGGGTGGTTCCCTTGATAATGTTTCCAGAGCAAGATTAATTTCATTTTTCGTAGAAGGGGGTAAATCATCCAGAATCCCCATCATGATTTTGAATTGTGATGCGCGTTCGCGCACATCATTTTTGCCAAATGACGGGTTCTCTTGCAGATAAGTGCTGTAAAGATTAAAGAACCTGGTGCTTTCTTCGCCCATGATGCCAGCGCGATCAAGACCCACATTCTCCATTTCGTCTAGCGGTGTGCCTGATAAGGGACCAAAGGTTTCAGCGCGGCGCATATCTGTCTGGATTGTTTCTATGGCGCTACTTAACGCCCGTATAAATGCCGGGTTAAGCGGGTTCTCGGCTTCAGTGTTTGTGGGTGAAAATGGCTGTGTGTTCATTCCCAATATGGGGTACCCATTGTCCTCAATGCCTGAGTTCCCTGGGTGGGTCATGAAACTTAATTGGGATTGCAGTGTGGTTACGGTTAAATGTGATAATGCTGTTTCGTTTCCCTCTAGTCCCAGGTCTTTGCCGTGGTGGCTGTGAAGGTAGAATTTTGCAGCATTTTCTGCTTCGTCTGTTGTTTGAACATTGCGAATATAGTCAGATATCAGTGCGCGAATGGCTTCAATATCATTTTCTTCCAAATCCTGTGGGCTATCCGCTAATTGATCGTCCAGATCGGCTTGCCAAAACCATGCGGGATCATAGCTTTCGATATCAGGAATTTGTAAGATTAAGGGGATTAGATGCTGCGGAAAGTTTGAGCCATCGCTAACCCCTGCAAGCAAACGGTCGGTAATGGCATCTGCATCACCCTTTAAACGCTCAATTGTATATGATTGACTAGCTTTATCAGCCATTTACACCTTCAAACACACTATTACCCATTTAATTTTTTTATTAATTATTTGACCCATTATGCATTTTTGGGAGGCATTTGTCAATTTTGGGTGCGTGTTATGTCAATGTTTGCGCGGTTTTCAGGCGGGCGAACTGTTTCAACGTTAAGATTGGCCGCGCACCAGTTTTTCATAGGCGTCCCTTAGATCACGAACAATGGGGCCGACGCTATAATTATGTTCGGCAATACTGCCAACCGCGGTTACTTCTGCGGCAGAACCTGTCAGGAAGCATTCTTCGAAATCGCCGAGCTCTTCCGGTTTGATGTGGCGTTCAATGAGATCATACCCCATTTCCTTGGCCAGACCGATAACAGTTTGGCGTGTAATACCGTTTAAAAAGCAATCCGGGGTGGGGGTGTGTATCTCGCCATTCTTGATCAGGAATATATTGGCGCCTGTTGCCTCGGCAACGTAACCACGATAATCAAGCATCAGGGCATCATCGTAGCCTTGTGCCTCGGCATTGTGTTTGGAAATCGTGCAGATCATATAAAGCCCCGCTGCTTTTGCCTGCGTTGGAGCCATATCCGGTGCAGGGCGACGATATTGAGCCATACATAAATTGATACCGTTTTCACGTTTTTCAGCAGAAAAATAGCTGCCCCAATCCCAGGCTGCAATCGCCATATGCGTGGTGGTTTGTTGCGCCGATACGCCCATCTGCTCTGAACCGCGCCATGCAAACGCTCGCACATAGCCATCTACAATATTGTTGGCTTTTAAAACTTGATCCTTTAATTTTGTGAGGTCTTCGGATGATACGGGGACTTTCATGCCCATGATGGCGGCCGATTTGTGTAGGCGTTCGGAGTGTTCTTGTGACTTGAAAATGATGCCGTTATAGGCCCTTTCCCCTTCGAAAACGCAGCTGCCATAATGTAGAGCATGGGTCAGGACATGCACTTTTGCATCTTTCCAGTCCACCATATTGCCGTCTAAATATATTGTTCCATCACGTTGATCAAAAGGTATAGATGCCATTTTTGCCGCTTTTTTCGTTTTGTCTTATGGTTTTGTTCTTTTGGTATTGTAGTATTGTAAATATTAGTAATTAGTATGCGATATAGAGATAATTTGTAAACGGGTTTTTTGCATAAATGTTGAAAGAAAAGTCACATATTCTGGTTGTGGATGATGATTTGCGCATTGCGACGCTTGTTTGCAGATATCTAGAAGATCACGGATATGTCGCGGTACGGGCGGAAAGTGCATCCGAAGCCCGTATTTATATGCGCTCAATGGTGTTCGAGGCCCTGATTGTTGATGTGATGATGCCGGGGGAAAGTGGTGTTGAATTCACACGGGATATTCAAAGCCGTGAGAATAGCCCTCCAGTATTGATGTTAACGGCTTTGGGGGAGCTTGAGGATAAAATGAAAGGCTTTGAAGCGGGCATTGATGATTACTTGTCAAAACCATTTGAGCCCAAAGAGCTTTTGATGCGTTTGAATGTTATTTTGAAACGCACACGCAAGCCTGCCGCGAATAATGATTTTCGAATTGGCCGTTGGCAGTATGATGATTCCATTCAGAGCCTGGTCGATGGGCGGAAGGAAATACGATTGACTACAATGGAGGTTAATCTTTTGAAAAGTCTGGCTGCAAAGGCGGGAGAGGTTATTAGCCGTGAAGAGTTAGCGCGGACCTGTGAATTGGATGCGGGGGAGCGTACGATTGACGTACAAGTGACGAGGTTGCGCCGTAAACTGGAAGAAGATAGTAAGAATCCGCGGTATTTACAGACAGTGCGTGGAAAAGGCTATTTGTTGAGAATAGAGGGTGTATAAATGATGGGCGCCGAAAAAGATTTTGATGTGGCCGGGATTGATGCAAATGATGAAGGCTATCAGGACGATATACCCTCTGGCCGTAAACAGTATCAACCGGGTACCGGCATAAAAAAATATTTGCCAAGAACCTTGCTTGGGCGGTCCTTGTTAATACTCGTGACCCCTATTTTATTGGTTCAGATTATTTCCACCATTGTGTTTCTGGACAATCATTGGGCAAAAATAATGGATAGGCTTGCTTATGCGGTAGCGGGAGAAATTACTGTGATCGCCAGAGCCATTGAAGATGGTATTACGCCGGAAAGTTTAAATCGTATTACCGGGTATTCTTCCCAGAATTTAGGGTTATTGATTACTTATGAGCAGGGGGCGTTGATCAAAAATAAAGATTTTTCTGATCAACATATTATTTGGGAATCGGCTGTAGTGAACACTCTGGATAAAGAGCTTAACAAAAGTTTGCGCCGTCCATTTTATATTCATGCGGATTTTCAGGAAAAATGGGTGCAGGTCAATGTGCAGTTAGAAAATGGGGTTTTGAATGTTGAACTTCCGGAACGCCGTTTGTTTTCTTCCTCGGGCTATATATTTTTAATATGGATGTTTTCGACGTCTTTAATTTTGTCAATTGTGGCCGTTTTGTTCATGCGTAATCAAATTCGTCCAATTCGGCGTCTTGCTGTGGCGGCAGATTGGTTTGGGCGCGGTCGTGATGTTCATAAGTTTAAAGTTGAAGGGGCTAGTGAAGTGCGTCAGGCTGGGCAAGCCTTTCTGGATATGAGGCGGCGTATTAAAAGACAAATTTCTCAACGAACGATTATGCTGGCAGGGGTTTCCCATGATTTGCGCACACCATTGACGCGTATGAAGCTGGAGCTGGAAATGATGGGCGAGAATGAAGATGTCAAAGCTCTAAAGAACGATGTAGCCCTTATGCAACGTATGATTGATGGATATCTTGAATTTGTTCGTGGCGGCGAATCGGAAGGCATCGTTCATGTTAATCTGGCGGCCTATATGGATAAAATAAAAATCGATGCGCAAAGATTGGGACGCGATATTCAATGGGATATTCCATCGTATATACAGCTTCCTTTGCGTCCGCTCGCCTTCGAAAGGGCCATTACCAACATTTTAAATAACGCGGCCAAGTATGCGGAGCATATATGGGTTAGCGCGGATGTGACCAATGATGGGCGTGTTTATATAAGCATTGATGACGACGGGCCGGGCATTTCTGCCGATCAGTATCAGGACGTTTTTAAGCCTTTCTATCGGGGGGATAGTGCCCGGTCTTTGGATGTGGGTGACGATAATAACGGTGGCGGTGTTGGCCTTGGTATGCCTATCGCCATGGATATTGTTCATAGCCATGGCGGGCGTATTTGGCTGGAGCCTAGTGATAAAGGTGGGCTGCGTGTCGTGATGCGGTTGCCGATGTAGGTAGGTCTGATCAGTATAATCTGCCCCCATTGGGAATGGTTTTACTGGGGAAAATTAAGGTTACATTCTTGTCTTCGTCAGGAAAGCCGAGCACCAAAACCTCAGACATAAATTTTCCGATTTGTTTTTTAGGGAAGTTTACAACGGCAGCAACTTGACGCCCGACCAATTCTTCTTTTGTATAATTTTGGGTTATTTGAGCGGATGTTTTCTTCGTGCCGATGTCTTTGCCAAAATCGATCAATAGTTTATAGGCAGGATTTCTTGCCTCCGGGAAGTCTTGCGCATCCTGGATGGTGCCAACGCGGATATCTACTTTTAAGAAATCATCAAATTGTATCATGCTAATGGACTCGTCTGCTGGCTATTGTTCATGGTGTTTGAGATGTAGAAAAAGGCCGCCTGCGTATTCAAATGGCGGCCTCGATTCTTTTCTGTCACTGTCGTGCACTTGCCTGTAATAAGGCTACTTTGATGACAATATAGCGCTTATGCGGCTTTTTTATTGCCTTTTTCCAGCGCGGATTTTATCTCGCCCATGCTGGCACTAATGCGCTTATTAAGAACTTGACCAGCTTCTGTGTTGGATTTGCTGATCATATCAGATAGTTGCTGAAGATCTTTGGTTGTTTTTTCATAGATTTTTTTGAATAAATCGGCGTTTTTGGCCAGTTTTTGTTCTGGTGATCCTTCACCCATTAATTCCTTTGCTATTTTTGAATTGTCTTCTATGAGTTGAGAAACAATTTCGGTTTGACGCTGGGCCACTGCTTGCATGTTTTCCATGGCAAGTTGCTGTGCCTCGGTTAGCGCTTCAATATTTTTGCGCTGCGTTTCCATGAAAGCGTTCATTTCAAATGGAATTGTCTGGTATTGTTCAAATGCTTTAGAAAAGTCATTTTGTGAAAATAATTGTGAGAATGGATTGTTTGTAACCATAAGTTTTATTCCCTTGCGTTAAAGCCATTGTAAAAAATACGATAGTTAATACCTCATATGTAGATTTATTGCACTGCAATGTCAAGCGAATGTATTATGGAGCGCGCGAAATAGCGAATTTGTAATAAAATATGCGCAAAAGAACAAAAATATAGGATTCTTTTTCTTTTCGCGCGTTATGTTAGTATTCTTTTAATGCATTTCAGGCATGTTTGAAGAAAAGAAAAACGATTTTTATTTAATATATTGCGCATGGAAAAAACTGAATCAGGTATGAATGTTGCTCTTGAAGAGCCTGAAAAAGCAGGGCGACTTGGCTCATCCAGTGCTGCTCAGATCATCATACTTGTAAACGGCGTTATACTCACGCTGGTTGTCTTTGCGTTTATGAGTATTTTTACCGAAGAAATCATCCGTGATGAGCAAAACTACGTTGCCAATCAAACGATACAAAATTTTCTAAACACCACCCAACGCGTTGAAGCTGTAGTGAACCAGAGCGCCACAATGGCATCGTTAGGCGCCTCAGCCTCAGTTATAAAAAAGGAGTTGATGCAGGCGCCTTTTGTCGAGTTGAACTTTCAAGGGATTTTGATTGTACGGACACAGCAGCAGGGTTGGACATATGATTTGGCCTATAAAGGTGGGGGAAAAGATTTTGATCGTATTTATAATACGCTTAAAAATAAAGATGTTTTGGTCAACCGTGTAGAGATGCACCAAAATGACAAGAAAATAAATGCAGACCGTCTTTTTTCTTATACAACGTTTCTAAATAACAATGGCGAAAAGCAATATTTAACCTTTCTGGTTCGTTCTTTTGATGACGGCAAAGGTTATGCGTTTGGTTTGCTGTCTATTGCGCAAGGCTTTGAGGCCGCCTTTAAAGACACATCTGAATATTTGGACGTTGTTAGTATAAAGAATATGAATATGCCCGGGGCCCGATGGGATTTCGATGTGGATGGACATGCGCAGTCTGGTGATGACTACGAGGTTCAAAAATTCCTGGTTGATGTCTGGCAGACGCCATTGGAGATTTCTGTCGGCTTTAATAGCGCTCACAAATTGTACTTTCTTAAGCATTTGCCTTTATTTTTTGGTTTGGTCGGCTTTTTTCTGACCATTGCTGCAGCGTACTACATTCGTAACAGCCGCATACAGTCTCAACGGTTATCGGAAATGAATAGTGAGCTGGAAAACAAGAATTTGGAGCTGCGTAGTGAGATTACCGAGCGGGAGCGTTTAAATAATGCCTTGCGTCAATCAGAAAAAGAAAATCGATCTATTATTGATGCGGTTAGTGATATCATTTTTGAGACGAATATTGAGGGTGAGATATTATTTTTAAGTGCCTCTTGGCGCAAGGTAACCGGTTTTGATCCGGATCAGTTTATCGGGCATGAATTATTTAGTCTATTGCATCCGCAAGATCAGAAGCAGCAACAGAGAGACTTTGAGCTTTTGATTAAAGGGCAAAAGCAGGCCTACAGATTGTTTACGCGTTTGCGTACTTCTGATGGCACTTTCCGTGCTGTAGAAATTGCGATGTCGATGATTCGTCAAGATCAGAATAAAAATTTGCGAGTAGTGGGTACCTTCACCGATGTTGAAGAGCGGCGCCGTGCTGAGCGAGCATTAGCCGAGGCGGAAAAGAAATACAGAACAATTGTTGAAAACGCAGCCGGCGGGATTTACCAATTAACACCTGAAGGGATTTATTTGAGCGCAAACCCTGCTATGGCAAGGGTTTTGGGCTTTGATTCCCCCGAACAGATTTTGCGAGAAGTTAAAAATGCCTATAATACGATTTATGCCGATGAAAAAGTCTGGCAGGAGGTTAAGAGCAGCTTAGGGGACAATGCGGAATTTTATAACCATGAAGTTGAGGTGGTGCGTAAAGATGGCCGTACTATTTGGGTGAATGAAAATATACGGGCGGTTAAAGACGATAACGGTAACATTTTATATTTTGAGGGTAGCATTGAAGATATTACCCAGCGTAAAGAATCTGAAATTGGCTTATTGGAAGCCAAGATGAATTCAGATTTGGCAAATCGTGCGAAATCTGAGTTTTTGGCTAATATGTCTCATGAACTGCGCACTCCCCTAAATTCCATTATTGGCTTTTCGGAGATTATTAAAAATGAAGTTTTAGGGCCCGTAGAACAAAAGTCTTACTGGGAATACGCCAAGCATATCAACGAAAGTGGCCAGAGTTTGTTACGGGTCATTAATGAAATACTGGATATTTCACGGATTGAAGCTGGCGACCGTGTTCTGAATGAGGGCCGGGTTGATATTGAGCAGGTGATGAGCGAAAGTCTGGAGATGCTGTCTCTTAAAATTGAGAATAACCAGATGCATATTGTCAATTCTCTTCATAATGTTCCCAAGGTAATTGGTGAAGAACTGGCAATAAAGCAAATTTTTATGAATTTATTGTCCAATGCAATTAAATTTACGCCCAGTGGCGGTCGTATAACGTTGTCTTATGAAGTTGACCCGCACGGAGAATTACATTTGCTGGTTACTGATACAGGGATCGGGTTAGACGATCATGAAATTGAAAAGGCGTTGTCGGCATTTGGGCAGATTGATAGCGAGATGAACAGAAGCGGGTCAGGGACCGGATTGGGATTAACGCTTGTTAATGCGTTAATAAAAATGCATGGCGGCCGTTTGGACCTGTTTTCACAAAAAGGTCTGGGAACAACTGCCAGCATTACATTCCCTGTTGAGCGTATCAGCGTGAACAAAGACGACACTGATGAGGTCGCATCTGATGCGCCTGCAAAGCCGGTGACATCTTCGGAGGCTATAACGGAATCTTCACAATGGGGTGACGATGTTCATGATGAGGTTGATGTTAATAATAGGTCTGTGGACGGAGCTTAATAAGACTTAGCCGTAGATTATACTTGATAGCTCATCTTCTTCTAAATTCAGAACTTTTTTGGCCGTGTCAAATGTAAAGCCGGCGCGGGCCAGCTTTGCAAGCTGTTTGTCTGTATCTGGGGTGTTAGTGCTTGCAAAACAGCCTAATTTTTTCTTGCGACAGAAAATAGCCGCTGCCTTTAGTTCCGCCTCGGCACTACCGTCATGTTGGTTTTTGTCATGCTTTGATAAATAGGTTTGTGCCGTTTCCGCATCAACACCTTTCATAATAAGTTTTTGCACGATCATACGCTTGGAAATGCCTTTGCGCCGAAAAGAGGCGACAGCAGAGCTGATGTACAAGTCATCATTAAGTAGGCCAGAGGCTTCGAATTTTCTAATAAGGTCATTGACCAGTTTTGCACATTCATCGTAATTCTGATCAGTGTGATGCATGCAGGATCGTTTGACCTTGCGTAGCATGACGGTACGGAAATGATTGGAACTTGCTGCGTAACGCTCGAGATAATAAAGACCAGCGTTGTGCAAATAAGTTTCGTTTATTCTTTTTGGAACCTTTCCCCGCCGTTTATTTTCGGGGTTGCTATTTGAATCATTTGCTTTAGTTTTTGTCATCTTGAATGTCGCAATTTTTAGCATCAATAGAGTGGTATTATGTCCGAAAACAATCCGGTGCAAAACACATTACAGCCTCGTGTAATCGGTTTTATAAATTATATAGGTCTTTTGACGTTGGTGAAACGTGAAGTTGGTCGTTTCTTGAAAGTCTATTCACAGACCATTATTGCGCCTGTTGTGACGACTTTGCTGTTTTATACTGTTTTTGCCCTTGCCTTTGGCGGTGTTGCCCGTCAGGTTGGAAACGTTCCGTTTCTTCAGTTTCTTGCCCCCGGCTTGATTATGATGACCATGGCGCAAAATGCTTTTGCCAATACATCCTCATCCTTAATTATTGGAAAAATACAGGGCAATATTGTTGATACATTGATGCCCCCTTTATCCGCGCTTGAAGTTTTTGTCGGGTTTCTGATTGGCGGCGTACTCCGGGGATTATGTGTGGGGCTCATGGCCGTGATTATTATTGGTTTTTTTGTGCATTTGCCTATAACGTCTTTTGGCCTGATTCTATGTTTTGCCGTGCTTGGAAATATGATGATGGCAACAATGGGAATTATTGCCGGTATTTGGGCTGATAAATTTGATCATATTGCGGCTTTCACGAATTTTTTTGTAACGCCATTGACCTTTTTATCCGGGACATTTTATTCAATTGATATTTTGCCTGACCCATGGCGTCTTATGGCGCTTTATAATCCATTCTTTTATATGATCGATGGGTTTCGTTCTGGTTTTCTCGGGCATGCTGATGAATTTGCTGTTATTGGCATTGCGTTTTTGTTCGTTGTCAACTTGCTGTTGATGGGGCTGACCTATTGGATGTTGAAAGCGGGCTATAAAATAAAAAGTTAAATTTTTTCAATGCTTTTATGGTAGAATGAAGCTATGGATGGTGATGACTATAATGATGCAGAGCAACATATAGAGCCAGATAAACAGGCTAGTCTCGGCTATTTTAATGATAATCTTGTAAAACCGTTTATTTTAGAGGCTTCGAATTTTCGAGGTCGTGCCGTGCGCATGGGCAGTGAGCTGGATGATATTCTGAGTGCCCACGATTATCCGCGGCCTGTCGCGCATTTGGTGGCGGAAACACTTACGCTGGCCCTTTTGCTCTCGTCTATGATTAAATATGAAGGCATTTTCACGCTGCAAACGCAAGGGGATGGCCCTATAAGTATGCTTGTCGCTGATGTAACTTCTGACGGTAAGGTCCGCGCCTGCGCTAGTTATAATGAGGAGCGTTTGGAAATTGCGCGCCAGCAGCTATCTGCTATGAAAAGTGTCGAAAGCTCGCAGAACCATCTGGCCCAATATCTTGGTAAAGGTTATATTGCATTTACCGTTGACCAAGGCGGTGCTCATGAACGTTATCAGGGCGTTGTTGATTTACATGGGGCCTCTTTGGTGGATTGCGCCCAGCACTACTTTACTCAATCCGAACAAATCAGCACGGGAATTAAGATGGCGGTAGGCCAGCGTGATGGGGAATGGCGCAGTGCGGGGATTATGCTACAAAAAATGCCGGAAGATGAAACGGTACGCTTTCAGAGTAACCAGGTTGATTTGGACGAAGATGATTGGCGCCGCTGCATGATTTTTATGGAGTCGTGTACCGAAGAAGAATTGCTGGACCCCAAATTATCCCCTAATGATTTACTGACTCGTTTATTTCATGAAGAAGGCGTGCGTGTATTTGAGCCCAAGGCAGTTATTAAAGAATGCCGTTGCTCGGATGAACGTGTGTTTAGCGTTTTATCAATGATGAGCCTGGATGACAGGGAGTATATGGAGAATGCTGGGAAAATATCAATGAAATGTGAGTTTTGTTCGCATGAATATGTATTCGACGCAGCAGAGCTGGAACAAAAAATCAAAGATATGCAGAATGACAGCAATAAGGAGCCGCACTAAAAATCCCTTCTTTTCTTATATGAAATTGCGTACCCTTCCTTTGAGTGATTATCTAATATCTACAGGAGCAATACATGTTTTATCGACCTATGATGCTGTTATTCTCTATGTTAATTTTGACTGCGTGTACCTCGATGCCCAGTCCGGAAGGAAAGCCCTTTGCGCATATGACTTTTGGGCATTTGTCCACGGTTCCCTTACAAGTGAACGAAATTATACGTGAGCCCATAGCGCCGGATATATACAGCATCGTCCCTGAAGGCTTTACAGTTCCTATCGATGATTTAACGGCGGTCTATCTTGACCATCGTTTTAAAGCTATTGGTGGACCGGAAGTTCTTAATGTCACTATTGAGCAATTGGGCGTGACGTATGATGAAAAAACTTCCGAAAATGCCGTTGCCGCGTTTTTCAATGTCGCAAAAATTGAAAGTTATGATATTCACCTTGCGATGGATTTGACGCTTACAAACAAAGAGAGTGGAGCCGTTCGTGGCCGAAAATTCACTGTACGGCGTGTTATAAACATTACAGAACATGCTTCAATTGCGGATCGTGAAAAACGACAATTGGAAGGCGTGGAAGCTATGTTCGCCGATGTTGATCAGGCGGTGCTTGATATTTTGCAAAATCAATTTGGTTTGTGATGTATCGCAGGCAAAGAATTAGCGTGTCCAGAATTTTGGTGAAATCAACACAAGCATTGTGAAAATTTCCAGGCGCCCCAGTAGCATTCCAATGCTTAAAATCCATTTTGCGCTATCAGATAGGTGTTTGAAATTTTCATTGGGGCCAATTGCGCCCAGACCCGGTCCCACGTTTGATACTGCGGTTACAGCCCCTGACATGGCCTCCAGAAAGTCCATGCCAACAAAGGACAGCGCGATGGCTATGATTGCGCAAGTAAACATGTACATGAAGAAAAATCCCATTACCGATAGTGGAACATCTGGTGGAATTGTTTTTCCATTATAATGAGGAATGAATACGCCATGAGGATATAAAAGTCGCTTAATTTGCGTTAATGTTACGGCAAATAGCACCTGAAAACGGAATATCTTAATACCGCAAGATGTTGATCCCGCGCATCCGCCCACTAGCATGATAAAAAAGAATACGGCCACGGGGAAACTTCCCCAGCTATTATAATCACCATTTGCATAGCCGGTTCCGGTCATAACCGAAGTGACATTAAACAAAGATCGCCGCAATGCCTCAATTAATGAAATGTTTAGATGCAAAAATAAATACGCGGTCACTACGATCGTTGTCAGGAATATAATGGATAAAAACCAGCGCACTTGGGTATCTTTATACAGAGGACGTAAATTGCCTCGCACGGCTTTTAAGTATAATACAAAAGGCATGCCTCCGATGAGCATAAAGATAACGGCAACGGTCTCTGGCCATATAGTATCGTGGTAATGCGTAAAAGATGAATCGAAGGTTGAAAAACCACCTGTTGAAATGGTTGTCATGGCATGTGCAATGGCATCAAATGTTTCCAGGCCGCTGAGGATATAACAGATGATGCATAATATAGTGAGGGCGATATAGATCATACCAATTGACGCGGCAAGCTGGGCAGCGCGCGGCAAAACCTTTTCATCTTCAGAAAGCTCGGTTCTAAAGATCTGCATTCCCCCAATGTTCAAGAACGGTAAAATGGACATGGCCATTAAAATGATACCAATACCACCAAGCCATTGTAGAATTGCGCGCCAAAGCAATATGCCGGGCGGGGCATCATCAAGACCAACAATAACGGTGGCGCCGGTTGTTGTTATGCCCGACATGGCTTCAAAAAAGGAGTCTGTGTAGCTCATTTTTAATTCAGATAATGTGAAAGGCAGGGCAGAGAACACTGACAGGCCAACCCAGCTGAGAAATATAAGCATAAATGCTTGACGCGTGTTTATTGTAATCTCGCTGGAGTTATTGCTGAGAATAAGTGCACCACCAAAAAAGGCAGTTATAATGATGCTAATAAAAAATATTTTCCAGTCATGGTGACCAAAATATAAATCCGTCATCATGGGCAGAACCATGCTAATGGATAGAATGGAAATTAGTATTCCGACGACAAATAAAATTGGTTTAAAATTCAAAAGCTGACTTTCTTATTGTGGCGCCTGGTTATTCTTATCATAAAATTCTGACAGAACAAATCTTATGCATGCTCAGTGCTGTGTAATTTCTATATAAATGTGCAGAAAGACAATAAAAAAGCCGGAATATATCCGGCTTTTTTATTGTGAGTTTTCAAATAACCTTATTCGAAAGTAATATTTACACGTCGGTTCGCAGGTTCACGAACATTGTCCGGTGTTTCAACCAGCAGTTCGCTCTCACCGCGGCTGTCAACCATCAGGATGTTTGCGTCAACACCACGCTGGATTAAGGCGTCACGTACTGCGTTCGCGCGTTTTGAAGCCAGCTTCTGGTTGTAATCACGTGGACCGGATGTATCGGCGTGACCAACAATGTTGATTTGTGATGGTGGGTTTTTGGCAACTTCTGTTGCAACAGCATCCAGAACATTTAATGCCCCTGAGCCAAGGTCTTGGGAATCCCAGTTAAAGAAAACAAGGTAAACAGCATCTTCCGGTGCCATTGGCTCTGGGGCTGGTTCCGGCGCAGGAGCTGGCGGTTGAAGCATGCCTTCCAGTTTGACAATAGCGTCAGCAAAGGCCGTTTTGCAGTTTACAATGTCATTGTCCTGCCAGTTTTCCTCTTGCTGTTCAATCCAGCAATCAAACATGGCTTGTGTATAGGCCGCTTCCCTAGGGGCAACTTCACGTGCACCGAGATCAAAGGCAACCATCAAGCGGCCGCGCGCGGCGCTTAGCTCTTGGATGTGGGGCTCTTCAAGGTTCCAATCTGTAATTGGCTCCGGGGTCACTGATTCACCAGATGCGGCGGCCAGACCTTTGCGTGCGAAGTGCAGCGCATCAGGGTAATCAAACATTTCGCGCAATTCACGATTGGCGAAAATGCGATATTCATCTGCAAGCGCTTGTGTAAAAGGGCTGCCGACAGCCTGAGTTTCATTTAACGCATCGACTTCACTAAAACTGTCAAATACTGAACAGCCGCTGACAAGGATCATCCCTGAGATCAGCAAAAAATTCCTAACCATTTTCATTTATATGCTCCACATAAAGCTTAATATTTAAGTTCTAAAGCTATTCTTTTAATTGCGAACAAATTGAATGTAAAGGCATGAGTTACAAATAAACTTATTTTTTGTGCAAAAATGTAACACAGGGGAAAAATATCATTTTATTTGATGTCTCACTATATGAAACTGTGTAGAATTTTGGGGGCAGCTTTGTGCGCATTGTATGATGGTTATTGCTTTTGTAATACCTTGCATGATCAATAAAGTAGTTTTCTAATATAAGGCTTGACATTTTCTGACAAAAACAGCATGTTCCTGCGCTTAGAACCTGTGTTGAAGCGACATAGTCTTTCACGGGGGGTACATGGCGTTGAATTCCCCATTCTTCTCATGTAAGCAAAGATAAATAATAATAAGAATATTTAGGAGTAACTACAATTATGAGCAAGAGCTTTTCCGGCGATAAAATAGCCATTCTGGTTGCAAACGGTTTTACTGAGCAAGATCTGACGCATACACAACGCGCTTTACAAGCAAAAGGTGCCAACACCAGAATCATTGGCATGGATCAGGGTGTCGTGAACAGTTGGACCGGAGAAGCATGGGGGCATCATTTCGCAGCAGATTGCGCACTAAATACGGCCTTGGCTGCAGACTTCGACATGTTGATTATTCCAGGAGGGCGCCGGAGCGTTGAAAAATTGAAATTGACAGCCCATACGCGCCGTTTTTTGGGCGGTTTTATTGATGCGGGCAAACCTGTGGCACTTTTTAATGATGCCCTTGAGTTGCTGATCTTTTCTGAGCGTGCGGAAGGCCGTGTAGTAGCCGGGCCGCAGGATTATAGTAAAGCCGTGAAGGAAGCCGGTGCAACTTATTGTGAGGATTCCTGCGTTGTTGATGGTAACTTGATTACTGGCTATGATGCTGATGTAAACCAGTATATTGATGCTGTGATTAAGCATTTGGCAGACAAGCCAGATATGAAAGAAGCTGCTTAAATCATATGAAGGCCGAAACCCAAGCAATTATTGAGGATATTCAAAACGCCTTGGCATTGCTAAGGAGGCACCTTTGACTGGGATAATGCTGTCCTTAAGTTAGAGGAACTTAACGCTTTATGTGAAGATCCTGATTTATGGAATGATGCCGAAAA
The DNA here is from genome assembly GCA_002359735.1 of Micavibrio sp. UBA2638. GTDB lineage: Bacteria > Pseudomonadota > Alphaproteobacteria > Micavibrionales > Micavibrionaceae > UBA2638. The sequence goes on from DENS01000009.1 coordinate 79,606, forward strand.
AGCACAAGGCATTATGAAGGAGCGTACGAGGCTTGATAAAAAAATATCCTCTGTACGGGATATTGAGCAAACACTCGAAGATAACATTGGTATGATTGAGCTTGCTGAGGCTGAGGGCGACCAAGATGTTATCAAAGAATCTGAAGGCATTTTAAATCATTTGCGTACCAAGGTAGAGCGTCGTCAGCTAGAGAGCTTGCTGTCCGGTGAGGCTGACGGAAACGATTGTTATCTGCAGATTAACGCAGGCGCCGGCGGTACCGAAGCCCAGGATTGGGCTGATATTTTATTGCGTATGTATACGCGCTGGTGTGAGAAGAATGATTTTAAAATCGAGGTTCTTGAGCGAAATGATGGCGAAGAGGCCGGTATAAAATCTATAACGTTGAAGGTCAGCGGTGAAGATTCTTATGGCTGGCTTAAAACCGAGACGGGTGTACATCGTTTGGTGCGTATATCCCCATTTGATTCCAGCGCACGACGTCATACCAGTTTTGCATCTGTTTCTGTTTCCCCGGTAATTGATGATTCGATTGAGATTGAAATCGAAGAAAAAGACATAAAAGTTGATACTTACCGCTCTAGCGGGGCAGGCGGGCAGCACGTGAATACAACGGACTCCGCCGTGCGAATTACGCATATTCCCACCGGCATAGTCGCAGCGTGCCAAAATCAACGCTCGCAACATCAAAACCGGGCTGCTGCCATGGAGATGTTAAAGGGCAAGATATACGAAATGGAGCTGCGTAAGCGCGAAGATGCCGCCGCAGCGGAACATGGTGAAAAAACAGATATTGGGTGGGGACATCAGATCCGTTCATATGTCTTGCACCCCTATCAGATGATTAAAGACCTTCGCACAGGTGTTGAAACAACAGACACTCAGGCGGTTCTGAATGGTGACCTTGATCAGTTTTTAGAAGCCTCTCTGGCGTTGCAGCTGGATACAAAATCAGGCCGCTCTGAATAAGATCAAACTTACAAAATGCGTTGAAAGTCTCTGTGACAATCATTATGATTTGATTCCATTTAAATAAGTATTTTGCTCTGAAATGTTTGGTATATTATGAAGAAATTTTTCCTGACTTTGGCCAGTGTCTCCAGTATCGCTTTGTTCACTTCCTCGGCTGTGGCGGAGGATAGGATCCTTTCTCCTGTTGGGGGGTGGTCTGTTGAAAAACTCAAAGCCGTAAACTCTTTGAGTGCATGTTTGATATATAGTGAGTACGAGAATTCCGTTATATTGACCTTGGAAGCGCTTCAATCGCAATTGAGCGCCTTGCGCTTAAACCTTCCTTCGAGAGCGTTTGAGACTGGCAAAACATACGAAGCGATTATTAACATTACGCCAAATTACAGGGCTGTGAAATCAGCACAAGCCATGTCTGATACGGAGCTTGTAATTGATGCAGGCAAAGACCCTGATATACTTTGGGCGTTACAGCAGGGCTTTATTCTAAGTATTTCAATTGACGGTAAAAGCTATGGGCTGTCTTTGAATGGGATATCGGAAGGCGTTCGCCGCTTGTTAACATGCCGTGACACAAATTGGCGGGCTGCCCGTAAGGTATATTCAATTAAGAATGATGATAGTGCGCCATTATCTAAACAACAGGTCGCCACTGATGAGCCTTTGCAAATTAGTGCTTTTCCGCTCAATCCTGAATTGGAACCACGAAATCAGGCCAGCACTTCGGGGGCTGTTTCTATGGAAGATACATCCGATAAGAGTAGCATTATTGCTCAGTCATTGCCGGAACCCTTGTTGAATTCGTCAGGTGCGATGTCTGTCTCTGATCGTGATGAGCCAGAGAATGAAATTGTTGTTGCGACCGAAACGCAAGAGTTTGTTGAGCAAAAAGGGCGCGTTGTGGACTTGGCCAATGCAGATTCCGCGCAGCCTGTTGTCGAACCTGTAACAACGGTTACCAGAGTTCATATTCCAAAAGTTAAAATTCAACCACGTCATAGTGCTATAATGCCAGATGAGCGTGAATTGGTTGATGTGATCGTATCTAAAAAAACCGCAGATGATCTGGTGAAGCCTCCTGCATTTGATGAACCTGTTGTTGTGCAGGATAAGCAAGTGCTTACAGACAACGTGCGCCTTGAAAAGGATATGGTTGCGCATTCTGATGTGGCTGAGGGAGTGAATCCATCTATCAATAATGCGGATACAATTCGGCTGGCCAGCAAGAATGAGCATCAGCAAGAAATTCTTTTAGAAGACACGAAAGTACCGGAGCGTAATGAAAATGCTATCTTATCGCAGGCGCCAAATCGTGTGAATACGCGCCCTGTTATTATTCCACGCGTTCCTGAAGCAGATCTTCCCAGCCGTTTTGATATTACCAACACAAATGTTCAAGCGATGTCTGATGACGCAAAGAGCGCAGAAACGTTTACCAGCGAGATTCGGGCGGTTTCCAATGCCGATCTGGAGCGTCAGCTAAAGGAGGCGAGCCCTAAGGAACAGCAACCTTCACAGGCAGGAGCTTTGACGCCGCCTGCACCGCATTTTGAGCAACAGGGACCGGAAGTAAGACCATCCGTGAGCATTGATTTGGCACGATGGCACGCAGATAAGGGTGATGATTTGCGAGAGACGATTGCGAACTGGTCATTAAAAGAGGGGGTTGAACTGATTTGGGATAGTGACCAGCAGTTTTCGCTACTTGACGCGGTGCATATGGATTCGAGCTATGAAAAAGTAATTGCCCATATCCTTAACGAGTATATGATTGCGCCGGACCTTTCCTTTAGGCCTGTAGGTCAACTTTATGTCGACCCACAAACCGGAAGTAAGGTTTTGATTATTCAGGCCGATCAAGGTTAAATAATTAACCTTTTCTTTTGCGGATACTTATCCACAGAACGAGTTGAATAACTATATATGCATATTGGTTTTTGATGCTTACCTCTATATTGTCATAGATGGGAGCTGCGGATTTTGACACAATAAGCATGACTTTTGCGTGTCTTTTATAGTCCGGCTAATCCCCAACAGAATTTGGAGAGTAATAATGCGTATTAAGTCTTTGGCCCTTGCCACAACCCTATCATTGCTTAGCTCTACTACGCTGGTTGGTACGTCTCACGCGCAAAAAGGTGTGACGTTACAACCGCAAAGCAATTGGGCTGTAAAACGTGTTAATGATGAAACGCCAGATGCGTATTGCGCACTTGCACGCCGCTTTAAGCAGAATCTGATTTTAACTTTGGCAAAAAATGACAAACACGAAATTTCATTTGCGTTTGATTTCGCGCGCGGCGATTTTGATACAAGTAAGCGATATGACATTACTCTTGATCCCGGGGCGGGGCAGCAACGTCAATTTAAAGTAAGCCCTGCTGGTTCAGGTAAAGCATTTGTTGTGCGTGTTGGCCGTGACCAGAAATTTATGTCAGCGCTTTCCAGCACAGGGTATTTGCGTGTTGTTCTTGGTGGTGAGAGTTATAACTTTAATCTTGCAGATATTGACGTTGGGCAGGAACAGCTCGATGCCTGTCTGTATTCTGGTGTGACACCGGCAGCCGGCGGTGCAATGGCGGAGGGGAAGCCTAGCTATAGCCAGATTGCCGATTTGCGAGACGAAAAAAATGCCCTGCAACAGCGTTTAAAGAAACTGGAGCAAGAAAATGACCAGCTGCGCTTACAGGCCGCGAATGTAATTGCGCCGCGTTCTGGTGCATCAGACACGCCGTTGCCATCGGCATTACATGTCACGAAGTCATCCGAAGTCGATGGATTGATGCAGCAAATCTCGTCTTTAAAAGCAGAGAATGCAGAACTTAAGAAATTGGCTAACGCAGTAAAAGATAATGTTCTGCCGCAGACTACAGATGTTTCGGTTATCGAATTGGCGCGCGAGAATCAACGCTTGCAGGCATTGTTGGCGGAGCAAGGCAGTTCTGATGACTATAAAGCGAAAATTTCACAGCTTACGAATAGAATTTCCGAGCTTGAGTCTGAAAATATGACCCTCGCCACCAGACAAGAGAGAAATACTTTTTCTGATGAGGATAAAAAGGATCTGGAACGTCAAATCGTTGCTCTGCGTAGTGAAAACAAGGCTTTAAGAAGCAGTATTGAACGTGAAGGGGCCGCTAGCAATGCTGATTTTTCGGCTCTGCGTCATGATCTTGCTGATTTGGAGCGCAAGAACAAGAGCTTACAGGATAAAATAGCGGAATTGGCAGAAGAAAAATCTCGTGTAACAAGCCAGCTTGCTTTCTATGAGGATGAGAATTCTTCGTTGCGTCAGGCAAAGTCTGATGCAGAAGTTGACATAGATTTATTGGCTCAGTTACGTCAAGAAATTCGTAATATTGAGTCTAATAATGCCAAAGCTCTGGCTGAGAAAGAGGCGCAAATTGTAACTTTGGAATCGGATTTACATGCCCTGAAAGATGCGCAGTCCAAAGCCGTGCAAGCTGCCCAAGCTGAACAAGGCGAAGCGGAAAAAGTTTTTAAAACGCAAATAAAGGCGCTTGGCGTTAAAAATGAGGCGTTGAAAGCGGAGCTGGTTAAACTGTCTAAAGATCAGTCTATGTTGGATGCCTTGAAAACTGACGTGGAGAGTTTAACGGAAGAAAGGCAGCGCCTGCAAGATGATTTGAAGCGTGCTCAGGATACTATTGCAGCGTTGCAAAGTGAGGTGGAGCAGGAAAAAGGCGCATACCGTGATAAGCAAGAGGATGTTTTGACCCTGGGCTTGCAGGTGGATACTTTAAAGGCCGACATTGCAAAACTTGAAAATACTGTGTCGGATTTGAATTCAAAGAATGCCGCGTTGCAGACACAAATTGATGAAACGGGTCAGGCGGACGAGATAGCCAATGCGCGTATCGAGACCCTAAAAAGTGACCTTGCTGATTTAAGACATGAAAATGATCGGTTGAAAATATCCCTATCCGAAAAAGATAAGTCAGGGAATGCGGCCGGGCAGCGTATTGAAAAACTATTGCAGGAGAATGAGGCTCTGCGTTTACAGCTTGAACAAAAACAAGCCAATAAAGTTGAAGCCATGGCTGCACTAGAACAAAAAGTGATCCGCTTGCAATCGGAAAATGAAACTCTACGCAGTCAGTCAAAAGAAAAAATCGACAATCTTGAGGAAGAGCTGTCTTCTTTACAGGGGGATTTAGCAAATGCGCAGAAGGTACGCAATGCTGAGCTGGCTAGTCTGCGGGCGAAGCTAGATCAGGCTGGTGGGAATGCTCAGACCTCAGCGCAAGAGATATCTCAGTTACAAGACAAGTTGAGTGTATTGCAAAGTGAAAATAAAGATTTGCGTTTGGCTTTATCGAACGCCGAAGATTTTAATTCTGAGTTGCAGCAATACTGGTCGGAAACTGCTGAGGCATATAACGCATTAAAAGTGAAAGAAGACGCTATTGACCTGGCTAATGCTGACATTTCCGGAAAGGCCAAGGAATTAAAGGGCGGTGAGCAGGCAGCCAGAATAGCGTCGTTGCAAGAAAAGAACAAAGACCTTGCAGCACATTTGGAAGCACAAAGCCGTGAGTATTTGGCGCTTGTTCGTGATATGGAGAATTTAAAGTTGCAGGCCCGAACTGCTTCGTCTCAAAACGTTTCAGTCAATGAGGCCGAGGTCAATGCGTTACGGGCAAATAACCGCAATCTTAAAGGGGAATTGGAAGCCCTACGTCAGAAGCTATCCAACCCTGAGCCTGCAGCTGCGCGGGTGTCCTCTGTCGCTGATCCAGTAGAACATAATACAAATGTGGCGAGTGTTTCTGCGCCTATAGATCAGGATATGAAACAGAAAATGATGCAAAATGAACGTGAGGAAATTACACAACTTGCGTCTATTGAGCCCGCCGCTGGTGTTGATGCCAAGGTGCCTCAACAAAAAGGTCGTGATGCTGATATTTCTGCCAACGGCCAGATTGGGAACACGCAAGCCGATCTGGCTGCACGTGCAGACGCGGCCCGTGATAATACCTTACGCAATGTTATTGACGAAATGGAAATGGGGGATGAAAACCTAAGTGAAGCGCAGAAGCTGGAGCGGTCTTTAAAGCGTGAGATTCAGCGGACTGCGGCGCCGCTCTCTGATGATATTGAAATATCTAAGGAGCAGCTTGCTGCCCCTTCCAATGATTTTGACCATAAACAAGTTGTTGTAGACGCACCAAATTCGGATGATATACAGTATTCCGAAGCAGCCATCAGTCAATTGAATGATCATGATGCGCAGCATTCAGGGGGCTTTGTGCCGGGGATTAATGTTGCGGATATATTGATTTCGGCTGGAATTGAATTGGCTGAAGATGTTTCATTGGTTGCAGCTGGATCAGGACCTGATCGCGTTGCCTATCAATGGCGCAGTGTGAATGATTTATATGGTTCTGCGCATCAAAAGCCGCTGGCAAATATAAATGATTTTGATAATTATGTCCGTGATTATCTAACTATGACCGAGGAGCGCTGCGGCGGAGATTTTGCCATTATTCCGTCTTCAACAGAGCAGGTTAATCAGACAAGAATTGATAGTTATGAGATTGCGTGTATTGGCGCTGGTATTGATTCTTCTGCGTCGGTTGTGTTCTTCAATGCAGGGGGTACTTTTACGATTCTTGCGCATGAGGCCCCAAGTGAGGGTATGGAAACAGCGATGGACGCTCGCGATAAAATTGTATCCTTAGTGGAGAAGTCCTAGCCCAGCTTTTTTTAATTCTTTAAACTGAAATTTAAAAAAACCGGCTTCATAACGAGGCCGGTTTTTATTTTATGCGGGGCAACAGGAGGAAGCTATGCGCTTAGCTTGTCGAGCTCCTTCTGCAGTTCCTCTATATTTTTTTTGATCTCTTTTGCACGTTCTTCTTTGTCGCTATCGGACCCTCCTGTTGCGGCAAATGGCGTAAACATTTTCATCGTACGCTGGAACATGTCTATGTTATGTTTGTTGAGCTCCTCCAAAGATGCGGGCATTTTGGGAAATACGCCCATTGAGTTCATCGGGGTCATAGTATTCATGCCTTCAATTGATTTATTTATGTTATCACGGAGTTGCTCCTGATTTTTGGCAAGGATATCCAGTGTATGCTCCAAATAATTCGGAACAACGCTTTGTATGTTGTCGCCGTAAAAACCGATGAGTTGGCGAAGAAAGTTAGTCGGCAATAGGTTTTGACCTCGAGATTCTTGCTCCACAATGATTTGTGTAAGAACCGATCGTGTCAGATCTTCCCCAGATTTTGCATCTTGTACAACGAAGTCATGACCTTCTTGTACCATCTCACACAGATCATCTAAAGTGACATAGCTGCTTCTACCAGTATCATAAAGTCGGCGGTTCGCGTATTTTTTGATGATCGTTGGCTCACCTGGGCCGCGTCTGGTTCTTCCCATTTTTGCTGCACCTTTTCTTTTCTAATGTTGCATGATTAATTCGCATTATATGCACAATCGGCTACAGGTCAAAATATTTATAGTGTATTTTGGTCTTGCTCTGATTATGGTGGGCTGAGATTTTTGAGGTAAAATGCGGGACGGACCAAAGCTATTATCGATGCATTTAGGCATGACCGGCGCTTGCTTGCAAGGTCAGGAAGAGGCTGTTCGCGTTCTCACGGAAATGGTTCGCGGCATTCAGTTATATCAAAAATCTAAATATAATCCTGAGCGTTCCCCGCGGGATTTAATTTGGCAAGAGGGGGAAAGCCGTCTGTATAGAATTAGAGGGCCGGAAGGCACAGACGCGGAGGAGAACCCGGTCTGTGTTTTAATTCCGTCTTTAATCAATGGGTCTTCTATTTTGGACCTTTGTGCGGAACGAAGTCTGGCATCTTGGCTCAGTGAGCAGGGGCTCAATGTATATTTGTTTGATTGGGGGGACCTGATGAAAGAGGCAAATGACATTACAATTGAAACCCTTGTATGTGATCGTATGGTTCACGCTATTAAGCGTCTAAAGTCGGTTTCGCGCCTTAAAAACAGCACGATACATGGTCTTGGCTATTGTATGGGCGGAGCCTTATCGCTTGGTGCCCTGTCTCATGAACCGGATCTTTTTAATTCAATGACTTTATTGGCTACGCCGTGGGACTTTTACGCGGGACAAAAGACGTTATTGCATCATGTTCAATTCTGGGCCCCGTCTGCTCTGTCCGCAATTGAGAATAAAAAATATTTGAGCGCGGATCAGTTGCAGTCACTTTTTGCAGGTGTTGACCCGATGCTGGCGCAAAAAAAATTTTCGCGTTTTTCAAAAATGGACATGGATTCCGAAAGTGCTCGAATTTTTGTTGCGGTTGAGGACTGGATTAATGATGGAAAAGATCTACCGCTTAATATCGCAAAAGAATGCATTTCAGATTGGTTTATTTCAAATGCACCCTATGCAGGGAAATGGTTTCTAAAGGGAAAAGCTGTTGACCCTTCGACAATGAATATTCCAGTTCACATAGTGGCGTCACCTAAGGATCAGTTGGTTGAATATGACGCTGCGCTTAGCATTAAAGAGGCACTGCCTGAGGCAGATGTGACGCTTCCGTCTTGTGGTCATATTGGCATGATTGCGGGAAAAGACAGCATTGAACAGGTCTGGCAACCGATGGCAAAGTGGATGAAAAAACATTCCTGATCAAATGAATGGCGCTTTTAAAAGCTAGCCTGGCTTGCTAAGGTACATTCGTTATATTTTTAAGAAAGGATATCGTAATGAGTGAGCAGGACCCAATTGTAATAGTGAGCGCGAAAAGAACGGCAATCGGGACATTGGGGGGCGGACTAAGTGCTCTAAAAGCATCCGATCTGGGCCGTGACGTCGTTAAAGCCGTATTAGCCGATGCAAACATTGATGCATCGGAAATTGATGATGTAATCATGGGCCAGGTTCTGACTGCAGGCGTAGGTCAAAACCCTGCGCGCCAGACAGCCGTTCAAGCCGGAATACCTGCTGATAAGACGGCATTTACTGTAAATCAGGTTTGCGGATCCGGCTTGCGAAGCGTGGCATTAGGGGTGCAATCCATTTTATGCGGTGATAGCAAGATTGTCGTCGCCGGCGGGCAGGAAAGCATGAGCAATTCCCCCCACTGCATGCAAGTGCGTTCAGGTGTTAAGTTTGGTAATGTTGAAATGGCGGATACGATGATCATAGATGGTCTTTGGGACGCCTTTAATGATTATCATATGGGCATTACGGCGGAAAATATAGCAGAGAAGTATCAAATAACGCGCGATGATCAGGATAGTTTCGCCGTGCAGTCACAGAATCGCGCTGAAGTCGCCATAAAGAACAATAAATTTAAGGCGGAGATTGTTCCGGTTACGATAAAAACGCGCAAAGGTGACGCTGTGGTTGATGCAGATGAGTTTCCTAGAGCCGGAGTGAGCTTGGATATGTTAAGCAAATTACGGCCAGCGTTTAAAAAAGACGGAACTGTAACAGCCGGAAATGCGTCCGGGATCAATGATGGAGCCGCGGCAGTGGTTTTGATGCGCCAAAGCGAGGCGCAAAAACGTGGATTGCTTCCATTTGCGGTGATTTCCAGTTGGGCAACAGCGGGTGTTGATCCATCATTAATGGGAACCGGCCCGATACCTGCATCACGCAAAGCGCTGGACAAAGCAGGGTGGAGTGTATCTGAGCTTGATTTGATTGAGTCGAACGAGGCTTTTGCTGCTCAAGCATGTTGTGTTGTAAAGGAAATGGGATTTGACCCGGATAAAACCAATGTAAATGGCGGAGCAATTTCCCTGGGACATCCTATTGGTGCGTCTGGAACCCGTGTTTTGGTGACATTGTTACATGAAATGGCGCGTCGTGATGCATGTAAGGGATTGGTAACATTATGCATTGGCGGCGGTATGGGAATTGCCATGTGTGTGGAACGCATACATGGTCAAACGTGGAAGAACGTTGATTAGATATATTTTTAACATTGTTTATTTTTTAGGAGATATTTGAATTATGAATGGAGTCGCAATAGTAACTGGTGGAACACGTGGTATTGGTCTTGATATTTCCAAAGCCCTTATTGCTGACGGTCTGAAAGTGGCCGCCGTGTATCATGGGAATGAAGACGCCGCGCAAAAATTTCGTGATGAGACGGGGCATCACGCCTTTAAGTTTGATGTGTCAGATTATGAGGCGTGCGAAAAATGGGTTGAACAGATTGAAAAAGATCTGGGGCCAGTTTCTGTTCTTGTCAACAATGCAGGTATTACCAAGGATGGCGCTTTGCATAAAATGCCGGTTGAGAATTGGCACGCTGTAATTGAAACAAATTTGACGTCCTGTTTTAATATGAGCAAAGCTGTTGTCGGCGGTATGCGCGAGCGCGGGTACGGTCGCATTATTAATATTAGCTCCATTAATGGTCAAAAAGGGCAATTTGGCCAAACTAATTATTCGGCGGCCAAGGCTGGTATGATTGGGTTTACCAAGGCATTGGCCTTGGAAAGTGCTGCCAAAGGGATTACTGTTAATGCTATTTGCCCTGGTTATATTGAAACCGATATGACGGCTGCCATGCGTCAAGAGGTTCTGGATAGTATTATTCGCAGCATACCGGCCGCACGCATGGGAAAACCTGATGAAATTGCTGCAATCGTATCATTTTTGGCATCTGATAAGGCCGGGTTTATGAATGGATCAACCATCAGTGCAAATGGCGGCCAATATATGTCGTAAACGATTACGGGATATGTTTATGTCCGCACTTTTCACCTCAATGCCTTTTGGGGTATAAATAAAGGATGAAGAAAAGTGATTCTATAATCTTAGAGCGCCGTTTTGTTCCCAAGGGCACATTGATTATCAAGCAGGGGGAGGCCGGCAATTGCGCCTATTTAATACAATCGGGCGTAGTGCGGGTATACACTCAGCATGAGGAAAAGAAAATTGACCTTGCCAAGCTGGGGTCCGGACAAATTTTTGGTGAGATGGCGTTGATTTTCGATGAAAATAGATCTGCTTCTGTTGTCGCCGTAGAGGATTGTAATTTGATTATTCTGACGCGTCAGACCCTTAAGCAAAAGCTGGATCGCAGTGACCCTACTGTGCGTGCGATTGTAACGATGCTAACGCAGCGGGTCGTTACGGCGAATAATGAGGTTATTAATAAAAAGTCCGATATTCAGGATCTGCTGGATACGACGCGCATTATTTATCAAAATACGCTGTCCGCCTTACCTAGAACACAACAGCGCACCTTTCAGAATGCTGTTTTGCCAAAGTTGGATGACTTCTTTAATGCTGTGAAGTCTTTTCAAGAGCGCTTTTCTAAATAATGCTCTTTTATGCATGTGTGTAACTGCTTGATTTTAAGGGCAATCCTGTTACATCTAATAGCCAGTATAATCATAATTTTGAGGTGTATGGATGAAGCGCGCGCTCATTGGTTTGTTTAGTGTCATTGTTGTGTTGATTTCTGCCTTGTTGGTGGGGCCGGGCTTTTTTGATTGGAATCAGTATAAACCGCAAGCGATTGCTGCTATCAAAGATAAAACCGGCCTAGAGGTGGTGCTTGACGGTGATGTGAAGGTGGCGTTATTGCCGTCTCCATATGCGTATGTAAATAACGTCAGCATTAAATCTCCGAAACCGGGGCGTTATAAGAATATCGCAACATTGGGGCGGTTGGATTTAAACTTGGCGTTTGCGCCTTTACTCTCGGGCCAGATTGATTTCACGGCCATTGAGCTCGTTAGACCAGCCATTTACATTGAAACATATGCGGATGGCTCACAAAATTGGCAGACAGATAAAATCACCGAATTGATGGATGGACAAAACGTAGGCGGCGACAACGGACAAAAAGCCGAGCCAAAGTTAGGGGAACAGACTAGCAAAGTAATGTCTTCTATTTCGTTGAGGAATGTTGAAATAACAGAAGGCCGTTTTGCCTTTTACAATCACAAGAGCCAAGATGAACAAGTTGTCGAGAATATAACCGCTGATATGCGTGCAGACACACTGTCAGGCCCTTATACTGTTGAGGGAAGCGTCCGTAGCGCTAGCCGGGCCATTAAGTTTAAGGTCAAGACGGGGCGTTTAAATGGAGATGCTTCGGCGCGGCCTTTAAATATTGAAGCTGACGTAAAGCCAGATAATATTAAAATTGTCTATTCTGGTGTAATTGACACCAATAATGGCCTTGAACTGCAGGGAGAAACTCAGCTTGAGATTAATAATCTGGCAGAGGTTATATCTAATGTGGGTGTATCGAGTAGAATCATTAAAGGTGTGCCATTTGTTGCAAAAGGGCTGTTAACGGCAAATTCAGAAAAATTCTCTTTTATGAACTCCAATATTACTATGGCGAATAACCGTTTGAGTGGTTCAATACAGGGTCAGGTGGACCCCTTGATCTTTAATCTGGATCTAAAATCAGAGTCTCTTGATTTAGGCAGCGGTTTTAATATTGCGCCGGCTTCTGATATTAAAAACTTGGCTGTATCCGGTCGAGTCGCTTATTCAGGTGGAGGGGTGAATGCGCAAGGCTTAAATGTTAGGCTAGATGATACGACCTTCAAAGGAGGTGTTATATACACAGCAAAACCGGTTCAGTCAAATGTCAAGGTGATGTTAAAATCAGAATATTTAAATTTCAATAAATTTATACACGCCCCTTATCGCTCTGGAACTGCCGGTAAATCTGGGCCTGAAAATGCAGGAAAACAGGTTGAACAAAATCTAAGACGCATAAATATACCTTTAAATATTGAAATTGATGCAGATATTGATAAGGGGCAGTATGGTCAATATTCATTTTCTGGGCTCCGTGCTAAAGGCGCTATAATTGATAAAGCTGTTAAAGCAGAAAAAATATCGGTTCAGGATTTTGCCGGGGCTGAACTGAATGTTGATGGTGTGATCGGGGATTACCAATCTCTAAATGACATTGATTTGAAAATGTCTGTGAAATCTCAGAACATAAAGAATTTAGCGAAGGCATTGAATATTGACATATCAGGTGTTCCTGCCGGGCTTGAGGAGTTTAATGGTTACTTACGCTCAAATGGTTCGGCTGAATCTATGGATCTAACGCTGAATGTTCAGGCGTTGCAAGGCGAAATCAAATTAAGTGGGGCCGTTAGTGATGTGTTTGGTTCTATTCGTATGAGCGATGTTGACCTGCAAGTGAAACACCCGAATTTTCATCAAGCAATGAATGCTATGCAGCCCGGTTTTGCGGGACTTAATGATCTGAATAAACCTTTAGATTTTTATGCCAAGATTTCCAAAAATCCTGACGGGTATAATGTGCAGGATATCAGGGCCGACATATCAGGAATACAAGCGAGTGGTAACGTGGCCTTAAAACTGTCGGGTGCGAGGCCTTTTGTTAAAGGGGATTTGCGCCTAGGAGATGCTGTAATTGGCAATAGGGTGGCAGGTGGACGCCATATGTCATCATCTGCATCGTCTTCCAGTGTCCGGGGAGAAAGCCCAAAAAATGCCGGTTGGTCGAATGAAGCGATGAATTCTGGCTGGATGAATGCGCTTGATTGGGATTTGAAACTGGTTGCTAACTCTATTAACTATCAAGGTTGGGCCATGAACAAGCCCAATATTCATGTGGAAATTCAGGACGGAATACTTAATCTTAATCACTTACAGGCAGGGCTCTATGATGGTGTTTTGAATTTAAAAGGCCGTATAGAGGCGGGCAATGATAATAAGGGATACGACATAAAGGGGGTTGCCAATTTGCGTGATGTGTCACTTGAACCATTGGTCGGTTCATTGACCGGTAATCGCATTCTTACAGGTAAAGGGCGTGTGAGTGCGGATTCTACAATCTCTGCAAACGGCCTCAGTCCAGCCGCTTTGGTTAATAGCTTGAGCGGGAAAGGTAGTGTTGTCGGCCGGGAAATGCTTTTAACGGGTTTTGATCTGGCGCGTTTCGCCCGTGCAATGTCGAGTGAAACCAAACCCGGTGATACGGTCTTGGGAGTTTGGAAAAGCACAACCAATGGTGGGAGCACCCAGTTTGACACTATGGATGGTGAATTTTCGATTTCCGAAGGCATTGTTAATATATCATCATTAAAGATGGATGGCCCCAAGGCTTATATCAGCACGACAGGTAAGATCAATATTCCTCAGTTTACGGTGGAAACAAGGCACGATATTACTGTGAAAGATCAGGATATTCCTGAATTTTCAATTAATATCAGCGGCCCATTAAACAACCCGGCGCAAACATTTGGGCAGGGCGTCCTGAATGATTATATAGCCAGAAAAGTGAATCGTAAGTTGCAGGATATTCTTTCGGACAAATTCGGCTTACCTAAAGCACAGAATGACAATTCTTCGCCTTCTTCTGATTCTGGTGGGCAAAGCGGCGCCACAGCTGATGGCGGGCAGGGCAGCAATACGTCGAATGTCCCCAATAAAGATATGGATCAAAAACGCCAGATTGAACCCGAGGAGGCCATTAAGGGGTTATTGCAAGGGCTGCTTCGGTAATCAAGTGGGCCGGCTATAGGCTATTTTTGTCTTTCATCATTCGCCGCATAGACGTTTTAAGATAAAAACACGCACCGCGCTGGATAGGTTTTCCCGGTCTTTATCGGCATCAATTTTTGTAATCAATGAATTTAGCGATACGTTATCTATCGCCGCAATTTCTTTTAGCTTGTTCCAAAACTCAGGCTCTAGCGTGATGCTGGTTGCATGACCGGCAATCATGACGGATCGTTTGATTGTATTATTTGATCTGGTCGAATCCATTATGGCTCTTAACTTCTGGGTTTGATCATATCAATAGGTTTGATCCAGTCTACAAACTGTTCTTCAGTCAACAGACCCAGGTCTATTGCTGCTTGTTTCAGGGTTTTGCCCTCCTGGTGAGCCTTTTTTGCAATCTTTGCGGCGTTATCATACCCAATATGTGGATTCAAAGCCGTAACCAACATCAGGCTTTCATTCAATAATTTATCTATCCGTGTTTCATCGGCCTCAATGCCAATTACACAGTTTTTTGTGAAACTGCGCATGCCGTCGGCCAGTAAGCGTATCGATTGCAATACGTTATAGATCATTACAGGTTTAAAGACATTCAGTTCAAAATGTCCGTTGCTGCCAGCCACGGTAACTGTGGTGTGGTTTCCAATAACTTGTGCGCAGACCATGGTCAGGGCTTCGCATTGCGTGGGATTGACTTTGCCGGGCATAATAGAGGAGCCGGGCTCATTAGCAGGTAGTATGATCTCGCCAATGCCGCAACGTGGCCCTGAGCCGAGAAGGCGAATATCATTGGCTATTTTCATCAGGCTGCCGGCCAGAACATTCATGGCACCGGATAATTCAACGAGCGCATCATGGGCTGCTAAGGCTTCGAATTTATTTTCTGCCGTCACAAACGGTAGACCGGTAATTTGAGCAGTTTTTTCCGCAAATTTAACATCAAATCCAACTTTGGAGTTAATGCCTGTCCCAACAGCGGTCCCGCCTTGCGCCAGTTGATGGATCCTCGGGAGTGTGTTTTTAACGCGCTCTATGCCGTATTCAATCTGTTTTGCGTAACCAGAAAATTCCTGACCTAGCGTTAGCGGCGTTGCATCTTGCAGGTGTGTACGCCCAATTTTAACGATTTTGGCAAACGAGTCAGCTTTACTGCCGAGGGCATCGTGAAGCTCTTCCAATGCAGGGATTAGCTCATGGTGGACTTGTTCGGCCGCTGCTATATGCATGGCGGTTGGGAATGTATCATTGGATGATTGGCCGCGGTTGCAATGGTCATTTGGGTGCACAGGTTTTTTTGATCCGCGTTCTCCGCCCATTATCTCGATGGCGCGGTTTGAGATAACCTCGTTCGCGTTCATATTGCTTTGGGTTCCTGATCCTGTTTGCCATACTACGAGAGGGAACTGGTCGGCCAATGTACCGTCAATTACCTCGTCTGCAGCCTGTATAATTGCGTTGCCGATATCGTGTTCAAGCTCTCCTAGATCAAGATTGGCTTGCGCGGCGGCTTTTTTTTGTATACCCAGCGCGCGAACAAGAGGAGCAGGCATTTTTTCTGTCCCGATGTCAAAGTTTTGTAATGACCGTTGGGTTTGAGCCCCCCAATATTTGTCGAACGGTACTTCGATCTCACCGATTGAGTCAGTTTCTATACGTGTTTTACCGCTTTGGTTTGGCATGACTTGCGCGCCCATAATAATCCTCTTTACTTATGATATGTATGATTATGCTAGATTAATCCGCCTTCTACGCTTTGCAAAGAGTTTTTGTCTCTTTTTTATGATGCGGTAGGGGATGTTTTGGGGCTGATGAAATTTATGTGCCCCATTTTACGGCCCTCCCGGATTTCTGACTTGCCGTAAATGTGGAGATAGGCCCCCGATTTTTTCATGTGTCTATCGATATCAAGAATGTCTTCGCCAATCAAATTAAGCATTTTCGCATCACTATGCCTTTGAGGATCCATTACAGGAAACCCACATACAGCTCTGATATGATTGTCAAATTGAGAATATAAACAGGCGTTCATTGACCAGTGACCCGAGTTATGCGTCCGCGGTGCAATTTCATTTGCCAGCAGGCGACCATCTTTCGTTAAGAACAGTTCAAGCGTTAAAACGCCTTTTAAATCAATCTTTTGCGCGATTTTTCGGATCATTTTATCGGCTTGATGAACGTGTTTCTGTGAAATTCCGGCTGGAACAGTGGTTAAGTGTAATATGTGATTTTTGTGTTCGTTCAACATTGGGCCGTATGTGATGATATTTCCCTCATGATCACGGGCGCAAATCATGGATATTTCGCACGTGAAATCAACAATGTCTTCTATGATTTTATCGCCATTTAGTAGGCGTACTGTTTCGTTAATATTATCGTGTTTATTTACCTTTACTTGGCCCTTTCCATCATATCCGAAACGTGTCGTTTTTATAATTGTGGCGCTGGATTTCCACTCTTGAAAAGCGTCTAATATGCTTTGGTCAGATTGATAGTTTTTCCATCGTGTCGTTTCGATATTAATTTCGTTTAAAAATATTTTTTCGATGACGCGATCCTGGGAAACTTCAAGTAGTTTCTCATCTGGGTAGACAGGGGTAAGTGTTTTTAAAAAGCGTATAGTGTCAACCGGTATGTTTTCAAATTCGTAGGTTATAATGTCGACGCTTTGGGCGAATTTTTTCAAGGCGGTCTCATCATTATATGGCGCTACGGTTGTTTGGGATGAAACCTGGCTGGCTGGGCTGTTGTGTTCCGGGGTAAATATGTGAACGGCTATTCCAAGATTGGCAGCGGCAAGTGCGCTCATACGCCCTAACTGACCACCGCCTAAAATGCCTAAAGTTAATGTTTTCATGTGTCGCAATATGGTCTGGTTCGGTTTGGAAGGCAAGCCCTCAAGGGAGCTAGCCCGGAAATGCTAATCTGAAGGGGTGTCCTTTACGGACGCTGTCTGCTGCTCTCGCATGAGAACTAAGCGCTCTGATATGGCCTCATCATGCGCCCCAAGGATCGAAGCGGCCAGAATCCCGGCGTTTTTCGCTCCCGCTTTGCCTATGGCAAGTGTGCCAACAGGAATGCCGCCGGGCATTTGTGCAATGGAAAGCAGGCTATCCATTCCTTTTAGCGCCTTGCTCTCGACAGGAACCCCTAGCACCGGGAGCGGCGTCATGGCGGCAACCATGCCGGGAAGGTGGGCGGCGCCGCCGGCACCGGCAATGATTATCTTTAATCCTCTGTTTTTCGCGCTTTTGGCGTAATCAACCATCCGATCGGGGGTGCGGTGTGCCGATACGATTTTGACTTCGTGCGGAATGCTTAGCTCAGACAGTATAATATGCGCCTCTTTCATGGTGTCCCAATCGGACTGGGACCCCATGATAATGCCAACGGCTGGTTTGGGATCAGAGTGTGTCATGAATATATCTTTATGTAGGTGCTGTTCTGTTACGCAATTATGTCGTCAATAAGATCGCTTTCGATCTTTTGTATCATATCTTTAAACCACAGTTTTTTCTTTTTTAGCTGCTGCATATGAAACAGGTTTACAGGTTGATCGTTATTAAGCAGGCGATCAATCGTGTCATCCAGTATTTTATGCTCATTCTTGTATTCAGCAAGTTTGAGGCGAAGTTCTTCTTGATCTTCCATAAGCGAAATACATTGTTATTTTCAAAAAAATGAATATTAATAATATCAGATAGTGCTTTGTTTTGGTATCATAAAATCACGCAAAGATCAAAATCTATAAAAACTTAAGGTTAAAGAGGAAAAACGGATGTCAAAAACGATAGGTATATTAACGAGTGGTGGTGATTGTGCCGGTTTGAATGCGGCGATTAGGGCGGTTGTGTTCCGTGCGGATCAGCTGGGTTGGAAAGTGCTTGGGCTTGAAACAGGTACGGCTGGGCTTTTCTTTACGCCGCCCAAGGTAAGGCATCTCAAGCCTGAGGATTTTTCAGGCGGTGTTATGCGAATGGGCGGTACAATTTTGGGTACAACAAATAATCGCAATCCTTTTGAATATCCAATGGATGATGGGAGCATCAAGGATCGCTCAGGTGAGCTTATTGATGCTGCGAAAGGGCTTGGAATTGAAGCGTTGATTGGTATTGGTGGCGATGGAAGTTTTGAAATTCTGACACGCCTGGCGAAACAGGGCGGGATTAATTTTGTCGGCATTCCTAAAACTATTGATAATGATGTGGGGTTGACCGATGTATCTGTTGGGTTTGATACGGCGGTGGCCGTGGCAACAGAAGCGCTTGATCGCCTGCAGCCCACAGCGGCTAGCCATGACCGTGTAATGATTTTGGAGGTGATGGGGCGTGATGCAGGGCACATTGCTCTGAACGCCGGCATTGCGGGGGGCGCTGATGTAATTTTGATTCCTGAAATTTCCTATTCAATTGAAAACATTGCAAAAAAAATAAATGATGTGAAGGCTGGTGGCCGCAATTTTGTTCTTATGATCATCTCTGAGGCTGTTAAAAGCCCGGAAGGGGAATCCCGCGAAGTCGTTTTCCATGGTGGTGAAACGCGTTATGGCGGTATTGGGCACTATTTGGGCCCTAAAATAGCGGAGGCTACGGGGTCGGAAACGCGGGTTACGGTGCTTGGTCATGTCCAGCGTGGTGGCAGCCCGACATATAACGATCGTTTGCTGGCCAGTGCGCTTGGTGTGAAAGCAGCAGATTTGGTTCATGAAGGGAAGTTCGGCCGAATGGTAGCCTGGAAAAACCGGGAAGCCGTTGATGTTGCGATTGAGGATGCAATTAAAGATTGTCATACGGTAGAACCCGATGGTGCTTTGGTGAAAACCGCACGCGCTTTGGGGATTTCATTTGGGGATTAACTGTCAGGCGTTGTAATTACCTTTTTAAAACGCTGTCTTGCCTTGGTGGTTGTACTCAGGATACAATGAGCGCAAGTTTACTAAGATATAGGTTTCTATTTCATGCTTTATGTACAACAATCGTTGGGTCCAAATGAAGAACTGGTTCATATTGGTAAGTTTCATTGGATGTATACGGTTGCCGCCTTTATGGCGATAGTATGGGGCGTGATTATCAGCATCCTGATTATTGTGGGTGCAATCTTTGTTTATCATCAGATGGGCTGGTTTGCCTCGGGATATTCATTCCTGGACGAGATTCGCGGTTTGCATCCCGTTGTTCGGATATTGTCATTCATTGTTTTTGTTATGGGGTTGCTTAGTTTCGCGCAAATGATGGTGATAAAGGCCACAACAGAAATTGCCATCACCAATACGCGTTTAATTTATAAGCGCGGCCTTATTGCCCGTCAGGTGGGTGAGATCAGCATTGACCGTATTGAAGGGGTAAATGTCTTGCAAAGTATTTTGGGCCGGTTGCTTAATTATGGGCGGCTGGCTATACGTGGTATGGGGATCGGTGAGGTCGTATTACCACCAATAGAAGATCCTATTAAATTTCGTCAAGCTATTGAGAAAGCGAGATCCCTATGAGTGATGATTTGCAACAAAAACCGGCAGCTCCTATAGACAAAAAAGAAAAGACGGCCCGCCGTAAAGCAAAGACCAGAGAGCGACTGGAAAGCATGCAAACTGATTTGCATGTGGATTCCTTACTTTTAAAAGGGGAGGAAATTGTTGTTTCCTGCGGTGTACATTGGGGCATTTATTGGAAGAGCGGAGCCTTATTTGTTCTTTCCCTGATAGTTGGGTTGTTCGTTGCTCCTGAATTGGGGCTGATATTGCTTGTGGCTTCTTTGATTGGGGTAATTCATTCATATCTTCTGACCCGTATGCTTTTACTGGTCCTGACTAATAAGCGTGTGTTGATGCGCTATGGGATCTTACAAGTTGATGTTGTTGATATGCGTTTTAAGAATATTGAAAGCATAGAGCTGGAGCGCATGTTGCCTGGTTTTTTATTGGGGTATTCCAATGTGATCGTTATGGGGATCGGTAACCGCGCGGTTCGCATTCCTTATCTTACTAACGGCGTTACTTTCCGCCGCGCATTTAATGAGCTTGTTTTGGGTGATGAGGAGACGGAAGAACAGGAAGACGTTGCGAGTGAGAAGCCCATAAGGAAAGCGAAGACATAGCTTTAGCTTGCTTTTCTTGACATATTTCTTTTGAGTCTATAGCGTGCGCCCATGGGATTAGTAAATCATACAGTTGGTTATTCGATTGGGGCGGCCGGTGTTTTGTCCGGTGTATTTGCTTTACATTCGGCATGGCCGGATACTTTCGATTTTTTTACTGGCGCAGGTCAGGTCTATCCTCTGCAGGGCATTGGCGGGGACATTCTTACAAATGTGACGTCCACTTTAGCATCGATTGATCCGCTTCTATTGGGCGGCATCGCCGTCGCCAGTCTTTTTTTAGCCAATTCCGTCATGAAAAGTGATCATCATTCCGGGCCTGAACATTCTTAAGGTTTGCGTAAATAAGGGGTCTTGAACTTACTGCGCACTCTGTTTATTTTGTTAGCTTATTGAAATGAATAGAGGCATGTCGATTATGTACAACAAAAAGCGCGCACATCCCAATGGTTGGGATAAAACCAAACTTGTATCCCGTTATGTAACAGAGGGCGCAAAAAGCGCACCGCATCGCGCGTATTACTACGCCATGGGCATGACTGAAGAGGAGATTCACCAACCTTTGGTGGGGGTGGCGACGTGTTGGAACGAGGCGGCGCCGTGTAATATCGCGCTTTCACGTCAGGCGCAGGCTGTCAAACGCGGGGTCTCTGAAGGGAAGGGAACGCCAAGAGAGTTTACGACAATTACCGTTACTGATGGTATTGCCATGGGGCATGAGGGGATGCGCAGTTCACTGGCTTCGCGTGACGTGATTGCAGATAGTGTGGAGTTGACTATGCGCGGGCATTGCTATGATGCACTGGTGGGGCTTGCCGGCTGTGATAAATCATTGCCAGGAATGATGATGGTTATGATACGCCTGAACGTGCCCAGTGTTTTTATGTATGGGGGAACAATTCTTCCCGGTAATTTTCGCGGGGAAGACGTCGATATTGTTAATGTGTTTGAAGGAGTTGGCAAGCATGCCAAGGGTGAATTTTCAGATGAGGATTTAAAGGAACTAGAATGTGTGGCCTGTCCATCGGCTGGCGCATGCGGTGGGCAATTTACTGCCAATACAATGGCTTGCGTTAGTGAAGCGATTGGTTTGGCCATTCCGCATTCTGCCGGAGCGCCAGCACCGTATGAATCCCGCGATGAATATGCCGCGGCTTCGGGTGAGGCGGTCATGAACCTTATTCGCAACGGCGGTCCGTATCCGCGTGATATTGTGACGCGTAAAAGTCTTGAAAATGCGGCGGCTATTGTGGCGGCTACTGGCGGGTCAACCAATGCCGCCTTGCACCTTCCTGCAATGGCGCATGAGGCCGGTATTGACTTTGATTTGTTTGATGTGGCTGAGATATTCAAAAAGACGCCTTACATTGCGAATTTGCGCCCGGGTGGCAAGTATGTTGCTAAACATCTTTATGATATTGGTGGTGTAGGCGTCGTCATTAAGGAGCTGTTGGATCATGGCTACATGCATGGCGATTGCATTACAGTTACTGGAAAAACACTGGCGGAAAACTATGCTAATGTTAAGCTGCCTGCGGATCAGGATGTTGTCTTTCCTGTTGAGAAGGCTATTCGCCCAACTGGTGGTGTTGTTGGTTTGAAAGGAAATCTGGCGCCAGAAGGCGGTATTGTAAAAATTGCAGGATTGGAGAAGCTCCAATTTGAGGGGCCTGCACGTGTTTTTGATGGCGAACAGGCGGCTTTTGATGCTGTTCAGGCGCGTCAGTACAAAGATGGCGATGTGATCGTTATTCGTTATGAGGGGCCGAAAGGCGGTCCCGGAATGCGCGAGATGCTATCCACTACGGCCGCTTTGTATGGTCAGGGTGCCAATGTTGCCTTGATCACAGATGGTCGTTTTTCCGGTGGTACACGCGGTTTCTGTATAGGGCATGTTGGCCCTGAAGCGGCTGTAGGCGGGGCGATTGGTTTGATAAGGGATGGGGATATTATCCGTATTGATGCAGAGGCAGGTACGTTAGAGGTTGATGTGAGCGACGAGGAATTTGCCGAGCGCAAGAAAGCCTTTAAACCGCGCCAAACGAACTATCAATCCGGAGCCCTGCAAAAATATGCTGCTCTGGTAGGTGATGCGCGCTATGGGGCTGTTACTCACCCGGGTGCTAAAAGCGAGACACACACTTTTGTTGACCTTTAGCGCAGTTGTTTCGCGTATTGTGGGCTTGCTGCTGCGGGATTATCCTCTAAATCTCTGCAAGCGCTCTTTTTCATAAGGTGATAATCAGTTGTTAAAGCTATCGCTGTATAGTTGGTTTAGCGTTTAAATCAATTGAATGCGGCTTATCCTCTATATGGCTTGGTAGTATAATAATGACATTAAATTTTGATAACAAAAAAATACGGTTGTTTTTTGTCTCCGTTATGATTGTTGCATTATACGCAGTTTTTTCTATGACGGCTAATCAAGGACACGCGCAAATATCCCCGCTTCTTAACGATGCGGGCGCTACCACCATTGCTCTCAGCGTACAACAGACTTCGTTGAATCTGGACTTAGATATTGTAACGGCAGAAAGCGAACAGATTCGGCATAAAGTGGCTCTCCAACGGTTTTATGAGGCCCGTGATAATCAACCTTACTGGATAAATGATTCAGGCGTGCATTCTAGAGCTGAGGCTATGTACAAAATTATTGATGAAGCCTGGACACATGGGCTAAATCCGCATGATTATCATTATGTCGACATCTATAATTTATTAGAGAAAAATGATCGGCAGAGCCTTGCTGATCTTGAGTTGCTCTTGAGTGATGCCTTTGTGCGCTATGCGATTGATCTGAGTGGTAAGCGTTTAGAGCCAAGCGCGTTGGGGCTGGAAATGGAAGGCTGGAAGGTGCCTTTAAATGCGCCCGATGTTACTCACATTTTGCTAGCGCATGACTTTGATGCGGCATTGGATATGGTTCAGCCAAAGGGCCAGACTTACCGTGCGTTGCGTCGTGAATTAATTCGTTTGGTAAATCAGGGGCCTGGTGAGAAGGAATATTTATTACCAATTGAGTTTACAGGGATTTTGCGCCCGGGCAGCGGGCATAAGGCTATTCCAAAAATTCGAGAGTACCTTGGTCTGGAGGCGCTTAAGTATAATAATACGACTTATGATGATAATTTGGCGGCGGCTGTTATACGTTTCCAGAAAGAAAATGGCCTGGAAGCCGATGGTGTGATTGGTTCAAATACCCTAGAGGTCATCAACCGTACCAATATGCGCAAGATAGAACAAGTTATTGTTAATATGGAGCGTCTTCGTTGGGTTGACACCAATCGAGGCGATAAATTTGTTATTGTTAATATTCCATCCGCCACTTTATGGGCGATAGAAGGGGGACGCGTTGCCTTTGAAATGCCCGTAATTGTTGGAAATCCTGTGCGTCAAACAAATTTGTTTAATGCTAAAATTAACGGGGTACGTTTGAACCCGGATTGGACCGTTCCGCCAACAATTAAGAAATTTGATATATTGCCCAAGCTGCAGGAAGACCCTGGTTATGTTGATGATAAGGGGATGGAGCTCATTCAAGGTTATGGGGCAGATGCCGTGACATTAGATCCGCACTCTATTGACTGGAAAAATATTTCTGTTCGTGATTTGCATTCCATTCGTATGGTGCAGGTTCCTGGGGATCATAATCCACTCGGACGTTACCGCGTTTTAATGCCAAACCGTCATAATATCTATTTGCATGATACAAATCATAAGGAACTGTTTTCACGGTCCGAGCGCGCTTTGTCATCAGGGTGCGTACGCATGCAAAACCCGCGTCAAATGATTGATTTTTTGTTAAAGGATGCCGACAATATGTGGGACGGTGATGCAGTGGATAGCACATTGGCGACGTATAAGAAGACGGATATTGACCTTAATCGCACAGTGCCGGTTTCCCTTCTGTATTACACAACCTGGCTGGATGATAATGGCGATATTGTCTATGGTAATGATATCTATGGCCGGGACCAAAAATTGTTGCATTTGTTGCGTAATATTGACGGCGTCTTTATTCCCGTGCATAATGAAAGATACACGGGCGCACGTTCAGACGCTCATTTTTCTTATAACCAGTAGTAACAGTCTTATAGAAAAAAATCTTTTACTTCACACTAGGTTCTGTTAAGAGTCTTCATCCGTAAGTAAGTATCATTAAAGAATACAGATCGAGAGAATGCAAATGCTAGAAACTATGCAAGATCCAGGCTTTGTCAAAGAATTAAATAGAATTAATCGTCGAGACATCCTTAAATTAGGCTTGGTGGGCACATTGGGGGCATTGATGCCTTTGTTTCCATCCCGTAATGCTTATGCCATGAGCAACTACGCATCTTGGCGCATCTCTTTCCGTAACGCGCATACGGGCGAAAGTTTTTCCGGCGTATACCGCGTTGGTGACAAATATTTGCCCGAAGCATTTGACCGTATGAATTATGTGTTGCGCGACTTTCGCACGCATGAAGTTTTTCCTATGGATCCACGTGTTCTTGATATTGTGAAAGTTTTGCAGGACCGCACTAAAATGGACGGCCCTGTCGAGGTGCTATCTGGATATCGCAGCCCAAAAACTAATGCAATGTTGCGTAATGCCAGCACAGGTGTAGCGAAGAATTCTTTTCACATGTATGGACAAGCCATGGACATTAGAATGCCTGGTCATAGTACGAAACGTCTTCGGGATAATGCTAAAAAATTAAAGGCGGGCGGTGTCGGATATTATCCTAAAAGCAACTTTGTTCATGTTGATACTGGTAAAGTGCGTAGCTGGTAGGCTATAAAGCATCCTTTAAAATAATTTAAGAATGCCTGAACAGTGATACTAATTGCCCTTGGCGCTAATTTAAAAGGCCCTTATGGTCCTCCGGAAAATACCTTGAAGATGGCTTTGGTCACGCTTGAAAATGCTGGCGTGCATATTGTCGGAAAATCACGCATTTGGGTTACTGAGCCCGTGCCGGTATCCGATCAACCGCTTTACCGAAATGCTGTTATTGCCGTTCAAACTAAAAGAAGCCCAATAGATTTGCTAGAATTATTGCATACAATCGAGGCGGATTTTGGGCGCGTTCGTTCTGAACGCAATGCGGCCCGTATACTTGATCTTGATTTGCTGTCATATAATGATGTTGTTATTCATGATGAGTGCATCAGTATTCCTCACCCTAGAATGCATGAGCGCGCTTTTGTGCTTGTTCCTCTTTGTGAGGTTAATTCGGATTGGGTGCACCCGGTTTTGCAAAAAACGGCAAATGAATTGCTCTCTATGCTACCTGATAGGGCCTCGTTAGATTCTATGACGGCCGCGGCATGAGTGTTTCAGAATTGGTTCATGATCCAGCTGCTCCCCCTATTGTTATGGGTATTGTGAATGTGACCCCAGATAGCTTCTCTGATGGGGGAAAGTTTATTAATGAAAACAAAGCGATAGAACATGGGGTCAAGTTATTGGAGGAGGGGGCTCAAATACTGGATATTGGCGGAGAGTCAACGCGCCCAGGATCGCAACGTGTTGAAATACAAGAGGAAATTGATCGCATTCTGCCTGTGATAGAAGGGTTAAAGAAATATGGTGCGTGTCTATCAGTTGATACGCGTAATGCCGCGACAATGCGCGCTGCCCTTGATGCTGGCGCAAGTATTATAAATGATATCAGTGCTTTAGAGTATGATAGTGAAAGTATATTCTTGGCTGTGGGACGGCAGGTCCCCGTTATATTAATGCATATGCAGGGATCGCCTGACACTATGCAGGAAAACCCAAGTTATAACAACGTCATAGAGGATATATATGTATATTTACAAAAGCGAATTCGCGCTTGTGAAACTGCCGGTATCGAAAGAAAAAACGTTATAATTGATCCTGGTATAGGATTTGGTAAAACACTTGAACATAATTTATTAATACATAGAAATATAAGTAAATTTTTTGATTTGGGGTGCAATATACTTTTCGGTAGTTCACGCAAGCGTTTTATTGCGGACTTATCAAAAGGTGAAAGTGCAAATGAGCGTCTTGCCGGGTCACTATCAAGCGTGATTTGGGCGCGGTCACAAGGGGTGAACATGTTCCGTGTGCATGATGTTAAAGAAACTGTACAGGCTCTTAAGGTCTATGATTCAATTTCGGCCGTATCTGCGTTGAGATAGACATTAGCAATATTGCGTACAATGCCACCGTCATCATTTAGCCCATATTCCCAAACCCGCCATGGAAATGTTTCTGTATTTGGTAGCGGTTCAAATTCATATAGGTGACAATTTTTTACTCCTGGTATGTTCAGGCCGTAAATTTTTCCAAAAGCACGAAATACACCCCCGTGGCAAACAATTAATACAGGGCCCGGGTGTCTCTGTAAATGCGTGTTTTTTGCGCGCTTCAGGCGCTCGCAAAACTCATTAAAACTTTCGCCGCCCGGGGGTGTCTGCCAACCTACCAGTAATTCCTGACATTGGTCATATGGGACACCTTCCCAATCACCCGCATTTAACTCTGCAAAATCCGGGTCCTCATATATAGGTGCGTTTAAAAGGGTGTTAATATGGTTTGCCGTATCTCTGGCGCGTGATAAGTGGCTGTGTACAATGGTTTTTGGCTTGTTATTTAGCATACTTATTATGTCTGCTGCTTTTTTGGCTTGATCAATTCCATTTTGCGTTAACGGGCTATCCATGGATCCAGCCATTATTTTTGCAGCATTGGCTTCGGTTTCTCCGTGACGGATCATATAAAAATGTTTAGCGATTATCATTTTGGTCCTTTATTTTCACATGTGTATCATAATACCACGAATTCGTTGGTGAACCCACGCAAGGTTGCAATGATGCTTTGTGCGGCCAATACACTGGTCTTTGGGTTGGCCGGGTCGGGGCTATTTTGCACCTTTGCGGTGATCTGACTAAACTCGCTCTCTACTTGGATTTCATGAGAATTGAACCCTGTTTGTGGGTCCGCCCAGATTTCAACTTGCGTTTTCATTGCGCCTATTCCTGCAAGGCTAAGTGTGGCCGCGACATTGACGTTAGCGGGGAAGCCTTTTGATGCTTCCAATGCGTTGCCGCTAAATAGCATTGTCTTTTCCTTTATGCTTGATAAATCGATATCATTTTCATCCACATAGGGGGCTGTGGAAAAACCCATTGGGGGTTTAGTTGATACTATTTTTGCTTTTTTTATCCCGATGTTTTTTAATGCATTTACGCCATCAAGTCCTATTAAAGCCCCAGATGGTACAATAATGCGACTTGTGGATAATTCATGGGTTTTTAGAATATCAGGATACATGAGCAAAGCGCATGATGAGATGATCATGAGCTCTTTTCCTTGTTGCAGCACCGGGGTGCACAACTTTGGAACGATATCGGGTGGTAAACATTCTATAATTAAGTCGCATTTTTGAGCCATATCCTGAAAATTCAAATTGGGAACATTCCATTCTGGCTTATCTTGTACATCTGAAATGGCATGAAGCTCATAGCCTGTAATACCATCTATCAGTGCATTACAAACCGACGTTCCAATGGCGCCTATTCCTGCTACTCCAACTTTTTTCATGGTGCTCCTTTTTTCGTATCTCATTATTTTGTTAAAGAGTGTTTGTTCAGTCTGGTTTTTGCGACATGTTCGCACTAATCTATATGCATGGAAAGATGGGAAGATCAAGGCATAGTGCTTTCGGTAAGAGGCCATGGTGAAAATGGGGGCGTTGTTTCTCTGCTTACAGAAAATTATGGCCGTCATGCTGGTTATGTCCGCGGCGTTCGTTCGGCTAAGCTCCGCGGCGTTGTTGAGACGGGTAATCTTGTTGATGCGCACTGGCAGGCCCGTGTCAGTGATAATTTAGGATCGTTTACGTTAGAGCCTGTCAAAAGTTATGGGCCACTATTTATGGACGATTCGATCAAGTTGGCTGCTTTGCAATCAGCGTGCGCTTTGTGTGATGAGGCGCTACCGGAGCGGGAAGGGCATCCAGGGTTATATCATGGGCTTATTGCCCTGTTTGATGCACTAGATCTTAATGTCTGGCCAGCGGCGTATGTCATGTGGGAGATTGCGTTTTTAAAAGAGCTGGGATTTTCACTTGATCTTCATAGCTGCGCCGGCGGCGGAAACAGTTCTACTTTGGCTTTTGTCTCGCCCAAAACGGGCCGAGCAGTGAGCCGCGAGGCTGGTGAACCTTACAAGGATAAACTTCTTAAGTTGCCCGAATTTCTAAAGCCTAATGGAGGAATTCCCGAGGATGAGGCGGCGGACTTTTTGCTTGGATTAGAGTTAACTGGATATTTTCTGGAACACTGGGCCTTTACGCATCATACTAAAGGTGTGCCTCCGGCGCGCGTACGTTTTTTAAATCGTATGTCTACTAAAGTGTAATATATTCATTAATCACAGCTTTCTTGTATCACTTTCGTTGAAAACGCTTGCATAGAGCGCTTCCGCGCTTTAATTAAAAAAGTATGACTGATGATGTGACTGCCGAAAATAAGATTGTTGACCAACCGTTCAGTGAAATTTTATCTGAACGCTATTTGTCTTATGCTCTATCTACGATCATGAGCCGTTCTTTGCCGGATGTGCGTGATGGCATGAAACCGGTGCACAGGCGCCTGATGTATGCGATGTACCAGTTGAAACTGAATCCCGATACGGCACCAAAAAAATCGGCCAGGGTTGTCGGTGATGTTATAGGTAAGTTTCACCCTCATGGTGATACGGCCGTTTATGACGCCATGGTGCGCTTGGCGCAAGATTTTGCTCAACGTTACCCACTGGTCGACGGACAAGGAAATTTTGGTAATATTGATGGTGATAATGCGGCCGCGATGCGTTATACTGAAGCGCGATTAACACGCGTTGCGCTTTTGCTTCTGGAGGGTATAGAGGAAAACGCTGTTGATTTTCGTCCTACCTATGATGGGTCCGAAAACGAACCAGTGGTCTTGCCGGGTGGTTTTCCTAATTTGCTGGCCAATGGGTCTTCCGGTATTGCGGTTGGTATGGCTACGAATATTCCTCCACATAATGTTGGTGAGTTGTGTGATGCAATGCAGCTTATGCTGGAAAAAGATGCCAGTGATGAAGAAATTGCCCAAATAGTCAAAGGGCCAGATTTCCCGACTGGCGGAACTTTGGTAGAGGACAGCAAGGATGTACTGGAGGCATATCGCACCGGAAAGGGAGCTTTCCGCGTTCGCGCCAAATGGCATAAGGAAGAGCTTAAACAAGGGCTTTATCAAATTGTTGTGAGTGAAATTCCCTATCAGGTTCAAAAATCAAAATTGATTGAGAAAATTGCTGATCTAATCAATGATAAAAAACTTCCTATGCTGGACGATGTCCGCGATGAATCTGCCGATGATGTTCGTCTTGTTCTTGTGCCCAAAAACCGTAATGTTGAGCCTGAAGTATTGATGGAGGCGCTGTTCCGCAATTCGGATCTTGAAAATCGCTTTAATATGAATATGAATGTTCTTGACGGTGGCGTAACTCCGCGTGTCATGGGGTTGAAAGAGGTTTTGCGTGCATGGATGGAGCATCAAAAAGAAGTTCTGGTTCGACGCTCTTCACACCGCCTTGAAAAAGTTTTGGCTCGTATTGAGGTGCTGGAAGGATATCTGATCGTCTATATGAATATAGATGAGGTCATTCGTATTATTCGGTTTGAGGATGAACCTAAAATGAAGTTGATTGAGACATTCAACTTAACGGAAAACCAAGCTGAAGCCGTATTAAACTTGCGTTTGCGTCGATTGCACAAATTGGAAGAAATGGAAATCAAAGGGGAGCATGAGAAACTCTCCGCGGAGCGTGATGAGTTGCAAAAACTCATTGCGTCTGAAATGCGTCAGTGGACCCGCATTAAAAAACAGATTGCAGCAATTAAAAAGGAATTCGGTCAAGATACAGAATTAGGGGCGCGCCGTACAATGATAGGGGCTGCGCCCGTGCCAATGTCGATTGATATGGATGCCGTCATGATTGAGAAGGAACCAATCACTATTATTTGTTCTGATAAGGGATGGATAAAGGCGATGAAAGGCCATGGTCAGAAAGTTGACGATATTAAATATAAAGATGGTGATCGGGAGCGCTTTATCCTTGAGGCGCAAACAACCGATAAACTGCTTGTATTTGGGACCAATGGGCGCTTTTATACGCTGTCGTGTAATGATTTACCGCCCGGGCGTGGTTACGGGGAGCCAGTTCGTTTAATGGTCGACTTGCCTAACGAAGCCGATATTGCCAAAATAATGCTTTTTGAAAGTGATTGCAGATTGTTGGTTGCGTCATCTGATGGCCGTGGTTTTCTTGTGAAATCGGATGACGTTTTGGCGCAAACAAAAAGCGGTAAGCAAATTCTTAATGTGTCTGGAAAGGTTGAAGCCAAGCTGTGCCAGTATATTCCAGGCCAGCATGATCATTTGGCGGTGATAGGTAAGAACAGAAAAATGTTGGTTTTTGCGCTTGAGGAGCTTCCTGAGATGACGCGCGGAAAAGGGGTTATATTGCAAAAATATAAGGATGGCGGCTTGTCGGATGCAAAGTCATTTGATTTAGAGCAGGGGCTTGAATTTAAGTACGGTTCGGGAACCACACTTGTAGAAGAAGTTATGCCGTGGCTTGGAAAAAGAGCAAGTGCAGGGCGTTTGCCACCCAACGGCTTTCCGAAGAATAACAAATTCGACTAATTGTAATAACTTTTTACTTTAACAAATACGCCAGGAACTAGGGAAATTCAATTTTCCCTGGTGTTTTTCTGAAGGTCCCAACCGGAACCTCTGGTGCGGCGGGCGATCCATAGCTTTCGCCATCGTCTTCGTCGTTACCAGTAAGATTTTCATAGTTTTCAGGATTTGTTAGCTCTTCACGCAATAAGATAAGTGTAATGCGCCGGTTGCGCGGATCAGTCGAATCTTCTGTAATTAGCAGCTCCGTATCAGCTTTTCCCATGACATTGTTTAATCGTTCTTTCGGTAAGTTTGCATCCAGCATAACGCGGCGACTGGCGTTTGCACGGTCAGATGATAGTTCCCAGTTTGTGTAATCCGCTCCGGATCCATATGGAACACTGTCCGTGTGGCCTCTAACCGATATTTCGTTATCTAGCGGGTCAATGACTTTTGTAATGGCGGTCAGCAAGTCACGTGTTTTTTGATACATCTGCGCTGAACCGCTCGGGAACATTGGTTCACCTTCACGGTCAATGATCTGGATACGCAGTCCTTCGGGGGTCATATCGATCATCAGGTTTTTCATGAGCCCCTTAAGCTCCGGAGAATTGGCAATGGCCCGTTTTAAATCACGTTCAGCCTTTTTAAATTCACGCTCTTCTTTTTTTCGCTTTTTTTCTTTGGCCGCTTCTTCTTTTGCATTTTTTGATTGTGACTGGCCTTTCGTGGCGGCGGGGGAAGGGCGCGGTGCGTTGATGGGCTGAGCCATTGTGGCCATTGAGCCAGTCGGGGACATGCTTAAACCGCCAAGTATACCACCTGCACCGCTTTCTGATTGTGAGACCTTCGGATGCGTCGGGTCAAAATAGTTCGATATAGCGTTTTTTTGCTCTTCCGTTGTAACGTTTAAGAGCCATAGCAATAAGAAAAAGGCCATCATGGCGGTCACAAAATCTGCGTAGGCTACTTTCCAGGCGCCACCATGGTGCCCGTGGCCCTTGTTGATTTTCTTGATAATAATGGGCTGTTCGCTACTGTCTTCTTCTGCCATTCTTTTGCTTCGTTACTTATTTGTTTCTATTACGGCGGAGGGAGCTCATTTAAAACTTCTTCAAGTTCCATAAATGTGGGCTGCACATCATGGGGTAGGAATTTACGTGCAAATTCTACGGCGACTTGCGGGGCCGCCCCATTCAGGAAGGCAATAATGGCCACTTTCATGCATTTATAGTACATAACCTCTGTATTTGCTTTGACGGTCATTGCGCCAGCAATCGGGGCAACCATACCGTATGAGAGCCAAACCCCGAGGAAAGTTCCGACTAGCGCGCCGCCGATCATTTTCCCCAAAACCTCTGGTGGTTCCGAGATCGAAGCCATGGTTTTGATAACGCCAAGAACCGCCGCAACAATACCAAGGGCGGGAATACCATCGGCCATGGTCTGTACGGCATGGCCCGGGTGCCCTTCATGTTCAGATAAGGTTTCAATCTCCATATCCATCAGCGCTTCTAACTCAAACGGATTTTCGTTGCCGAGCGATATAATTCGCAGATAATCACAGAAAAACACAATGGCATGGTGATTGTGCTGGAATTTTGGGAAGCGTCCGAAAAGTTCACTATCATGTGAATTTTCGATATGTTGCTCTAATGCCAACCACCCTTTTGTCCGTGCAAGTTTGAAAACAGTGAAGAGCATGCTCAGAAGCTCAATATAGTCTTCTTTGTTATAGGCGTGCGGTTTGGTTAAGGCGCCTAGATATTTGATCGTTCCCTTAATGGTGGGACCGTCATTCGCAACTAAAAATGCGGCAACAGCACAGCCGAAAATAATAACAAATTCGCCCGGTACGGCCTTCAGGATCATCATCATCAAGTACATGAATTGATCAACCTTGAAACCCATTGCGATTAAAAGGCCGCCGAAGGTACATAGGAATACAAGTAAAAGACCGACAATTTTCATAGTAAGTAAAGTGCCCCGGTTGGTGTGTTTTAGTGATGTCTTTGTATAAGTATAATCTTCAATAAGGGTTAATAGTGATTTAACGCTGCGTAGATTTAAACTTATTCATAGAGACCAGTTTGTATCATTGTTATTGTGTGCTTTTTTCTAATATTGTTCAAGTCATGATGATGATGAAGGTGTGATAAAATTGTATTATTACAATTTCTTAAGTTCTTCGATGGGGAGATAGTCCGGTTTGTTATGTGGCTTACCAAATAAATACCCTTGGCCATAATCAACGCCAAGCTCCCTTAAGGCTTTGAATTGTTCTTTATCTTCCACAAATTCAGCGACGACCTTGATGCCCAGATCTTTCGCCATTTGCGTTAGGTTTTTTATCATGGTCAGATCGCGTTGCGATGATAGTATTTTACGAATGTATTTCCCGTCGATTTTTAAATGGTCCACTTCCAGTTCTTGCAAATATTGGAATGATGCAGAGCCAGCACCAAAATCATCCAAAGCAACTTGATATCCATCTTCTTTCAGTGCGTTTATAAAATGGTTTACCTTATCTAGATCTGTAATATGCGACGATTCCGTTATCTCGAACATTAAACGGTTCTTGAGATTACTGTCTTTTTGCAGCATGCTTTTCAGTTTTTCACAGAAGATTTCATCCTGAATGGATTGTCCGGAAAGATTAACGGAAAAACGCGCTTTTGTACCTCCGGCCTTAAAGCTAACGAAATTAATGGCGCGCTCGCAAACAGCAATATCAAAATCCGCAGCCATTCCGACATCTTCGCCAAACATGACCCATTCCAATGTGTCTCCCTCTTCAAAGCGGCAAAGAATTTCATAGTGGCTGGCCTCTAATGTATTTAAGTCTACGATAGGTTGAAAAAACAAATTAAAATTTGTTCTTTCTATAATGCTCTGGAATTCTTTCATACGTTGTGCATTGGCGCTGACATATGATTTGAGGCCAGAATTCAGTGTTTCAATTGTCAGTTCGGTTCCCTTGCGTTCAAACTCATGAATGGTATAAAGCAAAGCACGCGACGCATCGCGTTCGCTCATGTCCGATAGATCCGAGGTCACGGTTTTTGATTGCACGTCAAAGCCGGCCCCTGTGGGGTCCTGCTCTTGCGCAAGTTCTTTAATTTGTGTGAGTAGTGCCTCTGGTTCAACATCCTTGTCGTGAATAAGGCTGAATTTATCTTTATCAATTTGTGATGCGGTATGACCATCGGCAGATTTCGAGAGCAACAGCTCAGATATTGAATCTGTAAAGGCGTTCCAAGCCTCTGGCCCTAGTCTTTGTATATCCTCTGGCGTTGCGCCGAGCTCAAACATTGTCAGATCAACATCTTGTCCAAGGGATTGGGCAACATTAAGGGCGTCCATTGCGGCATCAATAAAATCGTCCTTGCTCAGAACAGTGGCTTCGTTTTGGGTGCGTACGCCCTCACCGATGCGTGCCATCATCATATTGCTATGACCAACAGTGAGATAGAATTTGTCACTATCTGGCATGATAATGCCGGTTACAACAGCCTTTTTCCCATCGCTGATTTCTTTATTTAAAGTGACCAGGATGGGGCCGCAACGAATAACAGGCTTTGCCCGCGTCAACAATGATCTAAGCACCGGGCGGTCAATGGGGGAGAACAATTCAAGCCATTCTTTACCTATAAGGGTTTTGTCGTCAACACCTATGATACCCTTGGCTGCCCCCAAGGCGTATATTATTTTGCCGTCACCTGATACTTCTATAAACAGATCCGCTGAAGCAAAGGAAAATGCCAGAAATTGATCGCGTTGTTTTTTGAGGCCTTTATCGTCCGCCATGTGCTCTATATTTATCTTATTATTTATTTTCTTTATTTCTCTAAATAAGATAACACAAATATTTTAATAAAATATGACGTTTTTATGCTTTTAATTATTTTTTATTTATCAAGTAATTGCGCAACGTCCATGGCGGAATACGTTATAATTCCGTCGCTTCCTGCGCGTTTAAAGCACATCATTTGTTCCATGATGGTTGCTTCATAGTCCAGCCATCCTTTTTCCGCTGCAGCCTTCAACATCGCATACTCTCCGCTGACGTGGTAGGCAAAGGTTGGCATTTGGAACTCATCTTTAACGGCCTTAATTATGTCCAGATATGGTAAACCGGGTTTAACCATCAACATGTCAGCGCCCTCTTGTAGATCTAATGCTGCTTCTCGCAAGGCTTCTCGGGCGTTTGCCGGGTCCATCTGATAGGCTTTTCGATCACTTTGCATTGTGACCTGGTTCCCGTCATGACCTAGTGAACAGCCAGCAGCTTCACGAAATGGTCCGTAATGTGATGATGCGTATTTTACGGCATATGAAAGCAGCGGGATATCCGCATAGCCGCTGGTGTCCAATGAGTGTCTTAATGCCCCAATCATACCGTCCATCATCCCGGACGGTGCAAGAATGTCAGCCCCCGAGCGGGCCGCGATTATGGCCTGCTCCGCAATAATAGAGAGGGTTTTATCATTGTCCGGTGCGCCATCATGGGCCAAAGGCCCACAATGCCCGTGGTCAGTATATTCGCATAGGCATATATCTGCGATAACCTGAATATCCGGTGCGGCATTTTTTGCTTTTTGTATCATGCGGGAAAATAACCCGTTCATTTTTAAGGAATCTGTTCCTTGGGCATCTTTATGATGGGATACACCAAATAAAATGATTGTATTGATCCCGGCTTGCTGAATGTCTTTGACCCGGGAGGCCAGGCTGGATTCGCTTTCGCGAAATACCCCGGGAAGGGATCCAATAGGGCTACGTTCTTTTGTTTCTTCCTCTACGAAAATTGGTTGAATGAGATCGTTTTTTGTTAATGTGTTTTCTCTTACCATAGCTCGTATCGAGGCATTTTTGCGCAACCGGCGCATCCGCGTTGCCGGAAATGCCCCTTTGCATTTGCCTGTGGAGCTTTCAGTAAATAGTGGTCTTGTTTCTTTTTGGCTCATGGTACACTTTTGTTTGCTAGCGAAGGAATGGAAACATATCCTTGTTTGTGTATATTTTATATTTGTCTTTCTACTTAGAACAGTGTGGCCATATGGATCAAGTCTTTTCCAATAACGATGTTGTAATAATGAAACAAGGTAATATTGGCCGTATTACTCTTAATCGCCCGAAATCATTAAACTCCCTTAATCTGGATATGATTCGTGAAATTACAATCGCCCTGGATGCATGGGGCCGCGACGATAGTGTTAAGGCTGTGTTTATGGACGGTAATGGTGATCGCGCTTTTTGCGCGGGCGGGGATATAAAGGGGTTTTATAAAGCCGGCATGGATTACAGGCGTGGTAATTTAGGCATTGATGTTGCCATGCTGTTTTTCCGTGAAGAATATGAATTGAACAGTAAGATATTTTCCTATAGTAAGCCAATAATTGCGCATATGCATGGGATTACTATGGGCGGAGGCTTTGGCCTGGCAGGGAATGCCCGCTTTAGGCTCGTTGCCCCTGATACGGCCTTTGCTATGCCTGAGGCTAAGATCGGCTTTTTTCCTGATGTCGGTAGTATGTATCATTTAAAACGTTTGCCGCATCATATGGGGCTGTATATGGCTTTAACCGGCAATACAATTTCCGCCTCAGATATGCTTTTTTGTGATTTGGCGTGCGGCTTGCTTCAGAAAAAAGATGTTGAAGATTTTTTAGGCGCGTTGTCGCAAAGCCTGGCCAACGTTGCGGCGGCCGATGCCGGCGAAGCGGTGGAGATACTCCTGCAAAACAATTGTTATATTAGCGCTAGCTTAGGGCATCCTAGTGAAATTATGCAGAAATCTGATGAAATAGAGAAGGTTTTTGAAGGCCCCAGCGTAGTAGATATAATAAATGCGGCCGCAAAAGGTGATGGCTTAATAAAAGAAGCGCATCAAGTTATGCAGGGCAATTCGCCCTTTAGCATGTGTTTAGCTTTTAAATATTACTACCGAGAATGTTTGGAAACATTTGCAGATATCATTGAGCAAGACTTGATCTTGGCTACCAATTTTGCCAAAGGACGAGACTTCTATGAGGGCATCAGAGCTGCTGTAATCGATAAGGACCGGTCGCCCAAGTGGGAGGAGGCGAGCCCAGAAAACGTTGAGCCTGAGGTATTGGAACGGTATTTTTTAAGGTAACTTTATCGTGTTGTTAACGTCTTTAGGGTTAAAATGCGGGAATATTTAAGAACGGAGTGTCGTTAGGATTATGAAATTTTTTACAATTATTACATGTCTTCTGTCATTGCTTATGCTGGGCGTTGGTGGTTTTTCGGCACCGGTAAAAGCGCAGGGAGCCAACAATATACTCGTGCCGGATTTTGAACATTTTTACGATGATGTGACATTAGAAAAGTTGTCGAAATTATATTGGCGCCTCAATAAATTTGATATTAGTGACAATCAGTCCATTGATGATTTTCTTCGGATAAACGAATGTGATATTTATACGCAATACATATTTAATGAGTTTGAATGGCAAGGCGTTCGAAAAAAAGCCAGGGAGTATATTACCCAGAATGTAGAAACATTCCCAGATCGCTTTAAGTTTGAACAACCGTTGCGTCTGAAGGACTATAATGCAAGAACGCAAATGTTTGAAATTTTACCGGAATATCAAATTGACGGGATTCGTAAATTCGAGGTTTATGCGAAAGATATAGATGAAAGAGTTTGTCTTGCGTCCGGTAATCGCGGGGTAAAGCAGATCGAAAATTACCCTAAAGTGTTGCTTGTTGAGTTAAATCAGCCTGTAAATTTGACACAAATCCCAGTGCAGCCAGCCGTTGCAAAGCGTTATATAGATGAAAAAATGCAGGAGTTTTTGAAAATTAGGGAAAGTCGCCGTAGCCGCGAGGTTATGTATTCTTTGCGCGATGCCTATATTGTGATGAAGTTCCGGGCGTTTTCATATAAGGGGACGGACATCATTATGAATGGTTTGGAGCGTGATAACATTTATGCGATGTTAGAGGGCTATGAGATCTATGCAGACCCTAACCATGAGGTCCTGTTGTATTTTGAAAATTATATTCGTAAGTCACAAGAAAAACCGCTTGATGTGCGTTTGAAAGAACAGTTTGAAGCCCTTAAGAAAAAACGAAATCAAGATTAGGGCAGGGGGGATTTTTACTGTGGTTTTGTACGCTTAATGCGAATGCCCAGTATACCTTCTTTTTCATGTCCCATTACACTGGGTTTCTTAATTTCGACCATGACACTTGATGTGCCGTTAATGCCCATGACGTGGTCAGCAATGGTTTCAGCCAGCGTTTCAATCAAATTATAATGGCGCTCGGCTATTGCGTTTTTAATGATTTGTATGATGGATTCATAATTAATTGTGTTCTTTATATCGTCTTGATCAAAGCGCCGTGCGTTCATGTAGCCAATACACAGGGACAGGATTACTTTTTGTGTCGCTTTTTTTTCGTGGTCATAGATGCCGACCGATGCCTGTTGCTCAAAACCCTTAATAAAGATTTCATTGTATGTTGAAGACATTATTGACTGGCCATTTCCGCGCGTATTTTTTCTCTTAACGTATCGATGGGCTTATGTGTTTTTCCATCCTGATAATGCCAATAGGTCCAGCCGTTGCAAGAGGGTGCATTTTGAAGCGCTGCACCAACTTTATGAATCGAGCCTCGCATACGGTCAATACGGTTTTGAGCCATCACGCTCCCATCGGCGTGGATTGTTACACTGTGCTTCATTTTCGCATCACTTAGGGTCGTTCCTGGCTTTAGCAGACCTTTTTCAATAAGGGTTCCAAACGGTACGCGGGGCTGTTCGCGTTTCTCTTTGATTGTCACCAGATTCTTATCTAGTGATTTTATGGCGCTAATGCGTTTTCTGGCATGGGCGGCATACATTTCTTCGCGTTCTATACCTATAAAACGGCGTCCAAGTTTTTTGGCCACAGCGCCAGTTGTTCCTGTCCCGAAAAATGGATCAAGGATAATATCATCTGTCTGCGTAGAGGCCATCAGAACACGTGCCAGAAGGCTTTCCGGTTTTTGGGTCGGGTGGGCTTTCTTTCCGTCCTTGTTTTTTAATCGCTCTTCGCCTGTGCATAGTGGTAAATACCAGTCAGAACGCATTTGTTTGTCTTCGTTCAGTGATTTCATAGCATCATAGTTAAAGCGGTATTTTGATTCCTGTGACTTTGATGCCCAGATGAGTGTTTCATGGGCATTGCAGAACCGGCGTCCACGAAAGTTGGGCATGGGGTTAGATTTGCGCCATATTATGTCATTTAAGATCCAAAAGCCCAAATCCTGTAATATCGTACCGAGGCGGAAAATGTTATGGTAGCTGCCAATTACCCAGATGCTTCCGTCTGGTTTTAGGGTTTTCTTGGCCGCTCCTAGCCATTCACGTGTAAATTCATCATAGGCTTTTAACGACTCAAACTGATCCCAATGATCGTCCACGGCATCTACTTTTGAATTATTCGGGCGATGTAGATCTCCCTGAAGTTGAAGATTATAAGGCGGGTCGGCAAAAATACAATCAATGCTTTCGCGGGGCATATTGTTCATTATTTTTACGCAATCGCCCACTTGAATGGTGTCTGTGGGCAAGTCATTTTTTTGACTCGACATATCCAATATCCTTCTTAATTGAAGGACGAATCATGAGTCAAAATGGAGTCGGCGTCAAGAAAAAAATCTCGATTCTTTGTTTAGACTCAAATGTTTGTGTTGTGTTCTTCATTGCTGAGTCGAATATCTGGCGGAGGAAGGTTCTGTAATTTTACGGTCTATATACGCTTTTACTGGGGCGAAACTTTTTCTGTGATGCTCTGTAATGCCGTGGTTTTTTATCGCCAGTTTGTGTGCCGGGCTAGGGTAGCCGACATTGCTGCTCCAGCCATAATATGGATGAATTTCATGTAGTTTTTCCATGATACGGTCTCTGGATAGTTTTGCCAGAATTGAGGCGGCGGCTATTGAGTAGGATTTGTCATCGCCCTTTTTGATGGTGTAGGCAGGACAGGGCATGTTCTGTGGTAAGTGATTGCCATCAATCAGGATACGCATATTTGGTTTTACCGTCTCTGGCATTGCGTCAAAACTTCGTTTCATGGCCAGTAAAGTGGCTTGCAAGATGTTCATGTGGTCAATTTCTTCTACGCTGCAGGAGCCAAGTGCCCATACACAGTGTTCTTTAATATAGGCTTCGCAGTATTCCAGTTTGGTTCGCGATAGTTTCTTGCTGTCTCGTATACCGCTAATAAAAGACAGGTTCCGTTTATTTTCGGGGATGAAAACACAAGCTGTTACGACAGGCCCAGCGAGAGGACCTCTGCCGACCTCATCAATGCCGCAAACCTTATTACCGTATTGTTCTTCCAGCGAAAAGTCAGGCATTATAAGTTTATTTCAGACTTTTGCTAACGATTTCATAAACGTCCGGGGATAGGTCTGGCGTTTGTACAATGCGTTCCAAGGCATCTTTCATGTTGGCCTGACGCGCGGTGGAATATTTTCTCCAGTCCCGCATAGGCGTTAATAAGCGAGCCGCAATTTGCGGGTTTATGCTATTGAGTTCAATAATCGCATCGGCAAGAAAATGGTATCCTGTCCCGTCTTCTGCATGAAAACATGCGTAATTGTTCATGGCAAAGGCGGCGAATAAAGAGCGCACGCGGTTCGGGTTCTTCATCGTGAAGTCAGCATGCGCCCGTAATATTTTTAAATGCGATATGATGTCCGGGCGAACGCTTGATGCCTGAACGGAGAACCATTTGTCGATGACAAGCGGGTAATTTCGATATGTTTGGTAAAAATCGTGTAGAACCTCGTCACGTTCCGTGTTTTGGTTTGAAGCAATAGCGCTAAGTGCTGCCATGCGGTCTGTCATGTTATCGGCCCCAAAATAATGGGATTTGGCTAGTTTTGCGCAGCCTGTACCTTGAGTACAAGTTAAGATGGATAGGGCTACATTACGAATGGCTCGTTTTGCCATTGCAGTCGGAGCGATCGAAAAGGCTTCCGTTTGTTCATTGGCTTTATATATTTTTTGCAAGGCGCCTTTATGCGTGCGTTTAAGAGCTGCCAATGCATATTGGCGGGCTTTATAGGCGGCAACAGGGTCAGCATTCTGGCGTTTTTGAATAAGGGTTGATACATCGGGTAATGTCATTGACCGCGCATATAAGGCAAGATCGTCGCCGGAAACGGCATCTTGCTGGGCGTATTTATACATGTCCCCGTGCCGGTTTAGAAACTCTTCCGGTATTTCTGGTTTAAAGTTTCCCTTTTCAAATTCATCTGTTAGTAAATTGAGAGTTTTCCGGTCTAAATGTTGGCCTGCTTCCCAGCGATTAAACCCATCATAGATTTCATGTTTTGTTAAAAAACTGTAATCATTATCGCTCAGATCTGTTTCTAAATACACGGGTGCGGAAAAATTACGCAAGATTGAGGGTGTTGGTAAAGCCGGGACATCTTCAATTGTAAAATTTTGTGTCTCTTTACGCAGATGTAGAATTTCAGTGCCAATCAAATCTTCACCATCTGGCCCAATCAAGCCAATGGCCACGGGTATATGCATGGGCTGTTTATCTGGTTGTCCGGGCGTAGCCGGGATGCTCTGCTTTAAGGTAATATTATACGTTTGCGTGGCCTCATCGTGCCGGCCTGTGAAGTTGACCGTTGGAGTTCCTGCCTGAGAATACCATAGTTTGAATTGCGTTAGATCCATTCCTGATGCATCTTCCATGCATTTGACCCAATCATCACAGGTCGCGGCTTCTCCATCATGTCTTGTGAAGTATAGGTCTGTGGCTTTTCTGTATAGCTCTGCACCTAAAATGGTGCGGAACATGCGGATCACTTCCGCCCCTTTTTCATATACTGTCATCG
Organism: Micavibrio sp. UBA2638; assembly: GCA_002359735.1. Classification (GTDB taxonomy): domain Bacteria; phylum Pseudomonadota; class Alphaproteobacteria; order Micavibrionales; family Micavibrionaceae; genus UBA2638. The sequence goes on from DENS01000009.1 coordinate 121,689, forward strand.
TGTAGAAATTGTTGATTTCAATATAATTATCGGGGCGTATGGGGTGTGCCAAAGGGCCAGCATCTTCGGAAAACTGCAAACGGCGCAGATGTGTTACGTCGTCAATGCGTTGTACGGAGCGGGAGTTTAAGTCAGCAGAAAATTCCTGATCACGAAAAACGGTTAAACCCTCTTTTAATGATAGTTGAAACCAGTCACGACATGTTACCCGGTTGCCACTCCAATTATGGAAGTATTCATGCGCTATGACGCTTTCAACACGCATGAAATCTGCGTCGGTTGCTGTTTCTTTGGCCGCCAGCACTAGGGCTGTGTTGAAAATGTTAAGGCTTTTATTTTCCATTGCGCCCATATTGAAATCGCTGACAGCAACGATGTTAAATAAATCCAAGTCGTATTCCAGACCATAAGTATCTTCATCCCATTTCATTGATTTTTTCAGGCTTTCCATTGCGTGATGGCACTGGTTCTCATCGCCTGGCCTAACATAGATGTATAAATCAACCTTGCGGCCAGACATGGTGGTGAAAGTGTCGTGGATATGGCTTAATTTGCCGGCGACCAGCGCAAATAGATAGCATGGCTTTGGGTGCGGATCATGCCATGTGGTTGAATGGCGCCCTTTATCCAGCTTATCAGTTGCGATTTTATTGCCATTGGAAAGTAACACAGGGTAATGGTCGGCATTGGCTTCTATGCGCGTTGTGAACGTGGTCATGATATCTGGCCGGTCGAGATAATAAGTAATGCGGCGGAACCCCTCGGCCTCACATTGGGTGCAGTAATTGCCGCCGGATTTATAAAGCCCTTCAAGGCGGGTATTGTCTTCAGGTGAGATTTTTGTCCGTATCTTAAGCGTAAAGCTATCTTTGTTTGGGCATGTAATGGTCATGCCTGTATCATCAATGCTATATGCATTAAGGGCTTGATCGTCTAGCTCTACAGACAGTAATTCTAACGCTTCGCCGTGTAGAAATAAGTTTTCTGTATTGCCTTTGGCATTTGTAATTTGCATTTCTGACGTCACAATTGTATGGCCGTCATGAATGTCGAAATCCAGATCAATATGGCCGACCTGGTATGGTGAGGGTTTATAATCTTTTAGATAAATTGTTTTGGGTGTGTCAGTGCGAAGCATGGAATCCTCATTTCAGGTTATGGCTATAGAATGCCTGAAAAGAGCGGGTTTGTTAAGTGATTAAGACAAGATCATCGCGGTGTATGAGCTCGCTTCGTCCGGCATATCCCAGTATATCTTCTATATCGGCGCTGCTTTTTCCGGTAAGTGCTGATGCATTGGCGGCGTTATAGGCCACGAGCCCTGTCGCAATATGGGTCATTTCTTCATTATGAACCGTAATTGCGTCTCCACGTTTGAAGTCACCTTGAACAGATTTTACGCCGATTGGCAGAAGGCTTTTACCACTAAGCAAGGCTTTTACCGCGCCTTGGTCAATAATGACTTTTCCTTTTGGACGAATGTGACTTTGGATCCAGCGTTTTCTTGCGTTTGATTTTGTTTCCTGTGCGTAGAAAAGCGTAGAGCGGCACGTTTTGTCTGTTGCAAGTTGGTTTAAGGCGTTTGATGGGCGTCCTTCGGCAATAATGAGTGATATGCCGGCCTGATTTGCGCTCATGGCTGCTTGAACTTTGCTTTTCATGCCGCCAGTTGAGAGGCCTGGTAGCGCATCGCCGGCCATTTTTATATGGTCTTCGGTTATTTTATCAATGACGGCAATATGCTTAGCTTCTGGATTTGTGTCAGGGTTGTCTGTATACAGGCCGTCTGCTGTGGATAATAAAATAACCAGATCCGCGCTAACCATTTGAGCAACGCGTACCGCAAGGCTGTCGTTTTCACCGAAGCGAATTTCTGCTGTTGAAACCGTGTCATTTTCGTTGATGATGGGAACAATGGAACGTTCTAGTAATGTATATAATGTTTCCCGCGCGTTAAGGTGCATGCGGCGGTTTTCGGTTTCGCTCATGGTCAACAAAACTTGCGCAACATTCATATTTAACGCTGAAAAGGCGGTATAGTAACTATTGAACAAGTGAAATTGTCCGACCGCAGAAGAAGCCTGTTTCATGGCCAATGGAATTTTTTGCGGCGGCGTTCCGGGTTCAATACCAATAGTGGTGCGCCCTAATGCCACGCCCCCGGAAGAAACAATAATGATTTCTTTGCCCTGTTTGCAAAGATTTTCAATGTTTACAGCGAATTGATTTACCCAGCCTTGTTTAACGCGGCCGCTGTCACTTTCGGCAACAAGAGCCGAACCAATTTTTATGACGATACGCTTACTCCGGCTTATAATATCATGGGCATCTGCACTCATGGGCTATATCTTTCAGGGACTATATCTTTCAGGGGCTTTGTCGTCTTGGTCGCGGGCATTTTTGATTGTCGTAATGCGGTCCGCTAATAAATACAGTAATTCTTTCGTGCCCTCGCCGGTTACGGAAGAAATTTGATGCACCTTTCGGCCAATTGCGGTCTCAAGTTGCTGAGCCTGATCCGCGGCAAGTTCTGGGCCTAGTGAATCGATCTTGGTTAGGGCGATTATCTCTTCCTTATTTTCAATGCCCCCGCCATATTGCGCAAGCTCATTCCGGATCGTTTTATACGCTGAAACGATATCATCTTGGGTGCTATCGATAAGGTGGAGAATGACACTGGTGCGTTCTACATGGCCTAAAAAGCGATCGCCAAGGCCATGCCCTTCATGGGCCCCTTCAATGAGCCCCGGAATGTCGGCAATTACAAAATCTTTATCACCAGCTTTAACAACTCCGAGATTGGGGGCGAGGGTGGTGAAGGGGTAATCAGCAATTTTGGGTTTTGCATTGGATACGACAGACAGGAATGTAGATTTTCCTGCGTTAGGCAGTCCAACAAGGCCTGCATCTGCTATTAATTTGAGCCTTAGCCATATCCCCATTTCTTGTCCAGGCCAACCCGGGGTCGATTTCCGGGGGGCCTGATTGGTGGCGCTTTTGTAATGTGTGTTGCCAAACCCGCCATCACCACCACGTAGGAATGTCATTGTTTCACCTTTTTTGGTGAAGTCTGCCAAAATAGTTTCTTTATCTTCGGCTAAAATTTGAGTTCCGACCGGAACCTTTATGATGATATCCTCACCGCCTGCGCCGGTCCGGTTTTTCCCCATACCTCCCTGACCATTTGGGGCGCGAAAATGCTGTTGGTAGCGGAAGTCAATAAGTGTATTGAGGCTATCCATTACTTCAAAGATTACATCGCCGCCGCGGCCGCCATTGCCGCCATCCGGTCCGCCAAATTCTTCGTATTTTTCACGACGAAATGAGACGCAGCCCGCGCCGCCATCTCCACTTTTTACGTAAATTTTTGCTTCGTCCAGAAATTTCATGTTAACGACCCGTTTTGACGTTTCATTAAAAAAAGGGGAGGCATAATCGCTTCCCCTTTTATAAATATCATATTGTTCAGTTTAAATTAAGCCGCTTACTCAGCCGCTTTCGCGCCCTTTGCATCATTTGCGGCCGGCACAATATTTACTGTTGGGTTTCCGCCTGCGGTATTGCGGGTGAAAACCACCTGACCATCAACCAATGCATAGATTGTGTGGTCTTTACCCAGGCCAACATTTTTGCCCGGGCGATATTTTGTCCCGCGTTGACGAACGATGATGTTACCAGCAATGACTTGTTCGCCGCCGAATTTTTTTACGCCTAAGCGACGGCCAGCCGAGTCACGACCGTTTCTGGAACTACCACCTGCTTTTTTATGTGCCATTTTTTATCTCCTGATTTGCGCTTTTTATCAATTGTCTGATTTATGCGGCTTTGATGTCTGTGATTTGTACCAATGTCAGATCCTGACGATGGCCTTTTTTGCGACGGTAATTCTGACGACGCTTTTTCTTGAAGATCGTGATCTTTGGTCCACGCTTCTGGCCAAGAACAGTTGCCTTAACGCTCGCGCCTTTAACCAATGGCTCTCCAGTTGAAACTTTTTTTCCGTCGCTAACGAACAGAACGTCAAAATCGATCTTGTCGCCGTCTTTTACGTCAAGTTTTTCGATTTCCAGTTTATCGTCTTTTGCGACGCGGTATTGTTTTCCACCAGTACGAATAATTGCAAACATTGTTTTTATCTCTGTAACTAAGGGGAGAAGCGCGTTTTCACGCGGATTTCATGCCCGTTTTGTGAATTAAGTTGCGACAATATACTTATATTCCGCGTTCTGTCAAGAAGTATTGATCATAAGTTTTTGACTTTTTCTTTCTGATTATGGTTTCTGTTGAAGCGGGCATTATTTTCAGAGGCTGTTAAAAGTTGATTTATGGCGTGGAAATGTCATAACTATTGCGTCGTGAATTAGATGTCGAGTTTTATATTACCCCTATCGTAGGGATGGTTTGTTGAATGAATAGGATTTTACCTGTCATATTATGCGGGGGAGCAGGGCGGCGTCTTGCTCCATTATCTACTATGGATAAACCCAAGCAATTTCATGCGCTGTCAGGCGGCGTTCATACAATGCTACAGCAGACCATATTGCGGGTACGCTGCCCATCGATATTTGCGGCCCCTGTCTTATTTGGTAATATTCGGCATCAAGAAAGCATCAAGAGGCAATTGGAGGGTATAGAATGCACACCGTCTGAAGTTTTTCTTGAGCCGGTTATGCGTAATACCGCGGCGCCAGTTTTTCTGTCGGCCCTGTATGCGTTGCAAAAAGGCTTTGATAAAGCGCTTATTTTGCCGAGTGACCATTGCATTCAAGATGAAAATGCGTTTTGGGATGATATTGAGAGGGCGGAGAAATCTGGTTCACTGATCACATATTTCGGAATTGAGCCCGATCACCCGCATGATGGATTTGGATATATTTCAGAAAAACAAAGCGGTATCATTTTTCATGAAAAGCCGGATATTCAAACGGCCCGAAAGTTAATAGCCGCGGGAGCGCTTTGGAATTCCGGTATATTTTTGCTTGATGTTGTTCCATTTTTACAAGAAGTGGAAATTGTTGCCGCAGATTTGTTGGACATGCTAAAGGTTAATAGTCTTGAAGCCTACGCGCATATTGCCGATGCGCCGTTTGATAAAGTGTTCTGTGAACAGACACGCAAGGGCACGCTGCTCAGGGCCGGCTTTGACTGGCACGATCTTGGTTCATGGGACGCTTTGCGCCAAATTGTTGAGGCCGCATGATACGAAAAAGTGCCTTTATCACAGGTGTAAACGGGCAGGATGGCGCTTATCTGGCCAGGTTTTTGCTGGATGATGGATATGAGGTGCACGGCATGGTGCGCCGTGCGTCGATGCAACGTAATGACCGCATTGCCGATATTGCCCGGCATATTCATCTGCATTACGGGGACATGACCGATGCCGGCAATTTATTGCGTCTTATTAAGAATGTCGCCCCACAAGAGGTTTATAATCTGGCCGCCCAAAGTCACGTGCAAGTAAGTTTTGATACACCGGAATATACGGCCAATGTAGATGCGCTTGGGACATTGCGGCTGCTTGAGGCAATCCGTATTCTGGACATGCAGGATGATTGCCGTTTTTATCAGGCTTCCAGTTCTGAATTGTTTGGAAATTCTCATGCAGCCGTTCAAAATGAACAAACCCCTTTTGCTCCTGCTAGTCCATACGCAGCGGCCAAACTCTATGCGTATTGGCTCGTTCGGAACTATCGCGAAGCCTATGGATTGCACGCATCGAATGGCATTTTATTCAACCATGAAAGCCCTTTGCGAGGGGATGAGTTTGTGAGCCAGAAGATAGCATGTGCCGCGGCCGCTGTTAAGCGGGGGGAGGATACAATGTTAACGTTGGGCAATTTGGATTCGCGCCGTGACTGGGGGCATGCAAAAGATTACGTGCGCGGCATGTGGTTAATGTTGCAACAGGATAAGCCAGATGATTACGTGCTGGCAACTGGCCGCGCTGAAACTGTCCGGTGGTTCGTTGAAAAGGCATTTGAATGCGTAGGTATAAATATTGAATGGCGCGGAACAGGTTTGGATGAAACTGGCTTTTGTGTTGCGTCAGGCCGTCCTTTGGTTGCGGTTGATCCGCGTTTTTATCGTCCGGTTGATGTCGGGCATCTGTGCGGGGATGCAAGCAAGGCGCGTAAGGCTTTGGGCTGGGACGCCGCTGTGAAACTGGAAACAATGATCGAAGAGATGGTCTCTGCCCAAATGTCAAAGCAATAGGCCAGGCTTTTTTGTGGTTAGCCAAGATTGCTATGCTGAAGAGCTATACGGCTTAGGCTCCCCTTGATTATATCTTGCGCAAATAAGTTGTGGTGCAATGCTCAGAAAAAAGCCGGAGCACATGGCCCCGGCTGTTTTATGGCGGAGAGACAGGGATTCGAACCCTGG
>DENS01000008.1:0-9727 GCA_002359735.1 Micavibrio sp. UBA2638
CATATTCAAAATCTGAAACCGCCCGCAACCCACGAAATATACATGACGCATTCATGTCTTTGGCAAACTGTATGAGCAATTTACTAAAGGGCCGCACCTCAATCTCGCATCCAGTATCTTTTAGGTTTTCAATATCACTCTGCACCAAATTGCAGCGCTCCTGCAGCCCAAATAACGGTCCCTTACGGGGGCTATCTGCTACGCCTATAATCAAATGATCGACCATCAAAGAGGCGCGCCGAATAAGGTGCAAATGCCCCTTTGTGATGGGATCAAACGTGCCTGGATAGACCCCTATTAAATATTTACCAGATCGCGCGCCCATAACCAATTACTGTATCGTTCCCGGAACGCCTTGGGTTTGTTCTTGCTCCGCTTTCATTGCCGCACTAATTTCATTAGCGTATAGCATGCCCTGAAACAAATTCACCAGCACTGCGAATGCTAATATTGCAAACATTCGGGTATAGGTTTTCTTTTTAATGGCAAGAATAGCCTCTTCTCCATCCTTTTTAAGTTTGCTGGCAAAGATAGAATAAGAGACGGCCATATAAACAGGCATTATAAGAGCAATAAAAAACGATCCGCCTAAGGCTATCAAATTATACAGACGACGGGTATTCACCTCTTTTTTTCCAAATGCAACGCGGTGTTCGTACATAATGTGAAAACAGGCGACAAAAAACATGACGATTAAAACCAGACGAGTCCAGCCTATATCCCAATAAAGTGTACTTAAGGCCAGAAGAGCGTAGGGAAAAACCCATTCCCCGTCATAAAAGTTCCAATCTGCTCCCATTGGTTTTTTAGCCATTATTCGTCATCCTTATCGCCTTGTTCATCCTGTTCATTTGTTGTTGCCTCGGCATCCGGCGCGGCGGCAGTCTCATCAATTGCTGCATCCGCATCAATCACATCACCATCCAGGCCCTCAGCATCGTTTTCATCATCCTGATCTTCAATTAACCACGCAACAGAAACAACGCGTTCATCTGTACCCACCTTAAAGATTGTTACACCTTGAGCGCTTCGTCCTGTAATACGGATTGTATTAACATGCGTGCGGATCAATTTCCCCTTATCCGTCACCAGCATAATCTGATGATCATCGGTTACAGGGAACGTTCCAGCCACGGCATTTCCATTCTTTTTTGTTAACGCCATATTCACAACGCCTTGTCCGCCGCGCCCGGTAACGCGGTATTCATATGATGATGTACGCTTCCCAAAACCACCTTCCGAAATGGTCAGCAACAATTGTTCCTTTTCCAACAATTCACTGAACCGCTCCTCGGAAAGCTCCATATCCGTTTCAGGGTATTCATAATCCTCATCATCACTACCGACAATCTGGCTAGCAGCCTTCATGTAAGCGTCGCGCTCCTCAGGGGTTATGTCAACATGTTTTAATATAGACATAGAGATGACCTCATCGCCCTTCGCCAATTTCACGCCGCGCACACCGGTCGAATTGCGTCCGGCAAATACACGAATATCCGTAGCCCGGAAACGTATAGCCTTGCCCAACCTGGTTGCCAGAAGGATATCATCCTCTTCGCCCTCGCATAAGCGGACGGATACAAGGCTCTCCCCTTCCCCAAGTTTCATAGCGATCAAACCGTTAGAGCGAATATTTTTAAAGTCAGATAATTTGTTGCGTCTAACAGAGCCATGAGAGGTCGCAAACATTATATCCAAGCCATCCCACTCTGCCTCATCTTCTGGCAGGCGCATGTAAACAGAAATACTTTCGTCCTGCTCTAGCGGAAGCAGGTTAACGAGAGCCTTGCCCCGCGCCTGCGGTGTTCCGAGCGGCAGTTGATAAACTTTCATACGATGAACAATACCGCGGCTCGTGAAAAACAGTATCGGCGTATGCGTGTCCGCCACAAACAGATCAGAGATAAAATCCTCGTCCTTCATGGTCATGCCACTGCGCCCTTTACCTCCTCGGCGCTGCGCGCGGTATGTGGCCAGAGGAACGCGTTTGATATAACCGCCGCCGGTAATGGTAACAACCATTTCCTCGCGGGCAATTAAATCTTCCATATCGACTTCAAATTCCGCATCAATCAATTCTGTCCGGCGCGGGGTGCCGAATTTTTCTTTCACCTCGATCAATTCCTCGCACAGAACTTCCAGCATCTTTTCGCGGGAAGCCAGAATAGCCAGATACTCCGCGATCCGATCAGTAATATCTTTAAGTTCATCAACAATTTTGTCTCGTTCCAGCCCAGTCAAACGGTGCAAACGAAGATCCAAGATTGCTTTGGCTTGCACTTCACTCATTTGATACGTGTTATCGTTTTCAACCGCATGCTCAGGGTCATCGATCAACTCAATTAACGGCGCGACATCATGCACCGGCCAGCGCTTTGACAACAGACCTTCACGCGCCTCACTGGGGCTTCCGGCGTTACGGATCAAGGCAATCACCTCATCAATATTCGCCACAGCGACGGCCAAACCGGCCAAGATATGCGCACGTTCGCGGGCCTTACCCAAATCATAAATCGTACGGCGTGTAATCACTTCTTCACGGAATTTAATAAAGGCCTTAATCATATCGCGAATCAACATGATTTGCGGCTTGCCGTTATGCAGCGCGACCATATTACAAGGGAAATTCGTTTGCAGAGCGGTATGGCGGTACAGCTGGTTTAAAACCACATCGGTTACCGCGTTTTGCTTAACCTCAATAACGACACGCACACCATCGCGATCCGATTCATCACGAATTTCTGCAATATCTTCAACAATCTTTTCGCGAGCAATTTCGCCCAAGCGCTCCAGAAGTTTGCCTTTATTCACTTGATAAGGAACCTCGTGAACAATAATGGCTTCCCGCTTTCCGATTTCCTCGACAGAAGTCTTCGCCCGCATCACAACAGAACCGTTGCCTGTATGATAAGCACTGTGAATACCGCGCTTTCCTAATATATATGCACCGGTCGGGAAATCAGGCCCAGGGATAATTTCATTGATTTCTTCTGTGGTTATGTCCGGATTCTCCACCATGGCCAAACACGCATCAATGACCTCTCCCAGATTATGCGGAGGAATATTGGTTGCCATCCCGACAGCAATACCGCCCGCGCCATTAACCAATAAATTCGGAATACGCGACGGAAGCACAACCGGTTCTGTCAGGCTTTCATCATAGTTTGCACGAAAATCAACCGTTTCCTTCTCAATATCCTGCAGAATGGTTTCTGCCGCTTTATCCATGCGCGCTTCGGTGTAACGCATAGCGGCCGGGCTATCCCCGTCCATAGAACCAAAGTTCCCCTGCCCGTCAATCAGCGGCAATCGCAAGCTCCATGGCTGGGCCATACGAACCATAGAATCATAAATCGCGGCATCCCCGTGAGGGTGATATTTACCCATAACATCACCAACGACGCGGGCAGATTTTTTATAAGGCTTGTCAGAGGTGTAACCACCTTCACGCATCGCGTATAAAATACGGCGGTGCACTGGCTTTAACCCATCACGAACATCAGGTAAAGCGCGGCTGACGATCACGCTCATGGCGTAATCAAGATAGGATTGCTTCATCTCCTCTTCAAGCGCAATCGATGGGATATTATCCTCTGGGCCTGTTGGGTCTGAATTCTCTATAATATCGTTCATGCTTTATACTTCTACTCTTGATCGTTCAAAAACTATTGCGCGGCACCCGTCCGCATTTGCATTACTGCCGCGTCAATCATACGAATGATCTCCGGCTCCACTTTTCTCTGATATTCCTCTAATTTTTTCTGCGCACTAATGGCTTCGGGCATAGAGTAATAATCTACCATTGCTTTAAGTTCCGGCACCGTATAAGTTTCCGCCATCGCATTGATCGAAATCTTTTCAATGGTGCGGTAATTCAATAAATTGCGCATGTTGGACTTAAAGGCGTCACGCCCGGCAAGAGGCACGTTCATTGCAATCGCATCAATGGCGGTGTCAATTTGATTGGCCGCGGGCCGCACATCATTAATCTGTCTCGCCAGCGTTAAACGCTCCTGAAACGCGGCAGATTTATCGCCGTCTGCAGCTGTTTCATCCGAAACCGCGGCAGAATTTTCCACTGCAACACTATCTTCCACAGCACTATCCTGAGCCTGAACAGTAGAATAAACGGCTGGAAGCAATAGAACAGTGCCGATCAATAACAAAAAACGCATTGTATGCATAAATTCACCTTTTCCTTAGAACGGAATCTCGTCTTCCATTTCATCAATTTGTGTATTTTGCTGTTTTGGCTGGGCCGGGCCGCTATCATACCCCCCCATCGCACTATCATCAAAAGAAGAACCACCACCCATACCGGCGCCAGCTCCGCCGCCACCGCGGCTATCTAACATATTCAACTCTCCACGAAATGGACGCAAAACCACTTCAGTTGTATATTTTTCCTGGCCGGATTGATCTGTCCATTTGCGTGTTTCCAGCTGGCCTTCCAAATAAATTTTTGATCCTTTACGCAAGTATTGTTCCGCAATTTTGACCAGACCCTCATTAAAAATAACAACGCGGTGCCATTCGGTCTTTTCTTTACGCTCACCGGTTTGCTTATCTTTCCAGCTTTCAGACGTTGCAAGCGCAAGGTTAGCAACACGTGCCCCTGTCTGCATAGATCTGATTTCTGGGTCTTTGCCAAGATTTCCGACAAGAATGACTTTATTTACGCTACCGGCCACGTTATGTACTCCTTTAAATTTATTAAGAATCTTAATATAAACATCAGAGTCAGGAATCAAAAGGGTAAACACAAGGATAACCCCAACAAAATGGCAAATACAGCAAGAGCATGGCAAAGAATGTTAAGTGGGCGCAGACTGGACCTGGTAAATCCGGCGGCCATAGACATAGAAATAGAAGATATCGCGCATGGTTTAAGCCGCGTTGCGAGATGGAACGGTCAAACAATCGGTGATTACCCGTTTAGCGTCGCCCAGCACAGCCTGCTGGTCGAAGATATCTTTACAGAGACCAACCCGAACGCCTCCAACGAAGACAGGCTAGTCGCCCTTTTACATGACGCCCCCGAATATGTGATCGGCGACATGATTAGCCCTTTCAAAGCCGTTCTCGGCGATCAATACAAATCTTTTGAACACAGCTTGCAACGTGCAATTCATATACGCTTTGGGCTGCCGGCAACCTGTAGCGACACACTTAACAAAGCAATAAAACAGGCCGATAACATCTCTGCATGGATTGAAGCCACGCAATTAGCAGGCTTTAGCGAAAGCGAAGCGCTTAATATTTTTGGCCCTAAACCCGAAGACTTTACCGGTATAGTTCTGCATTCCAAAGCAACGCATGCCGTAAAGAATGAATTTTTGGAACGCTTTGACGCGTTAATCGAATAATTAGATAAAATTTGATCTAATATTTACCGTCAATTTACATAAAATTGATAAGCTGAAATAGTTGCTGTTATTTTCAGGGGAGATCATATGAGCATCTTAAAAACAAAACTTAAAATCTTGCTGGTTGGCGTCATTGTCTATCAGGGGGCTTTGCTGATGCATAAAAAAGAAGCGGGATACACATTACCGGACATCAATCAGGCCAAAAGCTCATTTGGTATTACCCAGCCAGCATACGCTAATGAAAATACGGGCCTTCCTGTTAACATACCCTACTCTCCCTACAGGGAACAAACGTCAGCCGGTTATGGCCAAATGGAAACAGCTGCCAGAGTGCAGGCCAGACAGATGCTTCAAAGCGGCGATACATCTTCATTTAAAAAACAGCTTATGAACGACCCTTATACAAGGCAACTTATGGGGATGCATTAACCCAATTGTTCTAATCAATCGGGCGCACACTCATGACGAAAAGATTCATTTGATGCAAAATTAATTACAGTCACAGTCTCACCCTGTAGATTAATGCTAAAATCGTAGCAGGTGACAGAGGTGTTATTATCATCCACGCGGTTAGCAACGCCACGTAAATATATATGATAATCCTCACCTTCATAAGACATTGGGATATACTCGCCAATCTTATCTTGAACATTGTCAAGCTGATGTAACACCTCGACAGCCTGCTCATTCATGGCTACGCTCTGTTCGTGCAAAGGTTTGGCTGCCATAAAACCGATGGTCAGGGCACCTGCCGCGCCCAATCCCGTTAACGCCCATTCTTTTTTACCATATTGTCTTGCCATTTTTTCCTCCTGTGCCAGACCACCTATAGATTATGTCAAAATGCAGGTCAATAAAAAAATAGTTGGACTTTACCATGTGCCTGCGCCATATAACTGCCTATGTTGACGGAAATCAGCGTTCGCGGTGCGCGCGAACATAACCTTAAAGACATTAATTTAGACCTGCCCCGCGATAAACTGATTGTGATTACGGGGTTATCTGGCTCTGGTAAATCCTCATTGGCGTTTGACACTATATACGCCGAGGGGCAACGCCGCTATGTCGAATCCTTAAGCGCCTATGCAAGGCAATTCCTGGAAATGATGCAAAAACCGGATGTCGACAGTATCGAAGGCCTTTCCCCCGCCATTTCCATTGAGCAAAAAACAACCAGCAAAAACCCCCGATCAACGGTTGGAACAGTCACTGAGATCTACGATTACATGCGTCTTCTTTTTGCACGGGTTGGTGTTCCCTATTCCCCGGTAACAGGAAAACCGATTGAAAGCCAAAGCGCATCGGAAATTGTTGATCGTATTATGACGATGGGCGATGGCACCAAGCTCTATCTTATGGCGCCAATTGTCCGTGGTCGTAAGGGGGAATACAAAAAGGAATTTAAGGAATTACGGGCAAAAGGCTTCCAGCGTGTCAAAGTTGACGGCACATTGTATGAAATAGAGGACGTCCCCGCACTGGATAAAAAGTTAAAGCATGATATAGAAGTTGTGGTTGACCGGCTTGTTATCCGCGATGACCTGGGAAACAGATTGGCCGATTCCGTGGAAACCGCCTTACGGCTATCTGATGGCTTATTAATTACTGAAAACGCCGAAACCGCTGAACAGCAAATATTTTCCGAAAAATTCGCCTGTCCCGTTTCCGGCTTTACGATTGCAGAAATAGAGCCACGCCTGTTTTCTTTTAACTCCCCGCACGGAGCGTGCCCATCCTGCGATGGTTTGGGGCAAAAGATGTATATGGATGAAAAACTGATCATCCCAGATGATGGCAAATCTATAAAACAGGGCGCTGTAGAACCCTGGTCAAAAGGGTTTGCCCCATTTTATATGCAGGCTATGGAAGCCGTGGCCAAGCATTACGGTTTTAAATGCGACATACCATGGTCAAAACTAAAGCAGGAACATAAAGACATTTTACTGTATGGCTCGGGCAAAGAAATTGTGCCGATTACCTATAGCTCAAAAACCGAAAGCACGTGGAAGTCAAACAAACCATTCGAGGGTATTATCCCGTCTTTGCAGCGCCGCATGATTGAAACCGATTCAAATAGCGTGCGCGAAGACTTGCAACGATACCAATCATCAATCTTTTGCGAAGCCTGTGAAGGGTACCGCCTAAAACCCGAAGCACGCGCCGTTAAAATCGGCGGCCTTCACATTGGTCAGATCAGTGAAAAAAGTATCGAAGACGCATGGGCGTGGTTTGAGGGCATCGGCAACAAACTAACCAAACAACAAAACCAGATTGCCGAAAAAATCTTAAAAGAAATTACCGAGCGCCTGAGCTTTCTTCGTAATGTTGGTTTAGATTACCTGACACTATCGCGGAATTCCGGCACATTGTCGGGGGGAGAAAGCCAGCGGATCAGACTAGCCAGCCAAATTGGCTCTGGCTTGACAGGTGTATTATATGTGCTGGACGAACCATCCATTGGCTTGCATCAAAGGGACAATAACCGCCTTTTGGAAACCCTGACACGCCTACGTGATCTGGGCAACACTGTCATTGTCGTTGAGCATGACGAAGATGCCATTCGCGCCGCGGATCATCTGGTTGATATGGGCCCGGGTGCGGGCGTCCATGGTGGAAATGTTGTCGCCGCAGGAACGCCCGCTGAAGTATTTAAATGCAGGGAATCTCTCACCGCCGCTTACATGACAGGCAAGAAAGAAATTACTGTACCGGCTAAACGGCGTTCCGGAAAGAAAGGGAAAACCATTACTGTTGTTGGGGCCAGCGGCAATAATCTGCAAAACGTCACAGGATCTATTCCTCTTGGAACCCTGACCTGCATAACCGGCGTATCAGGGTCAGGCAAATCAACATTTACGATTGATACACTGTACCGCGCAGCATCAAGAACGCTGATGAAATCAAAAGAAAACCCATTGCCTCACACTGAAATCAAGGGATTGGAATTTTGCGATAAAGTCATTGATATAGACCAAAGCCCTATCGGCCGCACCCCCAGATCTAACCCCGCAACCTATACCGGGGCCTTCACCCCTATACGAGACTGGTTTGCAGGATTACCAGAATCCAAGGCACGCGGCTATAATGCCGGACGCTTTAGCTTTAACGTGAAGGGGGGGCGCTGCGAGAGCTGTTCCGGGGACGGCGTCATTAAAATTGAAATGCATTTTCTTCCCGATGTTTACGTCACATGCGAGGCCTGCAATGGAAAACGTTACAACCGTGAGACACTAGAGATTAAGTTCAAAGGCAAATCAATTGCCGATGTTTTGGACATGACCGTTGAAGATGCAGCCAATTTCTTCAAGGCTGTACCGTCGATTCGTGATAAGATGGAAACCCTGAAAGATGTTGGCTTAAGTTATATCAAAGTCGGTCAACAGGCCACAACCCTATCCGGCGGTGAAGCCCAGCGCGTAAAACTATCAAAAGAACTGTCAAAACGTTCAACAGGAAAAACCCTTTATATTCTGGATGAACCGACAACGGGGCTGCATTTTGAAGATGTCCGAAAATTACTTGAAGTCCTGCACAAACTGGTCGATCAAGGCAATACGGTTATTATCATCGAACACAATCTGGATGTGATCAAAACCGCTGACTATATTATTGATATTGGCCCCGATGGGGGCGACAAAGGCGGGCAAATCATTGCACAAGGAACACCGGAAGATATATGCAAGATAAAAGCCAGCCATACCGGTCATTACCTGAAATCAATGCTCCGCTAACGAAAATCAGCGGTAACACGCTGCAAGGCAATTTCCTTATTGCAAATCATTCTCAACTACAGTAAAGTTAACACAATTTTTATTATTATAACTTTAAAAACAACGTGTTAGCACATCACTTTGCGTGTTACGGAAAATTGATGTAGACTGCACGTCACTGACCCAACAAGTAGAACAATGGAGTTAAGAGCATGGCAACAATTGGCGGCGCGGCCTCGGCAGGCTGGAAAGGCTTAAAGTTTGCATTTGATACGGTCGATCCTGGCGGAACGAAGGGAAAATGGGTCTGGCGTTTGGGCGTTCCTCTGGTCGCTGCAGGTGTTGCACTGGCGCCCCCTGTGGCCTTTGCGGCTGCCGCACAAGGCATCACAGCCAGCTCAGGATTAGGAAGTTACGCTTCCGCCGTAGGCGGTATCGCATTAGATGGCCTTGGCGTTGCAGGCAATATCGGCGTTGAAGTCGGAAAAATCATACCGGGGGCGTATAATGATGCCTTATCCGCGGCCAGCGGCGCCTTAACTCCATAAACCATGTAAAGATCAACAAAGAAAAATGGTGCCCCCAGCCGGAGTCGAACCGGCACTCCCGAAGGAACCGGATTTTGAATCCGGCGCGTCTACCAATTCC
>DENS01000008.1:10039-58175 GCA_002359735.1 Micavibrio sp. UBA2638
GGCGCGTCTACCAATTCCACCACAGGGGCATCCTGAAACGAACGGTCTTGACGTGTACGGCGCAATATTACCCATCTGTTTCAAAAAATCAAATAATTCTTTGATTGTTAGAGCATAAAAATAAGGTATTCTATGTTTTTAGCCTTAACAATACCGCAGAAAAACCATGCAAAGCCCTCATATTCATAAATTATCCGACTTTCTGCTCGATACCAAACGCCTGCTTTGTATTGAAAGCTGTGATGACCAAATTCTTGTACAAAAGCTGGTTTATGATTTTAAAGAACAGGGCTACAGCATCCTTTTGTTTTTATTCGCCTTACCTGCGGCTCTTCCCCTGCCGGCAATTGGTTTAAACCTTATCATTGCCAGCCCGCTTTTGGTTTTAACAGGACAGCAAGCCTTGGGCCGTGATCATATCTGGATGCCCAAACGTATACAGCAAAAGTCTTTCAAAACCGCGACGCTAGAAGAGTTTTTGGACAAAGCCGTTCCCTGGGTGCGCCGCATTGAGTTTTTTTCCCGTCCTCGCTTAAAGTTTATGACCCATGGCATTATGCGCAATATTATCGGCCTTGCGGGTTTTATTATGGCGCTTTCTGTAGCCATTCCACTGCCATTCACGAATACAGTACCGAGCTTCGGCATTGCTTTGATGGCTTTCGGGGTTTTAATGCGCGACGGGCTGGCCGTTATTGCCGGTATGATAATTGGCGCTTGCTGGGTAATCACTATCACTGCCTTCATTTTCATTTTTGGCATTGAGGGGATTGATTTAATGAAAGATATGATAAAACAGGTACTACCATGAAAAAAATACTATGCTTCCTTTATAAATGCCTACAATGCCCGCTCGCCGTATTTTCTTTTATACTGGTAACCTCTATAACCGCCCTGTCCGCCGCCCTTTTGTCGGAAATCTTCCTTGGCCTGGAGCCATGCGAGCTATGTATTCATCAGCGCTGGGGCTTTTTCTGGGCAGCAACATTTGCCGTAATTGGTTTGATATTCAAAGCGCGCAAACCGATCCCTTCTATTATGGCTGTTTTAAGCGGGCTATCCTTCCTGATCACGGGCGGAATTGCTGTTTACCACACAGGTGTCGAGCAAAAATGGTGGATATCAGCCGTTGAAGGGTGCTCGGTTCCCTCATCATTCATTGATGGTGATCAAAACTGGATTGACAACATCATGTCTGCGCCAAGCGCGCCTTGCGATATTATACCATGGCAAGACCCAATCATTGGCCTGTCTATGGCCAATTATAATATTTTATTATGCGCCGGCATGTTTGTTATTTGTATGACCGCGGCCCTGCGCTTTAAAAAGGCCAATATTTCTCCATAAAAGAAAGGGCAATAGAGTCTTGTCAATTTAATCAATATTGAAATTAAATATCCTCAAGCTCTGTATCCCAATATAGAAAGTCATTCCAGCTTTCATGTAGAAAATTAGGCGGAAAGCTGCGACCATGATGCTGTAACTCATGAATGGATGGCACTCTGGGCTCCCTAACCGGGTACATATCAACCTCATGTGGCATATGATCCGCCTTTTTCGTGTTGCATGGCTGGCAAGCCGCCACAATATTTTCCCAATTTGTGCGCCCCCCCTTGGAACGCGGTATCACATGATCAAAAGTTAGTTCATGCGTTTTAAAGGACTTACCACAATATTGACACCCCCAACAGTCACGTAAAAACACATTAAAACGTGTAAAGGCCGGGCTGCGGGTCATTGGTATATATTCTTTCAAAGCCAGAACACTTGGCAACTTCATCTCATGCGATGGCGAACACACCGTCCGGTCATATTCTGATATAACTGTGACACTACCACGAAAAATGGCCTTAACTGCTTCTTGCCAAGGCCATAATGATAAGGGAAAATAACTTAAGGGTCTGAAATCCGCATTTAATATCAATGCGGGACACCGCTCTAGCGGCCTTATATGATGCTGGATACTATTAATTGTTGCACCGTCCATACGCAACGCTCCTTTCCGTTCTCGCCATTGCAGCGAAAATTAAGATATGGAGACCTTATAGAAGCGCGAAATGGCACGCCTTTAAGTGAATACGCTCTTAAAACACCGTCTCGCAAGATCTCGCGATTCACATTACCATTATAACATATTTTTTATGCGTTTTGGTAATCTGAACAAATTGACACACAATAATTGCATGTAAATTTAAAGACATATAGGCACCCCCAAAAAATGCCGCTTACAATGCCCTACGGCTTTATCGACCAATTCAACCATCTTAAAATTATCATCGGCCCTGTGATGAAAGACCATCTTTCCTGCAGGGGTTAGCAAAAACGCATCCAAGGTATGACCAGAAACCTTACCGTTTTCATCAAACTCAAAAAACGCTCCAACATCCCGGCTCGCCCGCACAATATCCGCCAAATCACCCGTCAGGATTGTATACGGCGTCGGGAATGATTTTGCCCGCTGCAGATTACGAATATCCTTAGGATTCGATTGATCGGATATTTTCGGCATTATCAAAACAGGTTCAATATGGTCTGCCCATTCACTGTCAGATAAAGTTTGATACATGCCAATAAAGGAAGCGCCACAATTAGGATAACTCTCCTGCGCGCTCATAAACAGGGCCAGAACAAACTTCCCACCTTGCGGTTCAAATCGGCGGCCGGTATCAGGATTAATCAGTGCCGCAAAAGGGTGACCTACATTCTCAGACGCCAATAACATAGAGGATGGCACAAACGCGCAAGCCGCCACAGCGCTTAAAAATTGACGTCTATGCATATTATGGCCCTCCCATTATATCCATAAAGGACTCACTTATTACTGGTTCTCCTATCGGAAGCATTGCATGGGCGGAATGACCAGCATGAGCACCATGCGCATCCATGAAGGCCATATCGGTCATCCACGTTCCATTACCCGCATTATCCAGCGCGCCGTTGAAAAAGTCACCAATTGCCGCAAGATCAGACATTGCAGGCACATGCATATTCAGAAATATTCCAACAGGATCAAAAAACCCGGCCGCCCCGCCTGTGCTAACAACCAGACCAATCGCGGCACTTAGCATCGCCACATCCATAAGGATGTGGCGAGCATGATTAACCTTTGAAAAGGTTTCACTCAGAGAATTGCTCATTGAAAGAACCCCGCACTAGAACGCGTATTGCCAGCCAACAACAAAGCTGTAATCACGTTTCATCTGAGGACCATTCAAATCTTGATAAAAAGGTGCGCTCAACTCAAAAGCAAGGCGATGATCTTTCAAAGGCCCACTTTGCGCCATTAAATTAACGCCGGCGCCCCACTCCAAACGCTCTCCACCAAAATTATCGGGATCAGCCGCCTGATTCGGACCCACGATGTTCGCATCAATTCCATCAATGGAATCCTGAGTTACCCCCGAAACACGCAATGATGTACTAATCCACGGTGCCCATTCATAGCTGCCCCACGCCGTTGCCATATACGCATCGCCCCAGCTATAGCCTTCATCATTTTCATCTTCCAGGGCGATTTTACCCTTGGCCTGCGCGCCCCACCCCCATGCGCCGCTATGGGCGGTATAGGTCACACCGGGCATAAGATCATAGGTTCCTGTCCCCAACTGCATGCCATATCCTAGTCGGCGGTTCATACGCATACCATTGGGCATCAACATCGTACCGGTTTCTTCAATTGACCCTGTAGGTAGGCTGAGCCCCATATTCAAATGCACATGATGCTGACCATCATCATAAAGGCGCCAAAGGGAATTTACCTTTACATCCCCCCAGCCTTCACTACTCATTGTGTTTTCGCCAAGGCGCGTCGTTCCAGCCATACCGGCAAAGGTAACGGCTGTCATTTCTTTTTTAATGTAATTGCCCATAGCCACCAATGTGACCCAATCAGTGGGCGCGTACATGACACCAAACATATGCATATCCATTTGCATCTCCAGGGGGACAACACGCAATGTGGCTGGTTGTCCGGCCATACCGGCAAAACGATTAGCCACAGATGTAACAATTTCCTCAGGACTGAGGTCATTTGTGCCGTCACGCACATCGTTCATGTCCATATGCATATAACGATAGCCAAGCATCCACTCACCTGCTTTATGCATGTGATCCCCCATAACGCCTATAGGCGCATGATCATCAGCCGTACTTTTTGAAACCGCTGCGCCCATGCTGTCATGCGCCTTGGATGGTGTGGATAATATAATAAGGGCAGCCGCGCCAACCGCAGCCATAAAGATAGATTTTCTCATAAGATCTTCTCCTGAAGACAAAAATTAAATTAAGGTCGTAGTTGTATTGAAAAATCAGGAGAAAACAGGGGGCGCACGGGCATAAAATGGCCCCATATCCAGCGACACAGGGATAAAGGTTCCGGCACCCGCTGATAGGTAAGCAGGAGAAACAAAAACAGCCAGATCCATATTCGAATTTTGAATTGCTTTGGCTAAGACCTGTGCAAAACAAAAAGCACAATCATCAAGGTTATCAATGGCAATGCGCTCATTTTGTTGTGGAATTTGTTCAGCGAAAGGATCCATAGCGGCAGGCACCTCAACGGTACGAATATCACCATTTGCACTACACAGCTCTATCATTGTTTTACCACCAGCCATAAAAGCGCAGGCAGGAGATATCCCCGCCGTCACAATTGCTATGATCAATGTCAAACCCAGATAAAACTTCATCGCACTGTCAATTACGATAAAAATATGAATACGTCAATGTGAATTGCCATCCTGAGCGATAAAAAAAGGGGTAACAACCGCAGCCATTACCCCTATACGAATAAAGCGTTGCCCCGCTTCAATCCAAGTTTAGAGAGAAAACAAAAATCTAATGAACGCTGTGCGCATAAACCTGCTCCATGGCACCAGTTAACAGCAAAAGCGAAAAGGCACAAAAGGCTACAATTAATAATAATTCCATTTTCATTATCGCCCCTTTCGCTTCTACGTTATGTATTAAAAATTAAAATCAAACTTATCTAAAATTTTATCTTTATTTTACTTAACATCAAGTTAATATAGTTAACTCTAATACAATAAAAAACTTAAGTTACTGATTTAATATAGATTTTAAGAACTCAGCCCCACTCTCGATTCCATCATTATCAATAGAATGCGCGAGCATAGGCGTCGTATGGCCAGAAACATCAAACCCTTCATGCTCCAATTTCTGGCGCGCCATATGATAAGCCTCAACAGGGACAACATCATCGGCTTCCCCATGGATCAAATGAATAGGGATTTTATGCGCTTTGGTAATATCTTTATCATTATCCCACAACAATGCCCCGGAATACCCCAGAACACCGGCCAATCGCCTTTGAAAAAATGGCGCAACAGACAAGCTCATCATCGTGCCTTGAGAAAAGCCTACCAGTGCGCATTGCCCCGCTTCAATGGCGTGGATTTCCAACTGATCTTTGATAAAATCCTTAAGTATAGGCGCGGCTTCACGGGCCCCTTCCAGCATGTCTTTGGGGTCACGACTTTGCAAAGAAAACCATTGATAGGCATCAGGATAACCGGCTGGCACCATATCACAGGCAAATGGCGCATCAGGAGAAACAAAGAGCGCATCCGGCACAGCGGTCTGCCAGTAGGGGGCAAGTGAAATCAAATCCCGTCCATTTGAGCCAAGACCGTGCAACAATATAACAAGTTGCTTTGCCAAGCCGCTTTTCGGGGGGTGTTCATAATAATTTTTAATCGTATGTTTTTTCATTCTAAATGCGTATCACACAGTTTTTTTTCAGGCCAGCGCATTTTTATTTTGCGAATAGTTATCATTTACAATACAAAAAGATAAGAGCGTAACAACTCACGCAAAACATAAAGGAGCATATCCGATGATAGAAACTGCCGTTGTAATTTTCCGCGAAGGCTTAGAAGCCTTCCTTGTCATCGCGATTATGCTTGCCTTTGTTACAAATACCGGGCGCTACAATCTACGCAAACCAATCTTTTCCGGCATTGTTGTTGCCGCCGCAATCAGCATTACGACTGGCTGGCACGTGGCTAACCTGGCGCAGGAACCCGTATGGGAAGGGTCGCTGGCCTTAATCGCTGGCGCCTTGGTGGCCACCTTTACTGTTTATATCATGAAGACAGCAAAAAACATTCGCGGAGACATTCATCAGCGTATGGAAAAAACAGCAGCGCAGGACGGTGCCTTAGCAGAAATCGGAATCTTTATCTTCACTATATTGATGGTGGCCCGCGAAGGCATGGAAACGGCGCTAATGCTTGGGGCCATAAGCGGACAAAAAGAGGCCGCGCCCATGTGGATCGGTGCTTTGGTCGGCGCCGCGCTGGTTGGGTTAATTGCATATATCTGGACAACGCAAAGCCGAAAAATAAATTTAAAATTATTCTTACAAGTCACCGGTGTCTTTTTGGTTATTTTCTCTGTTCACTTATTTTTCTATGGCTTACATGAACTAAGCGAAATGAATCTTATTCCATTGATTGGAGAAGACGCCAATATCAATTTCCACATTTGGAGCGAATTTATCGAAACTCCGCTTGTTTCCAATCTTATGTCTTTAGGCTTGATTATCGTGCCCAGTTTATGGTTACTTAGCGCCTATGCAAAAGATAAATTCTCAAAGCATAGCGCCCCCCTTAATGCCGCAGAATAGCAATCAGTTCCAGCTTGTAATGGCAAAACAACTTTTATTGGTGTTGGCTGGTCTTTTTATCTTTGTCCCCCTTGCGGCGGCGCAAGAGATAAACAAAGAAGATTTTGTAAAAAACCGCCTGAAACAGTCAAGCCAGCGTGATTTTATTTCACTATCTGTTGAAAATGATAATTTGGGGGGCGGAACCGACCAGTTCTACACCAGTGGTGTACGGCTGACTTATTTCAATGCCGGAACCGACGCACCAGAGATTTTGGGTTTTCTAGACAGCCATAACCCCTATTTTAATATCAACGAAACCACCAGTACGTTTTTCACATTAGGGCATAACATTTACACACCACAAAACATCCAGATTGCAGAATTGCAAGAAGATGACCGCCCTTGGGCTGGATTTCTCTATGGTTCAGTCGGGCTAGCCAGTGTAGAAAACAATCACGTTGACACAGTGGAGCTCACACTTGGTGTTGTCGGGCCAGAAGCCCTGGGAAAGCCCATACAAAAATTCGTACACAAACATATTGCAAATGCCACCGATCCTAAGGGCTGGGATAATCAACTGAATTTCGAACCGGGCATTATTCTTTCATGGCAACGGCGCTGGCCTGTTGCTTACCGCATAAATACTGGCGACTTCCGACTTGCCGCTGAACCCAATATCAACGTCTCATTAGGGAATGTTTATACCTATGCAGGGGCCGGTGTAATGTTATCATTTGGTCCACGCTACGGCGTATTACAAGACACCCCGCCGCGTGTGCGCCCCGCGATGCCCGGAAGCGGGTATTTCGAAACGCCGGAGAAAGGCTGGGGCTGGTATATATTTGCAGGCGCGGATGGCCGTGCGGTTGCCCGCAACATATTTCTGGATGGTAACACTTTTTCAAACAGCCATAGCGTTGATAAAAAAACATTCGTTGGTGATTTGACGGGTGGCATAGCCTTTACATTTTCCGATTACCGCCTTGCCTACTCCTTAAATTATCGCAGCGATGAATTTGATAGACAAAATGACAGCAGTATATTTGGCTCCTTAACCCTATCGGCGCGGTTCTAAATTAAAACAAATCAATCCCCTTTCCTACCGATTCGCAATCTGTTAGAATCAAAAAAACTACCTGCCCCTCCCTTTTTCCGCCGGAGACATTCAAAAATGAATTACGATTTATTACACATTCAGGGACAGCCATTTGTTCTCGTCCCACTTCACGCATATCGCACAATGAACAGCCATAACGAAGCAGCGCTTCCAGATCATGTCATGGATGCATTGGCCGCACGACAAAACCATCCCGTAAAAATCTTGCGAAAATTCTACGGCATGACCCAGGAAGAACTGGCCGAGAAAGCCGGTATGTCACGCAGCTATCTAACCGAAATTGAAACGGGCTCAAAAGAAGGCTCCTTAAAAACCATGAAAGCTCTGGCCAGTGTATTTGGCGTGGAGCTAGGCCTGCTTATTTAACTTTCTTCAGCCTTAAAAGAAACAAAGGCCTGCTTTAAATCATTAATAAGATCCTGCGGATCCTCCAAACCCACCTGTAAACGCAACAAGAATCCCTCCTCCACCCAGGGAACCGCATCACGGCATATTTTCGGATATTGTGGTTGCAGCAAGCTCTCATACCCTCCCCAGGAGCTACCAACCGGGAATAATTCCAGCGCATCAACAAAACGATGCACGGCCTCTTTGGTACTGGGCTTTAGCAAAATACTGAACAAACCGTTGGCTCCGCAAAAATCGCGTTTCCAAATATTATGTCCTTTATGTCCTTCACGCGCAGGATAGTATATTTTCTGCACTTCTGAGCGCCCTGAAAGCCAATTCATAACAATTTGGGCATTATGCGTATTTTGCTTCATTCGAGTGGTAAGTGTACGGAGCCCCCGTAAGGCCAAAGCCATATCTTCCTGAGAAGGTGCCATTCCTAAATCATAAGCACAATCACGCACAGTTTTTTCCAGCGTTTCGGTCGCGCATACGATAACCCCCAAATTTATATCACTATGGCCACCCACATATTTCGTGCAGGACTGCAAGGATATATCAACGCCATGAACAATCGGACGAAATAAAATTCCTGCCGACCAAGTATTATCCATGATGGTAATAATATTTTTTGCCTTCGCCACCCTGCAAATAGCCGGTACGTCTTGCACCTCAAAGGTTGCCGATCCCGGTGATTCCATGTAAATAACACGTGTATTGTCTTTAACCAGAGCCTCAATTCCCTCTCCGACACAAGGGTCATAATAATCATATTCTATCCCCATACGGGTTAGAACATTCTTTAAAAAACTACGGACTGGCGGATAAACAGTATCCACCATTAACAAATGATCCCCAGCCTTCATACAAGCCAATATAGCGCTGGTAATAGCAGAAACACCGGTCTGTGTTCCAATGGCACCTGCCCCGCCCTCAAGATCAGCCATTGCCTCCTCAAAAGCATCGCTCATTGGGTTGCCCACACGGCCGTAACGGTAACGGTGCGACGGGTCTTCATAGGCTGCAAGATTAGGATATAAAATTGTGGATGTACGTGCGATGGGCGGGTTAACCACGCCGTAATACTCCGACGGGTCGCGCCCTGCATGTACCATTTTGGTATCAAACCCAAGATCTTTTTTATTCAATTTCATTTACTTTAAACTCCCTATCATGCTGTAAAGCCGGAATAGCCTGACGCGCCCTTGCCACAGATTCCATATCCAGTTCAGCTGTAATCACACCAGTTCCTTCGTTCATTGTGGCCAAAATTTCTCCCCAAGGCCCAATAATTAAAGAATGACCATAGGTCTGTCGTGCCCCCTCATGATCCCCGCATTGTGCAGGGGCCATAACAAAGGCGCCCGTTTCAATAGCCCGCGCCCTTAATAGCACCTCCCAATGCGCCTTTCCGGTTGGAACCGTAAAAGCGGCCGGCACAGTAAAGATATGAGCCCCTTTTTGGGCCAAATTACGGTAGAGATGTGGAAATCTAATGTCATAGCAAATGGACATTCCTACATTCACCTCTAAACCGTGCTTTGCCTGAAGATGAACGAGACCAGCGAGCTCACCGGGGTTAAAAACTTTGCTTTCCCTATGACTTTCGCCATTTGGCAGATCCACATCGTACATATGTATTTTATCATAGCGTGCGCGGATATCGCCGTGTTGGTTAATCAAAAATGACCGGTTCACCATCTTGTCATTTTTAACTTTAATACACATAGATCCGATCAAAATGCTAACCTTCAATTCCTGCGCCAAATCGCAAAAATATTGCACGCCTGGATGCTCGGCTTCGCTCAACATCAAATCAATTTTTTCGGCGCGATTAGATATAACCTGATCAGTGACTTCAGGCGTTGCGATAAAGTTCGCCCCCTCGGAAGCGGCCATGCGAATCAAATCCGCGGCGGCATTCAAGTTCTTCTGAATATCTGCCCCACTATTCATTTGAATGCAGGCAACTTTCAGCGTATCCCCCATAATCTAAGCCGCCAGCAAGTTATCAAAATCACCCGATGCGTCTAAAGCGAACAAATCATCGCAGCCCCCTATCAATTTATCATTGATAAAAATCTGTGGGACGGATTTCGGGCCGCCCGTGCGTTCAATCATTTTGGCGCGTTCGGATTCATTGCCCGTAATATCATAACCAATATAATCAACCCCCTTCTTGTCCAAAAGCGCCAGAGCGCGGTTACAAAATGGACAGGTTGTCCAATAATAAATCTCTACTTTTGCCATTTTACTTGTCCCTTGTTTTGAATAGACTATAACGTATTAAAGAGTAGAGATAGTATGATGACCAGAACAAAAAAGAAATCCTGCGATATTCTTGTGAGTGGAGGCGGCATTGCCGGGCTAACCTTTGCGATGCTTATGGCAAATTTGGGTTTAACTGTGGATTTAGTTGACCCTATGAATCCCAAAAAACTAGAAAACTTAATGCCATCAGGCCGCACCGTAGCCTTAATGAACAGTGCTCTAAACGTCATTCGCGCCTCTGGCCTTCAATCCCCGGAAAAATTGGGAAATCCACTACGGGCCATGCGTATTATTGATAAAAGCATTACCGGAAAACCGGCGCAAGAATCAGATTTCGAGGCTTTTGACATCGGACTGGATCAATATGGACATAACATCCCCAACCAGGCACTGCATATTGCCCTGTTTAAACAAGCGCAACAAACAAAAAACCTGACCCTTCATTGCCCCGATAAACTTAAAAACCATCATTTTGACGGACACAGCGCCCACGCTGAATTTGAAAGCGGCTTCACCATCTCTGCCGACCTTATAGTCGGAGCAGATGGACGCCGTTCGCTTGTGCGTGAGCTGGCCCGTATTGGTACAGTTGAAAAATCATACGGACAATCAGCGATAACCTTTATCATCAATCATTCGTATTGCCACAACGACACCGCAACAGAATTTCACTTCCCATCAGGGCCGCTTGCGCTCGTGCCCATGCCGGGAAACCAGTCCAGTGTTGTCTGGGTTGAAAAGACAGAACGTGCAGAAGAATTAACAAAAATCAAAAAGCAAGACTTAGAACAAATCCTCTCCGGCAAAACTGACAATATTTTAGGGGCGGCAACATTAGAAACAGGTATTGAAAGCTGGCCATTATGCATGATCAAGGCCAAAGCCCTAACTGCGCCTGGTGTTGCCCTGATTGCCGAGGCTGCACACGTTATGTCTCCCATCACCGCACAAGGACTTAACTTGTCACTACGCGATGTAGCCGGGCTGGCGGAAGTTCTCGCTGATGGAGCACGCAACGGATTGGCACTAAACGATTCTACGCTGCTGAAACACTATGAACAACGCAGATCATTGGATATGCAAACACGAATTGCTGGCGTTGATGGTATGATGCGCTTAGTCAGCAATGATATATCACCTGTAAAATCAGCACGGCGCGCCGGTTTTCGCCTAATAGATTCTATTCTGCCGCTTAAACAATTTGCTATGAGACACGGCCTGGCCCCAACAATCGATCAAGGTCGTCTGAGCCTAGGAAAAACACTTTAAAAACAAAAACATTTATCGTGTTTTTTATTCTTTAACAACGCGCGCAACTGTAAGCACATTAATGCGAAACGCCCCCGCCCGCCGTAGGGCTTTGCTGCATTCATTCACTGTTGATCCGGTTGTATAAACATCATCAATCAAAATAATTGTTTTGCCATGAATCATCGAACAAAATTTTTGCGGAACCTCAAAAGCACGACGCACGTTCTTCGCACGCTCACCCGCTTTTAAGTGCCCCTGGCTTTTTGTGTTTCGGCAACGTATAAGGCCATCCAGAAGAAAATTTATACCGGTCTCTTTGCCCAAACGTTGGGTTATTATTGCGGCCTGATTATAACGCCGCATCAATAAACGCCTGCTATGTAACGGCACAGGCATAAGATAGTCAGCCTCACTTAGAAACTCTTGCCCCGCCGCCTTTAACCACGGCATAAAACTAAGCGCGGCGTGTAAGTTGTCACCATGCTTGAACCCCAATATCAGATTTCGGCTCATTTCGTTGTATTTCAAAGCGCTGCGGGCTTTATCAAAGTCAGGCTGTTCGTGGAGACAATTTGCGCATAGCGCACCATCGGCCCCGATATCAAAATCAAAAGGGTAACCACAACAATCACAGAACGGGTCTGATATAAAATCCAGCCCAGTCCAGACATGTGACGAAAGCTGCCCCTGGCTCTCAACTTCTTCGCCGCTAATGATACAGCGCGGTGGAAGAATTGTGTCCAATATACGGTTTGCGATGGTTTTTACGTGTTTTTGCCAATCTTCCATGACTAACCAATTGCCAAATTGTTTTGTCCACACTACATTAGGGCGATAACAATACGCAAAGAAATAAGTAAAGACCATTGTCGCCAGACTCAGAATACATCACCAGTACGCTTGAAGAATATTTCGAACGCCGCGCAGAACTACTGCGCGACATCGACTATAAAATCGTTCGCAAAGCCTGGTTTACCCTGTCGCATCTTTTACTGAATGAAAGCGGCACGATCGCCGATATGGGCTGTGATGACGGGATAATGACCTTTTGCATGGCTGCACTTGCCCCCAACATACGCTTTGTCGGCATTGACAAAAGTAAACGTCAAATAAATAAAGCCAAAGAACTTTACGAAGATAAAGTTCATAACCTGGAATTTATCAACGCCGATATTTCCACCCCCTTTGCAAAAGAAGGCACATATGATGCGGTGATTAATTCCTATATTCTGCACGAAGTTTTTTCTGCCTCACGTTACAGCGAAAAAATCGTCAAAGACACGTTAAACAATCACTTTAAAATGCTTAAAGATGGGGGAACGCTGTTTATTCGCGACTTTGCCCGCCCGCCGCCGGAGGAATATGTGCTTTTGGAAATGCCCGATATTTCCAGCAACGCCGATACTTTGAGCGAAATGAGCGAAACGGATCTTTTGCTCTGGTTTTCCGAGCACGCCCGCCCGCGTCAAGATGCAGGTTGCGGCGGATTCTTTCTCGAAGAACTGCCGCCTCGCTTCCCCCGCACGCGCCTATTTCGACTGCCGTATAAATGGGCATATGAATTTTTGATGCGTAAGGATGACCGGGAAAAATGGGATAAACAATTGCCATTAGAATACACGTTTTTTACAGAACGTGAATTTCGAAAAGAACTTCGTGGCCTTGGGGCTCGCGTTCAATATTCTGCGCCTTATTGGGATGAAGATCTAATCGAAGACCGATTTGAAGGCAGTTTTCGCATGTATAACAATGAGGGCAAACCATTAGGCTACCCGCCCACGAGCTATATTGCCGTTGCATTAAAAATGAAAGAGCGGCAAAGCCTGTTAATCGGAGAGCGCCGACCATCGCGCACAGAAGATAGCTCTATTCGCATTACCGCTATGCGCAATGAAAATAACGGAGAAATCACTGATGTTATTTCCCGCGACTTCACACCTTCGGAAATCCTGCCTTACCACGTTAATGATGAAGGGCGCCTGAAGGTTTATCTGCATGACGGCATTCCGCGCGGCGTGGCCAATACAGTTCCGCGAAACGGTGAAAATATTGATGGGAAACGTTGGTCCGGGCATATGACGGAAGCCTTAAGCGTTGATTCCAAAATCATTGCTGAAATGACCCCCAATGACATCAAAGATACCGTCAAATTTGCCCGCGATTTTATAGGCCTGAAACCGCGCAATAACGCATTGCTCGTGCATGGCCCTGATTACTATCCAGCCCCAGATTACATCGATGAACGCATCAAGACCTACTTCCTTGATGTAGAACGCAGCGCAAAACCCGTTAAGCCGAAAAACATGGTCAATAAGACAGAACGATTTAACGCTAAGGGCGAAGTACGAGAATTTGACGCCCAGCAAGTACTCAACGCCATTGCAGTCGGCCTTTTACCCAATGCCCGGCTCGAGCTGCAAATTTTGTCGTTATTCGAGCACCTCAACATTAAGCCGGAATCCTGGACCCATAAGGACATCAACGTCCAAACACAAAAAATTAACAAACGCGCCGAAACCAAAGGCTTGCTAGAAAAGATCCATGAAAAAGATTCACGTTTCAAAGAAGTAAAAGGGACAACCGGGCAACTTCGTACCGTGCATTCTATTTTCGTTGAGGAAGGACAAAGTCATGGCTCAACAACCGGTCTGTCCTCCGACAATATGGACTTTGTTGTCTCTGACGAAAAAACAATAAACACCGCGGTTGTTATTCCCCTTACCAAAGGTTTAAAAGATGATCTGCACGCTGGCATTTTAGTCGATTATCTGCCTGTGCCACAGCGCCATGAGGGCAACGGCCTTACCATGCATGCGCCCAGCTTCAACATCCCCCCCGAAATTACCAATCTGAAGCAGATGAAACGCTTTATTGCCGATAAATTCAGCCTAAAACCAGAAAACGTTATCAAGCTGGGTGAAAGCTATTTCAGTCATATTGGCCTCACGCAGCACAGAATCTATCCCTTTGCCGTAGCGGCACCTCCTCAGGCCTTTGGGCCGTCAAAAACTGAATTTATTCCGTTCCACCAGTACCGCCTGCTTTGGTCATCGCTATCAAAAGACACTCATTTTATGGTGGTATTGGCGCGCGCTTATCAAATGCTAAGCAACGATATCAAGAACGATTATAAAATGCGTGTGAAAGAAATCGTGCAGGAACGCTTTTCCGGTAAGGTCGCAGATTGGTCAATCCCCATGACTTATGCACCGCCACCTGGCAAAAACGCGGACGCAAAGGTAAAAACGCTAGAGATTGACAAAACCGCAACCGCCCTGAACAAGGAAAAACTGGAGGCGGCAACGAAAAAAGCTGATCTCGAAAGCCACAACCAAGGCAACCGCGAAAATATGCCCAAACAAGACAGCAAAGCCCCTGCTGCACAGCCTGCAAAACATGATGAGCGTATTGCAAACCCTACCTTGGCCAGCAAAACAATGAAAAAACTAACAGGCGGGCATACCCCTTTCCACCAAAAGACCATGGAGCAAAAAAAGGAAGACGAAACGAAATCCTTATCTGACAATACGCCACCCCAGGCGCAGCAAGAAACCGTGGAGCAAGCCACCGCGCCAAAGCTCGAAACGGATACGCAGCTAAGCGATGATTTTAAAGAAATGGATGAAATTGCACGCGTGGTTGAAAAAACACACCCTCTGGATTTGCATGATCCAAAACCGGAAAAATGGTAAAAGCAATACAAGCGAACATGTCTTCTTTTTCTGATATTCAAATATTTGACCGCAGCGTTTTTGATCAGCGTCGACCACGAATCGCAAAAACATTTCACCAGTATGATTTTTTACATCGCTGGTCAGAAAACCAAATATTTGAAAGCCTGACACTCATTAAGCGAGACTTTAAAGATATCCTCGTAATAGGCGGACGCTATAGCGCTGATTTTTTTGAAAAATTGCAGAACCAGTTAGGGAAGCAAGCCAATATTCAAATCTATGATCGTGATAACAGCTTCTACCCAAAAGCGCCGTTTCCCATAGTGAACGGCGATGACGAAGTCATGCCCTTTGCTTATGAAAGTTTTGATTTAATTATTAGCAACCTGAACTTTCAGGGCGTAAATGATCTACCCGGCGTGCTCATACAGCTTCGCAAAACTTTAAAAGCCGATGGTCTATTGATAGGAGCACTTTTAGGTGGAGAAACATTATATGAGCTACGTGATTGCCTGACCTCAGCAGAATTAAAATTAAAAGGCGGCGTATCCCCCCGCGTTCACCCCTTTGCTACGAAACAGGATGTGGGCGCGTTATTACAACGTGCGGGCTACGCACTTCCGGTTATTGATTCCGATGTTATGACCGTCACCTACGATAACATGTTCAAATTAATACAAGATATTCGCGGCATGGGGGAGAGCAATATTATCGCTAAGCGCAGCAGGAAAAACCCCGGCAGACAATTGTTTTTCGATGCAGCGGCGCTATACGCCGATCAATATCACGAACAGGATACAAGGCGCATAGAGGCTAGTTTTGAGATTATATTTGTTCATGGCTGGGCACCGGATGAGAGCCAACAACGCCCCCTACAACCAGGTAGCGCCGCACACCGCTTGGCCGATGCATTGGGATCAAAGGAACAAAAAGTTTAGGAATTTACGGAACTAATACACAAACTATATCATTGGGATATGTACATACCAACGAAAGCGATGCCATCATGAAAATAGATATAATTCCGGTTCTTCAAGATAATTATTGCTACATTCTACATTTTGAAAACGGACAATGTGCCGTTGTTGATCCGGGCGAAGCAGCACCTGTCATTCAACACCTGGAGGATCAGGTTTTGATCCTGGATCTAATTATTAACACTCATCATCATAGTGATCATATTGGCGGCAATGCCAGACTTCGAGAAAAATACGATTGTAAAATAGCCGCACCGCGCAAAGAAGCTGATAAAATCGGCAATGTGGATATACTTCTAGATGAAGACCATATCTTTGATTTTGGTAGCGAAAAAGCTGAAATTATCGAAACACCTGGCCACACTCTGGGCGCAATATGCCTTTATTACCCCGAATCCGGCGTAATCTTTACGGGCGACACACTGTTTTCGCTGGGTTGCGGACGGTTATTTGAAGGAACCCCTGATATGATGTGGGCCTCGTTGCAAAAGCTGGTCACCCTCCCCGATAATGTACAAATTTATCCAGGGCATGAATATACAAAAGCCAATGCTGTATTTTGCCTTAGCCACGATCCAGACAACGAGGACTTGATTCAGCGCAATCAAGCCATTGATTTAGCACGCGCAGGAAATATGCCGACCATTCCAGTATCTATGGGGACAGAAAAGAAAACCAATGTTTTTTTGCGCGCAAAGAACGCAAAGGAATTCTCCTCTTTGCGTTCAGCAAAAGACAATGCCTAGACATTTAAAAAACAAATTATGAAGTTTAGCGAACGAACGGGGGCCTAACTCTCGCCACCAGATGCTTTCTTAGGACCACGGCTGCGGCTCGGTTTCTTCTGCACCTCAACATTGGGCGCACCGGCATCATTATTAGAATTGCCTTTATTATCTTCAGATTCATTTTTGCCACCACGACCACCACTACGATTTTTAGCACCGCGTGAGTCACGATGTGGAGGAATAGGAATTGGCTTCTGGGCCATTTGATCACGCTCACTCATCGCAAGTTCGATTTCAAGGCGGGAAGCCACTTTACGCAATTCATGGATTGCCTCTTGTAAAGATTCACGGGCTTTTGCATCTTTATCATTACCAGCCCAAGCCTCATAACACTTCAAACAGGCTTCACTTGTTGTCTTTAATCTTTCTTGGATATCAGCGGACATTCTTTACTCCTTATAATTTCGGACAACCACATTACCGCGCCAAAGCCGTATCACGCAAGAATAAAACCTTATTCATTGCCAAAAACTGTATTGAGTTGTTGACTTACACGTATAAAGGTCGTGCGTTTGGATAGCTCCTTCAAAGTGCGGGCCCCGACATAAGTACATGTAGAACGAACGCCCCCAAGAATATCTTGCAACGTATTTTCTACTGGTCCGCGATAAGGCACTTTAACAGTTTTCCCTTCGCTTGCGCGGTATTCTGCCACCCCGCCTTTATGCTTGTTCATGGCCGTATCACTGCTCATGCCATAAAACCTTAGATATTTTTTTCCATCCTCTTCAATAATCTCCTGTTCGGATTCATCATGTCCAGATAACATCCCACCAAGCATCACAAAATCTGCACCGGCGCCAAAGGCTTTCGAAATGTCGCCGGGCACAGTACACCCACCATCTGAACAAATATGCCCTCCCAAGCCATGCGCAGCGTCGGCACATTCAATCACGGCTGAAAGTTGAGGGTAGCCGACACCGGTTTTCTTGCGTGTTGTACAAACACTACCCGGACCAATCCCGACCTTAACAATATCAACGCCGGCAAGGATCAATTCTTCGACCATTTCTCCCGTCACGACGTTACCAGCCATAATAGTGATATCTTGTGTCAAATCACGCACGCGTTTCACGTAATCAACAAAGTTCTCACTATAGCCATTGGCGACATCAATACAGAGCTTCTCTATACCTTTTCCGCTTTGATGTATGTCACTTTGTAAAAATGATTTTAGCTTATCCCTATCATCCTGCGCCAAGCCAATGCTATACCATATTGCACTAGAATCGTAGCGTTCGAAGAAATCAGTTAAATCTTTCAAGGAATAATGTTTATGCAATGCGACTGTCAGACCGTTGTCATTTTTCAAAAAAGAACGCGCCATATCAAAGGTCCCCACCCCGTCCATATTGGCGGCAATAATCGGCACACCAGATATTGTACGGCCACTCCAACGCATTTTATAGGCACGTGATATATCCACTTCTTTACGGCTACCTAATGTTGATCGCTTTGGACGGATCAGCACATCTTTAAAATCCAGCTTAATATCTTCTTCTATACGCATAGATGTCAGTCTTTCTTGTGATTGATTGAGTAACTAGGGTTATACCGGTATTTACGTTTTAAATATAGATGCAGCGGCATCATGTGAAGCCTTCTTCTTGATAATCATATCATCAGCCTTATCAATTTCATCCTTTAATTCTTTTATATAATTTTCCAGATCCGTAATAGACATCGAATCCATTTTAGCCGGGAACTCTCTTATCGAAATTTTTCTACCATCTTCATCAAACATATCTTGAACACCTCTTGCATTAGAATATAAGGGCATTCGTTTAAAATCAATGAAGACAATTTTTTCTGGATTTTTTTTCCTGTGTGTCCTATAACACCGTTATTCCCGAAATTTTTGTAAGTAAAATTTCTTTTGACGACAGGGGGGAAGTCAGAAACCCTCTATCCATGGAATTTTTTAAGGAGAAAAAAATGGCAAACGCCCTGAAAAAAACAGAACCAAATAAATTGTTGATGCCCAAAGCTACGGCTGTGTGGCTAATTGAGAATACAGCGCTAACATTCGCACAAATTGCGGATTTTACAGACTTGACCGAAATCGAAGTGGAAGCTCTGGCCAATGAGGAAATCGGCCGCGGTCTGGTTGGCCGTAATCCGGTAGACCACAATGAGCTCACCAAAGAAGAGCTTGAGCGCTGTGAAAAAGATCCCCAAGCATCTTTGAAAATGTCCAAAAGCGACCTTCCTGCTGTTAAAACGCGTTCAAAAGGCCCACGTTACACTCCTGTTTCAAAACGCGGTGACAAGCCTGACGCAATTGCTTATATTTTAAAGCACAACCCTGAAATCACGGATGCACAAATCACGAAATTGGTAGGGACAACGAAACCGACCATTAACAATGTTCGCGACCGTACGCATCCGAACATCTCCAATATTAAGCCGCGTCATCCTGCTGATTTAGGTTTATGCAGCTATGTTGAATATGAAACAGCCGTTGAAAAAGGTCTTCGAGCACAAGGTAAAGACCCGGAAACCGTAAAGGCACAACGCTTGGCGGAGCAACAGAAGAAAATAGAGGAAGAAAACGCCCCGGCCGAGCCACAGAGCCAATCTGGCACCGGTGGTTTTGATTTCTCAAACTTCCTGGGCGACAGCATGAATATAAATGATGACGAATAGGTCGTTAAACTAGACCTGTTTTCTATCATAACGAATAAATCTATCATTAAGGCCGCAGATCAGAGGGATCCGCGGCCTTCTTTGTACAATGATTTCTTTTTATATCGTTACGATAAGCGCTCAATGGAATCTTTTAAGGCGAGCTTTTGCTTCTTTAATTGTTTTAAATAATAATCCGCTGTTGACGGAGACTTCAACGCATCATTAATTCTATCCTCCAACGCGGCATGCTTATCTTTTAAAGCTCTTACTTTTGTCGGGTTAATATTGCGCGCGCGTGAAGCCATGGGCATCTCCTGTTTGTTTATGGTGTTGTCGATCTATCGGGTAATAAAAAAAATAGTAAAGGCCCCTACGCATAAAAAAACTGATGCACCGAAAATTCGGTAATCAGTATGTATTTTTATCCTATATATCTAAATTTGGTCTGCGCAAAGGTTTGATCATTACTATTATTTATCACTACAAATGAGGCAATTCTCACTGCCCCATACATCCATGATATGACAAAAACGCTAAAGAACCCTTAATCTAAAGTATACTCAAGTATGGCCGGAACATCTGAATGATACCCCTCATCCACGTCAATGCGGGATAAATCTTTTGTTTCAATCTCAACGTTACGCTGTTCAGCAGAGATTGGAGCGGCCTTAAACTCAGTATCATCACTGTGTTTTATCTCCTGTACGACATAGGCTGCAAAACAAGCTGACAAACCGACTCCCACCCCATAAAGCGCCATAGTATTGACTATATCATCCAATTCTTTAAACGGACTTTGCATTTGTTTTCCCCCCTTGTTTGCGGCTGTAAGCCAGCAACATAGCCACAAACAAAAACTATGTCAAATAAAGGCACCATAATAAAAGCCGGCACATAATAAAAAGCAAAGGACATGGGCCCCTTGCTTCTAAATTATTCGACCAAAGCCTTAGTGTTAGATATCGAACACAACACCTTGCGCCAATGGCATCTGATCTGAGTAATTAATCGTCTGCGTTTGACGACGCATATAAACCTTCCAGGCATCTGATCCGCTTTCGCGGCCTCCACCAGTTTCCTTTTCACCGCCGAATGCGCCTCCGATCTCTGCGCCGCTAGTGCCGATATTGACGTTAGCTATGCCGCAATCGCTGCCGATGCTTGAGAGGAATTTTTCCGTCTCACGGACATTGTTGGAAAAGACACAAGATGACAAACCTTGCGGCACGGCATTTTGCAATTCAATTGCATCATCAAAGTCTGCGTATTTCATAACATAAAGAATGGGAGCGAATGTCTCATGCTCCACGATTGTGGTTTGTTCAGGCATTGCGATAATGGCCGGTGTTACATAAAAACCATCAGCGCAATCACCTTCAGTGTAACGCTCACCACCGGCAAGCACGTCGCCACCCTGTTCCTTAGCTGCCTTTATTGTCTCCTGCATTGCATTATATGCATCTTCATCAATCAGCGGGCCTACCAGAGTTTCAGCGTCTAACGGGCTTCCGATCCGTACTGATTTATAGGCCTTTGTCAAAGGTTCAACCAGCGAGTCATAAATACTTTCATGTACGAATAAGCGGCGTAAAGATGTACAGCGCTGCCCACATGTTCCAACCGCTCCAAAAATGGCAGCACGAACGGCCATTTCCATGTCGGCGGATGGTGTAGCGATCATTGCGTTATTACCACCCAGCTCAAGCAAAGAACGCCCCAAACGTGCCGCTACGTCTTTTGCAACGGCCTTCCCCATTCGCGTTGAGCCGGTTGCACTAACCAAAGGATAAGCCGGATTGTTACTTAGGGCTTCGCCAATCTCACGTTCGCCTATTACAACCTGCAAAAGATTCTCGGGCAAATCATGACCAGCTTGTTTGAACTTCTCGGCTGCGCGATCAAATATCACCTGACAAGCCAACGCCGTTAAAGGTGTTTTTTCTGATGGTTTCCAAACCACTGAGTCACCGCAAACCAGCGCAAGAGCTGTATTCCAAGACCAAACAGCCACAGGAAAATTAAAAGCCGTGATAACGGCAACAGGCCCCAGAGGTTGCCACATTTCACGCATATGGTGCCCCGGGCGTTCCGAAGAAATGGTCAAGCCATATAGCTGACGGGACAAGCCAACAGCAAAGTCGCAAATATCTATCATTTCCTGCACTTCGCCACGCCCTTCAGAAATAATCTTACCGCATTCCAGCGTCACAAGCTGCGATAATTCTTCCTTGGCATCACGTAACTCCTGCCCCAGAAGGCGTATAAATTCACCGCGTACAGGCGCCGGAACGCTGCGCCATTGCTTGAAAGCACTCTTTGCATTTGCCGTAACGCTATCGATATCCGCAGTGTTGTGCGTTTGTACAGAAGCTATCTTGCTCCCGTCAATTGGGGTAAAAACATCCAAATCACCACCATAGACCGAATTCCCCGCTAGGCCGCAAGCGCTGATAATTTGAGTAAAGTCGTTCATATTCATATTCTCTTTCGGTTTTAGCATGGCGATATTTCTTCCTTTATGTTCTAATCTTCAATTATGAAGAGTAAAGGAATCATACCCATATTGACAATTCTTCTTGCGCTTTTGTGCACAAGCGGAAGTGTGGCAGCGCAAAAAACGCGGCTGCAAAATTATATTACTTATAAATTCTATGTAGAAAAGATTAGAAATACCGCCAGCCGTTATGGCCTGAGCCAAAATGCCTGTGCACAAAAAAATGTAATGGCCTCGCGCAATCGTTACGACATTATTTCCCAGCCCGTTTTCGTTCAGGGAAAGCTGCACCCGATTGCCGGTGCCTGGTATGAAACCGTTCACCTTACCCAATGCCGCAAGGCTTATAAACTACACATTACCGTTATTGCAAACAAAGATGGAAGCATGCCCAATTTTATCGCCAAGCCTGTGGACACAAACAAGAAAGAAAACCAAGGCTAGGCAGGCAACGTTTTCAAATACTCATCTTCTTCCGGCGTATTTTCACGCCCAAGAGCCTTATTGCGGTAAGGGAAACGGTCAAAATTCTCAATTTCACGATAATGGCGCAATGCATGTTCATACCCCATCGGATCATCAACTTGCATTGTGCTGAACAATTCAACCGACTTTTTTTGATCCGTCAGATTTTCACTATGCATAAAAGGTAAATACAAAAATCGTCGCTTCATGGGAATCATAATTTGATCAAAGCCTCGGTGAATAGCATGTTTAGAAATCACCAATGCATCTTTATCTGTTTTAAAGGCTTTCCCCTGCCCTCGAAACATATTCCGGGGAAACTGATCCAGGAGCAAGCAAAGCGCAAGGCACCCAGGTGCATCAATTTTCCATTCAGCGCAGCCCCCATCAGCCGCAAGTTCATACAAATCTAAAAACCTCGCGCGCACGGTATCATCAAACTCAGGACTAACCTGAAACCATTGTTGCGGTTTTGTCTCTTCAAACCAAAAATCAATTACGGACTGTTTTGAGTCTTTCATATCATAAAGATAGCGCGAAACAGGCTATTTTCCTAGAGTGTTAAATAGAATTCTTACTAACATCAAAGATATCAATAAAGTAAGAAAAATAAAAATGCTAGGCTGAGCTATACCAAGCTATGACTTGGAAATATCAGAGGCTGCATTTTTACGCGCTCGTTTTGCAAGAAACAAGAAACACAAAGACGGCAAAAAGGGAATAATTAGAACAAAAATAAGGATGGGATGATGTAATAACGTCCCCGGTTTCCCTCCAAGATATTGTAAATACATCATAATAAACACGATAAAGCCGAACACCCCAAGTATAAGCGACACCCATTTATAAATGTAGTTATTTAATAAGTTTCGCCTTGCTTTATTGTGTTTCATTATAATCTTTTCGCATATCACCCTTTTATATTACATTATTATAATATAAAATCGTTTACCAAAACCTTAACAATCTCAGGAATTTCACCATTATGCGCAGATTAGTTAAGGCATAACACCATTATGGGCTTAGTTAATGACTATACACAAGTAACAAAATGTAATTTTAATGTAAATCAGCCCATAGCTGGCGCTTATAGGCATACATAATACCCGCAAAAACCAGCAAGAAGATTATAACACGCAGACCAATGCGCTTACGATCTTCCATATACGGATCAGCGGCCCATGTCAGGAAATGCGCAACATCTTTCGCATATTGTTCCGTCGTGGTTGGCGTCCCGTCATCATAAGCGACGATATCATCAGACAATGGAGGCGCCATTGAAATAACATGACCTGGGAAATATTTATTGTAATACTTACCTTCCGGCACTTCTACTCCATGTTCAGGCTCACTATACCCTGTTAGCAGACCATAAACATAATCCGAACCACTATGACGAGCCTTGGTAATCAAAGATAAATCAACCGGATAAGCACCATTATTGGCATATTTTGCCGCTGCTTCGTTGGGATAAGGCGAAACAAAAGCGTCGCTTGGGATGGCTGTGCGCTCAAACATTTCCCCTTCATCATTAGGGCCATCGGTTACAGAATATTGCGCAGCTATATTTTTAACCTGATTTTCATTATATCCCAACGCCGTTAAGTTACGATAGCGCAGGTGTTTCATTCCATGACAGGCCGAACAAACATTTTGGTACACTTTTAGGCCACGCTGAAGCGCCCCTTTATCATACGTGCCAAACATACCACTAAAACTCCAATCCTGTTTTGGTGGGTGCGGTGTATCACCAGCAGCATATGCAGAACTGCTATATCCAACGACACCACACAGTGCCAAGACAACAAGAAGTGCGCTAAATGTTCTTTTCATTTTCATATCTTTCACTTCCCCTGATTAACTATGGGATTTATTTTTGGCCAAAACCGCATCATGGATACTATTTGGCAGGGTTTTTACTTTTTCTTTTTTACTAAGCACAGGCAATATAACGAGGAAAAATGCGAAATAGTATGCGGTACAAATCAACCCCATTACACTTAACGGAAGACCAAATAAAACAGCATCAGCAGCCTGTGAACCAATATACCCCAAAGCGACAAAATCAATAACCAGTAGTATAAAGAAAGTCCGGTATAATGGACGGTATCTGGCAGAACGTACTGGATGCGTATCAAGCCATGGCATTACAAACCATAAGGCAATAGCTCCGAACATCGCAATGACACCACCCAGCTTGGCTGTAATAAACACAATATCAGTAAACGGAATGCCAATTTCAAATGTGATTGCACGCAAAATTGCATAAAACGGTAAGAAGTACCATTCGGGCACAATATGTGCGGGTGTTACCAATGGATCTGCAGGAATATAGTTATCCGGGTGGCCAAGATAGTCTGGCGCAAAAAACACGAACAAACAGTACAGGACAAGGAAAAATAGCAAGCCAAAGCTATCCTTAATTGTGTAATACGGATGGAAAGACACAGTATCTTGTTCACTCTTTGGCTCAATGCCTTCAGGATTATTCGATCCGCAAATATGCAACGCCCAAACATGCAAGAACACAACCGCAAAAATAACAAACGGCAAGAGGTAGTGCAGCGCAAAAAAACGATTCAGCGTTGGATTATCAACGGAAAACCCTCCCCAAAGCCATGTCACGATCGGTTCTCCCACTAGTGGCAAAGCCGAAAACAAGTTTGTAATCACGGTTGCACCCCAATAGGACATCTGCCCCCAAGGAAGAACATAACCGATAAACGCAGTGGCCATCATTAGTAAGAAAATCACCACACCTAAAATCCACAGGAGCTCGCGTGGCCCCTTATAAGAGCCATAATACATACCACGGAAAATGTGGATATAAACGGCGATAAAGAAAAACGAAGCCCCGTTAGAGTGCATGTAGCGTAACATCCAACCGAAATTAACATCACGCATAATTCGTTCTACGCTATCAAATGCCAGGTCAGTATGGGCCGTATATTGCATGGCCAGTACAATCCCAGTCACTATCATCGTAACAAGCATTACACCGGCGATCGCGCCAAAATTCCAAAAGTAATTGAAATTTTTAGGTACAGGGAAAGACCCATACTCACGTTGCATCAACGTAAAGACTGGCAGCCTTGAATCGACCCACTCTACAACCGGATTATCAAACTTTTCGCGCTGTCCGCTTCCCATTTTTCTACTTACCCTATTTTAATACGTGTATCAGATA
This sequence comes from Micavibrio sp. UBA2638, assembly GCA_002359735.1. GTDB lineage: Bacteria > Pseudomonadota > Alphaproteobacteria > Micavibrionales > Micavibrionaceae > UBA2638. Next base: position 35,910 of record DENS01000008.1, read on the forward strand.
AAAACTCATAATCAGGCACTGCCAGATTTTTAGGCGCAGGTCCCTTACGGATACGCCCGGATGTGTCGTAGTGCGAACCATGACACGGACAGAACCATCCGCCGTAATCCCCTTTCACTTCACCTGTTTTAGTTCCGACAGGCACACAGCCCAGATGCGTGCAGATTCCAACAACTACCAGCCATTCCGGGCGCTCGATACGTTCGGCATCAGATTGTTTATCAATCAAGCCGCTTACATCTACGCTTCTGGCCTCCTCAATCTCGGCCTCTGTACGACGGCGAATAAACACAGGCTTACCGCGCCACATTACCGTAATTGACTGCCCCACTTGTATGGGACTTAAATCAACTTCTGTGGTGGAAAGCGCCAATGTATCTTTGGCGGGATTCATGGTGTCAACCAAAGGCCACGCGACACTACCGACGCCAACTGCGCCAAATGCGGCGGCCGTTAACTGAAGAAAATCACGACGGGATTCGCCATGCGCTTTATTATCTGCTGTTGTTGCTTTTGCCATCTTAGGATCCAAATTTATTTTTGTTTTTGCAGTTGTTACTGGATTATCATTGTGTAATCAAGTGCTAATCTTGTAAACAGTCAATGCATGAATTACCACAGATAAAATCCCATATTTACAAAAAAATGCAATATGAATAGAAAAATACACGACAAATAGGGTTGATGACTTAACGAAAGTCAATTGCACAAAAAACAGCCGTCTGATAAATATTTGCGGATTATGATGATTAGTATAGCCATGTATCAACCAGACATCCCCCAAAACATGGGCGCCATGATGCGTTTATGTGCCTGTATGGGTGTTTCATTAGAAATTATTGAGCCATGCGGTTTTCCGTGGAATGATAAAAAAATAAATAAATCAGCAATGGATTATTTTTCGGCCGTACAAATTACCCGGCACCAAAGCTGGGAAGCATTCAAAGACGCCATCGGAAACAGGCGCATCGTGCTTATGACCACCAAAGGTGCGCAAATGCATTATAATTTTAAATTTCAGCCGGGAGATGTGTTGCTTGCTGGCCGGGAAAGCGCTGGCGTTCCGGATGACGTGCATAATCAGGTTGACGCACGCATTGTTATTCCAATGCAAAATGGCCAACGATCCCTGAACATCGTCAATGCAACATCTATGATACTCGGTGAATCTCTTAGGCAAACCCAATGGAAAGCATAGAAACATGAAAGTGAACCCTGCCCACATCAACACTGGCGAAGGTCAGAAACTATCTATCTGGCACGATAACAAACACACAGCCTCTGCTTGGTTTCGTAACTTACGCGACCAAATTTGTAGTGAATTCGAGGCCATCGAAGAGGAGCTAAGTGAAGGACCGCATAGTAAGCTGAAGGCCGGACGGTTCGAACAAAAAAAATGGGATCGAGGCGAATCTGACCACCCTAACGAATCGGGCAGCGTTTTAAAAGGCGGGGGCGAGATGTCCTTGATGCGTGGCCGTGTATTCGAAAAAGTTGGTGTTAACATTTCAACTGTGCACGGCGTTTTTTCGAAAGATTTTGCAAAAAAAATACCGGGTGGAGAAGACAGCGATGGGCAATTCTGGGCGAGCGGAATTTCGCTGGTCGCCCATATGCACTCCCCTTTGGTGCCCGCAGTGCACATGAATACCCGCATGATCGTAACCTCAAAAGGCTGGTTTGGCGGCGGCGCCGATTTAAACCCCATGTACGAAGTCAAAGAAGACACCATCGCCTTCCACAATGCATTTAAAGAATGTTGTGACCGTCACAATCCGGATTACTACCCCCGCTTTAAAAAATGGTGCGACGAATACTTCTATATTCCACACCGAAAAATGGCGCGCGGGGTAGGCGGAATTTTCTATGATTATATTGACAACAACGACTGGCACGCCGATTTTTCTTTTACACAGGATGTCGGCAAAACATTCCTGAACATTTACCCTAAACTGGTACGTGAACACATGCACAAACCATGGACACCAGCCCAGCGCGAACATCAACTGGTGAAGCGCGGTTACTACGCAGAATACAATCTGGTTTACGATCGTGGAACACAGTTTGGCTTAAAAACCGGTGGAAATACAGAAGCGATACTAATGTCACTGCCACCAGAGGCCAAATGGCCATAGAAGCGTTTTACATGGGCTAGCAAACAAATCACTGGAAAATTAGAAATATCTAAGATTAAAAACTTGTAATTTTTTTCTGTATTTCGTAAAAAGATCTCGTTTAGAAAACACGCTACGGAGAACAATTATGAACACAAACAATCTTGCCCTGGTACAACCAGAGCCAGAACAATTGCATCTGCATCAAACTGGCTCGAAACTTACCCTCGGGGACATTTTTATTATTGAGGCCGGGAATACCCTTGCCCTGCAATCAACGGCCCCTGAAGACCCATTTGCAGCGGCCCGAAATATCGCAGATGCCAATAAAGGCAAACCAGTTTTATTCAGCGGCACCTTCCCCGATGGTAAAAACCGCGTACAAGCCACTATGGCCGTTCCCCCCGGTCAGAAAACCAGTAAGGCCGCGAAAAATTTTGCCACAATATTCCAGACATCATCGGAAAACGTAACGATCAATTATTTCACAGAGATACAAAGCAAAGCTAACGAGAAAGAAGGCTCTACAGGCCATACTTATCTCAGTTTAACCGCCTCACTGTAAACACCGAAGGCCATACTTCATTTATAAAAGCCGCTTATAACAAAGCGGCTTTATTTATTCCCGCAATGCAGAAACCTTAGATAAAACTTAAGATAGAGCTTTCCCTGATAAAGTGGCAAGCAAGTCATTTTTACTATACTGAAAATCACTGGCAATCCATTGCTGCTCTAAACCAGACAACGCCGCCCCCAACTCTGGGCCGCTCGTATACCCGGCATTCATTAACATCTGTCCATTTATCGGAAAATCCGGTATGTCCCAGCCTTGAATAATCTTCAGCGCATGAGGCGCATATCCGTTCATTACCCTGTCCTGCGCCAATTCAATCATAAGGGCTTGCGCACTTGGCATGCGCCCACCAACATAAACAGCATGACGAACCGCCTGGTCGTTATCAAGATCAGGCAAGCACAAAACCTTATTTATAGCATCAGCATCACGCAAGAAAACCTTGGGAATTAACAAATATTTCGCTTTATAGCTGGACTGATTTAGCCCAAACAGCACATAAAGGCGGGATGATAAATTGATTAGCCCGTATCGTTTCTGAACATCGCAAAAATGACCAAAGATATTCAGCTGATCCTCTGAAAAAAGAATATCCGGCAAAATATTGTTATTAAACATTATCAATAAAACATTCACAGGTTTATCCACAGATAGAATCTTAAAAAATTCTTGTGTAATTCGCTCTGCTGACAAGGAAGAAATATGTATAGCCGCAGCTTTGCAGGCCTTTAGCGCGGCAGGCTCCGGCTTTCCTGAGCCATAAAGGGCATGAAAACGAAAAAAACGTAATATGCGCAGATAATCCTCTGCTATACGTTGCTTTGGATCCCCCACAAATTTGATTTTACGCGCCTCCAAATCGGCAATACCGCTTCCTAGCGGATCATAGATATGCCCTTCGCTATCGGCAAATAATGCATTCATGGTGAAGTCCCTGCGCCGGGCATCCTCTAGCCAACTGTCAGCAAAGGCGACAACGGCGTGGCGTCCGTCTGTTTCTACATCTTTACGCAACGTAGTAATTTCAAAACTGCGGCCATTTTGTATAGCTGTTACGGTGCCATGATCCAGCCCCGTCGGAATAACCTTAACGCCAACCTCTTGCAAACGCCTTGTTACCTCCTGCGGCCTTAATTTGGTGGCCAAGTCAATATCCTCAACAGGCTCCGCCAATAGAGCATTACGAACAGCGCCGCCCACAAAAAGTGTTAAGGGGTTCTGTCCGTCATCGTTTAAAGCCTGCATAATAGTCTGGGTTTCGGCCTCTCGCATCCAATATGGAACCGGAATAGTTTTCACTGATTGCAGCTCACTCATAGCGATGTCTCCACCTCTCCCAATAGGTAATCATGCCCGCGGCTATAAACACTTGCACCGTATTGATGTACCATTGCATGATAAACGTTTCGGCTAAGGCGCGCATATAAACCACCGCGAACATGAACATAAGGCAACTTCATGTTATACACATCACTGTCCCGCAAAACCATTGGGTGATCAGGACCTAACGGCACCACATCGCCCATATTGGCTATCAAATCAAGCCCGTCCGTATTCTGACTGTAATCAATAATAATAAAAGGACTATCCACAACTTCGACGGGATATTTTTCATACGGCGACTGCAACCAATACCTGCCGTTCTCATCAACCCTCAATCCTTTATCAGCAAACAGCTTGGCCAGTGCTGAGCGCTTTATAGGCTCTCCATTGTGAAACCACTGTCCGTTTTCATCAATTTTAAAATAAGCCTTTTCGGTAATATCTTTATCTTTTGCCTGTGTGTTCATAGGTTTTATCTCTTTTTTTTGCATGCCCGCACTATATAATAAAACAGAAAGAAACCCCAAGTATACAAGGAGAATCCTTTGAGCTCCACCATCCCTGCAACAAAGACCGGCTCGATTGAAAAGCGTTTTGACGAAGCCTCGAGAAAACTGACAAAAGCGAAGGCTGAAATCGGTAAAGTTATCTATGGCCAGAATACAGTGGTGGATCAAACCCTGACCACCTTAATTTGTAACGGACATGTTTTATTAATTGGCGTTCCTGGTTTGGCCAAAACCTTACTTGTTGAAACCACTGCCAAAGTTTTGGGGCTTGATAGCGGCCGTATTCAATGTACACCTGACTTAATGCCCGCCGATGTTATCGGATCGGAAGTTCTGGAAGAAGATGAAAAAGGAAGACGTTCATTTCGTTTTATCAAAGGCCCCGTCTTTACACAGTTCCTGATGGCCGATGAAATTAATAGGGCGTCTCCACGCACACAATCTGCTTTGCTTCAGGCGATGCAAGAACGCGAAGTCAGCATTGCAGGTAAACCGCATAAACTCCCTTCACCATTTCATGTTCTCGCCACGCAAAACCCACTGGAACAGGAAGGCACTTACCCCTTACCCGAAGCGCAACTAGACCGTTTTTTAATGCAAATTGACGTTCAATACCCGGATGAAGCCACCGAACGTCAAATCATTTTGGCCACTACGACAAATCAAAGCGAAGCTATTACCCCCGTTTTGAATGCGGCAGATTTATTGGAAATACAAGCACTTGTACGCGACATGCCGATTGGAGAAAAAGTTATTGATGCTATTATTAAGCTGGTTCGTGGCGCTCGCCCGGGAAAAGACGCGCATGATTTGGTAAATGAATATGTAACCTGGGCACCTGGGCCGCGTGGTTCTCAGGGGCTTATGCTCGCCACACGTGCAAAAGCATTGCTGGATGGACGTAGCGCCCCGTCAGTCGATGATGTCGTCGATTTGGCGGAACCCATTTTACGCCACCGCATGGCACTAAATTTTAAGGCCCGTGCCAATAGCGTCAGTGCCAACACTGTATTAAAAGCACTTTGTGAAACACTATAACTTGATGAAACCAATTGAAAAAAGAAAGCGGTCAAGGCACTTTATCTTGACCCCGAATAAAAAATGGCAGATACGTCCCCATATAACCACACGGCGAACATAACGCTTAGGCACTCCGCAGAACAGGCGGCACAAAGCCTACCTGCCTTACGTGCTGAGGCGGAAAAAGCTGTGGCCAGTGTCTTACATGGAGACCATGCCCAGTCCAAGCCGGGAATGGGCGAAAAATTCTGGCAATACCGAGAATATGTGCCCGGCGATCGCCCTCAAGATATTGATTGGCGGCAGACCGCAAAAACTGAGCATGTATTCATCCGTCAGCGCGAATGGCAAACGGCCCAGACCTCTATTTTATGGTGTAGCCAAAGCCAGAGTATGGCCTTTACATCCAGCAATAGATTTCCAACCAAACAACAGACAGCACGCGTTTTAACGATGGCACTAGGCATAATGATGGTCAGGGCTGGTGAAAAAATCGGAAGTTTTTGCGCAGGAAAAACCGGGCGTAGCGAATCCGCACTGGAAGATTTAGCGACAAAACTAACCCAGGACATACGATCACTGGCTCCGCTCCCCGATCCTAATTTATATGCACTACCACGCCACGCCTATTTTTTCCAAATCGGCGATTACCTTGAGCCCCTAAGCGAAATTGAACAAAATTTTAAACAATTTTCCGGCAGCACCGCTGGCGGGTGCGTCATTCAAATCCTTGACCCGTCGGAGTTAGAGCTCCTCTATAATGGGCGCGTTTTATTTCGGGACAAGAACCACGGCAAAACCCAGCGCGTTGACAATGTTGCAGCTATTCGTGCGGCATATCAAAAACGCATACAAAACCATAATGAAGCGCTTCATCAATTGTGCAAGGAGCATCACTGGCATCATATTATGCATCGTACCGACCAAGACTATGCGGAGACCTTAAGCACTATATGGTCTATGATATCACATGAACACCTGGCCATGAATGCTGGGGGAAGCGAATAATGTTTGCGTTATTTAACAATATTTTGTTCGTTAATCCTTTCATTTTAAGTGCTCTGGCGGCTCTGCCAATTTTATGGTTTTTATTACGTGCCACCCCCCCCGCTCCTAAGACGGTTGATTTTCCGGCAACCCGTTTTCTAATAGGGTTAATTCCAGATAATATTACCCCATCAAAGACACCTTGGTGGCTATTACTACTACGCCTCATTATTGCGGCCCTTGTTATTTTCGCGTTGGCGCAGCCAATTTACAACCCATCTCAATCTCTCAGCGGCACACAAAATATTCGCCTTGTTATCAATGATGATTGGGCCTCAGCACAAAATTTCGATCAAATAACAAATACTGCGGCCGATATTCTGGCACAAGCTGCACGTAACAAAGCCAGCATTGAGTTTATTACAACAGCACAGAAACCAGACACGCCGGGAGCAAAGAGTGATCTCATCAAAATTCTTAGCGCTGACGAGGCGCTGTCACAGCTAAAAGCCTTACAGCCAAAGCCTTGGGGCAATGACTATGCCGCGCTTACAACGTCCCTTCGCGATCAAAGTACAGATCAGGATATTACGACTATTTTTTTATCCAGCGGTCTAAGCGACCCTGCCCTCAATACATTTATACAGCAACTGCGCCGCCGCGGGCCGGTAACCTTTATACAGGTTGCCGATAGAGATTTACCGGTTGCGCTGAACAGAGCGGGGAATGTGGGAAATAAATTGCGCGCGTCAATCGTACTTCCTCCCAGCTTGCCCAATGGTATTCCTCTATCGGTGCAGGCACGAACACAAGATGGACGCATTCTGGGAGCAGAAAAAATTCAAAGCGATAGTGAAAAGCCATTACAAGAAGTTAGTTTTGATATCCCTGATCTTTTAATGAATGAAATTGGCCAATTTTCAATTGCTGGCCGCCTAAGCGCGGCCAGTACTTATCTTCTGGATGAACGTTTTCGCAAACGTAGCGTCGGCATTGCCGCCGAACACAATAATACCGACCCTGCCGCCAAGCTAACAGAATCGTCTACGTATATTAAAAACGCATTGGCCCCGTACACGCAGCTTGAATTTGGAACGATTACAGATTTGCTAAACGCGGATCCTGCCATGATCATATTACCGGATATTGGGGCCGTTCCCAGCGATACATTGAATGCCCTTGAAGAATGGGTACATGAGGGTGGCCTGCTCTTGCGGTTTGCAGGCCCGAAAATGACACAAAGCCTCAACAAGCCTTACCTGGTTCCCGTCCCATTAAGAACTAGCGGACGATCACTAGATGGTGCATTAAGCTGGGAAAAGCCCCTCAAAATAAGCAGCTTCCCGGAATCGAGCCCGTTTTATGGAATGGATATTCCTGATGATGTCATAATAAAACAACAGGTCCTGGCTGAACCCACACAAGATTTATCCGGCAAAACCTGGGGAACTCTGGATGATGGGACACCCCTTGTTACAGCATCTCAGCACGGTAAAGGCTTGTTGGTTTTAATTCACACAACGGCATCCCCCGATTGGTCGAATTTATCACTCAGCGGATTATTCGTTCGCATGTTGCGCAGACTGGTATCGCTATCAGGAAAGTCTCCATCAGAGGCTTTTGCACAAAACACTACACTGGACCCATTATATGTTTTAGATGGTTTTGGATCGCTTAAACAAGCCGATGCCAGCGTTAAACCTATATCTACCGCAGATCTGGATTCAATCAAAATTAGCGCATCACACCCCCCGGGAATATACGGGCGCGGCGGCATACAAAAGGTTCTAAATTTAGGGGTCACACTAGAAAGCATAGAGACTATTAAATCCCTTCCCGTCGGAGTCATTGTAAAAGAATACGGCCAGGATTATGAACTTGATTTACGCCCCTTCCTGCTATATGCAGCCCTCACTCTGTTAATAATCGACTGGTTGGTGATTATCAGTTTATCATTGGGCATTGGCGCATTATTTTATAAACGATCCTATGGCCATAGAATGCGCGCATCATTCTTAATTTTAGCGCTTATGTCCGGGTACGCAATAACAACCGCAACCCAACCTGCGTACGCGCAGCAACAAAGACAAATTAAAAATACCATACAAGCCCCCTTAACAGACCTTGGCGCAGATGACCTTGCATATGCTGACGATCTGTACCTGGCATATATAAAAAGCGGTGATGCCGAAGTTGATAGCATTACTGAAGATGGGCTGGGCGTTATGGCACGTGTGCTAGCCCGACGTACATCGGCCGAGCCCATAGGGGTTGCCGCCCTCAAACCTAGCAGCAAAATCTTACCGTTTTTTCCACTCCTCTACTGGCCTATCGCCACGAACTCCGCCAGCTTAAGCACCGAGGAGGTTCAGAATATTCAGCACTACCTCGATCACGGAGGCACTATTTTATTTGACACACGCGACCAAAATTACACAGTGGGCCGCGTCGGAGGCACGCCAAACGCTGAAGCCTTAAGAACACTAGTTGCCAATTTGAATATTCCACCACTTCAGGCCCTACCGAAAGACCACGTGCTTACAAAATCCTTTTATCTTTTAAATGACTTCCCCGGCCAGTATTCAGGAGGCACACTATGGGTGGAAAACGATAGCGCAAATGGTCGCGATGGTGTTTCATCGGTTCTAATAGGTTCGCACAATTGGGCAGCAAGCTGGGCTTCAAATGCCTCCAATACGCGCCGTACCATATACGGAAAAACCCGACAAGACGAATTAGCGCTGCGTTTTGGTGTTAATCTTATGATGTACGCGCTAACCGGAAATTACAAAGCCGACCAGGTTCACGTTCCTTACATTTTGGAAAGATTGGGGGAATAATGGGTGCCTTTAATACTAGCATAAGCATTCATTTCTCTCCTGCCATGCCTGTGTCGTGGCTGATTGCAATTAGTGTTATCGTATTTTGCCTGTTGCTATTTGGGCTATATAAACGCAAGCAAGGCACATTTTGTCGTTCCATCGGCGCACTCTGTTTTTTGCTAGCGCTGTGTAATCCATCAGTTCTGGAAGAAAATCGAAAGCCAGTAAAAGATGTTGCAGCCATTGTTATCGATCAAAGCCCATCCCAAAAATATGGCCAACGCCAAGATCGATCAGAACAAGCCTTAAATGCAATCATTAAACAAATCGGTAACCGTGATGATCTGGAGATACGCATAATTCGCGCCCCTGAAGAAACACTACTTACTAATGAAACGCGGCTTTTCAATAGCCTTGATATTGCTATGGCCGATGTTCCTCAGGGGCGTAGGGCAGGTGTCTTTTTTATCAGTGACGGGCAAATTCATGACATCCCTCGCCCCCAACAAAACACACAAAATTACGGTCCCATCCACCTTCTACTTAGCGGGAGTAAAGATGAAGTTGACCGACAACTCGTTATATTGGAAGCCCCCTCCTATGGCATTGTAGGAAAACCCGTGACCATCAAATATAAAATTGAAGATACCGGCCAAACCGGGTCCGATAATGCCTACGTGACTCTAAAACACCAAAATGAAAAGAATAATGTCATCAGCGTTCCTGTTAACAAAGAGATGACCATGGAACTGAATATTGAACACGCGGGACAAAATGTGTTTGAACTGGCAACGTCCCCGGTTGATAATGAAATCACGCAGGCTAATAACAAAGCGGCGCTAATGGTTAATGGCGTACGAGAACGTTTGCGGGTTTTGCTAGTTTCCGGACAGCCTCATGCTGGCGGGCGTACTTGGCGTGATTTACTTACCTCCGACCCCAGTGTGGACCTGGTTCATTTCACCATTTTAAGAGAACCAGATAAGCTGGACGCTACGCCACAAGACGAGCTCTCGTTAATTGCTTTTCCCTTTCGCGAACTTTTTGAGGTCAAACTGTATGATTTTGATCTTATTGTTTTTGATCGCTATCGCCTGAACCGTATCCTACCTGATTTCTATTTTAAAAATATCGCCACCTATGTGAAAGATGGCGGTGCCTTCCTAGAAGCCAGCGGCCCATCTTTTGCGGGTGAAGATTCAATTTACTACACCGCTTTAATGGATATCTTCCCAGGCACACCGACAGGAGAGATGATAACTGAGCCTTACCGCCCCACCCTTACCGATATCGGACGTCACCACCCTGTCACAGGGTCCTTAATCTGGAAGGGGATGAGTGCTGGCTCCACAGCCCCCTTATGGGGCCCCTGGTTACGTCAGGTCGCCTTAGAAAAAAAACGGGGTGAAACCTTAATGACAGGAAAAAACAATAACCCGTTACTGATTTTGGACCGTATAGAAAAAGGCCGAATTGCCCAACTTGCAAGCGATCAAATGTGGCTTTGGTCACGTGGGTTTGGTGCCGGAGGGCCCCATACAGAACTTATGCGGCGCATTGTGCACTGGCTGATGAAAGAACCGGAATTGGACGAACGCGCCTTAAACATCAGCGTGAACGGTAATAAAATTAATATCAAAAGTCGTGATTTTAGCGAGAAGAACAAACAAATTATAATGCGTGATCCAAATGACAATATTCATGCGATCGCATTAAACAAAAAAGTCAACAACATGCTCGAGACAATCGTGGTCGCCGAAGAAATAGGCATATACAGCTTTGAAGATGCCTATGGTGATACACGTTTTGCAATCGTAGGAGATTTAAACCCTCCAGAGCTGCGCGGCGTTGTATCCACAGACCATAAATTAACACCATTACTAAATCAAACAGGTAGCCGCAGCCTCTGGCTAGAAGATGATAACGCACCTTATATCCGCATGGTTGACTCGGCTCGTAGAAAATTTTACGGACAAAGCTGGCTTGGTTTACGTCAGAATAATGAGTACACCATACAAGGTTTAAAAGAAAAAGATGTGCTGCCCAGCTGGCTAATACTATCTATACTGCTAAGCATAGTCATTTTGACGTGGTGGTACGAAGGACGAGCAAAGAAATAACCCTTCTCGAAAAGATACAGCGCAGGCATTTTTGGGGCTTATGCCAATTTTTGTTTATCGATATTTTTTTCCATCAAAATCCGAACAATGCTCTCATTTAATGCCTTGCGCGGCGTTGGTTTACGAAGAACATCTTTAATGGAAGGGTGATCTTTTATAATTTCCTGTAATTTTTCGCGGCTATAACCCGACACCATAATAAACGGCAAATCCGGGTCAAAATAGCAAACCTGCTGAACCAGCTCGACTCCCGTCATTTTAGGCATGTTGTGATCGGTTATGACCAGATCAAAATAACCAGGGCTATCTTTAATAATTGCAAGAGCTTCTAACCCATCAGAACAGATGCCCACATCATATCCCAAACGTTCCAACATATTGGCCATCATTTCCTGCACATCTTCCTGATCTTCTACCAAAAGTATATTACCGGAAACCTTATCTGCAATAGCATCAACATCAATATTTTCACGCTTTGAAACAGTTTTTATACTTGGTAAATAAATATGAAAACAGGTTCCTTTGCCGACCTCACTTTCAATCACTAAAGCTCCACAATGTCCGGCCACAACACCATGAACCGTTGCAAGACCTAAGCCCGTTCCTTTATCAACAGATTTAGTCGTAAAAAACGGCTCAAAAATATGCTCCATAATTGTCCGGCTCATTCCCGTTCCGCTATCACAAACACGTAAGGCAACATACTCCACATCTCGGGCTATTTGCCCAAGATACATGCGGGTTTTGCTAGGGCTGACGTCTTCAAAAAAGATATTGGGCGTTTCGCTCGGCTCAAGTAACTTATCCCCCATTAGCTCGTCAGGCAGACTATCAATTACTTTTGGGCTTTCTAACGTCAAAGAGAGCCCGCCGCGATCCTCTTCCATTGCATCGCGTGCGTTCACACATAAATTCATCAACAATTGAGAAATCTGCGTCGAATTTCCATCGATATAGAATTCATCGCCATCAAAATCAGTATGCACCTCTATAGATTTAGGGAAGCTCGCTGTAATCATAGACAGACTTTCCTTCACAGGGTCTAGCAGATTAAGAGCATCTTTGGTACTTTGTTTCTGCCTTGAGAAGGCCAACATTTGATCAACCAGCTCTTTGGCTTGTGCACCAGCCTTCAAAATATTCTTTGCAAATTGTTGCTCGGCTGATCCAACAGCTAAATCCTCCTCCAAAAATTCGGCATACCCAGAAATTGCTGCCAGAATATTATTAAAGTCATGGGCAATCCCTCCGGCAAGGCGGCCTATCGCTTCCATTTTCTGCGCTTGGTAGAATTGTTGCTCCAACGCCATTTTTTCTTTGGCGGCACGCTGCTGATCAGATATGTCCCGCGCGGTTCCAATCATGCTGTTATCCGGCAACAAAGTGAGACTCATTTCAGCACAGACAATATCCCCGTTATTCCGAACAATTGGTGATGTCCCGCGCCAACGCCTCGTTTTGGTTAATACCGGTAAGACATTCTCCTGAACTTCTTTACGGCCATTTTCTGTATATAAATTTAGCCAATCTGAACCAATGTATTGGGAGACTTCATCATCAGAAATATCGTGCAGTTTTTGCAAAGCGGAATTCATATATAATAGGGCACCATCCGCATCAACAATCCCTATTCCATCCGCAGCGGCTTCGATGGCTGCCATTCTGTTTTCTAATTGCAACAGCGCCCGGTCTTTTTCCGCATTAATTCTTTTTATTTTTATATGTTGAGACGTATATAAAATGAGAATAACAGCAAGAAATGCCCCTTCGGCAAGAAGTGCATAATGCATCACACTGTAATGAATTGACGAGACAAGCATCTTATACATAATCGCGCCCAGCGATATAAGTAAGATGCATAAAGCCAAAACACTAAAAAAAGTTTCGCGCTTTTGGTTATAAGTTTTGCCAGCAGTCTTCATTGCCTAGTGTCCCGCAGCCAACCCCAATTCCCTGGCATGCATGGCGGCCTGGGTTCTATTCTTGACGTTTAACTTTCTGCAAATCCCCCTGACATGCAACTTGACAGTGACCTCTTGTAAATCAAGGTTTCGAGCAATTTCTTTATTCGAAGCCCCTCTCATCAAATACGTCAGAACCTCATTTTCACGGGGCGTCAGCTTAATATCATTTGTTGTGCGGACTTGTCTGGCGCGCTTTGAATCTCCATCCTCTGTTCCGCCTGCCTCACCCGGGCCACCAACATCTGCCTCGTTCGGGTGATCGCTGTAATATGAAGGCATCATTCTGTTATTTTCATCCAGCGGCATAAAACGTTGCCCAGACAGTACCAACTGTATCGCTTGCAACAAGGCTTTACCCGAAAGAGTTTTAGGGAAATATCCAACAGCCCCAATATCCATAGCGGCGCTGACATCATTCGGCTCGGCAACTCCGGACATCAAGGCAATGCGTAGATCAGGATAGACTGCTTTTAACTTTCTTAAGCCTTCATGACCATTCATACCAGGCATTCTAAAATCAAGAAGCACCAGATCATACTGAGAATTTTTCGACAATATGATCTCGGCTTCATAAAAATCTTTGGCAACTGCCAATTCAATGCCTGGTTCCGCACGCTCAAGATATTGTACGAGCGCGTCCCTAAACAAGGTATGGTCATCAACCAACAAAATTCTCATACGGCCATTTCCCCAATAGTAGATTGCCTTACATACTTTAGTCTAGCTCAATATTCATAAGAAATCGTGAAAATATTGGGGGTAAGACTGCATGTGTATGCAAGCCTTTTTCATTCTTCAAATAACAAAAACCCTATAAATCTCTAAGGTTTTGTGGCGTCGCAAGGCCTATATTCTGATGTGGCTTTTGAATATTTTGCAATCTCAAACGATAAACATATGTGCCCTCAACCACGCGCTGCACATAATTTCGGGTTTCATAAATCGGTATCAGTTCAATCCAATCTATTATATCAATCTCGCCTTTACGTGGATCGCCATAAATCTCCAGCCATTTATCCACACGGCCCGGCCCGGCATTGTAAGCAGCTATGGCTAGCGGATAGGCTCCATCAAACCTATTCAACATTTGTTTTAAATAAGCCGTGCCCAGCTTTATATTATGTGCCGGCCTGGAAGTCAGCCAGACGCGGGAATGCGAAATACCCAACTTATTGGCCGTCTCTTTAGCCGTTCCAGGCATGAGCTGCATCAACCCTAACGCTCCCGCAGGACTGCGCGCATTAAAATCAAATACACTTTCCTGACGAATAAGCGCGTGAACCAAGGCCCATTCAATATCAATGCCCCGCAATTGCTCTGTAATCACTGGATACGACTGCGCAGTCAAGAACATGCCTTTTCCAGTTGCCCGTTTTGAAATATTGATCGCATCATTATAATACTTCATTTCAACGGCCAAATCCGCGCCAAAAAGATAGGCTTTTGCAGAATTACCCTGCCTGACAAAAGCATTCAGAAAATCACTGGCCACATCACGCATACCAGCTGCATGAAACAAGCGCGCTGCCTGTATCAATTCATTCCTGTTAAAACCGCTTAGGTCGGACGATGTTAATACAGGCGGCGCATCGCTGGTTATGACGCCTTGCATAGACAATTCTGCCGCTGCCATTTGCCCATAAAACGCGGTACGGTATTTTGCGGCACTTTTATACCATTGATTCGCGATATCATTTTGGCCAGCAGTTGCCATAGCACGGCCAGCCCAATATGCGGCACGAGATCGGCTTATTGGGGATGACACATTACCGTGTAAAATCTGAAAATGCGTAAACGCATCTGCTGGCTCATTCAAAAACCTGAGCGCAATCCACCCAGCCAGCCATTCTGCTTGCGCAAAAGGAAGTCCCGTTTTTAAACCGTGATTTTTTGCTAGTTTATATGCCTCTGTATACCTTTTTTGTTCTAAAAAGCGACGAATAATAATATGGCGCTCAAGCCACCAATCAGAAGCATTTTGTATTTGGTCTATTGGCGGCATCATGTTCAAAATCTGTATGGCCGCTTCATTATAATCATTACGTCTGCGCCAGCGCAGGCGCTCATACAACAGGCCGGGGTCTTTACGCAACCGTTGCGGGACAGCGTTTATCAGACCATCGACATTCTGCTCTGCCTTGGCCAGTGCAATCCGGGCCCTTGCCAGCTCTACATAGCCACGTCCAAGAACATTGGCAATTCCCATTGCATTGTCTGTTTGCCCACGGAATAAAAGCATATCCAGTCGTTTGTGATGGGCCGCAGTATTTATATAACGGTTGTACTTACGGAACAAATTACGCTGATCATCCCGCGAAAGTGACGCACGCGCCCACCAAGTCGATAGATACGCCCTGGCTTTATTAACATTTCCTGTTTTTAACACGGCTTGTAAATACTTATCGGCTCCAGCAGGCGTTAAAGGAGGGTAATCATCAAACCAAGCAACAATATCGCGCGGCGCAAGTGTATCATCAACTTTCCTTTCAACCTTTAACCGCAAATCCCTGATACCAGGCCAATGTGGATTTTCTCGAATGAAATGGCTAAGCCGAATAAAATTAATATCTTGATCCTGACGCGTATATACTAGCCAAAAATACAATTTCGCAGCCAACGGATCACGGGTCGCAGCAATCTCAGTACGGGCAGGCATCCAGATGTCTTGTTCGATCATCTGTAAAGCACGTAATGTACGATCATATGCCTTTTTATCTTGCATTCTTATCAGCCCGCCCTCTTCGGCTAAGGCTGGCTGAACGCCGCCCAAGACAATAACACAAAGCAAAGCTAACAATAAAAGGCTACATAGCCCGCTCCGCTTGCATTGCGCTCCGCTTGGATATACAGTATCGCTCACATTAAGTTTTAAACATGAAAAGAAAGAGTAAAAATGTTTAAAGGCTCCATCCCTGCGCTCATTACACCATTTAAGAATGGTGAAATTGACTGGCCCGCTTACGACGCTTTTGTTGAATGGCAAATTGAAAAAGGCTCTCATGCATTGGTTCCTTGTGGTACAACGGGCGAATCCCCGACACTGAGCCATGAAGAACATAAAGCGCTGGTTAAGCGCTGCGTTGAAATCACCAACAAACGCATACCTGTAATTGCCGGAACAGGGTCAAACTCCACACGTGAAGCCATAGACTTCACTGAGGACGCTAAAAAGGTCGGGGCGGATGCTGCGCTCATCGTTACTCCTTATTACAACAAACCGACTCAGGCCGGACTTATCGAACATTACAAAACAATTGCTACCTCTGTCGAGCTGCCAATTATCATTTATAACATTCCTGGTCGCTGTATTATTGATATGACTGTGGACACAATGGCCGAACTAGCCAAAATGCCGAATATTGTCGGAGTCAAAGATGCCACCAATGATTTATCGCGCCCCCTTGAGACCCGCAAAATGATTGGCCACGATTTCTGTCAATTATCAGGAGAAGACGCTACGGCTTCGGCGTTTCTTGCACAAGGGGGGCATGGTTGCATTTCTGTTGTGGCCAATATTGCCCCCGAGCAAAGCGCACAAATGCACGAAGCCTGGCAAAATGGCGATATTAAGACATTTGAACGCACCCGCGATCTGTTGGCACCTTTGTCACGCGCCCTATTCTGTGAAAGCTCTCCGGCACCGGTTAAATACGCTGCAAGCGCCTTGGGGCTGTGCTCTGACGAAGTGCGCCTGCCTCTGGTGAAAGCAACAGAAAATGCCCGAAAAAAAGTATATGCCGCCATGGAACATGCGGGACTAAATATCATTAGTGAAGCAAAGATTGCACAGGCCATTTAAAAGATAAACAATTACTGATGGCATCAAAAAAGAAAGACAAAAAAAAGTCCGGCATGATATCGACCAACCACACGGTTGCCGATAACCGGAAGGCATTTCATGAATTCACCATCGATGAAAAATTCGAGGCGGGCATAGTACTGAGCGGAACAGAGGTTAAATCCTTGCGAATGGGGCAATGCTCATTAAAAGAGGCATATGTTGGTCCCCATAAAGGCGAGATGACATTAATTAATTGTCACATTCCTGAATACCCACAAGCCAGCCCGCACCTGCAGCACAACCCAAAACAAATACGAAAACTTCTATTGCATAAGCGTGAAGTAAATAAGCTATTGGGCGCCGTATCACGCCAAGGCTACACAATTGTGCCTTTACGTTTATACTTTAATGATCGCGGCATTGTGAAACTGGAAATAGCATTAGCCAAGGGTAAACATTTGCATGACAAGCGCCAGACCGAGCGTAAACGCGACTGGAACCGCGACAAGGCCCGCATTATGAAAGAAAAAGGGTAAGACGCCCCGACACATGACCTAATATAAGTATACATATAACGTAACATAATCGGGAACGCAGAGCCGCTATACACGCAACCCTACCACCCCAAATTCGCATAACACAAAACCAGATGAATGCTGTATCGTTCCGCTAACAATTCTCAAAACAATGTGCGCCAACTGGCAAGCAGCGTAAATAAAACCTAAATACGTAACTTTGCGAATTGATCGCCAGAAAAAACAAACGGCAGGTTGTGTCAAAAAAGCGGGCCTTGGTGACCCGCTTTTTTATTTTATAATCTCCATGAAACAATTGATTGACACTTCAGTTTATTAAGCGCTCAATACTGATCGTCAAGAATATTAGGCTTTTTTACTATCCTTTGAAGGTGAATCATTGGCGGCCTCAGCCCCGCCCTCTTCAGCCTCTTTGGCTTGTTTGGCATCATCCGGACCTGTTAACATGGCCTCAGAAACCAAGCCCGCATTGGCCCGTATTTGCCCTTCTAATTTTGCGGCCACATCTGGGTGCTCCCGCATAAAATTCTTAGCATTTTCGCGCCCTTGCCCGATACGTTGTCCATCATAAGAATACCAGGCCCCTGATTTTTCAACCACATTACCGGAAACACCAAGATCAAGAAGCTCGCCCATTTTTGAGATCCCCTCACCATACATAATATCAAATTCAATCTGACGGAACGGGGGCGCCATTTTGTTTTTAACAACCTTAACGCGGGTCTGGTTACCAACAACTTCGTCACGATCTTTAATCGAACCAATACGACGAATATCCAAGCGGACAGAAGAATAAAACTTCAGAGCGTTCCCACCTGTCGTAGTCTCCGGTGAGCCAAACATAACGCCAATTTTCATTCGTATTTGATTAATAAAAATCACAACGCAGTTTGATTTTGAAATAGAGCCTGTAATCTTGCGTAAAGCCTGTGACATTAGACGTGCCTGAAGACCAACATGAGTATCCCCCATTTCCCCTTCCAACTCAGCTCTAGGAACCAGAGCCGCAACGGAGTCGACAACCAGAACATCGATCGCGCCGGAACGCACCAGCGTGTCTGCAATCTCAAGAGCTTGTTCCCCCGCATCAGGCTGTGAAATCAATAAATCATCAACATTTACCCCCAATTTTTTTGCATAACTAGGGTCCAAGGCATGTTCAGCATCCACAATCGCACAAGTTCCACCAGATTTTTGCGCTTCAGCAATCACATGTAGAGCCAATGTAGTTTTACCAGAACTTTCCGGCCCATATATTTCCGTAATGCGTCCACGTGGTAATCCGCCAATGCCAAGACCAATATCCAGGCCAATTGACCCAGTTGATACCGATGCAACACCGTCATGAAGTTTTCCCTCACTATTCAGTTTCATAATAGACCCTTTACCAAAGGCCCGTTCGATCTGGCCTAAGGCAGCATCCAGCGCCTTTTGTTTTTCAGGATTAACTTGTTTCGACATGGCATCACTCTTCTTTAAAGCTGTTGTACTCATTATTCTCTTCCTTTCTACGCAATTATCCGTCTGTTTGTAAATGACGGTTTGCAAACTCTTTGATTCTTATACACATCAGCATGTACCACTTTTGTTCTCATGTCAAAACAAAAAAGAACATAATGTGTACAAAAGTTTATTTATTGACATAAGCCACCACCTTTCTTTATACAGGATACATCTACGAATTATTGGGAGAGGCAAAAAATGGTTTCAAAATGTGAAGATGGTGATTTTCCGAGCGAAGCAAAGCGTCAGGATGTTTTTAACCGCGTTAGCGCGAGACATCCAAATAAAACAGTAAAGTTTATGCACGGGCCATTTAACCGGCTTTCGCGTCAGCGTCAAGGTGACATCATAATTGGCGACTATATTGACAACCGTAATGACCATCCAAAAGGAACGTCTTTTTTATCGCAAGAGGGCATTGGCTTTGCCCTTGAGCCCAAATAACCTTTGACTCCTATTAGCAAAAGGATTTTTTGATATGAATTTAATGAATCAGCCTCTGGCTTAAAAGAATTTAAAGCGCAGAAAAAAGAAAAGCATTGGCCGAAGAACTGAAGAACTATCTGAAATAGTATATTTTGATATTATGCCATTAAAACGGCGCCCCCATCCATAAAAGTTGCGCTAGGATATCTTTGATTGAACAGAGTTACGAGCATTATTTGACCTCTGATCAACCCCTATTTTTTGGATTAGAACAAGAACCTAAGGGATGGGCGGCATTATTTGCAGAAATTCATGATCCCATTATCGCCTTTTTCAAAAAAGACAATCAGTGGCATGGATGTAATAGAAATACAAAGCATTCAACCCCCGTAACCAATAACGAAATTCGTCAGATATTTGCCATTCGTCTTATGCAAGTGGGAATTAGCGTGGAAAGCCTGGCCAACGATAATCAGGTTACCGGCCCGCAATATGTTTAACTATCCAGAACCTCTTTCACCTTTTCAGCCAATTGCTTAAGGGTGAAAGGTTTTGGCAAAAAGAAGATATTCTCACCCATATGATCTTTCAACCGGTCTTCGGTATAGCCGGACATAAATATAATTTTTAGCCTAGGGGAATTCTGGCGCATACGTTGAGCCAATGTCGGACCGTCAATACCAGGCATAACAACATCGGTCACCAAAAGGTCCAGATCCTTATTATCCTGCTCCTCCATTAATTTTAGAGCTGCTTCGCCGCAATCAGCCGCTAAAACCTCATACCCCTTATTTCCCAATGCACGCTGAGAAAAAGTCCGCACCGCATCCTCATCCTCTACTAACAAGATACGCTCTGTTCCCGTTAAATCTTTAGCCTCTTGCGGCTCCATTGAATCCGCGTCCTCATCCTCTTCTTCGGTTTCAGTCGCGCGGGGAAGATAGATAACAAAGCTGGTGCCTTTACCAACCTTGCTTTCCACATCCAAATAACCATCGGTTTGACGGATAATACCATACACAGTCGCAAGGCCCAGCCCTGTGCCATGGCCAACTTCCTTGGTGGTGAAAAATGGTTCAAAAATACGCGCAATATTCTCTTTTGGAATGCCGCACCCTGTATCTGTGACCTTAATCATGGTCCAATGCCCAGGCGGAAGCTCCTCCGTTGCCAGTTCTTTAGGTTTACGATTGGTGAAGTTCTCGGTCGAAATTGTTAACGATCCATTATTATCCATTGCATCACGCGCATTGACCGCCAGATTAATCAAAACCTGCTCCATCTGCCCTTCATCAACACGAACGAGCCATAGCTCAGAGCCGTGACGAATATCCAGCTCCACACTGGCACCAATTAAGCGGCGCAACAAATGGGATAATTCTGTCAAAATATCAGTGACATCCTGGACCTTCGGGCGCAATGTTTGCTGACGAGAAAAAGCCAGAAGCTGACGAACAAGATTGGCCGCACGATTGGAGTTTTGTTTAATCTGCATAATATCAGAAAAAGACGGGTCTCCTGGTTTATGCCGCAAAAGCAGCAAATCACAAAAACCAATAATTGCAGTCAGAAGGTTATTAAAGTCATGAGCTACGCCACCGGCCAATTGCCCAATCGCCTGCATTTTCTGTGATTGCACGAATTGAGCCTCCAAGGCCTTTTGTTCACGCATATCAATAAAGTGCAGTACAACATTCCCACTTTCTTTAAAACGACGAGCATGCATTTGCGCTTCCGCGACCTTATCCTTCCACCCCAAGGTAATATCCATCGGGCTATATGTCGCCTTCCCAATTGCAATATTCTGTATGGTCGATACGATTGATGACTTATTTTCAGACACGATCAATTGACCAAAATCCTGCCCTTCGATGAGATCTATCTCGGCATCCAGCATCGCTGCAAATTGCACGTTACAGTCCAATATTTTTCCGTCTTTATCGATCAAAATAATCCCCAACGGCGCCTCTTCAAAAAACTTCTGGAATCGATCTTCAGAGGCTTGCAGCGCCTGACGCATTTCGCGTTCAGAGGTTAGATCATGAACAACAGCGCGCGTTCGCACGCGCCCGCCCTCTTCATGGACAACAGCCTGATTAATGGAAGCCAAAAAACTCCGCCCTGCCGGCCCCTTCATCTTCAGTTCAACGATCTGTTTTGCCCCGCCCTTTTCGGTCAAGTCATACGGCTCTGCATTTTCTGGAGGGTCTAATAAATAGGTATGTAACGTCGTTGTGGTCAACAACGTTTCAATATCTTGCCCGATCCAACGCGCAAAGGTTGCATTTGCAAACACAAAATGGCCGGTTTCATCAACAGAAAAGAAGCCAACAGGCGCATTATCTGTAAAATCAATCAGCTTCTCCCGCTCCTCACGAATGGCTCTATCGACTGTATATTTCTCTGTCACATCATCAATGCGCCAATGAATATACCCGGCCCAGCCCGCAACTGGCTGCGCGGTCACCATATACCAACTATCCCTATCCTCATGCTTGGAAAATAATTCAATAGAATCCGTCAAACCGCGGTGGGCCGTATCGGCCAATGCACTAAAATGGGACAGAGCTTCCGGGTTGTCTTCAAA
>DENS01000002.1:0-6096 GCA_002359735.1 Micavibrio sp. UBA2638
AAGAAAAGTAAATAATATCAAATTGGTGGGCGATGAGGGACTCGACCCCCCGACCCTCTCGGTGTAAACGAGATGCTCTCCCAGCTGAGCTAACCACCCTTGGATCGAGGGATATATCTACAGGGATTGATTCTTTAAATCAAGCAAGAAATATAGTTTTTAGTAAAAAAAACGGTCGCGCAATTCTGCCACGACCGTTTTTCGAATTTTAAGCCAAGCTATTACTTGTTAACAGCTTCTTTCAGCTCTTTACCAGCCTTGAATTTAGGCTGCTTGCTTGCTGGAATTTTGATAGGCTCGCCTGTGCGTGGGTTACGGCCTGTTGTCGCAGCGCGCTTGGCAACTGAGAACGTACCGAAACCAACGAGACGTACGTCATCGCCTTTTTTCAGGCTAGTTTTGATAGCATCGATCACTGCGTTTACAGCGGCTTCAGCTTTTGTTTTTGGAATGTCTGCTTTTTCAGCAACACTTGCTACTAGATCTTGTTTATTCATAACAATCCCCTTCAATATAGGTAGTTAGGTTAAAAAATATATTTTGATTTATCAAAATATGTCAGATGATCATAAAACTTCGCATTTGCAGCAAAAGCCGCTCTATGCTTTGGATTACGAACATCCAACAGATTCTTTTTTACGCGTTTTTTAAGGGCTAATCAATGGCGAATTACGTCTTCAGCCTTGTTTTCCGCACTTTTTGGCGGAATTTGATCAATTTCTGCCTTGTTTTTATCCATAATCGGGCTTGGCATCTCTGTTAATGCATGCGTCAGCACCTCATCAATGGTTCTAACAGGAACAATTTCGATATGTTTTTTAACCACGGCCGGAATATCCGGAAGGTCTTTTTCATTATCCTGCGGTATTAATGCCTTGGTAATACCGGCACGTAACGCGGCCAGTAGCTTCTCTTTCAGGCCGCCAATGGCCGTTACGTTGCCGCGTAAATTTACCTCGCCTGTCATGGCGATATCACGGCGAATCGGGATGCCCGTCAGGGATGAAATAATGGCCGTCACCATTGCCGCCCCGGCAGATGGCCCATCTTTTGGGGTTGCCCCTTCCGGAACGTGCACGTGCACCTGCTGTTGTTTTAACCACTCATAATCAATGCCAAACTGCGCCGCGCGTGACTTCATCAGCATCTCGGCCACAATTACGGATTCTTTCATAACCTCTTTAATGTTACCAGTGGTGCTGACTTTTCCGTCTTTACCGGGCATGGTCACGGCTTCAATAGATAAAAGATCGCCGCCCGCCTCGGTGTACGCCAGGCCGTTTACAACGCCGATACGGTCGTTTTCTTCAATTTCGCCGTATCGGAATTTTTTGATCCCGGCATATTTCCCAAGGTTGCGCGGGGTTATAAAAATCTTCTCTTTGCCATCCATTAGAATTTCTTTGATGGCTTTGCGGCAAAGGTTTGATATCTCGCGCTCAAGGTTTCGAACGCCGGCCTCTTTGGTGTAATAACGAATCAGATCACGGATTCCGTTATCGCTAATCTTGAATTCTTTCTTCTTAAGACCGGTTGCCTCCATTTGCTTGCTTAGTAAATGGCGTTTAGCGATTTCGACTTTTTCTTCCTCTGTATAACCTGAAATGCGAATAATTTCCATACGATCCAATAATGGACGCGGCATAGTTGACAATGAATTGGCCGTACAAATAAACATGACGTCCGATAGGTCATATTCGATTTCCAGATAATGGTCCTGAAATGTTGCATTTTGTTCCGGATCAAGAACTTCCAGCAAAGCCGAGCTAGGATCACCACGATAATCTGACCCAAGTTTATCTATTTCATCCAGCAAAAATAGCGGATTACTGGATTTTGCTTTTTTCATACCCTGAATAACTTTACCCGGCATGGCGCCAATATAGGTGCGTCTGTGTCCGCGAATTTCACTTTCATCACGAACGCCGCCAAGGGACATGCGAACGAAGTTTCGATTGGTTGATTTGGCAATAGATTTTCCCAATGATGTTTTACCAACGCCCGGTGGTCCCACCAGACATAGAATCGGTCCTTTTACCTTGTCTGTACGTTGTTGCACGGCCAGATATTCAAGAATGCGCTCTTTCACCTTTTCAAGGCCGTAATGGTCTATATCCAGCGTTTTGTGAGCGGCTTTTATATCTTTCTTGACCTTGGTTTTATTTTCCCAGGGCACATTTAGTATCCAGTCCAGATAGTTGCGAACCACTGTGGCTTCAGCCGACATCGGGCTCATTTGTTTGAGCTTTTTGATTTCTTGCGCTGTGCGTTCCTTGGCTTCCTTGCTGAGCTTGGTTTCTTCAATTTTCTTTTCCAGCTCACCAATTTCATTCAGGCCGTCTTCTGAATCGCCCAGTTCTTTTTGAATGGCTTTCATTTGCTCATTCAAATAATACTCACGCTGAGTTTTTTCCATTTGGCGTTTTACGCGGTTGCGGACGCGCATTTCAACCTGCAAAACGCCAATTTCGCCTTCCATAAAGCCGTATATACGCTCCAGCCGTTCGGCCGCATTTGTAATTTCAAGCAATTCCTGCTTTTGTTCAATTTTAAGGGCCAGATGCGATGCGATTGTGTCGGCCATCTTTGATGGTTCCTCAATCTGATTGACTGAAACAATAACTTCTGGCGGTATTTTTTTGTTGAGCTTCACATATTGTTCAAACTGTGCCATGACGGCGCGGGCCAAGGCCTCAAGCTCTTCGTTGACGGGGCTGGAATCTTCCAGAGGGGTAGTCGTGGCCTCCAGATAGTTTTCGGTCTCGGAATATTCGTTGATCTTTACGCGCTGGCCGCCTTCAACCAGCACCTTTACCGTACCGTCCGGCAATTTTAAAAGCTGTAAAATAGTGCCGATTGTGCCAACGGTGTGCAAATCTTCTGCGCCGGGGTCATCTTCTGATGGTGATTTTTGTGTAACAAGCAATATTTGCTTGTCATCATGCATGACATGTTCCAATGCCTGTACGGATTTTTCGCGGCCAACAAAAAGCGGCACAATCATGTGCGGAAAGACAACAATATCTCTAAGAGGGAGTACGGCATATTTATCTGATTTTGAACCCAGCATTATTCTTCCTTGAGTGAGCGTTATACTTTTTACTATCTCATATTTCGCACAATATTTGAATGCAATAATGTGCGCTTGTCACTCTTAATAATGTGATCGCCAAAACGAACAAATCAAGGTGCTATACCACTTTAGACAAAAAAGATTTATTTTTTCTTATCGTCTTCTGCTTTTACCTTATGTTCTTCGACCACCTTATCAATCAGGCCGAATTTCAGGGCTTCTTCAGGGCCCATAAATGTGTCGCGTTCCATTGCTTTTTCAATGGCTGTCAGTTTTTGTCCTGTGTGTTTTACGTACAGGTCGTTTAACATTTTACGCAAACGCAGGATTTCCTGGGCTTGAATTTCAATGTCGGTGGCCTGACCACGGGCGCCGCCAGAAGGTTGGTGAACCATGATACGGGAATTGGGCAAGGAGAACCGTTTGTCGGCCGCGCCCCCCATTAGGAGCAATGACCCGGCAGAGGCCGCCTGCCCCACGCAGACCGTCGAAACGTCAGGCTTAATGTATTGCATTGTGTCGTACATTGCCAAACCTGCCGTCACAACGCCGCCTGGCGAATTAATATAAAAAGAAATATCTTTTTTCGGGTTTTCCGATTCCAAAAACAAAAGCTGGGCACAAATCAGACTGGATACCTGATCATTTACCTCGCCGGTCAGAAAGATGATGCGCTCTTTTAATAGTCTGGAATAAATATCAAATGCGCGCTCCCCGCGATTTGTCTGTTCAATAACAGTTGGTACCAGATAATTGTTATAAACGTCTAATGGATCTCTATCGTACATGGTCACTTCTTTTTGGTTTTTGGTTTTTGCTTTTAAAATTTATTGGTACTTAAGGATAGACGTTTTGTTATCCCTGTCAATCATAACAACGTAAGGCATAGAAAAAGCTGTGATTTAACTCCATTTTTATAAAATCGTGATAAAGTACGTCTTACAAGGATAGAGTGGTAATGATAGTACAGGCATTGGCCAAAGCGGGCATTATTGATTTAAGTGATGAATTTTATCACCGTTTTTCCTATGTTCCCGACTTATTATCCCCTCACCGCTCCATGCAGGAAAATCTATCGACCATTATTAATACCGGATTAATTAATATTCTAATGCTGCATAATAAATATGGCTATCAATTTGAAGGGGTTCATTATATTTTCACCACCAAACAGGGCGTCAATATTGAGCTGCCGGCCAGTGTTATCCAATTAATGCTGAAAAGCGATGCCCTGATTGATAAAGACATCATTACACATCTTTATGACCTGAATAACAAAAAGCTGGACAGGGTTCGTCAGTATTTTCTTTAAAACTATGAAGCGCGTAAGCCTTGCCTGTAAACGTTAGTGGGGGAAAGGTATGGTATATAAAAAAAGCGGAGACAGGCTCCGCTTTTATTTCATATTTTTGCAAAATGATTTATTTTTTCGCCGCAGTTTTTTTCTTTGCAGCCGGTTTCTTTGCAGCTGCTTTTTTGGCTGCGGGCTTTTTCTCAGCGGCTTTGTCGCCTGCGGCTTTGTCGCCTGCGGCTTTTTTGCTGGTTGAGGCTTTCTTTGCCGCTGGCTTTTTTGCCTTTGGCTTGGTTTCTTCCTCTTCCTCGGCGGTCAATTCATCAACGCTGACGTCTTTCTCTTTGACATCAACCAGCTCAAGAATGAAATCGACAACTTTTTCTTCAAAAATTGGCGCCCGCAGACTTTCCAGGGCTTGACGGTTTTTAGAATAATAATCAAAGACCTGCTTTTCCTGACCAGGATATTTCTGGGCCTCAGAGATCACGGCTTTTTGCAAATCAGCATCGGCAACCTGAATTTTATTTTCATTACCGATTTCTGACAGAACCAGACCAAGGCGAACGCGGCGCTCGGCAATAACTTTGAGTTCATCTTTATCGGAATCGCTCAGCTTTTCCTCATTGCCGCTTTGGGCGTTTTCCATTTCCACTTGACGGATAATGGATTCCAGTTCCATGTCCAACATGCTGGCGGGTACTTCAAAGTCATGCTTCTCGTCCAATATATCCAACAGTGATTTCTTTAGCTTCATGCGGCTATGGTTATCCAGTTCCTTTTGAACCTGCTCTTCAATGGCGGCTTTTAGTGCTTTCAGGTCGTCAAGGCCCAGTGATTTCGCAAATTCGTCATCAATTTTTGGCGTGACGGCCTCGTGAATGGCTTTGATCTCACAATCAAAAATCGCATCACGTCCGGCCAGTTCTGCTGCGCCATAGGCTTCCGGGAAGGAAACTTTTACTTCCACCTTTTCACCCGGCTTTTTACCAACCAGTTGCTCCTCAAAGCCATTGATGAACTGGCCACTGCCCAGTTTTAACTGGTGGTCATGGGCATGCATGCCGGGATGTTCTTTGTTGTCATCGGCGGTGCGGCCATGGAAATCTATGATAACAATGTCACCATCTTTTGTGGCGCGCTTTGTCTTAATTTCTTCTGTTGATTGATTGCTGGATGCGATGCGCTCCAACGCTTCGTCAACGGCCTTCTTCTCAGCTTTTGCAACAGGCTTTTCCAGCTTAATACCTTTTAAGTCAGCCAATTTAAATTCAGGCAGAACTTCTACATTCAGGGAATAAACAAGATCTTTGCCATCGTCGAATTCTTTGACTTCGATTTTGGGCTGCAGGGCAGGTTTTAAACCTTTATCTTTGATAACCTTGTCGGATGTTTCATTCACGGCGCTTTCAAGAACTTCGCCCATCACAGCCTTGCCGTAGCGCTTTTTCATGATGTTCATCGGCACTTTACCAGGTCTGAAGCCCGGCATACGAATGGTCTTGCTGACCTCTTTCAGGCGATTGTCGACGCGCGCATCTATGTCTTTTGCGTCGATTGTGATTTCCAGCTCGTGTGCTAAACCTTCGTGCTTTATTTCTTTAACTTGCATCGCTTTATCTACTTCCAACTATTTTAAATGGTGCGGCTGGAGGGACTTGAACCCCCACGGATTTCTCCACCAGAACCTAAATCTGGCGTGTCTGCCAATTTCACCACAGCCGCATTTAAT
>DENS01000002.1:6380-92214 GCA_002359735.1 Micavibrio sp. UBA2638
CCTAAATCTAGCGTGTCTACCAATTTCACCACAGCCGCATTTCTGTGTGATATGTCTGCTATGACTAATGCTTTCCAAAGGCAATTTCAAGCAAAATCATGCAAAATAGTGTTATTTGTAGAATGTTGTTTGATTTAATCTGTTAAAGGGCTTGGTTGATTGGCTGGCGCCTGCCTTGCCTGCTCAATAATTTCGCGGCTTATAACGTTTTCGTTTTTAGATGTCAGCCTTTGTAATTCGCATAAAGCGTCTTGATTTTTCACTGACACCGCTACTTCCACCTGTGGAAATGCGGAGGCGGCATTGTAAGGCCATTTATCAAGTCGAGCATGCCCGTTGAACATTTGGACGATCCTTTCCCCAGCCTCGATATCTGTGACATAAGCCTTAAGGCAAAGTTCGGCATTAGCAGATATTTTTCCTGTAACAAAACATGGGCTGTTTAAGGCTATATCATAACCATGTACCGTAAATTTTTCTTTTAGTTCCATAGCGCGTCCTTATTAAACGTGAAATGACTATAACGGCGTCATAAATTATGTCAAGAAAGGCTCTTTAATATTTCAGGGGTTTTATCCGGTATGTCACTGGCGACCAGCCCTGCTCCTATTCTCTTTCCGGCCTCACCATGGATCCAGACCGCGGCGCATGCGGCGTAAAATGGTGGCATTCCCTGTGCGCAAAGCCCGGTAATCATGCCGGCCAGCACGTCCCCTGTTCCGGCTGAGGCCAGATAGGGGCTGGCATGATCATTTGTGACAATATGCGCATCGTTCGGCGCCGCGATAATGGTTTTGGCCCCTTTTAGTACAATGTAGGCCCCGCTTTGCTGTGCGGCCTCTCGTGCGGCGACCTTCCTGTTGCTCAGGTCAATTGTTGGGAAGAGCCTGCGAAATTCACCGTCGTGCGGCGTCAGAATATAGTGTTCGTTTAGATGGCCCAGAATATTTTTTTGCAGGGCATCGGCATCCAATATAGTGGGGATATTCTTTGTAAAGTTGATGTCGGTGCCAAGGCCCCCGCTTCCATACAGGCGTGCGGTGATGCGTTCATCAAACCAATTCATGTTATCGCGAACAATAATATGGGGCGGCAGGATTGATTTGTAGAGATTGGCGTTATGTTTAGTGCTCAAAACATTAACCAGTCCGGCCCCAATCCGAGCGCAGCTTTGAGCCGCGAGATTGCTTGCACCGGTCATTTCAGGGGCGCTGTAGATGGTTACGCAGCCGCGGCTGTATTTATGCGCCGTATTATCCGGCGTGGGGAGATGATCTAACCAAAGTTTAGGTGCGTTATTCAAAGGACAGTTCTTTTTATAAGAAAAATGGGGCGATCGACGGGCCTTGAACCCCTCAACGCTTCGCGTTGCTCATTTAAAGAGTCGCGGGTTCTAGGATCAAGGGCGTTATTATGTAGCAATGACATGACATACGATCTCTTGAGGAAAATGGGGCGATCGACGGGACTTGAACCCGCGACGACTCGGATCACAACCGAGGGCTCTACCAACTGAGCTACGACCGCCATACGTAATCCTAAATTACGAATTGTCTTCTTTAACGCTTTATAGTAGTTTTGGTCAAGTTTTTTGCGTAAAAAAATTAAATTTTTTAACTTTAATCTGGAGAGATCACCCTTGTCGTCTTATAGCCTGAAATTTAAAAGCCCTGCCGAATTACTGAAGTTTATAAAAGACCAGGATATTCAATTCATAGATCTGAATTTCACAGATTTACGCGGCAAATGGCAACATACGACAGAACATGTTAGCGCGTTTGATGAAGGTAAAATCACAAACGGTATTTATTTTGATGGCTCCTCTATTGCCGGGTGGAAGCGTATCAATGAATCCGACATGACAATCATTCCTGATATTTCTAAGGCTTGTCTGGATCCGTTCGCCGCGCAAAAAACCATGAAGATTTTCTGTGATGTTCGTGAACCATCAACCGGCAAGCCATATGATCGTGACCCCCGCAATATTGCGAAAGCGGCCGAGCAGTACCTAAAGAAAACGGGGGTTGGTGATGTCGCTTATTTTGGCCCGGAAGCTGAATTTTTTGTATTTGAAGATGTACAAATGTGTGCCGAGCCCAATCAGGTTCGCTTTAAAGTGGACAGCAGTGAGGGGTCCTATAATGCGGGCCGGGTTTATCCTGATGGGAATATGGGGCACCGCCCTGCCCCGAAAGGTGCATATTTCCCAGAAAGCCCTGTTGATAGCCTCTCCGATATTCGTGGTGAGATGGTCACAGTCATGCAGAATATGGGACTATCGGTTGAGAAACATCACCATGAAGTTGCCCCCAGCCAGTGTGAAATCGGGATCAAGTTTTCTTCGCTGACGGATAGTGCCGACAATGTTCAGATATATAAACATGTCGTACATAATGTGGCCAACAGCTATGGGAAAACGGCGACTTTCCTGCCCAAGCCCATCTATGGGGATAATGGATCGGGAATGCATGTTCATCAATCGATCTGGAAATCGGGCAAACCTCAATTTTCCGGCGAATCTTATGCCGACTTGTCGGATACAGCCCTTTACTATATTGGCGGTATAATCAAGCATGCCAAGGCCCTGAATGCGTTTACCAATCCATCAACCAACAGCTATAAGCGTTTGGTGCCCGGGTACGAAGCGCCTGTTTTGCTTGCGTATTCAGCCAGAAACCGTTCGGCGGCATGCCGGATTCCTGTGTCACCAAGTCCGTCCAGTAAACGGATTGAAGTGCGCTTCCCAGACCCTTCGGCCAATCCCTACCTGGCGTTTTCAGCCATGCTGATGGCTGGTCTTGATGGTGTTAAAAACAAAATACATCCAGGCGATGCCATGGATAAGAATTTATATGATTTATCCGAAACCGAGTTTGGAAGTTTGCCCTTGGTTTGCCGTACACTGCGCGAGGCAGTTGAGGCTCTGCAAGATGACCATGCGTTTTTGCTGGAAGGCGATGTTTTTACGCAAAGCATTCTTGAAGCCTATATCACATTGAAAATGGAAGAAGTGGAGCGTTATGAAAGCATGGTGCATCCGATTGAATATCTGATGTATTATTCTTGCTAAGCCCGGCACGAACGCATTGGGCGAGAATTAATAGTAAACTTAATCCTGCGCCGCAGTGTGATTATTTAGACTGACCAATTTTCTTCGCTTGCAGATCCAGGCTTTTTAACGTCGTTTCAAAGGCACTGACATTTCTGGACCATGTGAAAAACTCATCATCACGCGATGGTGACATTAATGTAATAAATCCATAATAATTACCGAGGGCAACGACACCAATCCAAATTTCATATTCAAGACTTTTATTCTGTGCATCGCTGGCATTGTATAAATCAATAAAGCCAAATTCTATGACGTCCTGAAATTCAAATTCTTCAATGGTGTCAATCAGGTTATCGATAACCAGGCCCTTTTTGCGAAATTCCATTTTGAGATCGTTTAATTCTTCTTCCAGATCGGTGACTGAATAAGCGGAAACAAGATTTACATCAATTTGGCCATCAAGGGCCTGTGTGCTGTTATCACGCAGGTTGCTGATTGTTGCGCTGATGCGGTCAATGGTTCGTATTGGCTGGCTTTTAAGTTTCCATGACGCCGGGTATGAAAATTTGGCAATATCCAGAAACAGGTGCTGATGCATTGTTTCGATTTGTGTATCATCCTGATTCAATAATTTAAAAGTTTTTAGCGATTGAGCGATGATGGACGCTTCTTTATTCCACTGGTTTGCCGGGACGATATATTGGGCTTGTATCATGCGTTTGCCGTTAATTTGCGAAATGGTACGGGCAACATAGGTTTCACCATCATCTAAAAAAACATGCAGTGACCCAACTTTGTCTTCGTCTTCAAAATACTCCAGCCCTTCCAAGGTGTAACCATTCGCCAAAACATGTTGTAATAACCACTGTTCAGCCGTTATTTGATACTCAAGCCGCAAGGCCTGTATTTGAAATCTACTGCGTACGGATTCAATTCTTGGCGGGCTGTAAAACGTGGCGACGTCACCCAATAACCGGCTACTGAGGTTATAATTGGTGAGATTTTGCTGATCAGGGGATTTCCACCCAGTGGGCAGTCTGATTTCATAAGCAAGGGCCTTGTCTCCAAATGGCATATCGGCTTGCAGATAGGTGTTCTCGATAAATTCATCTTCAGGAATTTCAGGGTATTGCGGCATGTCTTTATCAAAGAGTTCTTTGATCTTTTTCTCATAAGCCAAAGCAGGTGTGCCTGTAGACAGCGTGAGCGCCAGCAAGAATATTGTTAATATTTTGAATGTATTACATATGGTTTTATTCATTAAATATATCTTTTATTGTGAACATCTATTTCAGTTTACGCGCACTTTTGATTGTATCATATACTGACTTTACCGTTACAACCCTTAATAACGTATTAAACGTTTTATATTTTCAAATCCTTCGTTTTTTCAACAGCCGATTTCTCTCTAAAACGCCATGAGCCTTGATTTCTATGGATTAAAGGCGTAATTAAGAGTTCACAATCATATTTAATACTTACTTTAGGGTTATGACACTATGTCGGATTTATTCGCATCCAATACTGCGCCTGCACAAACATACGGGGCTTCAGACATCGAAGTTCTTGAAGGTTTGGAGCCTGTCCGTAAACGCCCCGGAATGTATATTGGCGGCACGGATGAGCGTGCCCTGCACCATTTGGTTAGTGAAATTCTTGATAATGCAATGGATGAGGCCGTTGCGGGCCATGCCGATTGGATTGAGATGAATTTGCAGAAAGGCAATGAAGTCATTATCCGCGATAACGGGCGTGGTATCCCTATTGATGAGCACCCCAAATACCCGGGGAAATCGGCGCTAGAGGTTATTATGACCACGCTGCATTCCGGCGGTAAGTTCAGTAACAAAGCCTATCAAACCTCGGGCGGTTTACATGGTGTCGGTATTTCTGTTGTGAATGCCCTGTCCGATGCTATGTGGGTAGAGGTTGCCCGGGATAAAAAGTTGTATAAGCAAACGTTCTCTCGCGGCAAAGCGCAAGGCTCGCTTCAGGATTTGGGGGCGATTCATAATCGCCGCGGCACGTCTGTTGGTTTTCACCCTGATGCTGAAATATTTGGCGACAAAGCCTCTTTTAAGCCGGCCTGGCTGTATAAGATGGTACGATCCAAGGCGTATTTATATTCCGGCGTAGAAATTCGCTGGAAATGTGATGCGGACCTACTGGAGCCGGATTCTAAAATTCCCGCCGAAGAAGTTATCCGTTTCCCGGGCGGTTTAAAGGATTTCCTTGATAGCTCGATGAAGGAACGTAAGACGGTTACAATTGATAGCTTTCATGGCAAGGCCGATTTACCGGACGGCCACGGGCGATTAGAATTTGCAATCACCTGGCCAACAGATGGTGAGGGGTTTTCGCATTCCTATTGTAATACCATCCCTACCCCGCAAGGCGGTACCCATGAAAGCGGCTTACGTACGGCTTTGGCGCGCGGTATTCGAAATTATGGAGA
Organism: Micavibrio sp. UBA2638; assembly: GCA_002359735.1. Classification (GTDB taxonomy): domain Bacteria; phylum Pseudomonadota; class Alphaproteobacteria; order Micavibrionales; family Micavibrionaceae; genus UBA2638. The sequence continues at coordinate 11,888 of DENS01000002.1, forward strand.
TATGACCGGCGTAAAAAAGACCTCGATGATTACGGCCGAAGATGTTGTCGGCGGTGCCGCGGTTGTTCTGTCTGTCTTTATAAAAGACCCACAATTTCAGGGACAGACGAAAGAAAAACTGGCCAGTCCGGAAGTGTCCAAATGGGTTGATACGGCCATAAAGGATTACTTTGATCATTGGCTTTCCAATGATCCGGCCTCTTCTTCAAAACTACTTGAGGTGTTAATTGAGCGCGCCGAAGAGCGCCAGCGTCGCCGTGACAATAAGGCTATGATTCGCAAAAGTGCGACGAAAAAATTGCGCCTTCCTGGGAAACTGGCAGATTGTAGCCGCAGTGATTCAGAGGATACCGAGCTGTTCATTGTTGAGGGGGACAGTGCGGGAGGGTCCGCCAAGCAGGGGCGAAACCGTGAGACGCAGGCTATTCTGCCTTTGCGTGGTAAAATTCTGAATGTTGTCAGCGCCAGCGCGGATAAAATTCGTAACAATCAGGAAATTCAAGATCTTATACAGGCCATGGGAACTGGTGTCGGTAAAGATTTTGACCTGAATAAATTACGCTATGAACGGGTTATAATCATGACGGATGCGGACGTCGATGGCGCGCATATCGCCTCCTTGCTAGTAACATTCTTTTACACGCATATGCGCCCATTGATTGATGAAGGGCATTTGTATCTGGCCCAGCCGCCGCTTTATCGTCTTGTATCCGGTAAATTAAGCGCCTATGCACATGACGACACGCACAAGGATGAGCTATTGGCCACAGTGTTTAAGGGGAAAAGCAAAGTTGATATTAGCCGTTTTAAAGGTTTGGGTGAAATGCCCGCCGCACAGCTAAAAGAAACCACAATGAACCCGAAATCCCGGACATTGCTGCGCGTTACCTTACCCGATCAAATGGCGTCGTTGGGCTTGAGTGATGATCTTGACCCTGATTTGAATGACAATATTCATACAGAGCAAGAGGCTTTTGATGAGGTCGCCGATCTGGTTGATCGTTTGATGGGCAAAAATGCGGAGGCGCGCTTCAATTTTATTCAGGAAAATGCTGAGTTTGTTGAAAATATTGACGTCTAAAATAATAGGACGTTGACGAATGCCGTGGAAAGGTTCACCTTTCTTATGCTCATGAGGACAAAATTATTCATATCATTTGGGCTGCTGTCTATTGCTTTGGCTCTTTATGCGGTCTGGCAGGTCTTTTATGCCATGCCGCAGCGCGCCGAGATGCTGAGCCTTGCCGTTTTGCAAGGGCTGTCAGACGAAACCGGCAGTATCACTGTAGAATCAAGTGCATCCAGGCCGGGGCATTTATCTTTGCAGGGCATTGTTCTGGATAAAGATGGATTTAACCGCATTGAACAAATTGACCTGCACTATAGTTTACCGGGATTTTATTTTCAAAACCGCATAGAGATGGTCAAAATTTTAGCGGCCGATCTGACATATTCATTTGATGAGTCGCAGACCAATCAGAAATTGCGGAGGCTTTTGTCTTCGCCTGCACCGGACTGGTTGCGCGCTGTAAACGGATTGGACGTACAGGGCGTACGGCTGAACTTGCTGACGCAAAATATGGGCGCGCTGCGCGTTGATATTGAAGGTATTCTTCGCGGCGCAAAATTAGCGCCTCAATCGCTACAGTTTCAGGTCAAGGCTGCCCAAAAACAATTGTCAGGGGCCCTTAATCTGTCAGGGATAATTGAAGGAAACAGGAACTGGCATATTGATGCTTCACTGGATGATGCGCGGATGGATCATGATCAGATCAAAGTGACACGGGTTACGGGTCAAATGACCCTTGATAACGCCGGGGAGCGTTACTACGCAAAAAGTGAATTTAACATCGGCGGTCTGCGCGGCCACGCATTGCCGTCCTTAACCGATCTTGCGGTCAGTTATGAGCTGGATAGCAGCCTTTATAAATTTGTATTGGCCGGCAAAGCCCTTGGGCATCAGGAAATTGAACTTGGTCTTACTTATCATTCTCATATGCCCGGCGTTTTTCGCGGTAGTATCTACACGCCAAACCTTACCAGTTTATTGGAATTTTATAACGGCAGTAAAACGGGCAATGACGACTCTCACCATTCCTCGTCCTCCCGCAGTCAGGGGCTCAGTAATGTCTTTCTTGGTTTTGAGGTCCCGGCCGCGCAAATATTTACACCAGAGCGCGATGTTTTGGTGCGATTTAATCAATTGGATATTGCAGATTTTGCCGCTGTCTTTGATGGCAAGTTTTATGGTAATGGCGTGTTGAACGGTGCCGCAAAGCTGCGGCTTAGTCCGGGTAAGGCAACGATTGGCGGTGTGTCACTTGGCAGCCCTGCTGGGCATTTTGTACTGGAACCGCCTTTGGCAAACCGGCTTTACCGTGCTATTCAATCCAATGAGGGGGCAACGGCCTTTACCGCCATTTCTGATGACCTACACTATAAAAATATGCGCCTTAGCGTAACAGGGGCCGAAAAAGATAGTGGTAAGCGTCAAGTCGACATTCGCCTTTCCGGGCGCCATGGGGCAGACGCGGATGAAAAAGATGCGCAGGAATTTTCACTGACTGTTCAACAAGATCTACGCTGGTTCTGGAATGCTTTGTTGGGCAAATAATTGAATTATGTAGTATCTTTTGCGGCTGCTTTTATAAACCGTAATAATAGCGCAGCATTAATGTAAATGTGGCCCATAACAATAGAACCAGAGGCACCCCGGCAATGATAAAGTCGCGGAAGCGGTATCGCCCGGGGCCCATAACCAATAAATTCGTTTGATAGCCAATTGGGGATGCGAAAGAACAATTAGCCCCAAAAATGACCGTAATGGCAAATATATAGGCGATGTCGTATTCGAACCCTTCCGGTACTGTAATGCTGCCTGCCAGATTCATCGCAATGGGCGTAAATAAGATCGCGCAAGCGTTATTGGTAAGTACATTTGTGGTAATGGCCACCAACAGGAATAGTACTGAAATCATGGCGAGCGGCGTATCGGTAAATGGCAGGCTGAGGATGGCATTGGCCAGGTATGTGGCCCCGCCTGTTGCTTGTAAAGCGGTTCCCAACGCCAACATAGACCCGACCAGCAGGAAAATCTTGCGGTCAATTGCGCGTGTGGCCTGGCGAATATTAAGGCAGCCTGTTGCAATCATAAGAACAGAGCCCGCAATGGCGGCGACAGGAATGCTGACAACGCCAAAAGCGGCCAATCCAATTACGCTCAAGAATACAGCCGCGGCAATTGGGGCCTTGTTGGGTAGTGGCAAATCTCGTTTTGAGCCGGAAAGAACGATAAAGTCAGAATTATCCCGCAGTCCGTTAACAACGCTCATTTTACCGGCCACAAGCAGCACGTCCCCTGCTTCGAGACGAATGCGCCCCAGGCGGCGCCTGACAACACGGGCCCTACGTTGTACACCAAGGACGATTGTGCCGAACTGGCGCTGAAAATTGACGTGATCTAACGACATGTCAATCATGCGCGATCCTGGTGAAATCATGATTTCGGCCAGAACCCGGCTTTCGGTTTTTGTGGGTTCGCTACTGCCTTGCGCCGAATCGTCGGCATCGGCGAGCCCATCTTGCATTACGCGGCTTTCTTCTTCTGATAATAAGAAGCCGGGATATTTGGCAAGCAATTCCGTGAGAGTTTTACGCGTGGCCGTTACAATCATAATGTCATTGGTTTCAATCTTATAGCCTTCGAATGGCGGAAGAATTAAATGGCCCCCGCGCTGGATTAATTTGACATTCAGATTGGCTATTTCGGGAAATTTGCCATCAACGCATTCTACGCCGACCAGTTTGCTGTCTTCGGCGATATCAAGCTCGGCCACAAATTCTTTTGAATCGCCCTTTAAATCTTGCGTCATAGAGGCCCTGTTGGACAAAACGAGCGGCGTAAAGACCAAAACGTAAATAAAGCCAACCCCCGCCAGTATTAAGCCCGGGAAGAAAAAGTCAAAAAATCCCAGAGCCTGATATCCCAATTCCGTCATCGCGCTGGACACCAACAGGTTGGTGGACGACCCGATCAGTGTTGTCATGCCGCCCAATATTGCCGCGTAACTCAAAGGGATCATGATTTTGCTTTGTGAGAGTCCAATATTTTTCGCAAGAATTTGCAGCAATGGTATGGCGATAATCACTAGCGGTGTATTGTTCATAAAAGAACTGACCACCAGAACAAAGGCAAGAATGCTGATGACTGCAAGAATGGCCAGTTTTTTGTTGCGGACTTCAAAAATTCCGGTTACCAGTCGCAATGCATCCGTGTGAATGATGGCTTGCCCCATTACCAGTAGGGCCAACACGGCAATCAGCGATGGATTGGCGTATCCGGCAAGCAATCTTTCGGCGTTCAGTAAATTTGTGCCGGCGGCATCAGGCAGCGGAAAGAACTGGCCAAACACCATCAGTGTTGTCAGGATTAAAACGCTTGTGACCTCAAGTGGGATTTTTTCCCGGATAAATAAAATAACGGAAAAGCCGGTTAATAACAGGACAAACCACATATGCAGGTCAGTATCCAGAATAAAGGTCATACTATTCGTCCCCCTTATTCGTTCCTGTTTGCGGTATTGTTGGTATCTGCATCAGAGCTGGAGCTGGCAAGTTCTATTCCTGATGTCTGGAATTCCCCTAGATTTTTAAGGCCAATGCGCAAAAGAAGTTCTGTATTGCTGTCGCCGGATGCATCATCAGTCAGGTTCCGAACGGCGGATATCGACCAGTTGAGACATTGTCCGAAATGATCTAGTCCGGCATAGGCTGTCCGCAAGCCCGGATTGGCCCCTAAATCCTGTACGGCGCCTAAACGGGTGCGCCATTGTTGATTCCACCGATAGATAATATCGGCGCCAATCTGTTCCCTGCTTTCATTAATTGCTGTGCCTTCCAGCGAATTGGCGTACAGATAGGTTCCGCCTATTTCTAACTTGCCGAAATCGGCGGTGCCGTCAAATTCGTGACGCTGAGATGTTAGGTTATTATTATTCAACTGGACGCGGTAATCGAAATAATACCGATCTTTGTAGTTTCCGTATAATTCAGCGACATAGTCGGAATATTGGCTGTCCAGACCTGATCCGGCCGGAAACGGATTGTCATCATCGTCAAAACGATGGCTCTGTCCGGCAAAAATATTAAACGTACTTCCCTCGTACCCATAAAGACCTGTACGAAGGCCGTATGTCACGCGGGTTTTGTCCTCAACACGATCAAATCCGGGAAAGCGGTTGGGTTCAAACAAATTGGCGCTGTCTAATTGTATATCCTGTGAATCTTCGTTGGGGATCTTGTTTTTGGAGTCAAGATTGGGGGCTGTCGTTACCGAAGCCACGGGTTCGATGCGCATTTGAAATTTTTCAAAATCCCGGGAAAGCGGATAACTGGCCTCAACATTTAACATCGGAAACAGGCGGGTTTCTGAAACGCTGTCATTGGGCGCCCCTCCCCCGTTCAGGCCATTTGAAACGTTCCTGTCGGACACTTCGTAAAAATCCCCGCGCATGGTGGCATCAACGGTTGTTAACAGGCCGTAATCTGAAATCAGGCGACGCTTCCATCCGGCCTGAAGGCTGGCGCGGGCCATGTCCTGTCCATTGCCCTCTCTATGCAGGCCCAGCAGGCTTCCTTGAAGGCTCCAGCGTCCGCCAATCAGTGGAATGGCTCCCGGCTCGCCGATCCATTCGCTTACCACTTCCGGTAATATTTGTGGCTGGTCTTCATTTTGTAATTCACCAATGCGGACATCCTGATAGCTGATTAATCGGGCGGCGGTGTAATGGCGGCCGGAAAAGCGTTCAGCAAAGACTTCATTTTCCAGCACGTCTTCGCTGCTGAAATCATATTGGCGCAAATACTGATCGTCTGAGGCATATTGAATGTTTAAGCCGCTGCGCCATTTATCATTCATATCCCATAAGCCATTGGCGAATAAATGGCCGCGCCATTCCGCATCCTGGGTGAAATTAACGCCATTGGCCGAGTCAGTGCGTTCAGAATAGGTAAGGCCGCCATTGGCCATTAATGAGGCGTTATCCCATCTTTGACGCCATTCTGCACTGACCAGCGGTGCCTGTTCTGTAAAGGCACGTACGCCGATTGTGGCATCTTTGTCCGGGGCAATCGCCCAGTAATAGCTGGTGCCGGCACTAAAGCCCAGTTCGCTATCCAGACCAAAGGTTGGTGAGAGAAACCCGCTTTTCTGTTTAATTGATCCATCGGCATGGGAAAAATATGGCGTATAGGCAATGGGAACGCCGTATAGTTCAAAACGGGCATTTCGATACGATATGCGGTTTTCTTTTTCGTCATGTGTAACTTCAGAGGCCTTGATTTGCCATACGGGATCTTTGTCCGGATCTGATTTGCAAGGCTCACAGGGCGTATAGATGGCCGATTCCATTGTGGTTGTTTGGGCGTTTTCACGATTTCCTTTGGCCGCCATAAAGCGTGAACCATCGGCCAGATAGGTCTTAAGCCCTTCGACAAACCCTGTTTTCATTTCATCCACCAGTTCAACACGCTCGGCGGTATGAATATCGCCATTTTCCTCATTCAATACAACATTGCCGGAAGCGATGATGCGGTCATCGCGCATGTTATAGCTGATTTCATCGGCGCGTAATATGCGCCCGTTTTGAACCAGCATGACATTACCGCGGGCGGTAACGGTTTGTGTTTGTTCGTTATTGCTTAGGGTATCGGCCTGAAGATCAACGGGGGATTTATCGCCTGCCGGTGCGGCATTGCCCGGAGGATTGCCGGATAAAGGGCCCGGTCTTGCCGTGGTTGATTGTGTTGATTCTGCGCGTGCATCATACGGCGCGGCCATACTGGCTCCATATGGCTGGTTGGGCGCGAACCCCGTCAACAGGCGCGGCGCGGCGGCTTTTGTGTGTGTAGTGGTGCGCGGGGCGTTGTCTGGTTTTTCCCTGTCTGCTTTTGCATTGTCTGCTTTTTTGAGAGTGTTTGTTACGGGCCGATCAGTGTGCCCTGCCGCCGTTTGTGCCCCCGTAAGCGGCTGCGTTATCACCTGCGGCTCAGTTTTTTGGAGGTCGTCTGCCGGTGTGGCTGGTTGATTTACAGGGGCGCGTTCATCACTAAAGCCGGTTAAAATTTGCGCGTTTGCCGCCTTTATGGTGAGCATAGAGACACCAGCGCAAAGAAACAGGATATTAACGGATGACAGACGCATTTACACTTTCGTATATTGTTTTTAACAAAAAAACATTACACGCTTGGATGCTCTTTGCGAAGGGTCAATCTAGGAAAAATCGCCTTATTTCCCAAAAAATGCAGGCATTTCATCACCAAATCCAATGACGGTCTCATCATCTTCGTTGTTTTGCTTGCGTTCATTTTTGTTGGCTTTGACATTTGGCTTGTCATTAGATTTTTTATTTGATTTCTGGCCGGGTTGTTTTTCCTTGGCCGATTTGTCGTTATTTGAACGGCGCTTTCCGGATGGTTTGTTCTGACTGGATTCTTTTGTTTCAGATTTATCCTCGCCAGACCGTGTTTTGGGGCCAATTTCAACGACTTCAATGTCTTTCTTTGTTAAGTCATGTATGGCTTTCACGAATTTATCATCGTTTGCGGTCGCGATCATCCATGCGCGGCCTTCTTTTCCGGCGCGCCCGGTTCGTCCGATACGGTGTACATAATCATCAGCATTCATCGGAACATCAAAGTTAAACACATGTGATAAACCCTGCACATCAATTCCGCGAGCGGCGACGTCACTGCAAATTAGCAGCTGAATTTCATCATTTTTAAATCGCTTTAACGTTTCGGTGCGTTGGCTTTGGTCCATATCGCCATGCATGGGGGCAACTTTATAGCCTTTGCCGGTCAGCCATTTTGCCAAACCGTCAATATCGCGTTTGCGGTTACAAAATACAAAGGCGTTGCCGACATCTTCCTGTTCAATAATTTTAAGTAAGGTGTCACGTTTTTGCTTGGGTCCGGTATTGACCATAAATTGTTTGATGGTTGTGGCGGTTTCCGCAGGCGGGTTTACTTTTATTTCTTTTGGATTGCTAAGAAATTTCTCACTCAGCTTGCTGATTTCCGGGGGCATAGTGGCTGAAAACAACAAGGTTTGGCGCATGGGCGGAAGCAAGCTGGCAATTTTTGTGATGTCAGGAATGAAGCCCATATCCATCATTTTGTCGGCTTCATCGATGACAAAGATTTTAATATCCGTGAGCAGGATGTTTCCGCGTTCAAATAAATCAAGCAAACGACCTGGCGTGGCGATTAAAACATCGGCGCCGCGTTCTAATATCTTGATTTGTTCGTCCATGGACGTGCCGCCAACCAGCAAGGCTTTGTTCAGCTTGCAATACTTACCGTATTTATCAAAGCTGGCGGCGATTTGTGCCGCAAGTTCGCGGGTTGGGCTAAGGATAAGGGAGCGCGGCATGCGGGCTTTTGCGCGCCCGCCCGCTAGAATTTCTATCATAGGGAGCGTAAAGCCGGCCGTTTTACCTGTACCGGTCTGGGCAAGCCCAACCACATCGCGCATCATTAAAATGGCAGGGATTGCCTTTTCTTGTATCGGTGTCGGGCTGGAATAGTCGCACTCTTCAAGTGCTTTAAGAATATCGGGTTGTAATCCTAAGTCTTTAAATGACATATAATGTTGCTAATCTGTTGTAAATCTTAAGTGTGTAATTGTTTTAACACATTAATGGGGTTATAAACAAAAATATGTGAAAATCAAGCACAAAGGCGAGAATGAATAATTTCAAACAATGGCTCAGCGAACAGTCAAAAATGACTCTGGTGTTTGCTGGGGCTGTTATCGGTGGGTTGTTCTTTATTGTGTTTCTCAATCCACGCAATTCCGACTTTTATATCGCCGCCGGGCAAGAGGTTGCGCTGGCCAAACAAATTTGCATTGAATCCCGCGCCTATGTACAGCGTGAGCCAAGGCGATTAAAGCTGGGGCAGAATATTCTGGATGATATACCTGTTAATGGCAGTGTGCCGAAATTGCGCTATGTTGGTTATCCGCGTGTTATGTTCATGCATAACGGATATGGGCATAAAAGTTCGCAGAAAGAATTTTATTGCACCTTTACCGATCCGCGGGGCGCAAATAAATCCGGCTCATCACATTATTTTTATGATTATAACACCGGAAACTGGGTGGAAAGAACGCGCACAAGGCGGTAAACGCCCTGTGCAATTCGTACCGATGAAAATAAACAAATATAAAGAGGCATAGATATGGGCGGCTGTAAGGATATTGATGAAACAACTGATTTTAAACCAAAATTTGATCAGAATGGTTTGATAACTTGTGTGGTGAGCGATTATAAAACGCATCAGGTTTTGATGGTTGCGTATATGAATGAACAAGCATTGCGGTTGTCTTTACAAACCGGGGAGGCACATTATTGGTCGCGGTCCAGGCAGGAGATATGGCATAAAGGCGCAACCAGCGGCAATACGCAAATCATAAAATCCATACAGATTGATTGCGATCAGGATTGCCTGTTAATGGCGGTTGAGATGCCTGTGCGTGACAATGGCCATATTGCGGCATGCCATACGGGCCGTAAAAGTTGTTTTTACCGTGATCTTGCGCTGGATAAAAACGGAGATATTACTCTGAAATTACAGCATTAGCGTGATTATGATGATTCTGTGCGGGTGCTACGGGCACCGTGTTACGGTCTTTGTGTAACAAAAAATAAGCCGAAACATTCACCAGAAATAAAACCGTTGCAATGATCATAATGATTTTTGATTTGTGCCTGGTTTTGTTGCATGTCGTTTGTGAGCAGCAATCATGTTTGATTTGCAGCCGGGCATTCAGGGCAAAAAGTGACCATCCTAAAACCAGTAATGCGGCTGATATCGCGATGATTAGATGCTCCCATGTATGAATGTAATTATGGTATGACAGCGCAAAACCGGGGATTGTGACAACCATGCCGTATGATGCGGCCAGTGTGAGTATGCTCAAAACCGTAGGAATAACGCAGCAAAATACATGCCCCAGTTCCGAGGCCAAAATGCTGTAAAAAATGGTCGTTTGTAGTTTTTGCATATTTGTTCCGTAGGCCACCTGTTATAAGGTAACGTATGATATTCTACAAGAAATAAATTCTTGATCGCTCTCGTGTATAGATTGTGCGTAACGCATTGTAATGATAGCAAGGGGTTAGGCGAAGCTGCCATCCTGAATGTGCAATTCGGCAGATTTACGGCCTTGCCATTCGTTGATTTTTAATTGTCCAATCAGGTTAAAGGCTTTGGTTTTGTCCTTAAGCAGCGCATCCCCTAGCGGCGTTCCAACGGCACCAAAGGCCATGGCTTTCATACGTGACCCGCCTTCCCAATCACTGATCATGACACTGATATGGGTTTCCCCGCGTATTGTCGGGTTATAGATCCGCACATTATGAAAGGCAAAAACCGGCTCAGGGAAATCCATGCCAAATGGCCCAACCGTGTTTTCCAGTTGCTCGACAAAATCGATTTTTGCCCCCTGCACGGCCATGATCCCATCGATATTGGTTTCACAGTTGATTTCGTTACTGGCGGCTTGTTTTGCCACATGATCATTCATAAAGGCCATGAAGTCCTGCAATTTATCTGGATCAACTGTAAAGCCCCCGGCCATGGCATGCCCGCCGCCTTTGGGGATTATCCCCTGTTCCATGGCATCCATGAAGGCGCGGCCAATATTTATTCCGGGGATGGAGCGCCCGGAGCCGCGCCCCTCTCTGGTGCCATCACTATTGAGGGCATATGTGATGATGCAGGCAGGTTTATTGTATTTTTCTTTAATTTTTCCTGCTACCAATCCGCTTAAACCCGGGTGCCAATTGTCATGTCCTAACATAATCAGTGCCTGTTGATCCAGCCCTTGTTCTTCAACCATTTCAAGGGCTTCACGTTCCATTTGCGCCTGTATTTCTTTGCGCCTGTCATTACAATCGTTCAAAATCCACGCGATGTTAACGGCCTCTTCCCTGTCTTCGGTCGAAAGGAGTCTGGCGCCCAAATCTGATTTGTGTACGCGGCTGCCGGCGTTGATACGCGGGCCCAATACAAAGCCGGCATGATATGTGTTCACGGCCGTCTTAATACGGGAAACTTCTATTAATGATGCAAGGCCCGTATTGATCGTTTTTTGCATCTGCGTGAACCCGGAACGCACCAGAAGGCGGTTCACGCCTGTCAGGGGTACCATGTCACAAACGGTTCCAAGGGCAATTAAATCAAGCAGTTGAATAAGGTTTGGCTCAGTAATATGTTTTGCGTCATAGTATTTATTGACCCGTAATTTATTGTTGATGGCAATGCAGGCCATAAACGTAACCCCGCAGGCCGCCAGCATATCCAGGCCGGATGAATCGTCCATACGTTTGGGGTTGATAACATGATGGGCGTCCGGCAGGTGCTGTTCTGTCTGATGGTGATCCAGAACAATGATCTTTAAATCCAGTGCGCGGGCTTGTTTGATAATATCAAAAGCGGTGCTGCCGCAATCCAGAATGAAGATAACGTCAGCCCCACCCGCTTTTAACTTTGTCATAGCCTCAACATTGGGGCCGTACCCTTCGGTCAGGCGGTCCGGTATATATATCGGGGCATCAATGCCGCAGGCCTTTAAAAAACGGTACAGCGTTGCGGATGATGTCGCGCCGTCCACATCAAAGTCACCAAAAATGGCAAAATTTTTACCTTCAGCGATCCATTTGGCCACATCATCGGCCATGTCTTCCATACCGGTCAGAAAAAACGGGCTGGGCAGGTTGTCTTTCAAGGTGGGATACAAAAATGCCTGAAACTGATCCGGCGGAATGTCGCGGGCCAGTAAAAGGCGTGTGACGGCCTCGGGCAGGTCATGCTGGCGAGAGTAGCGCTCAATACTGTCAAAGGGGATATCTTCCATGACCCAGCGGGATTGCATGAATGATCTTTCAACGCCCAGAAGGGCCTTATTGGGCGCGTTGGACATGGCTATATTCCGGCCACCCAGTCCTTGCGCTTGAAATTATGCGTGGCCTCAATGCGCCGCACCGTACCTGATTTTGATCGCATAACCAGCGATGATGTTTTCGCCCCGCCGGCATAACGGCGCACACCGCGCAACATCGTGCCATCGGTAACGCCCGTTGCGGCAAACATTACATTTTCACCTTTTGCCAGATCATTGGTTGTATAGATTTTGTTGAGATCAGTAATGCCCCAGCGTTCCGCGCGCTGCTTTTCGTCATCATTGCGAAAAACCAAACGGCCAAGCATGGACCCGCCAATACATTGCAAGGCCGCGGCGCCAAGTACGCCTTCCGGTGCGCCGCCAGTTCCGACGTATAAATCAATGCCGGTATCGGGCTCGCTGGTCGCGATTACGGCGCTAACATCACCATCGCCGATCAAGTTAATGCGGGCTCCCGCCTCGCGAATGGCCTTAATAATATCATCATGGCGCGGACGGTTTAAAACGCACACCATTAATTCATTGACGCTACCGCCTTTTTCTTTGGCAAGTTTTTTTAATACGTCGCCAATTGGTGCATCCAGATCCAATATATTGGGATTAATGCCAGCCCCAACCGCGATTTTTTGCATGTAAACATCCGGCGCATTCAAAAATCCACCCTCATCGGTCATAGCGATAACGGCCATGGCGTTTGGGCCGCCTGCGGCCGTGATTTCCGTGCCCTCCAGTGGATCAAGGGCAATGTCAATTTTGGGGCCAGTACCAGTGCCGACCTCTTCCCCGATATAAAGCATTGGGGCTTCGTCGCGTTCCCCTTCCCCGATCACAACGCGGCCCTGTATTTGCAGTGAATTCAGCGCATCGCGCATGGCATCGACCGCGGCCTGATCGGCCGCATCTTTATCGCCTCTGCCCACAAGAGATGAGCAGGCGAGTGCGGCGGCCTCGGTCACGCGTACAACCTCAAGGGCCAGATTGCGGTCCATGAAGCCTTCGTAATCAGGCATAGCGGTTGGTTTTAGTTCTGAACTCATGATCTGGGATCCTTTTTTGAAAAAGCCTAGGCTTCTACTTTATGTTTTCAATGGGTATCAGGCAAGGCTTCTCCAAAACCGATTTAATGTTTTCCATTTGTGCGCAGGCTTTTGTGATGTTTTTGTGTTTACTTTCGTGGGTCGTCATTATCAACGGGACGGGTTGTCCGGGATCATGGCCGCGCTGTAAAAAGGCCTCAATGGAGACTTTATTATCGCGTAATATAGCAGATACTTCGGCCAGAACGCCCGGCTCATCTAACACATTAAGCCGAATGTAATAGCAATTGACGGTTTCACCAATATTAACCCATTTGGGGGCTTGCAGGTCTTTTGCCGGAATGCCAAAGGCTGGCGTTTCATAGCCGCGGGCGATATCAATAATATCGGACATTACAGCAGAAGCCGTCGGCCCCTCCCCGGCGCCAAGGCCCACCAAATGGCCTGTAGCAACATAATCGCCTTCAACATGGACCGCGTTGTAGACGCCCTCAACTGTGCCAAGTGTTGAATTTTTGGGCACAAGACAGGGTTCAATGATTTGCATAATCTTGCCGTTCATGCGGCGGGCAATACCAAGCAGTTTTATGCGATATCCCAGTTCTGAAGCGAAGGCAATATCGGTCGCGTTTATGTGGCGTATGCCCGTCATTTCTAATGAGGTAAAGTCAGGCTTGGTACCAAAGGCCAGAGCCGTTAAAAGGCATATTTTGTGCCCGGCATCCACGCCATCAACATCAAATGTCGGGTCGGCCTCGGCATAGCCCAGTTCCTGGGCGTCTTTTAGAACGTCTTTAAAATCGCGGCCGGTTTCGCGCATTTCGGTCAGGATATAATTGCATGTACCGTTTAATATGCCATATACCGCATCGATGGCATTGCCGGCGAAGCCTTCACGCATGGCTTTAATGATGGGGATGCCCCCCGCAACAGCCGCTTCATAGGCCAGGTTGACCTTGTTGTCTTCGGCCAGAGCGGCCAGTTCATGTCCATGATGGGCCAGAAGCGCCTTGTTGGCGGTTACAAAATGTTTGCCCTTGCCAAGGGCTTTCTTCGCCAGATCATAGGCCGTTCCATCCGATCCCCCGATCAATTCAACAACCACATCGACATCGTCCATATCGGCAAAGGCCGCCGTATCATCCACCCACTGATAGGCGCTGACATCAACGCCGCGGTCTTTATCGCGGTTGCGGGCATTGACGGCGGTAATTGTAATGGGCCTGCCTGCCCGTGTTGCGATTAGATCGGCGTGATTCTGGATGATTTTTGTGACACCAACACCAACGGTGCCTAAACCGGCAATGGCCAGTTTTAATGGCTTGTCCATGAAAGAACTCCTAGGGGTTTTTCTATTACTATCGTTTACATCTCACTGACGTGGTCAGTGGTTTCATTACTGCCCTGAAACGGACAGAATTTCAACCCGTCTGGACGCGGTTTCTGTATCCATACCCGTTATATTCTCGGCCGGGCGTTCCTGCCCCCATGCAACGGTGCGGATTGAATTGGCCGGTATGCCGTTGTAAATAAGGGCTCTGGCAACCGCGTAGGCGCGCTCCATAGAAACTTTCAGGTTGATTTCCTTGCGGCGGATCGGGTCGGTTTCTTCGGCGCGTTCGCTGGCATGGCCTTCTACGCTAATGATATCACCGCTATTGGTGTTGTATTTTTGACCAATGGCGGATATGGCCTGAACATCATTGGCGTCCAATTCACTTGATCCGTGATCAAAATAAATACGTACCATGGGTTCGCCCGGCGCGGCAATGTTTACAAAATTGCCCTGCCCTGCCCCGGATGGTTTTGATGGCGCCCCGCGATAGGTTGGCGCTTTCAGGTTACGGGCGTAGGTAAGGTCAGGTTGCCCGATCGGGGATATTTCAACGCTGCTGTTGCCGATGATATTGTTTTGAGCCGGGAGGGCTGTGCCCGCAGGGGCAGAAGTGGGCGCACGCCCCGGCCCATCCAGTGAGAATATCTCAACATTAGGAGAGCTTACGGCATGTGCGGTTCGCACAACATCAATATCGTTGAAGTCATCATAAACGGTTCCGTTTGTTAAATCGACTGTGGCGCCGCCAGATGGCTTTTCAACGTCAATAACCTCTTCGTTGGAAGAACAGGCAGACAGCATGATGCCGCAAAGTCCGATTAGTAAAAATTTATTCATGTTGCGCAACGGTATTCTCCTCTTTAAATCTAGTGTATGTTAGTGCGAATTAACGTTATTGATCAAGGGGCTTTCGATCATGAGTTCAGGAAATACAGAAAAAAAATCTCAGAAAAATCAGGATGATGAGGTGAGGTTGCCTGACCCCATTGCCTTTTCACGTGCCATGACCGAAGCATGGGAGCGCGCCCTGCCGTTAATGAAAGAATATATGGAGCGCTACTCCGGAGATTTCGAAAATCAATCCTTTGATCCGTTTAATGTGCGTCAGGCTTATCTGGATTTTCTTGAAAAGGTATCGGAAGACCCCCAGCATGTAATCAGATTGCAGTCTGAATATTGGAATAGCTGGATGCATATTTGGCAGGAATCAATGCTGAAATTTCTGGGGGAGCCGGCCGAGGATGTTATAAAGCCAGCGGATAAAGATCGCCGGTTTCGCGCACCGGAATGGCAGGAAAATGCCGTTTTTGATTTTATTAAGCAATCCTATCTTTTGACATGTCAGTCCATGACCAAAATGATTGAGGAAACTCAAGGGTTAAAAGAGGAGGATAAGCGCAAGTTGGAATTTTATACGCAGCTTTTTGCCAATGCTTTATCGCCGTCAAATTTTGTCATGACCAACCCGGAGGTGCTGAAAGAGACCATTTCAACGGGCGGGGATAACCTGATCAAGGGCTTGCAGAATTTACTTGAGGATCTTGAGCGCGGGCATGGGGAGCTGTCCATTTCGACAACACGTTATGAGGTTTTTAAACTGGGTGAAAATATCGCAACGACCCCGGGTAAAGTTGTCTATCAAAACGATTTAATGCAGTTGATCCAATATGAACCCGTCACGAAAGAGGTTTTTGAAAAGCCTTTGCTGATTACGCCGCCCTGGATCAATAAATACTATATTCTGGATTTAAAAGCCGAAAATTCATTTATCAAATGGGCTGTGGAACAGGGCTTTACGGTGTTTGTGATTTCATGGGTGAACCCGGATAAAAAATTGGCGCAGAAGCGCTTTGAAGATTATATGGAAGAAGGGATCATCACAGCGCTTAACCAGATTGAGGCCATTACGGGGCAATCCAGCGTGAATGCGATCGGGTATTGCCTTGGCGGCACCTTGCTGACAATCACGCTCTCTTATCTGGCCTCACAAAAACAGGCTGAGCGCATCCATTCTGCAACATTTTTCACCACTTTAATTGATTTTGAAAATGCCGGTGATATGAAGTTGTTTATGGATGATGCCCAAATAGAGCTTATGGACAAAGCCATGGCAGAAACGGGCATGTTATCCGGAAAACAGCTGAATAAGACATTTAGCCTGTTGCGCGCCAACGATATGATCTGGTCTTTTGTGATTAATAATTATCTGATGGGTAAGGAACCCTTCCCGTTTGATCTGTTGTTTTGGAATGACGATGCCACCAATATGCCCGCCGCCATGCACAGTTTTTATTTACGCAAAATGTACCGTGATAATGTTTTGAAAGACCCGGGCGGGATACGCATGTACGATACGCCCATTGATGTGTCGCAGATAAAAACGCCATCCTTCTTTTTATCCACGCGCGAAGACCATATCGCCCCTTGGCGCGCCACTTACGCGGGGGCTAAATTATTTGCAGGGAAGGTTAAATTTACGCTGGCCGCATCCGGGCATACGGCCGGTGTTGTCAATCACCCCGATAGAAACAAATATTGTTACTGGAGCAGCAATGATTTGCCGGGTACCCCTGAGCAGTGGCTGGATAGTGCCAAGGAATTTCAAGGCTCCTGGTGGCCGTACTGGTTAAAGTGGATCAAGCCGCGCAATGGCAAGATGGTGCAGGCGCGAAAAATCACCAAATTTATTGAAAAAGCCCCCGGCTCATACGTAAAAATGCGTTATTTATAGACAAAAAGATATAAACTATGATAAAACCTGCACACGGAAACAGAGAGGCTTAATATTATGAAATGTTCATTACGGTCAGTTTTTAAAAAAGTTTGTGATTTTTTAATCGGTGATCCGCCCGAAAATTCAATAAAAATGGAAGAATTCTATGCCATTAAAGATATGATGCGTGAGCGCGGTTGCAATCTGGAATTCTTTTATCTGGGAACGTTGCGGTCTGATACGGTCTTTGATATGGGCATTATTGTTGATGATACAAACAGTGTCTATGAAATTATGCATGCCGAGGCCCATTTGTCGGAAGTTCATGAAATAGTGACCGGGCGCCCGCTGGACCGTGATAATGTCATCCACTATAGCCCGCAAGAAGTCACGGCCTATAGTATGTCCCAACCGGGTATGTTCTAGCTTTATTGCAGGGTGTTACTCACTTTAGGGGGGGGCGGAGATTAAAGGTATTCGCGGCTCAGTGTGACGTAGCGGCTGGCGGAGAATGTCAGAAATTCAATTTCTTCTTTTGTCAGATCACGCATATATTTTGCTGGAACGCCGCCCCATAGCTGCCCTGCCGGAACAACTGTTCCCGGGGTGACCAACGCGCCCGCAGCCACCATCGCCCCGTCTTCAATTTTTGCGTCATCCATAATGCAGGCTTTCATGCCAATGAAAGCGCGGTCGCCAATGGTGCAGGCATGTAATAAAGCCATATGCCCAACGGTGACATCATCACCGACATAGGTGCCTTGCGTGGTTGAGGAGACATGAATGACCGTACCATCCTGTATATTGCTGCGTTTGCCAATTGTTACATCATTGACATCCCCTCGAATGGTGCATCCATACCAGATGGAACTTTCAGCCCCGATACGGACATTGCCAATCAGGCAGGCGGTCTCGGCCACAAAGGTGTTCATGTGGTCGTAATGGGGCGTTTTGTTGCGGATGGTTTTGATTAATGGTTTCATGGCATTACTTTAACCAAAATGATGAATGCGGTCGATGCGGAAATTAAAAAAGCCCCTTCCTGATAACAGGAAAGGGCTTTTCAGTAAGCCAAGAATTACAAACTTGTAGAGGAGATATGTAACCCTTGAAACACTTATAATATCTGTTAACGCTTTGCCCACTGTTTGGTACGACGGGCTTTGTGCTTACCAACCTTTTTACGTTCAACAATCCGGTCATCACGTGTCAGCATACCGGCTTTTTTCAGCGGTGAACGCAATGACGGGTCAAAGTTTTGAAGCGCGCGTGAGATACCGTGACGTACGGCACCGGCCTGACCGGACAGGCCGCCGCCTGCCACTGTGCAGTTGATGTCGTAATGCCCGGCGGCATTCACAATCAGGAACGGTTGGTTCATGATCAACTGATGTGTCTTACGGGAGAAATAAGCCGTCTGGTCTTTGCCGTTGACGATAATCTTACCAGTCCCTTTTTTCAGCCATACACGGGCCACGGCGTCTTTACGACGACCAGTTGCATAGGCGCGGCCCAGTTTATCCAGCTTTGGTTCACGTTTCTCGCTAGCGGCTTCAGCGCCCTTGGTGTCAGCAGCAGCGGTTGTTGTCTTGGCGTCTTCCTTCACGGCCTGGCCAAGATCCTTCAAGTCACTTACAGTTTCAGTTTTCTTATCAGCCATGTCTTATGCTCTCTTATTCTTGGGATTCATTGCTGCAACATCCAGAACTTCTGGCTTTTGCGCTTCGTGTGGGTGCTCCGTTCCGGCGTAAACGCGCAGATTGCTCATGACCTGACGCCCGAGTGGACCTTTCGGTAGCATACGCTCAACAGCTTTTTCTACAACGCGCTCAGGGTGCTTTCCATCAAGGATTTGGCCTTTTGAACGTTGCTTGATACCGCCAGGGTAGCCTGTGTGCCAGTAAAAGATGTCCTGGTCACGTTTGTTACCTGTCAGCTTCACCTTATCGGCATTAATAACAATCACGTTATCACCGCAATCCATGTGCGGGGTGAATGACGGTTTGTGTTTACCGCGTAAACGCAGGGCAATTTGAGAAGCAAGACGGCCAAGCACAACATCTTCAGCGTCGATAATCAGCCATTTTTTCTCGATCTCATTTGGTTTAATCGAATATGTTTTCATTGTTCTTTATTCCTTTTTCAAAGATGAACAGTGTTATGCCGTTAATTTTGCGCCCTGTCAACATATTTATAATAAAATTCAGTCTGTTAGGCTGGCGGTGTTTAAATACCGCTATCGTTTGTGGTGCGGTTAACCCAGCCCATAAAGTCCTGACTGCCTGTTTGCGCCTCTATGGCAACAATGCATGGTGTATCATAAGGGTGAAGGCGCATAATGGCGGCCTCTAGCGCGGGATAGGTCTCCTTGGATGTTTTAAAGATGACCGCGACCTCTTGTTCGTTTTGCACCTTGCCGTCCCACAGGTAAAGCGATTGGTGCGGCTGGAATATATTGACGCAGGCGGCAAGCCGTTGCGTAATAACGGGGGCGGCAATCTTTTCGGCTTCGGCCGTATTGGCGCAAGTTACATAGACTAGATACATTGATGTGGTGTCCCTTTATGCATGGTGTTGACCGCGTAGTATTGGTGACTTAGGCGGCATTTTTCAAGTCTTGTGCAAACAGCCTGTCAATCTCGGCTCGAACCATTTGCGGGTCAGTTAATTTATTGACCCGTTCACGAAACGCATTGGCACCATGCAGGCCGTTTACATACCAGGCCAAATGCTTTCGTGCCAGGGCCACGCCTGTTCGTTGCCCGTAATAATCAATCATATCGTTATAATGTTTTATAATAAGGGCGTGCATTTCAACGGGCGCCGGCGGCGGCGGAATATCGTCCCCGCGCAAAAAATACATTATATCACGTACGGCCCATGGCCTGCCTTGCGTGCCCCGCCCCACCATGACACCATCCGCCCCCGATTGTTTCAGGGCTTTTTGCGCCTGCTGCGGCGTTGCAATATCGCCATTGGCGATAACAGGAATGGAAACCGCCTGCTTTACCGGGGCTATCGCGGTCCAATTGGCTTGGCCTTTATACATTTGCATACGGGTGCGGCCATGAACCGTCACCATTTTGATGCCAACATCTTCGGCACGCCGCGCCAGCTCTGGCGCATTGATGCAATCCTCATCCCAGCCTAGACGCATTTTTACCGTAACAGGAACCGTAACGGCCTTTACGGTTGCGGCCATAATGTCCGTTGCCAGATCAATGTCGCGCATCAGGGCGGATCCTCCCATTTTATTGACGATTTTTTTGACCGGACATCCAAAGTTAATATCAATGATATTGGCCCCGCGCTCAACATTCATCTGGGCGGCTTTTGCCATGATTTCGGGCTCGCATCCGGCCAGTTGAACGGCCATAGGGAATTCTTCCGCGCAGGATGTGCTCATTTTCAGGGATTCGGCGCTATGTTGAATCATGGACCGGCTGGCGATCATTTCAGAAAAGACCAGCCCTGCCCCATAGCTTTTGACGATGCGGCGAAACGGTAAATCGGAAATACCCGATAGCGGGGCCAGAAAGACCGGATCATCAATGCGTATTGTTCCGATATGAATACTCATAACATTCCATTTATGTGCGCCCCATCCGCAACGCCATTCATGCTCAAGCCATTCATGCTCACGCCATTCATGCTCACGCTATGGGCTTTATTGGCTATAGGCTCAGGGCATTTTGAATTTTTTGCCAAAACCCGCCGCCTGACTTCTCGCTTTTGACAGGTATATCAATAAAGCGGCTGGCGTCCTGCCAGGCGCGATCATCCGGGCTCAGTTCATCTTCCGGTTTGTTTTTCATGGCCTGCGTGATGCGCGCAAGGGCCTTGCACGCCGTTTTGAATTCGGGAACCTTATCCTGAATATCAATATATTCTGCGCGGTCATATTTTCCGTGCGGGCCGAGGGTATGCAATATTTTCATATAGCCCTTCGCAAAATCAAACAGGGCTTGCTTATCGCCTTGGCGGGTGATCGTTTCCTCGTATAGGCGGTTGGTTTCAAACGGCACGTGAAATAAATACGACCCGCCTGTCCCGATTTGTATAAAGGCTTGGCCCGAGCTGGCAAATCCTCTGTAATGTCCTTCAATGACGTGATTGTCCATAAACGCATGAAATTGCATTTTCGTGTAATAATTTTCCAGCACTGCCTCAAACCGGTCGGTAAGTTTATCTTCGTTGTCAGTTCGGCCGCGCTCTTTGTTGTTTTTTGCGCGGTGTTCTTCAAATTGTTCCATGATAACCGCCCCCACCAGCGGGGCAAAGGCCGTAATGAAATTAGCGCGCTGAATGTATAGCGCCTTGCTGTTGAACTGTGTTGTCAGATCAATGGTCGGTATTTTCAAATGATAACGCTGGCCCCAGCTCTTCACCGTTAATCCGTCTTCGTTAAACCGGCCATTATTTTCCAGCGCATCTGAAATGTTCTGGGCGCGGATGCGCGCGCTGTTGTTTAGTGCGTACCGTATTGTGTTATGATCCATCTTGATCTCCCTGCTGCCTGCTTGATGGGGTTGCGATTGTTTTAGACATAACACGCCCGCCTGTCAATGTCTGGCTCAAAAGGAAGTGCCGTCAATTATCAGATAGCCCCCGCATAATGATAAAGGGTTGTTGAATTGTGAAGAAAGAATGGTCGGAACGAGAGGATTTGAACCTCCGACCCCTTGCACCCCATGCAAGTGCGCTTGTGCGCCTCGTTGCACTCGGCTGTACCAGACTGCGCTAAAAATCTATTAAAAACAGCCTGTTATTAGCTTCATTATAAAATGGGGTTATAGCATCCGCAAGCAAATAATTGTGGTTAGTGTGGACAGGGTGTGGATGAGCATGAGGCCAATACCCCTATGGGGACTTAACTATGCCCAACCATATTGAACACCCTCACGAAAAAATATGTCGGATTTTTGATGTGACTAATTAAGCGAGAACTTCATTGATCTGATCGAAGAAGTCTTTGCCTTCCAATCCACTGGATGCCAGAAGGAATAAATGCCCTGATTTAGAAGCCCACAACTTACCGACATTATGCTTCTCTTTCGTGTCTTCATTCGTAAGAAGGTGCGCCCCTTTGTATTCGATCACAAGCAAGCGTCCATCCTTTAACTTCGCCACGAAGTCTGGATAGAACTTATCGGTGGACGTAGGAAGCCAGAACGCATGATCTGGATTACGTTCAATGTTCCGAACCCAAAACTCGATCAAAGGGTTCTTATCCAATGCAAAGGCAAAATCAGCTTCCTCCTTATTCATATCAGCTATACGTGGGTAGTAATGGTTTTTAAACTTGTACTGCCCCTCATAAAGCCTGTTAGCAGGATACTGTGCTGGATCAAATGTGAAACTAAACTCACCAATATCCACCTCAGCGATAGCATCAGGAGAGAATAAACACTGTTGAAACCCTAGCTTCGTAGCTGACTTACGATACTCCGCAATTTTCTCTCTCGTCACTTTCTCAAGCAAGAACTTACCCAAGACAAGCTTGCCCATATCTAAATCACTGCGCTTAAGAAGGTAATCAACCAATCGGCGTAAGAACTCTAACATTTCCGATTGATTAACATCAGGCTGCTTTAAGCGTCTATCTAGCCAACGGCTCAGCTCCAGCTCAGTCCACGGCGTATCAATACCTTCCAGAGATAACTGCTGCTCACGATCCGCATATTGAACCACGACCTTCTTGCCTTCAATATCAGCCATGAAGTGCTTGGCATCATCATTAACCGTAAAGTCGGCCTGCGTAAGTTGAGCAGGAAAATCAAGCAAACTCCACCCATGAGCATAAAGGCACGTTTCTGGCTCAGCCAACTCCAGACCATCTTCAAATCTCAAAGCAAGTTGCGGAATAGAGAAGCTTAAGCCTTTCTCTGCGGGCGTAGCACTCGCCTCTTGATGCTTCTGCTGTATCTTGGCAGCTAACTGGAACTCTTTCTTATCCTTACCCTTAATCGTCTTGGAAATCTTGGTAATGACATCATCTGTCATCGTTCCCTTAACTTTAAGAGCAAACTCACCACTTTCCTGCTCAACAACTTCAACGGTGGCTTGTTCAGCAAGATCAAGACTAGATAAATCAGGCTTCTCGCTTAGGATGACGCTAAATGCCTTTTCCTGCTGCACATCACTCATGCCAGACATAGGGTATTGATAAGTATATTCTTTTGCTTCTTCTTCCTCGAACCCCATGCTCACCAGACGCTCATAGAGCTTGTTCTGTGCATTGATCCAACTACGGGAAGACACATGAGCATAAGCGCGATTAAGCTCCTCCTGCGTCCTGATCTTTGCGTATGGCATACGAAGCACACGCCCTAACAACTGTTCAACCGCCGTGGGTGAGGTTGTATTCGCTACAGAACAGAGAATGTAAGCAAACGGGCAATCCCATCCTTCCTTCAACGCCTGAATAGTAATCACATATTCAATCGGACAGTTCGGATCAAACAGGTTAATACTGTCCAGCTCCTTCTGATCCCCTGTAGCAATAGCAATCTTCTCACGCGGGATATTATTATTCTCGGTCAGTTCCTCCAGCAGAACCTCAACCGTTACATCACGGTTCGCACTCTCGGCCTGAAACAACACGATAGGACGAATATAGTCCTTATCCTTCTTCGCTAGGTCATCCAGCTTCTCACGCTCCAATATACTCGCGCTCAGGGCTTGCTGCCATGTCTTATGCTCCGATAGCATGATCGGCAGCTTAATCATCTGCTCCGCCTTCAATTCCGCCGCAGAGACAGAATAAAGCACATTAGAGTTATCCGCAGGTGTCGCCGTATATTCCACCACACAGGACGGTCTAATGCGGCTAAACATATCCATACTCAAACCAGACTTCGCATTATGCGCCTCATCCACAATCACGAGAGGGCGATGGTGTGCCAGCAAGTTCGCAAGTGAGAATTTAAGCTTACCCTTATGCTCACCATCCGTGAACCGCTCCAGCCCCTCGGCATGACTTGGTATCTTGGTGAAGTGAGGCTCAAGGTTCTCATTATGAGCATAGACCTTACGAATACTCGTATCCTCCACGCGGAAGGATTGGAAGGTGGAAACAATCACACAAGCACGATCCCGCAAGTCCTGCGGTCTAATCTGCTCATAATCATCAATATCATAAACTTGGAAGCGCCCCTCGAACGCCTTATCCAATGCCATACGGTTCGCATTACGCGGGTTCTTGAGCGTCTCCAGCGTCTGAGCCTTAATCGCTTCGGATGGAACAAACCACATCGTAACAGGGAACTCACGCTCAATGTAACTCTCTGCCGCCAACTGGATCGTATAGGCAGATAGAAGCGTCTTACCACCGCCCGTAGGCAAGCGCATACACACATAAGGCACATCCGCACAACCATCCGCAGGAAGAGCCTGATACGGCTTAAAATGCTCAAGCTCCAGTACCTCCTTCAACACATGATCGTAGCCTGTCTTCGCATCACTAAACCGCGCCTGCTCCAGATAGCTGCGTAGAACCTTCAATGTATTCGCTTGGTATTTCTTAAGCTGTATATTTGCCATGACTACCTCGCCTTCACATCATATGGAGTTTGCTTAAAGATGATATTCTCACTCTCAAGACGCACCGCGCCGAGGCGTGAACTCTCACCATAAATAACCTTCGCACCATCATGCGGCGGCAGGCTATCCAGAACTTTACTTGTAAGGACATTTCCGCCCTGTGGACGCTTATCGCCCAAGATACCGTTATAAAGCAGATAATAAGCCGTTCCGTTATGAATCCCCAATAACGGGCTATCCGCCTTCTTACCTATCGATTGTTTAGTTTCCGAGAACCAAATATGCGCCGCCAGATGCTCGAACTTAATTCCCTGCGTAATCTGCCCCTCCGCATCAAACACAGCCTCACCAAGACGATAAAACTTAAATCCACCGCCACCAGACCATTCAACATCTTTGGATATACCGCCTTGCTCACCATCAACAACCTTCTGTAATCGTGGTTGGCAATGGGAAACTGCATGATCTCCCATTTCAATACCGATATGTCGCCGCCCCATCTTATGCGCTACAGCAGAAGTCGTTCCTGAGCCCAGAAAACTATCCAACACAAGATCGCCTTGATTAGTAGATAACGTAAGAATTTTCTGAATTAGCCTTTCTGGTTTTGGGGTGTCAAAAACAGTTCCTAAATTCAAATCAAAAATTTCTCGCTTGGCTTCCTGATTATGCCCAACTTCTTCATAAAGCCAGATTGTCATGCTCGTTGAACCTTGCTTTACTTCGGATAGGAATCTTTTCACAGATGGAACACTGTCTCCCTTTGTCCCGAACCAAATCAAATTATCTTCCACCATCTTCAAAAAATCGTCCTGTCTTTTTAACCAACTACGATTGTCAGGTGGTGTGACTATCCTACCAGACGGAAGAGTTATGGGGTAAATAGTATGGTCAAGTTTAGCTTTTCTAGAAAAATCGACAGGCTTCCATGGCCCCCTAGGATCATTATCTGGATTTTTGTACCTCTTGTTCATAGCCTCAGATCTCGGCAAGAGGTTTGGCCTCCAAAGAAATTTGTTTTTTGCGTAGGTCAGAATGTGATCATGATTATCACTCAACCATTTAGCATCGTTTTGAGGTGAATACTTTTTTTGCCATATACAGTTGTTTACAAAATTTTTCCGACCAAACACCTCATCCATTATAACCTTAAGGTAGTGCCCCTCATCATCATCTATTGTTGCCCATATTGTGCCATCCTCAGCCAAAAGCTCTCTTAGCAGTTCCAGCCGTGGAAACATTGTAGACAACCATTTGGTATGTTCGAGATTATCGTCATAATGGCCAAAATCCTTACGTGTATTGTATGGAGGATCAATAAATATGCACTTCACTTGCCCTGCGTAGTATGGCAGCAGTGCCTTAAGTGCCTCTAGGTTATCACCCTGTATCAGCATATTCTCAGCCGCAGAATCACCATATGACAGATCGGGCACAGCCTCCAGCAAGCGATAAGGAACATCCTCCGCCGCCTTTACATCTTTTTCTCTATCCAGCCAGTGTAATATCGGCATCGTATACTTATTCTCTCCAACTCAGAAACCAATGAGGGAATCGCTGCACATATCCAACAATTCAATGATTTCAAGATTATGCGACATATGGCAGTATAATCACAGGGGAAATACGAAAATATCCAGAGGTAGATAAGAGCATTAAGCAAGATGAGCAACACACCAAACCATTCAGCGCATGTGAAAGACATGATAGAGATCGCCACAAAACGGGAAGATCAAAGCTATACAGAATCATCGAAGTACATAAACTTCTTCCTCACCTATGAGTGCGCAGCAGGCAACATACTTGATCCATTGATCGCGGATATTACAAAGGAAGTTGACGCATCCGAATGGGAACTTGAAGAAACGCCGCGTAAGAATAAACGTGCGAATGTTCCCAATAGACGTTTTAAGGCTGCTGTACGCAGCATCATACTCAACGTGCTCCAAGTTCATGAAATCAAAAGCGCAGACGTATTCCTTGCGGTATCCAGAGATGCAAACACATATCTAGGCACAGATCGCTATGCACCACATGACATGGGCTACGACCCTTTTATTGATGCCTTCAATGGCCTCATTCGCCAAGGATACACCATCATAGAACACGAAGGGTATTACGATCACCGTGAACATACAGGCTCAACAACACGCATTGCTGCGTCAGAGGATTTGCTTGACCTATACAAAGAATTAAAAGGCGATGAACATATTAGCTTCATCACCCGTAAGATCTGCAAGGACGAAAAAGACGAGACAATCATACTTAAAGGCGAATTGCCTAACAGACCTAAGGTAATCGGCAAGCTGCAATACAAAGATAACAAATTCACCGAGAACGCCAGAAACAACCTGCGGCGCATTAACAAACTCTTCGAGAAGCACCAGATTAAGCTGGACTGTGACGAGGCTACTAAAGCCGCGTTAATGACAGCCTTAGGTCGCAAGGCAATATACGATACAGAGCAAGTCCGCTTCATTGATGAAAGTGCAGTCAAACTCTATCGCATATTCTCCGATGGTCAATTTAATCGCGGTGGTAGGTTCTATCGTGGTTGGTGGCAACAAGTACCCAAGGACTTCCGTAAATACATTACAATAGATGGACAGCCCACTGTGGAGCTAGACTATTCACGCTATCACATTAGCATCCTCTATACTCAGCTTGGCCTAATACCAGAAGGTGATCCATACGACATTCACCCAAAAGTGCATAAGGACGTAATCAAATATGCCATCAATGCCATGCTCAATGCCAAGAGCATAGTAAGAGAGCATGAGGACTTCAATCCTGACGCTTGCGGCATGACGTGGGAAAAACTCATTAAGCTCATTGAAGATAAGCACAAACCTATCGTAGATAGCGGTCGATGGAATACGGGTTATGGACTTACGCTACAATACATTGATTCACAGATCGCAGAGGAAATCATGCTGCATTTTGTTAAACAGAAAGTGCCATGTTTACCAATACATGACAGTTTCATTGTTCCAAAATCATACGAGAATGAATTAAGGGGAATGATGGAAAGGGTATACAGAAAACACTTCAATCAATCTATTCAAGTTAAAACCAAATAAGATAGATAGTCACTCGGATAAGATAATAAATCTATATATCTAAGTCCTCCGCCAGCACTAATGGCGAACTTTTGACAGGCCATTGATATTGAATCAAAAAACAAGTGCAAAAACCCTAAAAACCCTATTCCTACTATAAAGGACTCACAATAGGAAAAGCCTTGCTCAGCCTCACTCCTCGGAG
This sequence comes from Micavibrio sp. UBA2638, assembly GCA_002359735.1. Taxonomy (GTDB): domain Bacteria; phylum Pseudomonadota; class Alphaproteobacteria; order Micavibrionales; family Micavibrionaceae; genus UBA2638. The sequence goes on from DENS01000002.1 coordinate 39,748, forward strand.
CAAGACAACTTACGACTTTCTACCTCGATCATCTGCTCAACAGTTCCCTCAGCTACTTGTGACGCAGGCAGGCTAAGAACATGATCCTTTGCCCTCTTTAACCTCAATGCCAGCACCTTCTGATAACTAGACACCTTATATGCAGCATCACGTGCCCCCAGACCTTCTAATTCATGCTCAATGGCTTTTCTCCACTTCCATTCATCCATAGCCCAGCGTGAGTACTCATCCTCATACGCAAGCTCTGCGCCTGTAATAGACATATAGGGGTGAGAACATTCCGCTTCACATTCTGGCTTAGTGAAGTTTCCTACCCTCACCCTAATTGAGTGCTCATACTTATCCTGTGTATCGTAGTAGTAGCCAGAATACAGCCTATTACGTTCAGCAACCGTAAGCGTGCCTTCGTCCTCTTTAGCCTTCAATTCATCCTTCCAAATTCTACCCTGTTTAATGAGCGCAGCATCCTCTGGAGAAAAGCGGTCAATTAACCACAACATGAACGGCTCCCTTTCTGATACTTGTGTACATGCCCATTGCGTAAGTACTTGCTCCTTCACCATACGCACATAAGCCCTAGACAAATCACCGCTTACTGGCGGTGGTGTCAGGTAGATAGCTATCCCGATGAACGCCGCTACCATTAAGAAAGCCACTAATATACCTGTAATGATCGTACGCTTCATAATCCCTCCTAAAGTGAAACGATCACCAAGATTGCTCTTGATGATCGGGGAGTGATTACCGTCCAGTGAACGGCCAGCGTATTTACGCTAGGCGCTATTGTATTTCGCTGCTCCCCGACCCTAAGTCGAGAAAGCAGCATCATTGGTAACGGCCTGATGCTGTATTAGGCCGCACTGGTGGGGTAATCAGCCCCGAAGCTCCATGCGTGAAGCTCTGGAACACAAGCTACGGAAACAGCCTTAAATCGTCAATGTAAAACAGCATAAGAAAGAGCGCGTATATTGAACTAATGCTCTTGTAATGATTAAATGAACACAGAAGCTCCGCACGTAGAAAAACAGACATGACACAAAGAATTACATTACCCAGATCACTATCCCTGTCACATTGCCTACAGTTCTCAAGGGAAATGTTCAATACACCTGAGGATGATGAGTATGAATTTGATTTTGGAAATATGGGCTGGTTCCCACCTTTTTCAATGGTTTATTTAGCCGCGCAAATCAATAGATTTAGACGCGAAAGGCGGCAAGCACAATACAGAGCACTAAATCATGATACCAACACATACGCTGCACATATGGGCTTTTTTGAATCATTTGACTTACATTACGGCAACTTAGTAGGTCAGGCTCTTGGGAGTGATACATATGTGCCAATCACAGAGATAAGAAGAGATCAATTAGAAACAGGTGCAGGTGCTGTAGGCGATGCCATTGAAGAGAACGCTGGTAGATTAGCCGAAATTCTAACAAGAGAAAATCAGAGCCAAACATTCAAAACTCTACAATACTCAATTCGTGAAATTCTTCGTAATTCAATCGAACATAGCGGAACAGATAGTGTTCTTTTATGCGCTCAGTATTGGCCTAGCAAGGGACGAGTGGAAGTGGGCATAGTAGACTGTGGCATTGGCATTAGGCAAGGTTTAGCAAGGAATCCTCATCTTGAAATTAACACCGATGAAGAAGCCTTACGCTTGAGCATGATGCCCGGCGTATCAGGTGTTGCCTTCGAGGGCGCACCAACAGCACACAGAGATGATGTTTGGGCTAATTCAGGGTATGGGTTATTTATGACCTCGCGCATATGCATGGAAGCAGGCGCATTTTTCATTGCGTCAGGCAATGCTTCAACTTTAATAGCAGGCAATGATAGCAATAGCTATGAACAAACATTCAATGGAACAGCTATCCGTATGCTCATTGATATAAATAGAGTGCAAGAGCTGGATAACAGACTTAGACAACTACACATAGAAGGACAGGAAATAGCGGCAGGCATAACAGGAATAAACACACAAGGAGCTTCCCCCGCCTCAGTATCAGCCTCTATGCGTAGTGCAGATTAAGCATTTAACTTCGCCGCTACATCCTCCGCTTTCAGGTGCGTGTATCTAAACAGCATACGAAAATCTCTATGCCCTGATATTAACGCCACCTCTGGAACAGATAAGCCATATTCAAAGAAGCGGCTAATTGCTTCATGGCGTAGATCATGGAAATGCAGGTCTTCAATGCCTGTGCGCCTCAATAGCCTTTGCCAGACCAGCTTGGCGGCATTATCGCTCAAAGGAAAGGCCAGCACATCGTCCCTATCTTCCATACCCTGTATTTCATCCAGAACAGCCAAAGCCTCACCAGATAGCGGGATAGTCCGTGCATGACCATTCTTTGTCACGGGGATATGCAGCGTTCTAGCCTCACAATCTATATCATCCCAACGCAGCTTTAATATCTCGCCTCTACGCATCCCTGTGGCGATAGCAAAGCGTATCAAGAGCAGCGCATACGGGTTACGGCTATCCTGCGCCGCTTCACATAGCAGATCATACTCCTCCGCGCTCACACGGCGGGAACGGGCGTTATTCACCTTCATCTTCTTAATTTTGCCTAGCGGGTTATTCCTGAGCGGTATATCCCATTCCCGTTCGGCTATATCAAAGGCGTGTTTGATGATGGATAACTCACGGTTCACCGTTCCAGCCTTCACATCCTTGAGCCTCTTATCCCGATAGGTGCTGAAATGCGCTGGGGTTATCTGCGTCAATAATAACCTAGCAATCGGTTCACGCATGAACGCATCCAGAATATAGGTTTCTGTATCCGCACTGCGCTTCTTTACCGTGATTTCGTCCCTGTAACGCTCCAGCACGTCTTTAACGGTGTATTGTGCTAGAACCTTGACAGGCGTGTGCAGTTCACCGCGATCCGCCTTAACCTCAGTATGACGTGCCCATTCCTCTGCGTCTGATTTCTTGTGAAATGTGCGGCTGACAGGTGCATAGCCTTTTCGCCTAACCTGCGCTTCAAACTTGCCGCTTTTTAACTTCCGTATAGTAGCCATTTAATCCTCCAGTGTGGATATACTGTGGACAGGCTATTTTTATGATTTTATAAAAGTTCTGGTGACAGCTTGAAACCGTTGATATACAACAAGTTTAAATGGTCGGAACGAGAGGATTTGAACCTCCGACCCCTTGCACCCCATGCAAGTGCGCTACCAGGCTGCGCCACGTTCCGATGAAGGCTTTTTTAAAAGATTTTATGACGAAAGGCAACCAATTCTGTTGTGTTTTATAATATTCTTTTGTGACGGCGGCGGGCGGCGGTTTTGAATAATTGACAGATTGCGAGGCGCGCGCTAACACTATGGCCTTTAAAAGTATCATGGCGCATAAGATGCATTTGCCGATTTATGCGCCCCATCATGAAACAGGGACACATGCCTCATGACAACCGCGCCAGCAATTATGCAGGATTTTTCACCGATATTACAGACCATGCCTGATGTGCGCGTGATCGAGCAAAACCATGAGGGGCAGCGCATTTGGGTAAAGCAGGCGGTGGGATCAAAAAGTAAAGCCTGGCACCGCGTGCAAGCCGCCTTTAGCAAAGTGATCCGAAACCCAATGTTACGGCCCACGGTTTTACAATGCGGGCGTTCTGGCCTGCGTGAGGAAGCTGCGCGCATTCGCCGCTTTTATGAGGCCGGTTTTCATGTTCCGCAAATTCTGGACCAATGCGAGCAGTACATTGTTCTGTCCGATCTTGGCGGCACGCTTGAGCGTCATCTGAAAAATTTACGCCGGGACGGTAAGCTGGAGGAATGCAAACCGCTGCTACTCAGTGCAGTGCGGGAACTGGCCCGCCTGCATAAAGCCGGATTGGTGCATGGCCGCCCGCATGTTAAAGATCTTGTCTATAGTGCGGATAATGGCGGTCGCATCGGATTTTTGGATCTGGAAGAGGATCCGCAGGCCGTCATGCCGTTCGATTGCGCCTGTTCGCGTGATATCTGGCTGCTTTTGTGTTCCTCTGTGCCTTATTTGAACGATGAGGGCGCCTATATCGAGACGATGTTTGACGCTTATCAGCAAGAGAGCGGGATGTCCCCTTCCCCGTTTTTGCGCAAATTGTTACGCGCCCTATCCCCGCTTTGCAAACTAGCGCGCACGTTAGAGCGGTATATGCATGTTGGTAAGGATGTTCGCAATGCGGCCATCGTGAATGAGCGTTTATTGCTCATGATGTAAATGTGAATTGATGTGAATGTAAAAAGCAGGTGCCGCGTTTGGCCGTTGCGCTTAATTGCGGCGATTGGAAGCTAGTCACTCACCAATTGGCGTAAATCTTTTAATTCGCTCAACATGTCTTTTAAAACAGTCTTTTGCGCTTCGTTCAGGCCGGGTTTTGGCTGCGGGGCCTGCTGTTTTACGGCGGTCGGTTCAATAACGGCGCTGGCGCCACCAACTTCCCCTTCCAGAACAGAGTTTTTGCCGTTTTGACGAAACAGCTTTTGCACGCCTTTGATTGTGTAGCCTTCGGTGTATAATAATTCATGGATGCGTTTTAGCAGTTCGACATCCTCAGGGCGGTAATAACGACGACCGCCACCGCGCTTGAGCGGGCGAACCTGCGAAAATTTTGTTTCCCAGAAGCGCAGAACATGTTGCTGCACGCCCAGCTCATCGGCAACTTCACTAATGGTGCGGAAGGCGCTTTTTGATTTACGGCTTTTATCAACGCCGCTTTTCTTCGCCGGAGCGATATTGTCGCTTACGCTGTTGTAGGTCTCTGTTTGTGATGTCATAGTCTTTGTTCCTTCCTGTTCCAAAATCTATACAGTTTTACGCTTCGCCGGTCTGCGGCTTTTCTAAGCCTTGCCGTTAATGCGATCTTTTAATACGTGCGAGGCGCGAAACACCAATACTTTGCGGGGGGAGATCGGAACCTCTACACCCGTTTTCGGGTTGCGGCCAATGCGTTCCCCCTTTTCCTTGACAGAGAAGCTGCCGAATGACGATATTTTGACGTTGCCGCCGGTAATCAGAGCATCGGAAATTTCTTCAATAACAGTTTCCACCAGCTCAGACGATTCATTTCTGGACAGGCCAACTTCTTCGTATACGGCTTCGGCGAGATCTGCGCGTGTGATGGTGCGACTATCCATTCGGTTTCTCCTTTTATATTGCTATAGGAATAATTTATGACGCGGGCCGGAATTAATCAATGGGCTTTACGTGGCTATCCCCAATTTTTATCTTTTTTACAAGGGATAAGGTCTTTTTCTTAAGGTGCGTAATGTTTAGAACCGGGCAAGAACGGCCCCCCATGTCAGGCCACCGCCCATGCCCTCAATTAAAATCATATCACCGCGCTTGATTTTGCCGCCCTTTACCGCATTATCCAGTGCGAGCGGAATTGATGCGGCCGAGGTATTGCCGTGTTGGTCAACGGTCACAACAACCTTATCCATACCCATACCAAGTTTCTTGGCCGTGGATTCAATAATGCGGATATTGGCCTGATGCGGCACAAGCCAGTCAATTTGATCCGGCGTAATGTCATTGGCCGCCAATGTTTCCTTGACGACATCGGACATATACTGGACGGCATATTTAAACACTTCTTTGCCTTGCATCACAATGTGGCCGGTGGTTTGTGTGCTGGATGGGCCGCCATCCACATACAGCAGATCTTTTTGCGCGCCATTGGCATGCAAGTGGCTCGAAAAAATGCCGCGATCATCAAGCGTGCCCTGCACGTTTTCATCGGCCTGCAGAACAACCGCGCCGGCACCGTCCCCAAACAAAACGCATGTGGTGCGGTCTTCCCAATTCAAAATTTTGCTCATCATCTCTGCGCCTATGACAAGGATATTTCTGGCTTGGCCGCTGATGATAAAGCTGTTGGCAACGCCGAGTGCATAAACAAAACCGGTACAAACGGCCTGTACGTCAAAGGCAATGCATTGGGGGATGTTTAAGGCGGCCTGGACTTTCACGGCCACGGATGGAAATGTCTGGTCCGGCGTGGTTGTGGCCACAATGATGCAATCAATACTGTCTGGTGCAATGTTGCCGCTGTCAAGGGCGTCGCGGGCTGCGGCAATGGCCAGATCGGCGGTGGTTTCGTTTTCTGCGCCAATATGGCGCTGTTTGATGCCGCTGCGTTGTTCAATCCATTCCGATGAGGTGTCAACAATCGATTCCATATCGGCGTTGGTGAGGATTTTTTTAGGCAGATAACTGCCTGTGGCTTGTATAACGGCGCGTCTGGTCATATTTGTGTTAATCCCTGTAGGCTCCTTCGGCCAGTAATGTTTCCTGGGTCATTAAATGCCCGATATCTTCGCTGATGGTTTGGATGTATCCTTCCCTGGCAAGGTTGCAGGCCAAACGAATGGCGCTGGATATTCCAAGGGCGTCACTGCCGCCATGACTTTTTACACAAATTCCATTCAGACCTAAAAATACCCCGCCATTATACAGGCGCGGATCGACCTTGTTTTTGAACCGCTTTAATGCAAATGCGGATAACAGGCCGCCAATCAGGGCCAATGGGTCACTGGATAGTGAATTTTTGAATGAGGTCGCAATCATTTTTCCTGCGCCTTCGATGGATTTCAGAGCAATATTTCCGGCGTAACCATCGCTGACGATCACATCAACTTCACCGGTCATAATGTCCGTTCCTTCCACAAAGCCTTTATAATGCCCCGGGAAATCAACGTTAGCAAGAATGTTGGCGGCACCTTTGACGTGATCTGGGCCTTTGGTGTCCTCGGTTCCGACATTCAACAGCCCGACGCTCGGCACAGCAATTTTCTTTTGTGCCTTGGCAAATACCGCACCCAGAACGGCAAATTGCGCCAGATTTTCAGCATCCACCAGAACATTCGCCCCCAGATCCAGCATAATAGTTTGCCCTTTCAGGCCGGGAAATATGCTGGCGATGGCCGGGCGGTGAATGCCCGGAACGGTTTTAAGCACAATTTTGGCAATCGCCATTAAAGCGCCTGTATTACCGGCAGAAACCACAGCATCGGCCTTTCCGTCCCTGACGGCCTCAATGGCCAGACGCATTGATGACCCCTTACCGTTACGCAGGGCCGTGGATGGTTTTTCATCGTTGCCAATAAACTTTTCGGTATGAATAACGGTTGAGACGGCCCGTAATTTACGGTTTTTGGCCAGTATGGGAAGGATCTTCGCCTCGTCCCCGTAAAGAAGAAAATGAATATCAGTTGTGTTCTTCGCGACAAGTTCAGCCGCCGGAAGTACGGCTTCGGGGCCAATATCGCCGCCCATTGCATCCAGAGCGATTTTTATGGAAGTAGCCACAAGAAATGTATCTCTTTGTTGTATCTCTTTATTGATTGCTGCCAAATCAAAGCGGCGCCATGCCGCGGAGGAGAGTATAAATGAAATTATGGCCACTGACTAGGGAACTAGATCACGTGGCCACAATTAATTTCTAAGTGATATTAGTCGCGCTCGGCAAGAACCTGCTTGCCTTTGTACATGCCTGTTTTCAGGTCAATGTGGTGGCGACGCTTTGGTTCACCAGTGTGTGAATCTTCCACCCAGTTCTCTGTTTTCAGAGCATCATGTGCGCGGCGCATATTGCGCTTGGATGGTGTGGTTTTTCTCTTTGGTACAGCCATTTTCTTGTATCTCTTGATAAATTAATTACAAATGAAATGTGTTGATAACGAAAATTATGCCCTATGGCAAGAAAATTATTATATTTTCTGAAATTTCGGCTATTCTTTTCCCTGCTTATCTTTCCATTCCTGCAGCTTCGCAAACGGGTTTTTACGTTCAGGGGCCGGTTCCCTGACGGCGGGCACTTCCCCCTCCCCCAGTTCAATGCCCTGTTTTGTGGGGTATGGATCAATGGCCAGTGACACAAACTGCATAACAATATCGCCTAAATCCAGCTTGCCATCGATGATCGGTTCCGGGTCATCCTGTTCGGGCACGATCGGGGCCTCACCATGTTGTTTTTGCATCTCTTTTTGCTGTTTGGCTTTGGTAAATGAGACGGCTTGATCTGTATCGCCATACCAGGCTTCGAAATCTTCTTCGATATGGGTTTGTATGGGCTCCAGACTGACCACGCATTGTTGCTGTATATCCGCGGCAAAATGCCCGGTTATGTGAACAACCAGCCCGCCGCGTATGCGTTTTAACGTTAAATCCGCGCTCAGATTGTCAATGCTGTCAATGTCGTAATGCTCCGCCAGCGCCTTTAGTTGCTGCGCGTTTGGCGTGATGGTCAGGGTCTCAATTTCGTTCCCGGCCTTGTCCGCCTCAATTATGTGCGACCACGGCAGCTCCGCGCCGGGGATTTCCACTGATAGGGTCATTTTAACTCTCCTTCGTCATGGTGCCGGATTCTGGCGGCATAAATGTAATGTGTCCGGCCATAATGTCGTTTATAGGCGCCGATTGCAACTGCGCAGCATTATTCAGGACATAGGCGGTCATTCTATGCAATGTGTCCGGTTTTTCGAAATGCACAAGGGTATACAGATTGCGATCCAGCGCACTGGCCAGTTCTTCGCGCGCGTTTTCGTGTTGCAAAGCCTGCTCATAAGCGTGCATGCGGCCGTTAAAGGCCAGCATATGTTTTTTCATGCGTTTGGGAACGCCCATATCACCGACGCCAATTTCCCGGTACCCTTCATCAATGTTCAAAAAGGCCGTATCAAAAAGCGCCTGCCCCAATTGGGGGCCACCTTTTTCATCCTTAATCCGGTTGATAATCAGAAAGATATGCACCAGCAACAGGTCAAACCGCCCCTCCGTCGTGTCAGGCACTTCCAGGTTCTCGTAAAAATACGCATTGCGCGCAGCGTCCTGAGCGGCAATAAACAGGGCCCAGGATTCTTGTTCATAGCGTTTTTTCGATTTAAACAGTCCAAACATTGATTTTTTCTCACCATCGCCTATAAGAAGCATATAATATAATTATTCACCGCGTTCATGTATATGTTTGGGAGATAACCATGACTGTAACCAAAAAGCAATTGCTGATCAGTGCCGCCGTTTGTTTTGTTTCGGGTTTTGTTCTGGCCGGCTGTACACCGACAAAAATGCAGCGCGGTAATATGCTGGAGACCCATCAGCTGGAGCGTGTAGAGGCCGGGAAAAGCTCAAGATCCGATGTTTTGCGCCTGCTGGGTTCCCCCACGACCGTCGCGCCCTTTAACGATGATATCTGGTATTATATCGGGCAGGAAACCGAAAAGCGTGGCATTCTGGACCCCAAAGTGGTGAATGAGCGTATCGTCGCCGTGACCTTTAGCACCGATGGCCTGGTGGAGAGTGTGAACGACGTCAATGCCGATCGCATCAATATACCAATCGAACGCGATGCAACGCCCACGCATGGGACGGAAACCAGCGCCGTACAACAGATATTCGGCAATCTTGGGAAGTTTAACCCGCAGGATGCACGATAAAATTTTATTGACATAATAGATGCTTTGCGTTACAAGGCTTGGCTATATGAAAATTAGACAAGGCAGTATCGTAACATGTCCGTATTAAAAAAATTTTTGACGTCCCTTTTTACCGGTGATGATACCGAAAACACAATGCGTAAGGATTTTGCGGCCAGTGCGGCAGAATTGGTGGAGCCGATAATTCGCGCGCAAAATCATGCCAAGGCGCTGTTTGAAGAGTTTGAGCCGGACGTCCAGAAAATTAATGCGCTGTTGAAGCAGGCCGGCATTGATAAAAACATTGAATGGGAACTATCCGGCGAGGACAATACAGAAATTACATTGGCATCGCGCGGCAAAAATAGTCATACGGAACACCTTGTTTTGAAAGCCACAGAGACTGGTAGTTTTTTCAGTACACACTCGCGCGAACATTGTTTATCAACGGAGATTGGGCCAATAAGATCTAGCAATAAGGGCCCTTGTTACTATATGGGCAGTGATAGCGACAAAAATATAGATATGATTAATGCCGTTATACAAAATCATATTCTCACAAAAGATGAGGTCAAGAAGGTCGGCTTTACTTTGCATGAGCAGGAGCAGCAAAAATATGCACCGCGCGGACATAGCCGCCCTAATTCCGGGATTGAAATAAAGGGATTTTAAACTAAAGACTGCAAAAAAATTCGCTTTTTACGGAATTTTATGAGAGACTAACAATGAAGGCGCTTTTTGAGCGCCTTTTTTGATACCCCCACCCCCCTAAAATTTACAAACGAAATGACGAAGCCGAATGCGCATGTCATATCAATCACTTACACATAAAAAACGGGCCTGATGCGGCCCGTTCTTGCGTGCGTTTATACCGTTATTGTGGTTAAAGGCCGATATATTTGGCCACAACGGCCACCAGCAGAATGGCCACAATGTTTGTGATTTTAATCAGCGGGTTTACGGCTGGCCCGGCAGTGTCTTTATACGGGTCACCAACGGTATCCCCGGTTACGGCGGCTTTATGCCCTTCCGAGCCTTTGCCGCCGTGATGGCCCTCTTCGATGTATTTCTTGGCATTGTCCCAGGCCCCCCCGCCCGAGGTCATGGAAATAGCAACGAATAGCCCCGTTACAATGGTCCCCAGCAGCATCGCGCCTAGGCATTGGAAGGCAGGTTCATAATCACCGGTCAAATACGCCACGGTGAAAAAGACAATAACAGGCGCGGCAACGGGAAGCAGGGACGGAACAACCATTTCCTTGATGGCCGATTTTGTCAGCAAGTCAACGCAGGTACCATATTCCGGCTTTGTATCGCCGTCCATGATGCCTTTAATGTCTTTGAATTGGCGCCGGACTTCCACCACCACAGAGGCGGCGGCGCGCCCCACCGCGGTCATGGACATGGCGCTGAACAAATACGGCAATAAGCCGCCCAAAAACAGGCCAATAACCACATAGGGGTCCTGTAACGGGAAGGTGATATCACTGTATTGCGGCAGGTAATGCTTGATTTCCTCGGTATAGGCGGCGAACAATACCAGCGCGGCCAACCCGGCAGAACCAATGGCGTAGCCCTTGGTGACGGCCTTGGTTGTGTTGCCAACGGCGTCCAGTGCGTCTGTTGTGTCCCGAACGTCTTGCGGCAATTCAGCCATTTCAGCAATGCCACCCGCATTATCGGTAACGGGGCCATAGGCATCCAGCGCCACCACCATCCCCGCCAGCGACAGCATGGATGTTGCGGCAATGGCAATGCCGTAAAGTCCGGCAAAGGTAAAGGCGGCGTAGATTCCGCCGCAAATCACGATGACAGGCAGGGCCGTTGATTCCATCGAAATGGCAAGGCCCTGTATCACATTCGTTCCATGACCCGATTCTGATGCTTTTGCGACTTCACGAACGGGTCTGAAGGCTGTTGATGTGTAATATTCGGTGATCCAGATCAACAGGCCCGTTACAACAAGGCCGGTCAGGACGCATTGAAACAATGCGCTCATGGTCATGATGTCACCGCTGGCCAGCGTGATGTCCTGCGCCAGATTGATGTCCAGATACGTGTCTTTAAACATGACGTAATAAATCAGACCGGCGGATATGACGGCGCTGGCTATAAAGCCTTTATACAGGGCCCACATAACGTTGTTATTCCGGCCAAGACGGACAAAAAATGTTCCGGCAATTGACCCCAAAATGCACACCCCGCCTATGATCAGGGGCAATTGCATCATACTTTCGACGCTAGACGCGGCAAAGGTTGAAAAGGCAATCAACATGGTGGCGACAACGGTTACGGCATAGGTCTCGAACAGATCAGCGGCCATCCCGGCGCAATCACCAACATTGTCCCCGACATTATCGGCTATAACCGCCGGGTTGCGCGGATCATCTTCGGGGATGCCTGCCTCGACCTTGCCAACAAGGTCGGCGCCAACATCGGCCCCTTTGGTGAAGATCCCGCCGCCCAAACGGGCGAAAATTGAAATAAGTGAGGCACCAAAGCCCAGCGCAATCAAGCCCTCCAGCATGACGCGGATAATGGCCTTGCGTTCCTTGCTTTGTTCGGCTGCGGCTGCCAGATTTAATGTGTCCTGTAACCACATGTAATAAAACAAAACACCAAGAAGCCCAAGCCCGACAACCAACATGCCGGTAATGGCCCCGGCTTTAAAGGCAACATTCAGTGCGCTGCTCATGCTTTGGGTTGCGGCCTGCGTTGTTCTGACATTGGCGCGAACGGATACCAACATACCGGTATACCCGGCGATGCCGGATAAAACGGCCCCGATGGCAAAACCTATGGCGACATGCCAGCCCAGCAATAGATATAAGCCAATTGCTGCTGCTACGCCAACTAGGGCAATGGTTCTATATTGGCGGTTCAAATAGGCCGATGCGCCTTCTTGAATGGCCGATGCAATCGATTGCATCCTTTCATTTCCGGCCTCTTTAGCCAGAACCTGTTTTGCGGCCACTGCACAATAAAGCAGCGCAAGGCCGCCGCATGCCGCAATCATTACATTTAGTGAAACCATAGTAAATCCTCACAAATTTAAGGTTAGATTTTGTGCACACACCCCGCCGCCAAAATTGATTTTACCGCGTTCCATGGGGGGGATGAAAGCCATGACCCAAAAAGAATGTGACGCAACGCAAAAAAAACCCGCTTTAAAAAGCGGGTATTATAAAGTTTAGAGGGTTCACATATTGCAGGGCCGCTATTGCAAGCCCAACAATTCCTTGGTCTAAACAGGGCGCTGCTGGACAACTTGTAGCAATACGTCATGCACAATATCGTCCCCTAACACCTTGTTAGAAATTTTGTTCAATTGTTTTTTTAGTGTGTTCACTTGTATGACACCGCCCTTTAATGCGGCCTGATTATTTAAGACACCATATAATTTCTGAATATAGGCATCTTTGAGCCGCGGCGCCTGTGCGGTGATTAAGCTGCCTGCTTTTTCGTCGGCGACCTCAAGGGCCACGACCAGACTTACGGTCTGCGTAACGCCTGATTCGTCAATAATGGGCAGGATTAATGGATCAAGCTCAACGAAGATATGTTTGGATGTATCAGCTTTATCCTTGCTGTCTTGTTTTTTGGCGTGGCTTTTGTCGCCCTCAACGGCCGATGCTTCTGCCGGTTTCATGAAATAGAAATAGGCCCCTGCTCCGCCGCCGCCAAGCAATGCCAACGCTATAACAATGGAAAGTATTTTTTTCACGTATGTGCCCCAACCGTTTTGTAAACCCAATTACCAGTATAACAATGGGCTGTTAAAGATTGGTTAGGTTTGCATAAAATTTTAGACAAATGTGACGGGGTGATAAATACGCTAGCTGCGCAAGGCCTTTCCGGCTTTATCAAGTACGCCGTTAATGAGCTTAACCTGACCTTCATCGTAAAAACCGTGTGCCACGTCAAGATAATCATTGATTATAATGGGGGCATCTATATTGGTATGCGCCAATAATTCATAAACGCCGCAACATAAAATGGCTTTTAGCAGTGTTTCGGTTTCACCGGATTTACTTGTGGTCAGGCTGGCTTTGATAATATCTTCGACATCACCCTGACGGGCATTATAACCAAATAATATTTTTTGAAAGAGGGTTTTGTCCGGGCTTACCAGCTTTTCGCCATCAATTTCGATGTGATCGGATTTGGCCAAAGTATCTGCTACGGCCTCTTTCATATCATTACCCGTGTGCATGACACCATAAAGTGTTTGCACCGCCATTAACCGTGCGGAGCGCGATTGTGCAGATTTAGAGGGGGTATTACGCTGTGGTTGATTGGACATGTGTTCAGTCTCTTCCTCTATTTAACGTCATAACGTTGTTTTAATTGCACAATGCCGTGGGCGGCCTTGGCGGCGTCGCGGCCCTTGTTTTTTTGATCGGGCATAGCGCGCACCATGGCCTGTTCGCGGGTGTCACAGGTCAATATGGCATTGCCGATTGCAAGGGTATGATCCAGTGCCAAACGGCTTAAGCCCGAGGCGCTCTCGTTGCAAACAATATCGTAATGGGATGTTTCCCCGCGAATAACACAGCCAATGGCAATGTAAGCGTCAAATTTGCTTTTGGGAGATTGTTGGGCAATGTGAATGGCAACCGGTATTTCCAATGCGCCTTCTACGCTAATGCGTTCAAAATCAATCCCTTGTTCGGTTAAATATGCGCTGGCGCCATCCACAAGGGCGCTGCATACATCTTTATAATACGGCGATTCAACAATCAGGAATTTAAGGCTCATAACTTGGGTGTCTCTATTATTTGATAGGCTTTTGTCCATGAATATGCAGATTATAGCCCTCTAAGCCAGCAATATTTTTCTGGGAGTTGGATAAAAGTGTCATATGGTGAATGCCCAAATCCAACAGGATCTGCGCGCCAATACCATAATTTCGTAATATGGCGGCTTTATCGGCGGCTGGCAGACTTTGCGGGTTTATCTGTTTTGATAGAATTTGTGAATTTGGATCACGCAGAACAACAATGACACCGGCACCGTTATTGGCAATTAATGTCATGGACTGGTGTAAATCCGATGGTTCGCCGCCTGCGCCCAGCATATCATTCATGGTATCGGCGGCATGCATGCGCACCAGAATGGGGGAATCGCTGCTGTTGGTTATATCGCCCTTAATCAGAACGATATGCTCGGTCTGGTCCAGCGTGTTGATATAAAACCGCATATCAAATTGCCCGCCATAGCGGCTTTCAAGTTTGCTTTGGCCAATTTGTTTGACGAAACATTCATGTTTACGGCGATGGGCAATTAAATCGGCGATCGTGCCAATCTTCATATCGTGCTTGCGCGCAAAATGCGCCAAATCAGGCAGGCGCGACATAGTGCCGTCATCATTCATAATCTCGCATATCACGCCAGCCCCTGAAAAACCGGCCATTTTGGCCAGGTCCACGGCGGCCTCAGTATGGCCAGCCCTTACAAGAACGCCGCCATCACGTGCCTTCAAGGGGAAGACGTGACCCGGCGTTGCGATGTCATTGTGATGCGTAGAAGGGTCAATGGCGGTGCGAATGGTATGTGCGCGGTCCGCCGCCGAAATGCCGGTGGTGACCCCTTGCTTGGCCTCGATTGAAACGGTAAACGCTGTGCGATGTCTGGCGTTATCACCCCGGCCCATCAGTTCAAGGCCAAGACGGTCAATCATCGCGCCTTCCATGGGCAGACAAATCAACCCCCGCCCCTCTTTGGCCATAAAGTTGATGTTGTCGGCCGTGGCGCATTCCGCCGCTATAATCAGGTCACCTTCGTTTTCGCGGTCTTCGTCATCAACGATGATAACCGGCTTTCCGGCCTTCATGTCGGCAAGAATGTCTTCTATGCTTGACAGAATGGCCTGATCTGCATGATCTGTTTGCAAATCGGCCTCGTAGGCGGAAGATGTATTGGGTTGTTTTGTCATTCTGATTGTCCTATCACGCGGGCCACGTATCGCGCAAGCATATCAATCTCAATATTCACCTTATCGCCCGGTTTGCGGTGCTTTAGGGTCGTCTGATCCATCGTGTGCGGTATGATGTTAACGCCGAAATTACTCTGGCCAACTTCATTCACGGTCAAGGATATTCCATCAAGGGTAATGGAGCCTTTGGGCGCAATATAGCGCATAAATTCGGCCTGCGGCGTTATCACAAGGCGGATACTTTCTCCATCAGGCTGTATGTCCGTGACTTCTGCCACGCCGTCAACATGGCCATACACCAGATGTCCGCCCAATTCATCGCCCAAACGCAGGGACGGTTCAAGATTGATATGATCGCCAACCGTCCAGTCAGCAAGGTTGGTTTTTGATAATGTTTCGGCGGACACATCTACTGTAAAGGCCGTGTCAGTTTTTTCAGTGACTGTCAGGCAACAGCCGGAACAACATATCGAAGCACCAATTTTCTCACGCGCCAGATCCAGCGATCCGCCAGTTGCAATCTGTAAACGGATACCTTGCTGCAATGGCTTTATCGCCGTAATCGTGCCAATATCCTGTATCAGGCCGGTAAACATTTTATGCCCTTGTGTAAAGTGTCAATGTATCATCCCCTAGATATATGCGCTTCTTTACAATTAAATTCAACGCTTTGTTGATGCTATCAGGGCTAAAATCTGTGAAGGCAGGTACGCCGCCCCCTAATTTTACCGGGGATTGGAACACGGCAATATCATCGAATAAACCGGCCTTAATAAAAGATTGGTGAATATGCGGCCCGCCCTCAACCAAAATTCGGGTCAAACCGCGTTCGGATAATATTTTAAGTATGCTGCTTAAGTTTCTAGTATTGCATTGAAAAAGGTCCGCGCCCATATCTTGTAAGGCCATTTTATGCGCTGGTTCACCCGTTTCATAAAAGATCCACAATGGTTCATCGCGTGCAGATTGCACCACGTTTGCATCTTCCGTAATGCTGAGCGCGCTATCCAGAATGATACGCACAGATTTATGCACAAGCCCATCCACACGCGTGGTTAGATGCGGGTCATCGGTTTTTATCGTCCCTATACCGCATAAAATGCCATCATGCACGGCCCGTAAATGATGCGCCTTTAAACGGGCCAATGAATTTGTTATCCAGGTTTGTTCGCCGCGTTTTGCGGACACAAACCCATCGGCTGATACGGCCGTTTTCAAAGTGATAAAAGGACGGTTTTCGGCCAGTGTAAGAAAAAACCCCTGGTTTAGATCAATGGCCTCACGTTCCAAAAGGCCAAGATCAACGCAGATTCCGGCCTCTCGCATCATATTCAGCCCGGCCCCGCTTACCGCCGGGTTTGGGTCAGTGCAGGCGGCAACAACGCGTTTAACGCCCGCGTCAATCAGGGCCATAGCGCAAGATCCGCTTTGCCCCTCATGCGAGCAAGGCTCTAACGTGACATAAACAGTCGCGCCTATCGCCTGATCACCAGCCTTCGCTAGTGCGGATTTTTCGGCATGGGGACGTCCGCCATCGGCGGTTCGCGCCGTGGCCAGTATATGGCCGCCCTTAACAATAACGCAGCCAACCGCCGGGTTGGGGGCCGTTCTGCCCAATCCACGCCGCGCAAAATTCAGCGCGGTTTGCATGTAATAATGGTCGTCAGGGCTGAACATGAATCCCCTTATGAAGCAGATTTTTTCTTCTTCTTTTCCGAGAGTTTCTGGATATTATTCAGGAATTCGTTAAAATCATCTGGTTCGCGGAAATCTTTGTAAACTGAGGCGTAGCGGATATACCCGACTTCGT
Organism: Micavibrio sp. UBA2638; assembly: GCA_002359735.1. Classification (GTDB taxonomy): domain Bacteria; phylum Pseudomonadota; class Alphaproteobacteria; order Micavibrionales; family Micavibrionaceae; genus UBA2638. Next base: position 56,910 of record DENS01000002.1, read on the forward strand.
CCAAAGCCATTAAGGCGCCCATCACCTCGGCGCCAATCTGGCTAGATTCGATTTCATGTTCGCCGCGAGATTCCAGCTTACGGACAATGGCCGTGGTTGCCTTTTCGATTTGCTCAAATTCAATCGGGCGCTTTTGCAACGCAACTTGCATGGATTTAATAATCTTGTCGCGATCAAATGGTTGCGTGCGGCCACCCGATTTCAAGACGGTCATTTCACGCAGCTGTACCCGTTCAAAGGTGGTAAAGCGTTGCCCGCAATCAGGGCAGGACCGGCGGCGCCTGATCGATGCATTATCTTCAGTCGGGCGCGAATCTTTCACCTGTGTTTCGTCATTACCGCAAAATGGACAACGCATAGATCACCTTATTCATACGTGATTGTTACATGGCACCATAAATCGGGAACCGGGAACAAAGGGCCTTAACCTTTTCTTTTACCGCACTTTGTACAGCGTCATTTCCGTCAGGGCCATTGGCAACCAGCCCGTCCAGAACTTCAAGGATTAAGCCCCCGATCTCTTTCCATTCAGCCGCGCCAAAACCGCGCGTGGTTCCAGCCGGCGTTCCAAGGCGTATACCGGATGTGACAAACGGTTTTTCTGGATCGAATGGGACAGCATTTTTGTTACAGGTGATACCGGCATGTTCAAGCGCGTCATCTGCCGCTTTACCGGTTAGCCCTTTCGGGCGCAAATCAACCAGAACGATATGCGAATCAGTTCCGCCTGTCACGATGTCCAGCCCACCATCAACCAGTGTCTGCGCCAAAACCTTGGCATTGGCAACAATGTCATGAGCATAGGTTTTAAACTCCGGCTTCAGGGCCTCACCGAAAGCAACAGCCTTTCCTGCAATGACATGTTCCAGCGGCCCACCTTGCAATCCGGGGAATACCGCCGAATTTAGCTTTTTGGCAATGGCATCATCATTGGTAAGAATGACGCCGCCGCGCGGCCCGCGCAGTGTTTTGTGCGTCGTTGACGTTGTTACATGGGCATGCGGAACCGGATTGGGATAAGACCCGCCGGCAATAAGGCCCGCATAATGCGCCATATCAACAAACAAAATGGCGCCAACTTTATCTGCGATGTCGCGGAAACGTTTCCAGTCGATGACGCGCGGGTAAGCCGAAGCCCCGGCAATGATCATTTTTGGCTTGTGCTCCACCGCCATGGCCTCAACTTCATCATAATCAATCAGGCCATCGTCCTTGCGGGTACCATATTGAATGGCATTAAACCATTTGCCGGATTGCGCGGGGGCCGCGCCATGTGTCAAATGTCCGCCAAAAGCCAAAGACATACCCAGGATCGTATCGCCCGGCTCCAGCAAAGCGAGCATCACCGCGCCATTGGCCTGCGCGCCGGAATGGGGCTGCACGTTGGCGTGCTTTGCATCAAAAATTTGTTTTACGCGGTCAATGGCGGCCTGTTCGATGACATCAACATTAACGCACCCTTGATAGTAACGTTTACCGGGGTAACCTTCGGCGTATTTGTTCGTCAGCACCGACCCCTGAGCCTCAATAACCGCGCGGGAAGCAATATTTTCAGAGGCAATCAGCTCAATCTGCTCCTGCTGGCGGGTTAATTCATCCTGTATAGAGCCGTAGACAACAGGATCAACCTCCTTTAGGTGGCTCTCAAAGAACGTTTCAAATTGATTGTTAATATGTTTGACGGCGTTGCTCATGGTCGGGTCCTCTATTTTTTATGGGGTAATATTAATCTTGTTCACGCGGCGTTCGTGGCGGCCGCCTTCAAATTCACTGCTTAAAAACGTTTCGACGATATCAAAAGCGGTTTCAATCCCGATGATCCGCTCGCCCAAGGCCAGCACATTGGCATTGTTATGGGCGCGGGTCAGACGGGCCATCGTTGCGTTTGTGCAAACGGCCGCGCGAATTTCGGGATGACGATTGGCGGCAATTGAGATGCCAATACCTGTACCGCACACCAATATACCGGTTTTAATTTCTCCGCCGCGAATGCGCTGCGCCATTTCGTGTGCAAAATCCGGGTAATCAACCGATTCAGTATTTTCGGTGCCCAGGTCTAGCCATTCAATCTGGGGGAATTTATCAATAATTGCTTGTTTGTATCTATAACCGCCATGATCCGCGGCAATGCCAATTTTAAGTTTCATAGGGGTTATATAGTGCTTGTAGCACCTAAAAATCAAGGCTTTTTAAGAAATTAGCCCCTTCTTTTTTAAAACATATTCCAGGCGCTTTATCGCATTCGATTTCAATAGCGCCTCGCCCGCACTGGCGGGGCCCTGAGTTGTAACTTCTGTCAGGGTGGCCGTATCCATGGCCGTTACTTTAACAACGTTACCAATGGAATGATACTCCAGAATAACTTCTCTGCCATGCAGGCTGTGCTTTGACATTGCCGTGTTCCTTTTTTCCTTTTATAGTATTAAAAAACAAATCAAGCGGAGGCAAGTATGAGCCCAAAAGATCACACAGGAAAAATTGATGACAGAGTTAAGTTCAACTGGGAAGACCCGTTCTTGCTGGATGAGCTTTTGACAGATGAAGAACTTATGATCGAAAAAACGGCCCGTGACTTTGCTCAGGATCGTTTGATGCCCGGCATTGTTGAGGCGAATCGCCATGAAAGTTTTGACCGTGAGATTATGCGCGAAATGGGCGCGCTTGGCCTGTTGGGGCCTATGATTGAGGGCTACGACTGCGCGGGAACCAGTTATGTCGCGGCCGGATTGATTGCGCGCGAATTGGAGCGCGTCGACAGCGCCTATCGTTCTTGCTATTCCGTACAATCGTCTCTGGTCATGTATCCGATCTGGATGTTTGGTTCAGAAGAACAGAAACAGCATTACCTACCCAGATTGGCTTCAGGTGAATGTGTCGGGTGTTTTGGTTTGACCGAACCCGATGGCGGTTCTGACCCGGGCAATATGCAAACCCGCGCCAAAAAGGTTGAGGGCGGCTATAAAATTTCAGGCGCAAAACAATGGATTTCCAATTCCCCTATTGCCGATGTCTTTGTGATCTGGGCAAAAATGGAGGACGGTTCAACCGGCGGCTTTATTCTGGATAAGGGGATGAAGGGGCTGGAGGCCCCTAAAATAGAAGGTAAATTCAGCCTTCGCGCCTCGCCTACTGGTGGCATTATGCTGGATGAGGTTTTTGTCCCGGATGATAAAAAGATGCCGGGTGCGACCTCGCTAAAGGCGCCGCTATTATGTTTGAACTCTGCACGCTTTGGTATTTGCTGGGGGGTAATGGGCGCGGCCGAAGCCTGCTGGCACAAAGCGCTGGAATACACACAGGAGCGCATATTATTTGGCAAGCCATTGGCGGCGCAGCAGTTAATTCAAAAGAAATTGGCCGATATGCAGACCGAGATTACATTGGGGCTAACGGCTTGTTGGCGATTGGGGCGTTTGCGTGATGATAACCGCGCCGCGCCGGAAGCTATTTCCCTGCTTAAGCGCAACAATTGCGGTAAGGCATTAGATATTGCCCGCGTTGCAAGGGATATGCTGGGGGGTAATGGGATTGCCGATGAATACCACGTCATTCGCCATATGGTGAATTTAGAGGCGGTAAATACCTATGAAGGCACGCACGACGTTCATGCTCTGATATTGGGGCGTGCGATGACGGGGCATCAGGCCTTTGGATAATGCCAGCCTTTAGGGAGACGGATCAGGCCCGATAGGGCCGGTTTTAATGAAGGTTTTAATATCTTCAAGTTTTTCGCCGCGCGAAATTCGGTCTATGACTGATTTATAGAAGGTAAATTCATTAAGATAGCGTTGCTCAGATGCATTTAAATCAGGGACCAAAGATAAGTTGGCGACCATTTTATTGACAGTTTCTATCGCCCCATTTCTAATGGCCTCTTTCTTCTTTGGCGAAAGATTATTGCGATCATCTGCACCAACGATGTTTTCACATTGTTCCAGATACTCGGCGCAATATCCGTACGGTCTCCCCCCTACCTCTTGCGGTGTGTGCGGATATGCGGCGGCATGAATCTCCTGTACAAATTGCTGAATGCGGTTATACGCATAGCTACCGGATAATGTATCCGGGTTATAATCCGATGATTGAAAATCGCCGGTTAAATCTGTCATAGATTAAAATCCGCCAGCAAAATTTGCCTGCGCCGCCCAGAAACGCTCCAGATTCTTTAAGGTTTCGTTCAAGTCGTTTAGGGAATCATCTGTAATTTTGGAGCCTTTGATTTGTTCTTCATGGCGTTTGAACATATCGCTGATGGCGTTTTTAAGGTCTTTACCTTTGTCAGACAAGCGCACACGGATTGAGCGTTTATCATGGACTGATCGTTCCTGAACCAGATAGTCATTTTCCACCATCTTCTTCACGTTGTAAGAAACATTCGATCCCAGATAATAGCCGCGAATGGTGAGCTCCCCCACGGTCATTTCTTCATCACCGATATTAAACAAAATCATGCTTTGCACGTTGTTAATGTCCTGTATTCCTTTACGGTCAAGTTCGACCTTAAGAACATCCAGAAAATGACGGTGCAAACGTTCAATTAACTGTATTGCTTCGTAATAAGGGGTGTTTGTGTTCACTTTTTTGCTCCGAGATCTGGTTTGATTAGTATTTTGAATAGTTTAGACGTGGCTATCCGTAAAACGTAACATTAAAATAATAAAGCAGTTCTTAACAAAGGCAAAGATTTTTTTACAATTAATGGCAGAGCGCTACCGCTTTTTTAAACACGGTGGGAAAATTTTCAGCCCTGATATCGCCGCGTTCAACCCAATGATAACCATCATTCGCCGTGCCGCATAATGGTGCATTATACCGAAAGATATCCAGCCTGAGGTCAAAATGGGTAAAGCTATGTCTGATGTGCTGCTGCGTATTTATGACCGCGGACTGGTCAATAAAGGATACATGCGCTGGTTTGGTTGCCCCCTTGCCTTTGGCGGATGTCCCGGCCTCCTCTATCCAGTCCGAACACGGCAATGCCAACATGCCGCCCAGCATTTGATTGTCATCCCGTGTATGCAGTAAGACCTGATTGTCCGAATTTTCTATCCAGTAAATATATCCCCGTTTTTGCGGCTTTGTCTTTTTCGGTGCCTTGATCGGCAGCATCTCGGCGTTGCCATGTTTGTGGGCCGCACAGGTCTTAACAACCGGGCAAAGGCTACATTTAGGGTTTTTAGGGGTGCAAATGGCGGAGCCAAGATCCATTAAAGACTGGGCGAAATCACCGGGGCGCGCTTTCTCACGCTCAAAGAATTGCGCGGCGACTTGCTTTATTTCCTTTTTGGCTTTGGGCATGGGGGTCTGGATATTAAATTGCCGCGCCATCACGCGCTCTATATTGCCATCAACGACTGTCTCGGCTTTGTTAAAGGCAATGGCCGCAATGGCGGCGCTGGTATAATCGCCAATGCCTGGCAGGCTTTGTAATTCGGCCTTGCTTTGTGGAAAAGACCCGCTCATATCATCAGCAATGAGCTTTGCGCATTTATGCAGGTTGCGCGCACGGGCATAATACCCCAGCCCGGCCCAGGCTTTCATGACATCGTCCCGGTCGGCATTCGCAAGATCAGTTATGGTTGGCCAGGTCTGAATGAATTTCAGAAAATATGGAATAACGGCCGGTACGGTTGTTTGCTGGCACATGATTTCCGATAGCCATACGTGATAAGGGTCTGAGAGCTCGCCTTCAGGGGCGCGCCATGGTATAGTTCTTCTGTGCTTGTCATACCAGGCAAGCATTTGCCCCCGAAAACTTTTACTCTTTTTTTCGGAAATCTTGATTATTTGTTCTTTGGCTGTCATCTTGCAGTCATTCATAACACTAAAGGTAGAATAATGCGTCCTGTTTCGGAAGCAACAGCCAAAATTACAAATGAAGTTTGTGGCCGCAAATATATTGCGCTGGGCCGCATTCTTTCCCAGTGGACAGAAATTGTCGGGCCTGAATTGGCGACAAAGGTGCAGCCATCGGCCATTAAATACAGAAAATATAAGCAGCGCCCTAAAAACCCCGATGCGGTGCTGGAAATTGCAACATCAAGCGCATACGCAACCAAACTGCATTACCAAAAAGATCTGATCCTTGAGCGCATTAATCAAGTGTTCGGGGAACAATGGATCAGCGGCATTCGCTTTATCAATGTGGCGCCCAACACCGCAGATAGGCCCAGAATCAAGAAAACGCCGGTCTTAACGCCGGATGAAAAAAAATATATTAGCGAAACACTTGATTATATAACCGATATCGAAGTAAGAAACAGGCTGGAGAATTTTGGGCAGTCCCTCTTCCTTGATAACAAAAAGACTTAGGATAAAAACAATGAAAGAAAATGCTATTAATTTACGATCAGGCAATGTGATCGAATATGAAGGCAAACTTTGTGTGGTTGTTAAAAATGATATTGTGCAACCCGGTAAAGGGGCCGCCGTTGCGCAGGTTGAAATCCGTGATGTTCGCACAGGAAATAAAAGTAACATTCGTTTCCGGACGCAGGAAACGGTTGAGCGCATTCGCCTTGAACAGGATGATTACCAGTTTTTGTTCGCCGATGGTGATGATTATACATTTATGCATCAAGCCAATTTTGAACAGCTTATTGTTCCCAAAGATATTATTGGTGATCCGGCCGCTTTCCTGCAGGAAGGCATGACTGTTGAAATTGAAACCTTTGAAGGGGAGCCCTTGAATGTAACTTTGCCCAAGCATGTAACGGTTGAAGTTGTAGAAGCCGAACCGGTTGTAAAAGGCCAAACGGCGACAACGTCTTATAAACCGGCCATTGCTGATAATGGGGTAAAAGTTATGGTGCCGCCGTATATTGATGTCGGTACCCGTATTGTTGTGAAACCGGAAGACGGCAGCTTTGTCGAACGTGCGAAAGATTAGTCATGGCAGCCGTAAATGCACCCAATATGAATGTTATGATACGTGCGGCGGAAAAGGCCGGGCGCTCCCTTGTTCGTGATTTTGGTGAAGTTGAAAACCTGCAGGTTTCTGTGAAAGGCCCCGGTGATTTTGTGAGCGCGGCTGATAAGCGCTCGGAAAAAATTATCTTTGAGGAGCTAAAAAAAGCCAAGCCGGGATATAGCTTTCTGATGGAAGAAAGCGGCCGCATTGAAGGCGAAGATAAAGATCATGTCTGGGTGGTGGATCCGTTGGATGGCACGACAAATTTTCTTCATGGTTTGCCTCATTGGTGCATTTCCATTGCTTTGGTTGATAAAGGTGAAGTGACGCTTGGGTTGATATACGACCCGATTAAGGATGACTTGTTCACCGCCGAACGTGGCAAAGGCGCGTTTCATCGCCGCAGACGATTGCGCGTGTCTGGGCGCCGTAATTTCCCCATGACGGCCATTGCCACAGGCGCGCCAATGCGCACCATACAGGAAGCCGGGCCACAATTTATCAAGGAATATAACGCCATACAGGAGCTTGGTGCAGGCATGCGCCGCTTTGGGGCGGCTGCACTTGATCTCGCTTATGTCGCATCAGGTAAATATGACGGGTTTTGGGAGCGCAATTTGAAGCCCTGGGACGTGGCGGCCGGTATTTTATTGGTAAAAGAAGCCGGTGGTTTTGTTTGTGATCTGGACAAAGATTCCAACGATGCGCTGAAAACTGGCAATATCCTGGCGGCCAATGAATATATTTACAATGATATGAAGAAAGTGCTGCGCAAATAGTATTCACGTTTAACATTAAAAAAGTAATGCAACTTATTGTAATAACAATAACTTTACTTATTTGCATATCCGCAAAAACCTATGCGCAGACTAACGGATCAAACAGTATTGACAGCTATACGCCGCCGCCCATGTTTGGTGCGCCGCTGACCGGTGTCTATGAAGGGAATCAACAATCCAATACCCCCGGATCTTCATTATCGCGGTCAACGGATATGGCTGCTGATGGATTGCCCTCCTCGGCTTCCCAGCGGCCTGTATTATTGGATTTGGACAGTATTACCGGCAGGCCGCCGCCTGTTACGCGCGCAAAACAACCAGTTACGGCGGTTCCTTTCAAGCCGCCCTACCCGCCCAAACGGCCGCAACAGTTTCAGGTGTCAAAAGAATATTTAGACCAGTTGAAACGCTCTGATAAGCAACAAAGCCCCGAGGTACATTCATCTAACAACGATAAAACTGCCTTTTCTACCCCTCCTAATTTGACGCCGCGCCAAGAAGACGGTTTTCTAGTTGGTGATGCCCTACATAACGACCTGGTGCATATGAATGTTCGTGATGTTTACGAGAATATAGGCGGACTGTCTATTACCGAGGCTCATGATGCCAAGGTGGCCGCCGCAGCCCCTGCCCCGGCGCAAGCCGGAATAACCTTACAAACGATAGAAATGAATTATGAACCTGGCCGCCTGTCTTTGAATGATAGTGATAAAAACATATTAAAACAGAACGTTATACCGTATCTACGCGGTAACCCGGCAGGCGGTATCGAGTTGCAGTCTTTTGCAACCGGCCCGTCAGACCGAAGCGCAAAACGGAATTCATTAACGCGCGCCCTTGCTTTGCGCGCTTACCTCATTGACCATGGCATAGAGCTGGAGCGGGTCACCATAAAGCCGATGGGGGCGTTTACCAGTGCGTTTCCGCAAGATGTGATTTTTTTAAAACCTTTGTAAATGCCCAGCATAACTGCATGTGGATATTTTATTTTTTTCCATGCAAAAGCCAAGGGGTTCTAGTATATTGCGGCTTGTAATCTATTATTTTCTGTACTAAAACCGAATTGCCATAATTTTATGCGCATGAAAGAAAGGGCTATAACCGTGTCTAAAAAGAATTCTGCAACGCCAATTATTGCGCTGATCCTGCTTATTATTTTGGGGGGCGCTGGCTATTATATTTATAATCAAGGTGGCTTTGGTGGCACGGTTGAAACTGACACGGCCGATATAACTGCAGAAGTGGATATGGACACCGCTGCTGATAGCGAAACTGATGCCACAGATATTTCCGAAACTGTTGCAGAAGACGATATGGCAACGTCCAATCAGGCCGAACAGGACGTATCAAATAACGCCGCGCAAGGTGATGAACCCGGTTTTGATCTGGATAATGCCCTGTCACCACGCGCCATCGGTAATCCCGATGCCCCAGTTGTTGTCAAGGAATTTGCCTCAATGACATGTGGGCATTGCGGCGATTTTCATCGCAATGTATTTGATCAAATCAAGGAAGAATACATTGATACAGGTAAAGTTTATTTCATTATGAACGACTTTCCCTTAAACGGACCGGCCGTTCACGCCTCCATGGTTGCCAGATGCCTGCCGAACGCCCGCTATCAAAGCTTTATTGAGATGCTGTTCGATAATCAGGATAAATGGGCGTATGACGCCGGTTACATCAATTACTTACGCCAAAATGCGGCTTTGGCCGGTTTAGGCAATGAAGCCTTTGATGCCTGCATTGGTAATGATGACTTGCGTGATGGTTTGATAAACCAAATGAAACAGGCGCAGAATAATTATGCCATTAATTCAACGCCAACTTTTGTATTTAACGAAACCACCGTGCATACAGGCGCCCGTAACTACGAATTTTACAAAGGTGTAATTGAAGCAGAACTCGCGAAGGCCGGTGGCACAGCCGTTGATGATGGCAGTGAACCCGCACAAAAAGCAGAAGCGGATGAAAGCGCCGAAAGCGGTGAATAGCAAGAGTAAACCTTGCAACTGACCGGAGGCGGGAAATGGGTCCCGCCCTGGCTTTTTAATTGAGTAAAGCGTATATGATCCAGTTTAACAAACTACGCCTTAGTGGTTTCAAATCATTTGCAGACCGGACCGAATTAGATATCGGCACCGGTCTCAATGGTATTGTTGGCCCAAATGGTTGTGGTAAGTCGAATCTGGTTGAAGCCTTGCGTTGGGTTATGGGCGAAAATTCTGCCAAACGCATGCGCGGCGGCGGCATGGAAGATGTTATATTTGCCGGCACATCCAAACGCAGTTCCAAGAATATAGCCGAAGTATCGTTGTTGCTGAACAATGAAAGCCGCAGCGCCCCCGCCCAGTTTAACAGTGCCGATGAAATTGAGATCATCCGCCGCATCGAAAAAGATCACGGATCGAATTATAAAATTAATGGAAAAACTGTCCGCGCCCGTGATGTGCAGATGTTGCTTGCGGATACGGTAACCGGCGCAAACTCCCCTGCCCTGGTCTCACAGGGGCGCATTACACAAATCATTAATTCAAAGCCACTGGAACGGCGTATGGTGCTGGAAGAATCCGCCGGGGTTTCGGGGCTGTATGCCCGCCGACATGAAGCCGAGCTGCGCTTGCGTGCAGCAGATGCAAATCTGGTACGTCTGGAAGATGTGCTGGGCGGCGTTGAATCGCAACTGGCTTCTTTGAAACGTCAGGCCAGACAAGCGACGCGTTATAAGAACCTGAATGCCCAAATTCGCCAACTAGAAGCGCTGATTGCTTATTTGGATTGGAAAGTTCTGGAAGACCGCCGCAATGAAATGAATAACCGCTTCGTCGAGGCGGAAAAAATTGTATCGGAAAAGATGCTGGCCGTTACGCAATTAACCAAAACGCAGACCACACAAGCCGAAAACCTTCCTGCCTTGCGCAAAGCCGAGGCTGAAGCGGCAGCCGCATTGCAAACAAAGCGCATTGCTTTGCAACGCATTGAAGATGAGGCACAACGCCTTGATAACATGATTGCCGAGGCCAAAGAACAATATGAACAGACACTGAATGACGAACAGCATGAGCGTGTGAGTGCAGAAGAATCGGCTGAAATGTTAACCATCATGCAAGGCGAAGAAAAAACGCTTCTGGAAGAGCAAAAACATGACGAGGCGCGCTTTGGCGAAAAGGAAAAAGCCAAAGATGACCTTGAACAAAAAGTGACCGCGTTAGAGGCGGAACACACAGCATTAATGCAAAATGAAGCCGAAAGCAGAGCTAAGCAGGCGGCCTTGGAAGATCAATTGCAGCAGAACAAATCACGCGCCGAGCTATTAGGGCACCGTCTTCAAAAAGCGCTTGATGAGAAAGAGCGCCTCTGCGCGGAGCAGCTTTCTGTTGCTGATATGGCCAAAAAGGAAAAAGCCGCCGAAACCCTGGCAGAAGAAATTGAAACGAATAAAACCGCAATTGAGGCTTTGGAAAGCGATCTTAAGGCGCACAAAGAAAAGCGCGATGAATACCGCGTCAGCATTAAACAGCTTGAAAACCAGTATTCTGAAGTGCAGACAGAGATGTCCATGCTAACGTCATTCCTGTCCGGTGATGCGCAACAACAGGGCGCGTTGCTGGATCAGGTGCAAGCCAAGCCCGGATTTGAAAAAGCACTCTCTCGCGCACTGGGGGACTCTTTGTTGGCCGCGCTGGACGAAGAGTCTGCTTCATATTGGGTTAAGACAGATATAAAAGCCGCAATGCCGACCTTGCCAAAAGGTGTGCGTGCGATAGAACCTGAAATCAAGGCCCCTGACGTTTTAAAGCTGTCTTTGAGCCAAATCGGTATTGTTGAGAATGAAGAACAGGGGCGCAAGGCTATGCATGCGCTTTCACCGGGCCAGGCCATTGTTTCACAAGACGGGCATTATTGGCGTTGGGATGGGTATTGCGTGAAGGCATCTGCCAAAGATCGCAATGCGGAGCATCTGGAATATAAAAACAAGCTCGCATCACTGGAAGCCAAAGCGCCTAAATTGCAAAAAGAACTGCATAAACAGGAATCGGCGTATGAGGCCATTGCCGATTCTATTCGCGCGACCGAATCAAAGCTGACTGATTGCCGGGAAAAAATTCGCACCGGGGAGCGTGATCTTTCGCAACAATACCGGGATATTTCACATTATAAAGAAAAGATTGCCCGTCATAATGCTGAAATGGCCAGTGTTGAAGAAAGCATTGCAACAGCCACCGTTGATATTGATGCCTTAAATGACATAGTGCGGGCCGAAGAAACGCAATTAAATGCATATATTGAAAAAGCCCGCAGCACAAATACCGGTGATAAAGATAAGGTGCATGCGGCCCTTATAGAGGCGCGTGAGAGTTATCAAGAGGCTGTGCGGGTTTATGATCGTCATCAACAGCAGCAATCAACGCGCCGCGCCCGTTTGCAGGCAATCGCCGATGAGCGCGTGACACTGAAAAACCGCAATATTCGTTCCAGTGAGCGCCTTAAGGTGCTAGGGGCCCGTAAAACGGAGCTGGAAGGCAAGCTGAAGGAATTGCAAGCCCAACCTCGTAACTTTGAAACGGATAAAGAACGTTTCTTAAGCGAAATATCCGCGCTGGAAGATGCGCGGAATGAGGCCGCCGAAAGCCTGTCTTTGTGTGAGAATGAAGTCATGGAGACGAGCAAGGCCTTGAAGGATGCTGAAAACGCTCTGGGTGAAGCACGTGAAAAACGGGCTCATGCGCAGGCCACTCTGTCCGGTCTTGTTGAACAGATTGACACCATCAAAATGCAAATTGACGATAAATTCGAGATGAGACCGCAAGACTTGCATCAGCATATTGCAATGGATCTGGCCGAGATCCGCGCCGATGATCTGGATGGGTACAAAGATAAACGTGAAAAATTGATTCGTGAGCGCGAAAACCTGGGGGCTGTAAATTTACGTGCAGAGGAAGAAGCGCAAGAGATTGAGGCCGAAGCCGGTAAGTTAATACACGAACGCAATGATCTGGTACAGGCTATTGAAGAGCTGCGTGCCGGGATTAACAAAATCAATAAGGAGGCCCGTGGCCGTCTGTTGGTGGCTTTTGATCATGTGAACGCACATTTCCAACACCTGTTCTCGCGTCTTTTTCAGGGCGGGCAAGCGCATCTGGAATTGATCGAATCAGATGATCCGCTGAATTCGGGCCTTGAAATTTTTGCACAACCGCCGGGTAAGTCTTTGCAATCGCTTTCACTTTTATCCGGTGGTGAGCAAACCTTGGCCTCGATTGCCCTTATCTTTGCCATGTTCCTGACAAACCCGTCCCCTATATGTGTTCTGGACGAAATTGACGCGCCGCTGGATGATTCTAACGTTGATAGGCTTTGTGACATGCTGGACGAAATCGCAGAACGCGGCGAAACCCGGTTCTTGATTGTAACGCACCACCGCCTGACCATGGCACGTATGGATCGGCTTTACGGCGTCACCATGGCCGAAAAAGGTGTGTCCCAATTGGTGTCGGTTGATTTACAGCAATCCTTCAGCTTTCTGGATGAGGCGGCGTAACACATGAGCAATGATAACGACCTTGATAAGTTCAATGAAAAACTTTTAAAAGCGCGCGGCGAAGACAAGGAAACACTGGCGCATAAAAAGCAACTGGAAACCGAGGGGGAATCGCGCCAGGGCATACAGGCCGGCGTCGAATTGGTCGGGGCCATATTTATCCCCACGGTTATGGGGTATTTCATTGACGGGTATTTTGATACGCGTCCTGTTTTTATGTTGATATTGTTTTTTTTGGGGATATGCACTGGTTTTTACAATGTCTACCGCATTAGTCAAAATATGGGCACCGCCGTTGGTGTGAAAAATGACAAGAAAGATGAATAAAGTTCGATAAAACGGGTTGCATCACCCGTAAAAAAACGTTAAAACTGCGCGCAAGATAACGTATTAGTAAATTTGTTAAGAAAGTGGAGCTGCGGTGGCTAGTCCTATTCACCAGTTTAATATAACCCCGATCATACCTTTTGAGGTTGGCGGCGTTGATTTGTCTTTTACTAATTCCGCTTTGTGGATGGCCATCGGGGCTTTGCTATCCTGCACGTATTTTATTGTTGCCACTCGCAAGAAGGCATTGGTTCCCGACCGTCTTCAGGTCACGGCAGAGATGTTCTATGAATTTATTGCCGGAATGATTCGTGAAAACACGGGGCCCAAAGGGCGCCAGTTTTTCCCGGTTATCTTTACGCTGTTCATTGTTGTTTTAATGGGTAATATGCTGGGCTTGATCCCCTATGCCTTTACGTATACCAGCCACATTATTGTGACGTTTATGCTGGCCGCCATGATATTCTTTATGGTCACGGTATTTGGATTTATTAATCACGGGACTAAATTCCTGAGCGTATTTGTCCCGTCAGGCGTTCCTCTGCCGCTTTTGATCTTGATCGTGCCGATTGAGTTGCTGTCATTTCTTATTCGCCCGATAACACTGTCCGTTCGTTTGTTTGCGAATATGGTGGCTGGCCACTTAATGTTGAAAGTATTTGCCGGATTCAGCACGATGTTACTGGTTGGTCTTGGGGCCGGCGGTATTGTTGTTGGTATTTTACCAATGCTGTTCAATGTCGGTATTTATATGCTGGAAGTTCTGGTTGCGTTGTTACAGGCTTATGTCTTTGCCGTTCTTAGCGCAATTTATTTGAAGGATGCCGTGGAGCTGCATCATTAAAGATGTGCTTTACCGGTTAAACTGTTTAACTCTATAACCTAAAAAGAAAAGGAAAAAACAAATGGAAGTTGAAGCCGCAAAACTTATCGGAGCCGCGATTGCCCTTATCCCAATTCTGGGTGTTGGCCTTGGTCTTGGTTTGATTTTCTCTTCATATAACGAAGCAATTGGCCGCAATCCAAGCGCTGCTGAGATCCTTGATAAGAAGTTCTTTATCACTTTCGCTTTGACAGAAGCGCTTGCGATTTTCGCACTTGGTGTTTCTCTCGTTATTCTGTTCCTGTAAGCGACAGATTAACCACAACGAAAGCGTAAGGAGTTATCGTTTATGAAACGGTTACTTTTGAATATTTTGACAGTTACTTCGCTCGTCTTTATTGCCACGAGCGGAGTAGCCTTTCATGTTATGGCTGCGGATGTTGCCGGAGCTGAGGCCGGTTATCATGGTGACGCGGAACACCAGTCCGGTCTTCCCCAGCTAGATCCGACATGGTTCGCCAGCCAGATTTTCTGGCTCGTGATTATGTTTGGTTCAATGTATCTGATATTTGCCAGAACAGTTCTGCCGAGCCTTTCCAATACACTGGAAAATCGGCATGAGCATGTGCAGGGTGACCTGGATATGGCGCAAAGTTTAAAGGTTGAGGCGGAGAATGTTCATGCAGCATATGAAGCCAGCCTGGAAGATGCCCGTCAGAAAGCCGCTTCCCTTTACCGTGAGGTAGAAGAGGATATCAAAGTAAAATCAGAGAAGCAGCAAGCTGAATTACGAGAACGCTTACAGAGTGAGACGGAGTTATCAGAGGCTCGCATTCAGAAAACAAAGAACGAAGCGATGACAGAAATGACGCTTATTGCGGCTGAAATTGCTAGCGAGGCCGCCAAGAAAATTGTTGGCATTGATACTGACCTGCAAAGTGCGCAAGATGTTGTTAAGGGCCTAAACCAAAAGGCAAAAAAGGCCGCGTAAGCGCATAAAGGAAGAAAGTGATTATTCTTATGGAACTGCTACAAGACACAAATGTTTGGTTGATATTTTCCTTTTTAATTCTGTGCTTTATCATGGTTAAATACGGTAAAAATGCTGTTACCAATATGCTGGATAATCGCATAGATGTGATTAAAACTGAATTGCAAACGGCCGAATCTTTGCGTGTCGAAGCGCAGGAATTGTTGGCGCAATATCAGCGCAAACAACGCGATGCGGAACAAGAGGCCGAAACAATTATCGCCAAGGCGGAAAAGCATGCCCTTGAAATTCGTAAATTGGCAGAAGCTCAGCTGGCGGAAACATTGGAACGCCGCGAACAACAGCTTAAAGACCGTTTGGCGCAGATGGAACATAGTGCCATTCAAGAGATTCGTGAACACGCCGCCAATCTTGCCGTTCAAGCCACCGCGCAAATTATCTCTGAAAAGATGGATAAAAAGGCTACCGACCGTCTGATGCAAGACGCAGTGACGGCCGTGGCGAAAAATATACACTAATTTATCGTGACGCAATTATCATGACCCAATCATCCGGCGCAGATCGTAATCAGGTTGCGGATGTTGATGCCCGCGCTCTGGTTCATGATATTGGGCGCGCCACCAAAGCCGCAGCGTCTGGCTTATCGACTGCCCCCTCCTCAATCATTTGCGCAGTTTTATCCGATATAGCAACGGCCATCGAAAATTCAAAAGATGCCATTTTAGAGGCAAATGCCAGAGATATATCCTACGGGGAAGAAAAAGGCCTTAATCCCGCGATGCTTGACCGCTTGAAGCTAACGCCGGAGCGCATACAAGCCATTGCCGATAGCGTGCGTGCGGTACGTGATCAAGATGATCCGACCGGGCGTATTTTGTGGGATACAGTTCGTCCGAACGGTTTGGTCATTCAACGCGTCAGTGTGCCCATTGGCGTATTGGGCATGATCTACGAATCGCGCCCAAATGTCACGGTTGATGCTGCCGCTCTTTGTTTAAAATCTAAAAATGCCGTTATTTTGCGTGGTGGATCCGAGAGCTTACATAGTTCCAGCGCTTTCCATGCCCTTATACAGCAAGCCTTAACGGCAAACGGCCTTCCCGCCGCATGTGTCAGCCTTATTCCAACACGGGATCGCGACGCCGTTGGCGCCATGCTAGAGGCCAATCAATTTATTGATGTCATGATCCCGCGCGGTGGCAAGAACCTGATAGAACGCGTTATGAATGACGCCAAAATGCCGGTTTTCGGGCATCTTGAAGGGTTGTGCCATGTATATGTCCATGAAACTGCGCGTCCCGATTTGGCCGTTGATGTTGTCCATAATGCCAAATTACGTCGCACAGGTATTTGCGGCGCTATGGAAACACTGATACTGGATCATAAATTGCCGCAAGATCTTGCCAAAGCTATCGTAACGCGCTTGCTGGATGAAGGCTGCGAGATTGTTGGTGATAAGTTGGCGCAGGCATTGGATGATCGTATTGGCGCGGCCTCCGCACAGGATTGGACCACAGAATATCTGGATAAAAAACTCAGCTGCTGCGTTGTAAATGGCGTTCTAGAGGCCGTTAATCATATCAATACTTACGGCTCGGGCCATACAGACAGTATCTTGTCCGAAGATAAGGCCGCCACTGATTATTTTCTATCTAATGTTGATAGTGGCATCGTGATGCATAATACATCGACGCAGTTTGCCGATGGGGGCGAATTTGGTATGGGGGCGGAAATTGGTATTGGTACTGGTAAGTTACATGCTCGCGGGCCTGTAGGGCTTGAGCAACTCTGTACGTATAAGTATATTGTTAAGGGTGATGGCCAGATACGGCCTTAATTCCTTTGTTTAACAAAATTAGGCAAGTCATTGACATTATTCACAAAACCTAGCCTGTTAGATTCTGCGCGGTGGAACAATATGCGCATTGGGTTACTTGGCGGATCCTTTAATCCGCCGCATGAGGGACATGTGCATATTAGCTTGGCCGCAATGAAAGCCCTGAAGTTGGATGTGGTCTGGTGGCTTGTCACACCACAAAACCCCCTAAAAAAACATAAACCAGCGCCATTGCAGACCCGCATGGAACAATGCAGAAAAATTGCCGCACACCCCAAAATCGTTATTTCCGACATTGAGGCCGATCTGGGTACGCATATTACGTACTACACAGTCAAAAAACTAAAGCAGCGTCACCCGAGCGCAAAATTTGTATGGATTAGTGGTATGGATAATGCGCTCAGCCTGCATCGTTGGCATCATTGGCAGGAATTATTACAGTTGATTCCAACCGTGCATTTAACAAGAAATCCCGCAACATCCCTAATTCGCCGTTCGCCGCTCAGGTTATACAATAAACAGCACCATGTTTTTATAGACCGGCCGGCAAAATACCCCCTCGATTCGGGGACCACTTTTTGGATGCTGCAAAAAAAGATGGTGAATATTTCCTCAACAGACATACGAAACAACATGTTGAATACACAGTAATTTTTGTCATTGCATGTTGCGGCGCAAAATCATTTGGTCAGGGCCCTATTTGCCAATGCCGCCCAAAAGAAATATAATATAGGTATGAGATTGATTTGTTTCATTATGCAAGAAACAGGAAAGCGAGGTTCATAACATTGTCCCGTTTTCTGGATTTTATTCAGTTTCACAGTACAACTTTAACCCAACATAATGTTGATATAAAGCGGCTCGAATCTTGCGATTCGGCTTTTTTTATGCTTAATTTCAACAGTGATAAACATGAAAGGAATAAGGCGCTATTCATACATTAACCCATGACGGGCCGATAGGCTCAGAAGATCTTAAAACCCTTATTGAGCAGTCACTTGACGCAGATAAGGCCGAAAATATTGTCACCATTAATATTAATGAACAGACTGGTCTGGCCGATTATATGATTGTTGCATCGGGCACCTCCTCCCGGCATGTAAATGCCTTGGCCGAAAAATTACGTGACCGGTTAAATATTCGCGGCATTAAAGATATAAAAATAGAAGGTTTAAATCAATGTGACTGGGTTGCGATGGATTGCGGTGATATTATTGTTCACTTGTTTCGTCCTGAAGTGCGCGAATTTTATAATATTGAAAAAATGTGGTGTACCTATCAGCAATTTGATGTTGTGAATGGTGATGGCCACATGAGCGCCTCATAACAGGCAACATACAATTACCAGTTAGTTTATAACAATCCCCCCTTTCCATTCCTCTCGCAGGGCGTTACTCTAGCGCCATGAAAAACGTGGAACTGATTGTTGTTGGAAAATTATCAAAAGGCCCCTTGTATGAGTTGTGCCAAGATTTTGCAAAACGAATCTCCTGGCCCTTAAAAATCCATGAAATTGAGAGTAAATTAAAAGACCCCAAACAGGTTCAGGATGATGAGGCCAACAAAATCATTGCTAAATTATCAAGCTCAGCCTTTGTTGTGATCCTTGATGAGCGCGGGAACGGGTTAAAATCGCTTGATTTCGCCAAGACCATCCAAAATCTACAAAATTCTGGCGAAAACCACATTCAATTTGTCATTGGCGGCGCGGATGGTCTGACGGATGCGGTCCGTGATCAGGCTAATTTTTTACTTAGCTTTGGACAACAGACCTGGCCACATATGTTCGCGCGGGTTATGCTTTTGGAACAAATATACCGCGCCCAACAAATATTATCCGGACACCCCTATCACCGAGAATGAAGCATCGCATAGCCCTGATATTACCAATTATTTTGATTTCCGGTGTTGCATACGGGCAAGATGTGCCTGTGCCCAAAAGTAAAATCGAAAGCCTGAAAGCCTATGAGCAGCAACTAGACAAACAGGGGCAGCAATACAAACCGCAACAAATGCGCGAAAAGCTGAATAATATCGAAGATAGTCTAAATAACACCCGGACCAGGCTGGTTGATGTTGCCAGCGCCATTCAGGACAATGAAAAAACGCTGGATGGGATAGAAGCGCGCATGACAACATTGCAGATCAACAAAAAAGAGCTGAGCGAAAAACTGAATGCGGATCGTGCCTCGCTGTCAAAACTCTTATTGGCGTTGGAACGTATTCGCCGCGTGCCCCCGCAAGCATTAATCATGCGCCCAGAAGCCCCCATAAAAACGGCACAAAGCGCCATGTTATTGGGCGACATCATACCAACATTACACGCAAAGGCGGAAAAACTGAAAAGTGATATCAAACGGCAAAGCGCAATTACAGCTGAATTGGAGGCCCAACGTAAGAAAGCCATCACGCGCAAAAAGAAATTAAAAGCGCAGCAAAACGAATTAAGCGCTCTGGCAAAACAGCGTGAAAAAATCTACAAGACGCTTCAGAAAGATTACAAAGTTAAAGAGATTGAGGCGCAGCAAATATCAAGACGATCCAGCAATGTTCGAGACCTTGTCAGCAATCTGGAAAAGAATCAACAGCGTAAGCAAACCCGTGACATTGTCAGACAAGCCGTACTTACGGCACCGCCCACGATGATGCCGCCCTCTGGTTCGGCCCGCCTGCCTATATCAGGCGTAATCAAAGTGCGTTACAATGACATCGACAAATTTGGAGCAAAGAGTGAGGGCATAAGAATTGACGGGCGCTCTGGCGGGCTGGTCGTTTCGCCGATGGCTGGAATTATACGTTTTGCCGGACCCTTTAAGAACTATGACAGTATGGTCATCATTGAACATGAAGGCGGATATCACAGCCTGGTTGCAGGTTTGGCAAAAGTTGATACATTGGTAGGGCAAAAGGTTTCGGCTGGTGAGCCTATCGGAAAATTAAAAAGCACTACAAATGCCGATAAACCTTCTTTATATTATGAATTGAGGTATAAGGGTAATGCTATTGACCCTGCAAAAAAACTGACTGATTTAGGTTAACGGCCTATCACTTTACTGCCGGCACGATCTGCCGAATTAACAAAGGAATTGAATAATGCCTATAAAAAATTTTCTACTTCTGCTTTTTGCCACCGCCCTGATAATGTCAGGTATGGGGTATTCCACGTTCGCACAGGAAACACGCACCGCCGGAACGCAACCAACGCAGCAGCAGGAAGAAAATGACTTTAGTGATACCTATAAGCAGCTGAATCTGTTTGGTGATGTTTTTGAACGCGTGCGGGCACAATATGTTGACGAAATCACGGATAAAGACCTGGTCGAAACAGCCATCAATGGCATGTTAACCAGCCTTGATCCGCACTCATCTTATTTAAATGAAGAGAACTTCAGTGATATGCAGGTGCGCACGCGCGGCGAATTTGGCGGTTTGGGTATTGAGGTTACCATGGAAAACGGATTGGTTAAGGTTGTATCGCCCATTGATGACACCCCTGCCTTTCGCGCCGGTATTCAGGCCGGTGATTATATTATCCAGATTGATGAGGAAGCCGTCATGGGCCTTACCTTGAGTGACGCTGTAGAAAAAATGCGCGGCAAAGTCGGCACCGATATTGATTTGGTTATTCGCCGTGAAAGCGAAGCAGACCCAATCGATATAACAATTACGCGTGATGTCATCCGCATCCGCTCTGTTCGGCATCATGTAGAACAAGATAAAATCGGCTATATTCGCATTACGACCTTTAATCAGAATACCGAGGAAGGCGTGAAAGAGGCCGTTAATGATATAAAAAATCAACTGGGTAACAAGCTGGTTGGCTATGTTCTTGATCTTCGTAATAACCCTGGTGGATTATTAGATCAGGCCATCGCGGTTTCCGATGCCTTTTTGGACAAGGGCGAAATTGTATCAACACGCGGCCGTAACGCCAGTGATACCAAGCGCGATAACGCCACGTCAGGCGATATTGCTGATGGGCTACCTATCGTGGTTTTAATTAATGGCGGGTCTGCGTCGGCATCTGAGATTGTATCTGGCGCTCTGCAGGACCATAAGCGCGCCATTCTTTTAGGAACAAAAACATTCGGTAAAGGGTCAGTTCAGACAGTTATTCCCCTGCCTGGGCATGGTGCTATGCGCTTAACAACAGCACGCTATTATACGCCATCAGGTCGCTCTATTCAGGCCAAAGGGATTGAGCCGGATATTATTGTCGAACCGGCCAAAATAGAAACCCTCGCCGTCCGTCGTTTCAGTGAATCAGATTTACGCGGTGCACTTGATAAAAACAAAGGGGCCGATTCCGAGACGAAAACATCGAAAGATAAAGACGGTGCTGATGCCAAAGTGTCAAAAGAAGATGACGCGCCGGTGGATTATCAATTGCTGCGCGCTATTGATTTAATCAGCGGGCTGTCCCTGTATAAGGGCTCAGAAAGCGAACGATAGGAGCCAGAAAGCGCCAATGGCATTCATGCCCAATATTGTAAGCAGTTTTCGATCGTGGGCGTTTCTTTATGGCCTGGGTGCCGGCTTGTCTGTCTATGCAATTCTGGCCGCATGGGCGTTGATTGGGGGTGCTGTCGGCCTGGAATCTGTTCAAGGTAAACTTGCCTCCCAGACAATAACAATTACGCGCAGTGACGCCGTTGTTTCGCACTCACGCAAGGATAGCCATCAGCCCAGGGCAGATCATCAAGATCAGCCCTTACAAGAAGCCCAGAGCACAACAAACTCAACCGTGCGTGATCATGATCAGCTCGCAAAGAATGCCCCCCAGCAAGATCAGGGGGTACCGGACGTGGCCATGAAAGAGGCCCCTTATCCTGGACTATATGAAACCGATGCCAAAGGGAGCTTATTGCCCATCATTCGTGACAGTGACGGATTAACACCGTTTCAAGCCTATAAGCGACCGTTTGTATTTAAAGAAGGGCAAAAAATGATTGCTCTGGTTTTGGATGGATTCGGATTATCAAATGAGCTGTCTAAAAATGCCGCGCTTTTGCTGCCTGAAAACGTCAGTTTTATCATGTCTCCATATACCCGGGATTCAAAAGCCCTCGCTCAAACTGCGCGGAATAATGGGCATGAAATATGGCTGAAAATTCCATTCGAAAACCAGAACTTCCCCTATGAAGATCCGGGCAGCAAAGCCATACTGAGCCGGGCATCGCTGTCTGCCAATATGGATAATTTAAAATGGGCTCTGGCCTCAACATCTGGTTATGTGGGGCTTGCATTTTACAGTGATCTTGCCTTTCAAAAATCAAAACCTGCTCTCAACGCTTTGTTTAAAGAGGCGATAGATCGAGGTTTGGGTTTGTTTGAAACGAATATCAGCGCCCCGTCGCAAATTAAAGATATCGCCTCCAGATTTAACGCACCATACATAAAGAATGAGATTACGTTTTTTGATGGAAAATGGAATAACAATATTGATGAGGCGGCGGAGCTGCTTGAAACGATTGCGGAAAGCCGTGGCCGCGGCGTTGGGGTATTCAAAGCATACCCTGATGCTTTGAATTTTATTAATCGCTGGGCTCCGCAATTAGAGCAAAAAGGCTTCACGCTGGTGCCTTTATCAGCCATCTATTTGGCCGATAATAAAGCAAAAGCGGCGCGCACCATGCCTTCTGCTAATATGGCCCAGAATAAAACGAGCACACATAATTCTAATAAAAAAAACCATGACGACGGTGGACAGCATTAAAAATTATCGCCCCTGCGTTGGCATATGCTTATTTAACAGACACGGGCAAGTATTTGTCGGGGAGCGTATTGACACCCCCGGAGCATGGCAAATGCCACAAGGTGGAATTGACGCTGGTGAGGATCTTGAGGGCGCCGCCTACCGGGAGCTACAGGAAGAAACCGGCATTCCCCCAAATTCAGTATGCCTCTTGGAAATTGCCCAGGACACAATTGCTTATGACCTTCCAGACCACCTGATAGCGCGGCTATGGAATGGTCAATATCATGGGCAGGTCCAGACATGGGTCGCCATGCGCTATGATGGGGCGGATGAGGATATTAATATATCCGCCCATAACCCGCCTGAATTTTCTCAGTGGAAATGGGTTGATTTACCGCAAACTCTGGATCTTATTGTTCCGTTCAAGCGCGAGACCTATAAGCAGGTCATTGCCCTGTTTGCGCATTTATAACAATCGTCACATCTATCGGTTTAAAGGCGACCATGCCGGGTCTGACCCATCGCGCGGTGTCTGAAGCCAGCGTTCATTATACCCCGTAATATCAACCGTGTAGATCTTTGCGGAGCGTTGATTGCCGCCCGCCCCTTCTGGACGTTCCTTAAAGTATGATAATACGCGGCCATTGGGTGACCAGGTTGGCCCCTCAACGTGATAGGCTGTCGTAATAAGACGTTCCCCCGACCCATCCGGGCGGATAACGCCAATATAGAATTTACCCTTATACATTCTTGTAAATGCAATTAAATCACCCCGCGGAGACCATACAGGGTTAGCATAGCGCCCTTTTTCAAAAGTAATACGCTGCACGTTCGAGCCATTCCTGTTCATGGTATAGAGCTGCTGTGATCCGCCCCTGTCTGATTCGAAGACAATCTGCTTTCCATCAGGTGAATAAGATGGCGCAGTTTCGATAGAGGGGGCCGATGTGATGCGTGTTTTTGCCTTTGTACGGATATCAATTTCATAAATGTCCGTATTTCCATTCAAGGATTGTGACATAATCACTTTATCGCCATCTGGTGAAAATCGTGGGGCGAAGGTCATACCAGGAAAGTCACCCAAGGCTTGTTGACGCCCGGTGTTGATATCATAAATATACACGCGCGGTTTATTGTTTACGTAAGCAAGATACGCAATAGTTTGCTGGGATGGTGAAAACCGGGGCGTTAAAACTAGATTTTTGCCGTCCGTAAGGTATTTATGGTTAAAACCATCCTGATCCATAATGGCCAAACGTTTTACACGGGCCGTAGGTGGACCATTTTCCGACACATATACGATTCGAGAGTCAAAATAGCCATCTTCACCGGTCAAGCGTTTATAAATTTCATCTGAAATAATATGCGCAATGCGGCGCCAATTGGATTCTGATGTCATATACGCCATGCCGGTCAATTGCTTTTCGGAAAAGACATCCCAGAGACGAAATTCAACACGCGTACGCCCATCGTTGGTGCGCGTTAAGACACCGGTTACAAGGGCCTGCGCGTTTGTTGCGCGCCATTCCGCAAAACGTATCCCCTCTTTTACGATTGACTGTGTACTTTGCACAAAGGCCCGCGGATTAACAGGTTTGAACAAACCAGAGCGTTCGAGATTTTCCGAGATAACCTGTGGCATATCATTGGATATGGCCCCATTTGCCCCCTGTTCAGCATGAAAGCTGGTGATGGCAATCGGCATGGGCTCTATGGTGCCGCGCGTAACATCAATGCGTAACTCCGCATGCGCGTGCGCCGTAAATCCAAGAAATAGTATCAATGTCAGGTAGAGATGTTTCATATTGGTCGTCTTCCTTTTAATATTTTTTAGAGCATATCACGCGGGTCAAAGCTGATAATGAACGTTTTCCATTGCTCATATTTATCAGGCGGCAACCTAAGCGGCGAACATTTTGGGTTATTAAGGGCCCGAATTGCCGCATCGGCCGCAGCCCTGAAATGCCTATCCTGATTATAACGGCCTTTATCTAAAATAGAAGCGCGATTTACAGTTCGGTCCCGGTTCATAACAACGCGTATTTCAACAGCCAGGTCCTCAGCATTCTTTGCACCAGCCATAATATTCCAGCACGTACCAAGTTGCCGCCGCAGGGCGTCTTGTTCGCTGATGGATAATTGATCAGACAGGCGGGCAATTTGCCCTGAATCAGATTCGGAATCGGGGTCCGGAGCCTCCTGTTTTTCAGTGCGGTCCTCAGCATCGGGGGTCAGGTTTTTCAATAAACTCTGAAAGTCGTCCTCTTTTGGTTTAGGCTTGGCGCGCTTGGTTACGTCCGGCTTTGGTTTGGGTGGATCGGGCTTCTTGATCTCTTCCCGCTTCAAAGGCGGCGGCGGCACAACGGGCTCGGGCAAGTCTTCATGTGTTTCAACGTCAGGCGGCTTTGGCTTTGATAAGTCGGGCGGCTGCTCAGCGGTAACTTTCGGGGCCGCTTCCTTTTTTTGCGCCGGCTCGGCCGGTTTTTCAGGTTCTTTCGGTTTTTTCGGAGGAGCAACTTTTGTTGTGGTCGTTAGGTCGGAAACATCAACAATTTCAACGCTAATTGGGGCGCTTATATTGAGTGGTTTTGTATCCATATAAGGTAAGCCGATTGACAGCGCCGCTAACACGCCAACGTGAAAAAGTCCTGACTTAATAAGCGACGATTTCATGGAGGCCATAACAGCACCATTATATTTTTGGGCAGAGTTTGCACTAAGCAAAGCATTCATGCCCTACCCTCCTATATTCTCCGAAATCAGGGCCACTTTGGTAAACCCTGCGCCATTAACCGCACCAATCACGGCCATAACATTACCATAGCTGAGCGTCTGATCAGCCCGTATATATATACGGCGGTCTGATTGATTTTCTGTCATAGCAGCCAATAACGGGACAAGGCGGTCCATAGTCACCTCGGTTTCGCCGATAAAGATTTTATCATCATTGCTGACGCTGATTTCGATAGGTTTGTTTTCTTCGTCCTGAATAGATTTAGCATTGGAATCAGGCAAATCAATCGGCACCCCTGCCGTTAATAAAGGCGCGGCCACCATAAAGACAATCAATAGAACCAACATAACATCAACGAATGGCGTTACATTAATTTCTGCCATAGGCCTATACGTGCCCCCTGTGCGGCGGCCACGGCTGCGTGTTTTCGTTGTCAGACTTGCGCCCATAACTTATGCCGCCTTCTTGTTGGAATCCATTGCATCCAGGTGCCTGGATAAAATAGCTGAAAATTCGTCAGTAAAGGCCTCAAGCCGATCGGCGTAGCGATTTAAGCCTGTTGAAAAAACATTATAGGCAACAACGGCCGGTATGGCCGCAACAAGCCCCAGCGCTGTCGCAAATAATGCTTCAGCAATCCCCGGCGCAACAACGGCCAAAGATGTGTTATTTGTTGCCGCAATCGCGGAGAAGGAATTAATAATCCCCCAAACAGTACCGAACAAACCAATAAAAGGGGCCGTAGACCCGACACTGGCCAGAAATGTCATCCCACGTTCCAGACGGCTCATCTCCCGGTTGATGGTAACGCTCATCGCGCGTTCAACGCGCTGACGCAAGCTGGCCTGCATATTCGCATCTGACGGCATTCCGCCAGATACTCCGGCCTGCCATTCATCCATTCCGGCTGAAAACGTCGTTAAAAGCGGGTCTTGTTTCGAGTTTTTGACGCGGTCATAAATTTTATCAAGCGCCTCCCCCGACCAAAAGGTGTCTTCAAATCTGTTTGCGCGCCTATTCAGCCGCGCCAGAATGCCACGTTTTTGAATAATGATGGCCCAGCACCATACAGACGCGATAACCAGCATAATCATAACCGTCTTCACCACGACATCGGCTTGCATAAAAAGGCCCCACATGCTCATGTCATGGGCTGCAACGCCGCCTAAATCAACCGTTTGAATTGCTTCTTCCATTGTTTATTAATCCTTTTCTATATACGGGGCAAAGCCCTCCCGCAGATTTTCCGGCACACGGACCGGCTTAATAGTATCCGCTTTCACACAAACAAGTGTTACAGTTAGTTCCGCGATTTTTTCATTTATCCCATCTTTTTGTCGAAAAAATGTTTGTCGCATGGTGAAGCTGGTATTTTTTAATGCCGAGACAGAAGTGTGAACATCCAGCAAATCGTCGAGAAAAGCAGGGGCAAAGTAATTAATATCCAGAAACCGGGCCACAAACATTACACCCAGTTCACTGGTCAGATCACTGGATTGATACCCGATATGGCGCAACAATTCGGTGCGTCCACGCTCGGCGAAATTTAAATATTGCCCATGATACACAATGCCGCCTGCATCGGTGTTCTCGTAATAAACGCGGCACGGTAATTTATGTGTTTTGTGATGGCTCATATCCTAAAAAAGCCCCTCCTGACCCTCAAGTTTAGATTGAATTTCCAGCCCTAAGTGACTGTAACCCTTAGATGAAATGCATCTGCCTCGCGGTGTACGCTGAACCAGCCCTTGCTGTAACAAATAAGGTTCAATGACATCTTCGATCATATCACGCTGTTCCGACAAGGCGGCCGCAATTGTATCAACGCCAACAGGGCCGCCACCATAATTTTCAATGATACACGTTAGATAGCGGCGATCCATACTGTCCAGGCCTGAGTGATCCACATCAAGGCGCGTTAATGCATCATGAACCAGATTGCGATCAATTTCTCCTGAATTTGACCCATGTGCAAAATCACGAATGCGGCGCGTTAGTCGCCCGGCTATACGCGGCGTTCCACGAGAACGGTTTGCAATTTCGCGTGCGCCGTCATCATTAATGGGCATGTCTAATAATTTTGCACTGCGTTTTACAATGCTTGTCAGCTCTTCTGGTTCATAGAACTCCAAGCGCAAAGGAATGCCAAAACGGTCCCGTAATGGTGTCGTCAACAGCCCCGACCGCGTAGTTGCCCCCACGAGCGTAAAAGGCGGTAGATCAATTTGTACCGAGCGCGCCGCGGGCCCCTCCCCAATGATTAGATCCAGCTTACGATCTTCCATTGCCGGATACAGGATCTCTTCCACATTTGGGTTCAGACGATGAATTTCATCAATAAACAGAACGTCATTTTCATTTAAATTGGTTAACAGCGCGGCAAGATCACCAGCCTTGGATATTACAGGGCCGGATGTTGCGCGAAAACCAACGCCCAGCTCCCTGGCTACAATCTGGGCCAGTGTGGTCTTTCCAAGGCCGGGAGGGCCAAAGAACAAAACATGATCCATGGCATCACCGCGCGCTTTTGCGGCCTCAACGAATATGCGTAAATTTTCACGCAGTGCCTTTTGGCCGATAAATTCATCAAGGCTTAAGGGGCGTAAAGCCCCCTCTTCCCCACGGTCTAAGTCTTGCTGCGCGCCCTCAAGGTTGCTGTTTTTTTCTAAAGCGTCTGTCATAGTGACATTAAACCACTATAACGCAGCTCCACCAACAGGAATTGCGATTTTTTTAGTGTGATACACAGACGATTTCGGTGTTAAGGATGATGATCCAGGTAAGAAACGTTTGCCGCCTTTAGTCCATCAACAAAAGCATCAGAAATGGCCTCGGCAATGATCTCGGTTTGCTGCTGCGGCAATTGATCGCCAACACTTTTTTTAAAGCTGTCAATGACCGCTTGCCTGAGCGCCGTCAATCTTTGCTCTTTGCTGCGATTATCTTCGATTTTACCATTGATTCCAATTGCCATAACGACCTCCTGCTTTTTTGGAGTAGTACAATTTTGCAATATACTATGTCAAGTAAATTAGGCGCTGAGTTCTTTAAGGGCCTCGCGGATGAGTGCCTGCAGGTTATCATTGGCCTTATCCTTTACTTTTAAAACTGCGCTAAAGGCATCGGCCCGGCCATAACCAAGATTAATCAGCGCCGAAATCGCATCCTCCTCCACACCGCTTGGTGAGCCGGGCGTGGAAGATTTATCCACAGAACCGCTCACAGGGCTATCCACGGTTTTTGTGGATAACTCAATCTTACCCGCTTTATCCTTTAATTCAGTAAGAATACGCGCCGCCAGCTTTGGACCAACCCCATCGGCCTGTGTTAAGGCCGCTTTATCTTGCGCCGAAATGATGATTGCAAGACGCTCCGCAGGGCAGACGGCCAATATAGCGAACGCCGCTTTGGCGCCAACGCCTTGCACTGAATTTAAAAGGCGAAACCAGCTTTGTTCGATTACATCAGCAAACCCATATAGTGTGATAGCATCTTCGCGCACATGGGTATCAATCAGCAAAGACGCCTTATCCCCCTTTTGCCCAATCTTGCTTAATGTTGCGCGACTGGCGTAAATTTGATAGCCAACGCCTTGCACATCCAATAGCATAAAATCTGTACCAAATGAATCTATTGTCCCTGTTAGTTTTCCAATCATATTCCGTCCCTTACTTGATTTTGCGTTCAGACATGTACCGCAATCCCCTGCATGCTACGCCATTTTCATGCGTGCATTCCAGGCATTATAATGCGCGTGGGTAATGGCGGCGGCAAGGGCGTCGGCTTCGTCTTCGCTAACTTGCCCACAAGCCGGTAGCAACGTGCGTATCATGTGCCCCACTTGGTCTTTACTGGCGTGACCATTGCCCACCAATGATTTTTTAATTTTATTCGCGCTATATTCCGCAACGTCCAGCCCATATAAAGCCGGGACGGCCAAGGCAGCCCCTCTTGCCTGCCCAAGTTTAAGGGCCGATGCCGGGTTTTTGTTAACGAATGTCTCTTCAACGCTTGCGGCGTCAGGCCCGTGCAGTTTTATGATTTCTGCAAGCCCCTCATGTATCAGAGCAAGGCGCGACGCCAATGATAATGCTGCCTTGGGTTTAATCAAACCGGAAGCAATATATTTTAAGGACGAGCCATTTACGAGGATGATGCCCCACCCGCATTTTTGCAAGCCGGGGTCTATACCGAGAATTTTCATACCAGCATTATGAATCTGTTTCATGCAAATAACAAGAACAAATCATAAACACAAACATGTTGGTTTTATGGTTAATTGCCTGTGTTCCGCCTTGGTCGTGCCGCATATTGACACCGCATATTTTATTCATTATTTTTTTCGAAACAATAATAACTATAAATACAACGAACCGGGGTTCTATGAAAAAGACTTTTAATGCCGTAGCAGCGGCAATTGGCCTGACATTATTTTCATCATGTACAACGCACACCGCGACGGGCAACTGGGACCCCACTTTTTATGATAATCATAGAAACCTGACACCTGGCGAGGTTGATATGGCCAAAACCATATTTGCCGATCAACTGGATTATGATTCGATTTTTATAAAGACTAAAAACCTTCCAAGTCGCAGCAAAGCCTATTGGGGCAAGATTAGGCTCAGCGAATACCATTATAGAGACGACCTTAGTCATGCACCGTTGTATCAGCGAAAAACGTTTATCCATGAATTGACCCATATCTGGCAGGAAGCAACGCAGGATGTGAAGCTAGTGGGCACCGCAATTGGCTTGTTTCTTCGCAATGGCGGTTACGGAAGCGAGCTATATGATTATGGGGATATCAAAGATGTCAAAGACTTTAGCGCCTTAAACATTGAACAGCAGGCCACAATTGTTGAGGATTTTTACGAGAACACCCAAAAAATCCAGCACCGCCGCAGCGATCTTGAACTTTACGGGGCGGATGGCCGTTGTGCCACCCAGTCAGAACAATTGCGGGTTTTACAACCGCACTTATCGCACCTGGATCAATCAAGCATTTGTAAGTCTATAAACGAGCCCTCACTCACCGCCTAGAAGTTTTTCCATGACTTCGTCGCTTGCATCCATGTTGGTGGTAACGTGCTGTACGTCGTCATCATCTTCCAGCGCATCGATAAGTTTCAGTACACTGGCGGCCAATTCTTCATCGGCGTCTGAATGAATATTGGGCTTCCAGATCAAGCCGGATCGCTCCGGCTCGCCATAGGTTTTTGTCAGCTCATCCAAAACTGTGTTGAAATCTTCAACTTCAGCTGTGATGACATGCCCGTCCTCATCACTTTCAACATTGGCGGCGCCGGCCATAAGCGCGGCCTCAAACATATCATCGGCACTTGCTTTATCTGCCGGGTAAACAATTTCTCCCATTCGGTCAAACATAAAGCCCACACAGCCGGTTTCCCCCAGATTACCATTATTCTTTGTAAAGGTTGAGCGTACATTGCTAGCGGTACGATTTTTATTATCACTCAGCGCTTCTACAATAAAAGCAACGCCGCCCGGGCCATAGCCTTCATAACGGATTTCTTCGTAGTTTTCTCCCTCGCCGCCACCGGCTGCTTTCTGGATATTTTTTTCTATGCCGTCTTTGGGCATTGATTGTCCGCGCGCTGTTGAAATTGCAAGGCGCAAACGCGGATTCATATCAGGGTCAGGCCCACCAAGTTTGGCCGCCACATAAATTTCCCGCCCTAATTTTGAGAATAATTTTGCGCGCTGCGCATCGGCTTTACCCTTTTTATGTTTGATGTTTGCCCATTTGGAATGTCCAGCCATACTATAGCCCCTTTTAATCTAAATATATCATGCCAATTATATAACGGACACCTGAGGCAATATTCAAGCCCCGCACAAAAATATATATCCCGTTGTTAACCTTCAATTAAAGGCTTAAAGGCACAATAATAAAATGTTACAATACTAAAAATATTAACACACTGCGTATTTTGTAATTTCATAAAGAGCACAATGCATATATGTCCTATCAGCTACAAAGTATTCGCGTTTTAATTGTTGAAGACAATCAGCCTATGCTGGAGCTGGCAAAATCGATTCTCAGCACGTTTGGCGTCGGCATGGTTTACACGGCCAAAAATGGGGAGGCCGGATTTAAAAAATATTGTGAAATTAACCCGGATCTGGTGATTGCCGATTGGATGATGAAACCAATGGACGGTATTTCACTTACGCGCCGCATTCGTAATGATCCGGCCAGCCCCAATCAATTTGTTCCCGTTATCCTGATGACCGGGTTTAGTGAAAAACGCCGCGTTATTCAGGCCCGCGATGCCGGGGTAACGGAATTTTTGGTGAAGCCATTTAATGCACGGGATTTATACAGGCGCATATCGCAGGTCATAGAACGGCCAAGACAATTTGTAAGATCAGAAGATTTCTTTGGTCCAGACCGAAGAAGAATTCGAACAACGGCCTATGATGGCCCTCACCGCCGCGAGACAGATTCACAGCGCCCGGACAGCGGCCCGCCTCGCGTTGATTATTCGTCCGTACCGCATAAAAAACTGGAAGATACAATTCAGCACATCAGCAAAAACAACGATAGCGATCTATAAACCGGGAAGACATCATGGACCATTATAACCAGCAACCCCGCCGCAAAGCAGAATTTATTACGCCTCCGAATAATTTGAAAGCCAAAGTTGGTTCAGGCGGGCTCAGTGAAGCAATTTTAAATAAAGCACAAGAACTGCTTGAAAATAATACAGTGGACTTCCTTCCGCTTGGTGAGATGTATTTAAACACGTTGATGAAATCTATTGAGCAGGCAAAGAATGCACATCCTGATGATGATCAAGAATACATCATTAGCGCAATGCTTTATCCGGCCATGCAGCTAAAAGCAAATGGCGGGATGTTTCATTATCCACTTGTCACAACCATATCAGACCGGCTTATCCAATACCTGGAAGTCATCGAGGTGGCCGATATTGAATCAGTAGAGATTGTTCTGGCCTTTCATACGACGATACGCGCCGTTATATTAGGGCGGATCACCGGAGATGGCGGACGTCACGGCGCCGAATTAATTGAGGCATTGGATGATGCCTGCC
This sequence comes from Micavibrio sp. UBA2638, assembly GCA_002359735.1. Lineage (GTDB taxonomy): Bacteria > Pseudomonadota > Alphaproteobacteria > Micavibrionales > Micavibrionaceae > UBA2638. The sequence continues at coordinate 89,630 of DENS01000002.1, forward strand.
TTCGTTATTTTGAAAGGCATCCGCACAAAAAGCTGGCTTAAATTTCGGGGATATATTCTTTTAATATTGGCCCTACGCAGACACGGTCGATTGCGGTTGTGCGCCCCGTATTATCATTGGTTACAATCATCACGCCGCATAATGTACCTGTCCCGCCTGCCGGGCGCATCTTATCAACCGGCATCTTTGTAACAAAACGTTGAATTGGAACCTGTTTATCGGCACCAATGATACTGTCGTAATCACCTGTCATACCGGCATCGGTCTGATAGCCCGTTCCATTTTTTAATATATGCGCATCCGCCGTTGGGATATGTGTGTGCGTTCCGACCACGGCCGAGACCTTACCATCAAAATAGTTGGCAAAAGCCAGTTTTTCAGAGGTGGTCTCCCCATGAAAATCAACGAAAATCGCCTGGGATGTCTGCCCAAGACGTTCATTTGCAAGGGCCTCTGATACAGAACGGAATGGGTCATCGATAGGGTCCATAAAAATGCGGCCCATGGCATTTATAACCTTAAGCGTGCGCCCATCATCCAGTTGGTATTCCGCCGCACCGGAGCCCGGCGTTCCGGGTGGAAAATTAATGGGACGAATGAGCCTCTGGCTCTGTTGTATATAGGGGATAACCTCGCGCTGGTCCCAAACATGGTTGCCTGTTGTTATAATATCAACGCCCAATTCATAGAAAGATTTACAGATTTTTTCATTGATACCGCGGCCATGGGCGGCATTTTCGCCATTTACAATGATGACATCCGGGTCAAGTTTATGCTCCAGCTTTGGAAGATGTTCGGCCAGAGCCTCCCTGCCCGAACGTCCATAAATATCGCCTACAAATAAAATTCTCATACACTCTCTTTAGCATCACTTTGATAACAATGCACATCTTTTGGTGTAATTACCCAATCCAAAGGTTGGTCATGGTCTTCGGCCGGCAGATTAAACAGTACCGCCTGTTTGGAATAAGCCAGCCCAACAGCAAGTACCTGCTTTTCTTTGCGCAGAAAATCAAGTGTCGCATCATAATATCCGCCGCCATACCCCAGGCGATGCCCTCTTCTATCAAAGGCCAGCATAGGTACAATTATAATATCGGGAAAAACATACCGGGTATTTGCATTAATTGATGGTTGTAAAATGTCGTATGGCCCTTTGACCAGGTCATCATTTCCCTGCCACAGCGCAAATTTTAAAACCTTACTGCTTTGCTGTATGACGGGAAGCGCAATCTGAAACCCCTGTTCATGGAGTATATGCAATAAATCACTGGTATCAATCTCTCGCCCTTTTGGCCAATAGGCAGCCACAATTTGCCCGGGATTTGGCCTAACGGCCGCAAAGAAATTCTCGGCAGCTTTTTCGGGGTCTTCATCGCGAATATCCATTCGCTCCCGGTGGCGTTTGGCTTCAATTCGATAAACGTTTTTCTGTTCGGACATAAGGTAAAAAGCCTTACAGTGAAAAATAAAAAGTGTGCCGCACAAGCCGTGACCATATGAAATCCACGCGTGGCCCCTATAAAAATAGGTGGGTGCCGTATTAAAAGATCCCCAATGCAGTGAGAGTGGATCAAGACAGGGACAGCTCCCTAGCGTTGATTATCGGCCTCCGGGATTAAGCTGGTTCACGCACCCCGCAGCACACAATATAATGATATATACTAATTTTATGCCGTTTGTATACGCTTTGCAATCAATTCGATCCGTTCTGCCAAGGAATTAATGGCATCCGATACCATTTCCTCCTGCTTATCGGATTCGTCTTTGCTTTCAACGTGCTCGCCGAGGGCCGACAAGCTGTCGCGTAAATCATGAATTTCATCGGCCAGCATTAACGATGTTAAAACCAGTAAGTGATTTTCGTTGGATGCCGCCCCGGCCGCGGCAATTGTTTTTACCTTGGCATCAACATAATTGCCCAGATCTATAACGCGCTGCTCCTGCCCGTCATCGCATTCCATGCCAAAGTTGCGGCCGTTAATTGTCAAATTGATATGTGCCATCCTATAATCTCCGTCTTTAATGCTACGCTACGTTTTCATCGCCTAAAAGTTTTTCAACTTTCTCAATTGCGTTATCCAGACGCTTGGCAACGGCTTCTTTGTCTATAGTATTCTTACCATTTTCATTGGACGGCGCGGCGAACATGTCACGTTGTTCCCCTTTACGAGCTTGCTCCATCATATCGACAGATTGTTCCAATGTGCCAATAACGGAGTTTAAATTTTCTAATGCAGCTCGAATCGTGGACACGTGCTTATCCTTTCACCATAAAAAATCATTTATATCGAATGCGCTAAAGCTAGCAGCAATTCGAAAATATGGTCAAGTGTCTGTTAAAGTTTTACAGGAAATAATCACAACAAATCTTGACGATAGAAGAAAGCGGCGGCATTGTGTGAAGTTCCTAATTAACACAACATAAAGAGTATTAGATGACGCTTGCAGCCGCCGAAAACAACGCCCCACAATCCGATGTCAATTTACGCCATATGGCAAACGCTATTCGTGCTTTATCTATGGATGCCGTACAAAAGGCAAATTCAGGGCACCCAGGCATGCCAATGGGTATGGCCGATGTT
>DENS01000002.1:92529-106229 GCA_002359735.1 Micavibrio sp. UBA2638
GCCAATGGGTATGGCCGATGTTGCAACGGTTCTATATTCCAAATTTTTAAAATTCGATGCGAAAAACCCTGAATGGCCAAATCGTGACCGCTTTGTACTGTCCGGGGGGCATGGGTCAATGCTGTTATATTCACTCAATTATCTTACCGGCTACGATAAGATGACACTTGAAGAAATTAAAAATTTTCGCCAGCTGGGCGGCATTTGCGCCGGGCACCCGGAAGTGGAACAAGACGCCGGGATTGAAACCACGACAGGCCCGCTGGGTAATGGTGTTGCAACAGCCGTCGGAATGGCAATTGCGGAGCGCCGTTTAAATGCACGCTACGGCGATGATCTTATCAATCACTTCACTTATGTCATGTGTGGGGACGGCGACCTTATGGAGGGCATAAGTCATGAGGCTTGCTCATTGGCCGGGCACCTAAAGCTCAACAAGATGATTATGCTTTATGATGACAATTCCATATCCATCGATGGATCAACGGATTTATCCTTTACCGACAATACACAAGACCGTTTTAAAGCCTATGGCTGGAATACAGATAGTGTTGATGGCCATGACTTCGCTGAAATTGAAGCGGCCATTGCCAAGGCCCAAAACAGTGATAAGCCAACATTAATTTGTTGCAAGACAAAAATCGGTTTTGGTGCCCCAACCAAAGAAGGCTCATCATCTTCTCATGGCGCCCCTTTAGGCGATGAAGAAATTGCCGGCACACGCAAAAACTTAAACTGGCCGCACGCACCGTTCGAAATTCCGTCCGATGTCCTTGACTGGTGGCGCGCCGTTGGCCAACAGGGAAAGCAAGCCTGTCATGATTGGAAAAATGTTTTAAATACGCATGACATGCGTTCGTGTTTTGAAAAATTCCAAAGCGGCGATTTTTCAAACGCTATCGGCCCCGTCATTCAGGAATTAAAGAAAGATTTTGCAACGGAAAAACCCAAAAAAGCGACACGCCAGACATCTGGTATGTGCCTGGAAAAACTGGTTGATAAATTGTGGCTAATGATGGGCGGCTCGGCCGACTTAACGGGCTCAAACAACACCAAGGTTAAGGCATCAAACGTGTTCGATGACCAGAATTACGGCGGTAATTATATCAATTATGGCGTTCGTGAATTTGGCATGGCGGCGGCCATGAATGGTATGGCGCTGCACAGCCCTATCGTGCCCTATGCCGGGACCTTTCTACAATTTGCCGATTATTCTCGCGCTGCCATTCGCCTTGGCGCGTTAATGAAACAACGCGTTATCCATGTCATGACGCATGATTCCATTGGTCTGGGTGAAGATGGACCAACGCACCAACCGGTAGAACATCTTGCTGCTTTACGCGCCATGCCCAATTTAAACGTTTACCGCCCATGTGACGGTATCGAAACAGCCGAATGCTGGGAACTGGCCATTAATGACCAGGACAGCCCGTCTTTGCTTGCATTAACACGTCAGGGGTTGCCGACCCTGTGTGATTATCGGGAGGAAAATCTGACAGCAAAAGGGGCGTATATCCTTTGTGAACAAGGGGACAAGCCAGAGGTGACACTCTTTGCCTCCGGTTCAGAAGTTGAAATTGCGCTGAGAGCGTATGATCAACTGGCCGATGAGGGTAAATCGGTGCGATTGGTATCTGTTCCGTGCATGGACCGTTTCCTTGAAGGCGACAAAGATCACTTTATCAATCTGGTCTGCAATAATAGTGTAAAAGTTGCGGTTGAAGCCGGTGTAAGACAAGGGTGGGATGCCATTATTGGCGCTCATTCACCATTTATTGGCATGACTGGTTTCGGGGCATCCGCACCAATTGGGGACTTATATAAACATTTCGGAATTACCACAGAGGCTGTATTAGAAGCCGTTCGTAAAAAGCTCAATAAAAACTAAATAAAGGAATAGTATTATGACGGTAAGAGTTGCAATAAACGGATTTGGACGTATTGGCCGCTTAGTTGCGCGCGCTATTGTTGAAGCCAAGCACACAGACATGAAATTGGTCGCAATCAACGACCCCGGCGGAAATTTCTTTCCGCTGCTAAAATATGATTCAATTCATGGGCGGGCCCCTTTTGATGTGACACGGGGTGAAGGCAGCACAATATTAATTGATGATATGCCAGTTCATCGTTTCCGTTGCCGTGATCCGCTTGAGCTGGATTGGGCCGCTGAAGGCGTTGATATCGTTTTTGAATGCACTGGCAGATTCAACACCCGTGAAGGCGCGCAAATGCATCTTGATCGCGGCGCAAAGAAGGTTTTAATATCGGCCCCGGCAAAAGACGAAGATTTAACCGTTGTGTATGGTGTAAACCATGATTTACTGGGCCCGCAGCATAAAATCGTTTCAAATGCATCATGCACCACCAACTGCTTGGCGCCCGTTGCTTATGCTCTGCATAAAGAAATTGGGATTGAGCGTGGTTTCATGACAACCATTCACGCCTACACCGGTGACCAGAATACTGTTGATGCGTCGCATAAGGACCCATTCCGCGCCAGAGCCGCCGCCATTAATATGATACCCACGACAACCGGCGCGGCAAAAGCCGTGGGCCTGGTGTTGCCTGAATTGAACGGGAAACTGGATGGCGTTTCCATCCGCGTTCCCACGCCAAATGTTTCATTGGTAGATTTAAAATTTGTACCGTCAAAATCAGTGACCGCTGAGCAGGTTAATGCCGCCGTCACAAAATACGCTGAAGGCCCGCTTAAAGGCGTGCTGGGTGTCTATAGTGACCCATGTGTATCCAGTGACTTTAACCATGATCCGCATTCAGCCATGTTCTCCCTTGAAGGCACCAAAATTGTTGACGGGGGCTTGGTGCGCGTTATGGCCTGGTATGATAATGAATGGGGTTTTTCAAATCGCATGCTAGATACGGCTGAAAAGATGCATGCCGTTGGCTACGAATAAGGAAAAACATCCGGTAAAACGGCCTTATTAAGCACTTTGGTTATTTCGCACAAAAAACATGATTTTTTTATAAAAAATTCATTGACGCATAAAATAACCGCGAGTATATCTAACCACCTAAACCGTTCTCCGTGGCAAACCCGGTCTTGAAATATAAATTTCAGGCCGGGTTTTATTTTGACGATCTCAGGGTATGGAATAATGGATCAAACGGGGCAATTATGACATAATAATAAATACTATGGCTTCATCAATAAACAGCATTGCGCCCCTTCCATCGACGCTGCCTGTTGTTAATAATGCGGCGCCCTCCGCTATTTCTCCTCGGAATAATCCAAATGAATTAACTGAAGACCAACAAAAACAGCTGCAAGACTTAAAAAACCGGGACCGTGAGGTTCGCGCACATGAAAGCGCCCACAAGACAGTGGGCGGCCCATACGCAGGCGCTGTAACTTATGAAACGCAAACCGGGCCAGATGGCCGCGAATACGCAATTGGCGGCGAAACGCAAATTGATGCATCGCCCGTCCCCGGTAAGCCCGAGGCAACCATAAGGAAAATGGATATTGTGATACGGGCCGCTCTGGCACCGGCTGAGCCTTCGTCGCAAGATTACGCCGTGGCCAGATCGGCTCAACAAGCAAGGCTTGAGGCCCAGAGGGAATTGTCGGCGCAACAAAACGAAGAATCTACTGCCAGCCCCTTAAGCAATTTGGCCCTGTTAAACGAGAGTGCCCGAAACGCGCCGAAAGCCATAGCCGATAAAGCAGTAGATGCTTATAATTATGCCAGCGGGCTGTAACTGATTTCGGGCAAATTCACTAGTTAAGCGTTAGTGCATAATCTGGCTTGTTGCGGGTTTGCTGCGCTTGTTCATATTGCGCATATGCATCTTGATACATATTGCAAGCAAGCGAATAACTCTTTTCAAATTCTTCCTGCAACGTCTTAATCAATGGCTCTAGCTGATCAGCGCATTGCGAACCGCTCAAGGTTATTGAATAAACCAGCTCATCTACAAAATCATTTAAGTATTCTGTTGAAAATATACTTGTATGATCAAGCGAGAATTTATGCTTTTCTGCAGTGTACTCATAATAAAATGAATCCTGGCTGCCATCAAACTTAAAACGTGTTGCCTTTTTGCCGCCTTGATACCCACATGAATCATGGCCAAGCAGCATATAGCGCACGGAATGGTTGTTATTATTCTCTTGAGAAAATTCCGGGTAATTGCCTTCCAGTTTTTTGAGCTGTATTGCAGGTCTTTTTTCCAAATAATATAGGCAATCATTATGCGTTAGATCATTGTTTTCAAAAAAACCTTTGTCTTTGTCCCGGAATATAAAAATGGACATGGTGTTTTCATCAATCGCCTCAAATGTAGAGCTATCTAGAACATCAAACCCTTCAACTGTATTTAAGCTATTGAGGAAATCAAAAACAGGAGCTTGCGCAATTTGTTCTGCTTTCAATTTCATTTGTTGCAACCACTCTTTACAGGTGCTTTCTGGCCAGTCTTGGTTTAAAACATCGGCGTCGCGCACTTGTGCATGAGATTGTGCAATGGCGGCCGTATTCTGACTTTCATGCATTGCATCGTGATAGCTGGATTCAATATTAATCGGTGGAAGAGCCGGTAAATTAGCCGCCGCAAAAACATCATCATTTGCCGCCCCCATAGCAGGACTTGAATTGGTGCCCTTGAAAATATCAGACAGTTTTTGAATAATATTGAATTTAATACGCATAGCTAATCTCCCTAAATAAATAACGGCCATGGTTTAACGTAAGGCAGAAACTTTTGTCAATCTTTGTTTAATGAAATAATTGCTAATACCTGCTAAACGTTTGTCACATGTGTTTTGCGCTGGTGCGTTAATATTACAATAATATTGAATTTGCATAATAAATGGGGTATTATACATCCATGAAGCAAGCAAGCCTGATGAAAACCAATGCCAAACGTGCCATGACAACCAATGCACAAAAAGCGTGCGTGGTAATTGATTGTCTGGTAACAGCATTAGGGTCCGAACCCTCTTCGTCTTTACGTAGAGCGCAAATTCTGGTGGATATTGACGAACACCCAGGCTCAACGCAAACAGAGATTATGGACCGTTTAGCCATTCACAAATCGGCCATAAACCGGGAAATAGACTGGCTGTTTAATTACGGCTGTATTATGTTTCAAGATAACGTAAAGGATGCGCGATCAAAGCAAATTTATATATGCGGGTATTCAAAAAAAGCGCTAGACTCCGCGCTGGAATATTCAGAAAACAGTCATGAAAAATTAAAGTTTTTCTTGCGCAACATGGAAAAATTGCTTAAACAGGAAAAAGCGACATTGCGTGATGCTAAAATTATTGCTGCTTTATATGAGAAAAAAGAAGCCGATAAGCAGGGCGTAATCGCAAGTTTGTACGGAGGCGCGCATTCAACACAAAACCGCGCTTTGGGCAAATTACTAGAAATAGGATTGATAGAAGACGATGCTTAAGTTAAGCGAAAAAACATTTAAAGATATGGATACGCTGGTGCATGCGACATTTGCTCCTGCTGCTGTGTCTGCGAAAACGTCTTATGCCATGGCCGCGAATGACCATGCCGGTATAACAGATCGCTTTAGCCTTTCTGCACGTCCACCTGCTCCGGCCAATATGTCTGCCCCAAATTTACAGTTTGCAACGCCCGCCTAGACCGGCCAGCCAATATAATTATATAATTTATGTGGTGAAGATGGCTATATATTGCCATTTGCCCTGCCCTTGTCTATAAATCCATAGTAAGATTTTAAAGATTGCAACATCGATTCATCCACTTAAAAGGAGCAGACCATGGTTAATCCTCAGCAACTAGAAAAAATATCTAACGGTAAAGGCTTTATTGCCGCATTGGATCAAAGCGGCGGCTCGACTCCTAAAGCACTGAAATTATACGGTGTGCCAGAAGATGCCTATTCCGGTGAAGATGAAATGTTTGCCAAGGTACATGAAATGCGAACACGCATAATAAAGTCCCCGGCTTTTGATGGTGACAAGATCATCGGCGCCATTTTGTTTGAAAAAACCATGGATAATAGCGTTGATGGCATTTCTACGGCGACATATCTTTGGGAAAAACTGGGAATCGTTCCATTTTTGAAAGTTGATAAAGGCCTAACCGAGGAGAGTGACGGCGTACAGTTAATGAAACCCATTACCGGTCTGGATGAATTATTGGACCGCGCCGTCAAAGCCGGTATTTTTGGTACAAAAATGCGCTCCACAATCAATCAGGCATCCCCATCAGGCATAGAAGCTATTGTAAAACAGCAATTTGAGGTGGGTCGCCAGATCATTTCACACGGGCTCGTTCCCATCATTGAGCCAGAGGTAAATATTCACGCGGGCGATAAAGCAGAATGTGAAAGAATTTTAAAAGCGGAAATTCTCAAACAACTGGATGCGCTACCAAATGACCATAAGGTTATGTTGAAGCTAACCCTGCCTGAAGCGGGGGATTTTTACAGCGATCTCATTGATCACAAAAACGTATTATTGGTCGTGGCTTTGTCTGGTGGTTATGATTTGGATGAAGCATGCCAACGGCTTGCCCAAAATTCAGGCATGGTTGCAAGTTTCTCGCGCGCTTTAACCAATGGCTTGTCGGCCGGGCAAAGTGATGAAGAATTTAATAGCGTTTTAGCAGCAACGATTAACCGCATCTATGCGGCATCCGTAGAAGATAAGGCTAGAACCGAAGCCGCGTGATACCGTGTTGCAAAAGCGGATTCCTCCCCTATTAGCCATAGCGATAATTGTTATATTATGCGCGGGGGCATATTCTGTCTCGGGTGTGCATGTTAATAAAACACATGTAAACATACATGACCGCGACATAGTCATTACCGCAGAGCGGCGCGGCCATATTCTTTATGGAGACGCCAAAGGCGGTGGTCATTTATACGGTGTCAACCGGCCATGCAAATCAGAATTTCCTGCGAGCTGGGACGCGGCAGAAATTATACAAACGGTCCGGCAGATCGCCGCCAATGATAATTTAAGCTGGCAACAACAAAATAATGGATATTATGTGGCAGAAGACGAGCATAAGAGCATTGATGTACGGGTTGTGCTCGGGCCTCAGCAGACAAAAGTGATTACCGCCTACCCGGTGAATGTTAAACGCAATCCCTGCCCTAAGAACGCCCCGTAATGCTGCGCAGACTATAAAAACAGGCTAGGCCGGTTTGGCGCACCATAGAACCTGTTCAATGCTGTCCGCCCCACTCAGCAACATGCACAATCTATCCAGCCCCAGTGCAATCCCCCCGCATTCCGGCATGCCAAACTCTAATGCACTTAAGAAATCCTCATCAACCGGGTACGAAAAACCATAACGCTGCTGCTTTGCCTTCATTTCTTCAACAAAGCGTAAACGCTGCTCCTTCGCATCCGTCAGTTCCGTAAAAGCATTCGCGAGCTCAACACCGCTGATATATAGCTCAAACCGTTCGGCATAACGTGGGTCTTTCCCCTTTTTTGATAGGCAGGCCATGCTTACGGGATAATCATAAATAAATGTAGGGGTTTCTTTTCCGAGGTTTGGCTCAATCTTATCTGCCATTACGGCATGGAATATATCGCCCCATTCATCACTATCAATCACACGTATGCCGGCGGCCTCAGCTTTGGCGCGAAATATGGGTGTGCTAGACAAAGCCTCATGCAGATCGATGCCAGCGTGTTTTTGAAATGCCTCTGCGACGCTGATACGTTCCCACGGCGGCAACAGGTTGCAAACAGCATTATTATAATGGCATGTCGTCAGGTTCAGCGCGCTGGCTACTGATTTCACCATGGCTTCGCATTCATCCATAATCCCGCGGTAAGTCGTACCGGTGCGATACCATTCCAACAGTGTGAATTCCGGGCTGTGCAGAGCTGTGCTTTCGGCATTACGATAAACTTTGCATATTTGATAAATTTTATCAGCCCCGGCCACCAAAAGTTTTTTCATTTCGAATTCCGGACTGGTATGCAAATAAAAGTCACGAATCTTTTTTAAATCCGGGCCAAAATACTCACTCCGAAAACCGTGAATATGAATGTCAGCGCAGGGCATAGTTTGCAGTGTGGGCGTTTCCACCTCCCAGTATTCATGCGAGTCAAAGAACTCACGTACTGCACGTAAAATATGCATACGTTTTTGCAGATACGGTTTGCGTTGATCAAAACTTTGAGGTTGCCAGTAATGCATTATTTCTTTAAAAACTTCTTGCAATTTTCTTCTTTAGACATTAAAAAGAGCCACTTATCAAGGAGATTTTAAAAATGAAAGCCGATACACACCCTGATTACCACGAAATTACAGTCGTGATGACAGATGGCACTGAATACAAGACCCGTAGCACATACGGCAAGGAAGGCGACGTATTGAAGCTGGATACCGACCCGTTGTCACACCCCGCGTGGCAAGGCGGAACCGGTAAGGTCGTTGAAAAAGGTCAGCTGGACAAATTCAAAAACCGTTATGGCGGTTTCCTGGGCAGCACCGACGACTAATATCGTCTGGCATATTCGCCTTTGTTACATTTTTCAAAAGTGGGCCCAGTGGGTCCACTTTTTGCTTTGGATTGCACCTGCTTATTTCGTGATAATTCAACACCTTAGCACCTTGTGGCCCCACTCGCCCCACTTTTTCAACGCCCCGGGCAGCCCCTGCCGGCATAAAGAAAGGCGCAATTTTTGCGCCGCTGAATAATTAAATATCTATGCCATATGAGAAATGGTTTTTCGGTGTTTTATAAATGTGCATATTATTGTTTTGCTGTGTTTCTAGCGCATTTAATTTCTCGATAGCTTCCTCTTTGCTAGCAGCTTGATCAATTTCGCCCAAAAAACCTGCAGGGCGACCAGCAAATGATATATCTGCCGAGTATTTATTAATTGACCAATTATCACCGTCCAAAGGGGTCGCATCATAGACATATGTAAGGGTTGCGCCGGTATCTGTTAAAATATCAACAGGTTTTGTTGTCATTCTCTCAGAATCAAATTCCCGCCAGTCTCCGTGCATAACGCTTAGAAAAAACTTTTTTAGTGAATTCATAACAAAAGTTCCTTTTTATGATTTTTAAATATATGCTGCAAGCTAGCGCAGATTATGTAAATGCTTCAATTCAATCCGGTTTATGCCCTAATATACAAAGGCGCATAAAAAGCGCCATCGATGATTATATTCCTATAAAATTCCGATTTTGTCAAAACTATATGACTTAAAGGCCATGCCACGGGTGACAATCAAATTCTGTTGCCAAATGCGCGGCAATGTTATGTGGTGTCATATCGCAAAGATCCAACTTGGCCATCGCCTCTTCTACACCGCGCAATATAGTGTGTTGAAAACCATCTTCCCGGATGAGGCGACTGCGTATATTATGCAATATCTCCATCATTTCATCGAAATCGGCATCATCGGCATGCTGAGAAAATATCTTTGTAACCTGTAGCTTTAAATCATCTACAAGCATACGATCTTCTTTGCTCGAACGCATGGTGCCACTCCCCAATTCCATAGCCAACCTCCCTGTTTGCTTATTATGAAGGCCAGACGTTATAGCAAGCCCCCATTAATATGTCAAGCAGCCTTAGGCCGCCTCAAGCTGCTCCAGCGCGGAAGAAAATTTCTCCCGGGCCATTTGCGCTTCGGCTAACCTTGATTTCTGTTCGGCAATGATTTCTTCCGGCGCGTTGGCGACAAATTTATCGTTCCCCAACTTACCGTTAATCTTGGCGATATCCGCGTCCAATTTCGAGATTTGCTTTTTCAGGCGCTCACGCTCGGCATCAAGATCAATGATATCGGCAATTGGCAAAATTAGCGTTGCCTGCCCAACAACAGTTTGTATTGAGCCTTTTGGCGCCGCGTCCGTCAGCTCTATCGCTTCAATACGGGCCATGCGGCATATAATCTCCTCAAACGCCTCCAGGCCGCCGCGAACATCTTCGCAAGCATCCTTCACCAGTAATTTGATTTTTGCGCTGGCAGGCACATTCATATCGGCCCGAACAGAACGAATCTCTGAAATGACTGCGATTAACCAATCCATTTTATCTGCGGCCTCATCTTGCGAATAACCAGGCGGATATTCAGGCCACCGGCCTTGCATTAACAAGGCATCTTTATCATCGCACATGGCATCACTCAGCTCTTCTGTAATGAAGGGCATGAATGGGTTAAGCAGTATGTAGATTTGCTCCAATACCCAGCCAGTGGTTTGTTTGATTTCTATGGCCGTTTTTGCGTCGGCCCCATCGTCTTGCAATAAAGGTTTGGTGAATTCAAGATACCAGTCACAGAAAGTGCCCCATACGAACTGGTAAAGGGCGTTGGCCGCCTCATTAAAGCGGTAATCCTGCACCGCCCTCTCTACAGCATCTTTCGTTTCGCAAAGTGCGGACACAATCCATATATTAGGAGTGTATGTCAGTGAATCAGGTTTAAAGCCAGCCTGCGGGCGGCAACCGTTCATTTCGCAGTAACGAGAGGCGTTCCATAGTTTTGTCGCAAATTTCCTGTAACCATCAACACGCTCTTCGGATAATTTAATGTCGCGCCCCTGCGCGGCCATAGCGGTTAGAGTAAATCGCAAGGCATCGGCACCAAATTTATCGATGAGCTCAAGCGGGTCCATAACATTACCCTTGGATTTGGACATTTTTTGCCCTTTAGCATCCCGCACAAGCGCGTGGATATAGACATCCTTGAAAGGTACATCACCCATAAAATGCAGGCCCATCATCATCATGCGGGCAACCCAGAAAAAGATAATATCAAAGCCGGTAATCAGAACGTCGCCGGGGTAATATTTCTCGAGTGCCTTTTGCACATCTTCTTTATCCGTATCGGGCCATCCGAGGGTCGAGAACGGCCACAGCGCTGAAGAAAACCATGTATCCAGTACATCTTCATCACGCGTTAGAACCGCATCTGCGCCGGCTTGTTCTTGGGCGGCTTCCAAACTTTCGGCGACATAAACTTTACCGTTTTCATCATACCAGGCAGGAATCTGATGCCCCCACCATAATTGACGGCTGATACACCACGGCTGTATGTTTCGCATCCATTCAAAATATGTATTTTCCCAATTTTTAGGGACAAAGCGTGTTTTGCCTGTTTCAACGGCTTCGATTGCCGGCTTGGCCAGCGTCTTGGCATCGACATACCACTGGTCTGTCAGGAAAGGTTCAATAATAACGCCTGAGCGATCTCCATAAGGAACAGCGTTCTTAATGTCCTCAACCTCAATCAGGGCATCCAACTCCTCAAGCTCCCGCAATATGAGCTCCCGTGCTTTAAAGCGGTCAAGACCGTGGTATTGCGACGGTATACTCTCATTGTCTTTTACAATACAGGCGCGCTCGTCTAAAACGCTGATCATCATCAAATTGTGGCGCTTACCAACTTCAAAGTCATTAAAGTCATGGGCAGGCGTAATCTTCACAGCGCCAGATCCCTTTTCAGGATCGGAATATTCATCCGCAACAATGGGAATAATCCGTCCGGTAATTGGCAAAACAACATTCTTGCCTACCATATCTGTGTAACGCTCATCTTCAGGGTGAACGGCAACAGCTGTATCCCCCAGCATGGTTTCCGGCCGGGTTGTTGCAACGGTAATGTATTCGGCCTGATCCCCTTCCACCGGGTAACGAATATGCCACATCTTGCCTTTTTGCTCTTTCTGCTCAACCTCCAGGTCAGAGATTGATGTCTGGAAATGCGGGTCCCAGTTAACCAGACGTTTATCGCGGTAAATCAGATTTTCTTTATATAGCTGAACGAATACCTTGGTTACGGCTTTTGACAGGCCGTCATCCATCGTAAATCTCTCGCGGTCCCAGTCTGGTGTTGCGCCCAATTTACGCAACTGATTCACAATCGTTCCGCCGCTTTCCCCTTTCCATGTCCAGACCCGGTCAAGAAACGCTTCGCGGCCCAGATCACGGCGGTGCAAGCCTTCCGCATCCAATTGCCTCTCCACAACCATTTGCGTGGCAATCCCCGCATGATCCGTACCTGGTTGCCATAGAGCATCTTTTCCATTCATACGGTTAAAGCGCGTCAGAATATCTTGCAGCGTCATATTCAGTGCGTGCCCCATATGCAGGCTGCCCGTGACATTGGGCGGCGGCATCATCACCGTAAATGGCACATCATCACTTGCAGGATTTGCCGAAAATGCCCCGGATTTTTCCATTGCGGCGTAATGTCTGTCTTCAATACTTTTAGGGTCGAATGTTTTTTCCAGCATCGCTATCTCTTCTTCCTTTTATGCGGATGAAATCATAAGGATATCAAGCCTGAAAGGCAAGGCAGAAGATATGAAGATGATGGATCGTGTCCTTAAAATCCGGGTGATGGATTGGCCGGGGGCAAAACGGGCGGCGGCTCCATTATCGCATTAATTTTCGCCGACAAATCAGCTTTGCCGATAGCATGAGGACGTTCAAAAGCCTGCATGGCAGAATCATTGCGAAAGACTACCGCTCCTTTTTCCCGGGAAAATATGGTTTTATAGCCGGCATCTGGATTTAGAAAAGCCAGAACGGCCAAGCCAGTTTTTTTACTCTCGGCCTCAAAGCGTCCGGGGGTAGAAAAATTATTCATGGCATCGGCTAATTGTGATGCGGGAATATGATTGCCAGTCAGCTCATTGCGTTGAAGCAGCCGCTCGGCATTGTCATGAATATCGGCCGTAACACCAAGTAGTGTTATGTTTACATCATAAGAATACTGTTCAAGAAAATGGTCAATGTGGCTATTGCATTGCTCCAGTAATAATGGAGCCCGCAGCTCTTTGGCAAGTTCTGCCAAGGCGAAATCCAGACCGGATGCTTCGGCGCGAACGATACTGTAATTGCTTTGCGCGGGGTCATATTCCGGAAGCACAGTTTTGTAATACTCAAAATCAGAATTCACAAGATTCGGCTTTATGTTTTTATAGACCTGATAGACCTTTTCCAGATGCTCATCAATATAAACGCCAGGATCACAGCCATTCTTTTGCTCTTGTGCTATTCGTTCATCAAAAGCGGATAATAACGTGCTTTTCCCTGCGCCATAGGGGCCGACAACATATAAAATTTCCCCACGATCCGGTCTTTCATCAGAAAGATGCTGCACCCGGTTTTCCAGAATAGAACGGTGCAACTCACGCCGATCGAGGGTGTCGACCAGATGATGCGTGGATGATTGCAATATCCCATCATGCATATGCTTGGGATATCCCTGCAAAAGTTTATGGCTCTTGTTTTGAATAAAATTTTTCGCCGTTTCTGATACAATATCAAGAATATGCTCAGTATGATTATAGACATAGGCTCGCTAATTTATTAATCCATGCAAGCATTATACATAAACACTAGCCAATAACAAGGAAATAAGAGCAGAACAGGGCGTCTACTCATCCAAAGCGCGGCGTGCAACCTTATCAAGCTCGTCCTTTACAAGGCGCTCAACAATTTCAGGCAGGTTTTCATCTAACCAGACACGCAACATTGGGCGTAATTCATCACGAACAATTTGCTCTATTGTAACGCCTGTAATGGTATCAATGGCCGTTTTCGCAGCTAAATGCTTAAACCCTGAATAGGCCGCCTCCTCTGCCTTTTTCGTCAGCAAAGAATCATCTGCCGCATCGTCAATGTCATCGTCTAAATCAGGTTCCGGCTCAGCATCTTTCATGTCAATTTCCATGACATCTTCATCTTCTGGCTCTGGCTCTGGCTCAGG
>DENS01000002.1:106556-110268 GCA_002359735.1 Micavibrio sp. UBA2638
GGCTCAGGTTCTGGCTCAGGTTCCGGCTCTGGCTCAGGTTCCGGCTCTGGCTCAGGTTCCGGCTCGGGTTCTGGTTCTGGTTCTGGCTCGGGTTCCGGCTCAGGATCGGCCTTTTCAGTTAATTCTATAACTTCTTCATCAGACTCAGGCTCAGGCTCCGGCGCAGCTTCCGCATCTTCAGCTGGAGCCTGCGCTGTTGTTTCTTCGTCATCATCGTCATCAGAAATGATCTGGCGTATTGACGTCAGAATTTCTTCGATGGACGGTTCCTGTTCAGTGTCGTTATCAGCCATAAAACGTAGAGTTATCCCAAGACTTTAGTAAGAATCTATAATTAATTCAGTTTGAAACATTGAGTGACCGATGTCAAAGAGGGGGATAGCATAAAAATGTTACCTATCCACATTTGTTTGCAAAATTTGTTGATCTATCGATTCCTGATAGCGGCCTTGTTCAATTTTTTTATGCACAAAGCCGATGTTTTCTGGCGTTAAATACCCAAGGATTGATGCCAGGGTAAAACGCGCCACAATTTCATTGCGCTGCGCAGACACCATATCGACTTGAGCCTGTAAATATTCCTGTTCGGCGTCCAAAGTGTCTAAAACTGTTCTTTCCCCTACTTGCTCTTCCTGCGCAACCCCATCTCGCGCTAAAGATGCAGCCTCTATTTGCACTTTGCGCGCTTCTAATTCGGCCTGCGCGGCCATTAAATTCTCCCAACTGGAGATAATCTCTTGCCGAACTGATGCTGTGGCTTCCCGCACTTCTTGTGCACGCTGCATGGAAATTTCTTTCACTTGTCTAAGACGGGAGCGAACAGCCCCAGCCTGATAAAGCGGCAGCGTGGCATTCAAGGCCACTGATTTGTTCGTCTGTTCCGGAACCGTCCCCGGCTGCGGATCATAGGTGCGCGCCCATTGCGCCGTGAAACCAATTTCCGGCAATAACTCACCAAAAACATTATCAACATCATCTTCAGCAGCGCGCTGCGTGTTTACTGCGGCTTTAATCATGGGGGCCACGGCTTCCGCAATGTCAATTGCAGACTCCCTTGTTTGCGGGATATCGATAAAAACATTGGATTGAGTGAGTTTATGCGGCGGATACCCCACGACCTCCTCAAAACGCGCCTCAGAACTGCGTAGACTGGCGCGCACAGATATAATATCGGCGTCCGCAGCCGCTAATCTGGCTTTTGCTTGTGCGATGTCAGTCATTGTCAACTCGCCGACATTAAAGCGCTCCTGCGTCTGTTCTAATTGTTTGAATAAAATATCTCGGTTGTTCAGGTTCAGATCCAATGTCGCCCGGTCACGAACCACATCCATATAAGCGCTAACGACATCTAACATGACCGATTGCAGGGTTTGTTGGTAAATTGCCTCTTGTGCAGCCACAATATAACGCGCCGCAGATAATTGTGCGCTGGAGCGCCCTCCACGATATACAGGCTGATTAATCGTCAAAGAAATATCTTTAGACGTTGTACCCTCATTAGAGGCCGTGCCCGGGATATTAAATTCACTGCCCTCTATTTCGGCAGACGTTATGCCCGCTTTGGCGGTGATGACAGGTTTGAAATTGGCGTATGCCTGCGGGATTCGCTCTTTTACACTTCGCAATTCTGCCCGCGCGGCTTCCAGCGTCGGGTTATACGAGTATGCATCCCTAAAGGCATCTTCCAGAGTCCTGACTTCTGCGCTGGAAACTGACTTTGCGGTCGCCGTCGCGTGAACACCAGTCAGTAACGACTCGCCTTGTTGTGCATACGCAGAAAACGCCGTAGCAGATAGCCCTGCGAGAGTGAAGACCGCGCATAAAAATGTGCTGTATTTTAATAAAGCGGGCATATACCACCCTTTGGAATAAATGTCTGAGCGTGTTTAAAATTTTACATCAGCTTAGAACGTAAACACGCGCTTTGGTTTAAATTCCGGAATATATGGCGTTCCGGCACTGTAGTGATTATATGATGAAAACTTACCTTCGCCAAGGTTTTCTACAACCAGCATTTCGCCAAGCGTTTGCCCTTCTTTTTTCTCAATGCAAACCAAGCGGCCACCAATAGCGAGCTGCTGCAATAATTTTTCAGGTACATCCGCAATAGCGCCATTTACAAAAATCACCCCGTAAGGGGCATTTTTTGCGGCGCCATCACATATATTCCCGTCAAGTGTGGCAATGTTACAAATATCAAGGGCCGTACATAAATCACCGATACGCTGCTTCTCCGCATCATTTGTGGTGATCGTAATAACCATAGCGGTTAATTGCGCCAAAACAGCTGATGCATATCCGCAGCCATCCCCAACAACCAGGCAAACCTCTTCCGCACCGGGCTTAACAACCTGCAACATGCGGGCGTGCGTTTGTGGTTCAAGCAGAATACGCCCGTCTGCCATAACCAAATCTTCATCATTATAGGCAATGCCCCGTAATTCATCCGGCACAAATTTTTCACGCGGAAGCGTTTCAAAAGCAGTTAAAATGCGCGGATCAATGACACCATTCGGGTGAATTTGACAATCAACCATATTGCTGCGGGCTTGTTCGAAATTGAGCATTGTAAATTTTCTTTATTCAACAGTGTTAAAGTCTGATACAAATTAACAAAATCGAACACAAATGCCAGTCAAATTTTCAAAAGAAAGCCGAATAATCAGAAGTTTTAAGATAATGACACAAAGATACATATTATTAGATGGCGGCATGGGCCGAGAGTTAGAGCGCATGGGAGCGCCTTTTAAACAACCTGAATGGTCGGCTTTAGCTTTAATGGAGGCCCCGGACAGTGTTTATCAGGCCCATATCAATTTCATCGAATCCGGGGCCGAAGTCATCACCACGAATGCCTATGCGGTTATTCCATACCATATTGGCGAGGAACGCTTTAATAGTGACGGACGCGCGCTCATAAAATTATCAGCACAACTAGCGAGAAAAGCAGCCAATACATGCGAACCGCCAATAAAGGTGGCAGGATGCATTCCGCCATTATTTGGATCATATATGCCTGAGAGATTTTCCGCCGCGGACGCCAAAGCATTGCTGTTGCCCTTTATTGAGGAGCAAGAACAATATGTTGATTTCTGGCTTATAGAGACCATCTCTTCCATTGAGGAAGCGGTGCTAATTCATACATTACTTGACGAAAATACGGACAAGCCGATCTGGATGGCTTTTACAATTACCGCCAAGGAAGAAAGCGATGGTGACAAAAACCCTCTGGCCACGTTGCGATCACACGAGCCGATTAAGGATGCTGTGCAGGCCTTGATCGTGCAAACAAACCCGCCCGAAGCCATTTTATACAATTGCTGCCAGCCCGAGGAGGTAGAGCTGGCGTTAAAAACCACCAATGAACTGCTAAAAGCGGCCGATATGGCGCACATTAAAACCGGCGCTTATTCTAATGCATTTACCAAGGTCAAAAAGCGCCGCCTGCCTAGCAACCAGGGTGTAAACGCCTTGCGTAAAGAGATGACACCCAGGATTTATTTATCGTTTGCAAAAAAATGGCGTAAACAGGGCGCAAGTATTATTGGGGGATGTTGCGGGATAGGCCCAGAACATATTCAAGCCTTGAAAAAGGGCTTAAAATGATTGACTTAATACTCATTTCCTCTTATTCATATGCATTCATTTGCAAGTGAGGCGCGATGGCAGAGTGGCTATGCAGCGGATTGCAAATCCGTGTACGCCGGTTCGA
>DENS01000002.1:110568-142174 GCA_002359735.1 Micavibrio sp. UBA2638
CAGCGGATTGCAAATCCGTGTACGCCGGTTCGACTCCGGCTCGTGCCTCCATTCTCCCTCCCCTGCTCGCTCCATTATGATATTCGGTCATGCTGCACACCAGTTGCGGCCAAACATGGAACAATTAAAATTTGACATTTTACAGAGTCCGGTATATAAACATACATCGTTTGACAATGATGCTCTTTGCTAACACAGAGCTTTTACCAGATACGCCCACTCTTGTTAAACCGCGGGCATAAAAATAAAGTAATCTGGTTTTGGAATTTGCTTCCTGAAAAGTTCAGTTTACACACGAATAGTT
The DNA here is from genome assembly GCA_002359735.1 of Micavibrio sp. UBA2638. Lineage (GTDB taxonomy): Bacteria > Pseudomonadota > Alphaproteobacteria > Micavibrionales > Micavibrionaceae > UBA2638. Next base: position 110,873 of record DENS01000002.1, read on the forward strand.
TTTCAAACATCGAACGCTAAACAACTTAATCTCTGGCCCAACACATATTGGCCAGGATGTGAACTTTGCAACCAAAAGGATACTATATGCAAACTTTTCAAGACTTTGGGTTCAACAAAACCCTGACAAGCGCACTTGATGCCATTAATTTTTCAGAACCAACCCCCATTCAGGCTCAAACAATACCCTTAGCCCTGGCCGGACATGATATTCTGGGGTCGGCACAAACCGGAACAGGAAAAACAGCGGCCTTCGCGTTGCCCGTTCTGCAAAAACTAATAGAAAACGATACCGCAAGTGCACTTATCCTTACGCCAACCCGTGAGCTGGGAAAACAGATCATGGATAATATTCACCAATTTCTAGGTAAAGGCAGCGGCATCCGTACGGCATTTATCATTGGCGGAGAATCATACGGCAAACAAATGGCACAGCTTCGTGCACGACCCCGTATTATCGTCGGCACTCCTGGGCGCATTAATGACCATATTAATCGCGGGTCACTCGATTTTGATATGACCCGTTATGTCGTTCTTGATGAGACGGACCGCATGCTTGACATGGGTTTCACTGATCAGCTAGAGCGCATATTTAAGCAAATTCCTGAGGACCGTCAGACGTTAATGTTCTCGGCAACAATGCCAAAAAACATACTGGATATGTCCCGCAAATATTTGAAGTCCCCTAAACGCATAGAAGTCGGCGGCAGCAATGTTATTGCCGATAATCTGGTGCAGGACATCATGAGAGTTCCCGAAGAGCAAAAATATGATGAGCTTGTCATTGAACTTGCGGCCCGTTACGGCACAAAAATTATCTTTGTGAAAACAAAATTTGCCACGGAGCGCATGGCAAAACGCCTGCGCGCGGATGGTTATGCCGCTGAAGCCATTCATGGCGACCTGAAACAGGCCAAAAGATCGCGTGTCATTAAAGATTTCAGAGCGCAAAAATTTGATATTCTGGTTGCCACAGATGTGGTCGCACGCGGCCTTGACGTCCCCCATGTCGAACACGTTATAAACTATAACCTTCCGCAGGTGGCCGAAGATTATATTCACCGTATTGGCCGCACAGCCCGCGCCGGGGCCAAGGGACACGCCCTTTGCTTCATCTCGCCGCAAGAAGGACGGCAATGGCACGCCATTATGCAACTTCTTGACCCTGACGCAAAACCAGATCCACGCTTTGCCGGATTTAGCGGCAAAAACAACAAATCAAAACGGCGTGGCGGTGGTAAGGGTTACGGTAAAGGGCAAGCTAAAGGGCAAGCTAAAGGGCAAGGTAAAGGCAAAGGCCATCGCCCCACTGATAAAACTGCAAGCCATTACAGCAAAACCCCCTCCAATAACAACCCGCGCAATGACAATAACGCAAATGATTCGCAGACAAAGAAACAGGCTCAGACAAAAGCGCACAACAAACCAGCACGCGGTAAAGCAACAAGTAGACATACTGACGACTTGAACGGTGCAAACTACGCGGCCGCTGCAGCAAAACCCAAAAAAGTTAAGTCCTCCGGTCCGCGCCGCGCCAAAAGCGGGGTTAATACTGGCGTGAAAAAATTTGATCCGGATCAGCCATTAAGCCGGCAACCGTCAAAGAAACACTCTGGTAAGCCGGTACGAAAACATACGAACGCGAAAAACAAGCCGAATATAAGCAAACCGGGCAGCCGCAAATTTAATAACAGCAATGCGCCGCGCCCCAGAAAAAAAGCCTAGAGCGCTGACAGTATCCAAATTAAAAGAGCGGCAATGCGCCGCTCTTTTTTTATTTCTAAACCATGGTTTATACACTCACTCAGGAAAATCCATTTCCCATGGGAAATCTATCCATGTGTCTTGATCAAATTCTTCCACAAAACAATCACTATACTTTGCCCCCAAAGGTTTGGCATACAATGTTGCAAACAAGCAATTTTTTGTATGCTCCCGCAGATACGCATATGTTTTACCGGTATCAACAAGATCGTCCAGAATCAATGTATCTTCCAAAAACTCTGGAGCGGCCTGTTTAAGCACAGAGATAACATCACCTTGATGCTGGCCATGGTAGCTTTCAAGGCCAATCGTTTCGATTTTTTTAATTCCCAATGCGCGGCAAACCAGTGATGCTGGCATCAATCCACCACGCGTTACGGCCAGAATCTTTTTCGGCAATTTAAATTCAGAATTTAATTTTTCGGACAATCTTGCGCTATCGCGCTTGATATCATCCCAGCTTATTGCTTGTTTTTGTGTATAATCGCTCATAATTTAAAGAACTTTACAAATTAAAATTGACAAGTAAAGTCATATCTGTATTTTATCCCTTAGTAAACGCGTTCCTCGGTAGCTCAGCGGTAGAGCAGGTGACTGTTAATCACTTGGTCGCTGGTTCGAATCCGGCCCGAGGAGCCATTTACACTCCCCCCACTATATTTTATTCTCCCCCGTTATTTCCGCAATTTGCGCGCAAAGAATAAAATTATTTGATTTTTAAGTGGCAGGTTATGTGTTTATGGTGCAGGCGCCTGAGTAAACATATTTAAATGTGCCAATTCAATATTTGCGCTGGCCAGTTCGGCATCTGGCTCAAAATATTTGGGGGTATAGATTTCAGCCTCATCAATAATATGAATATTTTGAGGGTGTTGAGGCAAGTATAGCGAGTATAAAGCCCCCATTAAGAAATCGGCATAATTAGCCTTTTTATTATAGAGCAAGACACTTTGTGTTTTATCCACGCCCAACATTTCATCCAAATCATGGTCACGCATAATATGCGCGGCGCCATATAAAATAACCGCGCGTTCATCACCTGCCTTTGCCATTATATTTTCCGCAATGCGTTCATTGTCAACGCCCAGGCGCTGTGCAAAGAAATCTTCATATAATGCCTCCAAACGCTCTTCAAAGTCTGGGTCCGCCAAAACCTTTGTGTAAACAAATTTTTGTGTCGCAATAAATATCTCCAGCGGGGACATCCCCTCCTTGACACCATTTTGTTCCATTTCCTTCACAATCACGCCCGCCATTTCGAAGAGTAATGCTTTGCTGTCCTCTTTCATGCCGGACTTAGCCATTCCCGGATCGCTAAAATGCAACTGAACATTGGATTCATTGAGCGTTAAGATCATATCGGCCATTAAACCGTGATAATGTTGCGTTTGTTCATCAGTCCACCACAGCGGGTGTATGTGTCTAGATAACTCACGAATAAAATCATCACGCTGTAAGGCGCCAGACTGCAAGCCCTCAACCAGATACTGCAATTGCACCGGATATTCAATAAACACATGGGCAACACCGGCATCAATGATATTTGCCGTATTTTCAGCGGTGAAGAAATACTCACGGATAGCGCCCTCTGTATGATTACTATCGCCATAGAACGTAAATTGCTTTTGTTCTAAAAATTCACGGTAATAGTTACGCGCAGAATACGCGCCCATATTTTCTTCCATGCGTTGTATATTCGCATGCGTCATGATGTTATTTAAGCCATCAAGCGGTCCGTCACCGTGATTCGCACAATACAGCGCACCCGCGCCGACAAGTACCGAAGCGTTAAATATACCGGATAGAACATTTACAGACGCATCACCAAGCTGTTTAGCCCCGCGAAGCCATATAGATTCTTTTTTGTTCCCTGTATCGTATTCGATTACATCAATCTTATTTTTATTTGCCATAGGCCCACCATAAAATGATGGGCACATTAACATAACACTCAATAATATGTCAATTTTGTTGGTTATATAAGGGGGACTTGGCAGCAACCCAAATAAAGTACGTACCAGTTAGAAATATGACCAATTAGCGTGTTTGCTGGTCTAATTCAGACAACAAGCGAAGAACATCTTTGGAGGCCTCTTCTACCTTTTGTATCTCATTGATGGCTTCGTGCACCTTGTTTTCGTTATATAGCCGTACGGCCTGAATACCATGTTTATGAACTTGCTCATGCGGAGCCAATAATTCTTTAAAAACAGGATTATTAAGATAAGCAGAGTTATCAACTCCGTCATACCATTTCCCCAAGCGGCAGGAATGATGGTCAGACAGCTCATCGGGGTTTAACCCTTCCCGCCCCGCGATCATATTGGCAAGCCGCTTCTTCCACAACACATGATCGGATTGCGCCAATTTAATGACTTTATTTGGAATATCATATTCGCTTAACCCGGTAATTTGTTCACTAATTAATTGCTCAACAGTATCCATTGAATCCACAATATGCTCTATGCCCGAAACGCTGCTACTACTGCTGGATGCTATCATGGCTATCCCTTGTGCCACTTCATTGGATGCGCTGTTTTGTTCCTGCAACGTATTCGAAATTTGTGATGTGTTTTCTGTAACAATATTAATCTTGCTATTGATCTCATTCATACGGTCATCAACATCAGCCATAGCATTCTGACCAATTTGTACGGCCTCTGTACTGTTTTGCATATATTGAAGCGCACTTTGCATTTCTGCCTGCAAATTTACAATAATATCGCCAATTTCTTCAGTAGATTTAGCGGTTTGATTAGCCAGAGATTTAACCTCATTCGCAACCACAGCAAAGCCCTTACCGGCTTCCCCTGCTCTTGCTGCCTCAATTGTCGCATTAAGCGCGAGCAGGTTTGTTTGCTCCGCAATCTTCTTGATATCATCGGCGATTCCGCCAATTTTACCGGTAAACTCTGCCAGTACATTTACTTGCTCAACACTTTGCGAAACGGCCTGAGTAATATTCCCCATATACTCGGACGCGTTTTGCACGGCGGCGGAACCAGCCAGAGTTGCCTGGTGGGCTTCTTGCGCCTGGTCTGCGATACTCATGCCATATCGTTCAATTTCTTTGACTGTTGCGACCATCTGCTCCGCTGCGGCCGCAATTCCTTGGGTCTGTGTGTCGACATCACGTAAGTTAGATAGCATTTGCGCCGAGAATATTGCGGTTTCATTGGCCTCAATAGAAAGGCTCACGCAACGATCCATCTCCGACATAACGTGGCGTTGCAGCTTTTGGGCAAGCTGTTGAATGAGCGCCGTAATTTCATCATCACCTTGCGGCAAATCATTTAATTTGTTCGCAATTATATCCTGCAGATAATGCTTTATTTTCTCTCTGCCTTCATCGGTTGCCGCAACAATTACGGCCTGCTCTTTATGATCATTTAAAGACGCTTTTGCGTTACGTGCCCAAAACATTTACCTGTGCTCCTATATGCTGCTATTTCCTTACCTCTATAATATACTTTAAACCTTGTGAAAGACTTAATATTAGATTGCAGTTATGTACAAAAAAGTAAATTACGGCGTTTCTGAATCTGGCAAAGCCTGCCCGAGACCAGACCACTTAAAAATTCTTTCTGTTAGCTGATCACTCAAGACCTTTTCTTCTGATACAGGATCAACATTTTTCATTTGATCAAAATACGCGACATCATCTTGTGTGTGTGCCCTTACGATTATCGGGATATCGTTTGAGATACGTCTGATTTTTTTAATTATATCACGCGTTAACGTTACGTCATCTATGGTCACAACAATGCAAGATGCGCTCTCAATCTGCGCGGCTTCTAATGTGGCATTTTTACTGGCATCACCAACAAACACAGGACTTAATCGTGAGCGAGCCTTATGAACAATGTCAATATTCTTATCAAAGCCAATGATTTCCATACCGTCCTGACATAAATCGTGAGCAATGGAGCGCCCTACTCTGCCAAAACCAAATATAACCACATGCCCCTCTTTAGCATTGGGAAGCGCTTCTTTGATGCCTTGTTGATGAATCGCGTGCGCCTCTATCAAGGCGCCAGCCCTTCTTGCAATCGGGGCCATAACGGGCGCCAAAAGCATGGTAATCCCCACATTCAAAAGCATAAATTGCGCCACATTCTCGTTCATAATGCCAGCGGTTAAAGCGCCGCTTACGACCAGCAAGCAAAACTCCCCGGCCTGCGCAAGCAACAAGGAGCTTTCGACCGCTACCGCTGTACTCTGCCGCCAGAGCTTGCATAGGACAAAAATTATTACGACTTTAATGGCAATTAATCCCAGAACGGAGCTAAAGAGCCAAAATGGCTTCTCGGCAATAAAATTAAGGTTAATCCCCATGCCGAATGACAAAAAGAATATCCCCAGAAGCATGCTTTTGAATGGAATGACCAAAGAAGAAATTTCATGACGGTATTCCGTGTCTGCAAGCAACAACCCCGCAATAAACGCACCAAGGGCCATAGAGAGCCCTGCCATAGCCGCCACCGAAGCACTAACGACTATAGCCAGCAAGCTCAGCGCCATAAAAACTTCAGCGCCGCCGTGACGGTTGGCAAACACAAATAATGGCTTTAAGGCAATGCGTCCAACCACGTAAATCACTGCGGCTGTAAACAGCATTTTTAACAGAGAAAGGGCCGCAAATTCATAAACACCTTCACCTGTGGCTGCGCTCATAATAGTTAGCAACAACAGGATAGGAATAACTGCCAGGTCTTGAAATAGCAAAATACTGAAACTTGCGCGGCCAGCATGCGTCACAAATAGTTTCTTTTCATGAAGCCACTGCGTAACAATGGCCGTTGACGACAGGGCAAGGCTGAGCCCCAGCAACACTGAAACCTGAACATTATTGCCCCATAAATATGCAATGCCGCCAATCACAAACGCAGTGATTGTTACCTGAGCGCCGCCCAACCCAAAAACCAGGTTGCGCATTTGCCAAAGCCTTCGCGGCGTCAATTCCAGGCCAACAACAAACAGCAATAAAACAATGCCGAGTTCAGCAAGAATTTTTACATGCTTCGCATCCCGCAACCCTATTAAATCATGGACAATAGTGTGGTCGATCAAAGCGCTAAAGCCATGCGGCCCCAATGCAATTCCCGCCAATAAATAGCCTAAGGCCGCGGGAATTTTCAAATAACGTAAAACCGGAATAATGATTGCAGACAAAACAAGAAAAACGCCTGCGTGCCAAAATACATCACTTAAGACTGATTCTTTCATCCCGTGACTTTAGCACATACAATCAACCTTTTACGCAGATTTTTATAGCACCACCAATTCTGATCACAGGTTTGAAAGCCTTATTAAGGCCGGAAGACATGAGCGCAAATGTTTATTTTAAACTTTATTTACGACACCCTATTTGCAGGAAATCAATCTCTTTCGCATCAGGCATATATTTATGAAGCTCTTCATCACTAATAGCGCGACCAGAATATTTCGCGATATCTGCATCAATATGATCCACGGCTAAATACGGTGTTAAGGGACTATCGTCCATCATACGAAGAATTTTGGCATAGGTTATTTGCCCACCATGTTCACCATCTAAAAATTCACAGTCCACAGTTTCAATCTTTGCCGGATCATGAAAGTCATAGACCGTGGCTTGAGACAGCCGTATTTCATCAACAACCTTATCCATGACGTTAATGTAATTTGGCAGGTTCTTTTGCATATAAGTGTAAACCGACGGTGAAAATGGTGGAAAAACAACTGCATAGTCAATGCCTTCGGAATTGAGACGCTCTATTACGGATTTAAAAATCTCAACACGGCTAGGGTCTATTTTCTGTATTTCACCCGCGCCCCGATATGCATCATCGCGCATGTTTTCAAACTCATTCGTAAAACCATGCGATTCTGACGGGTGCGTGTATGTCTGCCCATAAAAATAGCTTCCATCATGTGCATATCCTTTGGACTGCATTTGCGCCATAATACCCAAACGGCATTCTTGAGTATTGTTTTGCCCAGCAATGACCCGACGGTAATCTTCCGCAGACATCTTGCCTTCGCGTAGCCAGGTATAAGGCAAAAAAATCGTGCTTAGGCTTTTTTTCACCTGTTTGTATAGCGGTACTTTTTTGCTTTCGATGCCATTTCGGTAATATGGATGGAACCACCAGTAATCCATTTGCAAGATCATTGCCTTTGGCTTGTGGGTGTCTAAAGCGTGAAACACAGCATTTTTGAAGTCAAAAATATTGTGGATAGCCCCGCCCATCGTATAAGAGCGCCCATTAAAATAGTGATCCCTAAACTGCATGGAACGTGATGAGCCAATGATCGCAATATCGGGTTTATACATTTTATAGTGTATTGGCTTAAAGTCTTTTGCACTGGCCCCCATTAGAGTTGCCCGTGCGTACAGGCAATGCCTGTCGGGTGACGCTAAAAGGCTCGCAATTTCCCTTGGTTTTGCATTTTCACCTGAACGAACCATCAGCAGGTAATACGGTATAAAGGCCAGGCCCACCAATATGGACGGCAGAAAAAAGAAAAACGTAAATAATTTAAGTTTGTATCGCATGGCGCCCTAAAACTGGAAGTATAGAAATTCGCTGGCCGCATTGGCGTATGTCATAAGCACCGATAGAATAAAAACAATGCCTAGATATAGACCAAAAACAGGATTCAGTATTGCTGTGCCAACTGCCTCCTTACCAGTATCAAAATCCTTAATGCGGCGATAAAGACTTGTGCTGGAAGGCAATAAAAGCGCGCTAAACGCGACAGCTATAATAAACGGAAACGCATCCCATGTTAACGCCCCCGTCCAGTATAATAATTCCGATTCATTTTCAGGAAGAAATACCCCATGCAAACCGCCAGGGATACGGTTAAATACTTCACTGGGCATCAGAATTAAATTCTGTCCGAACATTGTCTTGATAACATTAAAGGCGCCAGAAAACGTTTCCGCACGAAAAAATATCCACCCTATCATTACACTAAACATTGTCATGAGATATGCCAGCGGCGGAAATGAAAATATGCCATTTTCACGCCCTTTTGCCTTTAGGTAAGTCCGGTAGGTGTGATTGATCACCAAAAAAAGGCCATGCATAAGCCCCCATATAACGAATGTCCACCCCGCACCATGCCAAAGGCCACCTAAAAACATTACAATCAACAGATTAACCGCAGTGCGGGAGCGACCATTTTTACTACCGCCTAATGGGATATATAAATAGTCTCGTAAAAAATTTGAAAATGTAATATGCCAGCGGCGCCAGAACTCAATAATCGAGGTTGATTTATAGGGGGAGTCAAAATTAATCGGCAGCTTTAATCCGAACAATAAAGCTAGTCCAATGGCCATATCGCTATAGCCAGAAAAATCAAAATAGAGCTGATAAGTATACGCCAGCGCGCCCGCCCAGGCCTCAAAAAATTGTAATGTTCCCCCGGCATCTGCGGTGGCAAATACCGGCTGGCTTATTAACGAAAGATTGTCTGCCAAAAGAACTTTCTTAGAAAGCCCCAGAGTAAAGAGCATAAGGCCCATTACAAAATACAAAGCATTAAAACTTCCAAATTCAGGGCTTGAATATTGTTTTTTTATGTCATCGTACAATACAATTGGTCCGGCAATTAGCTGGGGGAAAAAGCTAACAAACAGGGCATAGTCAAATATGCTTTGAGAGCGGACCTTATTCTTGTAGCTATCAACAACATAGGCAATTTGTTGAAACGTAAAAAACGATATCCCGAGCGGCATCATAATCTTTATAATGCTGTGATCATCCCCGGATAAAAACGCGATATTCTCGGCGAAAAAATTTAAATATTTAAAATACCCCAACACCGCAAGATTACCGGCAACGCCGAAAGCAGCAAGCATCTTGGCATTAAGCTGCCGATTGCGATTCTGAATAGCGCAGCCAATATTGTAATTTATGATAATACTGGTAAGTAACACAAAAATATTTGGCCAATACCAATAGCTGTAGAATATGAGGGACGCTAGCGTCAAAACGGCAAACAAGACATTTCTGCCAAAATGGGGCTTCAGGAACCGTGCCCCGCCATAGAATACAATCAAGGCCAGCGGCAAGAATATAAAAATAAACTCAAGTGAATTAAATAACATAGATGCCGTTACCGCGTACTAATTAACCATACAGATCTGGTTATGAAGGACATCAGGAAATAGGATCCCGCAAATAATGGCTCGTATCTTCATATGCCAGCATAATATCTTCGGCCGATTTCAAAAATACGTCCTTCGCTAATTTATCCGTTATCTTAGGAGAAAATGGCGTAAGATAATGCAAAACCATATGATACTTTCCATCACTTGCCGGACGACTACCATAATGAAGGCAGTTTGTTGTATCGACAAAACCCAACGTACCAGGCTTACCAATAATGGCGTGTTCTTTATCTGATGCATGTGCATGCACATCCTCGTCAGTAAAGCGATTTTTTAAAGATGGCACAAAACCCAAGTTTTTACGTCTTTCAAAAAATTTATGCGTCGATTCAGCACTGACGCAAGTCGTTGGGCCGCACCCTGCTGTAATTTCGTCAATGGGTATAAATACTTTTAATTGCCGGTGGTCCTCGCGGTCACAATGGAAAAGTTGTGACCCGACCATGTCATCTGCCTCCCGGTTGGGGCAATACCACACATAAGCGCCATACAAAACAGGGACATCACCCAAATAATCGGCGGCTGTGGCGATTAGTTCTTCACTTAAGGCGAAATCTAAAACAGGCTTATTTCGTGCATCGCGTATATCAACATGTACGGGTAACAGGGTATTGGCCTTTGACGGTTTTGAGACCGTTTTTTCGATGTAATCTTTAGGCCAGGCCCGTTTGCAGTATTCTACAGCCTTGTCCAGTAATTCCTTGTTTTTCACCTGTGTGATTAAAAACCCGTCATTTGGGTTAATTTTGTGCCCCCCTTTACCGGCAAGCTGCTTTTGCAACGTTTCAATGTTTGAAAGTGCCTCGGCACATAATTTATTTTTTGCCACCATGTAATCTTTTTTCAAAGATGCATGCGTTACAAAATTTGTATTATGAAACGGGCTGACATAACGAATTACATTTTTTATACGGTTAAGAATTACGCTCATAGAAGGAAACCTTGTCTATAATTTCAAGAACTGCTTATGTACCTATAACGATAAATACTGACAATGAAAATATATAATTTGCAAGCGTAAGGCCATGCCTTTTAATAAGAGTAATGAATCATATTCAATAAGCTAACCGCCCACAGCTTATTGCCTGCCTAAATGCGTAGATTACAGATCGTATAAATCACTACGGCGATCACGAAAGAATCCCCAAGTCGCTCGGTAATCGTGCAGCTCACTCCTATTAAATGCCTGCAAAATGACTCCCTCTTCATTTTTTCCAAGTTCCTGTAATTTTTCACCGGTCTGATCAGCAATAAACGATGATCCATAGAAAGATTGCGGCAAACCATTAGCGTTTTCCTTGCCAATACGGTTTGCAGCGACTACAGGAATGGCATTTGATACCGCGTGGCCCAACATTGCCCTTTGCCAAATTGCACTGGTATCCAGACTATCATCATAAGGTTCAGACCCAATGGCTGTTGGATAAAGCAAAATCTCAGCCCCCATTAGGGCCATAGCGCGGGCACATTCCGGGAACCATTGGTCCCAGCATATCCCGACGCCAATACGCCCGAATTTTGTGTCCCAGACCTTAAACCCGCTATTGCCTGGACGAAAATAAAATTTTTCCTGATATCCCGGTCCGTCTGGAATATGGCTTTTACGGTATACGCCTAATATCTCACCCTCATGATCAATAATAGCCACAGAATTATAATAATTGGGGCCGTCTTGCTCAAAAAATGAAACCGGTATGACGACATCCAGCTCCCGTGCCAATGGCTGCAATGCCTTAACGCAAGGATGGTCTTTGGTTGGAAACGCCGTCTTAAACCACTTTGGATCCTGGGCAGTGCAAAAATACTCCCCCTGAAATAACTCAGAGGGCAAAATTACTTGTGCACCGCGTCTTGCGGCCTCCCGGATTAAGACAATCGTCTTATCAATATTGGCGATTATATTATCGCCATAACTGGTTTGCAAAGCGGCGACTGTTATATATTTATGGCTTGTCATTGTGCGATTGGCTCCTGTTGGGTGATACAATGGAAACTTCCGCCGCCAGTTAAAATTGAAACGGAAGAAAAACCTTTAACCACATGATTTGGAAAGATATTACCTATTTTACGTACGGCTTTATTGGCGCTGGCGCTACCATATGTTGGCACCGCAATATACCCATTTCCGATTATAAAATTCATATGAGAAGCCGGGGCAGCCTCCCCGGTTAAGGGGTCGTGAACAAGGCCGGGGGACGGTACCGTAATAACATCAAAGCCATACTCACGTAACAACGCCGCTGTGGTAGCATAAAGCGCAGTATTGGGGTCGTCGTCACCAACCCCCTGCTGGCAAAGAACCGTGTTCTTACCGACAAATCGCGCCAGATTATCAACATGCCCATCAGTATGATCATTAAGCAGGCCATCTTTTAGCCAGCAAATGCGTCTCGCGTTGAACGCTGCGCACAGTTCACGTTCAGCAATATCCCTATTCCAATGGGGGTTACGGTTCTGATTCAACATGCATTGCTCTGTCGTTAAGACCACACCTGCGCCATTGTGATCAACAGCCCCGCCCTCCAAAACAAAATCATATTTTAAAACCGGCGTTTCGGCATGGTGCGCCATAAAATCACCAATAACATCATCCCCGTTATAGATATATTTCCCACCCCAGCCATTATGCCGAAAACGTAAAGCGGCGCGGGCTGTCCAAACAGGGCCAGTATCGCGCAACCAAATATCGCCAAATGGATGCGATATAATGTCAATATTATCGTTGGAACCCAGCATTTCCTGCGCACTGGTAAACGCTTCTGCCCCGCTAACAAGCAGCTTTACCTTTTCACCCTGTGCGATAAAACGCACCATATCGGCGATTTCGCTGCGCGCAGAATTATATAGTTGGTTTGGCCATAAGGCTGGGTCCGACGGCCAACCACACCATAATGCACGGTGCGGCATCCATTCGGCGGGAACAAACTGGGAGATATTAAAGCTCATTTTTTTAAATCGTCTGAAAATATTGACCTGCCACGCATTCATATCTTGTATTTCATCTTATTTCAAATATATATAAGAGCCTAAATTTTGAGAAAGTAAAGCCACATGAAAATACTGATTATTGGTGCCGGTGCGGCCGGTAGTGTTGTTGCAAAAAAATGCGCTATGAATAGTGAAATTTTTCAGGACATTCATCTTGCAAGTCGTACATTATCAAAATGCGATGCCATTAAAGAAGACATAAAGGCTAAACAAGGCAAAAATATTCATACGTATAAACTTGATGCCGATGATGTGTCCGAAACAACGCAATTGTTAAAAGAAATTCAGCCAGATCTTGTGATTAATATGGCGCTCCCCTATCAGGATCTACACATCATGGACGCTTGCCTGGAAGCGGGATGCCATTACATGGACACCGCCAATTATGAACCAATTGACGTTGCTAAGTTTGAATATCACTGGCAATGGGCCTATCAGGACAAATTTAAGGAAGCCGGCCTTATGGCAATACTGGGGTGCGGGTTTGATCCGGGGCAAACCAATATCTATTGCGCCTACGCCCAGAAGAACCTGTTTGATGAGATTCACGAGATCGACATCATCGATTGCAATGCGGGCGATCATGGTAAGGCTTTTGCCACCAATTTCAACCCGGAGATCAACCTGCGAGAAGTTACGCAGCGCGGCAAGTACTGGGAAAACGGCCAGTGGATCGAGACCGAGCCGCTGGAATTCCGCAAAATGATTAACTTCCCCGAGGTCGGCGAAAAGGCGGGCTACCTGCTGTATCACGAAGAGCTGGAAAGCCTTGTGCAAAACATCAAGGGGCTAAAGCGTATACGTTTCTGGATGACCTTTGGCGATGAATATATCAAGCACATGGAAGTGCTGCAAAATATAGGTATGACGCGGATTGATCCGGTTATTCACAACGGCGTTGAGATCGTTCCCATTCAGTTCCTAAAAACCTTACTGCCTGAGCCATCCTCCCTTGCGGAAGACTACACAGGAAAGACCTCTATCGGCTGCATTATGACTGGAATTAAGGACGGTAAGGAAAAAACCATCCTGATTTACAATGTGTGCGACCATGCCCAAACCCACGCCGAAGTACAGGCGCAGGCCGTATCCTACACCACCGGCGTGCCGCCCGTCACCGGCGCAATCATGCTGGCCAAAGGCCTCTGGAATATGGAACCGGGCGTTTGGAATGTTGAGCAATTAGACCCCGATCCATTCATGGACGAAGTGGCCAAGCAAGGTCTGCCTTGGCACATAACGGAACTGGACAGCGGCCTTGGCGCCCTAACAGAACGCCGCACGGCCTTCAAGTATAAAGATAAGGCCGCTTAGACATACAAATATGAACCACCTAAAAACGCTTAAAACAATACAAACCCCCGCCTATGTCGCTGATATCGCGGCCATTAAACGCAATATGGCGGTGGCAGAGCGGATTAAGCAAGAGGTTGGGGTTAAAATTCTACTGGCGACGAAAGCATTCTCGATGTTTTCGGTGTTTCCGTTTATGAAAGACACGCTGGATGGGACAACGGCGAGCGGACTGTATGAAGCGCGACTGGGGGCGACGCATTTTGGCCCCGGTGAGGGCAAAGACGTACACACATACGCCCCTGCCTTCACGGAAGAAGATTTACGGACTTGCTTGGAATACAGTAACCACATTTATTTTAACTCTATCAGTCAGTTAAACAGGTTTTCTAAACTGGTAAGACAAGAGAGGCCGGACGCAAAAATCGGTCTGCGCGTCAATCCCGGCTTATCGCTGGTGAAGAATAGCGCACTATACGACCCCTCCTCACCCTGTTCGCGTTTCGGCGTGCAAGCCCACGAACTTAGTGATGAGATACTAGAGAAGATAGACATTCTGCACTTCCACAATTTATGTGAGAATATGGCAGAAGATTCCGTCACGCTGATTAATCACATATCACAAAACTTTGGTCACGCACTCAGAACCGTAAGCGAAGTAAACCTTGGCGGTGGGCACTATATTACGCATGCAAATTATGATGTGAACCGCTTAATCAATAGCCTTAAAGAATTTCAGCAAATACTTGATATTAAAGTTACTTTAGAGCCCGGCGGGGCGCTTGTTTACAATGCAGGGTATCTGGTTTCGACCGTTCTGGATATTATCGAGAATGAGAAAAAAATCGCCATCATCGACGCCTCGGCCAGCACGCATATGCCAGATGTCCTGGAGGTTCCGTACCGTCCCCACATTATCGATAGCGGTGAAGCGAAAGAAAAGCCGCATAACTATCTGCTTGGCGGCAACACATGTATGACCGGCGATATTATTGGGGAGTACAGCTTTGATACCCCTTTATCCATAGGCGATACGCTGATTTTTACAGACATGATGCAATATAGCTTTGTTAAAAACACCACATTTAACGGCGTCCCCTTGCCCGATATAAGCATTCTGCACGAAGACGGTCGGTATGAGCTCGTCAAGCGCTTTAGCTACAATGATTTTGAAGCGCGCCTATCTTAAAAACACTGAGCAGACAGTTCCGATTGATCGCAATTATTCAGCGCTCACACAAACAACATCAGCATGTCCAAAACCGTTAAAGTTTGATCTTAGGACTGAACTATAAGCCCCTGTATTTAAAAACACTACCCAATCCCCGATACCAATATCACTCGGTAAAGAAAACGGCCCTTGCATCATATCCAATGAATCACAGGTCGGCCCGGCCATACGGTAATGCTTCATCTCGCCATCAAAGGCGCGATCGCTGGTAAAGGCTTTTACAGGGTAATTCAGGCCCAGCCAATCGCAGGCATCAAATAATCCGCCGTATATACCATCATTTATATAAAGCGTATCGTCCTTACGTAGCTCAACACGCGTTACCAGACACGCACCATTGGCCACAAGAATGCGCCCCGGCTCCGCTAGTAGCCGAATGGTCGCCAAGCCACATTTCTTTAAAGCATTTTTAATTGCCGCAACACAATCTTCCAATGAATCAACAGGCTCGTCTTTGTTATAAAGTACTGGAAAGCCACCGCCTACGTTAATCGCGTCAATTTTAACGTTCGCCTCGCGCAGGATATCGGCCACATAAAATACGGCCGATGCATATTTCTCCGCATTGGTAGTTTGAGTGCCAACATGAAAACTGACACTAAGCGTAGATGCCACATTGCGCGTTTCACGCAACAGCTTTACAGCCTCAGCACGTGGTGCTCCGAATTTTGAAGAAAAATCAATCATTGCGCTGTTGTTCTTTGGCAAGGCCAAGCGAATAAATAGATTTAGGTCTTGCGCAAGATCTGTTTCACGCAAGATCTTGAATAATTCATCTTTACAATCCAGAACAAAATTTCGAACGCCATAATCAAAATAAGCCGTACGAATATCTTCGGGCGCCTTAACCGGGTGCATGAAATATATTTCTGCCGCCGGGTGCCGCGCGCGCACGCGGGCAATTTCCTCTATTGAGGCCACATCAAAAGACTGGATCCCTCCAGAACAGACAGCATCCAACACTATCTCATCAGGGTTGGTTTTTACGGCGTATAAAGATTCCCCTGGAAACGCCTCTGCAAAGCGGGCGGCATTGCCAGCGATAACCTCCGGGTAAAGCACATATAGTGGCTTAGAAGGCCTTAGCTTTTCAACAGCGTTCTGCAAAGAAGAATACACCCCCTTATATGTCAGAGGATTACTAACCGGATGCATGATGCCCGGAGATACATTTTTAACCATTATCTGGATAGTCCTTATTCAATAAATATATGTAAGATTCAATAAATAGATTAAAGCACCCTGCGAAAAGTACTGCGCGCGGATCACTTTATGGCCTGACCAGATGTTACTCTGGACAAGCCCGATCGGTTACCACATATATCCTTTGAAAAGAAAAGCACGTGAATCCTCTATATGGTCGAGGCTATAACGAGAAGCGCAATTGTAAATGTTAGTAGCTAGAGGTTTCATAACGTAAACCCTTTCAAATCTAGGGTTTGGATTTGCAAGATCCGCCCCGGTTTAAAATGTTCACGCCGCCGTATAAACCATGACTGCAGATACAGAAGGCCAGAGACACGTACGCAAGACTTTATCTGCCATTTTTTAACTGTAATGAAAAGAAAAAAATGCACAGGCGCTAATTTTTTTATGTCCGCAAAGTCATAAAATATAATTCAATACAGTTTTTATAAAGCAATACAAGCAAATGCTATAAAATATGCAATTCTAGAGCATTGTAATATAATGATAAGTACACATAATCATGTTTTCGTTGATGCCTAATTATTTTCAAAAAATACGATCTTGCATATATTATTCTAATGCTTTATAAACAAAAAATAATATACAAAAGACGTGTGTGGGGTCGTTGCAAGCATATTTAAGATGCTAGTGACGCCTCACTTTTTGCAACAAACTGCTTGCAATAAACCTATTAATGAAAACACAAAGCATATTGCTTTAACACGCTGATATAAAATAAAAAATCGGCACACATAGGTACAAAATGAAAAAAATAAAACATAATATCCATGCCGGAATCACATGGAAAGACTACAAAATCATAGCAACAGAATTAGAACGTCTATACAGCAACGAAGACGTAATGATGCTACACCGTGACAAGCTAATTGCACTGATTCAGGCTATACCCAATTTCAAAGACGTTAATATAAAGCCCGCCCCATATATGTTAGATGATATACGTTTTGAATGGTTTTTTCAAAAGAAAGGCACCGGTGAAAGGGTTTGTCACAGGCGCTTAAAATCCAGTTTCTAGGTATTTGTCGTAAAAACCACTTTACATTTTTTCTTATACTTCGTAAGGTCTCGTCAATTAATAAAATTAAAAGATAGTAAATATCCGCTCAAAAAGAATGTGGATCATACAGCAAAAGTTGCTGTTACGACTATTAGAGAACATGGGAATATGCTTTACTCCGTTAACGCATATTATATGACACGTTTAGATACTGGGGAGACAATGTATTATGCTTAAAGACTGGGAAGTCATTACAAATGGCTACTTTAACCGCGAACATCCATTTACATTACCATGGGCGGATGACTTTGGGTTGGATGAGCAAGACAATTACTATTATGACACATCCCAGATATCAAAGGCCGAGAGAGAATCGCGCGAATCCAACCGACAACGCTTAACAATAGAAACAGTTGCCGACAACGTTAAATATGGCAACGCCAAAACAATGTATATGGCCTGTCCAATCACCAGCGGTTTATACGCTTCAGAATGGATTGCAGAGCGTAATAAGGCTGAAGGCTACGATCCTCTCAAAACCATCAAAACCACACACAAACTTGGCCGTCATATGGGCGGCCCACTGATGAGCCAAAAAGTTACAGGACCAAATGTTCGCGATAACTTAATGCGCGGAGCCATAGCATGGGATAATAACCCCGATCACCATCCCTTAATGCCTGTTGTGCGGGAAATGGTTGTTAAGCACATGACGGAAAACCCGGATTATTCTGGGGGACTCAGATATGAAGACGTCGATTTTATGGCCAAATGGTATATAAAAATTGATAGCTGCGATTCACTTGTATTTGACGGTCCACTCACCTTCTCCCGCTCCACTGACAAAGAAATTATGCGCGCCCTTCTTATCCAGGCCGGATTACACCCTTCACGGCCGGATGCTGATATGGACATCACAGACATTAACGGACAAAACATAGATACCATAGATGTCTACAAAAAAATGTATGAAACTTTACGTTATCAGGTTGGTAGCGGCATACACCCGAAGGAATCTTTGACAGTTCTTTTACGCTTAAACGATATGTTTGATCACCTTCAGGGCAAAGAAAACAAAATATCGGCTGCGCGCGAAGCTGCGGGAATGAGTAAATTCCCAGAAAATATTCATCCAACCATGAAAACATGGGTTGACCGGGATGCGGAAGAGTTCCAAAAACTGCGGACTCAGGTTGAAACATTCGCAAAAGAATACTGCGTCGCCATTTTAACGGACAAAGAACTGTCACAATTAAACGACCAATACGCACAATGGAAAAAAGACGGCTATGGCCAAATGCCGAGTTATGCCGATGGCATGTCTGCAGGGCTTCGCAAAAAACTGGAAATTTGCACACATAACGCGTCAGAAATTGAGAACTTTTTTGATCACGTTCTTCCGCATAAGGACGAACGTGATGGGGCCGAATTATCATTACGCAAAGACGAGCTTGTGGAATTAACACAGGAGAGCGTTCATGATTTCAATCGTATCAACGGACGCAACAACGGGCATTGGAACCCGCGGCTGGAGGAAATTCGTGCGCGTGTACAAGAAAACCATCGCTTAAGTGAAAAGCTGGCGGGTGCATCACCGTCTAATTTTGAACGCCTGGTTAAAATTTCTCTTGAGATCAAAGAAAACACCCATAGCATAAAAAATCAAATTAATGACATGCTGGATGATCAGACGATTTCTAAACTTCGTGCGGAAGCACGCGAAATTGCCAAGGCGAATTTGAACCTAACAGATGCCATCAAAAGTGCTCCCATCAGCGATGCCGCTCAGGCAGCAATGCGCCGTTACAATGAAAACTTTGATCCTTTTGCTTCTGAACATGAAACGATCAGTTTTAATGACCATATCTTTAAACAGCTCAGTGACCGGGAAAGAGCGGGACTTGTGCCGGCCTTAATGGCAACAGAAACGGTATACCCTTCCAAAAACTTCCCATACACAGCCCGTGTAAGTGTTGACCCAAAAGCAATGGGAAGCATTGGTGATGCCGCATCGGAACAAAATGTAAACGGTGTGAAAAACATTTTTGGCGCCGCCGGTAAAGATTCGGAGAGTTTGTCACAAAAAGCGCTAGAATACGCCAACGCAGCTATACAATACGTTGAAAACCTGCACCCCGGTAAAATCGTGCACGGCACACCGGGGGATGCGCAATTATACACAACAATGAACCATAACCCCAAAGCGGTCGCTAAAAAAGGTGGGGCAAGAGGCCTTACATCCGGCGGGAAATTGCTGAATGAAACGAAATTCACACAAATGCGCGATGACCAAATCTTCTTTGGCCCTGGCTGGGAACGCTCCGAACATCAGGTACAAGAACGCGTTAATGCCGTAAAAATACAGCTTGGTATGCTAAAGCGTGATCATGGCACCAATTTAAAAATATACACTTTGCCAGAAGATTTAACCAAAGCTCCCGCAAATCCTGAGCCGGAATCATTGTTTGAATCCATTGTGCCTATCGCACGATTTGTACAAAAAGAATATGAAGCCAATCGCATGGTCCCCCCGAAAATAACATTGGGCCTGATAAGGCTTTGCGAAATTCACGCCATGATTGAAGATCCGGCTTTGGTCGATCGTTTGCCAGAACGCGAACGCTTTAACGCTCATCAAATTGATCCAAGCCTTGTTGCGTATATGCGCGACGATCGCAAAAACCTGATGGGTAACAATAATAATGACGGCCTTTATAATTACCTATGTGACCGCCACAACGGCCTTCTGGGAGAACCTGAAATTATTCGTCATGTTGTTGCGGAGGCGCTTGAAGACCCGGCCCTTGGCAAAAATTATATCGAGATGCAAAAAGAAGCGAAGGGTGAAAGAAGCGAACGCGTGACACAACGTCCATCTAACGATCTGCTACATGTCGACACCGCCTTACACATTTAAGAGCATATAAAATAACGAAGCGATACCGCTTTGAAAGAACAGAGAATGAGTAAAACTGAAACGCAAAATGGCACCGAAATAGATGCAGTTCAAGGCTGGAAAGCCACTGAACACGCTGCTATGCTGGGCCTGGATAGACGTCTTCAGGCTGATAAAAGCTCAGGAACCGACAAGAACACCAACATCCACCTGGCAAAAGTTGATATTGATTATGCCACAGGCGGCTTGGTGCATTTGGCAACCACCGCGAAAACAGACAAAAAAACAGGGGCAATTCTGTCGCTGGATATGCAATTCACCAACCAGCAATTAACCGGCAACCGCACAACCCAGCATGTTTTTGAAATTGAAAACCGCATTAACAAAAACGGCGATGTCGTTCCGGACAAAATCTATTGCCTTGGTCTCCGTGTTTATAATGCTGAGAACGATGGCCCTGACTTTAATGTCCAACATCTCAATAACATTCATCAAGCCATCCAAGACCTGAACAATTCGATGCGCCCCCCTTTTATAGGAAATCAAGACGAATACTCGCCAAAGAATATCCTGCGCATACTGTTAAAGAACCATATAGATGATATTATAGGCGAGGACCTGGCCATAAAATTTGAGGGCATTGACGAAAAAGGTAATTTCGATTTTGAATACCGGGATGTTTTCAATAAAAAAGCCGCGAATGACAACAAAAAGATTACGCTTCCAAGTCGCGATTTTGCGCTGGCCGCGGCTGGTGACCCTAGTGTTAACACACTCGATTTTACAGCCGCAGATGAAAAAAGTCTTGGTAAGCCCCGATATGCAACGCACACACCTTCAGGCGTTTTGTATAAAGCCGAACAAATTCGTAAAAAGCTAAAGACTAAGCTACTTTTTCACAGTTCACTCAGCCCAGTTGGGCCGAGCATTCCGGGCATTGATGCGCAGGGCGTACCAAGTGTCGTCAGCGTTGAATTCCGAAGCGCCCATAATGGAGAGCAAGCAGGCAAAGACCAGCATTTAAAAGCGGCCAACCTGTTTGGAAAAAATGTGCAGAACCCTCTTGAGCAGATGCGAGCCCTAAGACTACAAAACCGCATCAATCACGATCATACCAATGGACATTATCCGCATTATATGACCCATAGCATTGAAGCCGATGTTCATGATTATGCCTATGATATAGCCCCGCCGGCAAAAGGCGAAACCCGCATTGATATTATTCGAAAACTTGGGAATGACAGCGTCAAACGCATTGCAGGTTTTGGTGATATGCTTGGGGATAACACAACCTATATGCACACAAAAACCGACAAGGACGGAACGGTACACAAACAGGGGCTTATGATTGATCTGGGCCTCAGTTTTGCGCCAAAAAATTCTGAATATTCCGCGGGTATTCCAGACATCACAAAAGACATCGGACATTTTGATGATCTGTTTTTGACGCACCATCACGCCGACCACGTCGGGGGCTTGCTGGTTTATGTTGACGCCGGATTATTTGGCAGCCCAGAGTATTACGAACGCGCAGATAAAGGGGAATATCGCGGAAAAACGTTCCACGGTACGAATAAACAGATCTTCCGCGCGCAATATGATCTCCAGCGTAATAATATCGCCAAAGAGAAATGGCCAAAATTCAACGAATTAAAAGGCAATGGATGGGTACATATTCGCAACAAACACACGAATGAGCTTTGTTTTAGTGTATCCTACTCTGCCGGAACAGTTCCGCATACAGCGCGCACAAATGGCTTTGGCGTTATTGCTTATAATGGGAATAAAATGGCTTTTGCCACAATGAAACTGGGCGACAACCGTTATGGCCGCCACATTCTCGAAGGTCATAAAAGCCCGATTCCCGCCGCAGACGTCGTTGATAATGAATGGTTATCACAAAAACCTGAAGCAATTCTTGAAGAACAACAGCGCATGTTAGAAGCTGGTGAGATTACTCAGGAAGAAATGCTGGACCCGGAAAGCGTAATCGGGCGTAGCTGGATATTGGAAATTGACGGCACAAATTACAGAAAGCCAGGCTTTGCCCGTACCGAATTAGATGCGGAAGAAAATGAAGTACTTATAAAGAACACATTACACCCCGACAAAGCGGCCATGGTTTCAATGATGAGTACAACCGATGCTGGTTTCGAACGCGAATTGCGCGTTGCCGTGCGGACCAATTCACACTTTTCGTTGGCTGGTGCAAATCTGGAATATGCCGGCACCATAATGAACAAAACCGGAGTAAATGCCGAGCTGGTTGATATCAGCGAAACAAAAGAAGTTCAGGCTTATATGGACTGGGCCTATAGAGAATTGCATAACATAGATTACGATAACAGCCATTGTAACTTCGAAGATATTTACGATGGGTACAAGAATTGTAAAAAGCGAGAAAGCCGCGAAGATTATATCAAGAGCCTTATAGACAAACATAGCGACGAAAATGAACTTCGCAGCGTGCTTTTCTACATACTTGAACAGAACAAGGCATCTAACCACCGCTATACCACACAATTAATGTTTGAGGACATAACCGAACAAAAACTTGGCAAGAAAATGTTGTTAGGCTCGATTTATGTTGGCCGTGATGCGCAAACCTATAAGGATATGTTCAAGCACGATAAAGGCCGTGTACGTACAGGCCTGACAGGTACGCAAGGTACTGAAACGGAAAAAGAAGCCGCAACGCCTAAACATTTTACCGGCCGCGGAATATATAACGCCAATCAGAAAAACCGTAAAGCCGCCGTCCCCCTTAAGGCTGGAGACTATTTCTGGACTTTTGCCCAAGGCGCCATTCCAGGTAACGAAAATGAACGTTATGAGCTGGAAAAGAAAGGTTCTGAGTTGGGTTTCCCAATTTACTCTGCTTATGGTGAAGGGTTCAAAGTATATAACGCCGTTGATGTCGATAAGCTATATACGATTATTGAACAACAAAACGGATACTCAGAATATGATATGGAAGGCAATTTAATTGTTTCGAATATGCCCATATATCCATCTGGCCATGGCCATAAATTGGACACCCAGACCTTCATAAAAATCGTACAGCCGGAAATGGTCACCATCAACCACAATGCAGATCTTGAAACAATTAATGATTTTGTTAGTGATTTGCGGGATATGGGGATAAAAACCCCCGGTGAACAGATTAAAAACTCTCACTATTTCACGTTTGACATGGGCGATAATCACGGGGATGTTTCATGCATTAGAATGGGACGCGCTCTGACATCAATCATTCTGGCAACTGAAGTGCGCCCTTGGAACATTCAATATGGCGGATATACCTTAGCAAAACGCGCAGTAGCCCTTGATGGAGAAGGCGGCGTGGTTAGTGACGGGCTTATGGCCGGGGAAGATATCGATCCTGATAATGGCAAAACTATATTCTCCCATTTTGGATCGTTGGACCGTGAGCGCGAGGAACATGATAGCGAGAAACGCGAGCCAGCGCAGCGCAGAAGCGACGCTGATATTGAGGAGCCACAAGAGGACAAGCGGTATAAAGGCCCGAACATGCCCAAACGAGACATACAAGATAATGAAGGATTTAATAATTTCCTGGAAGGGCTTGGGTTGTAAATGGCAAAACAAAAAATCGCAAAGCTGGCAGATATTAAACACTTACGTGATCGGGGAAGCCTGATAAAATTCACGTATGACACGGAAATATATAATCTGGACAAGACATTTCCAGGAATTTATGACTTCGGCGCTTTGATTGAAGACCTTGCTGGCAATGAAATCGGTGCTCCCGTTCATTATTTAAAACAACCAAAGGACTCGTTACACTCAATTGTTTCGAATCTAATTACGCGCAGCTTCCCGGAAGACCATCCCGATGCAGTGGATTTTAAAACATTCACTGGTAAAATCGCACATACGCTTGACCGTTTCTATGAATACACATGGGAACGCTACCGTGATGAAGAAAAAATAAAATATGTCAATAAGGGGCATCAAAAAGTCAATGAAGAGACCGTACGTCTTTTCCCTGTAGAGGATGAAAACGGAAACATACAGCACATACGCCTTCACGAAGGCGGGCGCCGGATATCATACCAAGTACCAGATCACAGCGAAGACTGGAACTATATCCAGGAAGACGAAAATGGCAAAAAAACAAAGTGGCGTAAGCCCTATGCCAGCGCAGAAATGCGTGGCTATGCCAATACAACGGCGGATGATCCGTGGATTTGGTCTACATTATACATGGCCTGTTTCCCGGAAATTTATAAAACACACACAAAGAATGAACACAAATTTAGGCAAGATCTATTCCCGGCCATGGTTGGTCATATTCTTTGGGGTGATAAAGGAGAAAATGGTTTAAAGCCCGGGTCGCGCTACCATCCGGTCAAGGGCAAAAACGTTATCTCACTTAAACAATCAGACTTTATACCTGCTAACGCACGCAATGAAGGCCCGTTTCATGAACGCGGCGTTCACCTTCGCGACGGGTCGGATTACGACCCGGATCAAGCACATGGGACCATTGCTGACGTTCGCGGTACCAGCGCATCTGAGAACCGCGCACGCGATGTAAACCCGGAAATTGCCAAACATTTTGAACTTATGGCCGATCCGGCTTATGCCCGTCAATTCATAATGAAGGGTGCAGCCTCCGAACGGAATGGATTCCGTGACCGCCCTCTTCTGGCATTTGGACGTTACAATCTTGAAGATGGCTTAACATCCCATCTTGGTATCTGCATCGAAACCGACGAACGCTATGGCAACAGAAGCAATGCCATCATGTTAAAGGTTGATGCCGACTGGAATAATGTTTGTGATGATAAAGGACGTTCAATCCTGGACATCAAGCACAAAGCAACACTTAAGAAACTTATAAAATCACACATTTTTAATAAATTTGGAAAATCCGATTCCTTGCTGGAAATCACACACACGAAAAAGACCCCCAAGGTCTATGACGGTGAAAAGGCTCTAAAATCAGGGGCGCACACACAAGAGCAATATAATCTGGCCTTACGAAATGCTGGGAAAATCCGTAAAAATGCGAATTTCCGCGAAGCGATAATGGAGGTTTATCAAGAGGGGATCCCGCAGATGAAAGCGCTCATGGATCGCCCTAACCCACTGGATGATGAATTAAAAGACAACTTTACGGGTAAACCTAACTATTTTGAAATTGCCGACCAAAATGGAAAAATACGCGTCATCGATGAGCGTAACGAAGTCTATGAACATGCGCTGAATGAATGGAACACTGCGCTCAATAACGATCATTTGCTACATAATTTGATTCGCCCCCACGCAATTGAATGGTGCAGCGAAAGTGAAGCAGAGCAAGAGCTGGAGCGTTTTAACAAAGTACTGGCAAAAGTACGTAGTGAGTTCGAGGGCACCAAGGGCTATAACAACCGCGAAAACAGGGGCGCCAACGAACGCCCCCCCATTATCATTCCCCCCGTAAAAGTTACCGATCAAAATGATTCAGGCAATGACGATGGATCACTTTCACGCATCTTTGCGCAAGAAGCGCAAATGACAGAGCTTAAAAAACCGATGACCCAGGCTCAGGCTCAGGCTTATATTACACAATTAAGATTTCAAGCCCTATGGGCCGACTACAACGATGACCCAAGTTTTCGCTTTAATGATAATAGTTGGCGCGTGGAAATAATTGACCGCGACGGCCAGGTAATGAACTGGCACGCCTATCACGCCCTAACTGGTAAAGACCGAAGTGACAAATGGAAAAACGGCGATATTGACATCCGCCTGCAACCCATTGACGGACTAAGCGTCCGCCGCATTGCGCGGATGATGTATGAGTCAGGGGAGTTAGAGCAGCTTATTAATAATTTCGCCGACTTGGCTAAAAACTGCGATCTGGAGACAGAAGAAGGTTTGGCGACTAAGGACGATTACATTGAAAAAATTAAATGCCTGTATCAGCACAAAGAACTTTATGAAGCCCGCTGCGCGTTTATGTTGCACGGCTACCCGAATATAAACCCCGAAAAACAGCCATTTTTAACGATAGACAAAGCCAAAATACAAGCGCATGAGATATTACAAAACTTAAAAATTGGAAAGCTGCATCAATGTGGCATTGACGATATCGGCGCCTTGGAATTTATGGCAGATCATAAAGACGAAGCGGAGAAAGTGCTTACCCGCTACCTGGCTTATCTAGACCAAAAAGCCAAAGACGTACCTCCACCGACGCCCGAGCAATATCGCATGTTGGGTATTGACCCGGTCAGCGGCGATGCCATGCCATTTATTAAATATAATGTAGACCCGCAGAAGATTGTCGAGATTACCTGCCCCGACGGACATGCACAAACACCACTATCGCACGATGATATTGGCTCTATGTTCACAATAATTGAACTTCCGAAAGGCATGAATGCTGCAAAATTATCTAAAGCGCTAGAAAAATCAGACAACGATTTGGTCATGGTTGGCGAAACAACCGGAGAAAGACGATTGGCAGCAAAAGCAAAGATACTTGCACTTTGGCCGGAAGAAGAAGATCAATATTTCCAAAACGAACTCGATTACTTTAATAAATCTTATCAAGATATCGATAAGGCTCCACCAAAAGACCGGACGCGCTTGGCCATTGTTAAAATGGAGGACAATCCACCCGTTGCAGGCCTTAGAGGTGACGGGAACTTTGTAAACACAAATTTACAAACATTGCATATTCCAGACACACCGTCTCGCAAAACATTTATGGGCATACTTAATCGTAAACTGGGTAATGTGCAGGAAGAAATTACCGGACTGATTGTCCGCAGTGACGATTTAAAACAACCGATAGAAAAAGGACAAATTCGTATCCGTGAAATGGCAGGAAGTTCTCTAACTGGCCGCGAGATCGAACACACGGTCACAAAGTCCATGACTTTTAATATGAAAAGGGTCATGTCAGCGTTTACCTTGCTTGAAGAAACGCCCGATCTTGATATTACAAATTTAAGTCTGGAACAGGCACGGGATGCCGGCTTTAGTGACAAAGCCGAAATGGCGCAATATATTACCGCATTTCATGCACACACACGTTATGGCTATACCAGCAAACTGGATATGTACGATTCCTTAATTGCAATGTTTACAAAAAACAGACAGAACGTAATGCAAGCCCCGGAAAAATATAACCTAACGGTTGTTGATCTAAAAAAAGATGTAAATCTCTCTGATTTAAAAAATACAATGGTGTATTTTGATCTGTACAACCGCCCAAAAGCGTCTATATCTGAAAGCGTAACGTTGGGACGGAACATAGACCGTGAAAACACGCCATATCTATATTCCGGCGCCTACCCCGGCAAGGAACCGTCTCTGGACCAGTAACTTATTTGCAGGAGCTTATAATGCATGCATTAGATCCGCTGAACATAGTTGGTAAAGGTATAATATCGCCTGCTGAACTGCATGAAATCATGCAAGATCCCCACAGCAGTAAAAGCCTAAAAGTGCTTGATGCAACATTTGTGTTACCCGATAGCAATATTGACCCGCAATCCAATTTCTCCAATTCGCATATAAATCAGGCGCAATTTTTTGATATTGAGGCGATTAGCGCACCAAATGTATCACTCCCGCACATGCTTCCAAGTGTTGAATTATTTGAGCAAGCAGTGTCCGGCCTTGGCATAAAAAATAGTGATATGATTGTTGTGTACGGGCAAACCGGAATAATTATGGGGCCGGCCAGGGTATGGTGGATGTTTCGGTATTTTGGGCACAACAATATCTGCGTTCTGGACGGAGGCCTGCCTGCATGGATTAATGCCGGCTACGAAACGACAGACCAACCAACCACAGATATTATAAAAACAAATTTCAAAGCCGTTGCCTATCACCATCTATTAAGTGACAAAGAACAAGTAAAAACGGCCAGCAAGAATAAAACCGCAGTCATTATGGATGCGCGGCCACCATCACGGTTTAATGGGGAAACCCCTGAACCACGTAAGGGCGTGCAACCTGGGCACATTGCAAACTCGATAAACATTCCTGCATCGCAGCTAGTCAATCCAGATACCGGATGTTTAAAACCTGACGATGAACTCAAACAAATCTTTGATCCACACTTAAAAACAAATACCCCCATAATCACGACATGCGGTAGCGGTATTACGGCTTGTGTCATTGCACTGGCGTTGTTCAATATCGGAACTAAAAATGCAAGCGTTTATGATGGCTCGTGGGCTGAGTACGGACAGGCGCGTTTACAGTAAAAATAGAATAAACACCAAGTAAAAATAAATAAATAAAAATTTAATTATTAAGAAAGGCTAAAAATTCACATGGCTGCATATAATAATTATTTACGCGAGCAAACAATATCGTGCCTGCAACCACTTTAGTTTCGGTTTTGATAAAATTTTACACAAATATGATACTTTTTTCTTGCAAATCAAAAGCGGGTATCATATAAAGAATGTACACACCCTCTATTACCGCCGTTTGTCCGGAGATACCAACAAGGTCCTCCGGACCTTTTTTTATGTACATTTTTATTGGATCGTATAATTTATGCGAGATAAGTAGATTTAATTAAGCCCTTTTACAATAAAACCTATATATACAAATATAAAAAACAACATTAAGCGTAAACAAGCCAACATTTATTTAAATTATTTATTCCGCAAAAGTAATCGACAAAAAGATCAAAATAAAACTTGCGCACTTATACTGAGATAACGCTTTTAGTTTCGGTTTTGATAAAATTTTACACAAATATGATGCTTTTTTCTTGCAAATCAAAAACAGGTATCATATAAAGAATGTACACACCCTCTATTACCGCCGTTTGTCCGGAGATACCAACAAGGTCCTCCGGACCTTTTTTTATGTCCATATTTAGTAGATAGCATCTAATTACGGGGGGATAACTGAAATTATGGCGATCCCGGCAGGACTCGAACCTGCAACCTACGCATTAGAAGTGCGTTGCTCTATCCAGTTGAGCTACGGGACCAGATATACTGCGATTAATCATACACGAATTATATGCCCTATATCCATAGGCAATATCAAGTCTTTAAATATGCAAGACTTTATCTCGCTCTATCCTCATACACAAAGTTGTCAGAATAATTGCGGGGTTTGACTTTTCGCTCTTGTGGCTTCTGCACAGTAAACTCAAACCCTTCTTTTTCTGCACGGGCGATAGCATCTTCGAGCGTATCAAACTTAAGACGCACCTGATTGAGCGTGTCGGCAGAGGCCGTCCACCCCATAAGAGATTCCGGCCCCAGAGGGGCGCGCCTTTCGTATTCCAATAGCCACTGCCCCGTTTTTGCGCGGCCAGATTGCATGGCAGATTTCGACGGCTTATAAATTTTTGCTTTAATCATAGCTCTTTCATAACTTGTTTTGTATTAAGCTAAGGTAAACAAGATAAAATTCCAAGTGAAAAACACGCTCACCAACGATATATCTTACGGGCAAAAAAACCTAGCATTGTACCTAGAATAACGAAGGGCAAAACATGATACAAAACAGCGTGATCCATTGAATCTATACCGCAAGAAAAACGCAGCCCGATTGTTGCCGCTGACGCCCCGGCAATAGTATTCATAGCAGCCATTTTATAAGGATGCGTCGTATTACCGCGCATTGAAACAAGCGCAATTACCAGCGCCGGAATACCAGCCATAAACAGGCCATCTTCAAAACAGTGATTCCAATGGGCGTGATCTAACGCTATTAAATCGTCAGACCCCATTAATGAAAGCCACAACAGGAAATTCACCCCCAAAACAATGGGTACTACAACAATCCAGCCATTACCGCGCAAATCAGGAATACTTAACCATACCGACGCGCAAGCTGCACTAAAACCTATCAAGCCCACCGTAATAATTTCGTACAAAAATTGAGAATCCGCTAAGCGCTCATTTACATCGCTGCGCACCCCCATCCACTGTAAAACACAAAATATATAAGCAACGACAATAAACAGCCAAAACAAAGCCTTAAGCGCCGGATGGATTGGAGCCTGCACTGGTTTCAAATCCAATGTCAGGTTATCAATCACCTCATGTAAACCATCATCACGCATTTTATTTACCCATTTATTAATTATGTTCTTCCAGCTTCTTTTGAGACCGGTGCACTGATACCTTCACAGCCGACACCCCCATTCCAAGCTCATCCGCCACTTCTTGTGCCGTATAACCGTATATACGCATTTTTTCAAATATCACTCTGTGCTTGCCCTTTAACTTACCTAAAATAGTCTCAATATCCTTTAATTCGCCCACATACTCCATATTGGTTACATGCTCGGCCTTTAAATTCAGGTCGCTCAACTCAACATGCATGTTGTAGCGCCCGCTGTAATGCTTACGTAAATAATCCGTTTTCCTAAAATTCACAATGGCCATCAGCCAGGGCTTAAATGGCCGTTTAGCACTATACGTTTTCAAAGATTTATGAACAGAAAGCAGTACGTCTTGCGTAATATCATCGGCCCAATCTGGATTTGCCAAACGTGGAATCAAATAATTTTTAACGAAATCTGCTATAGCTTTGAGCAATGAACTATAGGCCTGCCTATCACCTGCCTGCGCCCGTATAGCCAGCTCGCGCCACTCTTCATCAATATCATAATATTTCGCACCCATTACGCATTAATCCTGATTAAAGTGCTCGAAAATACAAAAAATGAGTGCAAAGGACTGTGAGAATGGTCGGAGTGGAGAGATTCGAACTCCCGACCCACTGCTCCCAAAGCAGTTGCGCTACCAGGCTGCGCTA
>DENS01000002.1:142491-175698 GCA_002359735.1 Micavibrio sp. UBA2638
ACCAGGCTGCGCTACACTCCGAACTCACAGGATGATACATATACACATAGCATTTTCATTACGCAAGTATTTTAGAAAAAAATTATTCCAAATTCCTATTACGGAACGCTTCATGATAGATATAATCCCCTGGCTTTATATCCAGCTTATTCGCCAAACCGCCATTTATTTCGAGCACGGCATATGACGGCGCCCCCGATGATACAGCGCTTTCATCCAAAGGCTTGGCCATAGAATGAACATGCTGTATGCGTCCATCCCTTTCAATAAAGATAATATCAAGCGGTATAAGCGTATTCTTCATCCAAAAAGACCGTGTAAATTCAGATCCAAAAACAAACAGCATACCGTGCATTTCGGGCATTTCCTCACGAAACATCAAGCCCTTTTGTTGCTCTTTAGGC
Organism: Micavibrio sp. UBA2638; assembly: GCA_002359735.1. Lineage (GTDB taxonomy): Bacteria > Pseudomonadota > Alphaproteobacteria > Micavibrionales > Micavibrionaceae > UBA2638. The sequence goes on from DENS01000002.1 coordinate 142,896, forward strand.
GTAAGCGCCAGTTCAACATCGAAATTATATCGACGCCCATCTGCCGTTTTCAACAGGATGTTGCGTGAAAAGTCTCCGCCAAAATTTCTTTCTATGGGGAAAGATTCTTCTGCGTATGCGAGGCGGTTAGCCTGCGCAACAACAATCACTGCTGTAACAACTAGACACAATGATAGAATCCTAAAAACCGATATATTCATATCTTTTATGCGCAATCCAGCCATGTTTTTCTATTCTCCGTTTTCATTTTGAATGCGTTCCAATTCAGCAATTATAGAGGTTTCATCCATAACGCCAACATAGCCGCCCTCTCCTTCTTCAAGTATAAATATTGGCCCTCCATATTCAACCAACATTTGCACCCCTTCCCACGTTGGAGTATTGGGTGAAACAGAATGTATCGTTCGCTCCATTATATTATGGACCGCTATGGGCTTAACTTTACGCAAACGTTTGGCAATTCCCGGCGCAGCCCCAACGACGACATCTGCGCTACGACCAGCACCTTGCATGGTTAGGGATACTGGCAATAAGTTTTTCAGCAGCACTTTCATGGTCAAGTACCCCAAAAGAGAGCCAGCCTCATCTACGACAGATGCAATCCGCGCCTTTTTCTTGGTCATGGCACTCAACACCTTCTCAACCGGGGTGTCGGGTTCAACAACCAGAACGTTTTCCAGCTTAGCGGAATGACAAGGCATAAAAAATACTCCTAATTATTATAAGATGAATAATACGCGAATAAAGATAATGTACAATGCATCTTGATAAAGAAAAAATAATACATTAGTTTTTAATTTAAAATATAAAAATAATAATTATATACAACAGGGACATGTAAAAATGGAAGATTACAGCCATCTTGATACCGCGTTTAAGCAGGCAAACGCTGAAAATACAGCTTCAGACGCTGACCAAACAAACAGCAAAACAGCAGCATCCAATCCAACCGTCAGCGCATTAAAAAACCGCGAAATATTTTTACATGGTCCCGTTACACGGGATAGCGCGCATTCCATAATCATACAGATGCGAGCTTTAGCAAGCCTTGGTAAAGAGCCGATTACATTCTGGATCAATTCCAATGGCGGCTCCGTTTATGATGGGCTGGCGGTTTTTGATACGATGCGCGACCTCATGAGCCAGGGAATTACCGTTAAAACAAAAGCATATGGTATGGCGGCCTCAATGGGGTCTTTCCTTCTTAGCGCAGGAAGCCCCGGTCATCGTACGATGCTCCCCAATGCGCGGGATATGACACACCAACCATCTAAGCCATTAAAAGGGGCAAACGATGATGAGCTTCAAAACCATGCAAAATCATTGAGCGAAACACGTGAGATTATTGAAAGCCATTATGCCCACTTCATGGGATTGGATTACAAAAACGAAGAAACGCGTAAACTTATTAAACAGCATATGACAGACGATGTGTATAAAAACCCATATATGGCAATAAGAATGGGGCTGATTGATAAGATTGAACTGCAAGACAATGGCGGGCCACAATCCGGTATTACAGACGAATTTCTCCGCAAATCCATTGAAATTGATATACACCTGAATAAACTGCATTTTGATAATATTGATACAAGCGAATATTCAGTTGACCCAAGGCGCCACATCAAAAAACTGATACAGCACCGTGACGAGTATCTGGCAAGCCAATCTGCGGCGAATTCCAATATTGCCCCATCAGATCCCCCCGGCACCGGCACCGGCACCGCTACCGATAAAACTACCGTAGCGAAGCAGGATAATTGTGATGGCGTTAAAAACGATGACAATAGCCCCGATGACGACAATGTCGTGTGCGCCCTATGGGGACCCGGCTTGCCCCAATAAGGTCTTGATGAATTTATCAGTGTGTGCGAAGGCGTCATGATCATAAATATCATTGTGACCAGCATGTTCCAGGCGAATGAATAATTTCGACCGCTTCGCAGCGCTGTATAAGTCTTCCGCAAATTTTATCGGTATAGTCGTATCACGGGCGCCGTGAATCATGAGCAAGGGCGCCTTCACATCGGCAATTTTATCGATGCTGCGATACTGATCCTGCATTACAAAATCAACAGGAAACATCCAGTATTTCATTTTTGCAACATCCGATGTGGCAATATAAGCCCCTTGCAATACCAAGCCGGCAACATCTTTATATTCCAGGGCCATCTGAACAGCGACACCAGTACCAAGAGAATATCCAATAAAAACCATATTTGACACTGGTGTGCCGAACTTTTTGCTCAGGGCATTGATATACGCTCTCGCATCATAATACAGCCCCTCTTCGCTTGGTTTACCGGGGTTACCACCATAACCTCTGTATTCGGCCAATAAAAATCCATACCCGGCATCGGAAAACTCTCTAGCGCGGCTTAGAAAAAAATCATAATCCTGAACGTTACCGTGAAAAAAAATAATTACTGGCATTCCCGTGTTTTCTGAGGGCCAGTACAGACCATTCAGTTTCAAACCATCAGCCGTCATCACGGATATGTTATCAGCCCCAGACGCAATAATCGCTTCTTCCGGGCGCTCCCCGGCGGGGAAATACATAAAATCGCGTTGTTTTATCACCATATAGCCAAGGGCGACGGTATACAGTAACAGTAAAAGGCAAAAAAAGCGGACGTTTCTATGCCAAAAGTTTTTCTTTATCGTCATTAATTCAACCCTGCGTGATACATCTTTGCGTACATCCCGTTGGCCTTCAATAATTCCACATGGCTTCCCTGCTCTACAATCTCCCCCTTATCCAGAACAACTATCTTATCTGCGTTTTGTACTGTTGAAAGCCTATGTGCAATAACAATAGTCGTACGGCCATGCTGCAGCTCTTCCAAAGCCTTCTGCACCGCTTGCTCAGATTCATTATCCAGGGCAGATGTCGCCTCATCAAGCAGCAATATAGGCGCATCACGCAACACAGCGCGCGCAATTGAGATACGTTGCTTTTGTCCGCCAGAGAGGCGAACGCCGTCCTCCCCTAACATTGTATCGTAACCATCTGACATATTAGAGATGAAATCATGTGCGTACGCCATGCGTGCAGCTTCTTCAATTTCTTCCTGCGTGGCATCGGGCTTGCTGTAGCGAATATTATTAGAAACCGTATCATCAAATATTGTGATATCCTGAGACACCAGGGCAATATGCCTCCGTAAAGAGTTTAGACTGACCTCTTTCAAATTATGGCCATTAATTTCAACCGTACCGGACTGCGTATCATAAAAACGAGGAATTAAATTTATCACCGTACTTTTACCACCTCCGGAAGGACCAACCAGCGCCAAAACTTTACCACTCTCCGCGATAAAACTTATTTTATTTAAAGCCTTTACGTCAGTTCCTTCATATTGAAACTCAACATTATTAAAAACTATATTAGGCTTATTTTCGTTAAGGGTATAAGGGGTGGCCACATCAAATATTGTGATATCACGATCCATTAGGGCAAAAACTCTTTCGGCCGCACCCAAACCTGTCTGCAGCTTATTATTTAGCTGAGCCAGCCTTTTCATGGGCTCATATGCCATGACAAACGCCGCAAGGAAAGAGCCTAGTTCTCCCCCGGTCATCTCACCACTTGATACTTGCGTTCCCCCATAGCCGATAATCCCTGCCATAATGATACCGACCAGTATTTCATTAACCGGCGTCGAGAGATTGCCAATACGCACAGACTTCATATTTAAAGAGCAAACCTTATCAATGGCTTTACCGGCACGTTTTTGCTCATAATCTTCCATACCGTAAGCCTTTACCTGACGTATACCCTGGAAAATTTGTGAAAGCATATCAGAAAGCCCTGCCATTTCATCCTGAATAGAACCTGAAACCTTGCGCAAACGCCGCCCAATCCATGCAACAAACGCTACGGCAAAAGGCATAATAACAAAAGCCGCAATTGAAAGCTGCCAATCCTGATAGACCATTACACCGATCAAAAATAAAAGCGTTAAAAAACTTTTCCCAAGGCCCGTCATGGCATCTGAAACAGCTGTACGCATAACATTAACATCATTAATAACGCGTGAGATTAGCTGACCGCTCGGGTTGTCATGAAAGAACGATAAATCCATGTCCATAAATTTACCAAACAAATGATGCTGTATGTCGGCCACAATCGATTGGCTGATCTTATTCATTAAAACTGTGTGCGCATAAGTTGTTGTTCCACGAAACAAAAACGTGACAATAACAAGCCCGGCAACAGTCCAAACCATCTGCCCTTCACTTTCGACATTTAAAACACCGTCTAATATAGGCTTAATTAAGAGCGCAACAGACGCGTTCATCGCGGCCGCAATCATCATGAATAAAAACGCCAAAGCAAGCAATCCGGCATATGGGCGCAAATACTCACGTATAAGACGCTTTACCAATTGCACGGTTTCTGGTTTCGAATTAATAGGGTCCATAATGTTTGTTTCTTGCGGCATTGCAGCAGTTTCATTCTTACGATTGATTATAATTTTGTGATAAAATAAACGAGAACAATAAACAATGACAGAGTAAACGTAAAATAAATCATGGATGAAGAAATACCCGGTGCAATGCCGGACCAAGGAATCAAGGGTGTTGGCCTTGCACTAGGCAGTGGACTTGCAAAAGGATTTGCGCATATAGGCGTTATAAAAGTTCTGCAAAAACATGGTATCGCCCCTTCCATCGTCACCGGAAGCTCTATCGGGGCCGTCGTTGGCGGAAGCTATCTGGCAGGCAAACTTGACGAACTGGAAACATGGGCAAAGTCCCTAAATCGTTTAAATATATTTTCTTATCTAGATTTCCGCGTTCGTAGTGCAGGACTTATCGGGGGAAACCGGCTTATCAAACTAATGGACGAGCACTTCTCTGGCATTATGATTGAAGACCTACCCCACCCGTTCGTAACATTAGCGGCAGATTTAAAAACAGGCCATGAAATCTGGCTTCGCAAAGGCCCGTTGACTGATGCGATGCGTTCTTCTTTTGCTTTACCAGGTGTTTTTCCGCCTGTTGAATACAACCACCGCTTTTTAGTTGACGGAGCATTGGTAAACCCTGTCCCGGTCTCGCCGTGTCAGGCCTTGGGCGCTCGCATGACTATCGCCGTAGATTTGAATGCTGATCTTATAGGTAAAGCGTCTGACCCGGACAAAAAATACCAAAAGATTGCCGGATTTGATATGTTCGATGAAAATGACGTCCCTTCGGAACAACAGGGGCTCATTAAAAGATCCGGACTTGGAAAAAGACTGTTCCGCCGCGAGGAAAACAACCCCAGCCTATTCGGGGTCATGGTATCAGCCCTGAATATCATGCAGGACCGCCTAACCCGGTCACGTTTGGCCGGAGACCCACCAGACGTACACATAAAGCCGGAAATCGGCCATATTGGCCTCTTAGAATTTGAAAAAGCTGAGGAGCTCATTGCGCTTGGCGAGGAAGCCGCACTAAAAGCATTGCCCGATATCTACGCAGCAATGGATGTTCTTCTGCCTTTAGAAGTGGTTGAAGATTTCTATAAAAGAAGCCGTAGATAATGCCTGATTAACGGCGCGCCGCGCGTTTACGGTGTTTTCTATCAGGCAATGGATTACCCCAAACCAATTTATTGACCATATAATTGGGGTGCAGATTGTTAAAGCGCCCAGCCAACAAATTAAGCGCCTTGGTTAACTCGGCCCGATCCTTAATATTCTTAAACGCGGCATTATGAAGGCCAATTTTTACCAAACAGGTATCAATATTTGCCATTGCACCACCGGCGATATCATGTGCCATAGAATCGCCAATCATGACAGTCTGGCCGGGAAAGATATCTTTTTGCTGCAAAATTTTTAAACAATGTTGAAAAATTGGCTGATGCGGCTTTCCGATATAATGGACAACACCGCCAAAATCTTTATAACGCTGGGCAATTGTACCCGGCCCCATCACCGCGCCCATGGCGGTAATGGCCTGACTATCCGGGTTCGCACACAACGCTTTCAGACGTTTCTGTGCTGCTTTACGCAATACAGGCTCGTAATCGCCTATCGTTTTTTCGGGAGCATCAGAACCGCTGATAATTAAAAATTCTGCATCGTTAATGTCTTCGACCAGCTGGATATCAATGCCATCAACAATAGACGTATCCCCGCCACGGGAAATTAGGTAGCATTTTTTGCCAAGGTTTTTAAAAACCCCGTCATCTTGGGCCTTAAGTCCCTGAAATGTCATCTCGCCCGATGTCATTATTACATCATACAGGCTGGGACCAATACCCATCTTCTTCAAGCGTTCTTTGTTGGCATCCGCCGTTTTGCCTGAGTTTGATAAAATTATTATAAATTTATTACGCGACTTAAGTTCTTTTAAGCACTCAACAACACCGTCAAAAACCTTTTCGCCATCATGCAAGACGCCCCATTGGTCAATAATAAAACCACTGTAACTATCTGATATGTCCGATATTCCCTGACAAAATTTTGTGGTCACTGTCAAACCCTCTTCATGGTTAACCTTACTTCCAGATAAAAATCTTATCTGCTTTCAGATATTTATCAATCTTTCTTTTACCATTGAAAAAGTTAAGAGGCTTTTAACAAGCCATCGGCAAATTTTGTCTCCCTGGCAGAAATAGCACATAATAATTGGTACAGTTTGCCAATTTCGCTGGATGCAAAAGTGGATGTAAGCAGCGCCCCATGGTCATTTGCCGTTGCTTGCTCATACAACTCTTCAAACTGACGAATATAACGCTGCACATAGGTGCGGAATTCACTATCTTTGCTGAATTTCTCACGCGCTTGATCCAGCGGAATTTCATCACCCAATTGAACCAGCTTACGAGTAAAGGCAGATACATCGCCTTTTTGAAATGCTTTCCAGGTCTTATCGGAAATTTCTCCACGCATCATCCGCGTCAGATCAACTGAGAGCGAGTGCAGACTTTCAACCACAAACTTGGCTGACGTCATAAAGGCATCTCTTTGCGAGCGTACCTGCATAGTCGCAATTTTTTCAGCAAATGATTTTGCATCTTCAGAGGCCTTAAACAACGACTCTGATTGCTTTGCAAATGTAGAGGCAGCTCTATTTATACTTTCGAGCGTTTCTGCGGAGACCATTACCAAGCGCTCAGATTCCTCTGAAAGGCCGCGGCGCGAGCGTTCAATCTTTACGCTAACGTCATTTGCAGCTTTCTCCATATCCCCTACGCGGTGCGTAAGAATGGAAACCGACTTACTTAGTTTTTCTGCCGTATCTGAAGAGGCATTGGCAATTTGCGCAGCCTGGGATCTCAATTCCTGACCATACGCCTCAGAGGTATGTAAAGAAGATTTCATTTGCTCTGCAACTTCGCGAGCACGAACGGCAAAGCTATCGCCCGCCTTACGTAGTCCAAGAAGCGCATCCTCACTTTGTGCCAATAACTTATCAGCCTCTTCCTTCATACACGTAATCAAACCTTCGGTATGATCCAATACATTTTCCGCTTCTTTACGATAACGCATAACTTCTGCGCGAGTACGTTCACCAGCAATCTCAATATCATTTGATGCCCCATCAGCCGCATCGCCAACGCTAGAGGCCTGACGTACAAATTCATTTCCAACATCCTGAATTTGTGCAACAGCCTGACCAACAGATGCCGAAAGCTCATGAAATTGCTCATTAATTACTTTTTGTACACCTTCAACCTTCAAGATCGCCTGATCCGTTAAAAGGTGAATATCGGTGGCCTGATCACTCAGAGAATCCGATATATTATGCATTTTATCATGAGCCGATTTCGCTGCATTTTCAATATCTTCCACACGTTCTTTAAGGTGATCACTGGAAGAGCGTAATACATCCGAGGCGCTATCTGCACCTTGACGCAGCTGTACCAAACGTTCATCAAAAACAACCCCAATCTGTTGTAACCTTGACAAATTACTATCCGTTGACGTTTCGAAACCAGCCTTCAGACGTTCAAACCGCATATGCGCATCTTCCGCCTGTTCAATGGCCCGTAAATATACTGGCTCGATGTCAGAAGCAGAATTCTCCAAGGCTTCTTTAACGCCGACGACGGATTCCATCGCACTATCCGCTTGGCGCTTTAATAACATGATCTTACCGTCCAAAGATTGATCTATTCCCTGTAAATCTTTGAAGGCTTGCGTTGTAAACTCTGTAATATCGGCTGCACGCGCCTGAATAGTTTCTGTGAAACCAGACATACCATCCAGCGCCTTACCCGATATCACCTCAAGACTTTTCGATTGCTTTTCAAGGGCCGCACTGACCTGCTCAATATTCTCTAAAGACTCACGCACTTGGCCAGAAAGGGTTTCTTTCTGCTGGCTGACCTGCTCGTTAATAGTGCGTGTGTTTCCTGCGATTTGACCGGATAAGGTCGCAATCTCCTGCGCCTGCCCTCGTAAAACCCCGCGAATACTTTCCGCACTGTTGACGGCCTTCTCGGTGGCCGCATTTAAATCAGTTACGCGGCGACGCAAGGTGGTTTCGATCTGCTCGTGTCTGCCGTCAGCGTCCGCAACGGCTTTACTGATGTCCTGCAAAGGTTCTGCCAGAGCGCTGCGTATTTTTTCTACACGCTCCTCAAGTGTACGTGTTGAAAGACTTAAATTTTCCCCATGTTTATCAATAGCTTCTGATAAATCTTCCATATAGGACCGAGTCAAAGTACCGGTACCTTCAATTTTTGTGCGGCTCTCTTCCAACAGTGAGACTACATCTCTTAAGTTATCCATATTAACCGCATTGCTTTCTTCAAGTTCGGCAATACGCATAGCTGCACTATCCACGATCTGTTCAGCCTGTTCTTTTGCCTCACTCGTCGCGTTACTCAGAGAGTCAACGGCGCGGCGTACGGCGGCACTAATTTGTTCTGACCCTGATAAAGCGAGTGATAGCGCTTCCCCTAGTTTATGTGCAGCAGCATTGCCAGCATCTTCAATGACACCGGCTTCCTGACCAATACCTGATATAGCCAAACGCACTTTTTCGACTTTTTCATCAATGCGTTCCTCTATGCGTGCTGATTGATCCACAATGTTATCAACAGCTTTATCAAGACCATCAACAGACGTTTGAACAACATCACTAATACGTTCGGCCTGATAAGCCAGATTATCCCCAGCCTTGTCAAGTTCTTCACGACTTGATTTAATGAGCGCCTCTGAGCTGCCCATTGTATCAAGCGCATTTTGCGTTATATCGGTTAAATCTTCAACTTGCCTACGCAAAAGCTCACTCAAACCTTCCGTTTGTGCAGTCATTTTCTCAATAGCGTCTTCCATCCCCTGATGATGAACTTCAATATTTGAATTTAAACTTTCCAGCTTGCCAGCGGCGCGCTCTACAGCCTCCTCCAGTGTTTTATTATTGGCTTCGAGCTGTCCCTCAATAATTTTTGTCTTATTATGGGCCTTATCGGCAGTATTAAGCAGTAAATCAGCCCCCTTGGTTAGCGCGGCCTCCATTTCAGATGTACGCTCCAGAACTGTTAGGGTTGCCTGATCCCAAGCCTCTGCACCTGCACGGGTTTTTTCATCAATCCCCGCGGTTCGGTCTTCAATCTCCTGTGTCAAAGATTCAAGTTTAGATGTTCTGTCATGAAGAGATTCTGCCAGGCGATCAATATGAAACTCAGCCTTTTTAGAAACGCCAGAGAAATCACGGATTTCAACACGAAGGCCTTGACGGGCACGCTGTAAAGATTTCAGTACGGCCTTAGAGGCTGCCGAGACTTCCGCCGCCTGACGACAAAGGCGCTCAATATCCTTATTGATAACACTTGCATTTTCCTCTGACGGAAACAACATAGACTGCAATTCTTTTCGTAAAGACGCCGCGTATACCTGAACATCAGCCTGCCGGTTTACATTGGCCAGAATCAGCCATAACATCGCAGGTGGCGCAAACACGCCTGCGATGAGTGAGCCTAGAGATTGCGGCGTTAAAGAAATATCGGCACTGGCACCCCAAATATAGGAAACACAGAATACAAACCATGCCCATGTTACAAGCATTGCTGTAGCGTATGTGATCTTGTTCCGGAGGGACAGCTGAGCAGAAACTTGGGCATCGTTGGTGGGTTGTAACATCAATACAGACTCTTCCTCATCCGTATTATCATTGCCAAAAGACGGCGACTGCTCCAATGTATCAACCGCCTGAGCAGATGTAATTTTTAACCCCCCTAAACTGCTGGATACATTTTTTAACGAGGATGCTTTTTCACGCAACTCTTCAACACGGGTCGCCCGTAAATCTCCAACCTTTTTGGAGGGCTTATCAAGCCCCAGAAGATCCTCATCCGAAGATGGCTTCGTAGCGCGCAATCCAGCCACCCCGGTTGCATCGGAATGTGTCTGGCTCTCACTGTTATCCAAAGATTCATCGCGCGCGTTCGGGGTGTGATCATCCATGCTAAAAAGCTCCTTAAGGTATCATTGAAGAAGATGATAAATACACGTAAAAAAGCACAAATCAACGAAGAGTTATCCACATTTCCACAGCATATGGTGGATAAAAATGAAAGGGCTTCATAGAAGCCCCCTCACAGTTACACTCTGGATGTGGATAAATTTATTGCCCCTTCATCTTGGCAATATAGTCTTTCAGGTCGGCTTTCAATTCTGGCGCGAGCATATACAGCCCCACAATGTTAGGTATGCCTAAAGACAATATCATCGCATCGGTAAAACTGATTATTGAGGATAACTCTGTGGATGAACCAATAATAATAAACAGGCAAAATAGAGTTTTGTACGCATAGCGGAGAATCCGGTTTTCTCCACAAAGAAACGTAAATGCCTTTTCGCCGTAATATGACCATGTAATGATGGTGGAATAGGCAAAAAGAAAAACTGTAAGAGCCAAAACGTAAGGAAACCAGGATACACCGGCGCCAAAGGCCTCCGACGTCAACGACACACCCTGCACGTCCACCCCATCGGGAATGGTGGCGTAAACACCGGTTACAGTAATAACCAGCGCCGTCATTGTACAAATAACAACGGTATCTATAAAGGGCCCAAGCATGGCAACCAGTCCTTGCGAGATATGATTATCGGTTTTGGCAGTACTATGTACAATTGCAGCGGAACCGAGCCCCGCCTCGTTAGAAAAGGCGGCGCGCTGCACGCCATTTAAAATCCCCCCCAAAAATGCACCAAGCCCTGCTTGCATGCTAAATGCACTGTCCCAGATTGTTGTCAGGGCAGATGGAATGCTTTCATAAAATATAATCAGAACTGTAAAGCCTGCCAGCATATACACAGCACCCATTACAGGAACCAGCCTAGAGGCAACATTACCGATAGACTGAATGCCGCCCAGAATAACAACGCCAACCAAAATGGATAGCCCGACGCCAAACAACCACCCCTTATCGGCGAAAAAGCTCTCGGCGCCGCCCGTGACATTAACAACTTGTTGATAGGCCTGATTGGCCTGAAACATATTGCCACCGCCCACGGCACCGCCGATACAGCAGACAGCAAACATAGCGGCAAAAACGGCACCAAGGCGCGGCATATTGCGGTTGGCAAAGGCATCACGCAGGTAATACATGGGACCGCCGGAAATAGATTCTGGATTATCCGGATCCGGGTGGTGGCGGTATTTAACACCAAGTGCAGCCTCGGCAAATTTCGTTGACATACCGAATAAGCCCATCAAGATCATCCAGACCATGGCACCTGGGCCACCAACAGACACGGCGACGGCAACGCCCGCAATATTACCAAGCCCAACAGTCCCTGAGAGTGAAGCAGCAAGCGCCTGAAAACTACTAACCTGACCATCATCGCTTTGTTTGGAAAATTTTCCTCTAACGATATCAATTGCCAATTTAAAATAACGAAGATTAATAAAATTCAGGTAAAAGGTGAAAAACAGAGCCGCAGCAACAAGCCATATTAATATCAACTTGACTTCAATCAGAACATCACCAGCTCCATCCATCAATGGCACAGAATAAAACACTATACCCGAAGCCATTTCGGCTATTGGCTGAAAGGCTTCATCTATTACTTTATCAATTCCCTGAAAGTAGCTCACGCTTGATCTCCCTATAATTATTTTGGTAATAATCATAAAGATCACAGAACATCTTCAAAAGAGATAAAACCATCTAAAAAAGAATTACCCCCAAGCAAATAAAGCAGTAACCTATTGATCACAAAGAGGTTTTGATACCGGGTGCGATGGATAAATCGTTGCGGCCCATTTGCGGATATCATCACGCGACATCGCTTGGGCCTGAATTATACGGGGGGAATAACGCGCACAGAAAATATCAGGACGCATATCTGCGGCGTCTTTTGATATTTTATTGGCGAAATCGGTACGTAGTTTATGAATAGAAGCATCGGCATTACGTCCATTTTTACGGAAGTAATTCATCAAAATCTCTTCATATCCACCAAACAAATTGGCATTTCGGCGTGTAAATTCATTATAGGCTACATACAAATTTTTACCGTTAGCGCTTGCCATATGTTGGCAATTTAACCCAATCACCATTAGTTCACTTAAAATTTTAATCCCCTGCTCGGCTTCAGCTTCCTTGGCGCGATAACAAGAAGCGGCCTGCACGGATTGCGGCATAAAAATAAAAAGCAGTAAAACAAACATTAATTTTTTCATAGTATGGCCTAATTTATATGTTCAAGTGTTACAGGATTGGGCACAGCTTTGCCGTTGAGACAAGCGCGAATATTCTCTACAACCATCGCCCCCATTCTCGTCCTGGTTTCATATGTAGCAGAGCCAATATGAGGCGTCAAAACAACATTGTCCATTACAAAAAATGCATCCGGCACATTGGGCTCATTTTCATAGACATCCAGCGCCGCCCCGGCAATAATTTTATTGCTTAGGGCAACAAGCAGATCATCTTGCTTTACAACTGAGCCGCGCGCTATATTAATCAAATAGCCCTTTTGCCCCAAATGCCCAAGAACATTATAATCAATTAAGTGTTTAGTGCCTTGACCGCCTGGACATGTTAAGGCCAGAACATCACACTTAGCGGCCATAGAGGCCAAATCATCAAAATAAGGATATGGCACATCTTTTTTACGAGGGCCATAATATACTATGTGCATGCCAAAGGCATTTGCCCGCTCCGCCAAGGCCGAACCAATGGCGCCCATTCCGACTATACCGAGAGTTTTACCCCGTAAAGAGTGCCCCAAAGGAAAACCGGTTTTCGTCCATAAGCCAGCGCGGATAAAGGCATCCCCTTCCACGACACGCCGCATAAGGGTCAACATCAATGTTATGCCAAGATCTGCCGTATCGTCTGTTAAGACGTCAGGCGTGTTTGTTACAATTATTTGGCGGTCCTGCGCGGCTTGTATATCAATATGATCAAACCCCACTGCACCACCTGCAATAATTTCAAGATTTGGCAATGCATCCATAAGATTTGCTCGTACCGGCGCCAAATACGTTGTCAGGGCAACTATATTACTCGCATTCTCTTTTATAGCTTGCTCTGCATCCCGTTCTTTCCAAAGCCTTAATATTGTATAGTCTTTGTCCAATGCTTCCAGCTGCCCCGGATGCCCGGGCGTTAGGGCCAGTATTGTTTTTGTCGCCATAATTCTTGCTTTTCCTTAGAATTTTTGCATATATGCGGATAACTTCTAACATAGACCAAACAATTAAAGACAAGCAAGGATTACCCATGCAGGAAACGATTAGCGCACAAAAAGATAAGAAACTCTTCATCAAGACATGGGGGTGCCAAATGAATGTGTACGATTCCAATCGCATGGCCGATATTCTGTCGCCATTTGGCTACAAAACCGTCGACAGCCCAATTGATGCCGACATGGTTATTCTCAATACATGCCATATACGTGAAAAAGCAACGGACAAGGTTTTTTCCGAGCTTGGTCGCTTGAAAGAACACAAAGAGGACAAAGAAAAAAATGGCGGCCGCATGTTAATGGCCGTCGCTGGTTGCGTGGCGCAAGCGGAAGGTGATTTTATCATGGAGCGCGCGCCTTATGTCGATATGGTGTTCGGCCCTCAAACCTATCATGAATTACCAGAAATGATTGCAAAAACGCTTGGCGCATTCGGTACGCAGCGCTTGGTTAACACCGAATTTCCTGCCATATCAAAGTTTGATTTCTTACCAGAGGAACATGTTAATCAAGGGGCCAGCGCCTTTCTTTCGATCCAGGAGGGCTGCGATAAATTCTGCACTTTCTGCGTTGTCCCTTATACACGCGGGGGTGAATATTCGCGTAACGTTGAGGGTCTCATAGATGAAGCAAAAAGATTGGTTGATGCCGGAGCTCTTGAAATCACCCTCCTTGGCCAGAATGTGAACGCCTTTCATGGAGAAGCCAGCGACGGCAGCATCTGGGGGCTTGGTAAGCTCATTAAAGAAATGGCAAAAATTGATGGGCTTGAGCGCATAAGATACACAACATCGCATCCACGAGACATGGACGAAGACCTCATCGAAGCACATGGGACCGAAAAGAAACTTATGCCGTTCTTGCATCTGCCGGTCCAAAGTGGCTCTGATAAAATCTTAAAGGCGATGAACCGTAAACATGGCCGCGATTTATACTTCAAAGTGATCGAAGACCTTCGCAAAGCGCGCCCTGATTTAGCCTTCTCATCCGATTTCATCGTCGGCTTTCCTGGCGAAAGCGACCAGGATTTTGAGGACACTATGGATATGGTACGTCAGGTAAATTACGCTTCCTGCTACTCTTTTATTTTTAGTGCACGTCCAGGCACGCCAGCGGCCAACATGCAGAATCTGGTCCGCCCCGACGTTGCATCTGAGCGTCTGGCAAGACTGCAAGCGTTATTAAACGAGCAACAACTTGAATTTAATAAAAAATGCGAAGGCCTTGTCATGCCGGTTTTGATGGAGCGCAAAGGAAAAAAAGACGGCCAATTAATTGGTAAAACACCCTACTTCCAGTCCATACACACCCAAGCCAATGAAAGACTAATCGGTAAAATTATTGACATAAACATAAAAACAGGATATGACAAATCCCTAAGCGGCGATATCGTAACATCAGAAAAAATATCCGCAGCCGAATAATAAATATAAACCCCATGGCTCAAACAGGGAGAGACATAGATGGCACATCAAAATAAACAAGAGCGGAATAGCAAAAACGCACGCGTTCAAAGAGATAAACAACGAGAAGAGCAGAAAGAAATGAAAGCTCAGGAACAAAGCAATAAAGCGCCCCGTCAAGCAAGCAATCAAAATTCACAGCAGATTCAACCACCACATGTCAATGTACGTGACATAGCCTTAACCGAATATATCTCAGATAATGAATTAATGTTCGATGAACGCGAAAATGAAATCTGGACACTAACCGATGGTCAAAGCCATTTCCGCAAAGAATTTAACAAAAAAGACACTCTGATCCTGCAAGGCCCAGCAGGATCGGGCAAAACGGACATCACCGCCCGCGAAGTATTAGGCTTTCTGCGTGAGGGAGGCTGCCGCCGCATTATCTTAACGGCCCCCGTTGATGAAGGCGGTGAAGATATTGGCTTTGTCCCCGGAAATACAAATGAGAAAATGCATGACCATGTCAGCCAGTACCTTAGTGCATTTGAAGGGCATTTAGGACAAGGAAATTTTCAGGATGGCAAAAAAATCCTGGAATCTCTGCTCTATCAAAACGTCATTGAGCTGCGGTCGTTGGGTAAGTTAAGCGGCGAAAACCTTCGCAATACTGTTTTGATTGTTGATGAAGCCCATAAAGCAAGCTACGAAAATTTGCTAAACACCAAGAAACGTTTGCACCACACTGGATCAAAGGTAATCTTTAGCGGTGATGACGCTCAACATATCAGAAAAGGTGTCTCCGCATTTCGTGATTTCGTAAAAGTTTTTTCTGATCCAGCATACACTTATACAAGCGTCATCAAATATAACGCCGACGATGTGAAACGTCACCCAGAGATGAAAATCATGGCAGAACGAGGCGATGATATTCCACCGGGACTTGCCGCGCGTATGAAAGCAGAAGAGTTCACACCGGAAAGAATTGCCGGGATGCTGAGCGCGCATTTTGCAGCGGCAAAAAGAGACCCGATGGCAGATTGCCTCATTCGTACATTACTGAACCGTATGGACAAACATGAAATACTGGAAATGTTGGCGGAACGTCAAGGTAACCATGACAATAACGGCCCGGATATCGGCCCAGCATAGATAAACCATCCCACATAAAGAAAGTTATCTTTCCTTCATGCTTTTTGAACTATATTTATGATATAATCGAAAGTGTAGTTAACGAAGGAAAGATTTTTTTTGAGCACACAACCTGTTCTGGAATTTGAAAATAACTCTTTAATCCCCTTGTTATTTGGCGAACATAACTCGCATTTATCTTACTTAGAAAAAAAACTGGGAATTGATATCGCGGATCGCGGCGGTAAGCTGAGCTTTTCCGGCGATCAAAACGCCATTAAGACTGCGCATTATGTGTTAAAAACATTGTGGGACAAACTGGAAGACAACCAGCAAATCGGCACGGCAGAAATTGATGCCGCCTTACGCTTTTTTAATGAAAAAGATCATTCAAAAGTAGAACGGAATGCTCACAAAAGCGAAAATAGTGGAAAAAGCGTCATAAAAACAAAAAAAAGAACAATTGCCCCGCGCACACCCAATCAATCAAAATATATAAATTTAATTCAAAACAATGAGATGGTATTTGGCATTGGCCCTGCCGGAACCGGGAAAACATATCTTGCTGTTGCGGCTGGTGTGCAAATGTTTGTTGAAGGCAAAGTAGAGCGGCTGGTTTTCTGTCGCCCGGCAGTGGAAGCCGGAGAAAACCTGGGTTTCTTACCAGGAGACATGAAAGAAAAAGTCGATCCTTATTTACGCCCCATATATGATGCTTTGCACGACACGCTGCATTGGGATTACATGATGAAGAAAATGGAAACGGGCGAAATTGAAATTGCGCCACTTGCTTTCATGCGCGGCCGTACATTATCCAACGCCTTTGTTGTGCTTGACGAAGCACAAAACGCGACATGTGGACAAATGAAAATGTTTTTAACCCGAATGGGGGAAGCCTCCCGCATGGTAATAACAGGGGATATTACGCAAAGTGATTTACCGCGCGGTGTCAAATCAGGGTTAAGGGACGCACAAGACACCTTAGAGGGCATCAATGACATTAAGTTTATGTATTTTAATAACAAAGACGTTGTAAGGCACCACTTGGTTGGAAAGATAATTGATGCATATGATAATAACGCCCGCGAAAGACGTGAATAAAATTTGCTATGCGTAACTTGCCTGAAATCACTCACGATATATTATTGGAAGACGACCGCTGGACAGAGATGCTTCCTGACTATGAGAGCCTCATTGCCATGTGCACCGATCAGGTTTTTAAACACGGGAACTATCTCGCCGAAGCAAAAGAAATAGAGCTAAGCGTAACATTAACTAATGATCATCATATACAACAGCTTAACAATGATTACCGCGGAAAAAATTCGCCGACAAATGTCCTGTCATTTCCACAGCTTAACAATGACAAAGACTTAGAACATACAACTGAGCCAATAATAATGCTCGGTGATGTTGTGGTTGCGTTAGAAACAATTGAACGGGAAGCCATAGAACAGAACAAAACGCTGCAAGACCATTTCATCCATATGGTTATTCATAGTATTCTACATTTATTGGGCTACGACCACGAAAACCAATCAGAGGCAGAGACAATGGAGGCCCTGGAGATAAAAATTTTAAGTGACATGGGAATTAAAAATCCCTATCAAACATTATAGTTATATGAGATAATATTTACCAAAGATCATGTTTAAAATGTCAGACGAAAAAGAAGAGCCTCCGAGTAGCCCCGCTGTGGGAGGCAACAAGGATTCCGCAAGCACAGCCGCTAAAGATATATCATCCAGGTCACCGGCCCCTGCAATGCAGGACGATAAGCATGGCTTGTTGGCGTGGATAAGGAACGGGTTTAAACCCAAGTCTGATTCTACTCTCCGTGAAACTATAGAAGAGTATATTGAAGACAATGATACGGATGAGGACAACCCAGCCTCCTATCATGAAAAAACGTTAATCGCCAATGTATTAAAACTGCGCGATACGCCGGTTGTTGACGCCATGATTCCCCGCGCGGACATCGTGGCCATTGATTCGTCGTTAAATGAACAGGATTTGCTGGCCCAATTTTCAAGTATCCAATACAGCCGCTTGCCAGTTTATAAAGAAAAGCTGGACGACGTGCTTGGAACTATTCATATCAAAGATATATTATCGGCCCTGTCAAAAGGTCAGCCGCTTATTATGTCTGAGTTAATAAGGGAGGTCCCTATTGTTGCCCCTTCCATGAATATCTTGGACCTTCTGGTGGAAATGCGTCATACAAAAAAACATATGGCCATGGTCATTGATGAATTTGGCGGCATAGACGGACTGGTTACCATTGGCGACATCATTGAGGAAATCGTTGGACACCTGGAAGACGAACATGATTTAGACGTGCAACCAAGCATTATAAAAATTGATGACATGACGCTTATTGCGGATGCACGATATGATATTGATGAATTTGAAAATGAATTCGGCAAGATCCTTAGCGAAGAAGAGCGCGAAGAGAACGACACCTTAGGCGGCCTTGCATTTTATATGGCCGGACGCGTCCCCGTCCGCGGCGAAGTCCTCACCCATGCCTCTGGTATGGTGCTTGAAATTATGGAGGCAGACCCAAGACGCGTAAATCGTATTAAAATAAAAAACATTCCAGCCATTGATACGCCCGGATAATCCCTTTAAACATTGCGTGCAATGAATACGATAAAAAGCTACGCTTCCTTATTAATAGACACAGTATGGGCGAGACTAATTTTCGCAGCCTTGGCTGGCGCCCTCAGCGCATTTGCCATGGCTCCAGGAAATCATTGGTACACACTTATAACAGGGCTTGGGCTCCTGTTTATATTACAAAAACGCGCAAAAAAGCCCTATCACGCCTTTTGGATAGGTTGGGCGTTTGGTTTTTCTTATTTTCTAATCAGCTTAAATTGGATCGGAAATGCCCTACTTGTTGAGGGTAATGATTTTATATGGGCTTATTCACTTGCAGTATCCGGTCTACCATGTCTTTTAGCGTTCTTTACTGCAATTGCCTGCTATTTCTCACGAAAATTAACGTCAAATAATGTTATCCACAGCTTAATATCCTTTATTATGCTGCTTGGCACAATGGAAGTTCTTAGAGGATACGTATTCACAGGATTCCCATGGAATCTATATGGCTATGCATGGGGGGGGCAAATTGAAATCCTGCAAATTCTAAGCGTAATGAACGTTTATGGTTTAACATTTATTACAATTTCATGGGGGGCTTTAGCGGGGGTGACTTTCTCACCAGGTGTCTCAATAAAAATGCGACTCATCTCCGCGCTTATTTTCATGGCAACATTTGGAGCCCTCCATATATACGGCGCAGACAGATTAAAAAATGCGCCGCCAATGCTGGCGGAGAATAATTTGACCATACGCCTGATACAGCCAAATATTCAACAGGCTGACAAATGGAAACGCGATAAAATGCTTCAAAATTATGAGCATTTATTGGCTCTCTCAGCCAACAATGACGCACAATCAGACTTGCGTAAAGAAAAACTCTCCCCCCAAACAACATGGATTGTATGGCCGGAAACGGCAATCAGCTATCACCACATTGGCACAGAACACATGCATGACATGTTACGAAATATGTTAAGAACATACAAAGACAACGTTTATTTAATAACTGGAATTTTGCTTAAAAATCAAAATGATAACTCCTATTCAAATAGTATTGTTATCATAGATAAAAATGCCGAAATTATTGCACGCTACGACAAAAGCCACCTTGTTCCCTTTGGTGAATACATTCCATTTCAACAATGGATTCCATTGCAGACAGTGACACAGTTTTCAGGCTTTCGTGCTGGTAAAGGCAGGCAAACACTTGTTATGCCCGATGATAAAAAAATTGGCCCTTTAGTCTGCTATGAAATACTATTTCCGGGCCAAGTGGTAGAGGTTCAGAATAAACCGGATTATATTGTCAACGTAACAAATGACGCATGGTACGGCCACAGTGCAGGCCCAGAGCAGCATTTAATGAAAGCCAGATACCGGGCTATTGAAGAAAACACTCCGGTTATAAGAGTTGCCAACACCGGGTATTCTGCAATAATAGATGGTTTCGGTCGATACGTGGTAAAAACGAATCTTTTTGAAACTAATATAAAAGAATTCAAATAAAACCACCGCATAAAGGAAAACATTTGCGCATTATTAAATCTAAACAGCATAATATACCGTACAATGTCTTGAGAATACATGTCCTCCACGCCCAAAGGTATGGTTTTCTACTTAAAAAATTGCATGTTTTCGAAAGAGTATACCTTAGGTTAGTTGCGTACACATGCAAATATGCAGTAAGCAATTGTCCAACATAAATGAAATAAATTATTTTTGTGTCCGTAGAGGATTAAAGAGTAGAGCTAAACATGACAAAACAAAACATAAAGAAAAAAGGAAGCGCTGAGCCCGTAGATAAGCATGTGGGTAAAAGACTAAGAATTAGACGTTCCCTATTGGGGCTTAGTCAGGAAAAGCTAGCCGAGCAAGTTGGTGTAACATTCCAGCAAATTCAAAAATATGAACGCGGCGCTAATAGAGTTAGTTCTAGTAAATTGTTCCAATTCAGCAAAATTCTTGGTGTTCCCGTTGACTACTTCTTTGATGAAATGGATAAAAACCTTGACCCACACGGTGCCAATCTTGGTTTATCCGATAATGCGCAAGACAGTTTTGGCGACGAGGAAAACGAAGACATTATGCAACGCAAAGAAACCATTAAGCTGGTGCGTGCCTACTATAACATTACCGACAAAAATGCCCGGCAAGATATTTTACGCCTCATGAAAACCATATCAAAAACAGAAGAATAACCTCACCCGTTTGTTGATATTGGGCAAATCCCCCTTGAATACTGTAAAAACTGTAGTTATTGTCAGTCTACGGCTTGCGCCTTGAGCCATGCCAATATTTTTACCGCATAAGAGAGAGCTAACAATTATGTCACAATTACAAGGGCAAGCAGCCGTGAAAGAACAAGATACCGCTTTGAACGCACAACATGATTTAAAAGATTATATATTTACCAGTGAATCTGTCTCGGAAGGTCACCCCGATAAAGTTTGCGACCGCATTTCTGACGCCGTAGTCGATTTATATTTCAAACAAGACGCTTACTCACGTGTGGCCTGCGAAACTTTGGTGACAACAGACAAAGTTGTTATTGCTGGCGAAACGCGTGGCCCGGACAGCATCACAAAAGATGATATTGAGCGCGTGGCACGTGAGGCCATTAAAGATATTGGTTATGAGCAAGAAGGCTTTCACTGGAAAACCGCAGATGTTGAAGTTCTTCTGCACAAGCAATCTGTTGACATTGCCCAGGGCGTTGACAAAGGTACTGGCATCGATAAAGAGGAAGGCGCCGGTGATCAGGGAATTATGTTTGGTTATGCGACACGCGAAACCGATGTACTTATGCCCGCCCCCATACATTTCTCACACGAGATTCTTCGCCTTTTAGCCGACGCCCGTAAAAACGGCCCCCTAAAAGGTAAAATTGAACCCGATTCCAAATCTCAGGTGACGTTAGAATATAAAGACGATAAACCTGTTCGTGCCACTTCTGTTGTTGTTTCAACCCAACACACAGACGGCTTGTCTCAGGAAGACATCAAAGAAATGGTTCGCCCATACATCGAACAAGTGTTGCCGGAAGGCTGGATGCCACCTGAGGAAGAAATATACATCAACCCGACTGGCCGCTTTGTCATTGGCGGCCCTGTTGGCGATTGCGGTTTAACAGGCCGTAAGATTATCGTCGACACCTATGGCGGCGCTGCTCCACATGGCGGCGGTGCGTTTTCTGGTAAAGACCCAACAAAAGTTGACCGCTCGGCGGCATACGCTGCGCGGTACCTTGCTAAAAATGTTGTGGCCGCAGGCTATGCAGAAGGATGTACAATTCAGCTTGCTTATGCAATTGGCGTATCCAAACCACTTGGCTTCTATGTTAACACACACGGAACGGGTACCGTTCCCGAGGGCGAAATCATCAAGGCGTTACAAAAACTTGTTGACCTTAGCCCACGCGGAATTCGTGACCACCTGAACCTGCATCGCCCTGTATACGAACGTACAGCCGCCTATGGGCATTTTGGCCGTACCCCGGATGCAGACGGCGGGTTTTCATGGGAGAAAACGGACCTTATTAACGATTTGCAGCAAATTCTTGGATAAGCATAAGGAAAAACGCGTATACGGCCGGCGCCAAAGTCGTCCGCTTAATAAATCAAGGGCAGAGGCTATGCAGCTTCTGCCCTCTTTATCTGTGCCGGAAGACCTTTTAAAGGAAGACGGGAACTTATCCCCCTCTTCGCTCTTTGATTGCGACTATAAACAATGCTGGTTTGAAATCGGCTTTGGTTCAGGCGAACATTTAAGCGCCCTTATGCGCCGCCATCCCGATTATGCCTGGCTGGGTGCCGAGCCCTATATAAACGGTATGGCGGCTTTTCTAAAAGATATACAGGATTTAGACCGACAGAATGTCCGCGTGCATATGGATGATGCCATGATGCTGGCAAATTCCCTGGGCGATGGATCACTGGACGGTATTTATATCCTGAACCCCGACCCATGGCACAAAAAGCGCCATCACAAACGCCGCATTGTAAACCCGGCCAATCTGGATGTATTTTCCCGCATTCTCAAACCGGGTGGTAAATTGATCATGAGTACCGATGTCCCCTATCTCGCCGACTGGATGGTTACACATGCGGCGCGCCATAAAGATTTCAAATGGCTGGCCAAATCCGCGAAAGACTGGCAGAGTCCCCCTAATGACTGGGTGACAACGGCTTACGAAGTAAAAGGCGCCAAAGGTGCAAAGCAAATGGTTTATCTGTTTTTCAATAAAACTTGACATATTACCGCTTGCCATATTAAGTAAGGCCATAACAACTTGTTAGGAGAAATATTATGGCACCGCGAAGTTGTCCCCCCTTAGGTGGTGGCTCTAGCTCAAGTTCCGACCCTATTTTAAGCAGTGTTAAGGAAATATTTGCTATCTCTGCCGCGATCACTGTCGCCGCAGGCATTTATTTATACAACAGAGACACAGAATGTGACGCTGCTAAAGACGTAGCCGAAACTTATCAAGAAATTAATGACCAGCGCCCTCCAGAGCGCAAACTTGATTTTAACAAAGAACAATTTCTTTCTGCGCATTGTGACTAGAAATAACTTGCAATCGTAAGAAAACCAGACTATATATCTATTCAACATCCCGATTTTAAAATGGGTGGGTCTAAAAAGACCCGCCTTTTTTATTGGGTTTTAGCCAGCAATTAGACGTTATTAAAACATATGAAACAGCAACCATTAGAGCGTAAAATTTCAGATATTGTCGCACCGGTCATTGAAGATTTGGGCTTTTCATTATACTGCGTGAAATTAACCGGTCAGGACGGCGCCACAATCGTACAGATTATGGCCGAAGATCCTGCAACGGGACGCCTTGGCGTTGATGATTGCGCAAAAATCAGCCGCGCTGTGTCTGCCATAATGGAAGTTGAAGACCCTATCAAAAGCGCCTACCGCCTTGAGGTTAGCTCCCCCGGCATTGATCGCTTTCTAATACAGCCGGAACATTTTGAAAAATATAAAGGCTTTGAAGCCAAACTGGAAACCGATACGCCGGCAGAAAACGGACAACGTAAATTTCGCGGCGTTATAAAAGAAATGGAAAACAACACCATCTTGATAATGACCGATGAAGGTGAAGTGGAGATACCGCTCAACACGCTGGCCAAGGCCAAACTGGTTATGACTGATGATTTAATTAAAGCAACTGCTAATTTGTAAAAAGGAAAGAAAAAATGGAACTCATTCAGGTAGCAGACACCGTTGCAAGAGAAAAAAATATCGATCGCGACATCGTCCTTGAGGCGATGGAAGAAGCGATCCAAAAGGCCGGACGTTCGAAATACGGCCACGACCACGATATTCGTGCCCATATTGATCGTAAAAACGGCAATATTGAACTTAAACGTTACCGTGAGGTTGTACCTGATGATGCTGAAATTGAGAATGAGATGGCTCAATTAACACTCGAGCAAGCCAAACGCATCAAACCAGACGCTGAAATTGGCGAATTTTTCATTGATGACTTACCGCCATTGGATTTTGGCCGAATTGCCGCACAGACTGCGAAACAGGTCATCATGCAGAAAGTTCGCGAGGCCGAACGTGACCGTCAATATCTTGAGTTCAAGGATAGAGTTGGTGAAGTGGTTAACGGCCTTGTAAAGCGTGTTGAATTTGGTAATGCAACCATTGACATTCAGGGACGTGCGGAAGCCCTTCTTCGCCGTGACGAAAGTCTGCCGCGCGAACATTTGAAAAACGGGGACCGCGTCCGAGCCATTATTTATGATGTGCGTCAGGAAACGCGCGGCCCGCAAATCTTCTTGTCACGTTCACACCCTGATTTCATGGCAAAACTTTTTACACAAGAAGTACCCGAAATTTACGACGGCGTCATTGAGATCAAGGCCGTTGCCCGCGACCCCGGCAGCCGTGCGAAAATTGCCGTTCAGTCATCTGATGGATCGATTGACCCGGTCGGCGCTTGCGTCGGCATGCGTGGTTCACGCGTACAGGCCGTTGTGAACGAGCTGGGCGGTGAGAAAATTGACATTGTGCCTTGGACAGAAGATATCGCGTCCTTTATCGTAAGCGCCCTGTCCCCGGCGGTTGTGTCAAAGGTTGTTTTGGATGAAGATGCCAAGCGCATGGACGTCGTCGTTGCCGAAGACCAACTATCTCTGGCAATTGGCCGCCGCGGTCAAAATGTGCGCCTTGCGTCAATGCTATCGGGCTGGGACATTGATATCATGACAGAGGCAGAAGAATCTGAACGCCGCGCAGAAGAGTTCAAGACACGTTCGACCTTGTTTATAACTGCTTTGGATGTTGATGAAGTCATCGCCCATCTTCTTGTCGCTGAAGGGTTTACCAAAATTGAAGAAATTGCTGAGACGCCGATTGAAGAGCTTAATTATATTGAAGGCTTTGAAGAAGAGATTTCAGTAGAATTGCAGAACCGTGCGAAAACCTATCTTGAAAACAAGGCAGCTGAACTTAATGAAAAACAAAATGAATTAGGATTAGCCGAGGACCTGGTTACGTTTGAAGGTTTAAGCCCCGATCAAATCCTGAAACTGGGTGAGCAAGGCATCAAAACACGTGATGATCTTGCTGATCTGGCTGGTGATGAATTGGTTGAGTTATTGGGCGAAGGCGTCATGACCGTCAAGGAGGCCAATGACGTTATCATGGATGCCCGTGCGCACTGGTTTGCGGACGAAGATGCCGCGGCGAATGATGCTGACAACGCAGAATCCGCTGATACGGATAATGTTCAACCCAAGCAAGAAGCGGCATCGTAGAACAATGTTGTTCTGCGCCCGCACGAGGAAGAGTAAATTATTTTGTACCGCACTGATGAAAGACATGTCTTTTTAATTAATATGTTGCACGGCAAAACACGTGCAGCAAGCGGTACATCTTTGCCTTTATTCTTTTCCTCGTTTTGTAAACTGTTAGTCGGGTTAGACTTTCGGGCTACGAATGCACATATTAATTTCAAAAGAGGATTTTACGATAAAGCGTAACTAGTGTATATCTAGGTACGAATGGATAAAGGTATGACTGAAGCAAAAAACAAAGATACATCGAACGATAAAACCGAAGACAAAAAAGAAGAGACTGGCAAGAAAACTCTTAGCCTGGGTGGTACGCTCAGCTTAAAAGGTGGTACCGCCCCCAAAGCGCCCCCCACTAGTGGACGCAGCGGCATAGCCGTGGAGGTCCGCCGATCAAAACGCGCAGCCCCGCAACAACAGTCACAACAAGCGGACGCTCCAGGCACTAGCGGTTCGGATGAGCTTGCGACGCTTACCAACGCAGAACGTCAGGCACGTATTGAGGCCTTGCAAAAATCCATGGAAGAAGGTGAAAGAAAAAGCTCTTTACCCAAGCGCCAGGATACAACAATTGTAAAAAAAGAAGAAAAAGAAGAAGCGCCGAGCAAAGATGATCTGCGCAAAAAAGAGCTTGAAGAGCTACAGCGCATCGAAGAGGAAGAGCGCGCTAAAGCAGAAGCCGCAAAAGCATCAGCCCCCCCGATTCATAACCGCAAGGAAAGAACATTTAACAATGATTCCGCAGACACTACATCTGAAAGTTATCGTGATCGCCTGAAAAAAGCAGAAGCCAAGGCGCCACCAAAACCCCGTCCCGCGGATGATCGGCGCAGAAGTCGTATCACGGTTACACAAGCGATCAACAATGACTTCGAACGCGACCGTGGCCCTTCTTTGGCTGCCCAAAAACGCGCCCGTGAAAAAGCACGCATGGCCGCAAAAAACGGGCCCATGGAGACCAAGAAAATCATCCGTGAGGTCATTTTGCCTGAGGCGATTACTGTACAGGAATTAGCCAACCGCATGGCAGAACCTGGCGGCGATGTGGTTAAGGCTCTAATGAAATTAGGCGTAATGGCCACAATCAACCAAACAATCGATGCAGACACGGCCGAGCTTATCATTGACGAGTTTGGCCACAAGGTAAAACGTGTAACCGAAGCCGATATTGAAATCGGCATGGAAGGTGAAGAAGATAAGCCCGAAGATCTAATCAGCCGCCCCCCTGTTGTTACGATCATGGGACATGTTGACCATGGTAAAACATCATTGCTGGATGCGCTGCGTTCAACCGATGTTGCCGCGGGCGAAGCTGGCGGAATTACGCAACATATTGGTGCCTATCAGGTAACAATGAATTCTGGCGACAAAATCACATTCCTTGACACCCCTGGTCACGCGGCGTTTACAGAAATGCGTGCACGCGGTGCCAACGTAACAGATATTGTCGTTATCGTTGTCGCCGCCGATGATTCAATCATGCCGCAAACTATCGAGGCTATTAACCATGCCAAGGCGGCAGAGGTCCCTATCATCATTGCCATCAATAAAATTGATAAGCCTGAGGCAAATCCACAGAAGATAAAAACAGATCTCCTGCAATATGAAGTTGTTGTCGAAGAAATGAGTGGTGACGTCCAATGTGTCGAGATCTCTGCAAAGCAGCAAAAGAATCTGGATAAACTGGAAGAAGCCATTTTAATCCAGGCAGAGATTTTAGAATTAAAAGCAAACCCAGACCGCCCTGCGCAGGGTTATGTTGTTGAATCTAAATTGGAACGCGGCCGCGGTTCTGTTGCAACGGCCCTGATCCAGAATGGAACTCTTAAGATTGGTGATGTGTTTGTTGCCGGCTCTGAAATGGGTAAAGTTAAGGCACTGATTAATGACCGCGGCAAAAATATCGAGGCCGCCATCCCGGGTATGCCGGTTGAGGTCATTGGCCTTAATGCATCGCCGCAGGCTGGCGACAGCTTGATTGTCGTTGGTGATGAAAGCCGCGCCCGTGAAATCAGCGAATATCGTCAGCGTAAAAAACGCGAGGCCATTGCCGCCAAAAATGTGAAAAACCGTACAACAATTGAAGACCTTGTTCTTCAACGTGAAATCGGTGAGGTTACGAAACTTCCCGTTATTATTAAAGCTGACGTTCATGGCTCGGTTGAGGCCATAGCAGGATCTTTAGCCAAAATGGTAGAAGAAACTCCTGATATTGATGTCCACGTCATACATTCAGGCGTTGGCGGAATTATCGAATCTGACGTTACATTGGCAAAGGCATCTGGAGCTTTGATTATAGGCTTTAATGTTCGCGCCGGAGCACAGGCCCGTGACATGGCCACACGCGATGATGTGGATATTCGTTACTACAACGTCATTTACGATGTCATTGATGATGCCAAATCAATCTTGAGTGGTATGTTATCGCCGACAATCCGTGAAGAATATATTGGGCAAGCAAAAATACTGCAGGTCTTCAACATTTCTAAAGTTGGTAAAATTGCCGGTTGTATGGTCGAAGAAGGCGCCGTACGCCGTGGTAACAAGGTTCGCTTGCTTCGCGACAATGTTGTTATTCATGAGGGCATGCTGAAAACGCTTAAGCGCTTTAAAGACGAAGTGAAAGAAGTAAAAGAAGGTACAGAATGTGGTATGGCTTTTGAAAACTATGAAGACTTGCGTGTTGACGATGTCATTGAATGTTACGAAGTCATTGAAGAAGCCCGTACAGTCGATTAAGCCCTACTCTCTTACAGGTATATATGAAACGTAAAACTTCATCAAAAGAGCCAACGCAAAGGCAACTGCGTGTTGGAGAGCAGTTAAAACAAATAATTGCTCAAACGATGCTGCGCGGGCATTTTTCGCACAGAGACTTATTGGATGCCTCACAAGTTACCGTTAGTGAAGTTCGTGTCTCACCTGACTTGAAAAATGCTACGGCCTATGTCATGACACTTGGCGGAGCCAACATTGATACCATTCTACCTGCGCTAAATGACGAGGCCCGGACCTTTCAAAAAGAAATTAACCGGCAATCTAATATGAAGTTTACGCCGCGTTTGTCATTTAAAGTCGACCATACTTTTGATGAAGTGCAGCGTATCAATACACTTTTGAATGAAGTTAAAAGTGAACGCAATCGTTCTGATGCAGACGAAAACGACAAGAATGAATAAGAGGCCCATCTATGGGACGGCGTAAAAAAGGGCAACCTGTTTCAGGTTGGATCAATCTAGACAAACCTGTTGGGATTGGTTCGACGAAGGCTTTATCAAGAGTACGAAAATTTCTTGATGCGCAAAAGGCCGGTCATGCGGGAACTCTCGATCCTTTGGCTAGCGGCATTCTTCCCATTGCCCTGGGTGAGGCGACAAAAGTGATCCCCTTTATTCAGGATGCCGCCAAAACATATGCATTTACCATTAAATGGGGCGAAGCCACCGACACGGACGATACGGAAGGCAACATAATAAAAACCAGCCCCAATCGTCCAAAAGAACAAGACATCTTAAAGGCACTACCGGATTTCACCGGAGAAATCACACAAATACCGCCCAAATATTCAGCCATTAAAATTGATGGTCAGCGCGCCTATGATTTGGCCAGAAGTGGCGCAGACATTGAGATGAAATCACGACAAGTCGTAATTAATCAACTGGAGCTATTAGAGGCTCGTAGGGATGCAGCGGACTTTCGCGTAAATTGCGGTAAAGGCACCTATGTTCGATCTTTAGCCCGCGACATAGCCGAAAAACTTGGTACTTACGGCCATATTATCGCCTTAAGGCGTGAATCTGTCGGTTATTTTACACTACAAAGCGCGATTTCACTTGAAATATTGGAAAATATGGATCATAGTGCCGCCCTTAAAGAGATTTTGCAGCCTTTGCAGGCGCCGCTGGACGATATCCCGGCTTTGCCTCTTAAGGAAACAGAGGTTGCAAAATTAAGGAATGGACAAAGCCTGTCCTTCGTTTCAAAAGGTGATTTTGCCCGTTTACCAAAAACATCCGCAAATGACCCTGTAGTTGCCATGTATAACGGCACCGCTGTTGCACTGGTTGAAATTGAAGGTCCTGCTATTCACCCGTTCCGCGTTTTTAACCAATGATAAAAGGAACTAAAAGATGTCGCTACAAGGTAAAGCAAAACAAGAAGTCATCAAAAAATACGCCACTAAGAAAGATGATACAGGATCACCTGAAGTGCAGGTTGCTATTCTGACCACAAGAATTAATGAGTTGTCCGAGCACATGCAGACACACAAAAAAGACCTGCACTCACGCCGCGGTCTGTTGGCCATGGTTGCCAAACGTCGTAAACTGTTGGATTACCTTAAGAAAAAGAATGAAAAGCGTTACCAGGACCTTATTGCAAGTCTGGGCATTCGTCGCTAATCATAGTAAATATATTCATGGAAAAGGTCACATTCACTGTGGCCTTTTTTATTGCCCTAATGGCTGCTTCCGGAACTTTTTTTAATGTTAAACGTCAGTAGAGGTAATAAACACTTAGTAACAAAGAAGAGATAAAGATCATGAGCAAGAATAACAGCAAAAATATGATTATAGCCGCCCTCGTAGCAATCGTATTAACCATTGGTGCGTTAGCCATTCTAAACGCCCCTGACGAGCGCACCGCCGGCGAGCATATAAACGATGCCATTGAAAATCTGGACGACGGAGTTGACGATGCAGCGCGCGAATTGCAGGACCGTACCCCGGCAGAGCGCATTCAAGATGAATATAAAGATGCAACAGACGGCAACGCCGAATAACGATCCTGCCTGAAGATATCGTGATCATAAGCAGCAAGACGAGGGATTAGCCGCTTTACTAGAGGCCGTAAAATTAACCCGGCTATTTCAAGAAATAGCGTTTTTTAATCTGTCCGTTCTCTAGTTCAAACACCAAAGGAGCGCCGGTTGGAAATTCTGCGTCATTAATGGTATCAGGGCTTTCTACCCCCAAAGTAATCAGTGTCGCGCGCAGCGAATTTCCATGCGCGGCTATTAATACGTTCTTCCCCTGATCCAATAACGGCTTTATTTGGCTGTTAAAATATGGACGAACGCGGTTCTCAACGACATCCTTGAGACATTCCCCGCCAGGAGGCGCCGTATCATAGGAACGCCGCCAGATATGCACTTGTTCTTCGCCATATTTTTGACGGGTTTCATCTTTATCAAGACCCGTTAAGTCTCCATAGTCACGCTCGCGTAAATCAGGGTGACGCACCATATTTGCCAGTAATGCGCCCTGTCCGGCTTCATTTAGAACAATTTCGGCCGTTCTATTGGCGCGGATCTGCGTGGAGGAAAATACGGCATCAAAAGTAATTCCTGCTGCCTTAAGGAGCTCTCCCGCACTTTTGGCTTCTTTTTCACCTTGTTCAGTTAAATCAACATCGTGAAAACCAGTAAATTTATTTGCAAGGTTCCATACGGATTGTCCATGACGCAGCAATACGAGATAGTTCATCGGTGTAAATTTTCCTTTTATCTTTGACTTTTCGGGCAAAAAATGCCACTTATGTATGCGGTTGTAAAGGGATATCGATATGCGGTTGACCGATAAATATATTTAATTTGATTAAGTATCTTTACCAGTCCGCCGAATATCTTCCGCCCTTACTAAATTTTGAACACGAGCAAGCAAACGTCTTTATGACGTCTTGCTGATATTGCATATAAACTAAAGGAAAAATAATACATGTTTAATGTTTACAGAAAAGAAATTGAATATGCCGGGAAAACCCTGACGCTTGAAACCGGTAAAATTGCTCGTCAGGCTGATGGATGTGTTCTCGCCACAATTGGTGAAACGACAGTCCTTTGTGCTGTAACAGGTGCCAAGAGCGTAAAAGAAGGGCAGGATTTTTTCCCCCTATCCGTTCACTATCAGGAAAAAACCTACTCTGCCGGCAAAATTCCCGGCGGCTTTTTCAAACGTGAAGCACGCCCAAGCGAAAAAGAAACGCTGACATCGCGCTTAATTGACCGCCCTATTCGTCCCCTGTTCCCAAAAGGGTTTCTAAACGAAGTGCAGGTCGTTTTGACAGTTATTTCACATGATCTTGAGAATGACCCGGATATGGTTGCTATGATTGGCGCCTCTGCGGCACTTACTATCTCCGGCATTCCATTCATGGGGCCAATTGGCGGCGCCCGTGTATGTTATAAAGACGGGGAATACCTCATCAACCCACCAATGCAGGATGTTGCCGATACAGACTTGGATCTAGTTGTTGCAGGGACAAAAGAAGGCGTTTTAATGGTGGAATCCGAAGCGCAAGAACTGTCCGAAAAAATAATGCTGGGCGCCGTTGCCGCCGGTCACAAGGCCTATCAGCCTGTTATTGACGGCATCATTGAATTGGCTGAAATGTGCGCCAAGGATATGTGGGATCTGCCGGAAACACCGGATCATATTGAAAAACTTTCCGATGACATCAAAAAGAAATTCGGCAAAGACGTTGAAAAAGCATATGCCATTCAGGACAAGCTGGAGCGTCAGACCGCCGTCGGTGAAGTGCGTAAAGCCGCAATTGAGGCCTTCCTTGATGAAGAAAAAGGAATTGATGAAAATCTGATCACCTCTAAATTCAAAGGCGCTGAAGCCGATGTTGTGCGCGGATCTATCATTAAAAGCGGCAAACGCATCGATGGTCGTGATACAAAAACTGTGCGCCCTATTGTGTCTGAAGTCGGCGTATTACCACGCACACACGGCTCTGCACTGTTCACACGCGGTGAAACGCAGGCATTGGTTGTTTCAACATTGGGAACTGGCCAGGATGAACAGATCATGGACACACTCGAGGGTGAATATAGAGAACGCTTCTTGCTGCACTATAACTTTCCGCCATATTCTGTCGGTGAAGCGGGTCGCATGGGCCCTCCGGGTCGCCGTGAGATTGGTCACGGTAAACTGGCATGGCGTGCCGTTCGCCCGCTTCTGCCTGCCGCTGAGGACTTCCCTTATACAATCCGCACCGTGTCCGAGATTACCGAATCCAATGGTTCATCGTCTATGGCAACCGTTTGTGGAACGTCCCTGTCCATGATGGATGCTGGCGTACCTTTAAAAGCACCTGTCGCCGGTATTGCCATGGGATTGATCAAAGATGGCGAAGACTTCGCCGTATTGTCTGATATCCTTGGTGATGAAGATCATCTTGGTGATATGGACTTTAAAGT
>DENS01000002.1:175993-187187 GCA_002359735.1 Micavibrio sp. UBA2638
GATGAAGATCATCTTGGTGATATGGACTTTAAAGTGGCCGGAACAAAGGACGGTATTACAGCCCTTCAAATGGATATCAAGATTACATCCATCACGGAAGAAATCATGAAAATCGCTTTAGATCAGGCCAAAGATGGGCGTCTTCATATTCTTGATGAAATGGCCAAAGCCATTACCTCATCTCGTGAAGAACTGAACAAATATGCTCCTCAAATCGTGTCAATCCAAATTCCAACCGATAAAATCAGAGACGTTATTGGTACCGGTGGTAAAGTCATTCGTGAGATCATTGAATTGACCGAGACGAAAATTGATATCGAAGATGACGGCACTGTAAAGGTGGCCGCGACCAATGCTGATGCCATTGATAAAGCGCTTAAAATGATCCGTGACATTACAGACGAACCTGAAGTTAATAAGGTCTATGACGGTAAAGTCGTAAAATGCGTTGATTTTGGCGCATTCGTTAACTTCATGGGCGCGCGTGATGGCCTTGTACATATTTCTGAATTGCAGGATGCCCGCACCGCAAAAACAACAGATGTTGTCAATGAAGGTGATGAAGTTAAAGTTATGGTGATCGGTATGGATGATCGCGGTAAAGTTAAATTGTCAATGAAACGTGTTGATCAGGAAACTGGTGAACCCATTTCACAAGACGATGGAGACAATGACAAAGGCAAGAAGAGCGCATAACCCTTCCTTTCCATTGTTTTAACGAATACGTATGTAAAGGCCGCTTCAAATTAGCGGCCTTTTATTTACGATAAATTATTGCTCGCATTACTTATTACAATGCGAGGCTTATTAGAATATGTTAAAATAGAAGTATGAAGATAGATACATCACGTATACGTTTACAATTTCGCATAGCTCTGCTTTGCATTTTATTGGCTAGCTTTACATTTTTCACCACGATGGTCGTGCTACGGGTTCATGGAGGCGCACACTGGTATGTCGTTAAAAATTATCAGGAGCAGATTTTTACGGCTGATATAATACAACATAGAGCCAAGCTGCTGTTTCAGGATAATGAACAAGATTATGCAACGGCTGAAGAAATGCTGAAAGATGGCGTATTCTCCCCCTCTTACACCAGGGCAGGCTTAGTAATATTACAACATCTTGCCAATGAAGGCTTTAACAAAGCACAAGTAAGATATGCTGATATAATTCTGAGAGGCTATCGCCTCGATGAAAATACTGAACTCAAAAGAACAACCGCCAATGATATACATTTAGCACGCCATTATTACGAAATGGCGGCGGCCGAAGGATACACTCCAGCGTTGGCAAAAATCGCCATGTTGGATGTTCTGAATAATTAAATTCTATCAACCGTATTGCTTTCTACCCGCATTATAACTACTTTACCCATATGATAAAATTACCAAAAGTCATAGGCCATAGGGGTGCGGCGGCATATGCGCCGGAAAACACACTGGAGGGCATACAGGTCGCTGCGGATATGGGGCTGGAATGGGTTGAATTAGATGTCAAACTAACCAAAGACCTTGTGCCCATTATCTTTCATGATGAAAACCTGCAAAGAACAACCGGATCAAGCGCCTTGGTCGCAGAAACTGATTATGACACAATTAAGACCCTGGAAGCAGGAAGTTGGTTCGGGGACAGTTTTGCAGGGCAAAAAATTCCGACACTTGAAGAAGCTGTGGACGTCCTTCTGGAACGCAATATGGGACTTAACCTTGAGATAAAGCCGTGCCCTGGGCGTGAACGTGAAACGGCAGAGGTTGCATTGGACGTGCTGTCGCAAATTTGGGACGATCATGACAAGTTGCTCATATCTTCGTTCCAGCATGTTTCATTAGAGGCCGCACAGGAAATGGCCGGTGACTGGGCGCGCGGCCTTCTTTTGCCTGAAGAATGGCCGGAAAATTGGGAAGAGATGGCCCAATACCTTCAAGTAACAACGATCAATTTGAATGGCAATACCGCAACGCGCGATCAAATTGAAATGGCTATTGATTTAGAAAAGCCAATACTGGCCTATACTATCAATGACCCCATCAGAGCGCGCGAATTACAAAGCTGGGGCGTCGACACATTTTTTAGTGATGAGCCAGACATAATCCTGGAAAATCTTTTAACCGTACACTAAAAATTTTCAAACAGGCATTACCGCAATAGTGATTAGCCGATATCATCTAAGCCTATTAATGCGTTAAGAGAAGATAACCAGCCACTAAAGGGATGAAATTAGGAGCAGATTTCATCCAACTGACTGTGGGAAGGCATTCCCATTGCGTTAAAGCCACAATCAACGTAGTGCACTTCTCCCGTTACAGCAGAGGACATATCTGAAAGCAAATACAACCCGGTGCCACCCAGTTCATCCAACTCGACAGATCGGCGCAATGGTGAGGCCAGAGTTGTAAATTTAAATGTACGTCTAGACCCACCAATTACAGCGCCTGCAAGTGTACGCATGGGCCCTGCGGAAATGGCATTTACACGCACGCCCTCTGCCCCCAAATCCGCGGCAAGATAACGCGTGGAAGCCTCCAATGCGGCTTTGGCAACGCCCATCACGTTATAATTGGGCATAACTTTTTCTGCCCCATAATATGATAAGGTTACAGCGGAACCGCCTTCGTTCATCATTTCTTTGGCGCGGCGCATGACTGAGGTAAACGAATAGCATGATACATGCATGGTCTTAAGAAAATTGTCTAAAGACGTATCAACGTACCGCCCCTGCAATTCATCTTTATTTGAATACGCAATTGCGTGCACCAAAAAATCAAGCTCCCCCCATTCAGATTTCAAACGATCAAAAACCT
The DNA here is from genome assembly GCA_002359735.1 of Micavibrio sp. UBA2638. Lineage (GTDB taxonomy): Bacteria > Pseudomonadota > Alphaproteobacteria > Micavibrionales > Micavibrionaceae > UBA2638. The sequence goes on from DENS01000002.1 coordinate 178,798, forward strand.
GATCAAGATGGTCTTCGTTTGTAACGTCACAATCAATTAAAATTTTTGAGCCAATAGATTCCACCAATGGCTTAACGCGCTTACCAAAAGCATCGCCCTGATAAGTAAAAGCAAGTTCTGCGCCCGCCTCATGCAAGGCTTTTGCCATCCCCCATGCAATAGAGTGGTTATTCGCCACCCCCATAATCAGGCCCTTTTTTCCCTTCATCAAATCTTTCATTCAACTTAATCCTTATACTTGCTCATGGCCAGACAGCAATTGGTGCCACCAAAACCGAAACTGTTAGAAATTACCGTTTCATGCTGGACGTTATCAACCCGGCCAGTTGCAATTGGGAATGCCTTGGCTCCCTCATCCATGTCCTCTACATTAATGCTTGGCGCAACGAAATCATTCTCCATCATTAGAAGGCTATAGATGGCTTCCTGTACCCCTGCACCGCCTAAACAGTGGCCTGTCATGGATTTGGTCGCACTGATATACGGGATATCCTGTAAGCCCTCAAAGGCATCTTGAATAGCCTTTAATTCGGTAATATCCCCAACAGGTGTCGAGGTTCCATGCGTATTAATATAGGTTACCGGAGTTTTTACCGTTGCAAGCGCCTGTTTCATAGCCCGCATTCCACCCTCACCACTGGGAGCCACCATATCAGCACCATCAGATGTAGCGCCATATCCAGTGACTTCGGCATAAATTTTTGCACCGCGGGCCTTCGCATGCTCCAGTTCTTCCAGAACGACAATGCCTCCGCCGCCTGCAATCACAAAACCATCACGCCCGGAATCATATGCGCGAGCAGCCTTTTCAGGGGTATCATTGTATTTCGAAGACATCGCGCCCATAGCATCAAACAAAACAGACAAGGTCCAGTCCAGTTCTTCCCCACCACCGGCAAAAACAATATCTTGTTTGCCTAAGATAATCTGTTCCGCTGCATTGCCGATACAATGCGCAGAGGTCGAACACGCCGAAGAAATTGTATAATTCACACCCTTAATTTTAAAATTCGTCGCCGCTGTGGCCGATGTCGTTGAGCACATAGCTTTAGGAACAGCAAACGGTCCTACGCGTTTCGGGCCCTTTTCCCTTGTTATATCGGCGGCCTGCACTTGCGCACGGGTTGATGGTCCGCCAGATCCAACAATAATCCCTGTGCGCTCATTACTGACATCAGTATCGTCCAAACCGGCATCCGCTATAGCTTGCTCCATCGACAAATGTGTATAAGCAGCAGCATCGCCCATAAATCGGAACAAGCGCTTATCAATAGCCGCAGCCAAATCAATGTCGGGCTGGCCATGTATTTGTGAACGAAATCCCATTTCGGCATATTCCGGCGCCCTAGAAATACCTGATTTTCCATTTTTCAAACTAACCAGTACTTCTTCTTTATTGTTTCCGATACAGGATACAATTCCAATACCTGTAATGACAACTCTGCGGTTCCCCAGCATGTTATCTCCTATCTTTTGGTTAAACTTAAGCGGTCATAGCGTCAGGATTATCAAACAACCCGACCTTTAAGCCTTCAGCTTCGTAAATCAATTCCCCATCGGCGTACATTTTTCCATCTGCCACGCCAAGCACGAGCTTGCGATTAATTACACGTTTAAAGTCAACGACATAACGAACCAATTTGGTATCCGGCTGTACTTGACCGGTCAATTTTAAACCGCCAAGCCCCAATGCACGCCCAGAACCGGGTGCACCCGTCCAGCCTAGATAAAAGCCCGTTAATTGCCACAAAGCATCAAGGCCCAAACATCCAGGCATAACGGGATCTCCTTTAAAATGGCATTGGAAAAACCAAAGATCGGGGTGAATATCAAATTCCGCCTCAATAACCCCTTTACCGTTAGCACCGCCCTGGGAATCTACATTTGTAATACGGTCAAACATAAGCATTGGCGGCAATGGAAGCTGGGCATTACCGGGGCCAAACAATTTGCCCTCACCGCATTCGATTATTTCTTCATAGCTATAGCTGGATTTGGGTGTAAAACTCATCTCTCGCTCTTCTTGTCAGTTAGCATTTCTTACAGGGTGCATTTATAAGCTGTTATACGCTATGCGGCAAGTCAGACGATAAGAAAAATCGTGTTTATCTGTGTTTAAATTATCACAAAACAAGAATTACGAACCCAATGCCGTCTTAATATCCATACAGACATATTTATAGCTCTCGCTCATCGCGCACATTGCCAGAGGTTTGGCAATGGCCGGCTCAATTTCAGGTAACTCTCCTCCGCTTGCAACGGCAATCATACGCCCGGCCGCTTTGGCACAGGCAACGGCCTGATGAAAGTTATTCTCCAATTCAATCGCTTCAAAAAAACCATTACATATAGGTTCCATCCCCTGAATAAGTTCAACCGGGGCATTTATGGGCATATCGTTCGCTGCCAGACCAAACCGCCAGTCACTGCCAGCCGGAACGCCAAGACGAATAGCTTCTTTTGTCATGACATAGACAATCTGATCTAAATTGTCAGGAATGGCCGATCCTTTAAAAATCATGCATGTATTTGAATTTAAAGAAATGGCGAGCCTGCGGCCAGAAACCGCACTTAATGCCCCGATACAATCGCCAAGCGTCCACCCTTTGCGGGTTACATGATGTTCTATCGCGACATCACACAGCTCTTGAGCCACAATTTCATAGGCCATTGCCAATTTCGTGCATTCAATCAAAAGCCGAAGACTTTCTTCCCGGGGTATACCCTCGCACTCCCAACTAACCAGGATATTGTGGACCATGTCCAACATCAAATCATGAAATTCATAGGTGCAATCCATCCAGTCTTCAAAGAATATTCGCGCTGCAGATCGCCCACGCTCAGTTTCAGCATCAATTACGTGCCCTGGAGGAAGGGCCTGATCCCAGAGATCACCTGAATAAGGTTCAGTCCCCAGCATACATGCTAGTTTGTCAAAACTGGCTGCCATTGTTTCATCTGGGTCGTCAAAGACCAAATATGTTTCAACAAGCACTCCGGCCAATAACTGCGTTACAACCATGCCATTTGTTCCATTTTGCGGGCAGTCCGCAAGCTGAATCAATGCTTGATAGATACGGTAAGCCATATCCGGTTTATTCGTCAGAGTATACATTTAAAACAAAGCTGAGTTGTTAATTAGATTTAATTAGGCGGGTTAGACATTAGAATGAAGCACTGTGAATCATCGCTTCAAATATTAGGTTAATCGAATTCTTCATTGGGGTAAACACCCCAAAAGTTTTTTCTTTCACTCCATCCAACATAACCTTCCGCCGAGACTTTGCACCACGCCCCGGCGCATTCGTCAACTGTCGCAATGGCACCCGGCTCCAAATATGCCATTAGACGCGCATCATCTTGCGGTTTACGCTTTAACGAGACCAGATCATCTGCATTAACGATGACATAACGACGGCCAGACAATAGGGATTTATGCACCCATCCTTCTGTACCATCGACATCGCGGATTTTGCGCCATATATCAAATTCCATGATAACTTCTACAGGCAGCCCTTTTTTCTTATATTCCCACAAAACTGGATATTTTGTTCCTGGCCCGGATCGCATATAGACCTTATCGGATGATAATGATACAAAGCGCGGAATTGGAAAGCCTGTGGCCGAAAAAACTGATTTTGCATCCTGTGCCAGAACAGATACGGGCGCAAAAACCAGAAATGCAGCCAGAAACAGAGAAAAACATTGAATTTTATAAGACTTAAAGGGCATGTTTCAGAATAACTTGAGTTAAAGATATGAACAATACGAATATGGACAGTATAGCGCATATTTCGCTCGCGCCAATGATGGATTGGACGGATCGTCATTTTAGATATTTCCTGCGCCAAATAAGCCCAAATACGCGGCTGTATACTGAAATGGTCACAACCGGGGCTATTATACACGGTGAAAAAGATCGATTTCTACGTTTCAATGATGATATCGAACCATATGTAGCGTTGCAGCTAGGGGGGGCTGATCCGGGTAATTTGGCAAGATGCGCAGAGATTGGCCAGCAATATGGATATAATGAAATCAACTTGAATTGCGGCTGCCCATCTGACCGGGTGCAAAGCGGAATGTTTGGTGCCTGCATGATGAAAGCCCCGGACCTGGTCGCGCAATGTGTCGAAGCCATGCAATCAGCAACTGATATACCAATCACAGTAAAGTGCCGCATCGGCGTAGATGAGCAAGACAGCCCGGATTTTCTTTTTAATTTTGTTGATCAATCGGCACAAAAAGGGTGCAAAACATTTATAATCCACGCACGCAAAGCATGGTTGAAAGGATTGTCACCAAAAGAGAACCGTACAATCCCTGATTTAAATTACGAGCGCGTCTACGCCCTGAAACAAAAATTCCCGGAACTTGAAATTATACTAAATGGGGGCATAACAAGCATTCCTGTCATAAAAGACGCACTGAAAGAAGTCGATGGAGTTATGATTGGCCGCGAAGCCTATCAAAATCCGTATTTTTTCGCAGAAATCGAGCGTAAAATATTCGGGACAGAAGAAATACCATCACGCGAAGAAATTGCAACGCGAATAATTGATTACGCGCGGACGCAAGCACAGCTTTATGGCACGCCTGTTAAATCTATAACCAGGCATATTCTCGGGCTTTACCACCAGCAATATGGCGGAAAAAAATGGCGCCGCGCACTGAGCACCCTTCCTTATGAAGCCGGCGCCGATGAAGCTGTTATACAAAAAGCCATTGAAATCATGGCATTGGTAGAAGACAATAGAATCAAGGCATAATATCCGCAATATAATACCCTTTTGGTACAACACGCTTAAACAAGGTATCACACGTGCAATGGCAGCGCCTTACAGATAATGAAAAAAATGATCTGTTGGAAGTTATAAAAGATGACGACTTAATTGGGCTTTTTGAGCCTGAATTTTGCGTTGCACAGCACCGGCCATATAACTTCTACAAAGACTGCTCGCTTATTGTCTGGGAAAACTTAAAGATTGCCCCGCCTTTCGCGTTTGACTATTTAAGATCTGGCCGGCACATCGTCTATCTGGACGGTAGCCCCACCCCATTTGAGACATTAAATGCCCTGGGGCGCCTAACCATAAACGCCGAAAGCGTTATTGATTATCTGGAGTTTTATTGCCATTACGTTAATCAAAGACCACAGAATATTTTATTGCTCCGCAACCCCGAAACCATGCCTTTCCAGGACAGTGTTTTTATTGATTTTCATTTTGATAAGAACAATTATAGCGAAAATGACATCAAAGTTACCCGCAATAACGACAATGATGGTTACATCATACGCGCCCCCTTTGTATTCTCAGGGAAAATTGACAGAGGCATTGCCACAATTTCAGATCAGGGGTATGTCACAATTGAACGGGAGGCTCCACGTTGAATACGATCAACTATCATCACCCGGATGCAAAAACTATATTGAGTGAAACCCTATCGCTTTTAAAACATTCACCAACAGCAAAAGCATTACTGGAGCAACAAAAACCGGACATAAAAATACTCAAAGGCCCTCTTCCGCAAGCCTTTGTTCATCAGACATCATTGATATATCTGCGTGTTCCCGCCCTGCAACGTAAAGGCAGGCTGGAGCAGGCCATCGATTTGGCAGGCGCTTTAAACGAATTGGTCATGAATACAAAAGACAATACGCCGCCGGTTCCTGATACCTTAGAAAAAGATGATACTCTGATGCAGCAACATTATAAAAATGTTTCCATTTACATGAAAACTTTTCCAATCATAGAAGAACTGGAATCGGCCGGTCACAAAGCGTTAAAAGAAATGCGTCTAATGGGTCTCGGCAAAATATATCAAGCGTGGAAAACTGGCGCCAGCCTAGACGAATGTGCTAGAATTTACTGGAGTATATTTGATACTGAGACAAGCGAGGAATAATATGGCCTTAAGAACCCCCAATACAGCCATGGGCGTTGGCGATGCGGCAAAACGCCGAATGCCCCCGCGAGCACGTAACCAGCCTGTTCGGGCAACTGCACCGACACAAACAATGAAACGCGCAACCAAGCGCTAGAATTTTGCTAAAGTAAAATACGTTTAAAAAGGGTATATTTAAGAGCGTGCGCTATCCGCTTGATCTTTTCGTTTTTGCAATTCTTCAACGCTGACATGAAAACTTTCCCCACAACCGCAGCGCCCGGTCTCATTCGGGTTTTGAAAATCAAAACGAGAATTCCCTAACTCATCTGTAATATAATCCACCTGCATACCAAACAGCATCCAGCTATGCATCTTAGGGATATAGAGGGAAGCCCCCGCCCCGTCAAAGCGGTCATCCCCAAGGATATTTTCATCCGGTTTAATATATTCCATCACATAAGAATTGCCGGAACAGCCTGTTGGCTTGACATTAAGCCTCAGCCCTTTTGTTCCGTCTGGTGCCTTATCCAGCAAGGCCGTAATTTGCTTTGCCGCCTTTTCGGTAATAATTATCGGTGTCGGTTTCATACTTACCAGCCTATCACATAAACATGTTTAATTGCATCTTAGCCGTTTCCGCCATTAAAGACGGGTCCCATACCGGATCCCATACAATCTCGACATCGACTTGTCCAACGCCTTCTATCGGCAATATGGCATCCCGAATCCATTCGGGCATTTCCTGCGCAACCGGGCATCCGGGGGAGGTTAATGTCATGATAACGGACACATCCGACACATTTTGTTCTTCAGGATGGATCATGACCTTATAAATAAGCCCCAATTCATAAATATTGACCGGAATTTCAGGATCGTAAATTTCTTTCATGGCAGCCTTGATCTTAGGCCACAAGGCCTCACCGTATGGAAAATTCCCCTCTTCCATGGCCATCGGTGGCTCGGCTAGTTCGTCATACTCCTCCTCACCAAGAGCATTTTTCACCATTTGTTCATCCGCAACTTGTTCGATCTTGGTCATAACAACATCTCTTTGGCTTTGTACAAGCCCTCTATACATTGGTCTATATCATCTACATTATTATACAGAGCAAACGAGGCGCGCACGCACCCATCTATACCCAATTTAGACATTAAAGGCATACAACAATGATGGCCTGTACGTACGGCCACGCCGCACTGGTCAAGAATTGTGCCGACATCACTGGCATGTACACCGTGAATGTTAAAGGATACAATGCCACCTTTATCGGCAATGTCAGCATAAATATCTATATCGCCCATACTTTTTAAGCCCGCTGTCATTTTCTGCATCAAGTCATATTCATGACGCTTTATTGCGTCAAGGCCAATCGCATTGACGTAGTCAATCGCCGCACCAAGGCCAATAACACTAACAATCGGCGGTGTTCCTGCTTCAAAACGAAATGGTGGATCTTTATAGGTTGAGCGATCAAAGCTAACACTTTCAATCATATCACCGCCGCCACGATAAGGCGGCATACTATTCAACACGTCATAACGGCCATAAAGGACACCTAACCCCGGCGCACAATAAAGTTTATGCCCCGTAAACACAAAAAAATCACAGCCAAGGTCTTGCACATTAATATGTGAATGCACTGCGGATTGCGATCCATCCACCAACACCTTAATATCAGGATTATGAGCCTTAGCCTTAGTAATTATATCCTTAACCGGATTAATTGTTCCAAGCGCATTCGACATATGCACGATGGAGACAAACCGTGTCTTTTCAGTCAATAATGACGCGTACACTTGCATATCCAAGGCACCGTCATCCGTAATCGGAATCACCTTGATTTTAATACCAATCTGTTCGCGCAATAACTGCCAGGGAACAATATTGGCGTGATGCTCCATTTCACTCAAAATTACTTCATCACCGGCCTTAAGGTGTGCCCGGCCATAGCTTTGAGCGACCAAATTAATTGAATCCGTTGCATTGCCCGTAAATACGATTTCCTTTTCACTGGCCGCGCCTATATAACGCGCCACCTGTTCGCGCACCCCTTCGTAGCGAAGCGTCAAATCCTGTGAAAACCGGTATAAACCGCGGTGAATATTGGCGTAGCCATGCAGCATAACATCATCCATGGCTTTGATCACAGCCATGGGCTTTTGGGCACTGGCAGCGCTATCCAGGAACGAAAGGCGTTTCCCGTTCATCTTTTGCTGCAAGATTGCAAAATCAGTTCGGCAGGATTCTAAACCAGCCATATCTTGCCCTATATTTAAAGCGCTTTGCGAAGCCATCCATCAACATCCTCTCCGAACTTTCCTTGCAGGCTTTGATCATTAATCTTATCAAGAACTTCACCTACAAATGCCTGCACCAACAATAACCTTGCCTGTTTTTCACTTAACCCGCGGGAGCGCAAGTAAAAAAGTGGTTCCTCATCCAATTGCCCCGTCGTCGCTCCGTGTGAACACTTGACGTCATCAGCATAAATTTCTAACTC
>DENS01000002.1:187502-262665 GCA_002359735.1 Micavibrio sp. UBA2638
CATAAATTTCTAACTCTGGCTTGGTGTCCATAATTGCGTCAGGCGATAGAAGCATTGCATTCGATAGCTGGTAACCATCAGTTTTCTGCGCCCCTTCGAATACATGCACCTTACCTTGAAAAACGCCATGTGCCTTATCATCCAGTAGGGTACGGTAAAACTGGTTGGATTCACAGTGCGCGGCATGGTGATTCACGAGTATTGTCGTATCACAATGCTGTTTGCCGGATAACAGGTTAAGGCCGTTAAAGCTGGCATGCCCGCCCGTCCCTTTCATATCTGCCTGAATTTGATGGCGCAATAACGCCCCGCCCTGATTTAGGGCAAAGCCATTATAATGCGCATCCCGAGCCAAAGTAATATGACAGCCAGACGTATACACTGAATTCGGGCTATCATTATGTTTTATGACATGCTCAAGACGGGCATTTTCACCCAGCACAATTTGCAAGGCATTATTTTTCCAATACTCACCGGCGCCAGAGTGGTCTTCCACCAATGTTAAGGATGCCCCCGCGCCAAGCCGAATAATAATACGCAAGGAAGCAAAGCTATCATCGGGCATATTTACGTTCAGATAAAACGGCGTATCCACAGACTTATTCGCAGGGATATCCACAATAAAACCCTGGCTTAAATACGCGGTATTTAAGTCCCACAAGGAACTATCCTCATATTTGGCACCTCCAGGGGGATCTTGCGTTATTATCTCGCGGACCCAGTCCAGTTCCAGGCCCTCAGGCAATGCCGTTACAAAAGAATCATCGCCGCGCAGTTCAAAATCACAAGCGCCCAAAACACCATCAAACCCCTTCACCGCATTCGCAATATTGGTGTATTTAAAGCGCTCCAGCTTTTGCGTTGGAATACCCTGTTCCTTAAAACGAGCAAACGGAGCAACGCGGAAATCTTTCACCCAATCCGGCACAGATTTGGGAAGTTTACACGTCGTGTACGTATCACCATCACAGGGTACGTACGGTGTTTTTTCCGGAAATTTCATTATGTTACGATCTGCCGCCATTGTATCAAACCCCACTAAGCCGCGTTATCCAGAAATTCGGCATAGCCAGAATCTTCCAGCTCCTGCGCCAATTCAGGCCCGCCAGATTTAACGATTTTCCCGCGCGCCAACACATGCACCACATCGGGCTGAATGTAATCCAGCAAACGTTGATAGTGCGTAATGACCAGAAAAGAACGCTTCCCATCACGCATGGCGTTTACGCCATCGGCCACAACCTTTAACGCATCTATGTCCAAACCGGAATCCGTTTCATCCAGTACGCAAAATTTCGGTTCCAGCATTGCCATTTGCAGCACTTCATTACGCTTTTTCTCACCGCCGGAAAAACCAACATTAACTGCACGTTTCATCATGTCATCATTAATGCCAAGCTCCTTGCATTTTGCTTTAATAAGTTTCAGCATACCAAGCGCGTCCAATTCCTCTTCCCCGCGTTGTTTACGAATGGCATTCAACGACGTCTTTAAAAACGTACTCATATTCACACCCGGAATTTCAACAGGGTATTGAAACGCAAGGAATAAGCCAGCGGCCGCCCGCTCTTCCGGCTCCATATCCAGCAAATCCACGCCGTCCAAGCTGGCTGATCCGCCAGTAACTTCATAGTCATCGCGCCCGGCCAGAACATAGCTAAGCGTGGATTTACCCGACCCATTCGGGCCCATAATCGCGTGGACTTCACCATCAGGAATATCCAGAGAAATCCCTTTCAGAATTTCTTTGTCGCCTTCATCGGTTTCAATCTGACATTTCAGGTTTTCGATTTTAATCATGTTTTTTCCTTACTAATTTGCTTCTTTGCGTACATATTCTTTTCTAAATTCCAGAAACCAAGCGTGAGTATTTCAGGCATCACCCAACACTCCCCTCCAGGCTAATCCCAACCAGTTTCTGCGCCTCCACGGCGAATTCCATAGGCAGGTGCTGCATGACCTCACGCGCAAAACCATTGACGATGAGCGCAACGGCCTCTTCCTCGCCCAGGCCGCGCTGCATGCAGTAAAACAACTGGTCTTCAGAGATTTTGGACGTTGTTGCCTCGTGCTCCAGATTAGCGCTTTTGTTTTTGCTTTCGATATAAGGTACGGTATGCGCGCCGCACTGATCGCCGATCAGCAGGCTGTCACATTGCGTGAAATTCCTTGCTCCTTCGGCTTTGGGCAAGATTTTCACGGCACCGCGATAGGTTTGGTCCGATTTTCCAGCTGCGATACCTTTGGCCACAATGCGGCTCTTGGTATTTTTCCCGATATGGATCATTTTCGTGCCGGTATCGGCCTGTTGGCGGCCATTCGTAATCGCCACGCTGTAAAACTCGCCTTGGGAATTATCGCCTTTCAGAATACAGGACGGATATTTCCATGTGATGGCACTGCCCGTTTCAACCTGCGTCCAGCTAATTTTAGAATTGCGCCCTTCACAGATACCGCGTTTGGTCACAAAGTTATAAACGCCCCCTTTACCAGTCTCAAAATCACCGGGATACCAGTTTTGTACCGTAGAGTATTTGATTTCCGCATCATCCAGTGCGACCAGTTCCACCACCGCGGCGTGCAATTGATTTTCATCGCGCATCGGGGCAGTGCACCCCTCTAAGTAAGACACGTACGATCCTTTATCGGCGATAATCAATGTGCGCTCGAACTGGCCAGTATTCAGCTCGTTTATGCGGAAATAGGTCGATAATTCCATCGGGCAGCGCACACCTTCAGGAATGTAAACAAATGACCCGTCCGTAAAAACGGCACTATTCAAACAAGCGTGTTTGTTATCGCCCTGCGGAACAACCGATCCCATATATTTTTTAACAAGCTCAGGATGCTTCTGAATGGCTTCACTAATGGAACAAAAAATGACCCCGGCCTCGCTCAGCTTTTCTTTAAACGTTGTCGCAACAGACACAGAATCAAACACAACATCAACGGCTACGGGATTTTTAACACCCGCCAGAATTTCCTGCTCTTTCAACGGAATGCCCAACTTTTCGTATGTCTCAAGCAGTTTCGGATCAACCTCATCCAATGATTTTGGCGCGTTCGTAAAGTCTTTTGGCGCCGCATAATAATAACTATCCTGATAATTGATGGGCTCAATCTCCAGCTTGGCCCAGTCTGGTTCAGGCATTTCCAGCCAGCGCCGATAGGCTTTGAGGCGCCATTCCAACATCCATTCCGGCTCCCCTTTCTTCGCAGATATAAAACGAACAATATCTTCAGATAACCCTTTTGGGGCCTTATCACTTTCAATATCCGTAACGAAACCGGCCTCATATTTACCAGCCATATCCTTAACGGTTTGTATTGTTTCTTCAGTTGCTACCATTGTTACACTCTTACTTCTTCCAGTGTTTTCGCATCAGTTTGTTGCCCTTTCGTATGCCGGGGCATCATATCGGCCAACGATATATTTTCAAGCGCAGATCGAACGGCGGTGTTTACTTTCGTCCAGCGGCCATTAACCGGGCAACATTCCGCGTAATCACATTTTTCGTGGCTGCCCTCAACACAAGCGGTCAAAGAGACCGGCCCGTCAATCGCGACAACAATATCGGCCATGGAAATACTGACCGCGTCATCAGCCAAACGATAGCCGCCATGGGCGCCACGCACAGACACCAAAATACCCTGCGCGGCCAACAGTTTCATAATTTTAGCCACAGTCGGTTCCGGTAGGCGTGTTATTTCTGATATTGCCGTGGCGCTGGAAAGCGAGCCCGGTGTTTCGGCCAACCGGGTCAATATGACGACGGCATAATCGGTTAATTTAGATATTTTAAACATAAAAACTCCAATCCGTACAAACGGTGTACCATTTAAATGTCACTATACGTCCGTGATTTCAAGCATTTTTGTTCTGAACGTGTCATTTTTCTAATATGGTGGGATAAATCTGGCGAAGTGAATAAAATATAACAAGAAATACCAACAGAATTTGTAAAGAACACGAATCTTTGATATCATGAGATCAAATAATAAAAGGTAATAGAGAAGAAAGGTGTTCACATGAGTTTTCAATCATATATAGCAGAGTTTACCGAAGCCGCAGGGGAATTTTCTCTGAGCAACAAAATGAATCGCAATTAAATGCGACACCGGAAACAATTAAATATGATCAACTGCTGGTCGCACAGCCTTAATTAGGACAGTTGAAAACAACATGACAAAGGGCCCCGCAAGGCCCTTTTTTAGTAACGGGTTACAACATCACTATCATTTTGTCGCCGTAAATTGAATATCCGGATTCTTATCCTGCGCATCTTGCAAGTGCCAAGCATTCCGAGCCAAAAACACCGGATCATCATCATGGTCACGCGCGATAGAACTGCCATTGCCATCAACAAACTTTTTGATCGTGGCGTGATCATCTGCCTGCAACCAACGGGCCGTATATAGTTCCGTTTGTTCAAATTTGACCGGAATATCATATTCGGTACGGATACGGTCTGCCAAAACATCAAATTGCAAAGCCCCGACGACCCCGACGATCCAGTCCGATCCCATTGTTGGTTTAAAGACCCTTGCGGCCCCCTCTTCCGCCAATTGTTCCAACGCCTTTCCAAGATGCTTTGCTTTCAAGGGATCAACAGGGCGAACGCGCTGCATTAATTCCGGTGCAAAACTTGGAATATCAGAAAAAATCAGATCTTCACCTTCGGTGTAGGCATCCCCGATACGTAATCCACCATAATTCGGAATACCAATTATATCCCCGGCAAAGGCCTCTTCCGCCATTTCGCGATCCTGCGCCATAAACAGCAACGGTGAATGAATAACCTGCGTTTTTCCAGACCGCACATGTTTAAGTTTCATGCCCTTTTTAAACCGGCCAGAACAAATTCGGGCAAAGGCAATACGGTCACGGTGTTTGGGGTCCATATTGGCCTGTATCTTTAAAACAAAAGCGGTCACCTTGGGCTCAGTAGGTTCAATCATCCGACTTTCTGATTTTTGTGCACGTGGACTTGGCGCAAATTTTCCAATACCGGCCAGCATTTCACGTACGCCAAAGTTATTAACAGCCGACCCAAAGAATACAGGCGTCATATGCCCTTCAAGATAGGCCTGACGGTCAAAGGCGGGGCAGAGCTCACGCACCATTTCAACATCTTCGCGCAATTTCTCTGCCTGTTCAGGGGGTAAAAGTTCGTCAATTTTCGGGTCATCCAACCCTGTGCACGATACACTATCCTTCAACGTATCCCCTTTGGAACGGTCAAACAAAACCAGTTCATCATTCAAAAGGTCATAACAGCCTTTAAAGTCACGCCCCATGCCAATTGGCCAACTGGCAGGTGTAACATCCAGCGCCAATTTCTTTTCTACTTCATCCATTAATTCAAATGGGTCCAGCCCGTCTCGGTCCAGCTTATTAATGAATGTTATAATCGGGATATCACGCAAACGGCAAACCTCGAACAGCTTATAGGTCTGCGCCTCAATGCCTTTGGCGCTATCCAGCACCATAATGGCACTGTCCACCGCGGTTAACGTTCTGTACGTATCTTCCGAAAAATCTTCGTGACCGGGGGTATCCAGCAGATTATAGGTAATACCGCCATTTTCAAACGTCATAACCGATGAAGCAACAGAGATACCGCGTTCCTGCTCCACCTTCATCCAGTCAGATCGCGCGCGCCGCCTATCGCCTTTTGCCTTCACGGCACCAGCCATTTCAATCGCGCCCCCGAACAGCAATAATTTTTCGGTCAGGGTGGTTTTACCGGCATCCGGGTGGGAAATAATCGCAAACGTGCGCCGCTTTTCAATCGTATCTTTTAAAGGTTTCATAATAGAATTTGATAGTTTAGGTTCACCCATTACATGGCATGGTTTTAAAAGAATTGCAACGGCGTCACTAGCCAGCCTTTTCAAAAGGGTTGATGAGATCACGGGATTCAAACTCAATCACCCATAAATCCGGGTCACGTTGCTTCGAGCGGGCTATATACTCATCTGCTTTGGCTTCTTCTACCTTGTCCTCGCTCAGGGCATCAGTCCACCCCAATTGCCCCGTCATGAAATCACGCTGCTGCATCCGCAGAGCCGCGGTGCCATCCAAAGCATTTAATTTTGCCAGTATAACCCCGGAAGCATGCTCCCCTTTTTGCAAAACATAATAAGGAATGAAGTCTATTTCACACTGTTTTAAAACGGCATCAACATAAAGACTGGTTGGAAGGCGCCCCTCATCCATGACAATAAAAACCGCCCGTATTAATGGACATGACCTTCGGCCAGCCATCTTTCAACCGTTAAATGCGCATCGCGCTTATTGTCTTCCGGATGATGATAGCGATAAACACGAATAGCCGCCTCCATCGCAACCACGCGCGGCTGATTGCACAAAGCGCCATAGGCGCGCATCACGGCGCCATAACATTTACAATCTGCGGGCTCTCGAACCCCATCTTGAACAGGAATATTACACGTCATAGTCAGGGCTTACTTTTTCTTTATTTTCTTGCCGTATAACTCAAGCCTATGATCAACAAGATCATACCCAAGCTCTTCGGCAATTTTGTGCTTGAGCTTTTCCAGCTCTTCATTCTGGAACTCAACAACTTCTCCGGTTTCCAGATCAACCAAATGATGATGGTGATCCCAATTGACCTCATAACGAGAATACCCTTCCTGAAATTCATGACGAATCACAAGATCAAGCTCATCCAACAAATTCAAAGTACGGTATACGGTCGCAATTGAAATTGACGAATCAATTTCCTTGGCCCGGTCATAAACAGCCTCAACAGACGGATGATCCTCTGCCTCTTCCAAAACCTGTAAGATAACTTTACGCTGGCCGGTCATTTTTAAACCAGCTTTCGAACATTTTTGTTGTAGCTCTTTCAACATTTAATTTCCTCGGCCATTAAAATAATGTCGCATACTAGCCTTCGTCAATATCGTGGCGCAAGCCTTGATTACGATTATTTTATATACGCTATATTTTTATTACTCACTTTTTAAAAGCGTTTGCAGCCTGCATCACGATACGCTCTGACGGCAATGTTATTTCAACCTTTGTGCCCTTGCCAAGCGACGATTCTAACTTTAGCTGCCCCCCATGAAGCTCAACCATCGCCTTTGCCAAGGGCAAACCCAGCCCGGTGCCACGTTGATGGGTGTTTTCAACTTTGTCGGAAACCTGCCCAAATGGCTCCAAGGCCTGCTCTATCTTGTCACTGGGAATTCCAACACCATCATCCTTAACCGTAATGCGCATTCCTTTATCCTCGGTCAATGCAATACCGATTTCAATATGCCCGCCTTTTTCTGAAAATTTGACCGCATTGGTTACCAAATTAATCAATATCTGGCGCATTAAACGCCGATCTGCCCGCAGGCAAGGTAGATTTTGTTCGAAATTTTCGTGAATCATCAAACCACTACCGAATGCCTTAGACGCCATCATGCGGGTCACGGATCGGACCAGCTCTTCAATTTCAAAAACATCCTCTTCCAACTCAACGCGCCCGGCTTCAATCTTGGACATATCCAACACTTCGTTGATAATTTCTAACAAATGATTGGCGCTCATGTGAATATCGCCCAGATATTCTTTATATTTGGGGTTCCCAAGCTCACCGAATGTTTCTTTTTCCATCATCTCGGAGAATCCGATAATGGCATTTAACGGCGTGCGTAGTTCATGAGACATGTTGGCCAGAAAAGTAGACTTGGCCCGGTTGGCCGTGTCGGCCTGATCTTTCGCCATGCGCAGAGATTGCTCCATCTGCTTACGCAAAGTAATGTCCATAACCGTTGTCACCTGAAACCGGCGCTTCTGGCTTAATTCAATCGTGGCTGTTGTAAAAAGCGAATTGGCAATACCGCCATCCTTACGAATGATCTTCATTTCACCGGAGCTGCGCACCCCGTTGGCAATATATTCACGGTGATTATCCCGTGCCAGCTTGCGTTCATCAGGTGTAACCAAACCGGCGACCTCTGCATTGATCAATTCATCTCGGCTCCACCCGTAAGTGCGAATAAACGCGTCATTAACGCGCACAATACGGCCATTATAATCGGAAACGACAATACCAATTTCACTGACATCAAATACAGACGTCAGCAACAAAATCGCATCATCGCGCTCACGTTGAAGAATGGACTGATCCGAAACATCAGGTTGCCCTAGTATATCAAGACAGGTCACATGACCATCATCACCAAGGACGGGACTGACAATAAAACTGTAAATCCTCACATTTCCTGGCACACCCGGTAAAGCCTGGACCGTGACAAGTTTTTTCTTAGACAGACACACCTCGAAAGTCTGTTCGAAATGCCTGGCATTTTCGTGATCCATAAAATCATGTATGGAATGGCCGATCACCTGCTCGGCACTGTGATTAAAGTAATTGAGAATTTGTGTATTGGCGTCCAAAACCTGATAATCACCGTGTTTTAATACACCAATAATCATGCGCGGCACCGGCATGGTTTTAAACAAAGCTGTATGATCTAGGGGTATATCAACTGTCATAGGCTGGTTATAAAATCTGGATCCGTATTGTAAAGGGAATTATGCGCCGTCTTGTATATAGCGCTGAAGGTCACTCATCTCATGATATTCCAGGACCGCGCCCCGGGGCTTTTCAACTTTTAATAGATCAGCGCGCAAATTTTCAATTAACTCATCGACATTATCATCCGGCAAGGGCTCAGCGATACAGCAAGACATCGTCAAAAACTTTTCCTGCCCACCCAGATTAAGTTTTACGCCCGACGCCTCCAGCATTTGCCTAAGGCGCTCTAGCGCCGCAATCCCACCGGTTATATTGGCCTGTTTCAGGGAGAGCAGAAATTCACCACCACCCAGACGATAGGCATCATCAAAGCTGCGCACACTTTTCTTGATATAGCCGGCGACAATTTTTGTATACTCACGGGCATAGCCGCGGCCATGTTCGGCCGCAACATCTTCATAATTATCTATCTTCGCAAGCGCCAGGCAAAACGGCTTACCGCGGCGCGCAAGCCGTTCCAGCTCCTTTTCAATATCATTGTGCAGTTTATTCTTACTACGCAGCCCCGTTAGAACGTCAATACCGCTATCTTCCAGCACACCTTCTTTTTCCAGTCGGCGTAAATTGACGATCAAAGAATAAAACAAATTCGAAAATTTATCGAAATCTTCTACATTCGGCTTGGCACCGCTTTCCGTCGCGCGCTGGCATAAAGTGGTGCCGGCATCTTGCAATTCCTTTTGAATACCGGCAAGCCGTTCAATTGTTTCCAGCTCAACAAATTCAAGGCGCTCAATGCCGCTTTTCCACTCTGCAAACAGATCATTAACCTTGTTATCCAAAGGGGGCATGTCCTGTTCGACATAAAACAAACAGCGCAAAACACCGCCGTACCATTCAGCGTATTCATCGATTAGCGGGCTAATAGCCTCTAGGCTTGTATGGTTTGCATCAGTCAAAATTCACAATCTTTTTTTATTCGTCCAATTAATAATTATAGTGCAAATTGTACAAAAATACTTAAGAAAACTTATTTTTTTTGCATGAACTGAAAAAAATATAAAAAAATGGCATGCGGATCAAACCCGCGCAGACTATAGACACCTATATAGGCAACCATTCTTTCTGAAGCGCATCCAGCGCATCATCTTTGATGGCCTGACGGACCTCACGCATCAGCATATTAATCGTTGCGACATTGTGCTGAGCCAAAATCTGCATTCCCAAAATCTCGCCAGCCTTTAACAAATGGTGGATATACGCCTTGGAGAAATAATTGGAGCAAGGCAAATTGATACGCTCGTCCAAAGGGCTCTCATCCTCGCGGTATTTGGCATTTTTTAAATTAATAGTTTCACCTGGCTGGCCTTTCAAAAAGGCCGTACCATGACGCGCCAGACGTGTCGGGATCACACAATCAAACGTATCAATCCCCAAACGTACAAAGGTGAACACATCCTTTATCTTGCCGATCCCCAGAAAATGTACCGGGCGCTCTTGCGCGGCCCCTTCCAGCGACCATAACGCGGCATTATACATTTCTTCATCGGTTCCGCCCAGACACCCGCCAACAGCGGTTCCAAAGAAATCCCGGTCCTTGGTATAGTCGGAGCTATGACGGCGTAAATCTTCGTGAATACCACCCTGTACAATACCATAGAGGGCCTGCGCACCATTATCGTGACGTTCGAATTGCTTCAAACAACGATCCCCCCAGCGAATGCTCATCTCCATCGAACGGGCGGTGTAATCCTTATCGACATGATAGGGGGTGCATTCATCAAACTGCATCAAAAGGTCAGCCCCTAATTTACGCTGGATATCCATGGCCAGTTCGGGCGTTAAATTAATTTTGCGGCCATCAAGATACGAACGGAATGTCGCGCCCTCCTCTGTTATTTGCAACAGATTTTTATTCTTGTCATCATAGACGGCCTTACGCCCTTTAATCTCATTGGCCATTGTCCCTTCCCCCAGAGAAAAAACCTGAAAGCCGCCGCTATCGGTCAACATGGGGCCGTGCCAACCGGTAAATTTATGCAAACCGCCCATTTTTTCAATTAAATCAGCACCGGGTTGCAACATAAGGTGATAGGTATTGGCCAAAATAATATCGGTTTGGGCCTCAACCATCTGCGCGGGGGAAAGCGCCTTGATGGCCGCCTTGGTACCACAAAATATGTAATTGGGAGTTTCAATGTCCCCATGCGGAGTTTTCAAAACACCCAAGCGCGCCCGTTGCCCGTCTTTTTGATGTGTAATCTTGAAATCAAAATTCGGATATTTCAACATAGCACTATTTTCAGCCCATCAGAGTCAAGTTTAGATTAAAACGACAAAAACCCGCTGAGCAATGCCAAGCAGCGGGTTCTTACAATCATCACAACAGCTGTGACTAGGCGGCTTTATCAGCCAAGGCTTTTTCAACCTGGGCCTTAACAGCGCGCAAAGCAGGGTCCAACTTAGTTTTAGCAGTTGATGTCAGGAACTTATCCAAACCACCTTTATGCTCAACTGTGCGTAAACCTGCGGCGCTGGCTTTTACCTTTACCCATTTTTGCAGGGATTCGCTGAACAGGCTTGTATCCTGTACATTCGGAATAAAGCGGCGACGTGTTCTGTTCAATGCGTGTGACACATTGTTACCACTCATAACACCTTTGCCTGTAATCATGCAACGACGGCTCATCTCGTCTATCCTTATTTATAAATTAATCAAGTGAAGCGCAAATTAATAGAGTTTGAACCCTAAAGTCAAGCCTTTTTACGGCAATAAATAAGATGACCAGAGATACGCCCCCAACAAAGTGGCAAGAAAGAGTAGCTGGGCCATCAAATTAATATACAAAGCACGGCGCAAATGACCGTGATCAATTTTTGCTGTTGCCCCTTTGGGGCCCACCCAATCTGATTTAATAGTCGCCCCGCTAAGATCCTTAACAGGCCCGCCTATTGTTACATTTAAGGTCCAGGCCAGCGCCGTCAATGGATGCCCACCTTGAGCATAGGCGGCGCCCTTGCCCCACCAGGATGTGATGCTGCGTATAATATTGGCTGTGGGTGTAACAATGCTGGCCACGCATATCAGCAAAGTCGTCAACAAGGACGGTACTATTCCCATTATCTTCTCTATGGCCAGCGGGACATCCCCAAAGCCTTTGGAAAAACCATCCTTACCAAAGCGCCAGGCAAGCCCGGATACTGCGCTGTAAGCGAACAAAGCCGGGAAACCGCCGATAAGATACCAAAACACAGGGGCAACCTGACCTTTATCGAATGTACGTATGGCCATAGCCATGCCCACACGGGTAATGCCGTAATCATCAGTTGTATTTAAATTGATACGATTTGTACGGGCAACAGCATAATAAGCCCCCTTGACGACCTCGCGCCTTTCGAGCGCAAAATAAAGCCGCAGCAGAGCAAAATAAACACCCCCGCCGCTCAGCGCCAGCGAGACCAGAACAGCCTGCGTCAAACCGTAATACCCGTAAGTTATGGCCAAATGATCACAAATCCCCCCAAACCCGACAAACAAGGAAACCGATATCGCCATGACAAGAAAACCGCGAAAGGCCAAATCCGGCTTGGGCCGATGCTTTTTATCCAAACGGTCCCCCAGCCAGCCAAACAGGCGATCCAGCCAAATCCAAACCATAGGGTTGGCATTGCCCGCGCGCGGCCCTGTTATCATACCGATAACAAGGCTCAGTAAAATCGCAAAGACGGCATAAGGAATACGGTCCGCATCAAAAATATAGCCGTGAAGCTCTGTAATAGTGGGTATTTTATCGAACATTTTTTCTCTTTAGCGTTTTCTGATATAACAATCAGGCACCGGTATCCTGTCTATTGTCTGTTATTGCTGGTTAATGCTGCGCTTGCGAAAAAATATACCCCAAGCTCAGAAAAATAATATATAATATAGTATAAGCAGGAATGAGGAATTTAAATAGTGCTGTACCATCTTTATGACCTACAACATGCAATGTTGACCCCTATGCGGTTGCAGGCAGAGTTGACCCAAAGCCTTTTCAGAAACCCGCTTAACCCCGCATCATATACCCATATGGGCCGTTTCATTAGTGCCACAGCCGAAATGATGGAACGCAACTCCCGCCGCTTTGGGAAGCCTGAATTTGGCCTTCATTACACAAACATTAACGGCAAAAAAGTCGAAGTAGAAGAAGAAGTGATTCTAGAAAAGCCCTTCTGCCGTCTTTTAAATTTCAAACGTGACACCAAGCGAAATGATCCAAAGGTTTTGATCGCGGCGCCAATGTCTGGCCATTATGCAACCCTGTTGCGCGGCACAGTAAAGGCCTTATTACCGCACCATAATGTCTTCATCACCGATTGGGAAGACACCCGTCAAGTGCCCAAAAAAGCCGGACCTTTTGATCTCGATAGTTATATCACCTATTTACGGGAATTTATGTCTCTACTTGGCCCGGACGTACATATTATTGCCGTTTGCCAACCTGCCGTACCGGTTTTGGCCGCTGTATCGTTAATGGCCACCGAAAACGACCCGAATCAGCCCCTGTCGATGACATTAATGGGCGGCCCGATTGATACACGCGTATCAAAAACTGAAGTAACGGAATTGGCCGAAACGCGTCCCCTGTCGTGGTTTGAACAAATGGTCGTCATGGACGTTCCCTTCTACTACCCGGGTGCGCATCGCAAGGTTTATCCCGGTTTCATGCAATTAAGCGGCTTTATGTCAATGAATTTGGACCGCCATGTCGGGTCATATATGGGATTTTACCACCACTTGATTAGCGGCGACGGCGATTCTGCGGCTGCGCACCGCAAGTTTTACAATGAATATTTGTCTGTGATGGATATTCCAGCCGAATTCTACCTGCAAACCGTCAAAACAGTTTTCCAGACCCATGATTTACCAAAGTTTCAAATGCAATGGAAGGATCCGCTCAGCGGTAAATCTGTGCCTGTTCGCCCACAAGATATTCGTCACACCGCCCTTTTAACCATAGAAGGTGAAAAAGATGATATTTCGGCGCGCGGCCAAACAACCGCCGCCCATGAATTATGCTATGGTCTCTCACAACATAAGCAATTTCATCACTTCCAAATGGATTGCGGACATTACGGCATATTTAATGGGCGCCGCTGGCGCGAACAGATTATGCCGCGCATCCGCCATGTGATCCGAAGCGTTGACCCCGATAAAGACCCCATCCCCAAAGCGGATCTCAAGCGGACACCGGACCTGGCCCCGGAACGTTTCAACCGGGATAAGCACGGCATTGCTGCTATTCGCCGCTGGCTTAAGGAAGAGCGGCCACAAAGTTATAAAGAAACCGCCGCCACCTATAAGCGCGAAAAAAACCATCCTAATGTGCATAAAGGGGAGCTGGTTTAACAGCAACCGCTACGGAGCTTATCCCCAAAACAAGACAGGCGCAAAGGCCCTATAAAATCAATTCATTAAGGCATAAGCCTGCTATAGAATTGTGCAGCGCATCTAATAATCTCATCGTAATAATCATTAAAATGCGCAACATTAATGCATGCATAATATATTCACACGCAGCGCCACCAATGATTACCCGCAATGCGGCTCTATGGGTACTCCAAGAATATTTTTGGCGTTACAAGGGGGCGGATCACACGGGGCGTTTACAGCCGGGGTGTTACAGGCCCTTGGTGAACATAACCTGTTAAAACATGTTACAGGCATTAGCGGCACCAGCGCCGGGGCCTTTAACGCCGCGCCGCTAAGTTATGCATTAAACATTGGCCGGCCGGAACTTGCGCCGCAGCTCATAAACAATGCATGGGACAGAGTTGCCAAAGACAGCCGCTCCCTATCTTTAATGCATAGCTTCGCCCGCGCATCGGCCCACATTAACCCTTTCCTGTCACCGGCCCGTTACCCCAATCTACCCCGCCAGTATGTTGATCAGCTAAAGGATAGCGGGCATTTGGCCAGCGCGCTGCGCCTGGGCTCACAATCCGGTGACATCAAAAAACGTATTAACGCCGCTGTGCCCGATTGGGATGTCATCAAAAATGGTCCTATCCGTACGGTTATTGCCGCCACGGAAATGGGCCGTGAAAATAACATGCCCGTGATGCGTGAAAAGTTATTCTATAATACCGAAATAGATGCGCGCGCCATTGCCGCCTCGGCCGCGCTGATCGGGACGCACCGCATTAATGGCATAAAGTATAAGGACGGCGGCTATACAAACAATCCCCCGTTACAAGATGCGGCGCAAGGCGATTACACCGATATTCTTGCCATCATGCTCAGCAAAATGCCAACCGCGCCCCTTACCCCCCAAACACAGGCCGAACATCATCGCGCTCATAAATTCTTACATGCTGAAGTTTATTCCGAATTGGCCCTGATTAGACAAACCAATCACAAAAACCTGCATGTCATTGCAATGGAGCATGAGGACCACTGGGATGAAACCAGCAAAATGAACTCTGAAGAAAAATGGATCAACGACCTGCATAACAGAGGACTGGAAGCCGGGCGACGATGGATACGTCAGCATGCGCATAATCTGGGAATCGCCTCAACCTATAACCCGGTTATTGATAGCGTCCGTGATTGCCATCTAGACAAACCCGCACACATCGTTGCATGATAAAGCATGGCTACGCAAACGCATCTCCCTGATCATGTCAGGATCAAACATTCCAACCGGGCCCGGCGCCTTGCTTTGCGCCTTGACCCGAAAGAGCGCATCATTAATTTGGTTATCCCCAAAGGGGTGTCACTGCGTAAGGCCCATGATTTCGCAAAATACCATGAGACATGGATCACCAAGGCATTAATGGAGCTGCCCCCGGCGCTGCCCTTCGACCATGATCGTACAATTCCCATTTTAGGCGCGGACCGTATTATCAACATAGACTATGATAAAGCGCGCAAAACGACCGATATAAAATTAACGCCCACACATTTATTGGTTAAAACAAACAAATGTGACCCATCCCCCAGAATTGAGCGCTTCTTAAAAAATTTAGCGCGGGAAAAATTAACGGAAATGGCGCATGCAAAGGCGACCGATATCAATAAACCCATTACCGCCATACGCATTGGCGACACCAAAAGCCGTTGGGGCAGTTGTTCGGAAGATGGAAAAATTGCCTTTTCATGGCGACTTATTTTTGCGCCAACATTGGCCATGGATTATGTCGTGGCCCATGAAGTTGCGCATCTCATCCATTTACATCACAAGAAAAGTTTCTGGAACCTTTGCCGCGACCTATCGATTGATTTCATTGAAGGCGAATATTGGATGCGTAATCATGGCGCCGAACTTATGCGCTATGGACAGAAAAATAAGTAACCCCTCCTCTATACCGCATCCACCTTAGTTCATGTTTTTCAGCGCTGTCAGGGCATCTTGCAGAATAACCTGCGCAGCCAGCATATCCGTAATGCCCTTTTCTTTTGCCTTACGCTTATTCACAGAACCATCCACAAGGTTATCCGCAGAAACTGTGGAAAACCTCTCATCATAAAGCGCTACCCAGGGATTCTCGCCAAATATAGAGGGGTGATTAGACATTTCAGCGGCAAAATCCCGTACTGCCTGGCAACGCGGCCCCTCGGTGCCATCAGTATTGAGGGGCAAACCAAGGACAAACCCCTCCACGTCATAATCACGAATGACGCCATGCAAGACATTAATATCTTTCGTGAACTTTGTTCGCCTTATCGTTTGCAATGGCGTGGCCAATGACTGCGCGGGGTCGGACAAGGCAATCCCGATTGTTTTT
Organism: Micavibrio sp. UBA2638; assembly: GCA_002359735.1. GTDB lineage: Bacteria > Pseudomonadota > Alphaproteobacteria > Micavibrionales > Micavibrionaceae > UBA2638. The sequence continues at coordinate 203,768 of DENS01000002.1, forward strand.
TTACCGATATCCAACCCCATTAGGCGTGCATCCCTGGGGCGGTCATTATAAATCTCTTTCAATAAACCTATTGTCATTTTGCCTGCATAACTTTATTACTAGCATCATCAAGATGCGCACAGACCATGTGAAAATGTATATGGCCCTGTGCAAAAGTAAAAGGAAGTGACAAAAATGTCTATTGATAAACAAACAGTTTTAAAAGTGGCCAATCTGTCCCGTATTGAAGTTACCGACAAAGAAGCCGAAGATATGGTTGGAAAACTGGATAAAATTATCGGCTTTGTCGAACAACTCTCGGAAGTGGACACCGACGATATTGAACCGCTGGCCAATGTTGTCGATATTGACCTGCGCCTTCGCGATGATGTTGTCAATGACGGTAATTGCCAGGACAAAGTTCTGGCCAACGCCCCAGACAGCATTGAAGGCTTCTATGTTGTACCAAAGGTGGTTGAATAGAACATGTCATCCCCGTCCCCAGATAATATGCCGGAACAAAAAAAGGCGCTTATTCGTCTTATCCTGACAGTATCCGGCGCCATATTTGCGGCCCTTGGCGCTGCATGCCTGTTGGCTCCGCAAGGCGTTAATGAAATACTGGGCGATACAAAGGGGGATATTGCACAATTTTTAGGGGCGGCATTTATAATTGTTGGAATTAGCGATATTGCCATCGCACGAATTATATTCAAAGGGAAACGATAACCATGAGCGATCTTACACATCTTACCATTGCGCAGGCCCTAAGTGGCCTTAAGAACAAGGACTTTACGTCAGTTGAATTAACCGAGGCCCATATCAACGCCATGCAGGATGCCCGCGATTTGAATGCCTTTATTGTGGAAACACCGGAAAAAGCAATGGAACAGGCCAAGGCCTCTGACGCGCGGCGGGCATCAGGGGACGCCGGTTTGCTGGAAGGTATACCCATGGCGATTAAAGACCTGTTCTGCACCGAGGGCGTCCAGACCACAGCATCCAGTAAAATTCTTGAAGGCTTTATCCCGCAATATGAATCCACCGTCACAACAAACATGTTCCGCGATGGGGCCGTTATGCTTGGGAAGGTGGGACTTGACGAATTTGCAATGGGCTCTTCCAATACTACCAGCTATTTCGGCAATATCATCAATCCATGGAAGGCAAATGACGGCAAGGATTTGGTGCCGGGCGGGTCATCCGGTGGATCGGCCGCGGCCGTTGCGGCGCGTATTGCAATGGGAGCAACCGGCACAGATACCGGCGGTTCCATCCGTCAACCGGCGGCGTTTTGTGGTCTGGCAGGCATTAAGCCGACCTATGGCCGCTGTTCTCGCTGGGGCATTATTGCGTTTGCTTCTTCGCTTGATCAGGCCGGGCCTATTGCGCGCACCTCTGAAGATTGTGCCATAATGTTGGAATCTATGGCCGGATTTGATGCAAAAGACAGCACATCTGCCGATAAACCTGTACCGAAATTCACAGAATCACTGACCGGTGATATGAAGGGCTTACGCGTTGGCATTCCCAAGGAATACCGCATGGACGGCACCCCGGACGAAATTGTGAAAATCTGGGATCAAGGCATTGCCTGGGCCAAAGATGCCGGCGCCGAAATCGTAGATGTCAGCCTGCCACACACCAAATATGCCCTGCCGACCTATTACATCATTGCCCCAGCAGAGGCATCCTCCAATTTATCGCGTTATGATGGCGTGCGGTACGGCTTGCGCGTTGATGAAGGCGGCAATCTTAATGATATGTATGCCAAAACCCGCGCCGAAGGCTTTGGCGACGAGGTTAAGCGCCGAATCATGATCGGGGCCTATGTGCTCTCGGCGGGGTATTACGACGCCTATTACATTAAGGCGCAAAAAGTGCGCCGCCTGATTCTGAATGATTTCATCAAAGCCTATGAACAATGCGATGTTCTTCTGACGCCAACGGCCCCGTCCTCCGCATTCGCCATCGGGGAAAACGAAGATGATCCGATCAAGATGTATCTGAACGATGTGTTTACAGTTCCCGCCTCCTTGGCCGGCGTGCCGGGCATGTCAATTCCGGCCGGACTGGACGCAAAGGGGCTGCCGCTTGGCCTTCAAATTCTGGGCCGCCCATGGGATGAAGCCACCGTATTAAAGGTTGGGCATGCCATAGAACAAAAGGCAGGCTTTAATGCCATTCCTCAATCTTTATTGAACAAGAAAGCGGCCTAGACCGGGCAATGCACAATACGATCAAAGCATTCCTGATACTGATTTGCCTGCATTTTTACGCCGCGCCGGTTTATGCACAATCACATGAGGGCAGCTTTCAATTGGCGCAGTTTGACCCAAGACCGCAAACCCTTGAAGACCAACTTGGGCTAACCCCTAAAGAGGAACAGCCCGTGGAGGAAGAGGACCGTAAAGTTTATATAGCCAAGCGGTATTATAAAGACTGCCTGGATAATCCGACCCCCGCTTTGCCGAAGGCCGCGCAAGAAACACTCTGTAGTTGCGCCGCGCATGACATGCAGGAAAAAATGTCCATAAAAGAACTGGATGGCCTGTATACCCCCACCCCGAAAAGCGGAGAGTACAGAGAAAAATTCCTGACAGAGGTTTACGGCAACTGTCTGAAATACCCGATGCGCAACTTTATTTTGGATGATTGCATGAGCAACAATACATTTAAAAGGGAAATAAAAAACTATAGGGCCGTCTGCGAATGCGCGGCCGATACAACGGCGCGGTATATGAACCAGATGGGCCCGCAGCTTATGCTGGGCGCATTGCAAGGGGATTGGGACCACCCCGATCCGTTAATGCTGGTGATCACGAAAGAAGAATTCGGCCGCGTTACCTCGGGCTATTTAAAACGGTGTATGCAGATCCATGTTTTTGGCCTCAGATAAGGCAAGCCGTGCGCTCAACAATGTTATCTTAAAAGGTGCGCTTATAACGCTTTGCGCCTATGCAATTATTGCACTGGGGGATGCGTTTCTAAAACTGGCAACGCAGCACCATCCCTTGCTGTATGTTGGCACCGTTGTCAATCTGATTCAGATTGTCCTTCTTGTTGTTATTGCCCCGTTTTTTGGCGGATATAAAAATCTTTACCGAACCAACAGCCTTCCCGCCCATTTGGCACGCGGTTTGACATCGACAATTGTTTATCTCAGCTTCATCTACGCCATTTCGCATATGGAGCTTGCCAAGACCTATGCATTTTATCTGACGCAGCCGTTCTTCCTTGCCCTGTTCGCGCATATGTTAACGCATGAAAAGATTGGCCGTCATCGTATCGGCGCGCTCATCTGCGGATTTTGTGGCGTTTTGATCATCTTAAGGCCGGGCTTTACCGCTTTTGACCTGGCCGTATTGGCCTCTTTATCCTGCGCTATCTTTTTTGCCTGCACAAATATTCTGGTGAAGATTATTGATAAACAAGATCACTGGATGAGCTTTATCTTTTATATCCTGCTCGTACAAACGCCTATCATTATTGTGATGCTCTTTCTATTGGAGCCTGCGCCGTTCTCCAGCTTCACGCCAAGCACCCTGCCCTATATGACCATCACCGCCATTATGTTTACCGCCGCGCTGGCGTTGTTTGCCATTGCGCTGCGCCTGATAGATGCGGCACTGTTTGGCGGGCTGGAATATAGTGTCTTGATATGGGGGGCGTTATTTGGCTATTTTATGTTCGCAGAAGTGCCTGACATCTGGACGGCGCTAGGCGCGCTTGTTATTGTTGCAAGCGGTCTGTATCTTGTTTACAGAGAAAGAAAAGCAAAACACGTACTTGTTAAACTGCAGAAATAGAATAAAACAGAAAGATAAGCATCATGGCACACGCATTGATAAAAGGCGAAACAGGCGAATGGGAAATTGTTATTGGTATGGAAGTCCATGCTCAAGTCATTGCCAATTCCAAGTTGTTCTCAGGTGCGTCAACGCAATTTGGCGCGGAGCCAAACTCACAGGTATCGCTTGTGGATGCGGCCATGCCGGGCATGTTGCCGGTTTTAAATGCCCACGTCGTAGAACAGGCCGTCCGCACCGGTCTTGGCCTAAATTCAAAAATCAATAACCGCAGTGTTTTTGCCCGTAAAAACTATTTCTATGCCGATTTGCCCCAAGGCTATCAGATTTCCCAATTTGAAGACCCTATTGTTGGCCTTGGAAAAATTGAAATTGATTTGCCCGATGGCACCACAAAAGAAATTGGCATCACCCGTCTTCATCTTGAACAGGATGCTGGTAAGTCGATGCACGACCAGCACCCCAGCAAATCATTCGTTGATTTGAACCGTTCCGGTTGTGCCTTAATGGAGATTGTCTCCGAGCCGGACATCCGCGGCCCGGAAGAGGCCGCTGCCTATCTGTCTAAACTGCGTATGATTTTACGCTATTTAGGCACCTGCGACGGCAATATGGATGAAGGATCCATGCGCGCCGATGTTAATGTCTCTGTTCGCCGCCCCGGCGGTGAACTGGGCACGCGCGCCGAGATCAAAAATGTAAACTCTGTAAAAGCCGTGCAAATGGCCATTGACTATGAAGTCCAACGCCAGATCGAGATTTTGGAAGATGGCGGAAAAATTGTTCAGGAAACACGCCTATGGGACCCATCGCGCAATGAAACCCGCTCGATGCGCGGCAAAGAAGATGCTCATGACTACCGTTATTTCCCGGATCCCGACCTTCTGCCGCTGGTGATATCAAATGATTACATCGAAGACATCCGCAAAACCCTGCCGGAGCTTCCCGATGAAAAGAAGCATCGCTTTATGAACAATTTTGGTCTGAGCCTTTATGACAGTTCCGTCTTAATTGCCGAACGTCCACGCGCCGATTACTATGAGGCCGTAGCCAATGACCGTGACGCAAAACTGGCCGCAAACTGGGTCATTAATGAACTTTTGGGCGCGCTAAATAAAGATGACAAACACATCACCCAATCCCCTATCACAGCAGAGCAGCTGGGCGGTTTAATCACATTGATCAGCGATAATACGATTTCGGGTAAAATCGCGAAAGATGTCTTTGCGGAAATGTATAGCTCTGGCAAAGACGCCGCCACCATTGTCGATGAAAAAGGTTTGAAACAGGTAACAGACACAGGCGCTATTGAGGCCGTCATCGACGAAGTCATCGCGGAAAACCCGGATAATGTTGCGGCTTATAAAGGCGGTAAAGACAAATTGTTCGGCTTCTTTGTCGGACAAACCATGAAAAAAACCGGTGGTAAAGCAAACCCGGGCATTGTTAATGAAATTCTACGCAAAAAACTAAACGATTAAGCCCTGTACTTTATCGAATTTTGGTGGGCGCATATAAACTGTTCACCATACAATTTGACTTATGACCAATAATTACCTTATGTAACATATAGAATGTACATAGGAGAGCTTAACGTGCCGAAACGTACCGACAATAAAATATCGGATCATCCCGATTACCGGATGGCAAAAGAATATCTGCAGGTTGAATTTAACCGGCTGGCTGAAGGCTTCAAGAATTGCGCCCATATCACACTGGGCATGAAAATTTATCAACCGGAAGCAGAGCCGGAAAAGGCTGCGCTATATATCAATGCCACGGTAAATGGTGAACAAAGACCGAATGATTTATATATTATTTTTAACTCTCATGGTGATGGAACGGATGCATATCCCGCTGGGGCCGCATTTATAAAGAAACGTTTCGAAATGCACAACAACGCTCAAGGGGCCTGCCCTATTCCCGAAACCGTTGCGATAAATGATTTCCATGCTTACGATCGCACCTTTGAGGCCTACAAAAACTTTCTAAACAATTTGGAATAAACAACATTTGCCTTTGCTTTGTTACGAAATATCGTAATAAAATGACGCCGTCATGTTGGAATGGATTGAAACACATAATGCTGCGTTAAGCGTCCTGATAAGTTTTGCAATGCTTATCGTCTGGGTTTTGTATTTACAATTCTTCCTGATGACGTATGTACGCCAAAGACGGTCAAAAATCATCATCAACAAAGTCGCCGGAAGCAGTCATAAATCGCATTGCTTCATTAGCAATATGAGCGCCGAAACCATCTACATCTCCGTCATTAAAGTAACGCTGCAAAATCCCGACGACGAATGGATTGCCTATATTACCGACTTCGAAGAAGTATCAGACTCTTCAGACAAACGCCCCGCGGAAATGACATATCAAGGCCCAATGGGAACTGGTGCTTTTTATGACCTTGGCAGTTACGAATCCATTGTCAGCTCGGTTCAAAAACGCACCGAAGCCCCAAAAGACATACTGAAACAGGACGACTTTTCAATGGAAATCAAAGTGCTGGGGTTTTATGGATCGGAACGGCTTCCCGTGGCGGCCTACAGGAACTTCACCTATGATAAGGGGGAAATGCGCCCTGCCACACCGCAGACCTTTCAGGTTCGCTCCCTATTTAAACGCAAACAAATAGCAAACGAGCTCGCTAATTTTTATACATCGTGAGGTCATTGTTCCAAATAATCCAGATCAGTGTGAAACGTTTCCTTCAAAACCAATAATGATCCAAAGGCCAATACCAACAGAACGGCCATGACGCTCACACCGCTATAAACGACACCAATCGCAGGAACCAGCGCATGAAAGCCGGTTGTAATCGGAATAACCATGGCGCGCACCATGTTGGGTATGGAAATCGCCGCGGTTGCCCGAATATTTGTACCAAATTGTTCGGCTCCCATTTGCACAAACATCGCCCAATAGCCGATACCGACCCCCATCAGAAAACATAGGCCGTAATAGACATACAAGCTGTCATGCGGGACAAATAAATACAGTCCGACAAATAAAATCGTCAGGCATAGAGAAACAGCCACAGATTTACGGCGGCTTTGCAAAAACTGACTCATTAGCCCGCTCAGCATATCCCCAAGCGCCAGCCCCGCATAACAGGCCAGAACAGCCGTCCCTGCCTTTGGGGCAACGCTAAGACCAAGGCTGACGGCAAATTCCGGCGTAAAGGTAATAAACAGGGCCACCACGCCCCAGATCGGTGCACCAATTAAAATAACCGCCAAATACCGCTTTAAGGTCGCAAAACGGGTAAAAAGCATAAACACATTTCCTTTGGCCACACCCTGCTTCATATTGTTATACAGGGTTGATTCCCGCACATTAACGCGCAGGGCCAGCAAACCAAGGCCCATACAGCCGCCAATAATATAAGCTGTGCGCCAATCTGTATATTCCGCTATTACAGCGGCCAGAGTGGCCCCCAGAACCCCGATAGAGGCAATAAATGTTGTGCCGAGCCCACGCCATTTTTTCGGCAACAATTCAGACGCCAGGGTAACGCCTGCGCCCAATTCACCCGCAAGGCCAATACCGGCAAGAAACCGTAATACAGCATACATCGTAACAGAATCAGTAAAGCCATTGGCAATATTGGCCAGCGAATACAGCAAAATGGAACCAAACAACACCGAGACGCGGCCAAATTTATCCCCCCAGACACCCCATAATATTCCGCCAATCAGCAATCCGGCCATTTGAACGTTAATCAACAAAATACCTTTGCTTAAAAGTTCATCACCGCTCAGGCCCATATCTTTCAGGCTTTCAATTCGAACGATACTGAATAATAAAAGGTCGAAAATATCGACAAAATATCCCAGTGCGGCCACAATAATCGTTATCAGGGTGGCGCGGTCCAGCGCCTGATCTTTAGCGGTATCACTCATTCCTGTTCCTCGTTATTTTTTGCTTACTTTAACGCCCCCAACCGGGCGCAGCAAACATAATTTTATAACTGGCAAAAGACACGACGGCGCCCTCGACAATTGGTTGGTAATCCCGTAAATTACAGCCATGGAAGATACGATATTTGAATATAAAGTCGCTATATACCGGGAAAATCTGCTTGGTTCCTTGTTCCTGGCCGGGTCAAAGGTTGATCCTGTCCGGTTTAGTGATTTTTTGAACAAGAACGGGGCGCAGGGCTGGGAAGTTGTCACGATGGAACGCGAATCCCGCCGCATGCTATTGTTTTTTAGCCGTGAGGCCTTCCTTGTCATCATGAAACGCAAAAAAGAAAGGGCTCCCCATGCATAAAACCATGCTGCTCATCATCATTGGCCTGGTCGTGATAGGCGCGCTCATGTGTATCGCCCAAATCTGGTTTTCCTTTTTAAGTTGGGACATCTTCATAAAAGCCATCATCACCATCGGCATTATTACCGTTGTACTCGGGCTGGTTATGGTCCTGAAGAGTGATTTAAGCGAGCATAAGCAGCTCAAAGACGACAATTATCTGGATTAAAGATACAGCCATTTCAGAAAGTACATCATGGCATCTTTATCAAAGGGTCAGTCCAAAAAACTAAATGTCTCGAAAACCGCCAAGCACAGAATATTTGCCGGGCTGGGATGGGACCCGGCTGCCCCGCCCAAGCTGATAGACAAAGTGCAGGCTTTGGCCAAAGGCGTAGGCATACACCACGACCTGGACCTGTCGTGTTATTTATACAATAAAAACAAAGCCCTGGTCGATGTCATTTCGGCCAACCCCGACCATGCTGTGGATGCCAGCGGCCGCATCTATCATAGCGGTGATAACAAGGAAGGTATTGGTGAGGGCGATGACGAAGAAATATCAGTCGAATTGAAAGACTTGCCGGAAACCCTGCACTATCTGGTCTTTACAGCTAAAATATCCTCCGGCCAGACCTTTGAAGACATTAACAACCCTGAAATACGGCTGGCAGATGGCTATACCGATCATAATTTATTGACCAGTATGATTGAAGAGCCAGGCTGTACCGGTAAAAACCTGTTTGTGTTTTGCTGTGTATATCGTGATGAGATCGAGGACTGGAAAGTGCTGAACATCAAAGAATACCTTTTACTTGATGACCAGCAAGACCCGGGCCGCCTTTGTCAGAATTTCATCCAACCGATATAACGGCAAATATATTTGCATCTTTTTGATTGCGGGCTATAGACATTGGTGCCTCAATCCGCTAAAAGTTTTCCTCAAATGGTGTTGGTCTTTCCCTGACGATTTTGATTCTGCATTAATATCGTACAGTGTGAAAGATTACAATCAGGAGACTTGGCCGAGTGGCTGAAGGCGCTCCCCTGCTAAGGGAGTATAGGGTTTATAGCTCTATCGAGGGTTCGAATCCCTCAGTCTCCGCCATTCTTTTCCTATAAATTTCTGTTTACAGTTCATATTCCGCCCTTCCCAAGACCGCTTTCATTCGCGATTATGAAGGTCTAGGTTGCATGCAAACAAACGATAACAGGCAGGTCTTTCCATGGCGAACAGCTTTCAATCCCCCCTTCCCTTTCTTACCAAGCCGCGCAAAATACACATCGACATTTTACCGCTCACGGAAAAAAGCCTAAAAGCATTTACAAAAGAGGCCCCGCCGCACGTCATCAAACAGATTAATAATGCCGGTTTCACAGCAAAAGGCCAATCCACCCTGGCTTTATTGAATGAACAAGGGGATGTCTATGCCATTCTTATGGGCCTGAGCGCACCCATCAGTCATTACGACAGCGCTTATGCCTATAACACGGCCAAAGCCTGCCTATCATCAGAGGCCCTAAAAAGCGCGAGTTTTGCCTTTAGTGGCACATTCGATCAGGAGTGCTTAAACAAATTGCATATTGGCTGGGGCCTCGCCAGTTATAAATTTGACACCTATATTGAAAAACCTTCCGGGGAGCGCCCTGCGCTTGTCCACGACAAGAAAGCCGATAAGGCCCTTGTTGAAACAACCCTGAATGCGATATTTACTTTAAAAAATCTCATCAATACCCCGGCCAATGATTGCGGGCCAGAGGACCTGGAGCGCTACATCAAAACACTCGCCAAGGCCCGTGACGCCAAGGTTAGCGTAGTGAAAGATGATAAACTGATTGAAAAGAACTTTCCCCTGATTTATACCGTTGGCAAAGCCAGCCCCCGCAGGCCCCGCTTAATTGAGCTAAACTGGGGAAGCGAATCTGACCCCAAAATTACGCTGGTCGGTAAAGGCGTTGCGTTTGACACAGGCGGGCTGGACATCAAGCCGAGCCAATTTATGCGCCACATGAAAAAAGATATGGGCGGCGCGGCCCATGCCATTAATTTGGCGCATATGATTATGGCCTTAAATTTACCGGTTCGATTAAAATTACTTGTGGCCGCCGTTGAAAACGCCATTGATGGTAATGCATTTCGCCCCGGGGACATTATCAAAAGCCGCAAAGGTGTCTTTGTTGAAAACACCAACACTGATGCTGAAGGACGCCTGATTCTGGCCGACACCTTAACCTACGCTGCCGAGGGAGAGCCGGATTTGATTATCGATTATGCCACGCTTACCGGATCAGCCCGCGCAGCATTGGGGCCGGACATCCCCGGCATGTTTTCAAACAACGAAAGTCTTGCCCATGATTTACAGCGCATTTCTTTTCATTGCGAAGACCCGGTCTGGAATATGCCGCTGTATCACGATTATAAAAAGCACTTAAACAGCAGCGCCGCGGACATCGTGAACAGCGCAGGCTTACCCGGTGATTTAATCTATAGCGCGCTATTCCTTGAGAGTTTTTTGGTCGAGGGGAAAAAATCCGGAAAAGTTCCGGACTGGATACATCTGGATTGTTACGCCTGGGAACAAACGGGGCGCCCGGGGCGGCCTGCCGGGGCCGCCGATACAGGCTTGCGCGCTGTTTATGCGTTCCTGGAACATAAATACGGTCCAAAGCCCCATAAAAAAACAAAGAAAGCATAATTCAAAATGGCCAAAAAATTTCAAGTTGTCACTCGCTCCGCGCCATTAATGGCCGCGCCTGATCCCTATAGCGGTTTAACCAGTGAATTATTATACGGGGAAGTTGTTGAAACCATTTCACATAGCGGTGATTTCCTGCAATGTAAAAATCTTAGCGATGCTTATACCGGCTATGTCACTAAAGAATCTCTAAGCGAGGAAATCATTGCCCCGACGCATAAAATTATTCGCTTGCATTCCAATATTTATGCCGAACCAGATTTTAAAACCATACCCATCACCCATTTGGCCTTTCTGTCCGGTCTAACCTTAACCGGGGAAATCGAAAACGGATTTGCCGAAATTGAAGGCGGCGGCTGGATATGGAATGACGATCTGGCCCCCATACATTTTAAAGCCGCGTCGCCGCTAAACACAGCCAAAATGTTTTTGGGCGTCCCCTATCTATGGGGCGGCAAAACATCGCGCGGGCTGGATTGTTCGGCTTTGGTACAAATTGCCATGGAACATTCCGGCCATCATATTTCGCGCGATAGTAAAGATCAGCAGAAATCGGGCATTGGATCATCCGTTCAATTTGACGGCTCGGAACACCCTAAAGGTTTGCAAGCGGGAGATTTAGTTTTCTTTAAAGGGCATGTTGGAATCATGGCTGATTCTGAACATATCGTGAATGCAACATCACGCACAATGGATGTACGTATTGAACCGCTAAAAGACATTGTGTCACATTATGATGGCGGTATTACATCTATACGGCGCCTATGAAGTTAAACAGCGTAGCCAATCGCCCGCCCATCACGTATCAGAACATGTTCAATTGATTGCCCGGCTACTCTTCCGGAAGCAGAGGTATTGGCTGATTCGGCGCGCTAACCTCTGCAGCCCCTTGTTCAGGGGCGGTCCCGCTGTTATCGGCATGCGGCAATCCCGCATCGTCATCCCCTAAGACGGCATTACTCTGCGCGGCCGGGTTCATATCGGCGCCCAAATTGTCAAGAACGCTCATCAAATCCCCCTTATCGCCGGAATCTGCCCCGGATATATCACTTGCAGAATATCCGTCCTGATTGGATACATTGGCGTTCGTTGATTGCTGTGAGGACAAGGATGCCCCGTCTGAATACGCATCACCGGCCTGACCGGGGGGAATACGGCGCTGGATCGGCGGATCTTTCTTATATTTATCGGCATTCATACGCGGCGTGCTGGGGCTAAATTCCTCCAGCATGTGATCTTCAGGTTGCAGGTTATCGCTATTATTATGTACGGGTAACGCCATCTGAGAGGGTTGCATGTTGGTAAAGTCGACATCAACAACCGATGGATATTCAAACATTGCACCGGACGCATAATCCCATGAAGCGCCGCCAAGGAAACCATTGGCCACATTACCGGCAAAATAATCGGATATGGCAGGGCGAATCACAACCGTTTGCTCCCGGTTACCGGGCGCCATACAACGGATCGTCAAATCCGTTTTGGATTTCTTTACATCGCGGGTTTGCGGCGGAAAGAAACGATAGCGCACATTATCCGCCCACGCATCGCATGTGGCGTTTTGCGCCCCTGGCGTGCGAATCGTTAACGACTGATACCCCTTATCCATGGCATAAGCACATGCGCCAAGGGCGGTTAAAGATAATAAGAAAAAAGTATTTTTAAGCATGAGACCGACGCGTAAGAAAATCAAAGAAATATTACACGTACAAATTTACAGGACATCCCAACACTTGGCAACGCCCATACATAAATTAAATTCAGGGACGTGATCCGGCTTAAGATCACGCCACAGATTTCATGCTGTCCTTACTGTCGGCTTTTGGAAGATCGACCTCAAAAGATAGATTCTCTTTTTTGACACCAACACGTACAGTTGATCCATCCAAAACATCGCCTTTTAATATCATCTCGGCCAGTTTGTTTTGTATTTCGTTCTGGATGACCCGTTTCAATGGACGCGCCCCATACGCGGGGTCATAGCCCTTATTGGCAATCCATAACTTCGCCTCATCATCGAGATCAAGGTCAATTTTGCGTTCGGCCAGAAGTTTATCCAGATAACGCAGTTGAATATCAACTATGCCAGTCATCTGGCCACGGCCAAGGCGGCGGAACAGCAGAATTTCATCCATACGGTTTAAAAATTCCGGACGGAACGCGGCTTGAACGGCGCCCATAACCTGATCGCGCACCTCATTGACATCGGCGCCCTCTTCCTGCGCCACCAGAAATTCAGACCCAAGATTGGACGTCATAATTAACACGGTATTACTGAAATTCACCGTGCGACCCTGTCCATCGGTAAGGCGCCCGTCATCAAGAACCTGCAATAACACATTAAACACATCCGGGTGCGCTTTTTCGATTTCATCAAACAAAATCACCTGATAAGGGCGGCGGCGTACGGCCTCGGTCAACGCACCGCCTTCCTCATAGCCAACATAACCAGGAGGCGCCCCAATCATACGGGCCACCGAATGTTTCTCCATATATTCCGACATATCCATGCGCACCATGGCCGTTTCATCGTCAAATAAAAATTCAGCCAAAGCCTTGGTCAATTCGGTTTTACCAACACCTGTCGGCCCAAGAAACAGGAAGGAGCCAATGGGCCTGCGCGGGTCCTGCAAACCGGAACGCGCACGGCGCACAGCATTGGCAACAGCCGTGACAGCGTCATCTTGCCCCACCACACGTTTTTTCAGATTGTCTTCCATTGATAACAATTTGTCCCGTTCACCGGCCAGCATCTTATCCACTGGAATACCCGTCCACTTGCTGACGATATGAGCGATATCATCTTCAGTGACCTCTTCGTTCAACAAATTGCTGTCCGTCTCCTGCAATTCGGCTGAATCGGTTAACTTTTGCTCCAACTCAGGAATCTTTCCGTATTTAATTTCACTGGCCTTGGCCCAGTTGCCTTCACGTTCGGCCTGTTCCAGCTCAATGCGCGCCCGGTCCAACTCTTCAGTGGCCTTCTGCCCGGCATTCAATTTTTCCTTCTCAGCGCGCCACTGCGTGGTCAAATCCGCAGATTTTGATTCCAGGTCAGATAGCTCCTCATCCAGCTTGGTCAAACGGTCCTTGGACGCCTCATCGGTTTCCTTTTTCAAGGCTTCACGCTCAATTTTTAACTGAATGATTCTTCGGTCCAGCTCGTCCACCGCCTCGGGCTTACTATCGACCTGCATACGAATACGCGAAGCGGCCTCATCAACCAGATCAATGGCTTTATCCGGCAAAAACCGGTCTGTAATGTAACGATTGGAAAGTGCGGCGGCCGAGACAATCGCGGCATCTGTAATGCGCACCCCGTGATGCAGTTCATATTTTTCTTTTAATCCGCGCAGAATGGAAACTGTGTCCTCGACAGTCGGTTCCGACACGAAAACAGTTTGAAAACGGCGCGCCAAGGCAGCATCTTTTTCAATATATTTGCGGTATTCCTCTAAGGTCGTTGCACCAACCATATGCAATTCACCGCGCGCAAGTGCTGGCTTCAACATATTGCCCGCATCCATCGCCCCGTCTGATTTGCCGGCACCAACCAATGTATGAAGCTCATCCAGGAAAAGTATGATTTCACCGGAGGCTGTACGTATTTCATCAAGTACAGCTTTAAGACGTTCCTCGAATTCTCCGCGATACTTCGCACCGGCAAGCAATGCCCCTAAATCCAATGACATCAAGCGTTTATCACGCAAACTTTCAGGAACATCACCATTAACGATGCGTTGCGCCAGCCCCTCAATGATAGCGGTCTTACCCACGCCGGGCTCCCCGATCAAAACCGGATTATTTTTTGTACGTCTGGATAGAACCTGTACGGTACGTCTTATTTCTTCATCGCGCCCGATAACAGGGTCCAGCTTTCCCTCACGTGCCATGGCCGTAAAATCATGCGCATATTTGCTCAGGGCTTCAAACTGGTCCTCGGCTGTGGCGCTATCGGCTGTGCGTCCTTTGCGCATGGAATTAATGGCTTCATTTAAATAGCGGTCAGTAACGCCTGCATCTTCAAGATATCCGGCAATATCGGTTTTTTTGGCCAGAACCATGGCTTGCAAAACGCGTTCAATTGTTACAAACTTATCCCCTGATTTTTCAGCTAAATTCAATGCGTTATCAACAATTCTTGCTAAATCACTTGAAAGGCGCAGCTGCCCCGCACCAGGCCCTTCGACAGCAGGCAGTTTTGCAACGGCGCGATCAATATCACGGCGGAGCGCACTGACATCAGCATTGGAATTGCTTAGCAACTTAACCGTCAAGCCATCTTCGTCATCCAGCATCATTTTTAACAAATGCTCAGGCTCTAAAGACTGGTGCTTGGAGCGCATGGCCAGTGTCTGCGCTTTTTGTAACAACCCTTTGGTTTTTTCCGTTAATTTATCAAAATCCATAATAGCTCCTCCTTATACGTCATAACGCCTGCGTGTAAACAATGCACACCTGCTCTACCATGACTCTATACGATATTAGGCACGCTATAGATTTTGGCAAGAAAAAAGGCGGGTTTAAAACCGCCTTGTTGTGAGACCTTTACGATAGCACGGTATCGCAAGTCAATGTTAGGACAGCTCCAGCTCTCCATCTTTCGAACTCTCACCAAACATACTGCTTGGCAAGCCCAAATCAGCTTCATCATCTGCTTTATCGCCGGCTTTACTTTGCGCATTTTTATTGTTCTGTGCGGGCTTTGATGGCTCCTTACGCTTTTTATCATGCTCAACATCTGAAATTTCAAATGATTGATTCTCTGTTTCCCAGCTATTGATTAAACGCTGATAATGTTCCGCATGTTGCAGGTAACTTTGATATAAAACCATATCACCTGCGCCTTGCGCATCTTTTGCCAGAGCAACATATTTTTCAGACACCTGAAATGCAGTACCACGGATGCGTACATCTGGCCCGTTGCTGTCAAAAACCTGTGTTTTTTGATTATTGCCCTTGCGTTGGCCACCGCCTCTGTTTCGCGAGCGTCTATTATTTGATGATCCGTGTCTCATAAAATTTTTCCATCTCTATTAATTTTTTACTACATAATACGTACAAGCATACACTAAATGCGTACACATTCCTAGCACCGCTTACCTAAATATACAGGTTTACAAACACTAATTTCAGTATTGCGCTTATTTAAAAACTGCCGGCCGTTTTTGCTCTCACAATGTTTTGAACTAAGCATGATCAAGTTACATGCAAGCATCGAAATCAATCAAGCACAGGAATTAAAAAAAATTTACTTATCCCCACAGTAGATTTCCACAACCCGCGGCTGGCCTGCCAGATCACGGTGTACGCTTATATCACTAAATCGCGATTCTCTGCCGATTCGCATCACGTCATTTTTTTGATCATATCCAATTTCAAAAAGTCCGGTGCCGCCCTTTTTAATAAATAAATTTATTGTAGAAAAAATTATTTTATAGGCTTGCAAACCGTCTTCGCCTCCATCCAGGGCTTGAATCGGATCAAAATTGCGCACTTCGGGCTCCAAATCGGGAATCACACGATTGCTGATATAAGGGGGATTCGAGACAATGAGATCAAATTGCAACGATTCATCCAGCCCTGCAAACCAATCCGATTCTACAAACTCGGCCCTTGAGTCCAGATTAAACTTTTGCGCATTGCATTTTGCAACCGCCAGGGCCTTTGGCGAAATATCCAGGCCAAGCCCGGTAGCATTGGGAAATTCATGCAACAAGCTAACCAGCAAGCAGCCCGATCCTGTTCCCATATCCAGAATTTTTATATCTGCATCTTTTGGAAAACGCTGAACGGCGATATCAATGATGGTTTCTGTGTCGGGCCGCGGGTCAAGCACATCATCCGTCACCTCGAATTCCAGCCCCCAGAATTCCTTTTTCCCGTAAATTTTTGATAAAGGGCGCCCCTGCAAGCGCTCTTCCAAATCGTCGGCAATTTTGCGTCGCTCCTGTTCAGGTACTAAAAAACCGGGATCGGCAATAATTTTACCCCAATCAATACGGCATCGCTGTTCCAATATAAGGCGCGCCTCCAGTTCCGCCGTCATTATCCCCATTTCCGCCATGGTCATCTTCATGGCCTTATAAAGTTCACCAAGTGTGTGGGGTAATCTATCGTATAAGCAAGTCAACAAGCCCCCGCCGGTATTCTTATCAGGATGAGATTTCTGCCAAAGCGCTGGCTTGATCTTCCATGGTCAAGGCTTCGGTCACTTCGTGCAGGCTTTCGCCGCTCAGGACTTCATCCAGCTTATAGAGGGTCAAGTTAATGCGGTGATCGGTCAGGCGCCCTTGCGGGTAGTTATAGGTGCGAATGCGTTCAGAACGATCACCGGAGCCAACCTGCGATTTTCGGTCCTGCGCCCGTTCGTCGGCAAGTTTCTGGCGCTGAGCGTCATATAGGCGTGTCCGCAAGATCTTCATGGCCTTATCACGGTTTTTATGCTGCGAACGCTCCTCCTGCATCTCAACCACAACACCTGTGGGAACATGGGTAATGCGAACGGCAGAATCGGTTGTATTTACGTGCTGACCGCCCGCCCCTTGCGACCGGTAAGTGTCGATACGTAAATCCCGTTCGTCAATGTTGATATCCACGTCTTCGGCCTCCGGCAACACAGCCACCGTGGCGGCCGATGTATGAATACGTCCGCTGCTTTCGGTTTTGGGAACCCTTTGAACGCGGTGAACGCCCGATTCATATTTAAGACTGGCAAACACATTACGCCCTGATATTTGCGCGATAATCTCCTTATAGCCGCCGGCTTCGCTTTCCGATGCCTCAACGACCTCAATCTTCCAACCGTTTTTGGCGGCAAAGCCCTTATACATGGTGAATAAATCCCCGGCAAAGATGGCCGCTTCATCACCGCCCGTTCCGGCGCGGATCTCTAAAATGGCGTTCTTGCTATCGGCCTCATCTTTGGGAATAAGGGCCAATTTAATCTTTTGTTCCAGTTTAGGAATTTTCTCATCCAGCACCCGCTTTTCGTCATAGGCCATATCCTTCATTTCAGGGTCTAAGAGCATCTCCTCCAGCCCCTCCAGTTCATCTTGGGCTTCCTGCAGCTCATTAATAGCGGCAACAACCGGATCAAGCTCGGCGTATTCCATAGACAGTTTCGCAAACTCATCCCCGCTCAGGCCGCCTTGCGACATAAGAGCAGCCAATTCTTCATGGCGCGACCGGATTGATGATAATTTTTCTGCTAAAGACATGGTTGAAGGTTTTAAGGTTATTCTTGCGGGGCTGCAAGTGCTTTTAACGCTTTACTCTCAAGAGAGATGTTTCGCTTCACCTCTCCACGCTGGCCCAATACCGGCAAAGCCTTGCCATCAACGACAATCTGTACGCCGGAAGCATTGCCAAGAGACATGCGCAAGTCAGGACGATCCGGCACGAAATATTGATCTCCCGCTTTTAACACGCGTGACACAATGGCCTTGCCTTTCGAATCACGAATTTCGACCCAGCTATTTTCTGTCACGTTCAGAATAATTCCATCTTCCTCGGTTTCAGATGCCGTGGCCGTTTCAGATCCGGCATCATCACCGTTTTGGCCGGCCCCTTGCGCATTTTGACGTTTCGCAAGATTATCCGCCACCAGTTTAGCGGTTTCTTCCGTCAAAACAGGGCCAAATACACTGATATTTTCCTGGTCAACCATATCCTCGACGGCAGGAATATCACTAACGTCATCGCGCTGAACGTCACGATCTGACATCCACATACCGACAAACACAAGCCCAACAAGAGCGCAAATAACGGCCAAAGAAATCGCAGGAATTTTACTATCCGCAGCAGGCACAGGGAAATTCAAATGCGGTTCAATTTTATTCCCGACGGACTGGCGTTTGAATAAATACACCATTTTATCGCCATCAAGCCCCAGATATTCGGAATAAGACCGCACAAAACCAAGCGCATAGGCCTTGCCTGGCAATTGTTCAAGATTGCCAGTTTCCAGCGCATGCAATTGTATTGCCCGAATACGCAAATTCTTCTCCACCTCTTCCAGCGTTTGGCCAAAATGTTCGCGGCCACGACGCAGGATCTCCCCGACAGGCATGTCGGTGAAGTATTCCGGCGGGCTTTCTACTGGGCGGTCTTCGTCACTCATAACACCTTCATTTATAAGACATTATGCGCCCAAAGACCAGAGGGTAAAATTTTTGTGCCGATCCTACGCTTTTGCGACATCAAGCCCATAGGCGGCATGCAGGGACCGGACAGCCAATTCTGTGTAATCATCGGATATCAAGACCGATATCTTGATTTCAGAGGTCGAAATCACCTGAATGTTAATGCCTTTTTCCGCCAGGGTTTCAAACATGGTATTGGCAACACCGGCATGGCTGCGCATTCCAATCCCGACAACTGATATTTTTGACATTTTTTCAGCCGTCACAAAATTGACATCCTTAAAATGTTCGCTTTTCTTCAATGTTTCCAGGGAACGCTCCAAATCCACGCGCGGGACGGTAAAGGTCATATCGGTGGTTTTACCATCAGAAGAAATATTCTGAACAATCATATCCACATTAATAGACGCGTCAGCCAAAGGGCGGAAAATTTTAGCCGCGATACCTGGAATATCCGGAACCTTCAGGGCCGTAATCTTTGCCTCATCCCGTGTATATGCAATTCCTGTCACAAGTTCCTGTTCCACGATATCTTCCTCTTTTGTTACTAATGTTCCCGGCAAATCACTGCCTATATGATCTTCAAAACTAGAGAGCACTTGAAGATTGACATGCTGCTTGGTTGCAATTTCGACAGAGCGCGTTTGCAATACCTTGGCCCCCAAAGACGCCAGCTCCAGCATCTCTTCATAGGCTATTTTCTTGATTTTGCGTGCATTGGGCACGATACGGGGGTCTGTCGTATACACACCATCCACATCGGTATAGATATCACAACGATCCGCCTTCAACGCCGCCGCCAAGGCCACAGCCGACGTATCAGACCCGCCGCGGCCCAATGTTGTAATCCTGTTCTGATCAGACACGCCCTGAAAACCGGGAACGACCGCAACCTCGCCTTTATCCAGGCGCTCCAAAATCAAATCAGAATCAATATCGCGAATACGGGCCTTGCCATGGGTATGATTGGTACGAAAAGGAATTTGCCAGCCCAGCCAGGAACGGGCGACGATGCCCTTTTTCTGCAAAGAAAGAGCCATCAAGCCGGCCGTCACCTGCTCACCGCTGGACACCACAACATCATATTCACGGGCATCATACATCGGGCTGACATCCGAACAATATTGCACCAACTGGTTGGTAACCCCCGACATGGCAGAAACAACCACAACAACCTTATGACCGGCTTCTACCTCCCGAACAATCTTCGCCGCCGCTTTTTCGATGCGCGGGATATCGGCAACGGATGTCCCGCCAAACTTTGCTACTATTAACGCCATAAATTAATACTCGACTTCTTGGTCGTTCATGATTAAATCAGAATTATGAGCAATACAGTCGACCAAAAAGAAATTCAAGCCTTTTCAAAAGATTCCATGCATTGGTGGGATCATAATGGCCCGTTTAAACCGCTGCACCGTTTAAATCCGGTGCGGCTTGGGTATATTAAAGATAAAATATGCGCGCATTTTGGCCGTGATCCGCTGTCGTTGAAACCATTTACGGGTTTAAAAATTCTGGATATCGGCTGTGGCGGCGGCCTGGTTTGTGAACCGATGGCCCGGCTTGATGCAACCGTAACAGGGGCTGATGCGGATGCACAGGCCATTACCGTGGCCAAAGACCATGCCCGGAAAAGTGACCTGACGATCGATTATCAAAACAAACCGGCGGAACAAATCAAAACAACCTTTGATGTTGTTTTGGCGCTGGAGATTATAGAACATGTCAGCGACCCGGCCGCTTTTATGCACAATTGCGCTGCGTTGTGCAAGGATGACGGGCTCGTGATCCTGTCCACCTTAAACAGAACGCCGAAATCATTCGCGCTTGGTATTGTGGCGGCAGAATACTTGTTGCGGTGGGTGCCACAAGGCACGCATAACTGGAAGAAATTTATTAAACCGGCTGAACTGGCGCAACATGCAAGAAATGCCGGCCTCCACCCTTTGCATACATCCGGCCTCATTTTTAACCCGCTAAAAAATGAATTTGCCCTGTCAAAAACTGATATGGATGTGAATTATTTTATGGTCTGCCGTAAATCAGAGGCGGGGAAAACCTAAAATTATCTTTTGCAAAAAATGAAAAACGCATTACTTTAGTTTCTATGAGTACGATTTCAATCATATTGGCCGTCATGGCCTCTATTGCTGTGTTGGGTGCGCTGGTTCTTGGTCTGTTTTCCTTTGTCAAAGGCGGGGAATTCAATAAGAAACACGGCAACAAATTAATGCGTGCCCGCATCATATTTCAAGGGCTTGCCCTGGCGTTCCTTGCTTTGGCATACTTTACCTCACAAGTTTAAGATTCGCCCTAACCTCACCGTTCAGGAGTAACACATGAAAATTTTGGTCCCCATAAAACGCGTCGTAGATTACAACGTGAAGGTTCGTGCTAAAACAGATGGTTCCGATGTTGATATTGCCAATGTCAAAATGTCGGTTAACCCGTTTGATGAAATTGCCGTGGAAGAAGCCGTTCGCCTGAAAGAGGCCGGTAAGGCCGAAGAGATTATCGTCCTGACCATTGGCCCGGAAAAAGCGCAGGAGCAATTGCGTACAGCCATGGCCATTGGGGCGGATCGCGGCATTCATGTGGTAACCGATGACAATGTGGAGCCTTTGAGCGTTGCAAAGGCGTTAAAGCATTTTGTGGAGAAAGAACAACCCAACCTGATTATCATGGGCAAGCAAGCCATTGACGGCGATTACAATCAAACCGGTCAGATGCTGGCGGCCTTGCTGGGCTGGCCCCAAGCCACGTTTGCGTCCAAGGTTGAGTTGAATGGCGATAGCGCCCACGTCACACGCGAAATTGATGGCGGGCTGGAAACATTGAAAATCGCCCTGCCCGGCATCATCACCACAGATTTACGCCTGAATGAACCACGTTACGCCAAGCTGCCTGACATCATGAAGGCAAAAAAGAAGCCCCTGGACAGCTTTACCCCGGCGGATATTGGCGTTGATTTCACAAACCGCCTGCAAATCCTCAAGGTCAATGATCCACCAGTGCGCCAGGGCGGTGTCAAGGTTGGCAGCATCGACGAATTGATCGACAAATTAAAAAACGAAGCCAAAGTTATATAGAGGAAGACCGAAAGATGAGCATTCTAGTCATTGCAGAACACGACAATCAAACAATCAAGCCCTCGACACTCAGCACCATTACCGCCGCGCGCAAAATTGATTCTGATGTGCATTTGCTGGTTGCCGGGCATAATATGGACGGGGCCCTTGCGCAAGCTGCAAACATTCACGGCATCATGAAGGTATTAAAGGCCGAACATAGCGGGCTGGAACATGCCCTTGCGGAAAACCTGAGCCGCGTCATTTGTGATTTGGCCGATCATTACACGCATATTCTGGCCCCGGCCACGACATTCGGCAAAAATGTTATGCCCCGCGTTGCCGCCTTGCTGGATACGCAACAGATTTCCGATATTACCGCCGTTATTGATGGGGATACGTTTGAACGTCCCATCTATGGCGGACAGGCCATTGCCACCGTAAAATCCAGTGACACAAAAAAGATTGTTACGGTCAGGTCCACCATGTTTGATGCGGTGACCCCCGAAGGCGGGAATGCCCCGACCGAAGAGGTCACCGCCCATGCCGATTTTGATAAAACAGCCTTTATTTCGCTGGAAGAATCAAAATCAGACCGCCCTGAACTGACATCGGCGGGTATTGTGGTATCCGGGGGCCGCGGCGTTGGTTCCGGGGATGATTTCACCAAGCTGATTGAACCTTTGGCCGATAAGCTCGGTGCGGCTGTGGGCGCATCCCGCGCAGCGGTTGATGCGGGATATGTCCCCAATGATTATCAAGTTGGCCAGACCGGAAAAATTGTGGCCCCCGATCTTTACATGGCCATCGGCATCTCCGGTGCAATCCAGCACCTGGCGGGGATGAAAGATTCCAAGGTTATTGTGGCCATCAACAAGGACGAAGACGCCCCCATCTTTCAGGTTGCTGATTACGGCCTGGTCGCCGATTTGTTCGAGACCGTACCCGAATTAATGCAAAAACTATAATTTTATTGACATAAACACAATAAGGTGTCAGTTTACAAAAAACTGGAGACTCATTATGAAAAAAACTTTTGCAGCACTATCAGCCGCCCTCTTAATGAACGGATGTTCGGAAGTTACATTACATCTGCCTGAATCAGGTGTTTATGATTGCCACAACGCAGTTGACGGGCGTGAATTTTCTTTTGATACACAAAACAAATTGCATCTGGCAGAAGATTTCAACGCAATTTCATTGATTTTTAAAGACATCCACACCGGTAACCATATTCAGATTAGAAGCAATGAAAATTGGACTTGCACAGGGCCAGAAGGAAGCCAAGTTCATTTCGGCTCTAACCTGTCATTAAGCGTGTAACGCTAGTCGTCATCTTTATGACCACCAAGTTTAAAAACAGGCTTGGATTCGTCTTTGTCGAATATCGCCCCTTCCGTCTGGGCCTCGTCTAATATCGTCTTGGTCAGGATTGCGCCGGTAAAATCAGCGCCGCGCAAATCCGCGCCAGTCAGATCGGCATAGGATAGATCGGCCCCATGAAAAACCGCATTTTTCAATTGCCCGCCCTGCCAGTCAACATAACGCAACTTGGCGCCGGTAAAATTACAGGGGCTAAAGCGCTTGGTACTGCTGCCGCCGCCGAACATTAATGCACTACAGTTGCTGCCGCGCAGGGTAGCATGGGAAAAATTGGCTTCTTTAAAACTGGAGCCGCGCAGATCGGATTCCTCAAGATCACAATTGCGGAAATCAGACCCGTCCAATGTGGCACTTTGCAGTTGGACCTGATACATATTCATGCCAAAAAACTTCGTGCCCATTGCCTTAATGGCTGTCATTTTTTCCTGCTTCAGCGTTTTCAAAAAACGCATATCGATACCGCTTAAATCCAGTTGTGCGCCGCTGGAGCCCGCGCTGGCCACCCAATCTTTGTGCTTTTCAATCAAATTCGCCAATGGTTCATCCAGATCAGACACTGACCGGCCGATATTTTCATCGGTAATGGCGTGGTCAAGATCAACCTTTGACCGTTTTAAATCATCAATCGAAACCCCGGTTAAAATAGCCGATTTTAAATTGGCACCACCAAATTTGGCTCCCCCGATATCGGCGCCGGATAAATCAGCCCCTTCCAGCTGGGCATTGGACAGATCCGCCCCGCTCATATTCGCACCGGCCATAATGGCATCGGAAAAATCCGCTTGCGAGGCCATAGACCCGGCCAGCTTTGCCCCGCTAAGGTTTGCCCCGCGGAAATTAACCGCACGGCCACTATCATAGCCACCGGACCCATCGGTTAAACCGCCGACACGCAAATCGGCCTTTTCCAGATCCGCCCCTTCCATTGAGGCGCTTTCAATGCGGGCGCCGCGTAAATCGGCCCGTATAAATTTTGTATTATCCAGATTGGAATTTGATAAATCACAAGCATAAAGCGAGGCCTCTTGAAAATTCGCCCCCGATAAATCCATGGATGTCATCATACACCCCATAAAATTGGCCTGTTTTAAATTCTGATCTTTTAATGTGAGCCCGGAAATATCGGTATTTTTCAGCATCGCCCGGCGCCCGCCAAGGCGCCCGTCCAAAAACCTGACGTGAAGACGCACCATCGCATCCAGCTGATCTTGTGAAATGCGCTCTAATGCTTGATTGGCTGTATTTTCTTGCATTCTTTTATTATGGCCGACAAAGGGTTAATATTTTTTTTCCAAACATGAAAATATCACACCAAATGGTAAAAAACGTTAAAGAAACACATTTTTTGGCTTTTTCCGGTCACGGGCTAGATTTTTGTGGTAATTTCGGTCAATCTCTTTTTAAGTCACTCACGCGTAGAACGTAGGAAAGACCACAATAAAATGAAATATACCATCTTATTACTTGCTGCTTTACCGTTGTTATCGGCCTGTGGGGTCAAACCCAATGATGTTCAGGGCTCTGATACGCATCCGCGCACTTATCCTGATATCAGCCATGACCCGGTTCTCTATCACGGCAGGGCTGCCGCCTCACACATTCACTAATATTCTGACACCAGGGGACCCATGACCGGCTTTACACTTAAAAATGGCATTTTGCATGCTGATAATGTTTCTTTGATCGACATTGCGCGTGAATACGGCACGCCGTCTTATGTCTACAGCGCTTCTGTCATCCGCGGCCAGTATAACGCCCTGAAAGATGCCATGGCAAAAGCCCTGCCCGCGGACCGTCAGCCCTTGCTTTGTTATGCCTGTAAAGCCAATACCAATATTGCCATCTTGAAATTGCTGCAAACGCTGGGCAGCGGTCTTGAAATTGTCTCCGAAGGGGAATTACGCAAGGGGCTAACGGCCGGTTTCACCGGAGAACAAATTATCTCAACCAGTATTGGGAAAGTCGGACCAGAGATTAAAGCCTGTCTGGAGGCAGAAATCCACCAACTGAACATCGAATCTGTGCCGGAACTGTATCACGTGAATGATGTGGCCGGTGAAATGGGAAAAAAGGCGAAAGTCGTCTTTCGATTGAACCCGAATGTACATGCAGGGGGGCACCATAAAATTTCCACGGGGCGTAAGCGTGATAAATTCGGCTTAAGCGCCCGGCGCATCATGGAAATCTATAAAATCGCCGATGACCTGGATCATGTGGAACCGGTGGGGCTGTCCATGCATATCGGCTCACAGGTATCAAAGGTTGAGGCTTTCAAACCCGCCTTTGAGATTTTGTCTTCCATGGTTCAGGAATTGCGGGCCGAGGGGCATAGCGTGGACCGGCTGGATATCGGCGGCGGTTTTCCGATCCGTTACCAAGATGAAAAATTGATGGACCTTACGGAATACGCAAACTGGGTACGGGATATTGTCCTGCCGCTGGATACCGAGATTCAAATGGAACCCGGGCGTTACATGGTGGGCAATTCGGGAGTTTTGCTCAGCGAAAATATTTACACAAAGCAAACGGGGGAACGTGATTTTCTGGTTCTGGATGCAGGGATGAATGACCTGATCCGCCCCACATTATACGAGGCCTATCACAACATAACCCCTGTCACACATTTTGATCGTCCACAGCATGATTATGACGTGGTCGGGCCGATCTGCGAAAGCGGCGATACATTCGGGGAATCACGAACATTGCCGGAAGTTCATGATGGGGATCTCATCGCCATTCATTCCGCCGGGGCCTATGGTTTTTCAATGGCATCCAATTATAATTCGCGGCCCCTGCCCCCGGAAATTATGGTTGATGGGGATAAGGTATCAATCATTCGCCAAAGACAAGGGTTTTCAGATATAATGAAGGGTGAAAACATTCCAGACTGGCTAAAATAAGCAAAGCGCCCTATTTAATAAGGTATATGATTAACCACACGCAAACAGACCCAAGCCCCTCTCTTCGATATGCGTATGCGTTTAAGCTCAAGCGGGCATTTGCCTATGCGCTTATCTGCGCCGAACAATTCACAAAAAGCACATGGCGCATTATTTTCTGGTCAATATTTTTTGCCGGTCTTTGGATGTTGCAAATCCCGGGAATTTTTGAACAAGCCGGGCTTATTGTGACGGCGTTCCTGTTTTTTGCCGGGCTGCTTTATTTCCTTGCCGTCGATATGAAACGTTTCAACTGGCCCGCACGGGCCCAGATTTATCGCAGGCTGGAAATCGAAAGCGGGTTACGGCATCGCCCTCTCTCTGAACAAGGGGACAGGCCGGTTTTATCGTCCACCCCGCATAGTTTTGCCCTGTGGCAAATTGAACAAAAAAGGCGACAAAAAGACATTGCGCGGATTAAATTCATCAAATGGCGCACTTATTTATCGGCCTATGATCCCTATGGCCTCAGGCTTGTGGCCGTACTGGTATTTGCCGCCGGCATAATGGTGGCGGGCAATGAGTGGAACAACCGTATCATTCAAGGGTTGATTCCGCTGGACTGGTCTGGACAGAACAGCCAAATGCCACCCGTCATCGTCACTATCACCCCCCCGGACTATACAAAACTGGGGCAGATCGTCTTGCAAAAACCCAGCGATGTTAAACAAATGATCGCCATCCCCGAACAAAGCCGAATTAAAATCCTGATGAGCAAGGCCGTTGTCAGGCCGCATATTACCAACCAGGGGGATAGCCGCCCCTTAGACCTGATCGAAGATGGCGGCTACGAGCTGCAATGGCTGGCGCAAATTCCCCGGCATGATACAAATTACACAAGCAATGGCGGTAAAGGTGCTGATAGTAACGAAAGCACCAAAGCCTATCATCTGGCGGTGAAGCAATTCCTGTTCACCAATTTTGCCTTTGATTACACCATTACACCGGACACCCCGCCGCAAATTGCCTTGCAACCGTTAACCGAACAAGAAATCAACAATATCAAGCAACAGCGAAAAAAACAGGCCGAATGGGCCGGCATGAAAAAACAAATGGAAGACTTTATCCGTCAGGAAGAGGAATTCTATACCCCGGAGAATAAGAAAGAGAAAGAACCGCAGGGTGATACGAAGGGCAATCAGGGCAGCGCAGAACATCAAGATCCCCCTGATAATGCTGATATAGCCGGAAATGCGAAAAATGAAACCGGCACCGAAACAACAACGAAAGAGGCCGAATCAGAATTGGCGCAGGCTGCCCCCGCCCCCATCAAGCGGGAGCCCAAAATCTTGAGCGATGGCCAAATCCAGATCCCGCTGAGCGTAAAAGATGATTATGGCGTAAAAACCCTGTCGATGCGCATGACATTATCACCGGACATCACGGACCCGCCGCTGGGCTCGGGCGTGCAACAGGATCGTTCGGTCATGTCACCGGCCGGGCAGGATTTTAAATTATCCCCTGTTTACGACTTCACCAATCACCCCTGGGCAGGCTTGCCGGTTGAAATAAAGCTCCGCGTTACGGATTTCATTGGACAGACGGCCGACCTTACGCCCATAAGCCTGACCCTGCCCGAACGGGATTTTAAACATCCGGTGGCGCGGCAACTGGTATCGTTACGCAAAGAGATAGCATGGGCGCCGGTGGCCGCGGCCCCAAAAGTTCAATATCAACTGGAACAATTGCTGGCCTACCCGCAGGATTTCCAAAATGATTTGGTTGTCTATCTGGCCATCAAAACCGCCGCCGCACGTTTGCATTATTCGGCTGGTTCGCAATCGATCATGCATGAAGACAGCCGCGCCGTCATGGCCTTGCTGTGGGATGCGGCGCTTCGCATTGAAGGCGGTGACCTGTCGATAGCCGCGCGCACTTTGCGCTATGCGCAAATGGCGTTAGAAACCGCCCTGCGAAACCCGGAACTGGGCCAGGATGATATTACAAGCCTGATGAGTGAATTACGCCAGGCCATGGGCGCGTATCTGCAAGAGTTTCAAAAAGAATTACAAAAACAGTTTTCCGAGGGTAAAAATCTGCTACTGACTCCTGATGCCCTGGCCGAGCTGATGAGCCCGGAAGACCTGGCGCAGTTTCTCGGCAAGATGGAAAATGAAATGCGCGATGGCAATAATCAACGTGCGCAAGGCATGCTCTCGCAATTACAACGCATGCTGGATATGCTGAACCCGAATATGACCCTGCCCTTGCCCGAAGACGTGCAGTTCATGGCCGATAGCGTCAGCGACCTGCAACAATTAATTGATAATCAAACCGCTTTGCTGGAACAGACCGAAGAACAAAAACAAGATATGGACGAACAAACAAAAGAAGCCACGGGCTTTGGAAATTTGCTACCTCAAAATTCAGATTTATTCCTGCAATGGGGAATTGGCGATTTGCCCCCACCCCCCAGTGCAAAAGATCATTCCAGCAAGAAAACCATTCAGGACATGCACCTCAATCACAATGAACAGCAAGCCTTGCGTTATGTTTTGGGACAACTCATGCTGGAATCAGATACTTACATGGGAAAAATACCGGAAAAAATGGGTCTTGCCGAACGTGAAATGTATTTTTCAGCCGATGATTTACAGGAAAGTCTGCCAGACCAGTCTATACCGCATCAGGAACTGGCGATTGAATATCTGAAACAGGCGCAACAGGAAATGCAGGAAGATCTGGCCAAGCGTATTGAGCAAATGACCGGCGGGGACCAAAATTCAATGCCTGGCGGCAAACAGCCCTTTGGCGGGCTTGGTGATAAATTTGCGCAAGGCCAGGGGCAACGCTATGACCCGCTGGGCCGCCCGCTTGAAGGAGGCCAAGGAGGACGTGATCAGAATGGCTACCCTGATTCTAATGTGAAGATTCCTGATGAGGCGGAGCGGAAACGTGTGGAGGAGATTCTTCGGACCCTGCGTGAGCGTTCGGGTGAGCTGTTTCGTCCGCGTGAGGAGCTGGAGTATTTCCGTCGTCTTCTAAGGCAATTTTAGAAACTGCCGACTGATTTACGCTCTCTCCGCCAGGCAGAACAAAACGCAAAAATACCTCACTGGCCCCCTCAACATCCATCAAAGACGCGCCCAGCGCCATGACGCCCTCGGCCTCTACGCTCGGGCTCGCGGGTTCAATCAACGCCTGTGCCAGGGTTTCCCCAGTATCACCGCGAATATCAACCGCCATCATCGGAACGCGCACCTCTTGATTGGTCAGGTTAATAATTGAACCGGATATTACAATCTTACCGTCACGGCCGGCCGTGGCCCGCATTTTATCAAACACAAGGCCCTGCCCGGGCAGGCGGACATCAATGCCAAAGGCTTTATACACCACATGACTTGGCGGCCATGCATTGACAATTGGTTTGTTCAAAAATAATAAAACGGCCGCCACCAAAACAAAAACGATTGCCGCAGCAATGGCACCGCCAATTGTGTTGGGCGCTGTGCCGGTATCATCATTTTTAACGGCCGGAACATTTGATCCTTTGGGAATCGGCTTGACAGAGTCTGGAATTTCCTGCGGTTTATCTTCAAAATTCTCGCGCAATTCTTCAGGGTCAGGCAGCTGAAACCATGTTTCACCACAGCTGGAACACTTTACCTTTCGCCCGTCCGGCGCCAAAACAAACGCGGACAGCAAAAATCTGGTTGTACATTTCGGACACGTCAGAATCAAAGTTGGTTATACCTTTTTAAGAATCCTTTTAATCACACATCTGATTTAGTATTTATAATGGTTAGAAACCATGCGAGCAAGCATGCATATTGCCCAAGAAGGAAGTATATCATGAAACCGATCTGGACACGGATTCTATTTTTGTTGCTGTTAATGGCGTTTTTGGCCGGACAGCCCAAAGCCATGGCCGATCAAACTGATTACGCCCCGGACAACGCCATTTGCGGCATTGATAACCGCGGGTGTGTGTTGCGTAACTTACGGCATTATGCGCAGAAAATTGAAAAAAGCACCTGGCGCGACCAAACCTTTCGTGAACTGGCAAAATCATATGCGGCCGATGGTTATATTGATATCGCCATTTCTATTATTGATGATATTAACAGCCCGGATACCAAGGCCATGACCATTCGCGGCATTGGCATGGAAATGGCCCGGCTGGGCTACGATCAAGACCGCCTGAGCAGAGAATTTGATAAATTACGCGCCGCGGCCGAACGCATTGACCATCCGCCCTCTTACGCCATTGCCCTGACCTATATTGCCATGGGACAGGCGTTTGCCGGTGATAATGACGGATCGTGGGAAACCGCCGCCAGCATGACCAACGCAGCATTGCGCCACAAGGCCTATGGGGAAACAGCGGAAATTCAGGCGGAAAAAGGCAATTTTGACGCCGCCATGAAAAGCATCGGCTTTATTGA
Source organism: Micavibrio sp. UBA2638 (assembly GCA_002359735.1). Lineage (GTDB taxonomy): Bacteria > Pseudomonadota > Alphaproteobacteria > Micavibrionales > Micavibrionaceae > UBA2638. Next base: position 234,428 of record DENS01000002.1, read on the forward strand.
TGATGAAGCCTATCGCAACAAGGCGTATAACATTGTCTCAAAAATTCTATCCGATCATAAATATTTCGAACAGGCTTATAAGGCCGCCTTGGAAATTACCAACGACTATAAAAAATCGCAAAGCATTCAATACATGCTGGACAGGCAGAAAATACACATGGACGAACAACAGGCCGTTGACAGTCAGGGTAAGACTGACCAGACACCATTAGACCGCGGGGTTCAGACGCCATGATTAAATTTGAACATGTCGGCATGCGTTATGGCGTGGGGCCAGAAGTCCTGAGCGATATCAACTTCATACTGGAACCGGGCAGCTTTCATTTTCTGACCGGTCCGTCGGGGGCCGGCAAGACATCCCTCATGAATTTAATGTTTTTGGGGCGCAAACCAACACGCGGCCTGATTTCCATGTTTGACCAGAATATCAATGATCTGGAACGGGCCAAACTGGCGCGCATTCGCCGCCGCATTGGGGTGGTCTTTCAGGAATTCCGCTTATTACCGCATTTATCGGCGTTTGATAATGTGGCGCTGCCTTTGCGCATTTTGGGACGGCCGGAACGGGAGATTCGCAACAATGTGAATGAATTGCTGGAATGGGTTGGGCTTGGTGATTATATGAAATCACTGCCGCTGACCCTGTCAGGCGGGCAGCAACAGCGCGTGGCCATTGCCCGCGCCGTAATCGGCCGCCCGAAACTATTGCTGGCCGATGAACCGACCGGAAATCTGGATGATGAAATCGGGCTGCGTCTGATGAATTTATTTGATCAGTTAAACCGCATGGGAACAACCATAGTTATTGCCACGCACTCCCAGCACCTCATGGATAAATTCGAACATCCGCGCATGGTTTTGGGGGATGGAACCTTAAAAATCAATGCACCGAAAAACTGGATTCAGAAAAAAATAAAGGGGGTCTTCTAGATGGCTTTCTTTCTTCCTGGCGATAAAAAACTGGGGGTGGCCACGGGGCGCCGCCGTTATGACCTGCCGCTGAACAAAAGTGCCGGCACCGGATTTTTGGTCTTGCTGATTGCCCTGATGACCTTTCTGGGCGTCATGGCCTTGGCGGGCAGTTTTGCGCTGGGGTCAATGGCGCATCACTGGTCATCGGGGCTGGAAAATAAACTCACTATAGAAATCCCGGCCGATGATGCAACAGGGACAATCCGTACCCGTGAAGACATTGAAAAACTGAGCGAAAGTGTCACAGAGCGCCTGAGCGCACAGAACTTCATTCGTGATATCCATGCGCTTTCACAAACAGAAATACAGGAATTGATTGCCCCGTGGCTGGGCGAGGATGCCGAAAACATCCCGGACATGCCCCTCCCCGGCCTTATCGCCGTAGAATTTATCACTATAAACGACCATTTGATTGAAAAAATGAGAGCAGATCTAGCCAATATTGCGCCAAATATTGTGATTGACCGCCATGAAAGCTGGTTGGCCGATATTTTACGCCTGACCGGTGCCTTGCAGTTTGCAACGCTGTTAACGACGCTGATGATCGGCGCAACCACTATCATTGCCATTGCCGGCGCCGTGAAATCACGTATTGCCATCCACCGCAAAGATGTTGAACTGTTACACCTGATGGGCGCGAGCGATCGCTATATTTCCCGCCAGTTCCAGCGCCACGCCTTAATTCTGGCCCTTCAGGGGGCCGCCGCGGGCGCAGCCGCAGGATTGCTGGGCTTGCTCGCTATTTCTTTATTTGCAGGCGATACAGCCGCCGCCTTGTTACCAGAGTTCCAGTTGAATATGATTCATATTTTCACCCTGGCCGCCTTACCGGCCGCCGCCTGTTTCATTGCCGCCGCCACCGCAAAATTTACAGTCTTGCGCGAACTGGCGCTTATGCCTTAGGGTCAAATAATGCTTAATTTTGTTCGATGTTTCAGCGTATGTGTTTTTGTTCTCGCCTTTATCTGGCTGGCGGGCCTGACATTCTATACGGTCAAAATTATCGCCGCCAAACCGGTGCAAAGCACAAAAAAGACCGAGGCCATTATCGTGTTAACAGGCGGCAATTACCGCATTGAAACCGGCATGCAGCTCTGGAGCCAGAATTTGGCGCAAGAACTGTTTATCACCGGCGTCTATAAAAACGTGACCCGCCGCGATATTTTAGAAGAATGGCAAGGAAAAATGCGTCTGCCGCATTGCTGCCTGACATTGGGGTACAAGGCCCAAACAACCGAAGAAAATGCCCGCGAAGTTAAAGACTGGGTTGATGACAACTATATTCGATCCGCCCGCCTTGTTACATCCAAATACCATATGCCGCGCGCTTTGTTTGAATTTCATATCCTGATGCCGGATCTAGACATCATTCCCCACCCGGTTGAGATTGAGGATTACCCTTTAAACCATCCGGTTTTTTGGCGCCTGGCCCTGCTGGAATATCATAAAATGCTGGTGCGTCAATTCGAACATATTAGCGGCCTGCGCTTTAGCCGCAATCAAGCAGGAGCCCCAACATGAAAAAATACTGGTTCAGATCCACCGTATTTAATTTGGCCTTTTATGTGATAACCTTAATCGCCTGCCTGATATGTTTGCCGACCCTGATTATGCCCCGCAGCGCCTTTATGGCGGTTGTTCATGGCTGGGTTTGGTGTGTGCATCTTCTGGAGCGGCTGATTATGAACCTGCATTTTGAAATTCGCGGTTTGGAACATCTACCCAAGGATGGCACATCATATATCGTCGCGGCCAAACACCAATCGCCTTATGAAACTTTTAAATTGCATACCTTGTTTGGAGACCCCGCCATTATCCTGAAGCAAGAGCTTTTAAAAATTCCACTCTGGGGGGCTTACCTGAAAAAATCTGATGTCATTGCGATTGATCGTACATCCCCTGATTTGGCCATCAGTTCCATTCAAGATGGCGCACGCCGCATGAAACAACAAGGCCGGCCCATTATTATTTTCCCTCAGGGCACACGCGTTCGCCTTGACGAAACCGTACAAAACAAACCCTACAAAGTAGGTGTGGCCCGATTGCAAGAGGCCACCGACCTGCCGATTATTCCCATGGCACTAAACACCGGTTATTTCTGGCCGCGATCAGGTTGGCTGCGCCGCCCCGGCAGGGTTGTTTTTGAATTCCTACCGCCGATTGCACCGGGAATGGAACGCAGCGCCTTACTCGCGAAAATCGAACACGCGACCGAAGAAAAATCCGCCGCCCTGTTAAATGAGGCCATACAACAGGAAAATCGAGATCATGGCGGCGGCTCCGCCTTGCCGTTGGTGTTATCTATCTTAATTATTATCTGCTTTGCCTACGGCTTTTACTGGTTTTGGGTTGCAGACCAGGTGCGCCAGCAACACTCGATGTTTTTAGCAAAAAGCCAGCAAAGCGGAAGTATTATGCCATCTGATTTACAGGCGGTGCGCCGGGAAACAAGCGGAATCGTTATTGGCGGTTTTCCGGGCCCCATTAAAGCGCAGATTAACCATGAAGCCTTTACCGTTCCAACAGGACGATTAGATATAGAGAATATTATGGTGCAAAGCCTGCCCTTTCCCGGCATGCCCATCCTGGCCGATACAGGCAGGATTACCATTACCCCGTATATGTTTGAACGCCCCCTGGTCTTTGATCACCTAAAGGCCGAGTTTACACCGCACAGCAATCGTTTAGACATTGATTATATCTTTCTGGAAAAACAGGATATGCAAGTCCTGATCAAGGGAAGCATTGCCAATAACACCGGCAATGTACCCGTTATAGATCTGGTTTTAACCCTGCAAAACTATGAGCATTTAATCAGCTACCTGATTGATCAGGGCGCATTGGATGAACGCATGGCTGCCTTTATTACCGCTGGTATGAAGGGCCTGGAAAATGAAAATGGCGTGGTCACAATGCCGCTATACAGCCGGGGCGAAAAACTCTATGCCGGGCCATTTTTAATTGGCAATTTGGCCATGCCCGCCCCTTAAAATCCGGCGGATAATATTATGATAGGCGCATTTCTGCAATAAAACCGATCACGGGTACAGACTTAATCTTTGCCTTTGCGTTCTGGGGATGGCAGTCCTTCAGGGCCCAGCTCAACAATCTTACGGCGAATATCACGGGTGCGGGTAAATACATTGAACAGGTAATCTCCATCCCCCTTACGAATGGCTTTTTGCAGGGCGCTCAGGTCTTCGGTAAAGCGCCCCAGAATTTCCAATACGGCCTCCTGATTATTCAGAAAGACATCACGCCACATAACCGGATCACTGGCGGCAATCCGTGTAAACCCCCGAAAACCGGAGGCCGAGAATTTAATCACCTCGGATCTGGTTTCATCTTCCAGATCATTGGCTGTATCCACGATGGAATAGGCAATCAAATGCGGCAAATGGGATGTAATGCCCAAAACCAGGTCGTGACGTTTATAATCCATAATTTCGATACGGGCGCCGCAAGCCCCCCATAACGCCGATACCTTATCCACCGCGCGTAAATCTGTACTGGGTAATGGTGTCAAGATAACCCAGCGCTCACGGAACAACTCCGCAAACCCGGCCTCGGGCCCTGAATGTTCGGTTCCGGCAATGGGGTGACCGGGAACCAGTTCAACCGATTCGGGCAAGTGTTGTTGTAAATCACGCACCACAGAGCCCTTGACCGAGCCCACATCGGTCACAATTGCACCGGGCTTTAGATAATCGGCGATGGCGCTGGCAACAACGCTCATTGACCCGACAGGCGAACACAGAATGATTAAATCGGCATCTTCAACCCCCACGGAAAAACTGGTGGTTGCCTGATCAACCAACGACAACTCCATCGCTTTTTCGCAGACTTTCGGATTAAGATCAACGCAGGATAAAAACCCCGCCAGGCTCTGCCCCTTAATGTTACGGGCCAAAGAGGAGCCAATTAACCCAAGACCGATAATGCAAATTTTATTAAACATTGTTACTATCTAAATTCTATAGAGTACAAATACAAGGATATTTAAAGGCAATGCCTCTAATCGCACATAATAAAATGCCCAGCTTTGAAAAGCTCATCGCCGAGGGGCGAACAGTTTTAACGCCGGAACGGGCCGGGGCGCAGGATATTCGCGAGATGCATATCGGCTTGCTCAACATGATGCCGGATGCGGCGCTGGAGGCAACGGAACGACAGTTCTTTCGCCTGGTCGGGGAAAGCAATAAAATCGCCCAGTTTTATATGCACCCCTTTACCCTGCCTGAAATCGAGCGCAGCCCCGAAGCGCGGCGCCATATCGATCAATATTATGAACCGTTCGAAAAACTACAGGAAGACGGGCTGGACGCGCTTATTATTACTGGCGCCAATGTTTCAACGCCAAATCTTGAAGACAATGCCTTTTGGGAGCCTTTGCAAAAGGTTATGGACTGGGGCTGGAACAATGTAACCTCCACCATTACCGCCTGTATGGCCACCCATGCGGTGATGCAGTTTAAATACGGGCAAAAACGCACGCGCCTGCCGAAAAAACATGTCGGCATTTATAAAAGCCGCGTTCGCGCCCGGGAACACCCACTGGTACGCGGAATGAATACCGTCTTTGATGTGCCCCATTCTCGTAACAACGCCCTCAGCTGGGAGCAATTCGAACAGGCCGGCATGCGCATATTGGTCAATTCCTTTGAAGGCGGCGTGCATATGGCCACCAGCGCAGACGGGTTCCGCCTTGTTTGCTTTCAGGGGCATCAGGAATATGACACCATCAGTATTCTAAAGGAATATCGCCGCGATTTGGGCCTCTATATGGCGGGGGAAATACCGAATGCGCCGCCCATACCCGACCATTACTTTTCATCCGAAGCCCTTGCGATGATAGACGCCTATAAAAACGCACCTGGGGATCATTTCCCGGAAGAGGAGATTACGCCCTATATTGAAAACACATGGCGCGATTCGGCGCGTGCCATTATCGGCAACTGGATCGGCCAAGTCTATCAGACCACCAATATGGACCGGCGCAAACACTTTATGGATGGCATTGACCCGGATAATCCGCTGGGGATTTAAGGCAATTCTCCGCAATACACTCTACAAACAACACAGCACACACAGCACACACAGCACACCACAGCAAGCGCTAGTAAGCACACCTCATCATTTAATGCGCCCGGCCCCATCCGGCACAGGGCCGACCTTGCCGCCAAAAAGTCGTACGCCGCGCGTAACGGGCGCTTTGTTGCCGCTGGGGGTATTGGGGCGCGCATAAACCTGTTTGCTGACCTCAACCATATGCAAGCCTGCAACAAAGGGCAAAAATGTTTTGCCTAGCCCCTCCACAGTGCGGGCCGATTTCATCAGCAGCGATGATTTATACGGCGGCATGAACAGGGCTTCTTCGACGCGTTCCTGAATAAATTTATGGTCGCGCAGGTAATGCGATAACTGGGCCACGCTATAGGGCGTACCCTGCCCCATGGGGGACCATTCCGCATGGGCCCACATGCCGGCGCGGTTTGGCACAACAACCAGCAATCGCCCATTGGGCTTTAAAATCCGATATAATTCACACAGATTATGGGGCAGCTGTTCAGAAAATTCCAATGCATGCATCATCAAAATGCGATCAACCGATGACGTTTCAATCGGAATGGCCGATTCTTCACTGACCGCAACCAGGTTTTTACCATCATGCGGCCAGACATGGGCCCCTTGTGCCGCGGGCATGATGGTAAAGATGCGCTCGGCCTCTTCCATAAACATGCGCATATATGGAACGGGATAGCCATAGCCCATAACCCGCAGGCCATGAACATCCGACCAGAACTCCCGCACCCTTTCCTGCACAATACGCCGCACAACCCGCCCGATGCGGGATGTATAAAAGGCTTTGAAATCATAGGCGGAGCTATACATCGTAATAATCTACAACAAATCACGCAGCGCGGAAACCAGTGGCAAATCGGCCGCCGGCATCGGATAATCAAACATATCAACCGGGCGCACCCACCGCAGATCCTGATGTTCCGCCGCGCGGGGGATTCCGCGCCAGACGCGACAGACAAATAATGGCATCAAAAGGTGAAAGCTCTCATAGCCATGCGAGGCAAAGGCAATCGGCGAGAAACAACAGGGGCGCGTTTCAATACCCAGCTCCTCCTCCAATTCCCGCATCAGGGCAAATTCCGGCGTCTCACCCTCCTCGACCTTGCCGCCGGGAAACTCCCAAAGCCCCGCCATGGATTTACCTTGCGGCCGCTGGGCCAGCAAGACGCGGCCATCGGCATCCACCAGCGCCGCCGCCGCCACATGGACAATCGGCATATTGGGCCGTTCCGGTTTTGGCGCATCCAGGGCTTCTTCACATTTGCTCATGGTCTAAAATTCCTGTCATGGGTATGGACACAATAGAAAAAGCCGCGACATCATGGCATCGCGGCTTGTTCATTCCTTACATTAGATCAAATTATTCACCCGCGGCCGGTTCAATGTCATTGCCGTTGATGTCATATTTTTTAATCTTTGCGCCATCGCGCCAATCGGCCAGCATTTCCTCAAGCAGCTCTTTCTGAACTTCTTTTTCCAGAAACGGCTTGGCTTCCTCAAAGGTAGGCTTTGGACGCTGACGTTTATCTTCAACCTTGATTACGTGATACCCGAAATCTGTTTTCACTGGCTCTTTGGTTACGGCCCCTTTTTTCATTGAAAAGGCCATATCGGCAAATTCAGGAACAACGTCGCCCTTGGCAAAATACCCAAGCTCCCCACCGTTATCGGCGGTGTTATCCTTGGAATGTTCTTTGGCCAAATCGGCAAATTCTGCGCCATCATTCAACTTGGCGATAATGTCTTTTGCCACGGCTTCGTCATCCACCAGAATGTGGGCCGCTTTGACTTCTTCAACATCTGGCTGGGCTTTGACAAATTCATCATAAGCCTGTTTCAAACGCTTATCCGTCAGCTTTTTGGCAACTTCCTGTTCCAGATAGGCGGCGCGAATGATTTGTTCTTTGGCCATTGCGATTTTTTTCTGAACCTCTTCCGAGCTTTCAACGCTTTTTGTATCAATATTCATCTCAACAACTTTGGCGTTAATGACTTGCTCCTGCGCCAAGGGGAAAAGCTGCGCGATAGGCAATTGACGAATATTCGGCGGTAATTGCGTAATAAAGTTCAAAACATCAAGACGCATCACTTCTTCATCGCCAACCATTGCCACGACAGGATTGCCCGGCTCAATTTCCGGTACGTCACTGGTGGCTTGCTCGGCAGCGGCTTCTTGCTGCGTATCATCGTTTTGATCATCAGCGGAAGCGGCTGCTTCCTGCGCCTCGGCTGCGGCGCTATCATCACCGGCATCGGCCATGTCTTGCGCGGCCTGGGCTTGCGCATCAGCATCGGTTTCGGCGTCATCGCCTGCTGCGGCCACATCTTGTGTGCCTTGTGCAATATTTGCATCGGTGCCTGTTGTCATTTGCCCGGATAGATAGGCAAGCGCACCAACAGCAACCAACGCCAGCACGACAAGCACGATAATTACCGCGTTTCCGCTCTGGGTTTTCTTCATGGAATTTAATTCAGTCATATTCATACCAATCCTTTGATTTTTGAAATATCCAACGAAACTAGCGCGGCTGATTACGTATTTCAACACTATTCACATTGATATTAACAAAAACCATACAAACTGGCGCGGGGTCTTGTTGACGTATTGACCCCAGAGGCTTATAGAGTAGATTAACCAATAAATTCATACACCAACACCGTTAGGGATAATCATGGTATTTGCTCTTGCATCTAAAATATTTGGTTCCGCCAATGATCGAATGATCTCAAAGCTGTCCAGGCACGTGGACCCGATAAACGCGCTGGAAAGCAAATACGAAGCCATGAGCGATGCCGAACTGCAAAGCCAGACGCAAATATTTAAAAACAAGCTGGCCGAAGGCGCCACGGAAGACGACATCATGTATGACGCTTTCGCCGTAGTGCGCGAGGCCGCCAAACGGGTTTTAGGTCAACGCCATTATGACGTGCAGCTGATCGGGGGGGTATGCCTGCATCAAGGGCGTATCGCAGAGATGAAAACAGGGGAAGGTAAAACCCTGGTTGCCACCTTGCCGGTTTACTTGAATGCCCTGTCGGGTAAAGGCGTGCATGTGGTGACGGTAAATGATTATCTGGCTGAACGTGATTCGGCCTGGATGGGTCAGGTATACGGTTTTTTAGGGCTTTCAACAGGCTGTATTACCGGAAATATCGGTGAGGCGGAGCGCCGTCAGGCCTATGCTTGTGATATCACCTATGGCACCAACAATGAATTTGGTTTCGATTATCTGCGCGATAACATGAAATTCTCACTTAAACAGATGGTACAGCGCAGCGAATTTAACTTTGCCATCGTGGACGAGGTTGATTCGATCCTGATTGATGAGGCGCGAACGCCGTTGATTATATCCGGTCCGTCTGAAAGTTCTGTCGAGTCGTATGTTGCGGTGGATAAAATTATTCCGCATCTGGTGGAAGATGATTACGAACAGGACGAAAAACACAAGACCATTGTTCTGACCGATACCGGGAATGAACATGTCGAGGAACTGCTGAAAGAACACGGTTTAATGTCCGAAGGCGCGCTTTACGACATTCAAAACATCGCCATGGTGCATCATGTTAATCAGGCGCTGCGCGCACATAAGCTGTTCCATCTGGACAAAGACTATATCGTTAAGGACAACAAAGTCATTCTGATTGATGAATTTACCGGCCGCATGATGGATGGGCGCCGCCTGTCCGAAGGCCTGCATCAGGCCATTGAGGCAAAAGAAGGCGTCACCATTCAAAATGAAAACCAGACACTGGCCTCCATCACATTCCAGAATTATTTCCGGCTCTATCCAAAACTGGCAGGCATGACCGGTACGGGTATGACCGAAGCGGCCGAATTTGAAGAAATTTATAATCTGCGCGTTGTCGCCATGCCGACCCATGTGCCGATTGCCCGGGCTGATTACGATGACAAGATTTATCGCTCTCTGGCGGAAAAAGAACAGGCCATCGTTAATTTGATCAAGGATTGCGCGGAACGAAAGCAACCCATTCTGGTTGGGACGGTATCCATCGAAAAATCCGAACAACTGTCTGCGCGCCTGAAGAAGGAAAAAATCAAGCACAACGTCTTGAATGCCCGCCACCATGAACAGGAGGCCTATATCGTCGCGCAGGCCGGACGCCCCGGTGCTGTTACGATTGCCACCAATATGGCCGGGCGCGGTACCGATATCCAGCTGGGCGGCAATGCCGAAATGCGCATTGAGCATGAGCTGGGCGCGGAGTTTATCGACCAGAATACCGCCGAGACACAAAAAATCATTGAGGAAGTCCAGCAGGACAAGCAATTTGTAAAAGATGTCGGCGGCCTTTATATTCTGGGAACCGAACGTCACGAATCGCGCCGTATTGATAACCAGCTTCGCGGTCGCGCCGGGCGTCAGGGTGATCCCGGGGCCTCTATCTTCTTTTTATCTGTGGAAGATGATTTGATGCGCATTTTTGCCGGGGACAGGCTGGAGCAACTGCTGAACAGCTCCATCGGTCTGCAAGAAGGGGAATCGCTGGAACACCCGTTGATTTCAAAAATGTTGATGCGCGCCCAAACCAAGGTCGAGGCCATGCATTTCGAAGTGCGGAAGAACCTGTTGAAATTTGACGACGTCATGAATGACCAGCGCAAAGTCATTTACGAACAGCGCCGCGAAATTATGGAAGCCGATGAACTGGAAGAGCTGGTGCGTGATATGCGCCATCAGGTCATTGATGATTTGGTCGAAGCCTATATCCCGCCCGGCGCGTATGCCGAACAATGGGACAGCGAAACACTGGAAAATGAGATTCAGCGTATTTTCGATATGGATATCCCGGTCAAGCAATGGGCCAAGGAAGAAGGCATCGCCGACACAGAGATGAGCGAACGCCTGATCGAGGCCGTCGATAAGAAAATGGCCGGCAAAGTGGCCAATTACGGCGAAAGCACATGGCGCCAGACAGAAAAAGCCATTGTTTTACAATTACTGGACCAAAGCTGGAAAGAGCACCTTCTGGCGCTGGATCATCTGCGTCAGGGCATTAATTTGCGCGCATTCGGACAAAAAGACCCGCTGAATGAATATAAGGCCGAAGCCTTTGAAATGTTTGAAAACATGCTGGAAGCCCTGCGCGAAACAGTCACGCAGACCCTGTCCATGGTTGAAATCGGCGTTGACGAAAACCGTCTGGCCCTGATTTTGCCGGGCGTTATGGCGGGCGGAGCAGAGGCTGACCAAAGAAAAATGCAGGAAAGCCGTGATGACCCGGCCATGACCGGCCTTCAGGGACAAGGCGCAGCAGCAGGGATGCCCGGCGCAAGTGATGGCAATGTCTCGCAAATGCGCACTCAACCGGTGCAAAATAAATTTGACCCGGCCGATCCGCAAACATGGTCAAAAGTGCCCCGCAACGCGCCCTGCCCTTGCGGGTCCGGTAAGAAATACAAACATTGCCACGGCAAATTACAAAACGCGGCCGGGTCTTAAGCAGGCCCGCCGCAAAGGAAAAAACGCAAGAAAAACGCAAGAAAAAAACATTGGCGAACGATTGAATAACTCACTCTTTCGAATTGCCTAAAGCCGAGGCTTATTTTACTGTAGGCCCATGTCATATTCCGAACGCACATTTCTATCCCTGAATTCCGAAGGGTATCATCAATTGGTGTATAACGATTGGGGGGACCCGAATGGCCGCCCCGTCATCGGTGTTCACGGCCTGACCGGGAACGGCCACGATTTTGATTTCATCGCCGAAGACCTGATCGATCATGGATACCGCTTTATTGCCATTGACCTGCCTGGGCGCGGCCGCAGCGATTTTTTACCAAATCCACTGGATTATAATTACAACCAGTATTGTCATGATTTGATGGCCCTGCTGGCCCATCTGGATCTGGCCAGCCCCGCGGCGGTGGATTGGCTTGGTATCTCGTTAGGGGGCCTGCTGGGCATTAAGCTGGCGGGTATGAGCGGCACACCGATTGCGCGGCTTATTTTGAACGATGTCGGCCCCGAAGTGCCCAAACCTGCGCTGGATTTCATTCACTCGGTCATCGCCCATCGTTATGTCTTTGATACGATCGAAGATGTAGAGCAGCGCATGCGCGAAACGCGCGGCCTGACATGGGGGCCCATCACCGATCATCAGTGGCACCACATGGCCAAACATAATGCCCGGGCCCTGGATGATGGGTCATTGACATACGGCTATGATCACGCCATTGCCAAAATTTTTGAAGCCGAACCGACCGGCGATACCGATTTATGGCCGTATTGGGACAAAATCCAAGCCCCGGTGCAGCTTATCCACGGCGCACAATCACTCGTTTTAATATCGGATATTATTGACCAGATGCGCGGCCGCTATACCGGCCACAGCCTTGATCTGGTTCAGTTCGCCGATTGCGGCCACGTCCCGTCCCTTATGCACCCCCACCAAATAGAGATCGTCAGAAAATGGTTGAACGCAACGCCGATATAGTTATTTTCGGGGCCGGAATTGCCGGACTTTGGACATTTAATCGCCTGAAATCACTCGGGTATGACGTGTTACTGCTGGAAAGTCAGAAAATTGGCGGCGGCCAGAGTATCGCTTCACAAGGGATTATCCATTCCGGCCTGAAATATGCCTTTGCCGGAAAAATCAATAAACTGGCCCAATCCATCAGCGCAATGCCCGATATGTGGCGCGATGCCATACGCGGTCAGGGGCCTGTGGATTTATCCAGTGTGCGGGTCAATATTTCCTCGCAATATCTGCTGATTCCCCATGGCTTTATGGGCGGGCTGGTCAAGCTGGTCACAAAACAGGCATTGGGCAGCAATGTCCATGAGGTAAAGCCAGAACACTGGCCCGAGCCCATCAAACAAAGCGGATTTAAAGGATCTGTCATTTATATGGATGAACCGGTATTGGATGTTGCCAGTGCCGTTCACTCGCTGGCCGCCCCCTATCAGGATTGCATTCGCCTGATTGATACCCCGGACCAGCCGCTGGAATTTCTTGCGCGCCACAATATTACCGCTAAGAAAATTATTTTCACCGGCGCGGCGTCCAACCAAGCCATTGCCGCCGATTTGGGTGAAGACGACGGATTACGCACGCAGGCGCGCCCCTTAAAAATGGGAATGATGCGTCCGGCCCCGTTTGAAATTTATGCCCATCTTGTTGGCACATCCGATAAACCCGTGGCCACCATCACCACCCATAAGGCCAAAGACGGGACATTGGTCTGGTATATTGGCGGGCAGGTTGCCGAACGCGGGAAAGAGGTCCCCGATCAAGAGGTCATCAACGCCGCAAAATCAGCGCTGCAACGGTATTTGCCGCAGGTGGATACCAAAGCGGTGCAATGGGCAACCCTTCCGATTGACCGAATTGAGGGCGCATCAGACACCGAAGGATGGATGCCCGACACCCCTTCTGTGCACCACAAAGGGGCGCATTTATATTGCTGGCCGACAAAATTGACATTTGCCCCCTTATTGTCAGACAAAATCATGCAAACCCTGCAACAGGATAACATTGAGCCATCGAAAACAGCGGTGGACTGGGCCTTCCTGCCGCCAGCCCCCTTTGCCGACGGGCCCTGGGATTGTGCGGACTGGACTAAATAGGAATTTTATCTTATCATTAACATGCGCAGGGTATAAAACCGCCTTATGCGCTTAGGAAACACAAAAGGCGGGCGGGAACACCCCCCACCCCCACAAAATAAACAAACGAAATGACGAACGCCAATAACGATTTAAAATCAGACAGTTATACACAATGAAACCACAAGAACTCTCGCAAACAGATTTAAAATTATCCCCGCTTGGGCTCGGCACCGTTAAATTCGGGCGCAATGAAGGCGTAAAATACCCCGCGGGCTTTGACTTGCCAGAGGAAAGGGAACTAGCCGCCCTGCTTGATCTGGCGCAGGGGTTAGGCGTCAATACGCTGGATACTGCCCCGGCCTATGGCCTCAGCGAAGAACGGCTTGGGCGCTTGCTGAAGGGGCGGCGTGCCGATTGGGTGATTATTGGCAAGGCCGGTGAAGAATTTGAAAATGGCCGCAGCCACTATGATTTCTCGCCGGAGTTTTTCGAAACCTCGCTCATGCGCACGTTAAAAAGGCTTGGAACGGATTATCTTGATATCTTTCTGATACATTCCGATGGGCAGGACATGCAAAATCTGTCCGATGATTTAATCGCCAAAATGCATGACTTTAAAACACGGGGGCTGGTGCGGGCTATCGGCGCATCAACCAAAACCGTTCATGGCGGCATTCGCGCGCTAGAGACTATGGACACGGCCATGGTGACCTATAATCAGGACTATCAGGATGAAAAGCCCGTTCTGGATTTTGCGGCCGATCACCAAAAACAGGTGTTGCTAAAAAAAGTATTATCCAGCGGGCATAATACGGATATTGAAGAGGCCTTTGAATTTGCTTTCGGGCACCGGGCTGTCTGCGCGGCCATTGTGGGCACCATTACCCCGGCGCATTTAAGGGCCAATATAGGCGCTGTGAACAAGGCCGTGGAAAAGGCTGTGGGCAGATCTGGGTAAAGCCTGTGGGCAGGTCTATGGATAAGCCCCGCGAACCAGAAGCCCGGGGCTTACCCCTCCGCCATTTTATTCGGCGGGATAATGCGTATCTGGGTAATCTGGTTTTTCTGGCGCTTTATGATATCAAAGCGGAAATCATGGTAATTGAAAGATTGGCCAATTTCGGGAATCATCTGCGCCTCATGCAGAATGAGCCCCGCAATGGTAGAATATTCCTCATCAGGCAGCCCCCATTCATATTCACGGTTCAAATCACGAATGGTCACCGATCCATCCACCATATAGCGATTACCGGGAAGAACGCGAACGCCTTGAATGGTTTCATCATGTTCATCATCAATTTCGCCGACAATTTCTTCAAGAATGTCTTCCAATGTGACAATGCCCATCAGGCTGCCATATTCGTCAACGACAACGGCAAAATGCTCCTTGCGCTCGCGGAAAGCCTGAAGCTGTTCACTCAGCGCGGTAGTTTCGGGAATGAACCAGGGTTCCATGCGAATGCTGTGTAAATCAATCTTATCAACCTGACCTTCACAACGGCGCAATTCTTTGAGCAGGAGCTTGGCATGCAACACGCCGACAATATTGTCCTGATTGTCCTGCCAGAGCGGAAGACGGGTAAACGGACTATCCAGAACCTGTTCAACAATCGTATCGACCGGGTCATCGATATTCAACATGGTGACATTCTTACGGTGCACCATAATGTCCTCAACATCGACCTCGGCCAAATCAAGGATAGAACGCAGCATCGCGCGTTGTTCATTGGTTTCCTGTTCCGGGCCGCCATGCATCTCTATGGCACCGCGCAATAGCTCAAGATGCGAACCGGCGCCAACTTTCGAGATATCGACCCCGAACAGCTTCAGCACCTGACGAACAACCCAGGTCACCATCTCGGTGATCGGGGCGAAAATAACAATGATTAAACTTACCAGAGGCGCGATACGCATCGACATCGTATCGGCATGGTGAAAGGCATAGGTTTTTGGCAGAACTTCGGCAAACACCAGCACCATCAAGGTCATGACAATCGTGGCATAAAAAACGCCGGCTTCCCCGAACATCTTGATCAGGACACTGGTGGCCAGTGCAGAGGCCAAAATATTCACCAGATTATTCCCAAGCAAAAGCGCGCCAATCATGCGGTCTTTATGATCACGAATTCGGTTTACCAGACCCGCTCGGGCATTGCCTTCCTTTTCCAGCGAATGCAAACGAACCCGCGAAGCCGCCGTTAATGCGGTTTCTGAGCCGGAAAAAAAGCCCGACATAATAAGTAAAACTAAAATTGCCCCTATTGGGATGAGAAGGCTGATTTCCATTTATCCTGCAACATTTCATTTAAAGATTGACCATCACTGCCAAGAGAATCTTTCACCACTTCGCGCACCAGTTCAACCGGCACATCCGCGCTGACAAAGGCGTCACCGATTCCCTTGACCAGTATAAAATTCAAACGGCCGTTTTTCACCTTTTTATCATTGCCCATCAGGTCTACGATCTGATCAGGGCTTTGCGTCAAATTCGGCGCGATGAAAGCCGCCCGTGTTGGCAAACCAACCAGCGCCAGATGTTCTTCCACCCGTTCCAAATCCTCGGCGCGGCACAAACCAAGACGCACAGACAAATCAAAGGCCATAACCATACCGATGGAAACCGCCTCACCATGCAAAAGACGCCCATCATAGCCGGCAGCGGCCTCTAGAGCATGGCCAAACGTATGGCCCAAATTTAACAGCGCGCGCCGCCCTTTTTCTTTTTCATCGGCGATAACCACATCGGCTTTGGCGCGAACACTGGTTTCAATGGCATAGGAAACCGCCTCGGCGTCCAAAGCGCATACATCGCGCCCATGATCTTCCAGCCATTCAAAAAAGTTTAAATCCTCAATAAGGCCGTATTTCACCACCTCGGCATATCCGGCCAGCAATTCCCGCCGTGGCAATGTTTTCAGTGTTTCAATATCAGCAACCACAACATCGGGTTGATAAAAGGCACCAACCAAATTCTTGCCATAGGATGTATTGATACCGGTTTTGCCGCCCACCGAACTATCGACCTGCGCAAGGAGCGTGGTTGGAACCTGCACAAACCGAACGCCGCGCAGGATTGAGGCCGCCGCAAACCCTGTTAAATCACCGATTACGCCGCCACCAACAGCAACGACAACGGCATCACGGGAAATTTTACGATCCAGCATCCATTCGCAAACATGTTGATACATTTCAAAAGACTTGGTCTTTTCACCCGGGGGTAACATCAAAACATCGCAAAATGCGGCTTTCTGCGCTAATAAGGCGTCCTTTACCTGCTGCGCATAATCCATCACATTTTCATCTGTTACGATAAAAAACTGACCGCCCGCAACCTCCTGCGGGATCATATCGGCAATACGGTATAAAAGCGTCTCCCCGATATAAATATCGTATTCAATTCCGCCCAAATCGATTGTTACTATTTTGCTTGCCATAGTCGCTATTCGGTTTTGTTCTGCCGTAAATATGTTTCTATATCTTTTAACACAGTTCTAAGAGCGCTATCCGCATCCGTGACACCACTTTCCAGTTTAAAACGTGCGCGTTCATAAATCGGCCTGCGTACCTGCATTAGTTCTTGTAAAACGTCTGCGGGATTTTCGCAAGCCAGTAAAGGCCTATTCCTGTTTTTCTTCACCCGCTGCAAAATAACATCAACAGGCGCATCCACCCATATAGAGAGCGTATTGGCAAAAATATTTTGCGCCGTATCCGCATTTAAAATGGCGCCGCCGCCGGTTGAAATGACGCAAACGCCCTTGTCTATACAGTCCTTAATTGTTTTGGCCTCGACGGACCGAAAATTATCTTCGCCCCAACGCGCAAATATTTCCGATATCGCACAGCCCGCTTTTTCTTCCACCAAAGTATCGCTGTCGTAATATTCAAGCCCAAGCGCCTTTGAGAGCATACGGCCAAAATGCGACTTTCCCGTCCCCATCATACCAATCAGGACAAGCGGCTGACCATTGGCCATTATTTGCTGTTTCAGATCATCAACCATGGCGTCTTTATACCTGAGTTTCAGAGAAATTAAAAAGCAATATTGCAGTGAAAAAACAAGCAAAGGCAATTGATCTGCCCACGCTTTTTTTATACTGTTTCCCAGAACTGCAAACTATAAGGATACCCCTATGAAGTTACTGAAATATGTTTTCGGTATTGTAATTATCGCGCTGATCATTGCCTTTGCCTTCTTTGCCATTATCGATGTCCCCGTACAGCAAGAGGACGTGCGCGTTCCTGTTCAGATCGAGAGCGAGTAACAATGACCGGCACGCGTGCGTTATTATCCTTACTCAGCGTTACGGTTTTGGCCGTGACCTGTCTGGCTTTCCCGGTTCAGGCAGAGGACGAGCAAGAAACCGCCGAAAAACGCCCTGCTGTATTGGAGGTCAACCAACGCCGCATCGAATCGCTTGGCCTTTACGATAACCCGGGTGACGGCAGTTTGGGCCGCGATTTATGGGACAACACCAGACGATCATTCTTAATGGAATTTATCCCCAGAATTCCGGCCCCCAGCAAAGAATCATTTGTGCATCAGCGCATGGTCATGGGGCTGTTATTAAGCGAAGCCAATGCCTCCCTCATCGAAAACGACATCGATTTTGAACCCGGAAAAGACCTGTTGACGTTGCGGTTGAAGCGTTTGAACAAACTGGGTGCTTATAAACAATCCTTCCAACTCTATTCAAAATTGAATCAGGAGCCCTATCACCCCGAATTGGCCAAAGCCGGCATAACGGCCATGCTTTATAATGCGGAACGGTCATTGGCCTGTCTGGAATATAAAACAGTGGAAGACCGCGATTTCCCCGAAGAATTCTGGTCTGATTTAAAGCTCTATTGTAATTACGCCTTAAGTGAGGGCACCGACAAGGAGGCGCGCTCAGCCTTACGCGAATCATCACTCAAGACCTTAAAAAACATCGCGGCCAATAACGGGTATAAAGTGAACTATACCCCCGCAAAATTCAAAAAATTAAAAGACCTTGAGCGCGCCATACTGGTGGCCGAAGATCGCGTCAACTGGCCAGAGATCAACAAAAAATTCGTGTCATCCCTGCCCGCCAATCATCTGGGCATTCTGGTTGCCAAGCCTGAACTAGAAAATTCCAGGCGCTTTCAGGTATTAGCAGCGGCCGCAAATATCGGCTTGGCCGGAAATGCAATGCTCAAGACCTTCTATACCCGTGTCTATGACGAGGAGCTGCGGCAGCTCGAATCACCGGAAAACCTTGGCTGGAAAGACATCGTTCTCGCCTATCAACGCACCGCAGATACCCGTAAAGACACAGAAAAATGGGACTATATGCAAACTGCACTTGCGAAACTGGCGCAATACGGCGCCGGCCCGTTGATTCCATTCGGACAATTCCTGCAAACCATGGATCCGAAAGACCAAAACGACTCGGTGATTAAACAGGCATTAAAAGTGATCGAATCATCCGGGGAAAATATCCCCGGAAAGTGGGTTCGTCATTATACACAAAAGAACCCGGATAATAATTTCGACCATAAACTTTTGCTAATATGCCAGATTATGTCCAGAGCGAACGAAGAAGAAATCCTGCAAAACACTGATTTAAAAGATTATTTTGAAAAACTGGAAAAACGCACACGCACACAATATTTTAATATTATAGAAAATGTTGACAAGCGCCACAAAGATATACATAATGCGGACGCTATATATGTTAATGTTTCTGACTTGACTTTTACTGAGCGTTATGTAATGCCTATGCCACGTGTGTGGAACCAGCTAGTAAATTCAAGCCAGGATAAACGGATTGGAGAAACGGTTCTGCTAAGTACCGTGATATTGAACCAGCAAACACTAAAGGATATGTATCCTGGTGTGGCCGGTGACATATTACAAAGTCTAAATACTGTGGGTTTAACTAGTGCATCTAAAGCCTTGGCTCTTGAGTCAGTTTTGGATTAAACAATAAATAAGGAGAAAAACATGGCTCGTCCAGGTCGTCCAGCAATGCCAAAACCGGATTTACATCCGTTGGTGGATTCATTTTTAGAAATGCTTACAACAGAGCGCGGTGCCGCAATGAATACCCGTCATGCCTATTGGCGTGATCTTGCGGATGTTTCATTGTATCTCCGTAATGAAAAAAATGTTGAAATTGATAAGGCCAACACAGATCAATTGAAGGCCTATTTAAAGGATCTTAGTGACAAAACGCACAACAAGGGTACAAACAATTCAAAGATTGCCGTTCGTACGGTTGCCCGCCGCCTGTCTGCCCTGCGTCAATTCTATCGTTTTGTCGTATCAGAAGGCGTTCGGGAAGATGACCCAACATCCACGATTGAAAGCCCGAAACAAACACGCACCTTGCCAAAAACGCTGAGCGAAGATGAAGTCACACAGCTGATTAAAACAGCCGGCATCCCCGGTACGGGCGAAAGCATTCGTCTGGTGTGTTTGCTGGAAATGCTTTATGCAACCGGCTTGCGCGTTTCAGAACTGGTTGGTCTTCCCCTGTCCTCAATCGGTGAAGACAATCAATTCCTGATGGTTACCGGTAAAGCCGGTCGCGACCGCATGGTCCCATTAACCGATGCCGCACAGGACGCCATCCAGAATTACCTGAATATCCGCAAGCAGTTTATCGGCGGCGAAAACCCCGACAACCAGCAACAATGGCTGTTCCCATCCAGAACATCCATCAGCGGCCACCTGACACGCCAGCGCTTTGCACAGCTTCTAAAAGATCTTGCACGCGCAGCAGAGGTTGAAGAAAGCCGTGTATCACCGCATATTCTGCGTCACGCCTTTGCAACACACTTGCTTAGCCGCGGTGCCGATTTGCGCAGCGTACAGAAAATGCTGGGTCATGCTGATATTGCGACAACGCAGATCTACACACACATGGTTGGTGAAGATTTGAAAAATACAGTTGATGAAAAGCATCCGCTATCGAAAAAAGCGGCTGGTAAGTAATCCCTCCTTAAATTTATGCACACAGGCAGATTGATTCATTGAAATCATCTGCCTGTTTTGCTATCAAGTCCTTCACGCAATTAAGAACATAAATGAAAATGAGCCAATTAGATTTTGAAAAACCAATACTGGAATTAGAGGGAAAAATTGCCGAACTGCGCAATGTTAGCGGCGAAAACGGTGTCCATATTGCCGAAGAAATCAGCCGTATGGAGGAAAAATCTTCCCGCCTTCTGAAACAGGCCTATGGTAAGTTAACGCCCGCACAAAAGGTGCAGGTTGCGCGCCATCAAAATCGCCCGCATTGTTCTGATTACATTAAGGCACTGATACAGGATTTCACCCCGCTGGCCGGTGATCGTAACTTTGCCGAAGACCACGCCCTGATTGCGGGGCTTGGTCGTTTTGGCGGTCAATCCTGCATTATTATGGGGCACGAAAAAGGATCGGATACAGAAAGCCGCATCAAGCATAATTTCGGCATGGTGCGCCCCGAAGGCTATCGCAAGGCACAGCGCTTGATGAAAATGGCCACACAGTTCCAGATTCCCGTTATAACCTTCATCGACACCGCCGGAGCCTATCCGGGTAAGGGCGCCGAAGAACGCGGCCAAAGCGAGGCCATTGCAAAATCAATAGAATCATGTCTGCGCACGGAAGTTCCCATTATTTCCATCGTCATTGGCGAAGGCGGATCAGGCGGCGCGATTGCCATTGCGGTGGCCGATAAAATTTACATGCTGGAACATTCCATTTATTCGGTCATTTCGCCCGAGGGGTGCGCTTCCATATTATGGCGCAGCGGCGAACAAGCAAAAGAAGCCGCAAATGCCCTAAAGTTAACTGCACAAGACCTATATAGCATGAAGCTCATCGATGGTATCATTAACGAACCTCTGGGCGGCGCCCATCGCCACAAGGAAGAAACAATTAAAAACGTGAAAGACACAATTGATGGGGCCTTGCAGGATTTATTGCCATGGGATGCAAAATCATTAATTCGGACAAGACGGGAAAAGTTTCTAGCCTTTGGCAGAAACCTGTAAAACAGAACACCCATGACCGGAATATAAGCAAAGAGCGCCCGCATATGGCGCTCTTTTTGTACCGAAATGAATGAATAACGCGGCACAATAACGCAGCGTCATGACATTTATCTGAGTTAATTCGACATTACGCGGCGTTCATCGGCATCCGTGATCGGCCTGTTTGTCCGAAAAAAGACCGGCGCATCATTTACGGTTATGCGGGCCCGCGCTTTCATGCTTTCAAAATCTCCATGCCCGGCCCTTGCATGCCCCTCCTCTGTTGAAGAGGCTTTAAAATAAAGCATGATAAAAACACGTATTGCAGCGGTTAAAGAGGTATTGTCACGCTTACGAAGACTAATCAAAGAACAAAGTTCATGAATGGAGCAGCCCTCCCGCTTCGCGATTGATTTCATAGCCATCCACATCTCAGGCTCCAGCCGCACCGATGTCCGCCGCCCTAGAATTGTAATATTACGGCTAACCAGCGAGCTTTTGGCCGCCATGCATTCATCGGCAAATAACTTCTCAACCATATCGTCCCCATATAAAAATTTATTAAATATACTTACGGCTAGTATAGGGAGCTTTACTGGAATTGCAACGCTTTTCTATCTCTGGTTGCATTTCTATTTTGGAAATACCCTTAAATTACGTTTATAGAAAGGGCATGAATATGATTTTTCATTTCATAATCAAGACACTGGTTAATCTCTCTATGCGTTTGTAGACGGCTTTTGCCTTGGAAGGTGTCAGAGGAAATTGTAATTTTAAAATGGCTTTCGCCGCTGCCATCATCGCCGGCATGCCCGATATGCTTATGACTTTCATTGTCAACTATAAGGAGATCAGGTTTAAACTGCGCCTCTAATTTTTCCTTGATAATTTGCTCTAAACCCATAGATTCCTCTGTATTCTATTCCAAATTTTACCATATTCCGCTAAAATGGAAGGGACGAAACAACAGGTTATACGGGAATATGCCGCGCATCAAACTAAAACCGAATTCGGCCGAATATGAGGACAACGCACCAAGATGCAAAGAAAAGCAGTGCGAAATGCCCGGCTGCGACCTTAAGGGCGAATACAAGGCCCCTAAACACCGCGGCCTCAATGACTATCATTATTTCTGCCTGGATCACGTACGCGAATATAACAAGGCATGGAACTTCTTCTCGGGCATGAGCGACAACGAAGTGCAGGACCATATGCATAAAAGCCTGTATGGATTCCGCCCCACATGGAAATACGGCGTTAACGGCGATGCCACAGATGCCTTGCGCGATAAAATCTGGCAAACATATCACTTCACCGATGAGCCGCCCCCAAGGAATGAAGACAAAAACCGCCGCGGGCCAGAGGGTGGCCACGCATCCGGCTTTGAAGCCCACAGCCCGGAATTTCAGGCCCTTGCCATTATGGGGCTTGTTCCGCCGGTTAATTTAAAACAAATCAAAAACCGCTATAAAGAGCTTGCAAAAAAACATCACCCGGATCTGAATAAAGGGTGCAATAAATCAGAAGAACTTCTCAAACAGATCAATATGGCGTATACCATATTAAAAGTCGCCTTCGAAAAATACGAAGACTTACCGGCTCAATAACATCAGACTATCAGAGATTGAATAATGCCCAGCAACGAAGTCAGCGAATTGGATAAAGAAAAAGAATCCGGAGGGATGTCCTTTGACATCACCCATATCAAGGCCAAAGAAGGAAAATACACCACCATTCCCGACAAAAAATACAATGTGCGGGACACATTTGGCATTGATGTCGATTGGGAAGTTCCGGGTTTCAGTGAAGACAGCGCCAATGTCCCCGATATTGACAGCACCTATCAATTTGACCATGACACGACCCTGGCCATTTTGGCCGGTTTTGCGCATAATCGCCGCGTGATGGTCCAGGGCTTTCACGGTACAGGTAAATCCACCCATATTGAACAGATTGCCGCCCGCCTGAACTGGCCTTGTGTGCGCATCAATCTGGACTCGCATGTATCGCGGGTTGATCTGGTGGGTAAAGACCAGATTGTCTTAAAGGAAGGTAAGCAAATCACGGAATGGAAGGAAGGTCTTCTGCCGTGGTCATTGCAAAATCCGGTTGCGTTGGTGTTTGATGAATATGACGCCGGTCGCCCTGATGTCATGTTTGTTATACAAAGGGTGTTAGAGGCCGAAGGAAAATTGACATTGCTTGATCAAAATAAAATCATTCGTCCCCACCCGGCCTTTCGTTTATTTGCCACGTCCAATACAGTGGGCCTTGGCGATACAACCGGTTTATATCACGGCACGCATCAAATTAATCAGGGCCAGATGGACCGCTGGAATATTGTGACCACCTTGAATTATTTACCGCATGATGACGAGGTCAATATCATGCTGGCCAAATTCCCGGATATGAAGAAGACACCGGGGGGCGAAGATGACATTGATAAAATGGTTCGCCTGGCCGACATGACACGCGAAGGATTTATTAACGGCGATCTTTCAACGCTCATGAGCCCGCGTACAGTCCTTAGCTGGATAGAAAACACGGCCATATTTGATGGAAACCGCGAGCTGGCTTTCCAGCTATCGTTCTTGAATAAATGCGATGAAACGGAACGCCCGATCATTGCCGAATACTACCAGCGCTGCTTTGGCATTGATTTGCCGCAAAGCGCCATTCGCAATGTCGTGACCAGTTAACAAACAAGGGCCTAAAGCGCATCAGACCTTTTTAAAAACAATCAAAGCGCGAAGATAAACATGAGCCAAGCCTTTGAAGAATTCAAAACCATTACCTCTGCCGTCTTGCGCACTATAGCCGGCAATAAGGAAATTGAACCCACCTATAGCGTGGGGGAAGCCCCCATTGGCACCGTTGGTTCGCTGACCAATCCACGCCTGCCGCTGCCGGAACATTCAATGAGCCCGGAATCGGTACGGCTGGTCAGGGGGTGTGCCGATGCCAATGCCTTAAAGATTGCCTATCATAATCAAAATCTGCATTCCTCCGAGGCCCCGCAAGACAGCCGCGCCAAAGCGGCCTTCGAAGCACTGGAGCAAGCCCGGTGCGAGGCGCTGGGGATGAATGCCATGCGCGGGGTTGCGCAAAATCTTGGCGCTGTCATGGCAGAAAAATGCCGCCGCAAAGGATACGGTGAAGCCGCCGAACGGGAACAAATCCCCCTGCCCGATGCCCTGCACATTTTGGCGCGTCAGGCCATCACGGCACAACCGCCAAGCCCGGCCGAGCAACATGTCATGGATTTATGGCAGCCCTTTCTGGCTGATAAATTGGGCAGCGATGGGCTCGGCAGCTTAAAAAACGCCCTGCATGACCAGTCACAATTTGCAAAAATTGCGCGGGCCCTTATTCGCGATCTGGATATGCCGGCCCCGGAGCAGGACGCAGAGATTGACCAACCCAACCGTGATAAAGACGGCGGCAATGAACCCGATGACAACCCGGAACCAGAGGACAAAAACGACGAAGCCGGACAGCAGCAAGATCAGCAAGACCAAGCCCTGCAAAACAGCGCAGACGAGGAAATGAACGACGGATCCGATGAATTTGACGCCGGATACGACGAAATTCTGGATGATATGCTGGCCGACGATATGCAAAGCGGGGAGACACCGGCCGAGAACATGCCCTTCAGACCAGAAAGCCTGATCCACGGACCCGAAGGGCAATACCGTATATATACAACAGAATTTGATGAAGAAATCAGCGCGGCAGAGCTGGCCGACCCGGATGAAATTCGCCGCTTACGGGAATTGCTGGATAAACAACTATCGCACCATCAGGCCATTATTACCAAGCTGGCCAATCGCCTGCAGCGTAAATTAATGGCGCGGCAAATGCGCACATGGCAATTCGATATGGAGGAAGGTATACTGGACACAGCGCGAATCGCCAGAATTATCGCCAACCCCAATGTTCCCCTGACCTATAAGGCAGAAAAAGACATGCCCTTCCGTGATACGGTGGTCAGCATTCTGATCGACAATTCCGGTTCGATGCGCGGGCGCCCCATTGCCATTGCCGCGATGACCACCGATATTATCGCCAAAACGCTGGAACGTTGCGGCGTAAAGGTGGAGATACTGGGCTTTACAACACGGGCCTGGAAAGGCGGAAGCGCCCGCGAGTTATGGATGCAAAACGGCCGCCCGGATATGCCGGGGCGCCTGAATGATATTCGTCACATTATATATAAAGGCGCGGATGAACCATGGCGGCGCACCCATAAAAATCTTGGCCTGATGCTAAAAGAAGGTCTGTTGAAAGAAAATATCGATGGTGAAGCCCTCGTCTGGGCTTATAATCGGCTGGCCGCCCGCGGCGAGGCCCGCAAGATAATGATTGTCATTTCTGACGGCGCCCCAGTGGATGATTCAACCCTGTCCGTTAATCCGTCCAATATCCTTGAGCAGGATTTACGCAATGTTATCAATTGGATAGAAAACAAAACCAAAATAGAATTAACCGCCATTGGCATTGGCCACGATGTCACACGTTATTACAACAAAGCCCTGACCATTGCCGATGCAGACGCTTTGGCGCAGGCTTTGGTTGGGCAACTTGCGGATTTGTTTGAAGAAAATTAACATTTTGCCTATAAGATAGGGGCAAATGATAAAAAAAATTGGCCGATTATAGAGGAAAAACATGCACACACCATCGCTAGACGATAGCGCCGCGCTGCATATCAGCAGGCTGGATACTGATGACGGTGACCTGAATATCAACATGACGGCAACGCCGGAGATTTGGCGCGGAATACTGGATATCCTTAAAAGCTATGCTGCGTTTGGGCAGGAACTACGGTCCTACACCGCAATATCACCACAGCAGGCACAATATTGCACCGCTTTGTTGCAAACGCTTATTGATCACGACCGCCGCAGCCTGATTATACCGGCATCCGATTTTAACGCGCTGTCCGCCCTTGTTTGCGCGTATCAGGATTTTGATTTAGGCCATGACCGCCCTTCACCAGCGCTTTCCCCTGAAACATACGCGCATCTGGCAACCCAATGTGAACAGGCCGCCCGTGATGTCAGACACAATGCGCAAGGGAGGCAGACATGAAACAGCACCCCGATAACAGACGCGCTATTGCACAAGTCATTGCTCATGGTCATTCCTTTCAATCGCATCACAATGAATTTGATGATCCGCGCTGGGGACGTGAGATTGATATCACCTATGAAGGCAAACACGATCCTGTTGCACTGGGCGTTTATATAGAACAAGCCCTGAGCGCACCCGGCGCCCGGCTTTTTACCGCGACAGACACAGGCACTGACAACCTTTCGACCAGCTATATTTATAATGAAGACGATAACGTTATGATCGTTCTGGATGCGAATAACGCCGGTGATTTCGGAACAATTTACCGCCCTAATCCTAACTGCCGAAAATTTGAGCGCCTGCATGAATTTGCCGGATCGCCGCCTATCAAAAAAGGGGAAAAAGCGATCGCACAAGCCATTCACCGCTTTGAGCTCGACATCCACAAGCATAGTCCTGAAGCATGGGAAACCCTTACCCGCAAAGCATCCGAATTGCAATTGAAGACAATTGAGCCTGAACCAACATCCGCGGCGAAGGAACAAAAACGCGCCGGCACCAATATTGCGGGCCTTGCGGATAAAAATCAGCCAGAAAACGAACAAAATGCAGCCCTCCCGGGCAACGAACAAAACGGGCCGCCCGTCAACCCAACGGTTCTGGATGTTTTGTCCGACAAAGAAAACACCATGGGGTTCTGGGCTGATAAAGATGCCCGCGTCACGCATTACTTTAATGAACGCAACCATACTGTTGTGACGTTATCCCCCAATAATTTATGTGTGAAACGCTTTGAATCATCGCAAGAAGCCTTTGATTACTTTTCGAAGAAATTTGATCAAAGCGCGCAAAACCTTGGCATCCAACCGGAGCTGGTGCAAGGCGGACATAAAGCGCTGACGGATCAATACCGGGCCGTCACAGGACATAAGCCTAAAATGTGCAAAACCATGCAACGCATTGCACAGCAGCTTCAGCACGTCAATCTTGGCTGCGTTGAAAGACTGAGCAACTCCATTCAATCCACCATGAGACAAAGCCGGGACCAGCCGGGGAAAAACCATGATGGCGGCGGAGCTTACGAATTATCAATATAGCGAATTATCAATGTAGCAATTGATTAACGCAGGCAACGCCCCTATATTACCCTTTATGACGAGCGAGAAAGCAATACTGGCCGGTGGGTGTTTTTGGGGCATGGAAGATTTAATCCGTCGCCAACCCGGCATTCTGGATACTCAGGTGGGCTATACCGGTGGTACGACACCAAATCCAACATATAAAGACGTCTGCAGCGGCGAAAGCGGCCATGCCGAAGCCATTGAAATCACCTTTGACCCGGCCGTAACCGATTATCGCAGGATACTGGAATTCTTCTTTCAAATTCATGATCCCACCACAATGAACAGGCAGGGCAATGACATCGGCACGCAATATCGTTCCGAGATCTTTTATTGCAACGAAGAGCAAAAACAAACAGCCCGGCAGATTTTGCAAGATATAGCGGCGTGCGGATTATATGATGCGCCTGTAACAACCGCCATTTCCCCC
>DENS01000002.1:262980-333003 GCA_002359735.1 Micavibrio sp. UBA2638
AACAACCGCCATTTCCCCCGCCGGTCCGTTCTTTGAGGCCGAAGAAAATCATCAGGACTACTTAAAAAAATATCCTGATGGCTATACCTGCCATTTCATCCGCCCGGATTGGAAAATACCGAAATCGGACGGATAAGATGAATTAGCATCTTCACTTGCGCAGTATGGCAGTTTATAAAGGCCCTATGAGCGATAAGAAAAAAATATACAAACCCTCCCCTGTTTCCGGTTTTCCTGAATGGCTGCCCGAAGTGCGTATCGTTGAACAGCAATGGCTGGATCATATCCGAAAAGTCTTCGAGAGCTACGGCTTTTGTTCCATCGAAACCCCGGCGGTTGAGGAGCTGAACGTCATCGGCGCCAAAGGCGAAGATGTTGATAAGGAAATCTATGTCATCGAGCGCCTGCATAAGGACGAGAATGACACCAAAGAGGCCCGCCTGGCACTGCATTTCGATCAGACAGTGCCCTTTGCCCGTTATGCCGCCCAGCATTTCAATGATCTGGTCTTTCCGTTCAAACGCTACCAGATGCAAAAAGTCTGGCGCGGCGAAAGACCACAGGCAGGACGCATGCGCGAGTTCTATCAATGCGATATCGACGTGATTAACCCTGATAATCTGCCAATCGCCTTCGATGCCGAAATGCCCGCGATTATCTGGGAAGTGTTGAGTTCATTGCCTTGCTATAATCCCGAAACAAAGAAAAACGTTCCTTTAAAAGAATTGGAAAATATTCAGATACGGGTGAGTAACCGGAAGATATTGACTGGCTACATAGAAACGCTTGGAATTCAAAGCGAAGAAATGAAAGCGATCATATTTAGGACAATTGACAAACTGACTAAAGAGCATTTATCGCCACTGATTGTTGGCATGCATGAAGCTCTTAAAGAGTGTAACGAAGACCCATCAATTGATACTGAACAGCTCACAGATTCAATAATGGAATTTATTAAAATTGCAAAAAATAAATTTACTAATGCAGATGAATTTGAAGATGCGCTTAAATTCAACTCGGAAATTAATACAAGCAATGAAACTCTACAAAAAGGCATTGAAGAACTATCTGCCGTCCTTGACAACCTCTCCCACCTGCCTGAAGGGGCGGTTGTGGCCGATCTTTCCATCGTGCGCGGGCTGGATTATTACACCGGTACGGTCTATGAAACCGTATTCACCGAGGACCCGACTTATGGCTCCATCTGTTCCGGCGGGCGCTATGATGATCTGGCCGGGAGTTATATTAACAAGCATTTGCCCGGCGTTGGCATATCCATTGGCTTTTCACGGCTGTTTGACCGGTTGCGCACGCAAGGCAAATTACCGGTTTCACGCAAATGCCCGACCGATGTGCTGATCATTCCGCCGCGCGATGAGGCCGATTTGCCAAAGATGAAAGACATCGAAACCACCTTGCGCGGGCGCGGGATTAATGTTGAAATTGCCCATGGCAAAAAAATGAACAAACAAATGGCCTATGCCGAAAAGAAAGGTATTCCCTATGTCTGGTTCCCCGAAGATGATCAGGTCAAAGACATGAGAACAGGGGAACAAAGCCCCGCCGACCCGCATAGCTGGAATAAATAAAGGACGCTTCCCAATGAAAAATATGCTCATTACCGCCCTGATTATCACGATTTTCATGCCATTACAGGCCGCCGCGCAATCTGAAAACAGCGCCGCCGCGCAAGCAGGGCAACAACAGGAACAAGCGCCCTATACGCCCTTGCCCCCCAAAGACATGACGCATATTTACTCCCCACCCCCTTGCGAATTTACCGCAGGCTTCCCGGATGAACCCTTTATCAGCGAACGCTGCGACGGCGGTGAAAATGGTGACGAATGCTATCAACAGGCCAGCTTCACAAAGACGTTCGGCCTGACCTCCACCGTGGATGTAAAGGTTATATGCTCCCCCATCAATAACGACATCAAGGGGCGTTATAGCGAAAAGGTCATGATCAAGACATTACAGGCCATGTCCGCGCAAACCGTGGAGGAGGAATATAACGTCAATTACAGTGAAGACGAAAAGGGCCGTTTTAAAATGGCCAATCTGGTGGGTGAAATTACCGTTGGCATGACCAGCGGCATTTATCTGGCGCAAATGTGGATCGGGGAGCAATCGGCCATGACAATAGAGGCGCAATTAATCGGCGCCCCGCTGGAAGAATCGGACGCTATGTTCCGTGATATCCTGCGCAGCATACATCATAAAGATGATGGGTACGATAACCAGGCCAATAATGACGAAGCGCCAGATCATCAGGGCAGCGCAGAAAGCACCGGCACTGGTACTGGTACCGCCCAAACCGGTGAAAAAGACGCATCAAGCGCCGAATGAGCGGATACGTTCCACCATGGCGAAAAATCCGTTGCGCCGATTCGGGCTTAAATGCTGATCAAGGCCAATCTCACTGAACATGCCCTCAATATCAATATTTGGAATATCCGATAGTTTTTGGCCGTCATAGGCCGCAACAAGCAAAGCCACAAGGCCGCGCACAATATGCGCATCACTATCGGCCTGAAAGTGCAAAACTCCGTCTTTGACATGCGCCGCCAGCCACACTTTAGAGGTGCACCCGCGCACCAGAGTTTCGTCCGTTTTCAGAGCATCATCCATCTTGGGAAGTACGCGCCCCAAATCTATCAAATAGCGGTAACGCTCCTCCCAATCATCAAAAAGGGCAAAATTTTCTTTTAAGTCTTGTATGTTATCCATCACGGCCATTTCACATTCATTTATGTTGGACTTTGCCCTGATATAGCGCTTTCAAAGACATGCCTGCAAGGGAAAACGGAATATTCTTGGTGAGTAAGAGCAAAATGTTTCGCGAAAGGGCTTGCGTCCAAGCTCTTGAATTGGCAGATTAGTGTCATAGGCTTTTATTAAGTTACAAGGATAAAGAAAGCATCCCATATGAGTAAATCCAGTTCATCGTCGAGCGATTCAAAAAATACCCTTTACTGTTCCTTCTGCGGCAAAAGCCAACATGAAGTGAGAAAGTTAATCGCGGGTCCCAACGTATTCATATGTAACGAATGTGTTGAGCTCTGCATGGACATTATCCGTGAAGAAGATAAGAGCCAGCTTGTCAGTTCCGGCGATGATCTGCCAGCGCCAAGCGAAATCAAAAAAATTCTTGATGATTACGTTATTGGACAGGAAGACGCAAAGCGTGTGCTATCCGTTGCCGTCCATAACCATTATAAGCGTCTTGAACATGGCGGAACCGGTTCCGGCGCGGATGTTGAGCTAACAAAGTCGAATATTCTGCTGGTTGGTCCGACCGGTTGCGGTAAAACGCTTTTGGCACAGACACTGGCGAAAATCATTGATGTCCCCTTCACCATGGCAGATGCCACCACACTAACCGAAGCCGGTTACGTGGGTGAAGACGTAGAAAATATTGTTCTGAAATTGCTGCAAGCCTCGGATTACAATGTCGAACGTGCACAAAAAGGGATTGTTTATATTGATGAGATCGACAAAATCTCTCGTAAATCAGATAACCCATCCATAACCCGCGATGTATCCGGCGAAGGCGTTCAGCAGGCTTTGTTGAAGCTGATGGAAGGCACAGTGGCCTCCGTACCGCCCCAAGGTGGCCGTAAGCACCCACAGCAGGAATTCCTGCAGGTTGATACCGCAAATATTCTGTTTATCTGCGGCGGTGCCTTTGCCGGCCTTGACCGGGTGATTGCGGAGCGTGGACGCGGCACAACAATCGGATTTGGTGCCGATGTTCAAAACATTGATGAACGCAGTGCCGGTGAGCTGTTTAAAGAGCTGGAGCCAAGCGACCTGCTGAAATATGGTTTGATCCCTGAATTTGTTGGCCGCCTGCCGGTTTTGGCCACTCTGGAAGATCTGGACGAAGACGCGTTGGTCGAAATTCTGACCGAGCCGAAGAACGCCTTGACCAAGCAGTACGCAAAATTATTTGAAATGGAAGGCGCTGAACTGAAATTTACAGATGAAGCGTTAAAAGCAATTGCCCAAAAGGCGATCGCCCGAAAAACAGGGGCGCGTGGCTTGCGGTCAATTATTGAGAATATGCTGCTGGATACAATGTTCGAATTACCGGACGAAGAAAATGTTGAAGAAGTTATCATAAATGAAGACACCGTAACGGACAATAAAAAGCCTGTCTTCGTTTATTCCGATAAAAAAACCAAAAAATCCAAATCAAAGAAAGATAAGGATAAAGAGAAAGACAAAGATGAATCCGAAGCGGCTGCATCCTGATAAACGCAGACCGAACAGATTGAATAAAAAAGGGACATCGCAATATGTTCCTTTTTTTGTGCTTTAAAAATATAGATTTTTAGCAAAATCATAATAATTTCGTGTATCCTGTTAGATGTAGTGAGAAAACAGGAGCAAGTAAGCACATGTCACAAGAAGCCAAAATCCTTCCCAACCCTGACAAAAAATACCGTTTAATTACCCGCAGCGATATGGACGGTCTGGTCTGTGGTGTCATTTTGAAAGAACTTGGTTTGATTGATGATGTCACCTTTGCACACCCCAAGGATATGCAAGACGGCCTGATTGAAGTTGGCCCGGATGATATTACAACCAATCTGCCTTATGTTGAGGGCGTCTATCTTGCCTTTGATCACCACGCCAGTGAAGTTGAACGCGTAAAAGACAAGCCGGAAAATCATGTTATTGACCCGAAGGCCCCATCGGCGGCCCGCGTGGTTTATGATTACTTTGGCGGCGCTGAAAAAATGCCGACAATTTCTGATGATATGATGATTGCTGTTGATAAAGCTGACTCTGCGGCTTTTTCCAAAGAAGAAATCCTGAACCCCGAGGGCTGGGTCCTTCTTAGTTTTATCATGGATGCGCGCACAGGTTTGGGCCGTTTTCGTGATTTTAATATTTCAAATTACCAATTGATGATGCAATTGATTGACGTCTGCCGCCAACATCAAAGCATCGAAACCATATTGCAATTGCCCGATGTGAAAGAACGCGTTGATCTTTACTATGAACATCAGCTTAAATTCCGTGAACAGATTGAGCGCTGCTCAAATGTTTACGATAATCTGGTTGTTCTAGACTTACGGAAGGAAGATACAATCTGGGCCGGAAACCGCTTTGTCATTTATGCGCTATACCCGCAATGTAATATCTCGGCTCATATCCTATGGGGCAAAAACAAACAAAATACGGTTATTGCACTGGGCAAGTCCATCCTGAACAAAACCAGCAAAACCCATGTCGGGCATCTATGTCTGGAATATGGCGGCGGTGGGCACCAGGCCGCAGGCACATGCCAGGTAGAAAACCTGCGCGCGGAAGAAGCCTTGCACGAAATTATCCGCAAAATTAATGCCGACGGGTAATCAAGCCTTGCGTTCGCGCATATTGCTTAGCACAATAACGTTATGGGATTCCTTGCGAAAAACATCGGGCACCGCCGCATATTAATGCCGCTACATATCGCGCATTCTCGCCGCGAAAGCCTGATGGATCTGTTAACCTATGCGAATAACAACGTCCCCTATTATGAGGGGCGTTACGACCGTTTTCTGTCAGACGCGCCAGCACTATCAAATGAAGATTTCTACAAAGCCTTTGCCCAAACGCCGGTCACCACCAAGCAAGACCTGAGCGATTATAACGACCGCTTCCAAACGCGAAGCCTGAGCGGAAAAATTGACCTGATCAATGACGGCGCCCCCCCGAATGCCCTACAAGCGCTGTGGAGCCTGTTTATCCGCAAGAATTTTAAAATATCTATCTCAACCGGCGGCACCTCGGGCACGCCCACATATCGCTGGCTGGATCACCATGATGCTAACGTCATGGCCCAATCTTTTCTGGAATCATTCCACATGAATGGCTGGCGCCGCGGCGAATCATTTGTGGTGTATTATCCGTTGCAATCCTATTTCACTGACACCTATGCCACCTTTAATAATTGGCTGCATCACTTATTTGGCTTTTGCGTTGTTCCGTTTGAAACCGTCGACCGCGAAAGTGTGCTTCGCCTTTTACAGACCCTGCAGGACCGCAAAACGACCTTGCTGGTTATTTTTCCATGCGTTCTGCAACGCGTGGCCGAAATCATGAAGGCCGAGAACATGCCGCCATATGAGGGGCTGAAATATATTAACGTCAGCGGTGAATTTTTCTTTGATTGTTCAAAAGCCTTTATTCAGGAAATGTTTCCGAATGCGCGGATTGAAATTACTTACGGCGCGGTTGAATTGGGCGAACTGGCACATCAACACGGCGACAGCAGTTTTGATTATAAGGTTTTCAACACCTATGCATACGTTGAAGACGGCGATCATGATGCCATGATTATTACCTCACTCCAACAACAGGCCTTCCCCATGATTCGCTATCAGATGGAAGATAAAGCGCATATTGTAAACGACCCTGACGGCACGCAGTATTTAATGAATCTGGAGGGGAAAAATACAGACTTCCTTTACGGCGCCGATGGCGGCAAATACTATGCTTCGTTCTTTAATACGATGGTTAATGACCTGAACGCGGAATGCACAGGTAATATTATCCATTTCATGATGCGCCATGAGGGCGTTCGCGCCGATCTGAACTTCGTCCTT
This sequence comes from Micavibrio sp. UBA2638, assembly GCA_002359735.1. Taxonomy (GTDB): domain Bacteria; phylum Pseudomonadota; class Alphaproteobacteria; order Micavibrionales; family Micavibrionaceae; genus UBA2638. Next base: position 269,577 of record DENS01000002.1, read on the forward strand.
AAAGAGCAAAACGAGGCGCATCAGACCTACATTATCCATGAATCCAGAAAAATAATTGCAGAAACATTCCCGCAATTTTCAGACATATCGGTGAATTTCCCCGACCATTTCAATCATGACTACACCCGCAAGTTTAAAATCATTGGTGAAGGGGATGGGCTGAGCGAGGTTGTTGGCGGATATTATAAAAGAAAAGCATCGTAAACCGTGATCCGTTTACGTTCTCATACGTATAAGGCAGCATGACAAATAAAACCGCCATCATCTGGTTCCGTCAGGATTTACGCTTGAAGGACAACCCTGCCCTGCTGCATGCGATTGATAACGGCTATAAGGTCTTGCCGCTTTATATTCACGATGATGAAAGTGCCGGGCCATGGCGCCGCGGCGGCGCATCGAAATGGTGGCTTTATAAATCCCTGCAAAGCCTGAACGCCTCCCTTGATGGGCATATGGTATTGCGCGCGGGTAATGCATATGAACACTTAACAGAGATAATCAAAGAGACCGGAGCCGAGGCTATATTCTGGAACCGTTGCTATGAGCCGTGGCGCATGGCACGTGATAAGGATATAAAAGCCGCCCTGAAAGAGCGTGGGCTGAAGGTGAAGACCTTTAACGCCTCATTGCTATGGGAACCATGGGAAATCAAGAAGGATGATGGAACGCCTTATAAGGTTTTTACGCCTTTTTACCGCAAGGGTTGCCTTAAGGCGGCAGAGCCACCAGCACCGCGCCCTGCCCCGGACAATATCCCTTTAGCCGAAGGCCCCGCGCGTTATAATGAGACAGATTTAAACTTATTGCCAAAAATTCAATGGTATCGCTCAATTGAACAAGTATGGAGCCCTGGGGAAAAAGGGGCGCGTGCGCGGCTGGATGCCTTTCTGGAAGGCGGCATGAAGAATTACAAAGAAGACAGAAACCGCCCGGACATGGAAAACGTTTCCCGTTTATCACCGCATCTGCATTTCGGCGAGATTTCCCCCCGCGAGATTTGGCATGATGCACAAGCACGCGGCATGCAAGCGCATTGGGAAAAAGATATGGATACATTTTGCAGCGAACTGGGCTGGCGCGAATTTTCTTATTCCCTGCTGTATCACAATAAAAATTTAATGCGTGAACCATTACAGGAAAAATTCAAAAATTTTCCATGGGAAAAAAATGATACAGCCCTGAATGCATGGCAACGCGGACAAACCGGTATACCCATTATTGACGCAGGCATGCGCCAGCTTTGGCAGACCGGCTGGATGCATAACCGTGTACGTATGATTGTGGCTTCATTTCTGGTGAAAAACCTGCGCATCCATTGGCATGAAGGCGAAGACTGGTTTTGGGATACGCTGGTGGATGCCGATCTGGCCAATAATTCGGCCAGTTGGCAATGGGTGGCCGGGTGCGGCGCCGATGCCGCGCCCTATTTCCGAATTTTCAACCCGGTCACACAGGGGTATAAATTCGATCCGAATGGTGATTATGTGCGGAAATTTGTGCCGGAGCTAAAAAATATGCCGAGTAAAAACATTCATGCCCCGTGGGAAACCAAAGACGATATCCTTGCCAAGGCGGGCGTTGTTCTGGGGCAGACCTATCCCAGACCGATTGCCGATTTAAAAGAAACCCGCAAGGCCGCGCTGGAATCCTTTGAAACAATCAAAAAAGCATCATAAAATAACAGGCATGAAAGCCCCCTATCTGAATAAAGGCGATACAATCGGCGTTTTTTCCCCGTCTAGCTGGGTGGAGAAAAGCGATATTGAGTTATCGGCGCGCTACGTTGAGGCGCAGGGTCTGAAAACATTTGTGCATCCACAGACTTATGCCCGCCACAAACAATCGGCGGGAACGCATGAAGAAAAGTTACAGGCGTTTTATGATCTATGGGACAACCCCGATATTCGGTGTATATGGGCCGCGGGCGGGGGTAACAGATGCCTGCATTGGATTGATCATATCGATTACACAAAGCTGTCACAAACGCCCAAAACCATCATCGGCTTTAGTGACGTGACAGCCCTTCTGAATGCTGTATACGCCCATTGCGGCCTGCAAACTATACATGGAACAAACTTTAACCGCCTGCACAAATGCAAGCAAAATCAAATACATATAGACCTCATAACCGGATCCCGCATAATTTACCCAGAAAATGGCTGTCATATATTACGCCAAGGGCGTACAAAGTCGCCAATGGTTGGTGGCAATTTAAGTGTGTTTCAATATCTACCACAAACGCTTTTACGTAACTTCTACAAAGATCACATACTATTTTTGGAAGATTGTAACGAAGAGCTGAGCCGAATCGACAGAATGTTGCTTCATTTACGCCGTAGTGAGGTACTAAATAATGTGAGCGGTTTAATTTTCGGCCAGTTCGGCCCTATTCCCGAAACCGGCAAGCCATTCGGTTTTGACGTGGAAGACATCATAAAAGAACACACACACGGCCTGAATATCCCTATAATCATGAACGCCCGATTCGGACACCAGGAAGATTTATTTCCTTTTACTATAGGTGGTTACGTTGACTTTGACACAACGAAACAGGCTGAAATACTGTGCCTTTGAACGGTCTATTTATCAGAAAAAACTAAAGTTTGATTCATCGAATATTTTATGCTAAGATCACCCTAATCAAAAAATAAAAATTATAGGGATGAGATGGATCCATTACGGTACCAGGAAGCAAGCCGGTGCGGAAGCATTGAGGCTTGGGGGGCAGCGTTTAATTACCGTTACGATTCGGATGGCAATACATTACGGGTCTTTCGCAATGAAAATGGCTGCAAAACATTAAATATTACCTTACCGGCAAAAATAACGGCTGATCCGCTTTTATTTATCAGACAACTTGAAAAAGCGACGCAAATCAAAGCCTTAATGCTCAGTAACAACACGACCATAAAGCTGTGTCAGACCATTGTGCCAGATAAGCTCTCCGCGATTGCAAAAAGTGTTTCTAAACTTGCCTTAAACAGCTTTGACCTTAGCACAAACCGCATAGAGAAATTTTCTAAACTTGTCAGGCGCAGCTATGGCCTGAATGAATTTGAAATTGCCTATATCGACCACTTGACCAGCGGCTCCTACTATAAAGCAAAAATTGTCTCTAGCCGGGATAATTGCGTTATTGTACGTCAGGACGACCTGGCTACAACCCTTCAGGACTTATCCGAAGGTATTATCCGGGATTTAATCGCATTAGAGTTTTCCAGCCGCCATAATGGCACGTCGGAGCAATTGCTCAGATTGTCTACACGCCTGAGTGTCATGTCAAAAATTGTCAATGAGAAGTTTTTGCCGGAAAAATATTTGATGAGCCCGCCTGATTCGGCTAGTTTTTCAACGTCTGACATTACGTAAACCCTTGTTATACAAGCAAGATTAACGTTTTATTAATGAAAAGTTGAAAATTTACTAAAATTTAGGTATTATCATTCCATAACGCTGACATCAAGGGATGGATTTAAGTGAGTTATCAGTAACTTAGCGATAACTCTTTGATGCCTTTTTACTTTTGGCATTCCATTTGCAATTGATGCGGCCGAAAAATAATAACCCAAACAAAAGGTAAGTAACTTATGGCTGATAACGACAACTACAATTTCAATGAAGGTGATTATGTTGTGTACCCTGCACATGGCGTAGGAATGATCGAGGGGATCGAAACACAAACAATCGGGGGAATGGAAATCAGCCTTTATGCCATTAGCTTTAAGCAAGATCGTATGCGTCTTAAAATTCCGGTCATGAAAGCTGAATCAGCCGGACTTCGTAAAATCAGCTCGACTGATCGCATTCAGGATGCTTTGGAAACACTTCAGGGGCGCGCCCGAATTCGCCGCACTATGTGGAGCCGCCGCGCGCAGGAATATGAAACAAAAATTAATTCTGGTGACCCGGTATCTATTGCCGAAGTTCTGCGTGATCTGAAGCGTAGCAATGACGAGAGCGAGCAATCATACTCTGAGCGCCAAATCTATCAATCTGCGCTGGAGCGTTTGGCCCGTGAAGTTGCGGCTGTTGAAGACATCACAGAAATCAAAGCCTGTGAACAGCTGGAAGACATCTTGAAGCCTGGCAAGTCACCCGCACAAAAAGCGGCGTAACAAAAGCAAGTTTTTACAATTCATACAGTCAGGCACGTGGAAATTCCTTTCTATGTGCCTGATTTTTTTATATACTGTCTATGATTCTGGGAATTCCTCCCTTTTGCAAAATAAAAAACAATCCAATCTGCCTTCATACGCCCGTGTGTCAAAAAACCATAACCAAAACACATGAAAACTATGCCGCCCTTGGCACCCCGGATACAATCTGGGCTATCCCCGCCATTCACGGGGATCTGGAACGCCTGACCCAAATTCACGATAATATTCTGGATCACTTTCAATGTGGTCAAAAAATTATTTATCTGGGCAACTACAGCGGGTACGGCCCCCAAAGTGCGAACTGCATGAATGAAATTCTGGCCTTTCGGCGCATGATTTTATCTGTACAGGGCGTGCGCCCCAGTGATCTGGTCTATTTACGCGGCAATCAAGAAGAAATGATGCACAAATTATTTCAGCTGCCCTTTGCCCCTAATCCAACCGATTGCTTTTTATGGATGCTGGGCAATGGCATGAGCAATACGCTCCAATCATATGGCCTTTGCCCGCATGACGCTATAGAGGCTTGTCGCCACGGCGTTACACCGCTCACAAAATGGGTCGCCCATCTGCGCGCGACAATACGGCAAAACCCGGGTCATGATATATTTTTGAATCAATTGGTTCGGGCCGCCTATACTGACATTTCAGGGCAATACCCCATGCTGTTTGTGCATGCGGGCCTTGAAACCGACAAGCCCTTGCCAGAACAAGGCGATAAACTGTGGTGGGGCAGCCATGATTTCGAAGCGATGGAATCGCCCTATCGCCCCTTTGAGAAAGTCATACGCGGATATGACCCAGCGCACAAAGGCTTGCATTTAAACTGCATTACCGCCACCTTGGATGGTGGGTGCGGTTTTGGCGGCTCCCTGATTTGCACAGGATTTGATGCAACAGGAAACGTTATTCAAGTTTTTGAGAGCTAAGGCTGGAGCTGAATCTGGAGCCAGAGCAGTGCCAGCCCCATATTTCGCACTAAATTTACATATTTTTGTGCGAGTGCGAAAAAAAGTCAAAAAAAATGTAATCTATTTGGAACCCGGCAACGAATACAATGTTGGAGTATACAAAAAGTATAAGCAACGCATATTGAAGCGAAGGGTTCCAAGCCTATATTGCGTAACAGTTGCTCAAGGATGAAATTTTTAAACATAAAAGGTTCTAAGAAATGGCACATATTGACGATCCACAAACACAAAAAGCAAATCTGGAATACATTCAAACCTCTATGAATGCGCCGCTTCTTGAAAAAGACCATGAATTGGAACTGGCCAGGCGCTGGCATGAAAATGGGGATGAGAAGGCCCTGCATGAGCTGATTAATTCGTACACCCGTCTGGTTGTGTCCATGGCTTCACGGTTCAGAAATTATGGCTTGCCTATGGGTGATTTAATTCAGGAAGGGAATGTCGGCCTGATGCAAGCCGCCAGCCGTTTCGATTATAAACGCGACTTGCGCTTTTCAACTTATGCGTCCTGGTGGATACGGTCTGCTATTCAGGACTATGTGCTCAGAAACTGGTCGATTGTTCGCACCGGTACAACAGCCGCGCAAAAATCCCTGTTTTTTAATTTGCGCCGCCTGCGCGCCAAAATCGAAGGCGAAAATGAAAGAGAAGGCCTGGGCAATGAAGGCCGCAAACAGATTGCCAAAGAATTAAAAGTGCGCATGAAAGACGTGCGCGATATGGAGGCCCGCCTGTCAGGCGCGGATAGCTCGCTAAACGCCACAATTGGCGAAGATGGCGATGATGACTGGCAAAGCATGTTGTCCGATGACCGCCCCAACCCGGAAGACATCGTTCTGGGTATGAAAGACGCCCAGACCCGCTCAGAATGGCTAAAAAGCGCGCTTGGTGAACTGAGCAACCGTGAACAAACGATCATACGCGAGCGCCACCTTGGCTATGAAACTGTAACGCTTGAGGAATTGGGCAAAGAGTTGGGCGTGAGCAAGGAACGCGTTCGCCAATTGGAACAACGCGCTATGGGTAAATTAAAATCCAGCATGAAAAAATTTATTACGACCAAAGATGATCTATTCACGGCCGACTAACGTACAAACTAACAAGAAGGTTTAACGTCGCACATGATGTTAAAGATTTTCTTGCAAGAAGCCGGGCTGAACACTTCCCCCCCCTCTCAGCCCGGCTTTACTTATGGATCATTTCCAAGACGCAAAAACCGGGCCTTTATCTTTACGGGGCCATGATGACCTTATAGCGCCCCCCAACGGTAACATTTTCTTGCGGTTCCATGCCATTCAACATGCGGAAACGCTCCTCGTTCAATGATTTATAGGGAAAGGATGCCGCCATACTGGTCACACTATCGCCGGGTTTGGCCGTCACAATTTTTAAGTGATAAGGCTTATAAGCGGCTTTTTCATCCGGGGTTAACTTTACAAAGCTATAGCTGGAGCGCTTGAGCGCATCAACCATGTTGCCGGTCGCCGCATTAGGAATGGCAATTTGAAAACGGGCAAAACTTTGCGCTGAAAAACGGATAGCGATCAACCGGATGGTCATAGGCACCTTATTAACAGTACCGGCAAATGACGCCGTTGCCGCGGGCATGCCGTTAATGGTGATGGCCTCAGCATCTTTAACGCCCTCCCCTTTCATCCAGACATTTTGTAAATAGGCCATGGGCGTTTGGCCGCCTTTATTTACCGCAAAATCAAACAGCAAAACTGATTTATCGCGTGACGTTGCGATGACCTGCGCAGGCTGGTTAATAATTTTAAATCCGTCCGGGACACTAAATTTAAAACCAATACTCGGGTGAATAAAATTATCCCCCCTTACAAAGCCTTGCTTTGCGCTGTCACCATAGGTAATGCCATCGATGACGTCTAAATATGCATTGCGGTTTGTCTCGCCATTATTTTGACCGCCCACGGTTTCAGATGCGGTTTTTGCAACACGGTCTGATGTGGCCGGATGCGTTGAAAAATATGACACCCCCGCCGCAGATGAAAAACTCCCACTCTCCATGGCTTCAAACGCCGAGGCTCTTTGCAAATTCTCCAGAAATGTTGTCATGGCCGAAGAATCGTACCCATTGCGGGAGAGATACCGTATACCCAGCGTATCGGCCTCATTTTCCTGCGACCGGGAATAAGACTTTAAGTACAAATCAGACCCCAGCCCCAAGGCCTGTGATACGCCGGCGCTATCTACCGCGGCGGCCAACAGCCCTGCACCCAGTTGTGTCACAACGCTGCGCGAATATCGCTCCGCCGAATGCCGCCCTGTTATATGCCCGGCCTCGTGCCCTAAAACGGCGGCCAATTCGGCCTCATTATCCGCAATCGCCAAAAGACCGCGCGAAATATAAATATACCCTCCCGGCAAAGCAAAAGCGTTCACCATTGGTGTATCCAGAACATAAAACTTATAATCCACATTGGGCCGTTCCGTATTGCGGGTTACGCGCGTGCCAATTTGACGCACATAGCTTTGAACGCGGGCGTTATCATATTCACCATATTGAGCAATAATATTGGGGTGCTCTTCCGCCCCAACCTGTTTTTCCTGCTGCGGTGACATCAAGGCCGCAAACTGGGTGCGCCCGGTTGCCGGATTGGTAGAACACCCCGCCAACGAACCAGCAACAGCAATTAAAACGGCCAATGTGAGGAAAGTCTTGATATTCATTTAAAATACGTCCATGTCTATGTTCATGATGCATCAGATACTAATTCATTTTTGTGTATTGGCCAGCATTTTTCTTACCAGCCATGCACAGGCACAACATATGGGTACGCATTCCAAACAGAATGCCATGGGGCATATTGATAAGGTTCAAGGCAATAGAGCCAAAGCGGATGACGCGCCCCAAGCGCCCAAAGGGAGCGACCTTCCGGGGGCCCAGGCGCCAGCTCCAATACCCGCCGCCGATGCGCTTGAACTGCCTCAAGCGGATTTCACACCCCTGCGACAAGACCGCAATGACCGAATTCTGGACATTATTGACCCACTAACAATTCGCGGGGAAAAAATTGGTATTATACGCCTGAGCGGGCTGGATATACCTGATTACAATCCTTATCAACAAGGCCCTCTGGCAGAGAGCGCGGCTTACATTCTGCGTGATATGCTGAGCGATACCCCTGTTCGCCTTTACCATACGCGCGATAAAACAACAGGCCGTAAAAACCGTATGAACCAGAGCCTGTATCATGTTGTCATCGCAGACAGCGAGAGCTGGGTACAGGGAATACTGGTAAGGCTGGGCCTTGCGCGGGTGCGCACCGATCCATCCACGCCTGAAATGGCGCGTGATCTATATACGCTGGAAACACAAGCCCGTGAAGAAAAATTGGGTCTGTGGGCCTTTGATCACTATAAAGTGCTGAGCCCGGATGAGGCGTCCGCGCATCTTAACACCTTTGCTATTGTGGAAGGCAAAGTCGTTTCGGCAGCGCGGAAGCAAAATAATATTTATCTGAATTTCGGCCAAAACTGGCGCGAGGATTTCACCATCCAGGTCAAACCAATCAACGCGCGGCGCTTTGATGCAGCCGGAATTAACCTCTTGAATTTAAATGGCCAAACGATACGCGTGCGCGGCTGGTTACAATCTTATAACGGCCCCTATATTGAAATTGATCACCCGGAGCGCATTGAGATTATTTCTCCGTAAATGATGCACCGAACAAAATATTGCATGCCCCTGCCGAAGCCTTTATGGTGTCGATGACAGGTTGTTGTAATCAGGCTTGGAATGTAATAAATGGCCCATAAAAAAACCAAACCGGCAGGTTTTAATAAACAAGAACGTGATTTGGAAAAAAGTTTTTTCCATCAAACGCCCTTAATGGATTTATTTCCTGCGATCACCCCTTATTCGACCGGTTTTTTAAATGTGGATGGCACGCATGAACTGTATTGGGAACAATGCGGCAACCCGGACGGCGTTCCCGTTGTGTTGTTACATGGCGGGCCAGGCGCGGGAGCCACACCGGCACATCGCCGTTTTTTTGACCCGGATCATTACCGCATTATTATATTTGACCAACGCGGCAGCGGACGCTCAACGCCGCTAGGGTGCCTTGAAAACAACACAACCAGCCATTTGGTCAATGACATCGAAACCTTGCGTCAGCACTTCTCCATTGACCGCTGGCATTTATTTGGCGGGTCCTGGGGCTCAACACTTGCGCTTAACTATGCAATCGCCTATCCAGATCGGGTTATCAGCCTTATTCTACGCGGGATATTCTTATGCGAACACTATGAAGTTGATTGGTTTTTACATGGTATGGGCAATTTATTCCCGGAGGCCTATGACCAGTTTGCCGGTTTTATCCCACAAGAGGAACAAGAGGACCTGCTGGGAGCCTATTACAAACGTTTGACAGACGATAGCAATCCAAACGAACAAATGGAGGCCGCCATTTGCTGGACGTTATATGAAGGGGCCTGTTCATCCATTGTGCCCAATTACGAAATTATTACCACAAACGAACAAAAACAGCACGCCCTGGCCATGGCGCGGCTGGAGGCGCATTTCTTTACACATGAGGTGCGCAGCCCTGAAGACAGCCTGCTGAAGCAGATAGACCGCATCAGGCACATCCCCAGCTCTATCATACAGGGGCGCTATGATGCTATATGCCCCATCAAAACGGCGTATAAGCTGCATCAATTATGGCCGGAGGCCGATTACATCAGCGTGCCCGATGCCGGTCATTCCGCATTGGACCCTGCCCTGCGCTCCCGGCTGATTGAAGCCACACAAAACGCAAAGACCATCCAATAACCAAAACTTGATAAAGGACCCGCAAATGACGCATTTTCACACGATCCGCGATTTAGACCTGAAAGGCAAAATTGTGTTATTACGTGCCGATCTGAATGTCCCTGCACAGGGCGGCAAAGTAACGGACACAACGCGCATCGACCGTCTTAAACCCACGATTGATTACCTCTGCAATGCCGGGGCGCGCATTTTAATTCTATCGCATTTTGGCCGCCCTGAGGGGCAGCGCAACCCCGCTATGTCCCTTGAGTTTTTACCGCCGATTTTAAAGCAATGCTGGGGCCACCCTGTTCGTTTTGCCACTGATTGTATTGGAGGCCCCGCCCAAAACATGGCTGCCGAAATCAAGGATGGGGACATTGCCCTTTTAGAAAATGTGCGCTTCCACAAGGAAGAAACCGCAAATGACCCAGAGTTTTGCAAACAGCTGGCGGCATTGGGGGATGTCTATATTAATGACGCCTTTAGCGCATCGCACCGCGCCCATGCCTCAACCGAAGGACTGGCGCATCTGCTGCCCTGCGCCGCCGGTCTTTTGATGGAAGAGGAATTAAACGCCTTGAACAAGGCCCTCGAGACGCCGCAAAAGCCTGTCGTGGCCATTGCCGGCGGATCAAAAATATCCACCAAGCTGGGTGTGCTTTATAACCTGATTGACCGCGTGGACTATCTGGTGCTGGGGGGCGGTATGGCCAATACATTTTTGCACGCCACCGGCGCCGAAATGGGGGCCTCGCTCTGTGAAAAAGATATGGCCGGCGAAGCTCGTAAAATCATCGAGCACGCCCAGAAAAAAGGGTGTGAGATCGTTTTACCGGCCGACAGCATTATTGTCGAGGATCTGCATGAAAACGCCGATTTCAAAATTGCCCCTTCCATGAATATACCGGATGGATACAGCGCCATTGATGTGGGCCCGGAAAGCCTGAAAGAACTGGAAAACATTCTAAAAAACTGCAAAACACTGCTATGGAATGGCCCGCTTGGTGTCTTTGAAATCAAACCCTTTGATAAAGGAACCAATGCTCTGGCCGAGATAACGGCCACCCTGACGCAACAGGGAAAACTGATAAGCGTGGCAGGCGGCGGCGATACCGTGGCCGCTCTGGAAAATTCAGGTCAAATTACAAAGTTGAGCTATGTTTCCACCGCGGGCGGCGCCTTTTTGGAATGGTTACAGGGAAAAACCCTTCCCGGGGTTGCGGCACTGAGCAATGACCGGCGCGCGGCGTAAAAGCCGGGCTTGATTATTGGCGTTTTTTTGATTTCGCATTTTGCACGAACCGTTCCGCCAGTTCCTGCGTGAGCTTGTTATAATAGTTCACCGCACGGTGCATATCATTCACATCAACCATACGGCCGACTTCACGCATACGATTGGTTAGCAAAAACACACTGACAAAATCCGCCTTTTGCACACCATAAGCCTTACACAACATGGCCGCTCCATGGCCTTTTGGCTGGGATAGCAGGTCTTCAATAACGGCAGGCGAAATATCATAAAGAACGGAAAGCTGTGCGATAAAGTTTTGAAGCTGCCCCCGGCGCAAATTACCCATCACGATATTCCACCCCAACAGCGACTTTTCCTTATGCCGCGCGGCGGCCCGCAACATTGATTTGGTCGGCGTAAATTCACTGGCCGAAATCTCCTGAAATTCCAGAACGGTTTCATCCACAACATCCAGAATATCGTCCACCGGAATATCAAAGTTTTTGGCAATATGCTTTTTTAACTCGTGTCCGACAAAACGATACAAACTAAGCGCAATGTCCTGGTCAATTTCAGGACGGGCCACCAATGGCCGCGCAATCGTTTCGTTATGTTCTGCCATATCAATAATCATGTGCATGCATTTTTCCGGCAGTACAATGTCCATATTCTCAAGCAGGCACTGAACGGTTGCATTATCTTTGGTATCAACCAGCGAAGAAATAAGCTGGTCGGACATAACCTTACGCTGGGCAATCATGCGCCAATATGATGAAGGCTTGGAATGAATGATATAAACAAGATCCATATCGCCAAGGGCCATGCTGTTTTTCAAAACGGGTGAGGCCACCTCGATTTCCGCATTGGCGATGTGCAACGCCAGCCGCAACGGAATATGATCAATACGTGACAGTTTATCGGCCAGGGCCATTTTCAAATCTTTTTCGGCCTGTCGCATGAGGCTGATCAATACATCCGCGATCAACTCACGCTCACGCTCACTGGTTTCCATGTCCAATAACTCGGCCACAGCGCTAGACAACTCTTCCTGCGCCATAGGCTTTTTATCCCTGGCCAGATCATACAATTGGTGGCTGTCATGAAGTTTAACCAACATGGGAACCACTTTTGATGTTTTATCTAAATAATTTAAATCCATTTTGCCCCGCACCTTTTACAATGCTTATTCTTATTTTGTTTTGTCTGATACCAAGATGAATATCTTGTTTTTTAGATATGCACCCACACATACGCTTGAGACCATAGTATGTAAAAATGTTTACAATTTAGTTAAAATAAATAACGAATTTAAATAAAATCCATTTTTTTAATACATCCGGTTTTTGTGGCAAACGCGCAGTTTTTATAGTATAAGTGTTTTATTAATACATTTTAGTATATACTGTTATAAGTAGAAAAATTTAAGGGATCAGGAATATGGCAGGACCACTCGCAGGAATTGGACAACAGCAAGTTCCACTTTCGACACCTTTCCAACCGGGGGGAGGCAACGGTGCCGACCAACAGGTAAGACAGGGCGGAGATCAAGCACCAGCCCCGCAGACAAATGATGTGCGACCACAGGGCGCACCAACCAATCAGACACAACAAAGCAATGAAGACCCCGGCAACCAGCGTTTTGCCTCGGCGGAAGTCTCAAGCGATGATTCTGGTAATCAACGCCGTGGTTCAGTGATTGATATTCAGGTTTAAGGCGCACTCCACGTCAGACCGATCTATTTAAAGGCGCAAAACAGGCGCCTTTTTTGATGGCCGGGACATGGCAGCATGCCTGAGCAGGCAGCATAGCAGGCCTTCTTTTGTTATCATGCAGCGCCATTAAACAAAACAGGCCACTGGCCTGCCCTGCTCTTCTCGTTAAGGCATAGCCTGTTTTATTGGAATGCAACCTCATTAAAGCTGCGCAGCTTACGGCTATGTAGCCGCTCCGCAGAAAAGTCCCGCAATATGGTCATGGTCAAAAGCCCGATTTGCAGATGCTGCTCCACGCGTTCACGATAGAATGTATCGGCCATACCCGGTAACTTTAATTGCCCATGCAATGGTTTGTCCGATACACATAGCAGCGTACCGTAAGGAACGCGAAAACGAAATCCGTTGGCGGCAATGGTGCCCGATTCCATATCCATGGCGATGGCCCGGCTTTGGCTTAACCGTAAATTCTGGCGAATAGATTCCCGCAACTCCCAGTTACGATCATCCGTGGTGGCCACGGTACCGGTGCGCATAATTTTCTTAAGATCATATCCCTTATGACCTGTAACCTGAGCCACCGCCTGTTCCAAGGCTTGCTGTATTTCCGCCAAAGCCGGAATAGGTATAGAGGGCGGCAAATCACCGTCCAGAATATTGTCTTCGCGCAGATATCCATGCGCCAGCACATAATCGCCTAAATTCTGGGAATTACGAAGCCCTGCGCAGTGGCCGAGCATCAACCAGGCATGCGGCCGTAAAACAGCGACATGGTCGGTAATGGTTTTGGCATTGGAGGGTCCGACCCCAATATTAATCATGGTAATACCACTGCCATCTGGTCTTTTTAAATGATACGCAGGCATCTGTGGCAAACGGCTTATCACTTTACCGGGGTCATCCTGCAGGCCTGTCATTTTCAGGTTGCGGTTAACCGTTACTTTATTTCCCGGCTCAACAAAAGCCTCGTATTCTAGGCGCTGCTTCTTTAGCTCCGGGTCGTCTGTCGGCGCCATGATATCGCGGCACATTGTCACAAATTCATCAATGTAAAACTGGTAATTGGTGAAAATTATATAATTTTGAAAATGTCGGGCGCCACTGCCGCAGTAATGCTGTAGACGTTGCAGGCTTATATCTGCGCGGGGAGCCGTGAATAACGCCAGCGGATGTGCCTCATGCGCCGCGGCCGCATATGTTCCATTTGCAATTTCATCATCCATAATATCCAGATCGGGTATATCAAACACATCAGGAACCTGACGCAGTTTCTCAACATCCAGATCTTTTTCCAGATGAAAATTTTCGCCCAGGGCAAAGTGAACCGGAATGGGGGTATCACTGACGCCGATCTCAACATCCGTTCCATGATTTTTTAACAGCAGATTAATCTGATGCTGGAAATACGCATCAAATATATCCGGCCGGGTTACCGTCGTCATATAATCACCGGGCCGGGCCACGAAACCATATGAATGCCTTGAATCTGAACGATACGCCTTGGTGCTTGTAATTTTTATGTAGGGATAACAAGCACGTATCTTTTTATCCTGCGTTATTTTTGACTCGGCGAAATTACGAAACTGTTCCTGCAAATAAGCAATATTGGTGCTATATATCTCGGATATATACTTAACTGCCTCTTCTGCATTGTTGAATTTCTTAGACTTAAAGTTTTTTGGGGTTTTGCTCATCGCCCTATTATACCCCTTAAACGTCCACGACACCAACAAGAGAATTTGCAAAATCTTTTGCACTGAATGGCGAAAGATCTTCAATTTTCTCACCAATGCCAATGGCGTGAACCGGCAAGCCAAATTGATCGGCAAGCCCGATCAGAACGCCGCCTTTTGCGGTACCATCCAGTTTTGTCACAACAAGGCCAGAGACATTGACCATTTTTTGAAATGTCTCAACCTGTGAAAATGCATTTTGCCCGGTCGTGGCATCCAGAACCAATAAAACCGCATGGGGCAGGTTTTCATTCTGCTTTTTTAACACGCGGACAATTTTTTCAAGCTCTTCCATCAGGTTTTGCTTGTTCTGTAAACGCCCGGCCGTATCAATCATTAAAACATCACGGCCATCTGCCTTGGCTTTTTCATAGGCTTCAAAGGCCACCGCGGCCGCGTCTGCCCCGATATCTTTCGCGACACAAGGGCAATGAACACGCTCCGCCCATACTTTTAACTGCTCAACCGCGGCGGCGCGAAACGTATCACCAGCGGCCAGCATAACCGATTTCTTCTGGTGCAGTACCAGGTCATGCGCAATTTTTCCAATCGTGGTCGTCTTACCCGCCCCGTTGACACCGCAAACCAAAATGACAAAGGTCTCTCCCGCATCCGCGCCATTCACGTCCAATGGCTTTGCCACAGGCTCCAGTATTGCGCTCATACTGTTGGCCAATGCCAGCTTAATTTCTTCTTCGCTCACATCTTTGCCAAAACGGTCTTTTGAGAACTCCTCAACTATTTTCGCTGCTGTTTTGGGCCCAAGGTCAGCCGTAATCAGTAGATCTTCCAAATCCTCCAGCATGGCCTGATCAAGTTTTTTCTTGGTCAGAATATCGCCCAAACCTTGCGTGATTTTATTGGATGATTTTGTCAGCCCCGACGTTAATCGCGAAAGCCAGCCCCCTTCTTGTGAATGATCGCCAAGGTCTTCTTTCTCTTGGTTATCCGCATCTGGGGTGTGAACAGGAACAGGGCTATCTTCCAACGTGTCAATGACCGTAATATCGGTCTCATTGATTTCCTGCTTAACGTCCTCCCCCATCTCGGCTTCATAATCGGTGGACGGTTCTATCTGCGGATCATCGTCACGGTGCAGCAATTTATCATCACGCTCTTCCTGTTCTTGTTCCGCAATATTCTTCTTTTTGCGCCAGAAAACCATAGCTTGATATCCTTTTCATTTGAAATTTGGCTTAAATCAGATTGCATCACTTACACACGGATTACAAGTGCTTACAGTATGCCTGAAACGGCCAATGCAGCCCTTTCATTACCGACAACTATTGGCCAAAGCAGATAGTTCCTCTGGTGTATCAATAAATGCACCATATTCTTTGATTAACTCATCTATCTGCGTCTGATAAACGTCAACAACCTGCTGAACCTGAGATATCATCTCATCATAAGACGGACTAAGATCCCCCTTGTGCACGTAATTGCGCTCCAGCTTTACTAGAATCCCGGGTAAGTCTTCGCGCAATTTATCTGCAACACTCTCAACGACCTTAACATTGGCATCATGATGCTTCATTTGATGCGCCAGCACGGCATCATAAGCACAACCGCCGGGTTGCAGCTCTTTCGCGATGCGCATATTTGTCTGATAGGAGATGTTGACGCGAACGGCTTCGTACATAATACAATAACGCCGGTTGGCCGCATCTTGCGGCAGGGATCGAAACTTTATGTCCGTATTAAACCGAATATCCCCGCTGGTTGTTCCGCTAATGGCTAAATCCATGGAATCAGGATTATCTGTATCCGATGTATAATAATTGGTTTCCAGTTCCTCCTGGCGCTCATGCAAATGTTTGCTGAGGCGTTTTTGCAGTTGTAACAATGACTCACCGCGCAGGTAATTCACAGGTTTATTGGTCACATCAACCTGAATTTTTGTCTGGAAGAAGTCTTTGTTTTTACAGGTTACACCGGTTTGGGCCTGTAAAAACAACGGACTGGCGATCAACGTAAGTATAGACGAAATCATAGGAAACCTTACAAAAAAAGGACATCAAGTTCGTTTCATTAAATCACACAAACCGAACACAGGCAAAGAAACAAGCTGTTTTAATGCCTTTAGGCCGCCATCACGCCGCGCAACATTCCATCTTCATAGGCGTCTATCTTAATACGCACCAATGCCCCGGGGGCGGCATTACCGTCAAACGCGATTAAGGCAAAATTCTCGCTGCGGGCATGATTGCCCTTTTCGACAATGGCATTGACGGTTTTACCCACTTGGCGTTTATGGAATTTTTCCAGCTGCTGCTCGCCTAGCTGCCTGAGGCGCGCGGCGCGGTCTTTACGAAGCGGAACGGGAACCTGATCGGGAATGCGAGCCGCCGGGGTTCCGTCCCGTTCGGAATAAGGAAAGACATGCAAGAACGTCAAATCACATTCATCAACAATGCGCAATGTATTATCAAACATCTCGTCCGTTTCGGTGGGAAAACCGGCAATAATATCGGCACCAAACGCAATGTCCGGGCGCAACTGGCGCGCGCGGCGGCATACCTCAATGACATCATCACGCAAATGACGGCGCTTCATGCGTTTTAAAATCATATCATCACCGGCCTGCAAAGAAAGGTGCAGATGCGGCATAAAGCGCGGCTCTGCGGCAATTAAATGCCATAAATCGTCATCAATCTCGACCGGATCCAATGATGAAAGACGCAGACGCTTTAAATTGGGCACTTGCGCCAAAACGCGGCGGATCATCTGCCCCAGACTAGGCTTCCCGGGAAGGTCAGGGCCGTATGAGGTGACATCCACGCCTGTCATGACAATCTCATTATACCCTTGCGCCACCAATGCCTTGACCTGATCGGCAATAACGCCAATGGGCACAGAACGGGAATTGCCCCGGCCATAAGGGATAATGCAAAACGTACACCGGTGATCACACCCGTTTTGTACCTGAATAAAGGCGCGGGATTTATCCTCCAGCCCCTGTATGAGATGCGAGGCGGTTTCCTCAACAGCCATAATATCATTAACCAGAATGCGGGGTTCTTCATCTGCATGCCCCCAGCTTTCGGCCTTCAGCTTTAAATCATTGCCGATAATCTGATCAACTTCATCCATCGCCGCATAGGTATCGGGCGTAATCTGGGCACTGCATCCCGTCACGATGATTTTGGCATCGGGATTTTCACGCCGGGCCCGCCTTATGGCCTGACGTGCCTGACGTTCGGCTTCTTTGGTGACGGCGCAGGTGTTGAAAATAATCGCCTCACCCAGCCCTGCTTTTGTGGCATGATCACGCATCACCTCTGATTCATAGGTGTTCAAACGGCACCCGAAGGTAACAACCTGGGGCTCTATGCTATTTTTATTGATATCGGCGTTTTTGCTCATGGGCGTTATATAGGGCGTTGAAGGTAATTTCGTCAAATAAAAACTATTACAGCAACTGCCCTTTAAAAACATAGGCAACCGGGCCGTTCATATGAATATGTCCGCTGGTCTCATCCCATGAAATTTCCAAATCTCCACCATCCAGCTTTATGGTGCATGTGCGCTCTACCAAACCACGGCGCACCGCCGCCACCAATGTTGCACAGGCGCCGGTTCCACAGGCCTGTGTAATACCGGCGCCCCGTTCCCAAACGCGCATGCGGATGGTTTGCCTGTCTATAACCTGACAAAATTCAACATTTGTCCGCTGCGGAAATAAGGGATCGGTCTCCACCGCCGGGCCCAACGCTTCAATATCCAAAGACTCCACGTCCTGTTCATACAAAAACACACAATGCGGGTTCCCCATATTCACGCCGACCGGATCGCCCGGCAAAGGCAAATGCAAAGTATCACAAGCCGCGGCCAGAGGAATGTCCTGCCAACCAAGGCCCGGCGCCCCCATATCAACACTGACCAAGCCCCCTTGCCCGCGCGAACAGGACAAAACACCGGCCACGGTTTCAATCAAGACCTGTTTTTGCCCGGTCTCACTCAGCAATATATCCGCAACGCAGCGCGTGGCATTACCGCAAGCCTCAACCTGCGATGCATCACCCCCATTATAAATCAACATATGACAGTCATTTTTCGCATCTTTGGCCGCAACCATAACAATAAACTGGTCACATCCTATCCCTGTTTTACGATCACTATAGGCCATAATTTGCGTTGGGCCGGGGATATCGGCGCCGTCACTGTTGCGGCAATCCACGACGATAAAGTCATTGCCCAGACCATGCATTTTTAGAAAATTCTGCACTTTTCCTCCGTTTTCCTGCCTGTAATACATATCCAAATTACCATGTATAATAACAGTATAACCATCATACATTCGCACCATACAACATTTTTTATGCCAAATGCTGCAATAAAATGTTACAATAAAAGATGTGTGTACACTAATGCTTTCGGGGGGAGGCTACTATGAAATACGTGTATCCTAATAATTTAATGGCACGTCGTAGCGAAAAAAAAGAAATCGTAAAAGGCGGCATTTTATTTGCTGTAATAGTCTTGATCATAACGGGATTATTTTTCGCAAGCGAATACAGTCAATCCTATAATTATTTCCCGGCAGAAATTCATTGTGTCCAAAGCGGACCCCAAGTGAAGTGCAGTCTGGAATAATACCACTATGGCAAAATGACAGCATTTACTTGACAAGCGTGCATAACTCCCCTATTTTCCACTGAAATTTTACTGACATCGTTAGAAGTCAGTGCTTAACGGTACACCGTGCTCGGCGAATATACGCTCAGCGCGGCAAGTTTTATTTTGGTTATATATGTTTGATAGTCTGAGCGATAAATTAGGAAACGTGTTTACGAAACTCAGGGGCAAAGGCTCTCTGAGCGAGAATGACGTTATGGCTGTTAGCCGCGAAATTCGCGTGGCCTTGCTCGAGGCGGATGTGGCCCTTCCTGTCGTTAAAGATTTTATCGCGAGTGTAAAAGACAAGGCCGTGGGTGAAAAGGTCATCAAGGGCGTTAACCCTGGCCAGCAAGTCGTAAAAATTGTTCACGACGAATTGGTCAAAATGCTGGGCGGCGGCACCGAGGCGGACAAGAAGGCGCAGGAATTAAAACTGGGCACCCCGCCAAGCCCGTATTTAATGGTCGGGTTGCAAGGCTCCGGTAAAACAACATCAACCGCGAAAATCGCAAAGATGTTGAGCGACAAACAAAAGAAAAAAGTCCTGATGGCCTCACTTGACGTGTATCGCCCTGCCGCGCAAGAACAATTGAAAATTCTGGGCGAACAAACCGGCGTAGAAACCCTGCCGGTTATTGAAGGGCAAAAACCGGTAGACATTACCAAGCGTGCCCTGGAAGAAGCCCGTAAAGGCGGTTTTGATATTGTTATGCTGGATACCGCTGGCCGCCTGTCTATTGACGAAGACCTGATGAACGAGGTGGAAAGCGTTAAGAAAATCGCCCAGCCCGTTGAGACATTGCTGGTTGCCGATGCGATGACGGGACAAGATGCCGTTGAAACCGCCCGCCGTTTTAACGAACGCGTTGACATTACAGGTATCATGCTGACCCGTGTGGATGGCGACGCACGCGGAGGTGCGGCCATGTCAATGAAAGCCGTTACCGGCAAGCCCGTCAAGCTGATGGGTATTGGCGAAAAATGGAACGAGATTGAGCCATTCTACGCCGACCGGATTGCCGGCCGCATTCTTGGCATGGGCGATATTGTATCCCTGGTTGAAAAAGCGTCAGAAACGGTTGATCGTGATGAAGCCGCCAAAATGGCCGAAAAGTTCAAAAAAGGTAAATTTGACTTTAATGATCTGCTGTCACAAATGCGCCAGATGAACAAAATGGGCGGTATGGGCGCGATGATGAAAATGCTGCCCGGCCTTGGTAAAATGTCTGGCATGTTGGAACAGGCCGGCATGGACGATAGCTTTATAAAAAAGCAGGAGGCGATGATCCTGTCTATGACCAAGGCAGAACGGGAAAACCCTGGCCTGCTGAACGCCTCCCGCAAGAAACGCATTGCCGCCGGATCAGGGTCTACCGTGCAGGACCTGAACAAACTGTGCAAACAACAAATGCAGATGGCCTCCATGATGAAAAAAATGAAGAAAATGGGCATGGGCGGCATGATGAAGCAAATGAAGGGCATGATGGGCGGCAAGATGGACGAGCTGGAAATGATGGCTGGTTCCATGGATCCCGATGCACTTGGCGCCGACATGGAAGGGTTAATGAATGACGATCAGGGCGGCGCCCTTGGCCCCAATCCTTTTGCGGGCGGTGCAAACCCATTTGGCGGCGCCGCTGGCGGACTTCCCGGCCTTGGCGCTCCTGGCGGGCTCCCCGGCATGGGACACGGTGGTACAAAGAAAAACCGCAAGAAGAAAAGAAAGTAAATCATGAAAATCAAGCTGACACGCGATTTTAATAATCAGGCCACGCCCACGCAATATGGGTATGACGCGACGCGATTTATTGTCGATATCCCCGATTCCGACACTTGGGGCCATGTTCTGAACATGATCTCAAAGTTCAAGCAAGCCCATGGAGATATTGGATTTATCGCATCGGAACTTGAAAATGAAGACCAATGTAAAAACCAACATGAAGATCCGGTTTTCGTGAACGCGATTTATATTGACCAAAACCTGGCCGATGGGTTTGAAAATGAATTTAACCTTGAATTTAACTGATTGAATTAACCAAAGGAGAAAATATTATGGCACTAGCAATCAGACTATCCCGTGGTGGACGTAAAGCCCGCCCATTCTACCGCATCGTTGTGGCCGACAAGCGCATGCCGCGCGATGGCCGTTACATCGAAAAACTGGGAACCTATAACCCACTTTTGGCGAATGATGATGAAAACCGTGTAAAACTGGTCGAAGACCGCATCAAATACTGGCTTTCACAAGGCGCAAAACCATCAGAGCGCGTTGCAATCTTCCTTGGTAAAGCCGGAATCATTGATATGCCCGCACAACCAAACCGTCCGAACAAATCCGCCCCTGGCGAAAAAGCCAAGATGCTGATTGAGGAGAAGGAAGAAAAGCGTAAAGCAGCAGCCGAAGCGGCAAAAGCCGCCGAGGAAGAGGCAAAAGCAGCAGCCGCAGCCGAAGCCGAAGCACCGGCTGAAGAAGCCCCTGCCGCCGAAGCCGAGGCCCCTGCCGAGGAAGCAGCCGCTGAAGAAAAACCTGCTGAATAAGCAGATAAATCCTAACTGGAACCCTCCCCAATGCGGGGAGGGTTTGGCTTTGTCAAAATGACCAAAACACAGCGCATCCCCCTTGCAAAAATTGCCTCACCACACGGCGTCAAAGGTTTGGTAAAAATCTTTCCGTTTGGGGAGGATATTGAACTTTTGGAAAGTATGGATGTATATGCAGACGACACCCCCGTCAAAATTACGCTAAAAAATGCGCTCGGCAAATTCATTCTGGCCGAGATCGACATTATTCAAAGCCGTGAAGATGCCGAAAAATGGAGCGGAACCGAACTTTGTGTTGATCAAGACGCCCTGCCCGCCATAGACGAAGATGATACCTATTATTATCATGACCTGATTGGCCTGAAAGCCGCTGATGAAACCGGTCAGGAAATTGGCAGCGTGATTGCCGTCGACAATTACGGCGCTGGTGATCTATTGGAGATCCGCAAAAATAGCGGCGAGAAGTTCCTGCTGCCCTTTACGGATGAGCATGTTCCAACCGTCGATATTGAGGCAGGGACAGTCACCATCATCCCTATGGAAGAATTATGAGCCTGCACTTTAACATCCTCACCTTGTTTCCTGAGATGTTTCCAGGGTGCCTTGGCCAATCCTTGAGCGGTAAGGCGCTAGAAAACAAAATATGGAGCCTGCGCACCATCGACATTCGTGAATTCGGTCAGGGTGTACACAAGGCCGTGGATGACACCCCTTATGGCGGCGGCGCAGGAATGGTTATGCGGGCCGACATCATTGAACAGGCCCTGTCATACGCCCCGAACCCGGGAAAGAAAATATATCTGTCACCGCGCGGGCGCCCCCTGACCCAGAAATACGTCAAAGATCTGTCAAAAACTGAGGCAATTACATTATTATGTGGACGCTATGAAGGGGTCGATCAACGTATTTTGGATGCGCATGATTTTGAAGAGGTTTCGGTCGGCGATTACGTTTTATCCGGTGGAGAGCCCGCGGCCATGATCTTGATGGATGCCTGCATTCGCTTGCTTCCCGGCGTCATGGGCAATGCCGAGACAGCTCCTGAGGAGAGTTTTTCCGAAGAGCGCGGCGGATTACTGGAATATCCGCATTATACGAAGCCGGCCGAATGGACCGATAAAAACGGCGTCGTAAGAACCGTACCGGATGTTCTGCGCTCCGGTAATCACGGAAAAATTGAACAGTGGCGGCACGAACAATCCGTCAAAATCACAAAAAAAAATCGCCCTGACCTGCTAAAAACGTAATAATTTTCTTGATTTAGCCGTTTAATCCACATATAAAGCAACACGACTTTTTTAAAAAGATAAGTGATCCGCCGGTGTCTTAAGGTTAAAACACTGAATTTACGGGGTCCGAATAAATAAAAGGAACAATGAAATGAATACATTACAAAAATTCGAAGCCAAGCAACTGGCCCAGCTTCAAGAAAATAAAAATATCCCGGAATTTGGCCCAGGTGACACCATCAAGGTTAATGTCCGCGTTCGTGAAGGAACGCGTGAGCGTATTCAGGCCTTTGAAGGCGTTTGTATTGCCCGTTCAAATGACGGCGTGAACGCCAGCTTTACAGTTCGTAAAATCAGCTACGGTGAAGGTGTCGAGCGTGTGTTCCCGCTGTGGAGCTCTCGTATTGACTCGATCGAATTGGTACGCCGCGGTTCTGTCCGTCGTGCGAAACTTTATTATCTGCGTGAACGTTCTGGTAAATCTGCCCGTATTTCCGAACGTACAACCGGTTACGGTATCGAAGCCAAAGACGAAAGCACTTTCGAAGTTTCAAAAACAGAACGTAGAAAAGCAAAGCAGGCCGAAAAGAAAGCCCGCCGCGAAGAGATCAAAAAAGCCGAAGCCGAGAAAAAGGCTGCTGCTGAGAAGGCCGCCAAGGAAGCCGCTGCTGCAGAAGCAAAGGCCGCCGAGGAGGCAGCCGCCGCAGAAACACCTGCCGAGGAATAAGCCCCAAGCGCAGTTTTTAATGATATGCATGAATTCAAAAAGGCTCCAATACGGAGCCTTTTTTACTACCCTATTGAACTCGCCTTTTTACTTTTTCTTATTGACTAACAGATAGCGGCACTTTGAAGTTTAACGCCTTATTGTCGCTTAACATTGCCGTCAAATGAATTTCATCATTTTGCGCAAACAAATTGATCATTTCATCATCCAGGTTTCCGATATAATGTTCCTGTTCATGCAAAACCGCATATAAAGTTTTGCTGGGCCGGTCTAAAATTATAATATCCGAACGCACATAGGCCGGATCAAAAAACCGAATGAAAGCGTCACCGCGCGCATTTTTTAAAAACTCAGCCCGTATTTCAATTAACATCTTACTATCCTCTTCTTATGACCTTTTTATAACCTTTGTTTTCCAATTTTTAGAACGTGCCGGGTTGCGGCACTGTTGGAATGGGTGAATTCACGGCCTCCGCCCCGGGGCTCAGCGTATTTTGAATAGAATCGTAATCAAAACCGCGTTCACGCATTTGTATCTGCACAGCATTTAAATCAGAATATTCCGGGCTTTCGATAATTGTATTCATCTGTTCAATTGCCTGACGCACAGAATTCAGCGCATCTTGCCTGCCCGATAGATTGGCGCCCTCATCCGCGGCATGAATATCCATCGCAATACGCGCTTCCATATCCCAGAGCCCGAAATTAATAATTTCGACATCCGCAAAGTCCGGGTTCTCTATATTGATCATATCAATGGGGTTAGAATTTCCTAATTCATGAGCATAGGGCTGCACCGCTTTTGCCAAGGTATTCAACGGCCCCCGTATGGCGCCGCTTATCACCTGATCGGCCGCTTGGACGCGTGCCTCCCAGTTTTGCAAGGTTATGTCCTCTGGCAAATCCGCGCGCGGAACGATATCCCCGCCCGTGCCTTCGGCATACGCACGATAAACCAACGGTTCCTGATTATTCGGATCCTGAATATCCAGAGCATAACTTGCCCCGTAATCCTGTCCAAATATACTGCTTAACCACCCACCGGCCATTTTAAGTCCCTCTATTACATTCGTTTGTCATTGCCTTTTTGGCTTATTCGAATTGACTTTACTGCTGTATTTCTGCTTCAATTCGTTTCACACCATTGAATTGTATTCTGGAAAGTTTAAATTATCCTTAAAAGCAGAGAAAACCATGACAGACACACCGCGCACGCTCTTTCAAAAAATCTGGGACGACCATGTCATTGAACGTGATGATAACGGCACATGCCTTATTCACATTGACCGTCATCTTGTCCATGAAGTCACGTCCCCGCAGGCTTTTGAGGGCCTGCGCATGGCCGGGCGCCCTGTGCATGCGCTGGATAAAACACTGGCGGTTATCGACCACAATGTATCCACCGCCCCTGACCGTTTGACCAATCTGGGCAATGAAGATAGCCGCATTCAGATTGAAACCTTGCGAACAAATTGTGAGGAATTTGGTGTCCAACTGTTTGATATTTCAGATAAAAGACAGGGTATCGTTCATATTGTCGGGCCCGAGCAAGGATTTACCCAGCCCGGGATGACTATAGTGTGCGGCGATAGCCACACCTCAACCCATGGCGCATTTGGCGCGCTGGCTTTTGGGATTGGCACATCGGAAGTTGAACATGTATTGGCCACGCAAAGCCTGATTCAAAGCCCCGCAAAATCGATGCGCATCACCGTTGAGGGAAAAACAGCGCCGGGCGTTGGTGCCAAAGATATCATACTGGCCATCATTGGTGAAATCGGCACCGCTGGCGGTACAGGATATGTCATTGAATATGCCGGTCAGGCCATCCGCGACCTGTCGATGGAAGGCCGCATGACCATTTGCAACATGTCCATTGAGGCCGGAGCACGCGCCGGCATGGTGGCCCCGGATGAAACCACTTTTCAATATATGAAAGGTCGCCCAATGGCCCCGAAAGGCGATCACTGGGACATGGCTGTGAAATGGTGGAAGAGCCTGGCAACGGATGAAGGGGCAACATTCGACCGTGAAGTTGTCTTAAAAGCAGAAGATATCGCCCCCATTGTCACCTGGGGGACAACCCCGGAAGATGTGGTGCCCATCACCGGGTCCGTGCCAAATCCTGATGATTTTGACGACGAAAACAAACAAAATTCAGCCCGGCGCATGCTGGATTATATGGGGCTGACCGCAGGCACAAATATGACCGATATTAAGATCGACAAGGTTTTTATCGGGTCTTGCACCAATGGCCGTATCGAAGATTTGCGCGTTATCGCGGATCTTGTTAAAGGCAAGAAAGTCGCCGCAAATGTCGAAGCCATGGTCGTACCCGGGTCAGGGCTTGTTAAACAAATGGCCGAAGACGAAGGCATCGCTGATATTTTGAAGGAGGCCGGGTTTGATTGGCGCGAACCGGGATGTTCCATGTGCCTAGGGATGAACCCCGATCAATTAAGCCCTGGTGAACGCTGCGCCTCTACGTCAAATCGCAATTTCGAAGGCCGGCAAGGCAAGGGGGGCCGCACGCATCTTATGTCCCCGGCTATGGCCGCCGCGGCCGCCATTACAGGCAAACTGACAGATGTAAGAGAGCTAACAGAGTAAACGCAATGCCCGGTTGGCCCGATACATTTGATTTTGATACCGATCCGGTTTGTCAAACGCAATTTAAGCCATTTATAAAAGAAGAACTGGCATCGCTTCGGGCCTATGATGACGAAAGACCCGATGAAAAAACATATATCTTCCATCAACATGCCGCCCGGGTTGCTAAAGATGTAAAAAAAACCTGCCTGCATTTGGGGCTTTCAAGCATAACCGCCAACAATATGTATTGGGCCGCCCTTCCCCATGATATTGGCAAGCGCCTTTTGCCTCTGGACATGTGGGATAGCGAAGAAAAACCAACAGGCGAAATCAAGAAAGTTCGCCGCATGCATACCTTACTGGGGGTACAAATTGTAGAAGATTTATTTAGCGATGTGGAGCACCCGTTTAAAGACCTGATGATTGATATAATGGCCCATCATCATGAACAGCTGGACAGCAAGGGCACATTGGGAAAATCAGGTGAAGACTTATCACAGCCGGTTCGCCTTGCAGCGATCGTGGAGGCCTATGACGGATACCGTATATGGCGGCCCCATTTTGGTGATAGGGATATCAGCCCCCCGGCCGTACTAAATCGTATGCGTGAAGAAAAAGGTCCTGAAATTTATGACATGGATTTACTGGAAGCCTTTGCAGAAATGAAGATAAATGAATATAACATTATTAAGACATTCGAGGAAAACTGATCATGACGCCCTTTACACACTTAAACGCAAAAGCCGCCCCCTTGCCGATGATGAATGTCGATACAGACATCATTATCCCGAAACAATTTCTGAAGACTGTGAAACGAACCGGCCTTGGCGTTAGTGCGTTTTATGATATTCGCTATAATGATGACGGCAGCGTACGCGACGATTTTGCCCCCGCGCAAGACGCTTATAAAGGCGCGGAAATTCTGGTCACGGGCGAAAATTTTGGCTGCGGGTCATCACGCGAACATGCGCCTTGGGCTATACTGGACATGGGCTTTCGTTGTCTTATCGCGCCATCATTTGCCGATATTTTCTACAACAACAGCTTTAAAAACGGCATTCTACCCATCACACTTCCGAAAGATCAGGTTACCCAGTTAATGCAGGAAGTACAGGAAAACCCCGATGCCACGATAGAAATCGATCTTGAAAAACAAACTGTCACGCGCGGTAATAAGTTTTCATTCCACTTTGAGATTGATCCCTTCCGTAAACACTGCCTGTTAAATGGATTGGATGATATTGGCCTGACATTGGAAAAATCGGCAACCATCCGGTCATATGAAGAAAAGCGTCACGCCGAAAAGCCTTGGCTGTAAATGAATAAAACCGGGTATATCGCAATTTTACGATCTTATAGCGGCCTGATTGCGGCCGCTTTTTTGCTCATGTTGTTTTCCGGCTTTGGGCAATCGGTCTTTATTGGTGTATTTTTACCTGATATCCAGCATCATTTCGGTATAAACAAAACCGCATTAGGCAGCCTGTATGCCGCCGCCACAATCACAAGCGCCGCCCTGATGATCTGGAGCGGCAAATTGCTGGACCGCCTCGCCCTTAGAAACTTTATCATGATAATACTGGCAGGGCTGGCATTGGGCTGCATTTTATTTGCCATGGCCTTTCATCCGCTCATGCTGTTTCCCGCCTTTTTATGTTTGCGCCAGTTTGGTCAGGGCCTGATGACCCTGGCGGCCACGACCGTTATTAACCGGTATATAGAAATCGGCAATGGCCGCGCGCAATCGGTGGCACAGATGGGGCTGCCGGTTCATGCTGCTTTATTTCCATTATGTGCAACGATGATTCTGGGCGCCATTGGCTTCACCGCAAGCTGGATTGCCTATGCCGCCTTTATCGTTCTTATATTAATGCCCTTCTTCTGGTTTTTTCTTCGCGCCCATGAGGAAAAAACCCACAAACAGTGGAGCCAGCGCATGAACGAAAAGGCCGCGCAAAGTACATTAGACGGAGCTTTGCCCGATGAATGGACACGCAGACGGGTTCTAAGAGATTGGCGTTTTTATATTATCCTGTCTGTCATGTTAATTGGGCCATGTTTTGGCACGGCCATTTTCTTTTATCAAACAACAATCGCAGAAAGCCTGTCTATGGCCCCCGCCCTTTTTACGACCGGCTTTATATTTCTAACGGGCGCATCCATCCTCAGCGCGTTAATTGCAGGGCCCGTCATGGATAATTACGGCGAAAAATATCTATTAACCAGCTTTCCGATTCTATATGCCGCCGGTTTGGTTCTGCTGTCGGGCGCGGGCGGGCTCCTGGGGCTGTATTCAGCCTTGAGCCTGATCGGCGCAGCCGGAGGCATTATGAGCATCACGGGCGGGCCGCTTTTTGCAAAGATGTATGGCACCAAACATTTTGCCAGCATAAAATCCCTCAACTTCATGGCCATTATCATTGCATCGGCCATTTCACCGCCCTTATGCGGCCTGTTATTGGATTCTGGCTTTGAAATTGGTGACGTTTTATTCTATTTTGCGTTATATAGCGCATTGGCATGGATTTTTATTCTGCTTTGTATACAAAAAATCACACGACACAGAAAGCACGCGGTATGAGCACACAAAAACCATATAAACTTCTTCTACTTCCCGGTGATGGAATTGGTCACGAGGTTATGGCCGAGGTCAAAAAGCTGATTAACTGGCTGGAAAGCAATTCCGACCTGACATTTGAATGCCAGGATGATCATATTGGCGGCGCGGCCTATGATGCGTATGGCCATCCTTTTGCCGATCAAACTCTGGAAAAAGCCCGAAAAAGCGATGCCATAATTATGGGCGCGGTTGGCGGCCCCAAATGGGATGATACCCCCTATGACCTGCGTCCCGAGGCCGGTTTGCTTCGCCTTCGTAAAGAACTGGGTTTATTCGCCAATTTGCGCCCCGCCATCGTTTTTGATGCGCTTGTCGATGCCTCAAGTCTGAAACCGGACATTGTTCGCGGTCTGGATATTTTAATTGTACGGGAATTAACCGGCGGCGTCTATTTTGGTGAACCGCGCGGCATTGAAGATCTTGGCGACGGTAAACGCCGCGGCTTTAACACCCAAACATATACAACCGATGAAATTACCCGCATCGGCGCGGTTGCCTTTGATCTTGCGCGGAAACGCGGCAACAAAGTGACATCATGTGAAAAAGCCAACGTCATGGAAAGCGGCAAGCTCTGGCGTGAAGAAATCACGGCCCTGCACGCCAAAGAGTTTTCCGATGTGACACTGGAACACATGTATGCCGATAACTGCGCCATGCAGCTTCTACGGCATCCGTCACAGTTTGATGTGATTGTAACGGATAATCTTTTCGGCGATATCTTATCCGACGAAGCGGCCATGTTAACCGGGTCATTAGGGATGTTGCCGTCGGCCTCGCTTGGCGCGCCGGGCGTTCCGGGATTGTACGAGCCCGTACATGGCTCCGCCCCTGATATTGCCGGCCAAGGCAAAGCCAACCCACTAGCGACGCTTCTCAGCTTCTCTATGGCGCTGCGTTACTCGCTGGATGAAGGGGAATGGGCTGATAAAATTGAACAGGCGGCGCAAAGCGTGTTAAACAGTGGCACCCGCACCGCCGATATTATGGCCGGTGGATGCACCCAAATCACAACGTCCGAAATGGGCGATGCCCTGATCAAAGAGCTGTCGAATTCTCTGGCAAAGGCGGCCTGATCCGCTGCAATTGCGGGCCGTTTCCATTATTTACAAAGAATGTACAAAGAACAAAAAGCCCGGCGGTAATGCCGGGCTTTTCATTTCATTATTGCGCTATACGTAAAACGTATTAGCCTTGAATGCGAACGAACAGGTAACAACCATCCGGGTTACCACCTTCATCGTACACACCGGCGGCGGCTTCACATGTACCATCGAATGTGAAAACTGAACCTGTGTCAGAAGAACCGTCATCCATTTTGGCATCAATACGTGCGGCCTGAGCAGCAGTCAATGGACCGTTACCGGCTGAAGGAGCCGCAGCAGCTTCACGGATTGACAGATAATGTCCACCAGAAGCTGTACCGTTGTTACCCAAACCACCGGCAGGCGCATAACCAACGACGTAACCGCCACCACCGATTGATGTTTCAGGCAAACCAGAACCAAAAATCACATCATTCTGGTTTTGCACGCCAGTGATCAATTCAGCGGCCGCCAGATGAACGAAGAATCTTTGTGCCTCAGAACCGGCGGCAACAACGGCATCAGGTGCCGTTGCAATGCGGCCATCGGGCGCAGCATTCGCAATATTACATGGCGCGGCGTTACAGTTTGGCAGACGAACGCCAGGATTGGCCATATCACCCGGCAAGGCGCGGTAAGAATCACGGAAAGTAGAAACAGCCGCATCCAGACCTTGTGCCTGCGTAATCGTTGACGCCACCTGGGCATTTGTGATCAATTCCTGACCTTTCAGGATACCGCCGATCAAAAGACCGACAATGATCATCACAACCGCAAGTTCAACAAGGGTAAAACCCTTTTGGCCTTTGCGGTTCTTTAGGTTTAGTTTTTTCATTAAGATTTCTCCTCTACAAGTTTTTTGAATCAAATGAAGTACAAGTATACATTCATCCCGGTACAAAATATACCCCTGCATATTCACACTTTTTTTCATTAGCATGACCTAATAAGCAAGCCATACTCCTTACTATCGCACTAAAAACCTAAACAGAATCTTAACAAAAAACAGCTTGGGGGCCGATGCGGGCAAAACAAATGCTCAAAACAACAAATTGATAAGGTTAAGGGGGGCGCAGCCTTATTTTTTAACCATATTTTTACGATATGCGGACGGGGTCTCACCGGCAATTTCACGAAAAACACGGTTAAAGGTGGCAATGGAATTAAATCCTGTCTCCTCGGCGATCACTTTTATGGAGGCCGATGTATCTCGCAATAGATTTTTAGCGTCCGCCACGCGGTATTCATTAATCAATTGTGGTAATGATTTACCGAAATAGGCATTAATCACGTTTGATATTTGAAATTCCGATACCCCCAGCTCCCTTGATAACTCACTGCGCCCATATCCCGGTTCGTGATAGATTTTTTCGTATTCCAACAGCCCCTTAACACGCTCAGCCAGGCGTAAATCCTCATCACTCAGGGCGCTTTCATGCGGCCCGGCCCCGTCCTTCCATAACGTTTGCGGATAAACGCGAAACAAACTGGTCGTCACAAGATAAATAAACACAAGCCCCAACAATGTTCGGATTCGGGAAATCGCCTCCTCCGGCAAATCGGTATTAAAATGCGCCAGCATCAGCATCAGGAAGAAAATGTTATTGATGAGAATCGTCAGGATTAGCCAGTAACGCTCCTGACCGAATTTTTCGCGGCGCGCCTGCCTGAACATATCTTTCTTGATCCACAGAAACAACAGGCTCATGCCCCCTGCAATCATATTGGTCAAGATGAGCCACAGACGAAAATCTGCGCAGAACGCAATATCGGTATCAACGCATGCCGCGGTTACATGCGCCAAAGCGTAGGCCCCGAACAATGCAAAAAACGGGAAGGCAAGAACGGCATAATACCAGCCGATTCCCCCTTGGTTTTTTTGCGCAATTTGCAGGACCACCAAGACGCTGAGCGGCGGCCCCGCAAACCATAACATCAAGCCATATAAGTCATAGTAATCAGAGCCGTCTTCCAAAAAACGCTGAGCAAAGTCAAGAAAGAAGGCGGCGCCCAGCACAATAAAATATAAAAAAGGAATGCCTGCGTTTTTTAACTTATCGGCGCGGAAGGCCATATAAACAAGAATATAGATACATTGCACCACCCCGATAAACGAAAAAATCTCTGGAATGCTAAACTGTATCGTATCCATGATTTGATCTTATTGATTTTCCAGTTGCTTGCATAATGGATTCAAGCTGGCCTGCGCCGGATCCAGAATTTGAAAACAAATATAATCAATCAAAAACAGCATTTCCTGGGGGTCCATATTCGCCTGTTCAGTCTCCAGTGTTTGCAGCATAATCTCCAGGGCGGCCTCTTTTTCACCGCTGGCATTCATCAGCATCACATTCATATTTTTGGCCCAGACAGGAAGATCAACCCCCTTTAGCTGCAACGCGCTCAGCTTACCAGATAATTCAAGCGCCCATTCCGGGTCTTGCAACCGGTAATGCGCAAGAAATACGGCCTGCGCAAGCCAGCGCCATTTATGATCAACGCCGCCCGCCCCTATTGTTTCCAAATACCGAATGAGGGGCGGCAACATATCAGGGTTTTGCACTGCGCTAAAATAATAAGCCGCCAGATATGGAACCATATTTGACCGGCTGTCCAAACGGCTCTCTAATAAAAACCAGTCACTAAGGGCATCATAATCATAGTCATGCAACGGTGTTGAACGCCCCCCGCTATCGCCTAGATTTTGAAGCATAAGCGCAATATTACGATAGGCAAATTGCTCATCCCCCAGCCCAAAGGCGCTCGCCACTTTATCTGACGGGACGGGGGGCACATTCGCCCATTCTGCCTGTGTATGCCGAAAAAGCATCCAGAACAGCAGATTCAGGATAAGACAGACACCAAATAAAATTTTCACATGATGATAGGTCACTGTCCCGCCTAGAATTGTCGCCGGATTAAATCAATGAGAGACGCGCTGAGCAGGAAAATACTGAATATAATCGACTGCGCAATGATAAAGGCCACCTGCGCCGGGGATTCAACACCATAAACCAGCCAGGATGTCTGCCCCGCCAGATCAAGGCGCGGCAGAAATACAGATATAACCTGAAACAACGCGTTTAAATAGGGGGATAAGGCGTTAACATTAGAGAAGCTGTCGGTAATACCAAGGAATTGGCCGCTCATCCGGCAGAGCAGATAAAAGCCAAAACAAACCATGGCCGATGCCGAGGCGCTGGATAAGACCATGGCAATAAACAGCGCCATATTCGCAATGACAATATATTCGGCCATAATTGTTAACGTCCATAATACCAAACCCATACCCGCCGATTGAATGGCAAAACCATAGACAAGCAGGCCGCAAACCGCGCCCAAAAAGATAGCAATCAACGAAAATGCGAGAGAATATGACATCAGATACTGAATGCGGCCGATCGGGCGGGCCAGCA
This sequence comes from Micavibrio sp. UBA2638, assembly GCA_002359735.1. Taxonomy (GTDB): domain Bacteria; phylum Pseudomonadota; class Alphaproteobacteria; order Micavibrionales; family Micavibrionaceae; genus UBA2638. The sequence goes on from DENS01000002.1 coordinate 302,986, forward strand.
TAAATTCAACATCCTTGGTATCAAACGATCGCCGAATAAAAAAGACAATAAAAAGAACAAGGCCAAGAACCCCGACTATACGCAAACCAGAGGCCAGAAAAACTTGCGTAAAGGCCGCCTGCTCAACGACCGCCGCACTGCCCATAAACATGGAAATTGCCGAGACAACCGCCATCGCCATAACAACGGTGAGGAGCAATCGATCACGAATTGCTCCCCACAATACATATAGAACTAACTGATATCCCATCATGCTAAGTACATGTTCATATTTTACAGTTCAAAAGGTCTGCGGTCCCCTGAAAATTTGCGGTACAGGTCTTTGTCACTGTTATGGACATTGTTCCCGCCTTCGATAATGGTGGCCTTTAACAAGATAACCAATTCAGTTTTCTGAATAGCGTCACCGCGTTTTTTGAACAGGTTCCCAACAACCGGCAATTCACCAACGACAGGCACCGATTCGGTTGTTGATTGAACGCGGTCCTGTAACAACCCGCCAAGAACAATTGCCTGACCAGAGTTAACCTTAATCACAGAATCAATCTCTTGAACATTTAATTCAGGAATTAACGATACAATATCGGCCGAAATGAATGACACGGCCGGGTCTTGTTCCTGATTGACAATACGCGTAATCGTCGGACGCAACGCCAATGAAACGGTTCCCTCATCCAGATTAATAGATGGTATGACGTTTACAAGCACCCCTTCCGGCACGTTACGAATTTCAGAATCAATTTCAATGGTATCACCCTGCTCATTGATTCCTTGTGTACGATCGATATCAATCTCAAAGAACACCTGATTGGTTGCCACGTTCATAACCGCCGACTGATTATTCAGCACCGTCAAACGCGGGCTCGCCAGCGCTTTAACCGTTCCAAAGCCCTGTATGGCCTGTAAGATGGCCTCAATATCATTCCCCAAAATCGCCGCCAGGAAGTTACTGTTCGTTGCGGACGATGAAGTGGAAATATCAAGATTCGGACGATTGGAAACAATGCTTTGTGGATTCAAAAGCGTGCCAGTGCCCTGATTGATCGGGCCGGTAAAGCGCAAATATCCTTCACCGCCCAGCGCGCCAATCACATTCCAGTCAATACCGGCCGAGAATTGATCATCCAGACCAACCTCAAGGATTTTGGCTTCGATTAAAACTTGTGACGTCACAGACCTACGGACGTCATTCAGATATTCGTGCAATTCTTTGTGGGCCTTTTCATTGGCGTGAACGGTAATCAAACCGGCCTGTTTGTTCACGGCGAATGAAAATTCACTTTCAGCAGCGGCGCCGCCAGCCCCATTTCCGGCAGACAAGCCATCATCAATCGGCAAAGAACCAACATTCAGCTCCACATCCGGCGGCGAAACATTCACCTGACCATCCTGACCGGAAGAAACCGGAACGACCTCAGGGTTCCGTTGAGCCGATGTAATGCGCGGATCATTGGTCGTGCGCAATGAGCGGTTAGCCGCATTGCCTAGAATCTGGCCCACATTGGCCTCCAGTTCCCCCCAGAAATCAGCCTCACTTGTTGTGGCGGCCTCAAACGTTGATCCGGTATCAGCCCCATCCCCGGAAACAACAGCAATGTTATTCCGCACAGATCCGGTATTGGAACGAACATAATTCAGGTAATCAATTTTATATGTTTTGTTGTATGGGGTATCGACCTCAATGCGCAAAACCTCATCATCAAATTTATAGCGCAAACCAGCCATATCGGCGATCCGTTCTATCACCTGATCAAACGGACGTTCACGCGCGGTAAAAATAATGGCACCGCGAATATTCGGATCTAACTCCAAATCATAATCCGCCTGCTCCGCCAGTTCATACAGCACATCACGCAATGGTACATTCTGATTCACAGATAGAGACACCAATGGTGACGGTTTTGCCTGCCCAATTTCTTCGGATACGTAAGGCTGGAAAGCCGGTATAGAATCCCCGGCGCGGCTTGATTCGTTTATTTCGGGATCACGCGGCGCAAGCGCATCGCGGTAATCTTGAATTTCCATCCCTCCGGCACGGTCAGTCTTTAGCGTATTGGTAGCAAGATCACAAGCGCCAAGCGACACCAATGCCAAACTGCAGAGTGCGGCCTTTCGTATATTCATAGGAAAAGTATCTTGAAAAAGAGATAGATTGATCATTCTTAATTGTCCCCGGAGGAAGTTGGATAGGTATTATTGATTTACTGTTTCCATTAGACCATAGCGAATCCATGCATGCAATAGACTATTAAGCGCTATAAACAGAGAAAACTACTCACTGAACGACAGGCGCGATGTATCCAGCGAAGACAAGGTATCACTATCCCCGCTACCGATATCACCAGACAATTTGGCCTGCTGGACCTTGATTTTCATATCAGATGGTTTGTCCGAATTGCTAATGACCATATCTTCGGAAATAAGTCCGTCCCGGTAGAGTTGCAGTAAGGACTGATCGAACGTGCACATACCCAGCGTATTATTCTGTTCCATTACATCGCGTATCTTGCTGATCTCGCCCTTCAGGATCAATTCCCGCACCAACCCCTGATTAATCATGACCTCGATAGCCGGAACCAGCCCCCCCTTGATAGAGGGCAAAAGACGTTGAGAGATAATGGCTTTTAGATTGGTCGATAAATTCAATCGCACCTGATTGTGATAATCTTCAGGAAACAAGTTTACGATCCGTTCAATGGCCTGATAGGAATTATTTGTATGTATGGTTGATAAGCATAAATGCCCTGTTTCAGAGACGGTTAAGGCCTGTTCCATCACCTCACGGTCCCGGATCTCCCCCACCAGAATAACATCAGGGCGCTGACGCAATGAGTTTTTCATCGCAATCTGAAAAGAATCCGTGTCGACGCCAACTTCCCGCTGGGTAACAACACATTGCTTGTGTTCATGAAAATATTCAATCGGGTCTTCAATGGTAATAATATGCCCGGATTCATTTGTATTACGGTAATCCACCATGGCGGCCAATGTCGTGGACTTACCCGATCCAGTCATACCGGTCAGAAGCACGAGCCCGCGTTTTTCCAGGGACAATTTCTCCATAATCTGCGGTAAACGCAAATCACCAAAGCTAGGGATTGTTGTAATAATACGGCGTATAACAAGAGCCGGAAACTGCCTCTGACGCAAGACATTAACACGAAACCTTCCATGCGCGCCCATATCCAGGGCTGTGTTCAGCTCCATTGTCGCTTCATATTCGCGCTTTTGGCGCCCTGTCAGCATTGAGTTTAATATTTCTTGAATATCGTCCGGGCTTAAAACATCTTCACCCAGCTTAACAAGGCCATTATCTCCGCGCAGACTTGGTGGAAAACCGACAGTCAGGTATAGATCACTGGCATTGTGATCTTTCATAGAACTCAGATATTGAAAAATTAGTGGTGCGTTCAAAATGAATAATCCCCGCCATCTTGTCCGGCGCCGCCGGATGTTTTCTTGGCTCCGCCAACCGAAGGCGACGAGGACGGTGCTGAAATGCCAACATCTTCCCCGATTTTACCGCCCCCTAGAGACGCGGCGGCATAGCCTTCATCCTGTTCATCTTCCTGATCGGAAGCCTTCAGCATCGCCCTGCGCGCTTCGTCTTTGCTAACGATATCGGCTTCATATAGATCTTTAATCGTATCTTCCATTGTGATCATGCCGTAGCGGGATCCGGTTTGCATCATGGAGAATAGCTGCGGCACTTGATTTTCACGGATCAAATTCCGCACCGCATTGGTTCCGACAAGAATTTCAAACGCACCGACGCGCCCTCCGCCTTCTTTTTTAAGAAGCGTTTGCGCCACAACCCCTTGTAATGAACTGGCCAGCATCGCACGGATCATTTCTTTGTCCCCCGTGGGGAACACATCAATAATACGGTCAATGGTTTTCGGCGCAGAGTTAGAGTGCAATGTACCAAAAACCAGGTGTCCGGTTTCCGCAGCAGTCAACGCCAATGATATGGTTTCGTAATCACGCATCTCCCCCACCAGAATAACATCAGGGTCTTCACGCAATGCACTTTTCAAAGCCCTGGCAAAGGAATTGGTATCCGTGCCGACTTCACGGTGATTTACCAAACTGCGCTGTGAAGTATGAAAAAATTCAACCGGGTCTTCAATGGTCAAAATATGCTTCGCATGGTGCTGGTTAATATGATTAACCATAGAGGCCAGCGTTGTCGATTTACCGGAACCGGTTGGCCCTGTCACAAGAATAATGCCGCGTTCCAGATCGGCAAAACGTTTCATGACCGGCGGCAAGCCCAAATCATCCATTGATGGAATTTCGGTTGGAATGGTACGAAATACAGCACAACTTCCTAGACGCGAGGTAAAGCCATTCACACGAAAACGCGCTTTTTCACCCAGCGCAATGGCAAAGTCCAGCTCCATATTCTTTTCGAAATCAGCGCGCTGGTCCTCTGTCATCACCGAATACAGCATGGTGCGGATATCATCACTGGACAGCGGATCGGATTTAACCTTTTTTAAAACACCGTTTGTGCGAATGATAGGCGGGCTGCCCGCGCTTAGGTGCAAGTCCGATGCTTCGTTTTGCATTGTGAATGCTAAAAGTTGCGTAAGATCCAAGATAGTCCCCCGGGTGTCAGTTCAAGTATTAGTTATATCGTAAAAGTATAAACGGAATGTAAACTCTGGTGATAATTTTACAGCTTTTCTGCCGCGATGAGAACACTCATATGAATAAAAGTACAAAAAAGGCCAAAATTAGGGCCGGACCGAATGGAAAAGCGGCCCCTTTTCCGGCCAACCGCCACGCAAGTCCAAATACTATGCCCAATGCTCCCGACAAAATTGCAAAATAGCTGAGCTTGGCAAGGCCAAGCCACATGCCAATCGCCGCAAATAATTTTACATCCCCAAAGCCAAGCACCTCTTTTTTTAGAACTTTGCCAACAACAATACCCAAAATCCAGGCAAACAGGCCAAAGCCTGCCCCGCCAATCACAACAAAATCAAAAACATGCCCGGCATTTACAAATGACATCATCCAGTAAAGCCCCCAATGGAGCAGGCCAAGCAAGCCAACACCCATCACCAGTTCATCCGGCAAAATATAATGTTCGGCATCAATAAAAATCAGAGCAACCAAAACAGGGACCAAAAGGTATAGCGCCAAAAATGGCCAAGCCAAACCAAAGCCGCTATAAACGGCCAAAAACCCGGCAACACATGTCAATTCTGCCAAGGGATACATTATTGATATTTTTGCGTGACAATGACGGCATTTGCCGCGTAGCATCGCCCAGGATAGAACCGGAATTAAATCCCTGACGGCTAGGGTATGATTACAATGCGGACATGCCGAACGGCAGGCCTGCGTTTGCCCCCCTTTTTTGTAATAAAACCACGGTAGATCACGGGGAATGCGATAAATTAGGGCGCTGGCAAAGCTGCCAAAAACAACCCCCATAAATATGACAGCAAGATATTCTAGAAAAACCAGCTCACCCGGAATGGCCATCATGGCGCTCAGCGCAATTTAGCCAGACGCGTATAAATTGCTTCACGGGGAACTGTCCGGTTACCGCCATAAATGGAATCAACTTCCAGGGCCTGCTCATAATAACGAACTGCATCTTTTTTGGCGCCAGACTGATCGGCAATAATGGCAAGATTGTAATAATGGCTGGCATTATTCGGCTCCATACTGGCCGCAACGCCCATATAGCGCATAGCAGAATCCAGATTCCCCATTTGCGCCTCCGCGATACCCAGCTGGGCCACCAAAGCGACATTATCCGGATTATTGGCTCTTAAATCCTTTAATTGGCGCACAGCAACGGCAGGATAGCGGGTTGCCATCAAGCCCAGCATATTGGCACGCGCCTCGATATTGCCTGGTTGCACCTCTAGCAACTCCTCATAGGCCAGAATGGCTTCTTCAATCAAACCTAACTTCTGCAGGGCAATGGCGCGCCCCATAAGAACCTGCTTATTGCGTTTGTTCTTTTTATATAGCTCATTATAAATCTCGAGCGCGGAGCTATCGCGGCCCAATTTTAAAGCCCTCTCAGCCGATACCAGGCGCGCGTGCCGTGTATCACCGGCCGCGTTCTTACGCACAATTATCATGCGTGACGCAGGTTCCGTCACCGGGTCAAGGGCGCGGTGAGATTTCTTGCCAAGCTCCCCTTCCGGCACCAGAGCCTCGGCATCATAAAACACATCATCATCGTCAATGCCGCCAGCATTGGCCGCCGGGGCAGAAGACGCTGTATCTGCAGGGGCCGATAAATCTGTGTTATTCGGCACAAGCGGCGGTGTTTCTTCCGGCAACAAATTCTGCATCTCCGGTTCGGCCGGTTCGTTATCGCCGGCGCCTTGCAATAACTCCGCATCAATTTGACCAATGGCATCCCCCGCCGGAATTCCCATCTGGTCCTGCGCAGCAGCATAATGCCCCCCGCTAAAGATCATGAGCCCCATAAACGCGGCTCCGCAAAGCAGCTTAGAAGACAAGGTTGGGGCTTTATTTGGTGCATTCCACATCGTAGGCAGATCCTGATTTTTCGAAAGAGTGTTTCGCGGCAAGCAGCGTAAACGGGTTAACTTGGCTATCATGGTATCACGCATATTCCCTATTCTCAATATACTCAAGAAAAGAACGTTCCAAATTCTCACTGGACGTCCTGGATTTTAGTTCGGCCGGTGTGCCGACATATCTGATTGTGCCTTCATATAGTATAGCAATGCGATCACATATTTCATCCAGATCGGCCAGGATATGAGAGCTTAAGAATATTGTATGGTTCTTATTCTTGGCATCGTTCAGCATATCTTTAACCAGCGTCCTTGCCAGTGGGTCAAGCCCGCTCATCGGTTCATCCAGCATTAAAAAGTCGCATCCTGTTAATACTGTCCCCAAAAGACCTAGCTTTTGCCGCATTCCTTTTGAGTAGCTTTGTACGCGCATACCAAGCGCCGCTTTATCCAGCGCCAGCTTTTCGGCCGCCTCAATTATTTGTGCTTCGTTATAATGTTGACGATACATACGCAAAGAAAACTTCAAAAACTCAAAGCCCGTCAGAAACCACGGCGGATCAAATCGCTCCGGCAAATAAGCCATGTGCCGTTTTGCATCCATACTCGCATTATTCTGCCCGAAAACCTTAATTTCACCCGCCTGGGGGCTGCGCAGGCCAAGAATAGTCTTAATCAGGGTTGTCTTGCCCGCACCGTTTAATCCAATAAGGCCAAAAAATTCGCCTTTGCGAATATCCAGATCAACTGAATTCAAAATAGTTTTCTGATCATATCCGGCAGAAACGTTTTGTATATGCAAAACAGAGGAAATACCGCTATCGTTTGTCATGAAATTATCCCGGCAAAAACATACGGCTATCGAGGTTGAACCGCTGATGCGGGCGCAAACGAATGGGATACAGACGCCGCGTATATTCATCTTGCCATTTCATGTCGATGTAATGTTTATACACCTTCAAATCAATGATTTCCTTGGGAACAGCATCAGGTGTTACACGTTCGTTATTCAGCCATATCGTCCAGTCATTTTGTGATGTATAGGCAATACCGCTAAGGGAAATTTCACGTTCTTCCGGCGGCGGTTTGGGCCTATCCTGATCCAGCGGGTCATCCATGGCATTTAAAATATCCTGATCCGTTGGAATACTTTTCACCCCATCGGACTTTGCACTTTTTTTGGCCTCTATCAGGGCTGTTTGTTCCCAATAATTGAACAACAAAGACGGAATGGACACAGGCGTAATATCTGGCGTATCTGCCGCGCCGGCCTGATTAGTTTGCACCTGCACCGCTGCAGGAGACGCCGCAGCGCCTGCACCGCTTTCCGTTGCAGCATTCCCCTGATCCTGGGCCATGAGGGATAAGGCCGGAACAACACTGAGCAAAAGCGCCCCACTTAACAAACGGCTAACCATGCGGATTATTTTCATCTTTTTCATCTTAACGCTCCCTCTTGGTCTGCCGGAGCATTCAAATAATCATCGCGGGAAACCATGGTACGCCAGACCATTGAGATGCTGCCACTCACCAACGGTGGATTACGCCCGGCCGCAATCGCCCTCAGCATGGTATCGCTAATATTTGCGTTGCGGCTTAACGACATTTTCTCAACGGAAAGATAGCCCGGGAAAACCTGTTCCAGATAGTTAATATATTCGAAAATATCTGCATCATCTACGCCCGTAAATTCAATACTAACAGGGCTTTCCAGTAAAACCTGCTCGGCCTTGGCGGCATCCTGATCTTCCACCACCACACCGGATTTCACGCTAACGACGGCCTCGGTCACGCCGCTATAGGCTTTGGCTGCGGTGAACACGGCCTGGGCATCACGCCGGCTTTGATTGGAAAAGAAACCATCGGCCTTCAGCCCTTCAAAGCGTTCCTGCTGCATTTCCAGTTGGGAAAACTCGGTCTGAATATTGGCGATATCATTGCGGACTGCCGATTCAGCGGCCTTTGCCTTGCGCATATCACGTTCAGTTGATTTTAATTCCGGCACCAGATAGAGATACAGCAAAGCTGCAAATATAACATTCACGGCCACAAGAAACATCAAAATCGCGATGCGTTTATACCCTAAAACTCTGATCATGAATTTGCCCCCTGTATCACCAACGAAATGATGAAGTCCTGAGCGACATCTTGTTTGGTTTGTCCATCTTCACCCATCACCAGCTCATCAACATATTCGGTATCTTTTAGATATTTCTCCACCTCGACACTGTGGTTAGGCAGCTGCTTTTGAATACGGTTCTTTAAAGCCTCTATCTCTTGGTTGCCGCGGTCAATATCGGTTGTACTTGGGAATGTCAGCTGAATTCTAACAACATAGACCTGCTTATCCGCATTCGGATTGTTCGAAAAGTCCCCACGCAAAAACCGCGCGGCAGCATTGGTGTCCTGGCGTGTCAAACGCCGAACATCAACTGTATCAAGGCGCAAATCACGCCCCAGCCCCTGACCGATCCCTTTTAAAACATTCAACACATCAATATTATCAGCGTCCAGCCTGTCTTGAACGGCAATTGAACTTTGCACCATACGCACATCAAAGCCCAGCGCCTCTTTCTTCTCAACCTCGATCTGATACTCTTTATTCAGGCGGGCCGTACGGTTGCGGGCATCCGAAATGCTTTCATTTGTTTGCATTAATGTGTCAAAGGTCGTGAACGATTCATAGGCCAAGTAGGCAAAACCGCCTATCAACCCGATTGACAGCAATGTGGCAACCTGACGCGGCTTGGATATGGAATCCAGTTCTTTTGCCTGCATTGGCAGTTGCAACTTCGGCTTTTTAGCGCTCCACGCGGCATGAAGAATATCGGCGTATCGCTGATCGGCATATGATGAGATTGAAAGCCCGAGCTTTTTAGCCACCTCGGACGCCGTCATTGTATACACATGCGCCGTGACATCAATAATACCGCCAAGGATATCCCCTGCGGCGGGGTTCGACACCGCGATAATATCCAGACCATCATCGGCGACGAAACCAAAGCGCGCCATATAGCTGAGGGTCGCCTGAAATTCTTGATGCACTTCATGCGCCCATAAATCGGGGTCTGCATCAGAATCAACAACTGGCGTCATTCGGGTTAGCGCCAATTCCCCGTCCTTGATGACCACCTGACGTAAACCGCCATTAATATGCTGGCCGATGAACACGGCCCATTTCGACTTGGGGCGGCTGCGCGGCGTTAATTTGCCAGAGAGAACCTTAACCATATTGGCCGCCTCAACGGGCAAAAGGGCATAACCTGATATCGGCGCGAGAGAGCGCTTTGCGGCCTCCATCGTTTTTATATACTGTTCAGATTGCGGAGCAGCGGCAAATATATAGACATTGGCGGCCGGCGCCTTATCTGTTTTGGGTATCTTCTCCTTGAGGGGAAAAGCGGCCCGTACAGGGTAATTCGGGAAGGCCACATTCAGCTTGCGCTTGACCACATTTTTACGGTCCATGGCGTTAACCTTGGGAACGCGCTCCTTGCGGTAATGCTGTTCAACCATATCATTCAAAACAGTTACGGGGCGCCCCGAACAATCTTTTGCAATAATTTTCGCAGCGTTCTCTTCAAAGTTTTCTGCATTCCAGGGCACAGTTTCAACCAGCTCCAGCCCCTTAAACCCGGAGGAGTATATGGATAAGGCTTCATCCCCTATCATCAATATTGTTTTTGCAGACCCTAACATATCATCTTCTCATATCACTTATTAAAACTCAGCATCGCCAATCATATCATAGATCGGGCCGAATACCCCAGCGGCAATCCAAAGGATCATAATCCCCATCACACCCGTCAAAGCTGGTTCGATACCTGAAATCAACCCCTGGACGGCCTCATCAACATCACGGGTATAAAAATCAGAAACCTGCTCCAATACCGGCGTCAGCTTACCCGATTCCTCCCCGACTTTCAGCATACGAACCACCAAAGAAGGAAATTCCCCACTGTTATTAAAGGCTTCGGATAACGGGCTGCCGGACTGAACATAGCCCTCAACCGCCTCCAGCGCCTCAATCATCGCGCGATTGCTCACGGTATTACGGGCCGACTTCAAACTGCTCACGACATCAATGCCGCTGGCAAACAGGGCTGCAAATGTTTGCGCATAGCGTGCAATTGTAATTTTTCGGATCAACCCGCCAGCCACAGGCATGCTGAGCATCATTAAATCAATACGGTACGCCCATTCATCCGACATTTTCTTAAGCGCCTTCAACGCAGACAGCAGCAATATCGGTATCAAAACCACGATCACCCCGCCGGGAACCGGCAATCCCAAAAGGTGAAACAGTGGTTGAGAAAAGAAATCTGATGTTTTTATCAAGGCTACGGTCTGGATCGGCAATTCCTTATCCAAATTCGCAAGGAAGCCTACAATCTGCGGCACGACAACCCCCATCATAACCGCAATCGTAACCAGAACCACGCCCGAGACAATCATCGGATAACGCGTGGCTTTACGAATTTTGGATTGCATATCATCAACCCATTTCAAATATTTCTCCAATTGCAGGTACGAGGCGGTCAAATCCCCGGTTTCCTCGCCTGCTTTAATTAAAGAGATATAAATATTACCAAAAACCTTGGGATGCTTTGCCATCGATTCGGATAAGGCCGCCCCATCCGATACGTCACGGTGAACCTCGGACATAATATCACGCATCCTGTCATTTTCTGTGGTATCGCGAATATCTGCCAGCGCGTCCAATAACGGCACCCCTGCGCTTTGCATTTGTTCCATATGAATAAAAAACTGAATCAGATCGCGAATCTTGATCTTTTTGACGCGGAACAGTTTTCCGCTCAAGGTCTTTTGCGAAATAACAGAACAATCAACAAGCTCAAGCCCTGCGCTCTGTAGCTGATTATACAAATCGACCTCGCCACTCGCGGAGATCAAACCGCGAATAGGACGCCCCTTTGCGTTCAGCGCTCTGTATTTATAGCGTTCTATAACTAAGCCCCTAAATACTTAAAATCATTTATTTATATCAACGACCCTGGACAGAGCCTGTAGATCAGTTACACCATCTAGCACCTTCAGAATGCCATCATCCTTCATATTTTTGAAGCCTTTTTTCTCGGCCATGATTTTTAACTCCGCTTTTGACTCCCCCCGGGCGAGCAACTCATCCATTTCCTCATCGAAAGTCAAAACTTCCGCCACGGCGACGCGGCCTTTATACCCCTGCCCGGCACACAGGTCACATCCGCCCTCGCGCGCGCGGTATAATGTGGGTGGATTGCTGGAATTGACAGACAAAATGCGGCACTCCTCAGGGGAAGGCTTATATTCTTCCTTACAGTGTTCGCATAAACGGCGCGTCAAACGCTGCGCGAAGACCGCGATAATCGCCCCTGCAATCATTCCCGGTTTCAAGCCCAAATCCAAAAGACGGGGAATTGCCCCAAAGGAATCATTCGTATGAAGCGTTGTATAAACCTGGTGACCGGTCATGGCGGCCTTAAGGGCCATTTCAGCCGTTGTCTTATCCCGAATTTCACCAATAAAGATAATATCCGGGTCCTGACGCAGCAACGCCTTAATACCGTCTGCAAAATCCAATATCCCCTCGCGCACATGGGTTTGACGGATCATCGGCAATGAATATTCGACCGGATCTTCCAGAGTTTGAATATTAATTTCGACGTGATTAATCTCATTCAACATGGAATAAAGCGAGGTCGACTTACCCGAACCAGTGGGCCCCGTCACAATAATAATCCCCTCCGGTTTGCTCTGCGACGTCTTTATCTTCTTCATGTTTTCAGCACTAAAGCCCAACTTCTCCATCGGCATAATGCTTGAGCTCTTATCCAGAACCCGTAAAACAATGTTCTCCCCATGAACTGTGGGCAAGGATGATACGCGGAAATCGACATCTTTTCCGCCTGCATTCAGGCCAAAACGCCCATCCTGCGGGCTTAATTTATCCGCGATGTTCATATTCGACAGCAATTTAATGCGCTGGGAAATACCATTCCAATGCTGTCTGTGTAATATCTGCGCGGTGAACAAAACGCCGTCAAGACGATAGCGCAAGCGAACAAAGTTTTCCTCCGGCTCAAAGTGCAAGTCCGACACGCCCAATTTAACGGCATCAATAACAAGCGCGTTCACCAAGCGAACAATCGGGTGGGAAAAGGCCTCATTCTCATTCAGGCTGGCAACATCCTGGTGCTTCCCTTCTTCCAGCTCTTTTAAAATGTCTTTAATATTACTGGCGTAACCATAGGCCGCATCAATTGCATTGCTGATAACCGTGGCCGTAGTGACAACCGGTCGAATTTGAAGCCCTTTCGGCATAAACTGGCGCAACGTGTCCATTGCCACAACATCATAAGGGTCTGACATCGCAATAAATACATATTCATCATTCATCGAGAATGGAAGCACATTATGCTTCATCGCCACATTTTTCTCCAGCAGCGCAAGCGCATCACCGTCCACAATGGTGTTTTTAGGATCAAAAACCTCAAATCCCGAGCTTTCCGCCAGAACGGCTGTCAGCGTTTCTTCGTCCAAAAATCCCAGATCAACCAGAACCTCACCGATCATTTTTCCGGTGATTTTTTTCTCCTGCAAGGCCACATTCAGCTGGTCGGCGGTAATAATGCCCATATCAACAAGCCGGTCACCCAAACGATTTTTTCTGTCACTGCCTTCATTTTCCGCGCGGGCTTCCTCTGCCTTGATCTTAATCTCGCTATGGCGTCTTGCAATTGCCCCTTGCGAAGTGTCAGCGCCCGGGCCTTGCGCGCGGGTATGGGCGCGGGCCGGTAAATTCGTGCCGCCCTGCCCAGCAGCGCTTTCATTTTGCGGTTTAGCCGGGGCCGCCGGAACGGGCTCAGGCGTCGTGGCCGATGCTTCGGCTTTATCTTGTGGCGCGGCGTCATCCTGATGCGCGGGGCTCTCGCCCCCACCCTCGCCTTCCGTGGCATCATCTTCAATGATCAGGTCGCCCTCCAGAAATTCATCATTATTTTCCGGCGCGCCCTGAGCGCCCTGCAAAGCGGCCAAATTATCGGCATGAGGCGGTTCATTGCCGCCTTGTTCTTTCGAACTTTTATTCAGGTCCATACCGCCAACGCTAACGTTGCTCCAGTCTTCATCCTGACTGGACGGTTTTGCAAAGCCCTCGGATTTTTTGATTTTCGCGTTGGGGTTATACAGGTCATCGCCCTTATTCTCAGGCACATCATCCATCAGCGTAAAATCCTGAAAATGATCCAGATCATCACTGCGTGAGGCCGTATGCATCGGGTCAGACGATGGCCGCGGCGCCTTTGGCGATTTTTCTGACGGCGCGTCACCCTCACCCTGGCCAGCGCCCTCTTTATTTTTAAAATCTTCGTCCTGCATTTTTATTTGCTCTATTTGCTCTGATTTTTATTATTTTGATAATGGTACATTACATGTGATTAGGTCACTAATACTTTATTCTGAACAATAAAAGTTAAGAAATTGATTATATTAGATTTACATAATAAATATAGACGCATTTTATTCATATTCAAGCCTTAGCCGCCCCACACCGCCCATAAAAAAACCGCCCCGACTAAGCGGAGCGGTTTATGATCTAAAATTAAATGCAACTATTCAGCGGCAATGGCGAATTTGGCATCCTTGCGGGGCCACTGATTGAACTTCAAAACGCTTTCATCCACAACATCAGATATAGTGGTAATAATGCGCGCGGCCACCAGATACGGGTCTGCGTTCGCACCCGGACGGCGGTCTTCAAAGTAACCATACCCTTTTAATTCCACCGGCTGAGGAATGCGGATAGAGCACCCACGATCGGCCGTCCCGTATTTAAAGGTATCAATATCGCAGGTTTCATGCAGACCGGTCAAACGATCGGCCAAACCGGCGCCGTAAACCAGAATATGCTCGGCATGTTTGGCTGACAATGCTTCACAGGCATCTTTAATGGCCTGACGCCCTTTTGTTTTGTCACGTGTATCAATGGTGGACACGTTTGTGTGCATACCGGCACCATTCCAATCCCCTTTGATGGGCTTGTTATCAATGGTCACGGTTACGCCAAACTCTTCGGCCACTCTATATAGTAACCAACGGGCAATCCACATATGGTCACAAATTTTCAACGCATCGGCCGGTTCGTTTTCATCACCGCGATACCCAATCTGAAATTCCCACTGACCAGGCATAACCTCTGCGTTAACACCGTAGAACATTAATTCAGTTTGCAGGCACAACTCAGCATGCGCTTCACAGATTTCACGGCCAAACACCTCATCCGATCCCACGCCGCAATAATACGGACCTTGTGGCCCCGGGAAGCCTTGCTCAGGCCAACCAAGCGGCGTCCGGTTTTTAAACAAAGTATATTCCTGCTCAAAACCAAGCCATGTTTTCAGCTCCTCGCCACCAGCATCCAGCACAGCGCGCAACTGCGCCCGTGAATTGGATTCATGCGGCGTACCATCGGCGTTATTCACTTCACACATAACCAGATAGTTGCCCGGCCCGCGAATGGGGTCGTCCACAAATGCGACAGGCGACAAAAGACAATCGGAATCGTTGCCCACGGCCTGATAGGTTGAGGAGCCATCAAAGCTCCATTCAGGAAAATCCTCAATTGTTGGTGCATCACCCAGATTAACAACGCGCGCTTTTGAGCGTACTTTGCGTGTTGGAACGCCTCCATCAATCCAAATATATTCAGCTAACGTAAAATTTGACATGTTCTCTCCCTTTAATTACGGCTTGAATGTTTGTTCACGCCTATATAAAAGTCATGGCTTCACATGATTTGCAAGCATTTTTTGTGCTTTGCACAATATTTATGTGAGAAAATTAGAAAAACAGCCTCACTTTACGTTACAGCCCGCTCTTGCTATGCGGGGGCAGCATTGAAGTGGATATTACGGGCGCCATGCGTTTCCAGAATCTTTTTGGCCTTGGCTTCCTGCTCCGGTTTGAAAGTTTTGACCCACAGTATCAGGCCGCCCTGCCCGATTTGCTTTTGTGTTCGTAAATCCATATACGCCTTCACGCCATATAATATGCAGCCGCCAATCACCGCGCCGACCGCACTCCCCAGCGAGACGGCCCCAATCAGAACCAGATTAGACGCCGGATTCACCAGAACGCCCGCCGCGCAACCGGCCAGATAGGCCGGAACACCGACAATCGCCCCAGAGGCAATGGCCCGTTCTTCCGGGTGTATGGCGGCATCCTTGGGAACATCAGGGTTATTCCGCAAAACTCTGGGCGGCAGTTCAGCCGTACCAAAGCGGCGTTCCAGCTTTGATTTGCTCCCCAGAACATTAATATCATGACGGGCAAAGGCAGAAGCCTCTAATTCGGCGATTGCCTCATCCAGCTCTTCCCGCGTTTGAAAGACGCCGACAGCCTCTTTATATATCTGTTCATCATCGTGCACTTGTTTCATGGCTGCCTCCTGTTGGTTTAATTCGGTATAAAATCAACACCACCAACGTATTCACCGCAAAAAAGTTCCGCAATCATTCGGGAAAAATATTTTACAGCCCTTTAGCTTGAAAACACTATACGATTTTTGTTGCTCACGATAAAGTCCATGGCTTCCTCAGGGGTTTCAAAATCTTCATACACAAAAACTTCCAAGCCAAACAGTAAAGCCAGAATCATAAGAATGTATAATGCCAGAATAAATAAAACGGCCAAGATAATGGCAATCCAATTGATGGCAATTTTATCTCCCAAGGTTTATTCCTCTTCTTCATTTTCCTCTTCTCCATTCTCACCTTGGCATTTTTCCAGGGCCGATTGATGCTCCGTATCTCCTTTTGGAAAATAACGAGATAGCCACCAGCTTCCTGCTGCACAGAGAAAAATTGCCAAACCGCTGAAGAGCCATTCTTTGTAAAGTCCGAAAGCATAACGTTCCGGTAAACCAAATGTCCAAAATAGAGCCGCTACGGCCATGAGGTTTTTGAAACGATCTTTCCTTGTCCAATAGGCCACAAAGCAAAAACCAACAAATACGACAAGGTAATTGGCGCCCAAAAATAAATGGCTGTGGCTCATGAAATGAAGTGTCCCTGACATAACACCGCTAAAATATGAGAGCACGAATAGGAAGGCTGCGTTTCTGATGATATTTTTTATATCCATAATGGTTTTTTACTCTTGTTCTTCACTTTCTCGGCCTTCGTCTTCTTCACCTTGGCATTTTTCCAGGGCCGATTGCAAGGATTTAACCATGCCGGATGCTTCATTGACAGCAGGTTGCAAAGAGGTTGAGATTTCAGAATCAAGCTCATCAATACGCGCCCTGGGTTCTTCCACCAATTGCCTTAAAGTTTCTATATCACCTTGCAATGCTGAGAGCTGACTGGATAGCGCGGAAATTTCCTGCTCAATCTGGGAATCCGTTTTCTTAAGGGCACGCTCCGTCTCGCCATCCGGGTTCATAATGCCATCGACTTTAAGCCCTTTGCTTTTTTGAAATGTGCGGATCGTCGTGTCCAGATTTTTATCGGGAAGTCCCAATTCAGTATCTCCACTATACAGCCCGAGACTGGCAAAATTTCTACGGGTTTGAATAACGTCTTTGGCACGGGAGTTTTGTCGGTTTCCAATAGGCGCAGTTAATGCACTCCCCAGACGCTGGAAATAGCTTACCATCGTTTATAATCCTTAATTGTAATGAGAAAAGAAAAAGCCACGAAAGCGGACTCGTGGCATTGATGCTGAATATATTCCTATATCATTCTTTAAATGTCAAGCCTTGGATTCAAATTTGAAGTGCAATATTTTACACCATGAAAAAAGAAAGCGTTGCCGTAGATGTTTGCTGGCCAGATGCATACAAAAAGCCTTAGGCAGGGGGTAAAGAATATTCATATGTGACATGCGCTTTAAACTTTACGTTGGAAAAAAGACGTGCGAAATTTCCAACTCTGAAATGCGTTTTGTAACAATGCATTAGCGTAATTTTGATGAGTTATGGGGGGGGTATAGATGCGATTAAATAAAAACACAATTAATTCAATGTGTTAAATATATTTGTTATGCAAATGGCGCGCCCAACGGGTAAGTTTACGAAAACTCCTCTAGAGAGCTTAAGGGAGTTTAATGATGCTCTAACCCTTGGTGGTTTCGACGATTTCTATGGTTTAGAGGGTGATGGCGAGTAATATTGCCAAAAATTCTGTGTTTTCTCTACCCACAGGGGAAACGAAAAAGTACACTATCGTGAACAATTTTTTATAGAAGAAAAGTAATATTAGATATGAACACACATACTGCATTCTATCCTCAGCTCAAAGAAATGGTAATTAACTCAGGTTATGAGTCTGTAACAGATGGTCATGTTAAATACAGAGATATGATGAATGCTCTTAAACAAGGTGAGGTCAAGTCTATTCAAGTCAATGAACATGCGGCTGATCTACCAGATGTTGTTTTCGCATTCTATGAACACGTTAAGATGCAAAATTTGGTACAGAAGGATTGGTATAGTGGGTTAATAATCAGCCAGCAGCACGCTCCCTCTACTTTGACGAAGATGATCCTTAAAAAGAAGATTGGAACTGAAAACATAAGTGGTGCAGATTTAAAGACATTTTCGGATGATAAGCTCTTACCATTGTTTTTTGTGCAGCCGGAAAATAAATGTTTGGATCATATTATTGTAGATCAAAAACGGAAGCATGGATTGGATGCTATATTAATATTGGATAGCCATTACGAATATGAAAACCAAGACCGAGCGGCGCTGGCGTCACTAAAAAGCAAGGCGGAAGAGTTTATGGTTTCCGTTGTTTATCTTCTCTGATTTTCTCCGATGTGTATGAAGTAATCCTAAAGCCTTGTAAAATTTGTGAATTAAATATTTAATATATCAATATTATTAGATTTAAATTTACTGAAAGGAACTTGCTATAATGAGTAGTAGCAAGACTGAAATTTTTTCTGAAACAAAATTTACACACGAAATCACTTATACAAACGAAGGTAAAATACCTGTTTCTGAAATTGCAGAGTCTTTATTGGCCAACGAACAGCTAATAAAGCTAACTGTTCCCTTGCTTGAAAAGCTATACCCAGGATTAGAAATAAAAGATATTGAGATACATTTCAAAAACGCATCTCATAATAGCCCTTTACAAGAAATTTTTGGAATTTCGCTGTTTGTATCGTTTCAAGAAGATTTAGAGAACGAAGTTCCCGAATTAATAGAATATATTACAGGAAAAGAGGTTCCTGAATCATTTGATTCATTGATAACCGTTGCTGCTTTTGTCCTGTTGTATTATGGAGCGGACTATCTTTTTTCAAGATTTAAAGGCAGTAAATCAGAACCTATTTCTAAAGGTCTGGAGCAAACAATTCATGTTGCTGGAGATTATATCAATATGCCACCAGACAAAATTGAGGAAGTGGTTAAGGAGGTCTATACTGGACAACGTTTGCAAAGCTTAGCTAAAGCATCTAAAGGGGCGGTGTTACCAGCGAAAAGAGAAAGAAATGCTCAAATCGTAACCACTGAAGAAATTGCTTTTACAAAAGAAGCTGTAAATGATTTTCCCTCCGACATAGATTTTGACTATGAAGATGATTTTGAAAAGACAGAACCGTATCAAAGGGTTAGAATTAGTTTAAGGGCAACTGACTTAGATAAAAATAATACTGGGTGGGCAGGTGTCATAAAGAAAATATCTGATGCCCGTCTAAAGATGGAAGTGTATCCGACTATTGATCTACAAAAATTACATGGCAAGAAATCCATTGTGGGCGATATTCTTCTCGTGTCGAAAAAACAGCCGAACGGGAGTTATAAGCCAGCGTCTTTTCATTTGCTGGAGATCCATGAGCCGAAGAGACGCAAACCTAAAACAAAAAGAACGAAAAAGTCATAGCTTTGATTTCTATATTTTCAGTTTTAGCTTTTCTAATTTTGTAAGCTGTTCGAAAGCGTCATTGAAACTTATTATTCCGGCTTCATCAAATGCCGAAAACTCAACCTCAGCAACACGCATCGTTTTGCCCTTGCGGGATATGCATGTTTTGAAAATGCTTGCGTCAAGCCTATCGCGTAAGGCCTCCGCCAATTCTTTCGTTTGATCCGCATCGTTTGATGATGCACGTAAATATAAAGCTAGATTGCATTGGTCGTCGTATATTGTTGCTTCCATTTGAAAATAGGCTTCCATATCGGTTTTTATTTTTTGCGCTCCGAAGTAGAAAACCCATAACCCTCCACGGGGGTTGGCAACATATCCAAAGCTGCTATCCAAGCCGGAGCTTTTAAGTTCGCTGTAAAAGCCTTCAATAGCATCTACAGTCCAGTTTTTGACTGGCGTGTCTTTCCACGCATTAAAAGCATGTTCTTTCGCTTTAATGTGTTTGAAAAAGTCTGTGAAAATATCATAGTCGGCACAAATCTCATCAAAGCCATCCAAACATTTAAGAATATCGCTGCGTCTTACAACGTGGATGTTATCGGCTTTTGGGAAATCTTGATTGCCTGTTATAAGCAATACCGGCGTACACAGATTGGATACGTTGGAACTGTTCCTTTTAATTAATTCTGCGTAAGCGTTTACCTGTTCTTCCGTTGCGATAGCGTTGATTTTGTCTTCAATGAGCAGGCATTTGCCATTTGTGAACTCTACAATAATATCGGTATGATATTTTTGTTGCTGCACATCACCCACTTGTATTCCGCTTTCGTATTCCTTCCCGAGCAATAATTCCAAGAACTTTTGGGAAGCATTGTAAATGTGTTTATTAGAACCGGAACACATTTGAGCTTCTGTATTTTTTGACCATGCTATAAGCCAGCAAATAAAAGCATCTTGAGACAGCTCTTTGGTGGCAAACTCGAATATGTTGGGATTTGAAAAAGTCATGTGCACCTCCATTTTGTTCACGATCGTGTACGGTATTTGTGTACACGAAAATGAACAATGGGTCTATGGCTGATTTAGTGAGCATAGGCAGACGCATTGCAAATATAAGAGCTGAAAAGAAAGTATCCCAAGATGATCTTGCTGGGATGGCTGAGCTTAATAGAGGTTATATTTCGCGTATAGAAAACGGCCATGTATCGTTCTCTGTTCCAATACTCTTGAAAATTGCGAAGGCGTTAGATGTTCCACCTGCCGATTTTTTTAAATAAAAACCGCTTTTCCGACTTGTGTTCGTGCTTTGGTGAAGACCACCTGAAACTTACCCTTCCTAGCCCTGCACAAGGGTTATAAAGGTTTTTCCGACACCCCGCCCGCGAAGCCTTCAAAACTTGTCAGTAAGCGTCACACAAAAAATAACTTGAAATAGCAGGAAGAAGATGTATTTTAAAAAACATCATTCTTGAATAATAATTCACGCGGTTGGGAAACTCTAAAACAGTTTAGAAATACTCACCTAATAATTCACGTAAATTTTAATCTCGGAAAGGCGAAGTGTATCTTCGTTTGGGCGATTAGCTTTTGGTATTAGATCAAAGGCAAACGTGGTTGTTGTCGTGAAGTCTCTTCATCAATAATTTTCTTTTTTCGCTCCTTTCCGACCACAAAAGAAAGGAGTTTTTTCATGCGAAAAACTCAAGAAAAAAATAGCGTGGATACTGACTTAGAACAATTTATTCAGTTTTTCTTGCGCGATTATCTCAATTCTCAATTCAATACAACGAAGGAAGGAAATTATGATGAACAATAGTATTTTTGAAAAGGAAAGATTCCTATATTTGGTAAGTCACGCTCCGTCAAACCAACGCAACAACGGTTTGTGGCTAAGAGATCAGAAGATAAAGAATCATGACATTGCGGCAACCGTAACGTTCTCGTTTCATATACACGATAGCATCGTATGTCATAAAAGCTTTTATCCTTGGTGTATCAACGAAACATTAAAGAGAGCCGAGCAGTTCTTTGAAAAATATAAAGATGAAAACAGAGTCTTTTATCTTGCGTATTTCGATTGGGACAGCGCTAAAGATAGGGCTGACCCTGCGCGTGTTGCCAGAATAAAGGAAAATTTTATTATAAAAACACATGATGAAATTTTGGCTGAAGGTGATTTATTGATGCGGTGCAAATATCATTAATAATCTCTTCTGATAATCAATGTAGTGGAAACTTAATTTATTTACGTAATTGAGGGAGACATTTTTCCTTGAAAGGCGCACAATAGGTTAAGTTTCCACCTTTTTAGGAGTTTTTATGAAAGATATTATTAATGGGAAAAATATGCTAGATGGAATCATTTACTCGCGTGTTAGTTGTAAATCCCAACTGGAGCGCGGCTCAGGCATTGAAACGCAGATAACAAACTGTCAGGCTTATGCTATACAAAAAGGTATTGATGTAATAAAAATTTTCCAAGAACGTGGAGTGTCGGGGGGAATCAAAAACAGGCCGGCATTAGATCAGTTGTATAATTTTGCTAGAGAGTATCGTGATAAATATGCATCTCAAAATAGAAAGCTGACGGTGCTGATGTATGATGTATCTAGACTTTCTAGAGATGCTAAAGATTATAGGGAAATTAAGGATGAGCTTGCAAAATTAAACTGTAATGTTGATTACGTAACGCAAGAATTCAGCGAGGCTCCATCAGGAAAATTTATTGAGGGCGTTCATGTGCTTGTCGCAGAATTGTACCGCCATGAAAATACACAGAACACTATCAACAAAATGGCTGCGCGTACCAAAGAAGGCTATTGGGTGTATGGTTATGTTCCAACCGGGTATGTTCCGAGCGCTGTGGAAGGAGTCAAAGAGCCAAGCCCTAAAACACACCACATTATAAAAACTGCTTTAGAAGCATTCGCAAATGGCCAATTCAAAAACTATAGCGAGTTTTCGCGATACCTTAATAAACAGGATATATACGATCATAGGAATAGACTTATGCGTTTTAATGGCGAGAAAGCTAAACGCTTGTTGGAATGGTCATGGTTTCATGCTGGCTTTGTGCAAAGTCCTAAAAACAATATTTCAAGACGTAAAGGAAAACACAAAGCCATTATAAGCGTTGATACACTTGAGCTTATAGAGATGAGATTGGCCGGAAAACAAGTTTCTCCTTATAGAAAAACATCAAAATACTTTCCATTGCGCGGCGATCTGAAATGCGAAGCCTGTTTGAAACCTATGACATCGGCTTTTAGTACAGGTAAAAATAAGAAACAATACGGTAACTATGTGTGCAGGCAAAGCAAGTGTCGTCTAAACAGCGTCCATATTAACTACGAGCTTGTGCACACCCAATTTGCGCAGTTGCTTAAGTCTATAACACCGACCATCCATGCTATCGAGCAGACTCGTAAAACACTTTCCAATGTATGGGATAAAGAATGGGAAGAGTTAGAGGGGCAGAGAAAAGTATGGAGGCAGGAGATTGTCAGCTTAGAGCAAAATATTCAAAAGCTGATCGACAAGCTTATTGAAACGGATCAAAAAAACGTGGTGAAAGCGGTGCAGGAACGTATCGACAGCTACTCTCAAAGAAAAGAAATGCTAACCCATCGTCTTAATCAGTTTAAAGTTGTTAAAGGAAATATGGATGAAGTGCTTGAAAGGGTTATGGGGGTATTAAGTAACCCGGCGGATTTATGGCTCAAGGCTGATTTGAACATGAAAAAGACAATTCAACGCGTAATTTTCCCAAACGGGATAATATTCTCAAAACAGGATGGAGATTTTCGAAAACCTGAAAAAGCCCAGCTTTTCTTGGTTATACAGGATAGGAGCACAAAAAAGCCCCAAATGGCGCGCCCGAGAAGATTCGAACTCCTGACCTCCTGATCCGTAGTCAGGCGCTCTATCCAGCTGAGCTACGGGCGCTAATCAATCGAAAGTGAGGGGAACATAATCAAAATAAGCGCAGAATGCAAGAGGAAAAAACGAAATTTATTTTTTTATTTTTCGTCAGGCTATATTCCGCCTTAGGCTTGACAGTTTTCTGTTAACAAGCGATTGTATAAATGAGTATTTCTCTTTACTTGCCTGCTGCAAAACTGTAGTAATTCCTTAAAACATTAATGTGGACTTAATTTACTGTCATGATGAAAACAAACGAATTTATTCGCAAAAGCACGCTCTTTTGCTCAGCATTGGCCCTTATTGGCGCTGCAGCGGCCGTAAACGCTCCTGCTGCACAGGCGCAAGGCAACACACCGGCTCTTGTTATTACGCATGCGCCCCTGCCCGATAGTCTGAAAGCCAAAATATACAACACCCCCCGTCAGGTACGTGAAATTACCGCCAAGGAAATCTCGGGCGATGCCTACCGTAACCTGTCCGGTACCATGATTGGCCGCGAAGTTCTTGACCTGCGGAACAATCTTTCCACATTACAAGGCCGCATTGAAGGTCTGGCCAGTGGTCTGACGACACAACAACAAAATGGTGAGCGTTTATCCGCACAATATTACGCCAATATTGCGACCATCAATACGCAGCTTCAGTCTGGAACGACCCCCGGCAACCCGCGCCTGGTCAAAGCACTAGGCGAAGCCCAGTCAGACTTACAGGCTTTGAACGAAAATGTTTCCCAGATGAATAATCTGGCCGTACAAATCTCTGAAGCGGCATCCGAGACGTCCTATCTGCTTGATTCGGCGCGTTCGGCTTATTCCCTTTCCGGCGCGGTCGAGGAAGATCATGTAAAACTGGCCGAACTGGAAGACAACATCAACAACACAATGGTGGTGATTGAGCGCCTGTTGAACACCGTAAGCGACAGTATTTCACGCACAACAGCCTATTTAAGTACAGAACGTAACAACATACGCACTTTGGCTTTGGCCGTTACCAATGGTGATTTATATGGCCGCAGCCTGTCAAACCGTCCGTTTGCAACGGCTGTTGCCTATACGGGCAGCGTTGATAACTTCAGCAATGACAGCGGCGCCCCGGCCATGCAACAAAATACAGCCGTCCAGCCCGCCGCCCTGCCCGCAGGCGGACGCCCTCTGGCCAAAATTAAATTTGACCGGGCCGATGTCGAATATGAACAAGCGCTTTATATCGCTGTAAATGAAGCGCTGGAGCGTTATCCGAGTGCACGGTTTGATTTGGTGGCCGTTCATCCATCGCAAGGCAACGCCGCGGAAGTTGCCATTGAAAGCACGCGCGCGCGCCGCAATGCGGAACGTGTTCTGCGTACACTTACGCAAATGGGTGTCCCGACAGAAAGCATTGATCTGGCCTATGATCAAAGCGATTCGGCCCGCACCAATGAAGTGCATCTTTACATCAAATAATCAGGTACAAAACCGAACATAGGTTTACCAGAAAACAGCAGAGGCCCCGGAGCGACAAACGCGGCGGGGCTTTTTGTTACCTGTGGGCATTTCCATATTTTTCTTGCGAAAAAGAAGGCGCTTTGTTAGTATCCAGCCCATAAAGGAAATAGAAACGATGTCTAAATTGAAAGAAGAAATGAACCAAGACCCGCTTATTCCGGTTGTCTTTACGGTATCGCAAGAACAGAAAACCTTCTGGGTTCTGGTTGCGTGCCCATCGGATAAAGTGAATGAATTGGAACGGTCCTACGCGCAGATGTTAAATGTTGCCGTGGAAATAGACCTTGAATCGATTTTGAAATCGGTCGGGGCAGAAGTTCGCGATTACGGTGAAGTTGAAGATGTGATTGAGAACGGTCAGGTTATCGGCAAAAAAATCCCCGATTACATTTTAGAAATTTCCAGCTGCGTTATTGGTCAAAAAGAAGAAGATCCGGAACTGGATGTCCACCCGCAGGAATACCTGCCCGGTAACGACAACAGTTCTTAAAGACCAACCGGCCACAGACAAACAGACATAAAGCAAAAAAATAAAAGAATGAATACACAGGGAACCGCTTTAGAAGACGATACAACAGAGAGCCAGCTGCCGTTGCCCTTTGCCGAGGACATGACGCCGAAAAGCACGCTGCCTTTAGGGGAAAAACTTGAAACGCCGAAAGATAAAGCGGAAGAGGAAAAGGAAGACCCCAGAAACCCCAAGTTGCGAAAATTATTATATTCTGGCCTTATCTATTTCGAACAGCAATTGGAACACCAAAAACATGGTATGGCCATGGAGGGCGGATCGGATTCCCCGGCTGTGTATAAAGGGTTAACCGCCCATCAGCCAGGCGATCTGGTATCAACCGGATGTGCCGTTGTTCTGATTAGCCTGATGGAACGCCAAAGACGGGCCCTCAAGCGCGACCTTAAACATATTCTTGAGATCTGGACGGAATTCCAGCAAAACAGAACCCATGATGATAAAGACATACGAAGGACGGCCTACGATGTTCTGGAACACCGCATACGGGAAAGCGGTATTATTTTTGAAAAACTCCCCGAACATGACCCGCAGGATTTTCATGCCGGCAAATTCAGTCAACTTGCCAAACAATTCAAAATTTACGATGACGGCATCAAGCCGGAAAGAAAAACGCTCCGTGATCACTGGATAAAGGCCGGTCAATTTGTAGGTGAATTCGTTGAAGAATTTATTAATGCCCCGGCCAACATTACGCGCATTCCATTTATAGAGGCCGCCAAAGGCAGTTTTAATCACTTTGCCAAATATAAATTGCTGAAACCGCAGGCTAAAAATAAGCACCGCATCATAAAGTCTGACAAGATTGAACTCGATTTATCAAAAGTTACTGTTAATTCGATGTCGGTTCTGGACAATAAAGATTACGACCCGGAACTGGTCAGGGAATTGGTTGCCACACGCGACAGCGTACGTGATTATATTAAACAGGATAAAGAGGCATCCATCCTGTTTATTACGCAAACACTGTTCATGGTTGGTCAGGTCGGAAGCCTGATAGACAATGCCTTAAAAGGTGATGGCGGCAATGCTCTTATCAACCTGGCCTGTATGAATATGGCATCTGTTGCGCTGCGGGTTCTATCCGAAAATAAAGTTCACTTCACACAGGCCCTTGAAGGGGAACGAAGCAAGATGTCCGAACAATACGCCAGTGTTGCCGGCCTGTTAGAGAAGAAGAAGCGCAAGCACAGCGCGAATGACAACGCGCAGGACCACACAGAACACGGTCACAATCCCCCGGATGGTCCTGACCTCTCGCCCTAACGTTTTGTTCCAATAATAAAACTTGACCAAAACCCCATAATGCTTAGGATTATAGTTTGATTTTTACAGCGGATTTATGCATAAAGACATTCGCTAATTAACCAAGGGCGCAACCGGCTTTGCCGTATCACATGACATAGATGACTAACGACGTGAAAGAAAATAAACCCCTTAGGGATATCAGTATTCGGCTAATCCAGAATGAGGCCGAGCTGCACGCGGCGCAAAACCTACGGTATAAAGTTTTTTACGAAGAATTTAACGCCATTCCGTCCAAGGAAATGACGCGTCTGGAACGCGATTTTGACGAATATGACCCGATTGCCGATCACTTAATCGTAACCGATAAACGGGACGGCGAAGACATTATTGTCGGGACATACCGCCTGATGACACAAACCATGGCCAATAAACACGGCCATTTTTATTCCAGCAAGGAATTTGATCTTGGCAAATTGATGAATTCCGGCTTAAGCATTATGGAGCTTGGGCGGTCTTGCGTCATGCCGAACTACCGCGCTGGCCCTGTTTTGCAATTGTTATGGCAGGGTATCGCCGATTACGTCAGCACCAACAACATCGATATCATGTTTGGTTGCGCCAGCCTGCATAGCACAGATATTGACCATTTGGCGCAGCCACTATCCTATATGTATCACAACCATCTGGCGCCGGAAGACATTCGCCCGCGCGCATTAGACGACCGGTATATCGACATGAATATCCTGCCGCCCGATCAAATCAATGAAAAAGCCGTATTTTCAGATCTACCCCCGTTGATCAAGGGGTATTTGCGCGTTGGGGCGGTCATTGGTGATGGCGCGGTTATTGACCCGCAATTCAACACCACCGATGTTTGCATTATCGCCCAAAGCCACCACGTCACGGGCCGGTACCGCAAGCATTATGAAAGAAAAATAGAAAAAGAAATTCCATCCCGCAGCAAAGAACAGCAAATGGACAAAAACCTGGCCATAGCCAAGGGCACGGCCTAATGCGTTCCCTTATTGCCAGTTTGAAAATTTTGGCTTTTCTATTTTTATGCCTGCTTGCCGTTCCAACCCAGCTACTGGTCCTGGCCTTGCATAAAGGGCCCTACTCCTACATTGTTCCGCAGCTTTGGCATAAAGGGGTTTGCCTGATTTTTCGCATTAAGGTGCATATATCCGGGCAACCTTATACTCAAAGCCAGACTCTGTACGTCAGCAATCACCTTTCCTATCTGGATATACCTGTGATTGCCACTGTTTTGCGGGCCTCTTTCGTGGCGAAAAAAGACGTGGCGAGCTGGCCGGTTTTCGGCTTTTTATCCCGGCTGCAACAAACCGCTTTTATCCAGCGAAACCGCGGCGCGGCGGCAAAAGAGGCCGGGGCACTCGATACCATGCTGGAAAATGGAAAATCATTAATCATTTTTCCGGAAGGCACATCAACCGATGGTCAAAGCGTTATTCCGTTTAAATCAAGCCTGTTTTCATTGGCTGTACGGCCCGCAATGCAGGATTTGAAAATACAGCCCTTTTCCATTCGCCTAAACCGTGTCGATGGCCAGCCCCCCACCACGCAGCCCTTGCGTGATACCTATGCATGGCACCGTGACATGGAAACCGAGCTCCCCACTCATCTTTGGCTTTTTGCCAAAAGTAAAGGCGCCGACATATCGCTGTTATTTGCCCCCCCTGTAAAGGCATCTGACTACAATGACAGGAAAACACTTGCAAAGCACTGCTTTGAGACTGTAAGCAATGGGGTAGAAAACAAACAATGCCTTGCGGCATAATAATCGTAATTATTCAAGAAAAGGAGAACCACCATGACTTTTACAGCAGAGGAAATGTCGACATTACAAAAATACCTACAGAGCAAATTTGGTCACACCGGATTTGCGCTGAAAATGCGCGATAAAGCCAATGACTCGGTCGAAGTTCTGCTGAATGGTGAGTTTATCGCCGTCATCTACAAAAATATTGATGAAGGTGAAACATCATACGACTTTAATATGGCCATTCTTGACATCGATCTACGCGACGCCGCATAACCATTGCATATCGGCGCCTCAATCTTTTTATAAATCGCCTGTACAATCGGTATTTTTGCCTGAACAATGGGCAATCTGCTAAAATGAAAAGGTTGAGCAAAGTAGACGGTAGCTGTGAGCAAAAATAACAATTACATTTTCATTGCGATTGGAACGATTGCCGCGTTTTTCTGCGCGCCGGGCATGGCCAGCGCGAATGAGCCTGTCATATTCAACCCGAATATCCCTGCCCACGAATATGAAATTGTACAAAACTTTCTGAGCGAATCGCAAAAGCTGGAGCGCGCAGACATTCTCATCGCGAAAAATGATCTGAACGATGATGGCCTTTTTGAATATATCGTCAAAGACAAGGCCTGCCCCGCCGGCGCCCCCTGTTCGCACTATATCCTTGCCGAAAATCAAGGGCAAATCATCCTGATTGGAACATTCAAAGCAAAAAATATTACTATTTCCGATCAACATACACATGGTATTCATGATATCTTGGTATATAATCACAAAACCAGTGATTACAGACCACGCATTTACAAATGGGATGCGCGGTTAATGCATTACAAAGACGCAGATACACAGGCTGAAATAGATTGAAGATTGTACGCTATACAGTTTTAACCCTATTATCCCTCTTTGCTCTACAGCAAAGCGCTCTGGCCCAATGCGTGCGGGGTGCCCCATGTGTCACCGGTGATTACACCGTCGGTAACAATCAAAACAACTTTAGAACCGGCGGCGCAAACGGGACCTGTGACGGCGATTTCATGAACCAGATATACGCCCGCGCCTTTATGGAGGCCCAGCGCGATGTCATGATGGCCCAGACCTATATCAGAAAGCCAGACAGCACGTTGGAATATACGTGCTTTGACCGCATGATTAACCATGCCGCCAGAAATGCCCCACCATTATTTTCTGAAAACAATGACTGGTTCTTTCGCATCGTTCCCTTGAATATCGCCTTTTTGCTGGCGGCCAACCCGCCCTTTATTTTTACCGTTGTCAGCATGGGCACCGGCCATATTCTGCCCAGTTTACAAAATGTTGTCTCTGACCCGATGCAGGAACATTTACAAAATTACAACCACAACTTCCTTGGCGGTACCGGCGGTATGAACAGTTCTATCGCCAATTCGGTGAGCCGCAGCTCCTATTCATGTGCCAGTATGGATGCCATATGGATGATTGCCCGATGCCAGAATTTCCCCAATGGCCCTTCTTTATTTTTGAGCTTCGAAGATTTGGCCGCGGCCGACCCAAGGCAATTCCCAACCCCCGGCAGCTGCACGAGCCCCATCTCAACACAGCTTATAGACACCTCCAGAAACGCCGCCCCTGCCTTTGATACGGCAGAGTTTGATCGCCCGGAAATCTATTCCGATTTGATTTTACC
>DENS01000018.1:0-141857 GCA_002359735.1 Micavibrio sp. UBA2638
ATTGATTGCTCCGATTGCGATGAATGAAGGTCTGCGTTTCGCGATCCGCGAAGGTGGCCGCACAGTCGGCGCCGGCGTTGTGTCAAAAATTATTGAGTAAGTAAGTTTAAGTTAGAAATAAAAGGTTAAGGCAATGGATGCACAAACAATACGTATCACTCTTAAAGCGTTCGATCACAGAATTCTGGATCAGGCGTCGGCGGAGATCGTAAATACAGCAAAGCGTACGGGCGCGCTGGTTCGTGGACCTGTGCCTTTACCCAACCGTATTAAAAAATTTACTGTGATCCGTTCACCACACGTGGACAAAAAATCACAGGAGCAATTTGAAATGCGTACGCATAAACGCTTACTGGATATTATGGACCCGACCCCGCAGACGATTGATGCTTTGATGAAGCTTGATCTGGCCGCAGGTGTTGATGTTGAAATTAAAATTGGTCAAATGGCTGCTTAATTAAGAAGCTGAATTTGCCCCTAAGTTGGGATTATCCCAACCTCTGGAAAGGAAAAGAAAAATGAGAACTGGACTTATTGCACGTAAAGAAGGGATGACACGTATCTTTGATGAAGATGGGCGTCATATTCCGGTCACGGTATTGAAGGTAGATAACTGTCAGGTCGTCGCTGTGCGTTCTGAAGAAAAAGATGGTTATGTTGCGCTTCAGCTTGGTGTCGGTAAGGCGAAGGTGAACCGTACATCCAAAGCGAACCGCGGGCATTTTGCCAAAGCAAAGGTTGAGCCGAAGAAGAAGATGGCTGAGTTCCGTGTATCTAACGAAAACGTTGTTGAAGTTGGTGCAGAAATCGGTGCGAAGCATTTTGTTGCCGGCCAGTATGTTGATGTTGTTGGTACTTCAATCGGTAAAGGTTTTGCCGGTGCGATGAAGCGTCACAATTTTGGTGGTATGCGCGCTTCTCACGGTGTTTCTATCTCTCACCGTGCTCATGGTTCTACTGGGCAGTGTCAAGAACCAGGTAAGGTTTTTAAGGGTAAGAAAATGGCTGGTCAGATGGGTAATGCTCGCGTCACAATCCAGAACCTTGAAGTTGTAGCAATTGACGAGGACGATAATTTGATCCTTGTTAAGGGCGCTGTACCGGGATCGAAAAGTGGTTGGGTATATGTATCCGATGCTGTGAAGAAAGCGGCACCAGAAGGTGTTCCTTTGCCAGCCGGTGTGATTGAAACCGCAAAACCTGCTGCGAAAGAAGACAAAGCCGAGAATAAGGCAAATGAAACTTCTGAAGAGCAAACAGAAGAGAAAAAGGACTAGAGAGCCATGAAAGTTGCAGTGAAAACATTAGATAATAAAGCTGCCGGTGATATTACACTGGATAAAGATATCTTTGGTGTTGAAGTTCGTAGTGATATTTTACACCGCGTTGTGAATTATCAGTTGGCGAAGCGCCGTAGCGGTAACCACAAGGTTAAGCAACGTCACGAAATTTCAGGGACCGGAAAAAAGCCTTGGGCACAAAAGGGAACTGGTCGTGCACGTGCTGGTGATTTGAAGCGGACACAGGACCGCGGCGGTTCAACGGTATTTGGCCCGGTTGTCCGTTCTCATGCGATCAATGTACCAAAGAAGGTTCGTAAACTTGCTTTGAAAATGGCCCTTTCAACTAAGGCGGCTGAAGGCAAGTTGATTGTACTGGATGATGCGAAAGTGAAATCCCACAAGACGAAGCCGATGGCTGAAGCGCTTGGTAAGATGGATCTTAGTTCAGCTCTGATTTTAGGGGGTAAAGAAATTGATGCAAATTTTGCCCGTGCAACGGCCAATATTCCACGTATCGATGTTTTACCGTCGCAAGGGGCGAATGTGTATGACATTCTGCGCCGCGATGTTTTGGTTCTTACCAAAGATGCGGTGAATGACATTACTGAGAAATTGAAAGGATAATCGTTTTTTCTGACGAAAGAACTTTTAAAAAGGAAGAAGACAATGGCAAAAGCAAAGAAAGCAGAAGTGACCGAGAGCATGTACAATGTAATCGTTTCACCGCATTTAACAGAGAAGGCGACATTGGGCTCTGAGCACAATCAGGTTACTTTTAAAGTTGCAGGGAGCGCCACAAAGCCACAGATTAAGGATGCTGTTGAAGCGTTATTTGGGGTTAAGGTCAAAGGCGTTAATACCTTGGTGCAAAAAGGCAAAACCAAACGCTTTAAAGGGATCAAAGGACGCCGCAGTGATTTTAAAAAAGCGATTATTACGCTGGAAGAAGGCGAAGTAATTGATACTGGCGTCGGTATTTAGAACTTTTAAACTATGGCGGCTTCGCCGAGAATGAGCAAAAAAGGAAGTAGTAAAATGGCATTGAAAAAGTATAAACCAAGATCACCAGGCCAGCGCCAGCTGGTTCAGATCGGTCGTAAAGATCTTTTTAAAGGCAAGCCTGAGAAGAGCTTGACAGAAGGCTTGACAAAAACAGGTGGCCGTAACAATCAAGGGCGCATTACCACACGTCATATTGGCGGCGGTCACAAGCGTCGTTACCGTATTATCGACTGGAAGCGCGATAAATGGAATGTTGAAGGTACCGTTGCTCGTTTGGAATATGACCCGAACCGCACAGCCTTTATTGCTTTGATTGAATATGCGGATGGTGAAAAGCGCTATATTATTGCGCCTCAGCGTTTGAATGTTGGTGATAAAATCATTGCCGGTGAGAAAGTGGATGTGAAGCCAGGTAATGCTATGCCTTTGCGCGGTATGCCGGTTGGTACAATCATTCACAATATCGAAATGAAGCCGGGCAAGGGCGCGCAAATGATCCGCTCTGCTGGAACATTTGCCCAGCTTGTCGGTCGCGATCAAGGATACGCGCAGGTGAAATTGACCTCGGGAGAGCTTCGTCTTGTGCGCGGGGAATGTATTGCCACTGTTGGTGCCGTTTCGAACCCGGACCATATGAATACAAATGATGGTAAGGCTGGCCGTACACGTTGGAAGGGCAGACGCCCGACCGTTCGTGGTGTGGTTATGAACCCGGTTGATCACCCGCATGGTGGTGGTGAGGGGCGCACATCTGGTGGTCGTCACCCGGTTACGCCTTGGGGGAAACCAACCAAAGGTGCAAAAACTCGTAAGAATAAAGAAACTGATAAGTTTATTATCAGACGTCGTAAGAAATAATAGGTAAGGAAAAAAGATATGGCACGTTCAGTATGGAAAGGCCCGTTTGTAGAGAAAAGCCTGCTCAAAAAAGTTGAGGAAGCGCGTAAGGCCGGAAAAAACATGGTAATAAAAACTTGGTCACGTCGCAGTACTATTCTGCCGAATATGGTGGGGCTTACTTTTGGTGTGCATAATGGACAAAAGTTTATCCCGGTTGTTGTTTCTGACCAGATGATCGGTCATAAGCTGGGTGAATTTGCACCAACGCGCACCTATTATGGGCATGGTGCTGATAAAAAAGCGAAGAAGAAGTAATATTTAAGAACCTTATTAAAGGATTAGAAAAATGGGACAAAAAGCAAATCCAAGCCGCACAGGCGACAATGAAGTGAGAGCATTCGGAAAATACTTCCGTGGTTCACAACAGAAGTTGAATCTGGTCGCACAAACAATCCGCGGAAAAAACGCGGGCCGTGCATTGATTGATTTGGAATTTTCCAAAAAACGTTCTGCAGTTGAGGTACGCAAATTGCTTCAGTCTGCGATTGCGAACGCTGAAAACAATCACGGTCTGGATGTTGACCGTCTGGTTGTGAGTGAAGCGCATGTCGGAAAAACAATTCGCATGAAGCGATTTCGCGCTCGTGCTCGAGGCCGCGCTGCACGTATTGAAAAGAAATTCTCTAATATGACCATCGTGGTTAAAGAACAAGACGCGTAAGATTTAAGGAGCAGTTTATGGGACAGAAGATTAATCCAATCGGACTAAGAGTAGGTATTAACCGTACGTGGGATTCACGTTGGTATGCCGGTAATGATTACGCGAAAAAACTGGTCGAGGATCTGAAACTGCGTGAATATATTCAGAAGGAATTAAAAGCCGCCGGTATTTCGAAAGTGATCATAGAGCGTGCTGCGAAGAATACACGCGTAACAATATATACTGCTCGCCCAGGTGTTATTATTGGTAAGAAAGGTGCGGATATTGAAAAGCTCCGTCAGCAACTTTCTAGCCGCGCCGGTGGAGAAGTCTCATTGAATATTGTCGAGATTCGCAAGCCGGAGACGGATGCTCAACTGGTCGCTGAAGGTGTATGTCAGCAGTTGGAGCGCCGTGTATCTTTCCGCCGTGCCATGAAGCGCGCTGTGCAATCTGCATTGCGTTTTGGATCACTGGGAATTCGTATCAATGTGTCAGGCCGTTTGGGCGGTGCGGATATCGCGCGCACAGAATGGTACCGTGAAGGACGTGTTCCTTTACATACTTTACGTGCTGACCTTGATTATGGTTTTGCAGAAGCCCTGACAACATACGGTATTATCGGTGTGAAAGTATGGCTCTATAAAGGTGATATCCTTGAACATGATCCAATGGCACGCGATAAACGCGTATCAGAATCACAAGGTGGCGCCCCTCGCAGAGATGGCGAAAAGGGCTAAGAAAATACAGCCAGAATTTTTTATAAAAAAGTTCTGGCTTTTGTTTTAAAGTTGCGGTATATTCCGCGCCAGTTTAATGAAATGTTCTGAATGGAACAACATATGGGAACTCCTATTCATAGAAATAGAAAGTCCATGTGAATGAAATTTTTTTTGTGTTAACGAGACGAAAGATAAAAGGCAAAGAGACATGTTGAGCCCTAAAAAGTTTAAACACCGTAAGCAGCATAAAGGCCGTATTCATGGGAACGCGAAAGGTGGGACAAGCCTGAATTTTGGCGCCTATGGCTTGAAAGCGATTACGCCGGATCGTGTCACCGCCCGCCAGATTGAGGCCGCGCGTCGTGCGATTACCCGTCACTTGCGTCGTCAGGGTAAAGTATGGATCCGTATTTTTCCTGATGTTCCTGTTACAGCCAAGCCATTGGAAGTGCGTCAGGGTAAGGGTAAAGGTTCGCCTGAATATTGGGCTGCGCGTGTTAAGCCGGGCCGTATTATGTTTGAGCTGGACGGTGTTTCTCAAGAGATGGCGCGTGAGGCCTTTGATCTGGCGGCCATGAAATTGCCGGTTAAAACAAAATTCGTAACCCGTGTTGGTGAAGCGGCTTAAGGAATAGGATAGAAGCAATGAAAGCGGAAGATTTAAAAACAAAAACCCAGGATGAGCTGAAGAAGTTGCTTTTGGATACACGTAAGGATCAAATGAACCTGCGTTTTCAGAAAACAAATGGCACCTTGGACAACACATCGGAAATGCGTAAAAAGCGTCGCACTGTTGCGCGTATTAAAACGTATTTGAATGCAAAGCCTGCTGATAAAGCCGCAAGTGCAGCGAAAGCTCCGGCAAAAAAGGCGGCTGCTAAGAAAACAACCAAGCCGGCAGCAAAAAAAGCAGCGGCTAAGTAAGTAGGATATGAAGGAGTAAGAACATGCCACGTCGTATACTTGAAGGTGATGTTGTTAGCGATAAGACAGACAAAACGGTAACAGTTCTTGTTGAGCGTCGTTTCAGACACCCGGTTTATAAGAAATATATTAAGCGTACAGATAAATATTCTGCGCATGATGAGGCCAATCATTTTAAGGCTGGTGATCGCGTTCAAATCGTGGAATGTCGTCCAATTTCTAAAACAAAACGTTGGACGGTATTGGTTGACGGGAAAGAGCCTGAAGTAAAAGCAAAGGCTCCGGCTGCGAAGAAAGCTGCCGCCAAGCCTGCGGCCAAAAAAGAAACGGCTGCAAAAAAAGCTGCTCCGGCGAAAACGGCCGGTGAAGCCAAAGCAGCGGCTAAAAAGGCTCCCGCGAAAACAGCGGCTAAGAAAACAACTGCAAAGAAGGATGCTAAAAAATGATCCAGATGCAATCCCGCATGGATGTTGCGGATAACAGTGGTGCAAGACAAGTTCAATGCGTAAAGGTTCTTGGCGGGTCCAAGCGCCGTACGGCAAATATTGGCGATGTTGTAATCGTGTCAGTAAAAGATGCGATACCTCGTGGTAAAGTGAAAAAGGGCGATGTTCGTCGCGCGGTTATCGTGCGCTCTCGTCATGGTTTGCAGCGTGGTTACGGTGAAAAGATCCGTTTCGATACAAATGCTTGTGTGATTATCAGCACGAATGGTGAGCCTATCGGAACACGTATTTTTGGGCCGGTTACAAGAGAGCTGCGCGCCAAGGGGTACATGAAGATTATTTCTCTGGCTGGCGAAGTACTTTAATTTTAGGTTTGATGAAAAGGTTAAGACAATGGCACAACCAAAAATGAAAATTAAGAAAGGCGATCAGGTCGTCATTCTAACAGGTAAGGATAAGGGCGCCAAAGGTGAAGTTATGAGCGTGAACC
Source organism: Micavibrio sp. UBA2638 (assembly GCA_002359735.1). GTDB lineage: Bacteria > Pseudomonadota > Alphaproteobacteria > Micavibrionales > Micavibrionaceae > UBA2638. Next base: position 6,408 of record DENS01000018.1, read on the forward strand.
CCGCTGCGGCTCGCGTTGTTGTGCAAGGCGTTAATATGGCGACTCGTCACAAGAAACCGTCCCAGATCTCATCTGGCGGAATTGAGAAGACCGAAAAAAGCATCCATGTTTCTAATGTGGCTCTGGCTGATCCAAAATCCGGTGAAGCAACGCGTGTTGGTTATAAGGTTCTGAAGGACGGTAAAAAGGTTCGTGTGGCGAAAAAGTCTGGCGAGACCGTTGAATAAGATTTGGAAGTGAGAAAGTAAAATGGCAAAAACACGTTACCAGGAATTGTATGAGAAAGAGATCGCTCCAGCGATGCAAAAAAAATATGGATATAAAAATGTCCATGAAGTGCCGAAGCTGGAGAAGATTGTTTTGAATATGGGCGTTGGACAAGCGACGCAGGATCGTAAGCACATTGAAAATGCGGCGAATGATTTGGGGCTGATCGCTGGCCAAAAGCCTTTGATTACAAAAGCGCGTCAATCGAATGCATCGTTTAAAATCCGCGAAGCTATGGCGATTGGCTGTAAAGTAACATTGCGCCGTCAGCAAATGTTTGAATTTCTTGACCGTTTGGTCACGATTTCAATGCCCCGTATTCGTGACTTTCGCGGTATCAATGGCAAGAGCTTTGATGGGCGCGGTAACTATGCAATGGGCATGAAAGAACATATCGTGTTCCCTGAGATCAATTATGACAAAGTTGATCAGATCCGGGGCTTGGATATTGTGATTTGTACGTCAGCCAAAACTGATGAAGAAGCAAAAGAATTGTTGCGCGGCTTTAAGATGCCGTTCAAAAACTAGGAATTACTGGAGCAAAGAGGAAAAACAATGGCAAAAGTATGTATGTTAGAACGCGAAAAGAAGCGCAAAAAGCTGGCTAAACGCTACGCTGCTAAGCGGGCGGATCTGAAGGCGATTATTCGTGATCAGAATATCCCGGCTGAGGAACGCTTTCAGGCTGTTTTGAAGCTGGCTGAGGTTCCACGTAACTCTTCTAAGACGCGCCAACGTAACCGTTGTGCTTTGACCGGTCGTCCGCGTTCTTATTATCGTAAGTTTAACCTGTCCCGCATTGCTCTTCGTGATCTTGCATCACGTGGTGAGCTTCCGGGCGTAACAAAGTCAAGCTGGTAGGAGGATTTTAAGATGTCAATGAACGATCCCCTTGGCGATTTGCTAACACGTATTCGTAACGGTCAACAGGCTGCAAAAGAAACAATTTCGGCTCCTTTTTCAAACTTGCATGAAAATGTTTGTAAGGTCTTGAAAGATGAAGGTTTTGTCCGTGATTATAAGGTTGAAGCGCTGGAGAACAACAAAAAGAATATTGTTGTGTATTTGAAGTATGCGGAAGGTCGCGGTGTAATCCGTAAGATTGATCGCGTGTCTAAGCCAGGCCGCCGTATTTATACTAATGTCAAAGATATGCCACGTTTTTATAATGGCTTGGGTATCTTGGTTTTATCAACCCCTCAGGGTGTGATCGCAGACAGCAAGGCCAGAGCGGCCAATGTTGGCGGCGAGATTCTCTGTCAGGTGTTCTAGGAAGAAGGTAGTTTACAATGTCACGTATTGGAAAAAATCCGGTTGCTATTCCTGATGGTGTTGAGATCCAAATCAATGGCCAGGAATTAAAAGCCAAAGGTAAACTTGGTGAGTTGAGCATGACCGTGCATGATGATGTCGCGGTTGAGCTGGCGGAAGTTGCCAACGATGATGGCAACAATGCTAAAGTTGTTAGACTTGCTCCGAAGAATGACTCACGCTTTGCTGGCCAAATCTGGCCGACAATGCGCACACTGGTTAATAATATTGTTGTCGGTGTGAGCGAAGGTTACACGAAGAAACTGGAAATTAAGGGGGTTGGTTACCGTGCCAATCTACAAGGTCAGGAACTGGTCTTGGCCCTTGGGTTTTCACATGATGTGAAGTTCCGCATTCCAGATGGTATTAAAGTAGAAGTAGAAAAGCAGACCGCAATTACCGTTTCTGGTATTAACAAGCAACAAGTTGGTCAGGTTGCTGCAAATATCAGAGGCTTTAAACCGCCTGAACCGTATAAAGGTAAGGGAATTCGTTACGTGGATGAGTATGTCCTGCGTAAAGAAGGTAAGAAGAAATAAGTTTTGAAAGAATAAGAGGCTAATTATGGCGAAGTTAACATCAGCACAAAGACGTAATTTCCGCACACGGAATAAAATCCGTCGTGTCAATATCTTGAGCAACCCAAAACGTGAGGTTCGTCCTCGTTTGTCTGTTTTTCGTTCTGGTAAACAGATTTATGCGCAGGTTATTGATGATATTAAAGGTGTAACACTGGCTTCGGCGTCGACTTTGGACAAAGATTTGCGTGAGAAGTTGAAAAGCGGGTCTAACGCTGCTGCTGCATCAGAGGTTGGTAAGTTGATTGCGGCCCGTGCAAAAAAGGTCGGCGTAGAAAAAATTGTTTTTGACCGTGGCCGTTTCGTCTACCACGGGCGCGTTAAGGCTTTGGCTGACGGTGCGCGTGAAGGCGGACTGGAATTTTAAGGTTTTATAGGAAAAAGGAAGTAAGTTATGGCACGTGGAGCACCACAGGAACAACAAAGAGAAGAGCCTGAACTGATTGAACGTTTGGTTGGTATTAACCGCGTTGCAAAAGTTGTAAAAGGTGGACGTCGTTTTGGTTTTGCCGCACTAGTCGTCGTGGGTGACGGAAAAGGTCGCGTTGGTTATGGAAGCGGTAAAGCGAAAGAGGTTCCAGAGGCAATTAAAAAGGCGACGGATCAGGCCAAACGTGAAATGATACGTGTTCCATTGCGCGAAGGGCGCACAATTCATCACGATGTGAAGGGTCGTCATGGCGCGGGCCGCGTTTTACTACGTTCTGCAACTCCGGGTACAGGTATTATTGCCGGTGGTCCTATGCGTGCAGTATTTGAGGCTGTCGGTATTCAAGATATTGTTGCCAAGGCAATTGGCTCAAATAATCCGTATTCTATGGTGAATGCTACATTCGCGGCATTAAAGGAAATGCAAAGTCCACGCCACGTGGCTGGGCGTCGTAACCAAAAGGTAAGTGACATTGTTGCAAACCGTGAACTTGCCCGCACTGCTGGCGAAGCAGCTGAAGATAAAGCCGCTGACGAGGAATAAGTTTTAAGTAAAGGATAAAACCGATGGCTGATAAAAAAGACGAAACAAAGAAAAAAGCATCTGCGGCGAAAAAGCCTGCTGCTGCCAAGAAGACGGCAACTAAGACTGCTGCTAAAGCAGATGTGAAACCTGCTGCGGCGAAAAAGAAAGCTGCGCCGGCTAAGAAAAAACCGTCAGGTAAAACTGTTACGGTAACGCAGATTGGTAGCCCGATCGGTCGTCAGGCTTATCAGCGTGCGACTTTAATCGGCTTGGGTTTAAACAAAATGCATCGTACAAGCACCCTTGAGGATACACCTTCTGTGCGCGGTATGATTAATAAAGTGAAACACCTTGTAAAAGTGGAAGATGCCGCCTAGTTGTAGGTAAGGCTAAATAATAAGGATAAGAACAATGAAACTGAATGAATTACAACCGAAAGCTGGCTCCGTTAAGGGACGTATGCGCGTTGGCCGCGGTATTGGTTCCGGTAAAGGTAAAACATCAGGATCTGGTCAAAAAGGTCAGAAGTCCCGTTCCGGTGTGGCAATTAAAGGTTTTGAAGGCGGTCAAATGCCTTTGGCCCGTCGTTTGCCAAAATTTGGTTTCAGCAACAAAAAATTCTCAACCAATTTAGTGGAATTGACATTGGAGCGTTTACAGCGCGCGATCGATACGAAAAAACTGGATGCGAAGAAAGAAATTACGGAAGATATGCTGGTTGATGCTGGTGTAATCAGCCGTAAGCGTGATGGCGTGAAGCTGTTGGCCTCTGGTGCGTTGAAAGACAAAGTGAATTTGAAAATCACCAAAGCGACGGCAGGTGCAACTCAGGCCGTAGAAAAGGCCGGTGGTAAAGTTACATTGATTGAAAAAGTCGTTGCCCCAGTGAAAAAGCGCGGCGAAAAAGAAGCGGCAGGCAAGAAAACGGCCAAATAAGCGTTTTTTCAATGAAAAAGATATCAACAAGCCCGCATTTTTTGCGGGCTTTTTAATGTGGTATGCATGATTTTTGTGTTAATCATTCTTGCAATGTTTTTTATCGTCAATTTTATATCTGTGTGAAATATTGAATATCTGTAGATTATTTGTTGTGTTATTGGGTGCATTTATTGTGGGCTTATACGGCGGGCATGCTTACGCTATTGATTGTGGTGACAGTAAACCAAATGTTCTTGTGAAAAAGAATAAAGCGCCGATAGAGTACATTCGCAATTTTACATCGGCAGGTCTAACCCAGCTGCATACTGGTGCCTATAGGCCGGGAGGAAACAACGTTCTAGGCCTTGGCGGTGGTTTGATGAGTGTGGATGTTGATATGGAATTTGAGGCCAGAGCAGATAATTCTGTCTCTTGTCTTCGCCCTGCAAAAGTGGTTGCGGATTTTACAATCCATCCTGCCGTGATGATTGCGCGTAACTATGAATCAGGTAGTTGTGAATATAAAGCTGTTTTAGAGCATGAGCACAAGCATATTGATACGCTTGTTCGGTTTCAAAACCAGTCTGTGCCTAATTTACGTAATGCCATATATAGGGCCGTTCGCAATCATGCAAGGCCGAAGGCCGTAGCAACGGTTAATATCGATTTTATACGTGAGCAAATGCGCAAAAGCGTGATTCTGGATGTACAAGAATATCTGGAACAAATGCAAAAAATTGCAGCAGCGCAGCAGAAAAAAGTGGATACTCAGGAAGAGTATAGCCGTGTTGCAGCGCTGTGTGAGAACTGGTAGCGGTTTCATTTTTGATCTATTTGCCGTGACAGGTGAAGCTCTGCGTTTAATCAATGCCGAATTAATTAAAAACTTATGGAGAAGAGTCTGCTTTGATCTTGTATCATGCGAAGGTTTTCGCTATGACTGATACTTCTTTTATATAAATTGACGTAAGGATTCTTTCATGGCTTCAGCCGCTGAACAAATGGCAAGAAATGTTAACTGGGGTGCATTTTCTAAGGCAAAGGAATTAAAGCGCAGACTGTTGTTTGTTTTGGGCGCGCTTTTGGTGTATCGCCTGGGGACTTATATTCCTGTTCCGGGAATTGATCCGCATGTGTGGCGAGATATTTTTTCGCAAAAAGGCGGCGGAATTTTGGATATGTTTAATATGTTCTCGGGTGGTGCGTTGCAACGTATGACCATATTTGCGTTGAACATTATGCCTTATATCTCTGCGTCTATTATTATGCAGCTTGCGTCTTCAATGTCCCCGCAAATGGCGGCGTTAAAAAAAGAAGGCGAAACAGGCCGCCAAAAAATCAACCAGTACACACGTTATTTGACGGTGTTATTGGCATCAATTCAGGCCTATGGTTTGGCTGTTGGTCTGGAAAGTATGCAGGGTGCTACAGGTTCTGCAGTAATTGATCCTGGCGTATTCTTCCGCATTTCAACGGTGATCACCATTGTTGGGGGGACAGTATTCTTGATGTGGCTGGGGGAGCAGATTACAAGCCGCGGTATTGGTAACGGTATTTCCTTGATTATTTTCGCCGGTATTGTTGCAGAATTGCCGCGCGCCATTGCCTCGACCCTGGAGCTTGGGCGTCAGGGGCAGTTTAACTTCCTTGAGCTTTTGGCCCTGTTTGCGATGGTTGTTGGCGTTATTGCATTTATCGTATTTATTGAACGCGCACAAAGACGTGTGATTGTGCAATACCCAAAACGTCAGGTTGGCAATAAAATGGCGCAGGGGCAGACAAACCACATGCCTTTAAAATTAAATACGTCCGGTGTGATCCCTCCTATCTTTGCTTCGGCATTGTTGTTGTTGCCTTTAACCGTTATCGGTTTTATTCAGATACAAGACAGTGAGTGGACGGGCTTTATTCAGCAACATTTATCGCATGGTCAGCCTAGCTATATGCTGTTTTATGGGGCGTTAATCGCGTTTTTTGCTTTCTTCTATACGGCGATTGTTTTTAATCCGCAGGAAAATGCCGAAACATTGCGTAAATATGGCGGTTTTATTCCCGGTATTCGTCCTGGTAAAAATACCGCTGATTATCTGGATTATGTTTTGACGCGTATTACTGTTATCGGCGCTGCCTATCTGGTTTTTGTTTGTTTGTTGCCTGAATTTATGATCGCGCAATATAATATGCCGTTCTATTTTGGGGGGACAAGTTTGTTGATTGTTGTGACGGTGACATTGGATACGGTTCAACAGATTCATTCGCATCTCATTGCCCATCAATATGAAGGTTTGATGAAAAAAGCCAAGTTGAGCGGCCGTAAAAAGCGTTAGACATATGTGGATTTGGTTTCTATGATTGCATTGAAGACCACGTATAGAGAATAGGAGCAAACATCATGGATGTGATATTTTTTGGCCCGCCGGGCGCTGGCAAGGGCACTCAGGCAAAAATAATCGAAGATAAATACGGTCTGAAACAGCTATCAACCGGTGATATGCTCCGTGAAGAGGTGAATGCAAAAACAGATCTTGGGATCGAAGCCAAAAAACAGATGGATGCAGGGGCGCTTGTACCCGATGATGTGGTTATAGGCATGATTGCCAATCGCATTGATTCTCGGGAATGTGCCAAAGGCGTTATTTTTGACGGTTTTCCGCGAACGGTCGCACAGGCAGAAGCGCTTGCGGATATGTTGGCCAAGCGCGGTCGTAAAATTAATCTGGTTCTGTCATTGCAGGTTGAAGACAGTGCACTGGTAAAACGGATAGAGCAGCGCGCTATTCAAGAGGGGCGAAGCGATGATACCGTCGAGACTTTTAAAAAACGTCTTGATGCATATCGCGACTATGCTGCGAAGGTGTTACCACATTATAATGCGCAGGCTATTGTGAAGCCGGTTGATGGCATGCGTGATATTGCCGATGTGACCGAGCAGATTGAAAAAATATTAAAGCAAGGATCTTCCGATAGCTCCCCCGCTTGTGCTATGGGCTAAACTCGATCTTTTATCGTTTTCTCTGTGTTGGATGCGCCTTGACATATCCTGGCGTTAAAAAAGCGTTGACAACCCTATAAAAATCCTTATAGTCCGCGTGTTTAGTAGTAACTTGTTTACAAACCGGACGGTTGGTACTTGTGTACTGGCTTAATACGGTTTGGTTTAAAATAGAAAGGTAGTCATTATGGCTCGTATTGCAGGGGTTAATGTACCCGACAAAAAGCGTATTCCAATCGCGCTGACATACATTCACGGCATTGGACGTACAACAGCATTCGGCTTGTGCGAAAAGCTAGGTATTGATCCTCAAACACGTATGGGGAATATCGATGAAGACACTTTGAATCGTCTCCGCACAGAAATTGATTCTTCCGGTATGTTGATCGAAGGGGATTTACGCCGTGAAGTCTCTATGAATATCAAACGTTTGATGGATATGAAATGTTATCGTGGTCTGCGCCATCGTATGGGTCTTCCTGTTCGCGGTCAGAAAACTAAAACCAATGCGCGCACGCGCAAAGGCCCGGCGAAACCTATCGCTGGTAAGAAGAAGTAAGGAAGGGTTTGAGAAATGGCTAAACCTAAGGCTAAAAGAAAAGAAAAGAAAAATATCGCAACGGGCGTGGCGCACGTTAATGCGACTTTCAATAACACATTGATATCGATTTCAGATGCACAAGGGAACGTGGTTTCCTGGTCATCTGCCGGTATGATGGGTTTTAAAGGGTCCCGTAAGTCGACGCCCTATGCTGCGCAGATTGCCGCGGAAGATGCTGGCCGCAAGGCACAGGAACATGGTATGAAAGAACTGGATGTTCGCGTTAAAGGACCCGGCTCAGGCCGTGAATCTGCTTTGCGCGCCCTATCATCTATCGGTTTTTCCATTAAAGGCATTCAGGACATTACACCTATTCCACATAATGGTTGTCGTCCGCCGAAACGCCGCCGCGTTTAATTAATAGAGTTCAGGGGCGTCCGCATGGTGCGGGGGCCTCTTTTAAATCGCCGTGAAAATGGCAAGCAAGAGGCGGGTTAAGAGCCCGATGAAGCGAAAGGAAAGAAAATGATACATAAAAACTGGATTGAATTGATTAAGCCAACAAAGCTGGAGATCTCTCACAAGGCCAATACACATATTGGTAAAGTCGTGGCAGAACCTCTGGAGCGTGGATTTGGTTTGACCCTTGGTAACGCATTGCGCCGTATTTTATTGTCTTCTTTGCAAGGCGCGGCTGTGACGGCTGTTCAGATTAACGGTGTTGTTCATGAATTTTCTTCCATTGAAGGTGTTCGTGAAGATGTGACAGATATTATTTTGAATATCAAAGCCCTGGCCGTGCGCATGCATGCCGAAGGCCCCAAAAAAATGCGCCTTCAGGCTGAAGGGCCTTGCGAAGTGACGGCGGCCCAGATTGAGGCGGGTGCCGATATTGAAATTATGAATCCAGATCTGGTGATTTGTACGCTGGATAAAGGCGCAAAATTATCCATGGAATTGATTGTCAATACCGGGAAAGGGTATCGCCCGGCTGCGCAGAACCGCCCGGAAGAATGTCCTGTTGGTCTGATTCCTGTTGATTCTGTTTTCTCGCCGGTCCGTAAGGTTTCTTATGATGTGGAAGATACCCGTGTTGGCCAGATCACTGACTATGATAAATTGACATTGTCCATTGAAACAAATGGCGTAATCACACCTGAAGATGCCGTTGCTTTTGCCGCGCGTATCTTACAAGATCAGCTTCAGGTTTTCATCAATTTCGAAGAGCCAAAAGAAGCGCAAGAGCAGGAAGAGGCTCAGGAATTGCCATTTAATAAGAATTTGTTGAAGAAGGTGGAAGAGCTTGAACTATCCGTACGCTCAGCCAATTGCTTGAAAAACGATAATATCGTTTATATCGGTGATCTGGTTCAGAAATCTGAAGGTGATATGTTGCGTACCCCGAACTTTGGTCGCAAGTCATTGAACGAGATTAAAGAAGTTCTAACCAACATGGGCTTGCATCTTGGAATGCAGGTCGAGGGATGGCCACCTGAAAATATTGAAGAGCTGGCCAAGAAAGTTGACGAAACTCAATTTTAATTATTTTTTAGGGGCGCAGGTAATGCGCTCCTGAAACAGACAGGACGTTGTTGTCCGCCCCGGTTTGTAACGTAATTATTTTTAGGTGCTAACCGGTTTTGAAAATGGTTCTCCCGCGGGAGGCCGCAACATAAAGCCTGATAGGGCTGGAAAGAAAGGAAATGTCATTATGAGACATGGAATTAAACATCGTAAATTGAACCGCTACACCAGCCACCGTAAGGCTATGTTTGCGAATATGGCAGCTGCTTTGATCAAGCATGAGCAGATTGTTACAACCGTGCCGAAAGCAAAAGAGCTAAAGCCATATGTTGAAAAGCTGATTACGCTGGCGAAGAAGTCTTTGGACAAGCCAGAAACAGCCTTGGCCAACCGTCGCCGTGCGATTTCTATTATGCGTGATGAGGTGCAGGTCAAGAAGTTGTTTGATGTTCTTGGTGAGCGTTATGAAAGCCGTCAAGGGGGCTATACACGTGTATTGAAGGCAGGCTTCCGTTATGGGGATGCCGCACCAATGGCTGTTATTGAATTGGTTGACCGTGATGTCGATGCCAAAGGCAAAGATTCGGGGCCAGTGCAATTTGACGATTCTGAATTCGAAGAGGAAGCCAAACAAGCTGCGACAGCGTAACTTGTATCAAGGTGCCCTCCGGCCCATGATTTCAAAAAGCGGCGCATTTTGGGCCGCTTTTTTTATTTCGGTATATCCGTATAAAAGAACGTGAAAAAGGATATTGTTTCACGATAGATATTGCCGGTTCTGGCCTGACCTTGGGTATTATTGAAGGTAGAATTGAATGGATTCTATGGCCATGAATGCGCCCATCCCCATTAGGCCGCTTCCGATATGTCTGATAACAGTGCGGCCTTTCGCTCCTTCTTTACCAACCAGGCCAATTAAAACCCCGGCCACATGTAATGCCGCTGTCCCGCACATGAATCCGGCAATATATGTCCATGGTATTGCCCCGACTGGAAATTCATAGCCATGTGCAAATCCATGAAAAAATGCAAAGAAAGCAACTATGGCCATGGCGATAATTTCACGGATGTGTTTGTCGAGCGCTATTGCCAAGCCCAGCACAATCACGGAGGCAACAATGCCATGTTCAATGATGCTAATGCCAAATTCAAAATCAATTGAGGTCAGGGCGTATATACCAAATGCACCCCCTGCCGCCATGACCAAAACAAATGTGGCCGGTACGCTCCAGATGGCGCGCCCGCCCATCTGGGCGCTAATAATGCCAACGGCAACCATAGCCAGTAAATGATCGGTGCCCAGCACAGGATGCAATAAACCAGAATAGAAAACATTGCCCCCCATTACACTATGGGCGTGAGCCATACTTGGCAACAGCGAGAATATAACGGTAAAAACAAATGTAAGAATGTAGAGAGGGGATGTCGTCATATCTTTAGTCCTGTTCTGGCAGAGCGCAGTTGTCAATTAATCTGGTTTTTCCCAGCCACGCCGCGGCAAGTATGCGTGACCAGGTCGGATGATAGGCAATATAATCAACCTTATCAAATCCCGCTTTCAGCAGCATCTCTGCCGCGTTCTTACAGGCTTCATCCGGATCTACTCCTTCTGAAATACCGTGGGCCACGCTGTAAATGATTTGATTAAGCATGCGGGCCGTTTCTAATTCATCGGCGGTTAAATACGCATTGCGTGATGATAAAGCCAAGCCGTGGTCGTCGCGAATGATGGCCCCGGGTATAATATTGATATCCATGGCCTGATCGGCGACCATTTCTTCTATGACCTGCAATTGTTGAAAATCCTTTTCGCCGAACACCGCAATATCGGGATTGACTTGTGTAAACAAACGATAAACGACATTGACGACTCCATCAAAAAAATGGGGACGGAAATCACTTTCCAGACCCTGTGCCGCTGGCCCTGCCTTTATGGCGCTGTCGGCCCCGTCCGGGTATATGTCAGCCTGTTCCGGCGCATAAACCAAATCAATTATACCTTGGTTGTTCAAGTTTTCTATATCGCGTTCTAATGTTCGCGGATAGCTGTCCAGGTCTTCATGCGGGGCAAACTGTGTCGGATTGACAAAAATGCTCATTACCAGTTTATCAGCATTTTTTGCCGCTGTTTCGCATAGTGATAAATGCCCGTCATGCAATGCGCCCATTGTAGGCACAAAGCCAATCCGCTGTCCGTTTTTTTTCCAGTCTTTGATTTGCGCCGAAAGTTGGTCTTTATTTGTTGTCAATATCATGGAGCTATGATGCTTTACGAAGTGGATTGTTTTTAACGGTATAAAGGTAATCCTCGCTAGGGAATATGCGTGTACGCACCTCTTTGGAATATTGCGCGACCATTTTATCAATGTCGTTCTGGATGTGTCCGTATTGTTTGGCAAATTTGGGCGGGGTGCCGGATAGCATACCCAGCATGTCATCAATGACCAGAATTTGCCCATCGCAATTTGCCGATGCCCCAATTCCAATAGTGGGAACGTTTAAAGAGGCACTAATCATGGCAGACACCGGTTCAATCGTTCCTTCTATCAGAATGCAAAAGGCGCCGGCTTTTTCTAATGTTTTGGCATCTTCTAATAAGGCTCTGGCTTGTTCTTCGGTTTTGCCTTTGATTTTATAGCCACCTTCTTCAATAACCATTTGCGGTCTTAGGCCAATATGCGCGATTACAGGGATATTATGCCTGGTTAACAGTTCAACCGTCGGGGCAAGCGATTGATCGCCCTCAAGTTTAACCGCGCTGCAATTTGTCTCATTGATCAGGCGCTGTGCATTCTGTAAGGCAATTTGCGGATCATCCTCATAGGTACCATAAGGCATATCGGCCAGAACAAAGGCATTTTGGCTGCCACGCATAACGGCTTTTGTATGCGCAATGATCATATCCAATGTTACATCCAGAGTGTTATCCATGCCGTAAAGCGCCATGCCCATAGAATCTCCAACAAGCAAAAGATCGCAATGTTGATCTAAAATGCTGGCCATTGGTGCCGTGTAAGCCGTTAAACAGACCAAGGGCTCATCTTTGTTTTTGTGGCTGCGAATATTATCAACGGAAATGCGGGGCTGGGTTTGGGTCATTTTTCTTACTCTTTATACTTGCTAGGATGCCTAAGCTGTCCTAAATATTAAAATTATGATTAGCAGAATACAATCTTACTTTCTAGTCTTGTTATGTTTTGGGGCTTTGTTTATCGCGCTGGGAATGCCCTCTGCGTCGCAGGCCGAGGCGATAAATAAGAGTGTTCCAAGCAGTGCGGCCTCCATGCAAATGTCGTTTGCGCCTTTGGTTAAACAGGTCGCGCCGGCGGTTGTTAATATCTATACTACCCGAACAGTTAATCAGGCCATAAGCCCCTTTATGAATGACCCGTTTTTTGGACAGTTTTTTGGCCGCCGGGGCTTTGGTGGCACCATGCGTAGACAAGTGGAAAATTCTCTTGGGTCGGGTGTTATTATTGCTTCGGACGGGTTGGTGGTGACCAACTCACATGTTGTTGACGGGGCAGAAGAAATTAAAGTGGTATTGGCCGATGGCCGTGAATATGAAGCTGATCTGGTTTTGGATGATGAGGCATCTGATCTGGCTTTGTTGCGTTTTGATACCAAAGGTGGTGATCTTCCTTATGTCTCTTTAAAGCCCAGTGAACAATTGGAGGTTGGTGACATTGTGATTGCTATTGGAAACCCGTTTGGGGTGGGCCAGACTGTAACCAGTGGCATTGTATCTGCGCAAGGGCGTTCCAGCCTGGATATTAATGATTTCAATTTTTTTATTCAGACAGATGCGGCAATCAACCCCGGTAATTCGGGTGGGCCTTTGGTTGCCATGGATGGCGGCGTTGTTGGTATTAATACTGCGATATTTTCGCGAGATGGTGGTTCGCTTGGTATTGGGTTTGCGATCCCCTCGGAAATGGTTGCCTCTGTCGTTGCGGCTGAAGAAGCCGGGCTTAGTGGTGCCCAAGGGGTGGTGCGTCCGTGGATTGGCGTGCGTGCGCAGGCCGTTACGGCAGATATCGCGGATAGTTTGGGCATGGACTTGCCAAATGGTGCGTTGATCGCCAAACTGCATAAAGCCAGTCCGCTGGCGCAGGCCGGTTTAAAACAGGGTGACGTGGTCGTTGCGGTCAATGGTAGAAGCATTCGCGACGCGTCGGAAATGAAATTCCGCATGGCAACGGTGCCAATTGGTCAATTGGCCAGTGTTGAATTTTCACGCGGTGGAAAATTACGCACTGTTCACGTTAAAGCCATTGCGCCGCCTGATACGCCGGACCGTCAAGCCACACCGTTAACCGGACGCCACCCGTTAAATGGCGCGATAATAGGCTATGTTAACCCGGCTGTCGCAATTGAACTTGGGCTGGATGAGGATGATATCGACGGGGTGATTGTGCTGGATGTCGAACGTGGGTCGGGCGCGGCCCGTATTGTGCAGCCGGGCGATGTTTTATTGAATATTAATAACCGGGATATTAAAGACGTTGCCGATGTGTTGAAGGCTGCCGGTAATCCCACATCAATGGGCTGGGCCATTGTATACAATCGCAACGGTCAGACCCGTCAATTTGTACTGCGTTAATATGGGATGCGGCGCGGGCCTATATTTGCCTTAAAGACTTTGAATTTAATGATGCTCTAAATATAAAAAGCGCCACATTTGCGGCGCCTTCTGTTTGGTTTTAACTGTTACGCGCTTCTTACGCGGCTTCGTGGTGAAGCTCCTCCTCATGGGACGGATTGATCTCCGGCCAGTTTGCGGCCTGAATATACAGCTTTTCCATCATCTGGCGACCAAGATCTTCTCCAATCGGACGGCCGACGCGGGCAGCTTGTCTGCGCGCGGCACGTTTAAAATTTTCCGACCCCTTCAGGTTACCGGCATCTTTAATGCCCGCAATTGAAGACTGATCACTTTCCAAATATGTGTAACTCATAGTGACACCTCTTTCTTTGTTAAAATCAAGATACGGGATTCATCTTAAAAAGTCAAGGAAATTCCATGAAAAGGTTAATTTGTTAACCATTTTAATGCTTGAGATGATTTTTTGTCACCCCTTGGAAAGCCGGATATTATTGTTGCGGAAAATCTGGTTAAACGGTCCCCGAATTCGTATTTATACCCTTGAGTTTCCTGTCATAGTTGGACATGATGGGCCTTTGGATATTCATAAACAAATGAGATGACGAACAATGACCCAGATCAAAGACATGAAAGATATTGTTGCCCTTTGTAAACGCCGCGGCTTTATTTTTGCCGCCAGCGATATTTATGGTGGCATCAACGGTTTCTGGGATTTTGGCCCTTTGGGAACAGAATTGAAAAATAACCTGCGGGATCGCTGGTGGAAAGATATGGTTCTATGTCCGCCAATTGGCCCGGATGGAACGCCGGTCGAGATTGTCGGCGTTGATAGTGCGATTATCCAAAACCCGAAATGTTGGGAAGCCTCTGGCCATGTCGGCGGGTTTAACGACCCGATGGTCGATTGTAAAGAGAGCAAGAAACGCTATAGAGCCGATCATTTGATTGTATATTTACCAAAGAGCTATGATCCAGAAATGGACGGTGCGTTGTTATTTCCATGTTTTGATAAAGACGAAACACCAGAAGATGTTGAAAAGAGACTCAAAAAATTAAATTTAAGAAGCGACATTTCCCAATACGAAGTCATTTCTTTTGTAGACATTAAAACGTGGGCTTATACAAATCCTAATGACGACTATGGTATTAGTCATCCAAAAAATTATTGTGAACAATATAAAATTGATGAACTCGTAAGAATACCAGATAGCCATAAAATACTGAGAGATAGAATTATAGGGCCAGATACAAAAACGGTTGGAACGCTTGGCGAACCCAGAATGTTTAACATGATGTTTCATTCCTATGCCGGTGCGGCCGCCGGGGAAGAGAATAAGGTCTATCTGCGCCCCGAGACTTGCGCAGGAATTTTTCTGAACTTTAAAAACGTGGTGGATAGCTCCCGCGTGAAGGTGCCGTTTGGAATCGCGCAAATCGGGAAGGCGTTCCGCAACGAGGTGACCCCGCGTAACTTTATTTTCCGTTCCCGTGAGTTTGAACAGATGGAGCTGGAATGGTTCTGCGAAGAAAAAGATGTGCCAATGTGGTTCGATTTTTGGGTTGAGCAGCGCAAAAGATTTTGGGAATCTGTTGGCGTGCCTTTAAATAAGCTGCACTTTCTGGATGTTCCGAAAGAGGAATTGGCGCATTATTCATCCCGAACAATTGATTTTGAATATCAATTCCCGTTTAGCGGCGAAGGCTATGATGAGCTGGAGGGCATTGCCCATCGCGGGAATTTTGATCTGACCCAGCATCAGGAATTTTCAAAAACAAAGTTGGAGTATATGGACCCGCAAGACCCGAAAAACCGTTACTTACCGCATGTCATTGAGCCGTCATCCGGATTGACCCGCGGTGTATTGGCGCTGCTTTCGGAGGCCTATACGGTTGATGATTCACGGCCTTCCGGTGTCTATATGAATTTCACGCCGGAGATGGCTCCCAAAAAGGCTGCAATATTGCCACTGACGGCAAAAGATGACCATGTGCCGCTGGCGCAGAAGCTGTACCTTGAATTGCGTGAGGAATTTGTGGTCGATCTGGATATCAAACAAAATATCGGTAAGCGTTATGCCCGTCAGGATGAAATCGGTACGCCGTATTGTTTTACGATTGATAATGATACTATTAACGATCAGACCGTGACAGTGCGTGAACGCAATACTATGGCGCAGGAACGCATTCATATGGATAAGGTCAAAGAGTTCCTGCATGAAAAAATGCGCGCCGGCGCGAGTGCGTTGAAGAAGGCGGCTTAGTTGAGCACAAAGAGGCTTAATAACCCCAGATCATTCGGGCACATAATGCGATTTAATTTTCGTCATTGTGCGCAACCAAAGGGAGGCGGCAATCCAATGGCGGTGATGGATTGCTTCGTCAGCTTTGCTACCTCGCAATAACGATATTTTAGATTAATGACGGGTGGTGTGGTTATAAGCGTGCAGCATTCTGTGTTGATTTTTAATTGACATATTACCTAGGCGTATATTATTATCCAGCAAACAAAGCGACAAAAAAAATATGTATTCTTGCGGACGAAAACAGTTTGAATTGGTTTCTACTGATGGTTTAGAAACATATCCGGCTCTTCGATTTGAACACGAAAACAACATGTCCGGGCTTGGTGCATACTGGAAAATGCCTGAAGGGCAGTCCATGCAAGAGATGGAGCGCTTTTTCTGGGACACTGACTTGTTTAACGCCTATGGTCTTATGCATGTTGAAATGTCTCAGGATACAATTCTTACCTCTGAGTTGGCAGAACAAAGGCCGGATATAAAAGCCGCTTTTAAAGATCTGTATGCGTATGTTGATATTTTTAAATCTCTCAATCCGGAACTCAATGATATTCAGGTCGCGCCAGATGACTGGCACCAAATTTACGGTTTTGTGCGGGGGGTCGTTTCAGGGTTCAGTGTGCAGGATATTGACGCATGGGTCAGTCATGCACTCAATCGGAAAATGGTGGATCACCTGGAAGAGCGCATGATACGCTTAAAAGGAGAAATGCTATGTGAAGGAAGGGGGTGGGTCCCCTGGGTTCCTTGCCCGGAAACTGTTCAAAAAATACACAAAGATCTCGATGACAAATATGGCGCGGATATCGCCCCGCCGACTTTTGGGTAAGAATTTTTATAGCCCGTAACGGCTCCGTATTGATTTATCCTCTAATGTCTGGGCAAGTGTATCGGGCAGGCTGACGCGGTCCGCGCTCCCGCCAAGCAGGCTGGAGAGAACCCCTTTTTCGGCTTTGAATTCCTTGAACTTCACATCTTTGCCATAGCGGGATTTTAGAATCGTTTTGGCATCACCCAACCCGTCAATAAGGCCGTACTCTAAAGCCTGCGGGGCGCTCCAGAATTGTCCTTCGAAGATATCTTTTTCTTCGGCCTTGATCCGGCCTTCGCGGCGCTTGCGCACCCAGTCTTTAAATTGTTCATGGATGTCGTTTTGCAGGGCTTTCAGGCGCTTAACGTCCCCTGGTTTTTCATCCTGGAAAGGGTCCAGAAATCCCTTGTCTTTGCCGGATGTATGGACACGGCGTTCGATGCCATGGCGGGCAATAAGATCCTGAAAGCCAAAGCCAGAGGATATAACGCCAATCGATCCAACAATGGAACAGGGCAGGGCATAAATCTCATCGCCTGCCAGTGATAACCAGTAACCACCACTGGCGGCAACGTCTTCGATGAAAGTATAGACTGGAATTTCTTTTTCTTCCGCTAATCTACGAATTTGATCGGCAATAAGCGTGGATTGTGCGGGGCTGCCCCCCGGTGAATTGATTACCAAGGCGATCGCCTTGAGTTTGTATGTATCGAAGGCGTCATCAATTAATTGTTCATAACGGGCGTGCGAGATTGAATTGCGGCGCATCCCGCTATCGGCGATAATGCCTGAAAGTCTGAGGACTGCTATTTTTTCACGGGGCTTAAGAATAGCTCCGATAATTGGAGTATCGCCCAGCTTATCACAATATTTTGCGCAAACATTACTCAGTCCCATGATGTGGTATCCCTTATATTTTTTAACGGTGAACAAATATTATATATAGACAAAACCTGTCTTTTTTCAAGGTGTTGCGGATGATGGTCAAGGCTCTAAGGGAGGGGCTGGAACTTGAAGTGCGAGATCAATTCGGTCCGCGGCTTCATGTAATTTTTTTGCATTGGTAAAATTTGATGCACTGTGACTGTTGCGGTGAGCGTAATGGATTTGTCCGTCTGCCATCCAGCCATATAGGCGCCAATTGTCTATATCATCGGCATTATTTTGGCCTTGTAAAATTAACATATCGGCATTATCGGCCATAATGTGCAGATTAGTGTACCCTTCATGGGGGCAGCTTAATATGCGGTCATTGGGGATTATCTGGAATAATGTAATCAGGTCTTGATCATTCAACAGATTGTGACCAAAGCGCTGTATGGTTTCATCATGGCCGCTGAGAATCACGGTATTCTTGTCTCTTAACGCCGCGTTTAAGAATGTTTTGATATCAAAATCAGGGTTCAGAACGTCTAAAAGGTCTGCGGTTTGTGTGCTGGCCGCCTGAAAATGCCGAGATAAGATGGAGCCGGTCATTTGTGCGCGTTTGGGAAATGATATGATTAAACTGTCAGGAGTTATTCCCGACGTTTTGAGGGATTGCGCAGCCAACTGCACTTGCTGTTTACCGCGCTCCGTCAGGCCGTTATTGGGGCACTGGGCCCCATGGCGCATGACAATCAAATACTTTGCTTTACTATCAGCATTCATACGCGGCAGCTTATTCTAAGGGCTTTGCATGACGCAAGATATTTTCTGCGTTTTCTGTATAATGGCCGTCATCTTGATGTAAAATTAGACCATGATGTATGCGACTTGGGGATTTACGATGTTTTATCGTGCGTATAATAACGCGCTTGGCCTCTTTTCCAGCTTTTGGCCATAGCGGGATAATTTCTGTGGCTCCGAAACTTTTCCCGAGCGCATGAATAATTTCCTGTGTTTTTGCGGCTTTGTGAATCATCGTGAGGGAGCCACCAGATTTCAGGCAGCGAAACGAACATTTTATCCAATGCTCAATGGTGATTTGATCATTAAGGTGACCGCGTGCGGTGGCATTACGGGTATGCGGGGAAACCAGGTGCGCTCCAGCCTCTTCGTATGGCGGGTTACAGATAATATGATCGAAGCCATGCGTATCATAATCACGAACATCGGCCTTAATGAAAACGCAGCGTTTTGATACATTATTTAGGGTTGCATTTTTTCGTGCAACAAGCACGTGGTCTGGCTGAATATCAATTCCGGTTAGGTTCGTATCGTTAATGCGCGCCAGGGCGCACAGGCCCGCAGACCCAACGCCGCATCCTATATCTAAAATATGGCTTCCCGTTTTTGCAGGGCAGGCCGCGGCCAGTAAAACGGCATCAATCGAGGTCTTGAATCCATCCTGAATTTGATGCAATTTTACCTGGCCGTTCAAAACGGATATGGGGGCGTTGGTATTCATATCCAACAGGTTTTAAGGGAATTATATTAAGAAGAAAAGAGTTTTGATCGGCTGGATGATCTGCTTTGTTCCTCTTCACGTGATTGTGCGCTTTGATATGGGGTTCCCATTTCGGCCATGATCATAAGCTCAACAGGGCTATGAACCAGGTTATAAAGTGGTAGCGGGTTGGGGCTTTTCTTTACCCGTATGACACTTTGCGTGTTGTTATTGTAAAAACCCTCAGAATACGTAGAGGCAGCAGCAGAGGGGCGGGCAATCGGTTTTCGCGGTGGAACTTTCATTGCTATGACACTTTCTTGGTTATGGGGTACCTGATTATTTGAATTGGCGGTAAAGATCGGATTGTCTGTGAATTTTTTATCAAAGAAATCATAAACTTCCGCTAGTGTGCGCGGAGCTCCGGTTTCGCTATTATAAAATACATTGCGGTTGGCATTCGCGGCCTTGGGGAATAGATCGGCGGCGATGCGTAGGGGATTGGTGTCTTTTGCTTTTAAGAATGAAGCCGCGCCGCCCGCTCCCATAAAATGAGCAAAATAAAGCTCAGTCGAGCCAATATCCCCGCCCCAGCTGCGTTCCAGATATTGTTTATTTTCTGCAGCAAACTCGGCCGCCATATGGGATGCAATTTCTGGATTATAGCGCAAATCCAGAATTTCAGATTTCGACATGGTGCTTGTATCTATGCCATAGTCAGCCCCGTGACGCTTTACCATATCAAGCCACGTACTTTTAATAAATTGGTATAAACCTCCGGCGGAACTGGTTTTAGCCTTGGCGTCCGGGTTAAAACTGCTTTCGGCTTTAGCCTGATGAACAAGATAGGAAAAATCAATACCTGTTTTAGAGCTGGCATTATGAATGGCACTGATAACGCCTTCTGAGGCTTGCCCTGCAAAGTGCTGTACGATCTTATCAATACCTGGGTTGAGTAAATTTGTCATGAAACTATCTTTTTATAAAGATTTTGCGTGTTAATATTATCCTTGTAATAGTTAGAGCAAATAGTGTGCCAATTGTATAAGGAGTAAATGTTTTGATTGATATGGAACCAGAGGAACGCCCTGAAATTGCTGAAGAATTATCGTCTTCATATTTGGCGTTAGTTGCTCTGGCGCTGGGGATGGTTGCCTTTACATTATCGGCTGTGACCCCTTGGGCAGTCGGTGCATTTGATCCAGCGCAGCCGGTAATGGCTGGCGCTGCGGAAAATACTGCCGATGTAGTGACATGGTGGGAAAGTATTTTAACTAAGGGATTTGCACCGGAACACAATCAATCCAGTCGCTTTCATAACATGTGGACACTGGTCGTGATGCTGGGGTCGGTATTAGCGTTGGTATTGGGTGTCAGTGCTTTTGTACGCCGTGAAGATACTCGCATGAGCGTTTTGGCCATGGGTTTTGGTTTCCTTGGAATTTTCATGCAATATATGATGGTCTTTGCTGGTGTTCTTCTTATTTTAATCATGCTTTATCTTGTTTTCGCCAGTTTTGGCATCACTTAAAAAGGACTTTTATTTCTATGACCGATTACAATCCCCCTATCCGTGATATGAGCTTTGTTTTAAATGAATTGCTGGGGTTTTCCAGTGACATAATTGATACTGAGACGATGGAGGCCGTTCTTGATGAAGCAGCAAAGCTGGCAAGCGAAGTGCTGGCGCCTTTGAACTGGATCGGGGATGAACATGGTTTAAAATTGGCGGATGATCATAGCGTTAATATGCCACCAGGATTTAAAGACGCCTATGAGCAATACCGTGACGGCGGCTGGAATGCTGTTCCGTTCGAAGAGGAGTATGGCGGACAAGGTTTGCCTTGGGCGCTGGCTTTCGGTGTTCAGGAAATGTGGCAGGGGGCCAATATGGCCTTTGGTTTGTGCCCATTGCTTAATCAAGGGGCGGTTGAGGCGATATTATCGCATGGCTCTGATGAAATGAAGGCGTTTTATTTGCCCAAATTGGTTAGCGGTGAGTGGACTGGAACCATGAATTTGACCGAACCGCAATCGGGGTCTGACTTGGGTTTGTTAAAAGCCAAAGCAGAGCGTGCAGACGATGGTCACTATAAAATTTTTGGACAAAAAATATGGATTACATATGGTGAGCATGATTTTTCTGACAACATAATTCATTTGGTTTTGGCGCGATTGCCGGATGCGCCTGACGATGTGAAGGGTATATCTTTGTTTATTGTGCCTAAATATCTGGAGGACGGAAGCCGCAATGATGTGAAATGCGTTGGGCTTGATCATAAGCTCGGTATTCACGCGTCCCCGACTTGTGTTATGCAGTATGGTGATGAAGGCGGTGCAAAAGGGTATTTGGTCGGGGAAGAAAACCAAGGGCTGAAATATATGTTTACGATGATGAACATTGCCCGTCTTTCCGTCGGTTTGCAGGGGGTTGCTGTTGCTGAACGTGCGCTGCAACATGCCGCGGCTTATGCCTCTGAGCGGGTACAGGGGCGCTCTTTTGATAGTGGGGAGCGCGTGACGATTGATCAGCATGCCGATGTACGGCGTATGTTGATGACCGCAAAAGCCTTAACCGAAGCGGGCCGCGCTGTGACTTATGATGCGGCGATTGCCGTAGACGCCAGCAATAAAGGCGATGCGGCCGCACAGGCCAAGGTTGATTTATTAACCCCGATAGTAAAATCCTGGTGCACAGATATAGCGCAGGAGGTTACCTATTTGGCCATACAGATTCATGGCGGTATGGGGTTCATAGAGGAAACCAAAGTCGCGCAATATTACAGGGATGCCCGTATTTTGCCAATTTACGAAGGTACAAATGGAATACAGGCTGCAGATTTGGCTTTTCGCAAGACGCTTCGTGATGGCGGTGCTGTCACCGGGGCTTATATTGACGCGCTGGAGCAGGATTTACCAGCGGATAAAGGGGATGTATTAAAAGATTATCTTGAGGACTTGCGTGAAGCATCGAAAATACTGGTGGAGCGTGGCGCCGCCGGTGACCTGAACGGTGTTGGCGCAATGTCTACCCCATATTTAAAGGCCTTTGGCTTAATTGCAGGCGGCGTAATGATGGCGCGGGCAGGACAAATTGCCAAGGACAAGGCCGGTGACCCGTATTATGATGAAAAACTTGAGACCTGTGAATTCTATTTAGGAAATATATTACCGCTTGCGAAAGCCCAGATTGAAATTGCTGTGAAGGGATCGCTTAAGTTATAAATCCCAGATTGAGTTTATTTCTTATCAAGGCGCTGGAATATTTTCTTATCGCCGTGGTTTTTGGGCGTTTTACAACGTAATATGGCAGAGGTCATCATGGAATTGGAGCGATTGGTAGTCAGTGGCGTTCCGCGTGTTTGCTTGAATTCCAGAGCATAATTATTAGCGATACACTGGCAATATTCTTCCGGGCCCATGCCGCCGTCATAAGTGGCATCGCCAAATTTTTGACATGTTTCCAGGGCAAAGCCGGCCGCGCCGGGGATATTAAAACATTCATCGGTAATCGTGGTGATGACCTTAATTTTTGGCGCGTTGGGGCCTATGCGAATGCGCTCTTCCAGGAATCGTGCGCTCCAGCATTTGCAGTCATAGTGTAATGATTGTATGTAATTATTTTGGCAGGTTTTATAAAAATCCTGCATTTCATTTAATGCTTCCGGCGGAATGTCAGAATAACTGTCGAATGGCAGGTCAATCTCGTTCGGGTCTTTGGGCTCCGGGATGGAAAGGGGATCCGGCTCAAGAGCTTTTGGATCCTCTATTACGGAGTCCTGAGGGTCTTGTAATAACTCCGCCGGGGCCTGTGCATTCTGCGCCTGAGCATAATGAGCTATAATGAAAGGTGCTGTTATGAGTATGGATAAAAATAGAAGTGCATGTTTCATCTTCTCATTATAACAACATTTATTTCTTCTCCAAATAAAAAGGGGCGAATATCAGATCCGCCCCTTTTTAGAAACTTTGTAATGTATGCGTTTATTTTTCGCCTTTAACTTTCTTCCAAAGCCCTTGGAATACGGTATCATCGGCTGTTTCTGGTTGCGCTGTTTTGTTCAGAACGGAATTTTCATTATTCGGTTCCATTTTCTTCATGCGCTCATCAAGCATTCTTTGACGACGCTCCAGCGCTTTCTTTTCGCGTTCTTTAATATCATTACGATATTCTTCGGCCTGCTTTTGGCTATATTGGCTCGTAATTAAAACCTGATCGGCTTGACGTTGCCATTTATCACGTTGTTCTTTCAGATCTGATATTTGTTCGTTGGCGGCATCCAATTGATCTTGCAAAGACTTGATTTGCATTTTCGTGCGTTCCAGTTCCAGCATTTGCTTGGCTTTTTCCAGTTCCTGTTCTACGCCGGAGGAGGCGTTGGCGGAGGCTTTTTCCAAGCCAAATACACGCTCTAGCTCGGAAACGTCTATGACGCGTCGCCCTGATGTGTCCATTTCATAGGAGAGCTTACCATTATTCATGGAGCGCTGGATCGTTGATTTTGATTTGCCTGTAAGCTCTGCAGCTCTTTGAGCACCTACTTTAGCCATGCTTCTAACCTCATGTTCAATTTTTGGAATACAGATGTGCTAGCACGGTTACGAAAAATGATCAAGAAATAGATGATCATAATGAACATAAATTATGAATAAAATATATCGTTATGGGGTTTTATATTGAAGAAGCCTAGCGGAATCAGGTACACAAGGGGTTCTAAATGAATAATAAAAATAATTTTTCAGATGGGCTAAGTTTTTTAACATTGGATTAAACACAGCTTCATAGGGATGGAACGGAAATACTTGTATGCATGATCAAATAGTTCAGATTGCCTGGATCGCATTTTTTGCAATATTAGCGCAGTGGCTGGGTTGGCGCTTGAAGACACCGGCGATTGTATTTTTCTTGATATTTGGTTTTATTGCAGGGCCTATCCTTAGTCTTGTTCATCCTGAAATATTAATTGGTGACTTGCTGCAGCCCCTGACCTCTATTGCTGTTGGAATTATTCTTTTTGAAGGAAGCCTTAATCTGAATTTTAAAGAAATTGTCAATTCTAGAACGGCAATACGACACTTTGTTATTGTGGGGGCGCCCGTCGCATGGGTTTTGACCTCATTATCGGCTTATTATCTGGCTGGGTTAAGCCTGGAAGTTGCCGTCACTTTTGGGGCGTTGTTAATTGTGACGGGGCCAACTGTCATAATGCCGCTATTGAAAAATGCTCGCCTGGTTGAACGCCCTGCATCCATTTTGAAATGGGAAGGTTTGATTAATGACCCGATCGGTGCGGTTCTTGCGGTTCTTTGTTATGAATACTTTATCCTGCACAGCGGAGAAGGCTTTCAGGCTACTGGGTTCTTCTCTGGTATTGTTCTAAAAGTTATATTGATTACAGCCCTCAGTTTTGTCATTGGCCGGGTTATTGGAACTATTTTTAATCGCGGCTTAATACCGGAATACATGAAATCCGCGGCATTGTTATCTCTCGTTGTTATATTCTATGTCATTTGTAATGAAATCTTGCATGAATCCGGCCTTATTGGGGTGACTGTCCTGGGTATTACTCTGGCCAATATGGGGCTCACGTCATTGGAGGAGATCAAGAAGTTTAAGGAAACTATGAGCCTGATGCTTGTTTCGGGCATATTCATTATTCTGACGGCGCAAATGGACCCAGCAATATTACTGAATATTGATTGGCGAGGCGTTTTGTTCATTGCCTCTATTTTATTTGTTATACGTCCGATTACGGCCTTATTGTCCAGTATCGGCACAGAAATGACCTGGAAAGAAATTGTGCTGACCGGTTGGGTCGCGCCGCGTGGTATTGTGGCGGCTGCGATCGCGGGTATTATGGGGCCTTTATTAATTGCCGCAGGCTATGAAGATGGCGCTCAGATGTTGCCACTAGCCTTTGCGATTGTTTTGGTTACGGTCTTTATGCATGGTCTGTCGGCCAAGCCATTGGCAAAATGGTTGAATCTTTCATACCCGGAGCGCGATGCCTTGATTGTTGTTGGGGCCTCTGCATGGTCTATTCAGTTGGCGCAAACCTTACAGGGGCGGGGAATTGACGTTTTGATTGCGGATAAAAACTGGTATGCGCTGAAACAGGCGCGTTTAGGAAATATTCCGACATATTACGGGGAAATATTATCGGAAGAAACCGAATATAACGTGGAGCTGACCAAGTATAATGTATTGTTATCCGTGACCAATAATCCGGCCTATAATTCATTGGTATGTAGTGCTTATGCCCATGATTTTAGCCGCGAGAGCACTTATCAATTTTTGCCGCACGAAGAAGATGAGCATGAAAGACGGCAAATTACCGAAACAATTCGGGGGGAGGACTTCGGATCAGAGGACCTTGATTACTGGATTTTGTCCAATTATTACAATAAGGGATGGCGTTTTAAAGCGGCCCGTATAGGGAAGGCTGAAAATATTGATAAAATAGAGGTTCGCGTCAAGAAAGAAACTTTGAAAGTGATTGGCTATATTAAGAGTACGCACACTTTGAAACGGAAATTATACCTTCGTCGTCCTAAGAATTTAAAAGATTTAAAAGAGGAAGATGTTCTGATTACATTTGAAAAAATTGATGAGCAGGGTGAAAATGCGGCCAGCAATGATAGAAAGAAGGCTGCCGCGGCAAAAAAGAAAAAGGCTGATTAATCTGTTAAGATGATAAGTATTTTCAAAACCTTGTTTATCATGTTTTTGTCTTGAATACGGTTAAGGCGCTGAATTAATTTTTCCATGATTTTGTCATGTTTGTAGTGGGCTGACGCAATTTGGTCCGTTGGTGGGTTTTCATGTGTAAAAAACTTTTCATACGGGACGTTGAAATATGTTTTCAAAGCATAAATATGTTCGACGGGTAGTTTGTTGACCCCTTTCTCATATTTTTGAATTTGCTGAAAGCTGACCCCGAGAATGCGCCCTAAGGTTTTTTGTGTAAGACCGGCATTCTGACGCATTGTTTTAAGATTGTGACCAATAATTTGAGAAAGAGAAGATTTATATTCGTCCATGCATCACCTTTTTAACAACTCATAGGTGTATATACTTTCCAAAATGGAAAGTTACAAGTTATTTTTGCTTAAAAAGTAATTTGACCTGATAGCGACTGCTGTATAGTAAAGGTATGGACTCAGAGTGGCTTAAGACACAATTTCAACTCAACCCTATGAAAACCAAGGCAGAGCTTGCACGTTATTTAAATCTGGAGCCGCCTGCGGTAAGTAAAATTTTGGCTGGAATACGCCAGATTAAGGCGCATGAGTATATTAAAATGCGTAATTTTTTTGGCTTAGGCGGTGATTTATCCTCTGAAAGGCGTAAGTCGGACGCTTATATCCTTGAACCATTAAAGTCTGGGTTATCAGAGCAAGAGACGCATGATGGAGAATGGACGATTCCAGCATCTATTTTGAATCAGCGAACAAAGGCAGAAGCTGATCAGGTGAAGATCTTTATGATTCAAGAAAATGTAATGGAGCCTAATTTCAAAAAGGGGGAGCATGTTATCGTGGATTTGTCTGATAAGACGCCGAGCCCGCCTGGCACATTTGTCATTTCGGACGGATTCGGCTTTATGGCCAGATCATGTGCTTTTAAACCCGGATCATCCCCGCCGGAGGTTCATATTTCTGCAATTCAAAAAGACTTTGAACCGCAAATTCTGCGCAAGGAAGAGATTGAGATTATGGGGCGTGTCATCGCCAAGATACAATGGATTTGATATCTGAAAAATTAAATACTTATATTTAGTTTTTAAAATGTTCAAACCACTCAAAGTTGGCGGCAATAAATTCCGGATTCAAAAACTTTGGGTCGTCCCCCCCATAAATCAATTCACTGCCTTCTGTTGTTGTTATTATACCGCCTGCGGCTTTTAAAACAGCGTGTCCAGCGGCGGTATCCCATTCACAGGTGGGCCCAAAGCGTGGATAGAGGTCAGCTTTGCCCGCAGCTATGGCGCATATTTTTAGTGAACTTCCTTTTTTAATTAATTTTTCGACCTTAAAGCCGCTTAAAAAATTATTGAGTTCTTCCCTGTCGCCATGATTTTTGCTGGCGACAACGCGAAGCCCCTTTTCCGGCGGCGTGCGAACACGTAACGGTTTTTCAACCCCGCTATCCTCTTTCCACAATACTGTTCCGGTTGAACCATCCGGGTCAGTATATCCCGCATATAAATTGCCGAGAACGGGGGCATAGACAACACCCATAACTGGTTGACGGTTGTGAATAAGGGCAATATTGACAGTATACTCTCCGCTGCCGGAAATGAATTCTTTGGTGCCATCCAATGGATCAACGAGCCAGAAATATTCATGCGCAGATAAATCTGCCCTTTTGCGTTCACTTGCGGTTTCTTCGCCTATCATTAGAATATTGGGTAAGATTTTCTTTAGTTGGGCTTCAATATAGGCTTCAGCCTCCTGATCGGCCAATGTAACGGGTGAGCCATCGGCCTTAGTATCGGCACCTTGATACCCGGCGTCGTCGAAATGTTTTAAGGTAATGTTTCCGGCCTCAACTGCAATGCGCCGAATCATGTTCATTAACGCTTTGCGGTTGGTAAGTAATTTTTCTGACATATTCGTTTCGTGTATGGATAAAAATTTTTATTTTGCGCGCCGTAAAATGCTTTATTACAGAGATGGTCAAATCTATATGCCGAATACGCTGGCATCTTTTTGCAATATCAGCAGGCCTTGTTTATAAGTATAAAATCATTCTGTATGAGTAAAGGTATAAAGTATGAGTGACGTTATTTTAGTGTTCACCGATTGGGACGGGGTTCTTGTGCACCCTGCGTTTATGCATACGGTGCCAACAGAAAAATATGCAGATATATTTAATTCCAATAATTTGTCTGCGGACCCCATAGACCCGGTTAGCTTTGGCTTATTGAACCGCTTATTTTTTGAACGTCCGGAATTAAATATGGTCTGCAGCAGCACTTGGCGTGCAGATGGACGTGAAAATCTGGAGCAGGGCCTTAAAGATGCGCACGCATCGCTGAGCAGGGCTTTAAACACGCCTGATTTGCCTTATGCCATTCGTTTCCACGATATCCCCGGGGAGCCAGATAGCTGGCGTACGGATTTTGGACTGGATACGGATATGGACTTGGCGCGTGGAAAAGCGATTGATCAGTATTTGATCCGTTACTGTGATCCCAATCAAAAATATATTATTCTGGACGATGATGCTGATTTTGAGGCACACCAGAAATCCGTATTAATTCGTATGAATGGGTATCGCGGCTTTGGTATAGAAGAATTTATTCAGGCGGAAGACTTGATTGGCGCTATGCGTTTTTCTGCCCTTTCAGCGCCGCAAAAGCCATGCGTCCCAGGCGCCTGATGTTTGATATGCTGCGCCGATATGGGGTGATTTTAATTACGGTTTAATCGGATTTGACTTCGGGACGACCGATTGAGATATAACGAAATCCGGCTTGTTTCATGATTTTCGGTTTGTAAATATTACGCATATCGACGATGCATTTTTCCTTCATGATTTTCCCTAGTCTATCTATATCAAGGCCGCGGAATTCATTCCATTCTGTAATAATGACAAGGATATCGGCATCTGTTGCAGCCTCATAAGCATCTTGAGTCCAATGAACGTCGTCCAGATGCTTTTTGGCTTCATTCATGGCGATGGGGTCATGGGCGTATATGTTGGCGCCAGCTTCTTGTAGAAGAGGTATAATGACAAGGGCCGGGGATTCGCGTACGTCATCGGTATTGGGTTTGAATGAGACTCCCAAGATGGCAATTTTCTTATCCTTTACATTGCCATCACAGGCGTCAATCACACGTTCGGCCATGCTTCGCTGGCGCTCTGCATTGACCCAAACGACAGTCTCAATAATATTTTGCGGCGCGCGGTATTTTTGTCCGATTTGCGTGAGTGCCATCGTGTCCTTTGGAAAACATGATCCGCCATAACCCGGGCCGGCATGTAAGAACTTTGAGCCAATGCGCCCATCCAAACCAATTCCTTTTGCGACCTGCTGTACATCGGCACCAGCGGCCTCGCAAAGATTGGCAATTTCATTGATAAACGTAATTTTTGTCGCGAGGAAAGCATTCCCGGCATATTTGATAATTTCAGAGGTTTCCGGTGTGGTTACAACCATTGGTGTTTCGTTGATGTAAAGGGGGCGGTAAAGCTGGCGCATGATCTCTGCGGCGCGCTCGCTGTCCGTTCCAATGACGACCCGATCGGGCCGCATAAAATCATTAATGGCAGCGCCTTCACGCAAGAATTCTGGGTTGGAACAGACATCAAATTTCGCATCCGGATTTGTTGCTTTGACTATTTTTTCTATTTCGCGGGCGGTTCCGACGGGAACAGTCGATTTTGTAACGATGACGGTATAGCCATCCAGATTTTGGGCGATCTCTTTCGCTGCAGCGTAGACATAGCTCATGTCTGCCTGCCCATCATCAATTTTAGGGGGGGTGCCAACGGCAATAAAAACGGCGTCTGCATCCTTCATTGCTTCGCCCAGATCTGTTGTAAAGGATAAGCGCCCGGACTTGATTTGTTTTTCCACCAGGCTTTCCAGACCCGGTTCATAAATAGGCATTATGCCACGTTTTAGGCCGTCGATTTTGTTCGTATCTTTATCAACGCATGTCACGTTAATACCAAATTCTGCAAAACATGTTCCGGATACCAGGCCAACATAGCCAGTTCCAACGACACCAATACGCATAATCAACCTTTCAATTTATAAAACTGGAACCAAGATTAAATGATTTGTAACACTGCGAAAACCCTAAAATATCGTATGGTATGAAGATTTTTATCGATTTTGGTTTTTTGTGGGATTATGGGTCTGTTTTGACAAAAAGGTTTGCCTTGCCGTCACAAATTTGCTTCACTTACCATGGATTTTAAAAAATAGAATATTGCATATAAGGAATGAGTTATGGCGAAAGCAGACGACAAAGCAAATGGTAAAGCAGAGCAACAAACACCGGCAAACATGCCTTTGTTTTATACGCAGCCAACACCATTGGATGCAAAGGCACATGGGGATTTAGGCCTAAAGAAAAATTTTGGCTTTGGGTTTACAACAGGCATTAATGCCGTGCCGGTTAATCTCATTGAAATGCCGCAAATCTGTCATCATTATCCGATCGCCTTCTCGCCTGACGGAAATGCTACGCCTGTTGCCATATTAGGACTTCGCGACAATGAGAATTTGTTTTTAAAGCCTGATAATACGTGGGAGCAGGATGCTTATATTCCGGCCTATATCCGCCGTTACCCTTTCATATTTTCTGAAATTCCTGGTGGTGAGCAATTAACCCTATGTGTTGATATGAACGATAAGGTAGTAGAAAAGGGCGGCGCGCAGACATTCTTTGATAAAGAGGGTAAACCAACAGATCTGGCAAATAATGCGCTGGAATTCTGCAAGTCGTATCACGCTGCTGCGCAACAGACGATTAAGTTTTCCAAAGCCCTGGCCGATGCTGGAGTTTTGGTTGACCGCGAAGCGCAAATTAATGTCGGTGGGGACAAGCGCATCAATTTTTCTGGTTTCATGATTATTGATGAAAAGAAATTGGCTGAGTTGGATGACAAAACGTTTCTGATGTTCCGTAAAGAGGGATGGTTGCCGTTTATATATGCGCATCTGTTCTCTGGTGCTCAGTGGCAACGTTTGACAAAATTACTGAATAGTCGTTTGGAAAAAGAAGCTGCTTAATAGCATCCAAAGTCGCCGTGATTTCGAAACAGTTTGTAGAATATTCCAAAGATAGTTCGGCTTCTGCATTGGGAAGTGTTTTGGAGAATGCCCTTGCGTATATAGGGCATTCCCATGGTGCTCATGTTTTTGTTGATGGTTTGATAAAAACCTCTGGCGGTTGGAAGGCTATCGTAGAGGTGGTTTTAGAGGAGGAGCCAGAAGAAGATATTCTGTCTTCTAAACCGGCCCCTGCTTATAAAAGGGAAAAGCAAAACCTGAAAAAACGGCTTGATTATATTTATGAACAAGAGCAATTGCTTTTGAAAAAACATAATCATGAATTGTTTGAGAAGCTGCAGGAAGAGGAAGCCGCTTTAAAAAAAGAGCTGGATGAGCTTACTGAAAAACGCGTTCGTGAAAAGATGAGCCATGTTTATCTTATGCCTCCGCAGGCTGAAATATTTTTTTCTCTTAAGAACCGTCCGCAATTTACCTATGTGCATATCATTCCAGAAGGATCGCTTTGGGATGCGGCAAAAAAATATCATCCGGATTTGGAATTACATGCGGCGGCCCAGAATACCCAAAGCGCAGATATAGGCCCGCCTAAATTAAACCATGCCCAGTTAAATATGCCGAAAAACAAGCGTGAAGAAGAGTTGTCGAGGGATTTGGAAGAGTAGCGATTAATACGGTAAACGAACGCGCAGAAGCCTTTAATCGTATGTGAAATGCCCCTCTTTTAGGAGGAGCTTTTGAAATTTTTTTTTATTTTCTGGCGCAAAACTCGAAACTTAACCTGAAGCTGATTTTTCGCTTTCTCTTGCTGTAATTTTATTTTTTGCATATTGGTTTGGAACATAGCATCGTCATAATGAATTGATGGATTTTCCATGCGGGCTGTATGTGATTTCCTGATCATTTTATATGGATCGCTAATGGCCGGTAAATGCAGGTCTTCTATAAAACGACAATTCATTCGGACGCGTCCATAGCCGATAAACCAACCAAACCAGCCGTGCTCAACGTGTTCCGCGCGGATATCGTCAAGATCGATTTCATCGATGCGAACAAATATTAAACCTTTTTTATAGATGATGCGTTGATCGGTGAGCACAATTTCCTGATCAATATAGGCGATAAAGAGTGGAAAAAATACGGCGCACGCTGCGGCAAAAAATAACCAGGGGATTGGGGTGTTCTGGTTATCGAAGTGGATCCATTTTAAATCTATTTCAAAGCTGGTCGCGTATTGCCCATAGTAAATATAAAAATAGTGATCGACCAATATGCCCAATATAATAAGAATAGCGCCGAATAGGATGCCCTCGAACGCATAAATCCAATGCGGACGAATTGCAAGGATGGGCTTTTCCTGTTTGCTTAATATGCTGCGTTGAATATAGCTCATGGTTAATTCTAAACGCTTTATGGTCTTATGTCTTGCAATAATCGCCTTTATATAAACCAGATATTAGCCTGCCGCGCTGACCCTGCTTCGTTTTTTGCGTTCATGCGGACAAAGATATTGTTTTCGCAGGCGCAAAGATTTGGGGGTTACCTCAACCAACTCGTCGTCATTGATATATGACATCATATCTTCTAAAGACATTTTGCGGGGAGGGACCAGCGTTACCGCTTCGTCAGATCCGGAAGCGCGCATATTGGTTAATTTCTTACCTTTCTGGATATTGACTTCCAGATCGTTTTCGCGGTTGTGTTCACCGATAATCATGCCTTCATAAACCGGGGTTTGGTGCTCAACAAACATTACGCCGCGATCTTGTAAATTGAAAATTGCGTATGCAACAGCCTGTCCGGTATCAATAGAGATAAGCGCCCCGTTGCGGCGTTGTTGAATATCACCTTTATAGGGGGCGTATTCGTGGAAGATACGGTTCATAACGCCCGTGCCGCGTGTATCGGTTAGAAATTGCGATTGATATCCGATAAGACCGCGTGAGGGGGCATGGAAAATAATACGTGACTTCCCGGCACCAGCGCTTCGCATATCGATCATTTCGGCTTTTCGGCGGTTCATTTTATCTATAACGGCGGAAGAATACTCTTCATCAACATCAATGGTAACCTCTTCAATGGGCTCCATCTTGACGCCATCAATTTCTTGCATCAATACGCGAGGGCGGGAAACAGTAAGCTCAAAGCCTTCGCGGCGCATGGTTTCAATAAGAACGCCCAGTTGTAATTCTCCGCGCCCACCAATTTCAAAGGCGTCTTTATCGGCGCTTTCCTGAAAAGTAATGGCGACATTGACTTCTGCTTCGTCCATTAAACGCTGCCGGATCATGGTTGAGGTCACTTTTTTGCCTTCCTGTCCGGCGAATGGAGAATCATTCACCGTAATTGTTACGGCCATTGTTGGCGGGTCAATGGGTGTGGAGGCGATAGGGTCATTGACCGATGGCGCACACAAGGTATCGGCAACGGAGGCCTTGGTCAGGCCGGCAATGCATACGATATCACCTGCGTGCACTTCGTCTACCGGGACGCGTTCGGTTCCATTGAACATCAAAAGTTTATTTAAGCGTCCGTTTTCGACCAGATTTCCATCAAGGTCTATGGCCTTAACGGCGTCGTTGACTTTGGCTGAGCCATGAACAACCCGGCCTGTCAGGCACCGCCCCAGATAAGGATCAGA
Source organism: Micavibrio sp. UBA2638 (assembly GCA_002359735.1). Classification (GTDB taxonomy): domain Bacteria; phylum Pseudomonadota; class Alphaproteobacteria; order Micavibrionales; family Micavibrionaceae; genus UBA2638. The sequence continues at coordinate 39,970 of DENS01000018.1, forward strand.
ATCCAGCAAGGTGGCCAGCATCGCAAATGGTTTGCCTTCCGTAACATTGGGTGCAGGGACCTGATCCAGTACCAGATCCAATAGCGGCGTTAAGTTCTCCCGCGGTTCATCCAGTTCTTTTGTACACCAGCCATCACGCCCGGATGCATATAAAATTGGGAAATCAAGCTGGGCATCATTGGCATCCAGGGAAACGAATAAATCAAAAACTTCGTCGATGACCTCTTCCGGGCGGCCATCTGGACGGTCAATCTTATTGATAATGACGATGGGGCGCAGGCCTTGTTTCAGGGCTTTACCCAGAACAAACTTGGTTTGTGGCATGGGGCCTTCGGCGGCATCTGTCAACAAGATAACCCCGTCAGCCATATGCAGAACGCGCTCAACCTCACCGCCGAAATCGGCGTGCCCCGGCGTGTCAATAATATTGATACGAACATCTTTCCATTGTATGGATGTGGGTTTGGCCAGAATTGTAATACCGCGCTCTTTTTCCAAATCGTTGGAATCCATCATGCGTTCATCGGTCTGTTGATTTTCCCGGAACATCCCGCTTTGTTTCATTAAGTTATCGATCAGTGTGGTTTTTCCATGATCAACATGCGCAATAATCGCAATGTTTCTAATAGGCGTTTGTGTCATTTTTTCGTTCCGTTCTTATTTTATTTCTTTGATTCAATCCGTGCGATGTTTTCGCATCGTTCTCATATTTTGTTCAAAAATATGTAACAAAAGGTGATTTTTTATCTGCGGTCAAATTCAGGCAGATATATGAGGTATATTCAGCAAGAAAGCAAGTTTTTTATGATTTTAACAAAGCCTCGCGCAGGGCGGCTTGTTTTTGTTGCTGATAGGTTAGCACATTTCTGAATTGATCATCAATTGAGGTGATATAAGCAATATCTTGCCCGAATTCCTGATTTTTGCCTTCGGCCGTGTCCAGTTTTTGCAATTCCAGCAACACCTCTTTTAAATCACGATGATATGATGTGAAATCTTTTAGGCCATCATCGAATGATTGATCTGCTGTGTCCGGTCTGTTCACAGGGCCAGCGTCTGGATCAGTTGAGACTGTTGAGACATCTGCTGGTAAAATAATACTATCCAGGGTGCCTAAAAAGTTTTGCAGAAGAACCGTTGTGTTTTCACGCAGAATTTGCATGTTTTCAGAGTAGAAGTTTACATCGCTTGCTCTGTTATGAATGACGGATTCAATCAGGCTGTCGCTGGTATAGCGTTCTTCCGGATTTAAAATGTCGCTTACCCGAAAGATTTCGCGTTTATTATACAGGCTTAAAATGTTGGCGGCGGGGCTGGGGCCTCCTTCACTTGTATTTGAAACCGGGTTTGTTAAGTCTGCTTCCAAAACATCCGTGATTGTTATATCCATTGTTTTGTCAAAGCTATGTCCGGCTGCATCTTCAACCCTTACGATGATAGAACGCGCAGATGCCGCTTCAAAATCAAGGGCACCATTTACAATTAACTGATTGCCATCAATCATGAACAGGCCGCCTGCATCATCCATGAGTGAATACGTCATGGTATCCACGCTATCCGTGTCTATGGCACTTAATTGGCCAATTAAGGTTCCATTGGCGCTGTTTTCGGCAATGATGTCGTTATCAAGCATGATATCCGATGGAGTCGCATTATTAACCGGTGTGACGTTAATTGTTACGTTTGCAGTGTCTGTCCCGGCCCCGGCATCATCCAGCAAAGCGACATCAAACCCGGCTGACAGGGTTTCACTGCCGTCATGGACAAAGACGACGTCCCCGTTGTCAATATCGGCTTGCGTAAAGGTGTTTTGTGTAACGCCTGAAACTTCGATATGGCCATTGGATAGGTTGGTAACCGTAAATATGCGGTTGGCCGGAATGTCATCAGGGTCTGCTGAGCCTAAATCGAGAGCCGTCAGTGTAACGTTGCCTGCTTCTGCTACGGTTAAAGTGGCATCGCCTGATATGGTCGGCGCATCGTTCACAGGGTTTATGGTGAAATTCAGGCTGGAACTTGTCGTGCCTGCATTATCATCGTCTTGAAGTGAAAGATCAAATCCGGCCGTCAGGCTTTCGCCGCCGTCATGGACAAAGACGACATCCCCGTTGTCAATATCGGCTTGCGTAAAGGTGTTTTGTGTAACGCCGGAAACCTCGATATGACCGTTGGATAGATTTGAAGCCGTGTATGTGAGTGCGTTTGGCGCATCGTCCGGATCAAAAGCATTGAGGGTCGTGTTCGTAATAGTATGCGTGCCGCCCTCGTTCAGGGTTATGGACGGGTTCGCCTCATAAATACTCATATTACGGAACTGGGATATGGCATCCGCACCAGCATCATCATCTGCCAGAAAGACCAGTTCAGTTATGGCGCCGGTAAAATCATTACCCACCGGAATTTCAATTCGTGTCCAACCGTCACCTAAATTGTATGTGTTATAGGTCTGAACGAAACCGCCATTGGCATCTGTCCCAAAAAATTCATAAAAATTATCGGTGCTAACAAAATCGTTATTGGTATCAAACCCAATTCCGTGAATTTCTCCTTCTTTGGTGCTACGGAAATCAAAGGTTATAACGGTATCGGCGGTGACTGTCATTGGCATGGCAATGCGTTTCCAGGCATTCCCGTAAAGTGTTAGTACGCTTCCATCGCTGGACACTCTATAATCTGTGGGTGTTCCGCTTTGGCCGTCGCCTACGCCAGATGCATCATAGGGGGAAATAACCTTGGATGAAAAATCAATGGTATTTGGCGTACCGTCAGATACGGCAATCACCGGGGCCTCGTTTACAGGGTTTATAACATTGAGTGAGAATGTGCCTGTGGCGGGGGAGGTCCCATCAGCGCCTGTATCATTAACGGAAAAAGTGAAACTTGCAGAGTTTGCGCCCGAGCCGTCATGACGGAATATAACGCGGTTATTGTTTATATCCGATTGGGTGAAACTGGAAACCGGGAATCCTGAATTGGTTGTAAGTTCGACCCAGCCGTTGTTAATCGCTGTAATGGTATAGGTGATTTGCGCCGCACCATTATCGGTGTCACTTGTACTTAACATGGTATTGCTAATCGTGACCAGATCACTTTCTCCGACATTTGCGCCCGTATTGGCATCAAGGCTGACGGCGTCATTAACAGGAGTGACGGTGATAGAAAAAGTATCTGCCCCTAATGTTGTGTTACCATCGGTAACGGTGAAATCGAAGGAATCAGCTATGGTTTCACTGCCGTCATGGACATAGACAACATGACCGTTCTGTAGGTCTTGCAGGGTAAAACTATTAATTGCGGTGGCGGTATCACTGCTAAGGGCAATACGGCCATTATCAACGTTATCAGTAAGGGTAAAGATTACATTGCGTGATTGTGTATCCGCATCGCTGGTGGTTAATGCGGCCGTTGTAATGGTTGTTGTGCTGGCTTCATTAACTGTAAGGCCGTTATTGGTTGCGGCCACCGGTGCGTCATCTACGGCGTTAATAATGATATCAAAATGCCCGGTGTCGGTGCCGGCGCCATCATCATCTTGAAGGGTTATATCAAACCCGGCTGACAGGGTTTCACTGCCGTCATGGACAAAGACGACGTCCCCGTTGTTAATATCGGCTTGCGTAAAGGTGTTTTGTGTGACGCCGGAAACCTCTATATGACCGTTGCTGATATTGGAAGCCGAAAAAATACGGGTTGCTGGCGTATCATCAGGATCAATAGAATTTAAATGTGCATTGGTTAGGGTCAGGCTGGCCCCTTCATCTATAGCGACGACCTGATTGGATTCATAAAAGTTGATGTTGCGGAAGGCTTGCGTTCCGGGAAGGTTGCCATCGTTATCCATGGCAAGAACCAGAGATGTCATCGCGCCCGTATAGTCACTGCCGATATCAATATCGTAACGAACCCAGCCATCGCCGACCTGATATCCGCGGAAGCTATCATCTAGCTGCCAATTTTGCGTTCCAAGTAATTCATAGCCAACAAAACCGAAGCCGCCGTCATTTTCAAAGCCGATCCCTTGAACTTCCAGGACACTATCTGCGAAGAATTCAAATGACAGTACCGTATTGGACGTCAGGGTGTACGGTATGGCTATTTGTTTCCACATATTGCCATTTGTAAATGTTAACGTTGATCCATCGGCGCTCACATTAAAAGTTCCGCCAGCATCTTGCGCTCCCCCATAACTATCGATGGTGTAATCATTTAAATCAATGACGTTCGGATCGCCATCATTTAGAATCATTGTCGGCGCGTCATTGACAGGGGTAACAGTGATGGCAAAATTACCACTTGCATTTAGACCGTCATCATCTGCTACGTTAATATCAAACCCGGCAGTTATCGTCTCGCTGCCGTCATGAATGAAGACCACGTCACCGGCATCCAGCTGGGCCTGTGTAAAGGTGTTTTGCGCTGTCCCGGAAACCTCTATTGTGCCGCCTAACAGGTTGCTTGCTGTCCATGTTAGGTTTGTGTCCAGATCATCCGGATCGGTAACATCTAGCATTCCCGTTGTTAAGGTAACGTTACTTCCTTCTGAAATTGTGGTGCCGGTATTGGTGGATATGACCGGGGCATCATTAACCGGGGTAATCGTAAAGTTGTACGTTTGCACAGCTGTTGCGCCATGTGCGTCGGATACTGTGAACCCAAAGCTGTCAGTTGTACTTTCACCGCCGTCATGGTCGTAACGAATTCTGCCAGCATCAATGTCATCTTGTGTATATGTATCATTCAGTGCCAGTGTTTCCCCGCCATCCAGAGTCCCGTTGCTATTGGCATCCAGGTATAGTGTTCCGTGGCTGGTGGCTGTGGTTACGGTGTATGTTAAGACTTCGGGTACATATTGTTGTTGTCCGCTCAATGAATAGAATAAAGATGGCGTTCCTTGATTGGCGTATTCTGTGGCGGCCTGAGCTTGCGTAATAATGGCATCGGTTATACGAACTTCATCAATAATTCCGTCAATGGCTCTGGCATCATCGCCGGCAATACCAACCAGATGCTCGATGTCGTACCATCCACCAAACGCGTTAGAGTCTTGTAAAACCCCGTTTTCATACAGATTTATTGTTCCGGCCCCGTCATCGTAGCTAAACACTAAGTGCTTATATTCACCAAAATCTGGTGTGGAGGACATCAAATTGGCGCTGTTGCTGCGTAGATTTATGGCGTCTGTGCTTAAGTGGCGTATACCGTTATTGTAATTGTCTGAACCTAATAAAGTGCCGTAATTTCCACCGCCTGAGCTTTCCGCTTTATACCAGAACGATACCGAACGAACATCATTTCCTGAGATCGTGGCAAGATCAATAATACCTGCACCACTATAGGAATGAGCATTGCCGAGAATGCCTGTGGTGATAGAGCCGCCGCCGCTGTTGGTGCCGTTATTGGCGCCAATAACATCAACGGCATTTAATTGATTCATATGATAGACATGATCATAATTTGCGAAGGTTGCTGCGGCATCGTTACTCTCGCTTGCCCCCGCATTGCCGTAATATATGAATAAATCTGTATCAACTGTGCTGGAAACAAGTGGCACCTTAACATGCAGTTCCATTTTTTCCGCGCCCCGGTTAATGCTGACGAGTTCACGGTCAAGTTTGGTTCCATCGCTTAAGGTAATCACAATGTCTGAGCCATCGGCTTTAACGTTATCCCAGAAATCGCGGGAGAAATTATCACCGCTAATCAGCACAGTGAAGTCCGTTAGGTCTGTGCTGACATAGTCGCTTTCCAATGTGATTTTTTGACGATAATCCCAGTTTGCATCATACCAATCTGCAGAATTAACATCGCTATCGCTGGCATTTAGGTCTGTATCAGTAATGGCGGTACTTCCGCCTTCTGCAAGCGTACTCCCGGTATTGGTGTCAATGCTGGGTAAGTTATTGATTTGATTTACGTTTATTTTAAAGAATGCTGTATCGGTCACTGCATCATTTTCGCCGCCATCAGCCAGTGTTATGGTGAAACCGGCCGAAAGTGTTTGAGATCCATCATGAATGAAGGTGATATCGCCGTTATCCAGATCGGCTTGGGTGAAGCTGTTTTGGGTTACACCGGCAACCTGAACAATACCGCTCTGAAGATTGCTAACGCTCCAGGTCAGACCGGTGCCAAAATCGTCTGGGTCAAAAGAGTCCAGCATTGTTGTATCAAGGGATAGCGTCGTACCTTCGTCTATGGTTTGGGCCGCATTTGTGGTGATCGTCGGGGAGTTGTTGGTATTATCGACGGTCAGATTAAATGTGCCGCTTGCTGTTCCGGCAGAATCTTCGCCGCCATCCGATACAGTAAAATCAAAGCTGCCTGTGACGGCTGGATCGGCGTGACGAAATACAACGCGAGAGTTGTTAATGTCGTCTTGAGTAAAGGTTGTGATCGCAACGTTGGGATTGGATAAAAATTCCAGTTGCCCGCCACTGACACTGTCAATGGTGAAATCAATGCCGGCAGGTAAATCGTCTGTATCGGCGGCGGCCAGAACAGAGTTCTTTAAAATTACAATGCTATTTTGGTTTACACTGGTGCCTGTATTCTGTGCAATGGTTGGCGCATCATTAACAGGGATTTTTGTGATGGTGAATGTTCCGGTTGCCGGACTGGCCCCATCCGCCCCGTCATCAGCGACACTGAATTCAACGCTACCATCCAATTCATTGCCGTCATGTTTGAACATCACACGGTTATTGTTTAAATCATCTTGGGTGAAGGAAACAATTGGAATGGCTGGCGCTGACACCATTACAAAGTTTCCGTTAAACTGTGACGTTAAGGTATAGACCAATGTCGGGTCACTATCATCAATGTCGGTTGCCGCCAGCATGGCGCTTGTTACCGTGATGGTGGATCCTTCAATTACGCTGGTTCCGGTATTAACGGATACAACAGGGGCATCATTCACAGGGGTGCGTGTCAGTGTGAAAGTGGCCGTGTCCGTTGTTGCGCCATCGGCACCGCTATCTGCAAGTTCAACATCGAAAGAGCCGTTGTTTTCGCTGCCATCATGGATAAAGGAAACATTACCCGCGTTGATATCGGCTTGCGTAAAGGTGTTTTGTGTGCTGCCCGATACCTGAATATAACCGTTGGCCAAATTACTGGCAGTATATGTCAGGCCGGAATCAATATCGTCATTATCCAACGAGTTTAGCATCGCGGCCGTAATGGTTTTGCTGCCGCCCTCTAACACATTGGTGCCGGTATTGACGTTAATGGTTGGGGAATCATTGGTATTGGTAATGTTAATGTCGAATGTTTGGCCCGCCAGAGTATATGATCCGTCACTCACTGAAAATTCAAAGCTGTCGGTTGTGTTTTCATCACCGTTACTGACAAAAATGACGCGATTGTTGTCCAGATCATCTTGCGTAAAGCTGGTTATGCCAACGGTGGGGCTGCTGACCAGTGCGATTTTTCCGTGTGTGGGCTGGTTGGTGATGGATATCGTCAGATCTGTTGCAGGTGTATCACTGTCAACAATATTCAATTCGGCGGTTGTTATGGTGGTTGTTGCGCCTTCGGTTGCCGCTAGTGGGTTGTTGGTTCCTACAGAGAGCAACTGGTTAAAGTTAATGGCAATATCTTTGGTATCGAATAACCCTGAACCGTCATCAACTCTGACCGTCAACGTATAATCGCTTGTAACGGCTGTGTTAATATTGGTGTCATCTAAGATGCGGATTTCACCGCTCGCGGAATCAATCTCAAAGACTCCATCGCCGTTGCCCGCTGTAATAGAGTAAGTCAGGGTGTCGCCATCATCATCGCCCCCTTGAACAAAACCAATGGAATCACCATTGTTGATATCACCGCCTCCCGGCGTAGAATAATCAAGAGAATATTCACGGTTATTGATGACGTCCATGCTTTCCCATTCCACAACATAATGCCGCGATCCGCCCCCTTGGTCATACCAATACGTGTTGTTATTCATATACGCGACATTTGCTCCAGTGCCGCTATTCGGCTCACTGCCTGCCCAGCGTTCATAAAACCCGGCAGTGGCGGTTCCGCCAAGGCTGAAAATTGATCCGGATTCCGGGCCTGCTATCCATTTCCATTGTCCTTCAACATCCGTATCGCTGGCCGCCAGCCATATGTGGCTGCCCCTCACGCCGTGTACGAAAGTATTTTCTGTATTGGATGTAATGGTAACCAGATGCCCGTTTGCGCCATTTAGCGTCGCTGCCGCGGCATTATTGAGGGCCGTGTTAAAATTGACATTGCTGTTGTAGTAACGATAAAAATTGCCATTATCGGCATTGTACGCCACGTTTTTGTTAATGGTGTTGATGACTTCGTCAATCTGTAGGCTTGGCCCTTCGTTTACATCACCAATGTTAACGATGAAGTTGCGTTCTGAGGACAACACAAGCGAATTGTCATCGGTAGCGCGAATGCGCAGTGTATAAGAGCTAATGTTTTCATAGTCTAGTTGCGTTTGATCGCGAACCTCGATTAACCCGGTGGACCCGTTGATTTTAAAGGCGTTGTTAATATTGCCGCCGACAATCGAATAGGTGATGTTATCGCCCTCAAAATCTGTGGCGCTGACGGTTCCGACATCGTCATTATTGACGGCATCTTCATTAATGCTAAATGGCCCGCCCGCGGCGATGGTGGGGGCTGTGTTTTCATTAACGTCCTGAATATTAATGGTAATTGTTGCTTCATCGAATAATGTGCCCGGCCCGTCATCCGTGGCCCGTACGGTCAGGGTATAGGATGTTGTGGTTTCATAATCCAATGTGGCATTGTTTAAAACAGAAATTTGCCCGCTGGCGGCATCAATTTGGAATATGCCGGCGCCTGTTCCCCCTTGTATAGAATAGCTCAGAATTTGCCCGCCTGCGGTGTCAGGGTCGGTTGCCGTTACCAATCCAACGTTATCACCATTTGAGGCATCTTCGGCGATGGCGAAGGTTGTATCAGATAAATCTGGGGCCGTATTGGCGGTAATTACGTTGATGGCATAGGTGTTGCCGGTTAGTGTCGTTGTACCGTCGGTTACGCTGAATTCGAAACTGTCATTTGGTGTGACGCCGCCGCCATGGGTGTAATCAATGTCACCTGCGTCCAGATCGGCCTGTGTAAAGGTATCATTTAACCCGATGGCGACACCGTTTTTATAGAGGGTTCCATGCGTTACGTCGCTTGTGATTGTATAGATTATAGCGTTGGTCGCGGTGTCGCTATCGGCGTAAACCAGATTTGTGTTTTCAATAATGGTTCCGCCTGCCGGAGGCTCTGTTATAACAAAATCGCTATCTATGGTGCCTTGAAAAGTCTGGTTGCCGCTTCTTGTGCTGTTATAGCCGCCGATGGAATTGCTGCCGACAGTGCCCAGACCAGACCCGTTTCCGCCTGAATAATCACTATCTGTAAAATTATTGTCGATGGCCTCTGGAACGCGTCCATATTCGAACCATGTGAAATCACCAGATTGTGCGTAATGCATGCGTATTTCATTGCCTGGCTGGTCTAGTTCAATGACAATGGCGTATTGTGTGGATGTGGCTAGCGCAATCGGGGATGTTATTTCAGGTGTGTTCGATGCGTTACCAGCATAAAACGTGAGTTCGTTATTGGAATTTAATAGCAAAGAAATGCCGCGGCCGGAGCCGCCGGTTTCAAATATGACTTGCCCGGGTACTGCGGTGGGCATGGTAACGGGTGTGGTAATGACCACGCGAAGTTGCGTGACATCATTGCCGTCAATGATCCCTTCAAAGGTACCAAACTGCCCTAAATTGTCTTTATCACGTGTTAGGAGTTCATTGCCAAATTTTGCCGGAACTTCGGTGCCGCCAATATCGGTTGAAAACCCGCTAAAGACATCGGCGCCGTCATTGGCATTCAAAACAGGGGCATCGTCAACGGGCGTGATTGTAATATTGAACGTATCTGTCGCCAGTGTCGTGGTGCCGTCATCGACATCGAAATCAAAGCTGTCTGTCGTGGTGTTGGTGCTGTCATGGACGTACTGCACCCGGCCATTATTCAAGTCGTCCAAAGTAAAGTCTGAGATTGAAACCCCGGTATTAGTGGTCAGCTCCAGGCGGCCTTTTGTCAGGGCCGAGGTTAATGTAATGGTGACGTCATTATCGGCATTATCTGGGTCGCTGATGCCCAGCATGGCGGCGCTTAATGTTTGTGTTCCGCCTTCTGCCAACGTCATTCCGGTATTGGTATCAATGCTTGGGGCATCATTATCCGGGGCAATAAAGACTGTGATGTTTTCCGAAAACAGCCCGTCCAAAGCAAATGTTATATTACGGCTGACCGCGGGATTGTCAGAAATATTCTGATATGTAATGGTTTCTATTAAATCTTTTATTCCAGCCTTGTCGGCATTGCCATTCAGATCAATGGTTAAATTTGTTCCGTTGGTCCCGTCTGAAGATACGGTTCCGATCTGAATGCCATTATAATTAACGTTGGTCCCGTCAAATCCGATTTGTCCTGCCCCGTTGCCTTCATGTTGAATGTTTAGTTGATCGCTTGCGCCGCCATCAGTTGAAATGTTCAGGGATAAGCCATCAAAATTTGTAGTTGTTCCAGTGACGGTGACGCTGCTGTCCAGAATTTGAGGGGTGGTGTTGACCGTATCTTCGCCAAATGTTGTCGATCCTTCAAGGGCGCCCAACGAAGCGTCAAACATAAGGCGCTTCTCTAAGTCCTTGATTTTAATAGATTTTTTTCTAATTCCATCCATGGCAAACCCTTTACCCTTATAGAATAGCAGAAAAGCCTTAAAATTCGTTAAAATTTCAATGTTTTCATTGACTTATGGTAAAGGATTATTGTTTTAATTGAGGTTTAGCTCTTTCAGCACAAGGCGCATCAATTTTTGCATGAAATGAAAAGCAGGCGAATGCCGGGGCGTATCAATTTTGACATGGCCTTTCTGCGCAATAACGTGTGTGCCTTGTGGAGGATCGGTTTTGTCAGCGGCGATGGCTTCTAATTCGACTTGATACAGGCTTTGCCGGGGCACTGGAGCCGCGTGTCCTGATGACGAATTGGATAATTCGCTGGCCAATGGACCGCCGTATATTGAGGCAAGTTCGGGCCAGTCTATCGCGCTTATATTAACGGGGCTAATAAATTTAACTGAAAATTCGGTTTCGTCAAATAGATCCGAATTGGCCCTGAAACGCCCGTGATCAGCGATTTGTATTTTTGTAACCTGGTTTTCATTTGCGTAGGCTGTGACCATCGATTGATTATCGGGAATGATGCGTGCCAATAAATCATCGGGTTTTATCGTTTGGCCAATATATAAGTTATGATCCAGATCTTTGATGGTACCTGCAAGAGGCGCTGTTATAACCAGTTTTTGTATACGTGTATGTAAAGATTCGGCCTGTTCTTGCGCGGCCTTTATTTCCGTGTCAATGCTGCTCAATCGTTGTTTTGCGTTGGCCTCATCGTGGGCGGATTGCAGCGATTTTTTCTCTGACATGAGTTTGTCATGCTTTGCTTTTGCGAGCATATATTCTTTTTGTAACACTGGAGAAGATAAGATAAACAGCGTGTCGCCCATAGATACGCGCTGTGAATTGGTTATCTTTATGGATTCTATAGTTGCGGGAGCAGGGGCATAGAGCGTACGAACGTTATTGCTATGCATGACCGCAGGTATGGTCAGTGTTGTTGATGTGGGCATAATAAAAATGATCAAGGCCAATCCCGCCAAGATAAGGCTAATGCGGCCGCGGCGTTGATTATAAATATCTGACCGGCGTTTCCACCAGATTTTCAATTCTGATAAGGCAGGCAGAAAGATAAACCATGCCAGCTCCACTATCATTAGGAATAAACCGAGTGGCTTGAAAAAGACGTGATAGACCAAAAAAGCAATACCCAGAAATAGTGCGAAACGATATGTCAGGGTTAAAAGGCCAAATACTACTAAGAATTTTAATGTTTTATCGCTATCTTCTGGCGGGTCGTCAGGCAATCCGAACAGCGTTTTTCTGATCCACCATCTGGCGGCCGCAAATCCTTGAGCATGCATGTTTTCAATGCCCATGTAATCACTCAGTACAAAATAGCCATCAAACCGCATGAGCGGGTTGAGATTGATTAGTAAAGACCCCAATAGGGAAATGGTCACAATACTAAAGCACAGGCTTTGTGCCATGCCGGGCGGTAGGACGTGCCATAAGGCAAGGGCATATGCCGCCAGAATTAGTTCTGTGCGGATGCCGGCCAGGCCAATATTCATGCGTTGTTTTTTTGATTTAAGACGCCATGCCCCGCTGGTTTCGGTATAGAGAACAGGATACATAACCATAAACGCCACCCCCATATGCGGAACGTTGACGCCATATTTATGGGCTGTAAAAGCGTGCCCAAATTCATGCAGCAGCTTTATGAAGAAAAATGTAACAAAAATTGTGATGGCACCTTCCAGCGATAAAAACATGAAAAAAGTATGCGTGAATTCATCAAAGCGGCCAATGGTCATCAAAGCTCCCCAAAACAGGATGAGCATAGAAAGCTGAAAAAAACCTTTTGAAAAGAAGGGGCTAATATGTTTGTAGCTGGCATTTAACAGGTGATCGGGTTTAAATAATGGAATGGTGAAAAATAAGTAATGATGCAGCATTTTCTTCCAGAGTGGCGTCCGGGCCGGTTCTTCATAATCACCGGAGAAACTGTCTTTACTGCTCAGCAGGCCGTTTTTGTTTAAAAATGTAATGAAATGTACGAGTTCTTCGGCGGTAATTTTGAGTGACGTTTCTTGGTGCAGGCGATCCTGTAAATTCTGTGCGGTTTTGCATTCTTGAAAGCGTACGAGGCACTCAAATTCTGCCCAGTTAATCTGAAAATACTTGTGTGATATCGGGTTGTATATACGCCATATCGGCTGGCCGGAGTTATCATGTCCTGCTTCATATAGTTTTATGGCTGGGTTCAGGCTTGGTATAGGAATGGTTGATAGATCGGGCTTTTTATGATCGGTTGTCATGATGTGTCAGTTAAAACCCTGTAATATTACGCAAAGCGATGAGTGGGCGCCGTAATACCGAATATCCAAGAATGCTCCATTGGCTGTATATTTTGGCAGTGCCCTTCCATCCAATGCGTAAATCTTGATTGTTATCCAATTGGGCGCGTATTTTATAAGTAAGTAAGCCATCTGGATCAGGGCTGGCCTGGTATGCTGTGTTAAGGGTAGAGCCTTGGTAATTACTGAGCGGGGCTGTGTTGGCAAAAAAGGATACCGCGGCCTTTTCATCCAGGTCTAACATTGCATCAACCGGCACCCTGATTAATAACACCAGTGTTGCCGGGTTGGCGATTGTCATGATTTTGTCTCCGGCGTTTACTGGTTGGCCTTCCAGCGCGCTTGTGTCGGCAAAGACGGCTATACCATCTTGTGGGCTCGTGATTATGCTGCGTTCTAATAGGCTTTGAGCGTAATTATATTCGATTTGCCGCGATTTTATTTCTGCATTCAGACGGCTGATTTCTGATTTTTTCTGTGGATCGGAAAGGGATTCGCGGCGCGCACGAGAAAGGCTGATCTGGGCCAATTCTAGGGCCTGTTTGGCGCTTTGCGCCTCGGATTTCAGGGCCTCTCTATCCAGTTTAACCAGAGAATCCCCCTCTTTAACGCTGGAGCCCGGCTTAATATCAATGGTATCAATAATACCTTGAAAAGGGGCCGTTATGGTTTTGCTGTCTTCAGCAATAACTTCGGCAGGCGCTGTAATGCTTAGTTTGACTGGGATGAAGAAAGCTAGAACCAGCAAGGCTGCTATAAGTTTCTTTGTTTTGTTATTAAGGGTTAATGATGAAAACAGGCCCTTTCGGCCGCGATAGTGTTGTAACCCAAGTGCATGGGAATAAATTTCACCAATTTCTTCAAGGATTGCGCGCTCGGGCTCGGCAAAGGGAGTCTCTCTTTGCAGGAGTAAGCAGCCAAGGCGGCCTTCTTCCTGAGTTTCCAGTATAACAACCAGATTATGTGTTCTCTCTATTAAAGCCCATTTGTCTTGAAGTGTTGGCGGGATGTGCTCTGGCTTTATTTCTATTATGCTTTGGGCTTTGTTTTTATTCGGCGCGGGCGATGCATGATCCAGTATGGCTTTTAAAATATCTGCATGAGGGCTTTGCGGGTCAATCGAGGCGTTGCCGGAAACAGCGGCAGATTTAAGCGTATCACCTCGGTATAGCAGAAGAACGGCTTGGTCGTAGGAAACCAGATCCAGCGTTTTGTTCACAATATGGAAGGCTGCCTCATCGGTGCTTTTTGCCTGAAGGACCAGCTTGTTTAGATGGAAAAGTGTTAAAAGTTTATCCATATCGCCCTATGGTGAGTTGGCAGGAATGCGGTCATTGCTGGAGTAGCGAGGTTCTTCCAGAAAGCCTTTGATTCCGGCGTTTCTGATAGCGGCAATATTAAGATGTACGTTGCCGCTCATGCCCGGCAGTAAAGGCGTTGTATACGGGGATAATTTGGCGCTCATCTGTATGGATTGGCTAACGGGATCAACTTCGCCATGAATGCGCTCAATCTTAGCCTCGTAAGTTTCGCCGGTTTCTGTGATGCTTAAGGTCAGCGGGGCGCCAACATTGACCCAGCGCAACCAGCGTGAGGGTACCAGAAACTCAATCTCAAGGTCATCCAGGGAAGCAACTTCCATTAAAACACGATCAGAGCGCGTATATTCATGTGGGTTGGCCAAACGGTTGGTCACACGCCCATCATATGCCGCCCGGATATAGCATTGCTCCAGCTTGCTTTCGATGATTTTGGCCTGTCCTTCGGCTTTTATATCTTCGGTTTTAATGCCTAGATGTTCTATGTCGGATATAATGTCGAGGTTTAAAAGTTTTTCATGACGCATGGTGCGTTTTTGCGTGAAATCTTTTTCGGCCTCTGCAATTTCCATCTCCGCCTTTAAATCCTTACATTCATATTCAACAAGAATATCACCTTTACGGAACATATCCCCGTTTTCAAAATGAATGGCGGCGATTTTACCGTCTTTGCTGGATGATATGACGGTCGCTTTTTGTGGCACCAGGACGCCTTCTATATTCAGTTCGTTATCTTCAATATTATATTTGTAATGCTGCACTTGTGCCTCGGCCTCTGGTGTGGGACCGGGGTTTTCTTCAGGCTTTTCTTTTTTATTTTCAGACTTGCCGGAGCTTGACGGACGGTCATCTTGGAATAGGACGCGTTCATTATCAACTTGGGTGGTTTTAAAATTCCCTTCGTCACCAGCGGCCGGTTCGATCATTGTAATGGCCGATGCATTTGCGACCGGAAGTGTAGGAAGGGGTAAATCCGGCCATTTGAATGATGCGACAATGTTTTCAATGCTTTGAGCCGCGTAGCTTTGTAGGGCAAGAACATGATTTTTAATGCTCTGGCCCAAATCATATAGGTAATCAGGAATGGCGCTGATGAAAGAGAATGGTTTTAATGCGGCTTGCTTTATGCCGTCTATGTTTATGTCCGGTATTTCAGGAACACTAACAGTCGGCATTGTAATGTCTGGCCATTCAACTTCTGGTAAACTGGGAATTTTTATCCAGTCTTGCACTTGTACCTTTGGCAGTTCGGGTATTGAGTAAAATTTAATAGAGTGAATGTTCGGCAAGGATGGCAGGGGTAAGTCGGTACCGCGCCGTTTTATTGTTTCTGTGTCGGGTTTATACAAAGGGGCGTCAAAGGCTGTATTTTCCCATGAAAACTCTGGCCATGAAAATTCTGGTAATTTTATTTCTGGCCAGGATATGGGGGGCAAGGTGACGTCCGGCATGGAAACCTCGGGCATCGTCCAGGAATCAAATTGGGGAAGTTCGGGCCATGATAGTGTGATATCTGGTAGTTCCGGCCATGAAAATTCCGTCACATCAATGGCGGGCATTAGCGGAGTTGGCGTTGCCGGGTTTTCAGCATGTTGTGTTTCCGAATGACCGGGCTTGGAACCCTTCTCGGCAAAAAATGTAGCGGAGGACACATAGTCACTCAGGATAATGTTTTTATCGTGCAGGTAATATCCGCAGGATGCGCCGTACACAATGACGCTTCCCATCAACAGGGCTATGGCTTTGGCCTTCCTTGTGATCATGATCCAGCCTCCGTCGCGCGGTGGAGGGGGCGCCCCAGGGTATTCAGGAGCGAGGACAGGGCATCTTGCATTTCGGCATGCATTTGCAGGGCCTTAATCTTTTCCTGTTGTGCCTGTAATATAATGGGCAGAGAATTATTCCCGGAGCTTAGGCCCTGTTTTCTTTCTGTTTCGGCTTTGCGTGCATTTTCAGCCGCAACGCGTGAAGATCGCTTCGCATCTTTATAATCTTCCATGGTAATGTCCAGCCTGCGTTGGGCTAGGTGAACTTGAGCCATAATTGCGGCGATAAGGGAAAGGCGCCTTGCCTCCCCTAGTGTTTCAATGTTTTTTGCCGCGCGGTGCCGTGCGGGTAAGGTAAACAGGGCGCTGAGGCTTTGTGAAAGACTGGCCGAAAAACTGAGCCAGTCTTGATCGTATAGAAATTGATTGCTATCGCGATTTGATGCAAAGAATAATTCTGCCCCGGGCATTGTGCGCAGTATAGTATTGCGCGTGTTTTGCGCGTCTATATTTTTTTGTAATACAGTTTCTTTAACTTCGGGGCGATTATACAGCGCCTCTTTTTCCAGAGCCTCTATATCGGATTGCAACAATGATCGGGCCAATTGATCCTGGTCATTTGGTTTTGAGGTCAGAATTATTTTTGTTTTCTGAGGAATTGACAATAGGCTTTTCAATTCGATATCGGCGTAAGTTAGCTCGGCATCCAGGGCCTTGAGGGCCTGTAACTGCTGCAAGATACCTTGTTTCAAACTGGCGGCCTTGCTTGCAGATATGAAAGAATTTTGATCAGCCTTAGTAATGTTGCGCAGTTGCTGATCGGCTTCCGCAATCAGGGCCTTTGTTTCTTGGGTGGTTCTTTGATACGCATAGGCGCGCCAATATGCGGCATGAACATCTCTTTCAATATTTTGCAGAACTTTTTCATGGCGCTGTTGTGCGATTAGTGTTTCATCTTTGGCAATGCGGCTATTGGCAACGGCCAGCATGAAATTCAGAATATTCCAGTTTACACTGATTTCCGATGTGTCGTGATAGCGCTCAGTTGAGAATGAAGGCTCCAGTGACTCCCTGCCTGTGACGATCGATCGGCTGGAGCTTGCGCCGGCATTGCTGCGCCCATAACGCGTACTGGTGATATTGAGGTTGGGTATAGCCTCAAGGCGGGCGATGTCAATGTCATCTTCTTTACTCAGCATTTCCAGTGCGGAAACTCTGGCATCCAGATTATGGGCGATAGCGCGTTTAAGGGCCTCAGCATAAGATAGGCTTATTTGCTCTGATGCATCCTGATCCAGAACGTTTTGCCGGTCCAGTTCGATCATCTGGCTGTGCGCGGAACTGCCCAGCTCTATGCGGTCGGCAGTGCAGGCATTCAATAGAATGCAGGCGCTTAGCAGCAAAGGAAGTGTGTGTAATGAATGCGTCATGAACCGACTTTGTAAAATACAGGCGAATGCCCAATAGAAACTATACCCATGCTAATTGTAATGGAAACTGTAGTGTTTACAAAGGTTTGAAAGCTGGTTTTCTAGAAAAAATGTTAAATTTGTTGATAACTTTTTTTTGTGCGGTTGCCAAGTGCCGTGATAAATGAATTGCGAATCTGTTTTTTAGGCGGCTTTATATGAAATTTCAATGATTGCTGCGGCTTTCAGGGGGCGAGTCTATGTGATTGTAATTTCTTTATGTTGAGCTTAAATTTTTTCTTCTATTTCTCATAAATTTAAGCAGTAAGAATACAATCCCTGATAAAATCAATGACCGTAAATGCGTGCAAAACTAAATCTTTCGCTTGGCTTGTTGGGGATTTTAGGGTATTATTCCTATCATTCAGTACGCGCTGCGCATGAGGGCACCCCCCCCACCCCCGCTAAAAATGACGAACGAACTGACGAACCTTATTATTCGTTTGTTTTCAATGCCTTACGCGGAACGTTTTCGCGCTCCGCAACGCATGCGGTGAGCCGGTCGAGGAATGTGAGATCCAGTTTTTATGGATGGTGAAATTCATGGTTTATGCAGGCTTAATGGTGAACGCCGTGAACTTTGTGGCGTGTGTCATACGTGTCCCCCCTGGGGTCCTTGTGGATCAAAATTTCAGCATTAGGAAATGCTTCCAGCAACGCAAATTCGATCTCACGCGAAATGGTATGGGCTTCGCGCAAGGATTGATCGGGGTCTAGTTCGATATCAAAGCTGATAATCAGGTTCATACCGCTGCGCCGGGTGCGTAGATCATGCATGCCGTAGACGCCTTTGAAGTTCTCGACGATGGAATGGATAAGATCGCGTTTGTCTTCCTCGATCTCGCGGTCCATCAGCATGTCGGCGGCTTTTTGCCCGATTTCGTACCCTGTCCAGCCGATATAAAGCGCAATCACAAAGCCGAGCAGGCTATCGGCCCAGATCATGCCGGTGAAATAATGGAAGCTGAGGCCAACAATAACTGCGCCGTTGATCAGGACGTCATTCATGTAATGGCGCTGGTCGGCTTCTATGGCCAGAGACTGGGTTTTCTTAATGGCGCGGTGTTGCACGCGTATTAGAATGACGCTCAAGATCACGGCAACCACAGAGACGCCAATCCCCAGGGCATGGTGTTCGATCGCTTCCGGCCGGAGCAGCCGGCGTCCTGATTCAAAGATCAGAAACACGCTGGCGCCGATCAGGAAAGAGGCTTGCAGCATGGCCGAGAATCCTTCGACTTTTCCATGGCCGAAACGGTGGTCTTTATCGGCGGGCATCAGGGAAATGCGGATGCTGGCAAGTGTAATCAGGGATATGACCCCATCACCCAGCGTATCGGTGAGGGAGCCGAGCAGCGCCGCCGAGCCGCTAAGGTAATACGCGATTGTTTTAATGATAACGAGAATAAGCACCGTACCGAGCGCCCAATAGGCGGCAAAGAGCGTATGCGTGCGCGTGCCCGCGGCGTAATCTTCGGCTTCATTGTTCTTGTAAATCATTTCGGTTTCTTTTTGCTTTTGATGGCTTCGATTTTTTCATCAAAGACACGGGAGATGGAATAAAGGAATTCTCCGTGCAAGTCCACCGTATCTTCTATACCAATTTTTTCGTAGTTTGCGGTGAGCCAGTTTTTCATGGTCTGGCGGCCCAAATCGCGCAGTTTAATAAGAAAGTCCCAGTCGGAATCAAATTTGCTGGAAACGCCCAGGCCTTGCAGGGCATCATCGGCGCGGATGGAATGTACCAGAATATCTTTGAAATCGTCCTGGTATTCGTCTTTAAGCATCTTATTCTCGACCAGTTTTTTGACAAAAGAAATCGAGCGCATTTCCTTCAGCAGCGAGCCATTGAAGGAAATTTCATTGATGCGGTCGATAATGCCGGCGGCATCGGTGGGTGTTTCTGAAATTTCGATCGGGTTGATATGCACGATCATCAAATCGTTGCTTTTGGTGTCGTAATAGAGCGGGAATAGAGCGGGATTACCGGAATAGCCGCCATCCCAGTAATCTTCGCCGTCAATACTAACCGCTTTGAACACATAGGGCAGGCAGGCCGAGGCAAGCACGACATCCATGCTCAGCTCGTCCGTTGTAAAGATGCGGACTTTGCCGGTTTTGACGTGGGTGGTGCTGATATAAAGTTTAATGCAATCACAAGCCTTAATGGCATCAAAATCAATGACTTTTTGTAGCACGTCTTTGAGCGGGTTAAAATCAAATGGATTGGTTTGATAGGGAGAGAACATCCGTGTGAAGCTGTCCATGGCGTGAAAAAACGGATTTTCGCCGCTAAAGAAATTATTCCCCATCATAAAATTTTCCCATGGGGTGTTTTTGAAGGGGGAATAGCCTGTGCCGCCGTAATCATGCACTTTCCACCAGAACTTTTCGAGTGTTTCGCGTGCTTTTTCCGGCCCGCCCAGTTGCAGTCCGTACGCAAAAGCACAGGCATTCATGGTTCCTGCGGATGTGGCGCTGATGGCTTCGACATGCAAACGACCATCTTCCAGCAAATAATCCAGCACGCCCCAAGTGAACGCCCCGTGCGAGCCGCCGCCCTGCAGCGCGAGATTGATGGTTTTTTGTCCAGGCTTTGGCGTGTTGGGTGTATCGCTCATTGCTTTAATATAGGCGATTGAAGATCAAAGGGAAATGAAAGACTTTAGGCGGTTTTCATGTCTTCTAATTCCAGCCACCGCGTTTCATAGCGGTCCAGTTTTAATTTGGCCTCTTCCAGCGCTTTGACGGCTTCGTGGAAACCATCGGCATCGCGGCTGTAGAAATCTGGATCAGCCAATTGATTGTTTAATGCGCTAATTTCCTGTTCGACTTTTTTTATTTTCTCAGGCAGCTTTTTATATTCATGCTCCAGCTTATAAGTCAGGCGCGTGCGCGTTTTCTTTGCAGGGCCGGGCGCTGTATAGGTGGCTGGTTCATTATTTTGATTATGACTCGTTTTGCTGTCTGCTTTGTTTGTTTTCTTTTGGGGTTCTGTTTTCTTATGAGTGGGTTTTTGCTCACTCTGGGCTTGTTTTTTAGCCAGATAATCGCTGTAGCCGCCGATTTGTATCTCAACTTTTCCATCCCCCTCAAAGGCCATGATTTTGGTTACGGTTTGATCAAGAAAATCACGGTCATGCGAAACCACAATCAAGGTTCCTTTGTAATTGGATAGAATTTCCTCCAGCATATCCAGCGTGTCCATGTCCAGATCATTGGTGGGTTCATCCAGTATCAGGCAACTTTTGGGGTTGGCCAGAATGCGGGCCAACATCAGCCTGTTTTTTTGTCCGCCGGATAATTGGGATACTTTGTCCTGAGCGCGTGACGGATCAAACATAAAGTCTTTTAAATACCCGCAAACATGGCGTTCTTTGCCCATAACGTTAATGTAGTCGTTGCCTGTCGGGGAGAGTACTTTTTTCAAGGAATCTGTTGGGTCCAGATCAGAACGTTTTTGATCAAAATAAGAAAATTCCAGTTCTTTGCGAACTTTCACCCGCCCTTGATCGGCTTCCAGTTCTCCTATTAGGAGCTTTAAAAATGTTGTTTTCCCGGAACCATTTTTCCCAATGATGCCAATACGTTCTCCGCGCTGGATACGGGTGGAGAATTTATTGAGGATGGAAATCGTGCCGCCATCTTCGTTGGTGAAATTTTTATGGACGTTATAAAATTCAGCCACGACTTTAGAGTGTTGATCCACTTCTTTCGGGGCTTTAATATTAATCTTTTGCGTGGCCCGGCGATAGGCGGCTTCATCGGCCTCAAGCTGGGCGCGCATTTCTTTAACTTGTTCCAGGCGGCGAACATTTCTTTTGACACGTGCTTTAACGCCGCGGCTGGCCCATGCTACCTCAAGACCAACGGCTTGTTTGCGGTTTTTTAACTCGCGGGCCTCTTGTTCCAAAAGCTCTTCCGACCATTCTTCGAAATATTTGAAACCCCGGGGGGAGACCCTAAGGCGCCCTCTATCCAGCCAAAAAACCTGATTGGTGATGTTGGATAGAAAGGTACGGTCGTGCGAGATCACGAGCAGCGTACCACGGTAGCTATTTAAATACCCTTCCAGCCACTCAATAACATCCAGGTCAAGGTGGTTTGTTGGTTCGTCTAATAAAAGTATATCTGGCTCTTCAACAAGTGCGCGTGCCAGTCCCGCTCGTCGTAGTTGCCCGCCAGATAGCGTGGTCATATAGGCTTTTGGATCAATTTGCAGGGCTTCGGTTACGATATCAACCTTATATGCGTATAGTTCTTTGTCTTCATCTTTGATTTCTTCAAAGATATAATCAAAGACGCGCACGCCCTCCAGGGGGATGATATCCTGCTTTAGATAGCCGACTGTAAGGCCTGGGGCCTCCCAGCGGTCACCTTCCATCATATCCTGTGTGCCGGTGATGATGTTCATTAATGTGGTTTTTCCCGCCCCGTTTTTGCCAACCAAAGCAATGCGTGTGCCTTCATGGACATTGAAAGACAGGTTCTCAAAAACCGGTGTTTCCGTGTAACGGACATGAGCATCTTTGATTTGCAATAGGAGCGGTGGCGGCATGGCTGTGTTGTACCGTGTGTGGTGGGGGACTGCAAATATTTTTTTAATTCGGGGGGGCACTCATTTTGCGGGCGGCAGACGAAATCAGCACGTCGCCGCGGCGTATGCATGGTTTAATAGATGATGCTGTGGCATCACAGTAATAGACGGGCTTAAAACAGTTCTTCGTATTCTTTGGGTTTAAATCCAATGAATGTTTGTCCAAGGCGTAATAATAGCGGGCGTTTGATTACCGAGGGGTTTTCGTGGGCCAGTGCAATCGCGCTATCTTTTGTCATTGTATTTTTGACGTCATCTGGAAGGGCGCGCCATGTTGTCCCGTTACGGTTTATGACTGTTTCCCAGCCATGTTCTTCTATGGCCTGTTTCAAAACGGCATCATCAATGCCATCTTTTTTATAATTGTGCAGAGAATAATCAACATGATGATCATCCAGCCATTTCATTGCTTTTTTCATAGTGTCGCAATTTTTAATGCCATACAGTTTTGTAGTCATAGAAAGGCCCTAGCTTATTAGACATTTTTCCCCGCCACATTACCCGATGACCAGGCCCATTGAAAGTTGTAACCGCCAAGATGTCCCGTGACATCCACAACTTCCCCAATGAAATAAAGGCCCTTATGATCCTTGCATTCCATGGTTTTCGAAGACAGGGCATTTGTATCTACTCCGCCAAGTGTGACCTCGGCCGTGCGGTATCCTTCGGTCCCTGAGGGTTTTACAAGCCATTTATGAATAGCCGCCGCCAATTCTTTCAACCGGATATCGCTTTGGCCAGCCATGTTGCCGGATAATTTTATCTGAGTGCATATATCTTCGGCCAGGCGCCGCGGTATAATGGTGGCGGTGATGGTTAGAATATCTTGTTTCGCGTGCGTCTTCTTTTTCTCTTTAAGGATATCGTACGCATTTTTTCCATTGGCTAGATTAACCGCAATGGGCTCCCCTTCTGTCCAGTATGAAGATATTTGTAAAATAGACGGTCCGCTCAGGCCGCGATGGGTGAAAAGTAGCCCTTCGTTGAAATGGGTTTTTTGGAAAGAAACGCAGGCATCAACCGAAATGCCGCTTAAAGATTTGCAGCGATCCAGAATGTCCCCTGAAAAGGTGAGCGGTACCAGACCAGCCCGCGTTTCAATGATATTTATGCCGAATTGACGGGCTATATCATATCCGAATTTGCTGGCGCCAATTTTGGGAATGGACAAGCCGCCCGTTGCAATGACCAGGCTTTGGCATGTAACCTGGCCTTTTGATGTGTTGACGGTGAAGTGCTGATCTCCGGTTTTCTTAATTTCTTCTATAGATGTTTCCTGATCAATTTTAACGCCGTTGTGTTCACATTCATCCAGTAACAAATCAATAATCTGTTGTGCGCTGTTGTCGCAAAACAGTTGACCTAACTTTTTTTCGTGAAAAGAGATGCCATGTTTTTTTACCAGTTCAATAAAGTCATATTGTGTGTATTGCTTGAGTGCCGATTTGCAAAAATGTGGGTTTTGCGATAGATAATTGTTTGGTGAACAATGTAGATTGGTGAAGTTGCAACGCCCTCCGCCGGAAATTCTGATTTTTTCTCCAATTTTCTTTGCGTGATCAACCAGCCAAACGGAACGTCCTCGTTCGCCAGCCGTTAGTGCACACATAAGTCCGGCTGCGCCTGCGCCAATAATAATTACATCATAGGAGTATTTCATAGTATGATGTGATAGCAGAGAAACGTTTTAAAGCCTAATGTAATTCGAATAGAAGTCGTCATGTCAGAAAAAATACAAAATCAAAAATTATTCATTCGTCAGGCCGAATTTAAAGACGTGCCACAGATTGTTGCGCTGAGTAAAAAAGTTTATAAAAATGACCCTTTTACGCGCAAGATGATTGCCAGTCATTTAAATACATTCCCGGAGGGGCAGTTTGTTGCGGTTTTTAATGATAAAGTTGTTGGGCATGCCGCAACCTTTATCGTGGAAGAAAAGCTGGCTTTAAAACCGCATACATACAAAACAATCACCGGTAATGGCTATATTACCAAACATAATCCTGACGGAGATTTTCTCTATGGAATGGAAATCTGCGTTGATCCGGATATGCGCGGTCTGCGCATTGCACAGCGGCTATATAATATGCGGAAAAAATTATGTGTTGATCTGGAATTGAAGGGGATTACCTTCGGCGGCCGCATGATGAATTATTACAAGCATAAGAAAAAGGGGGTAAGCCCGGAAGAATATCTTGCGGGGGTGCAGAATAAAAAATACCGTGATCCTGCGCTGGGGTTGCAAATTAGAAACGGGTTTGAACCCATTCGGGTTTTAAAGAAATATCTAATCGATGATCAGAATTCTTTGGATTATGCCGCGCACATGGTTTGGTATAATGCGATGGCTAAAGACCGTGTGAAGCAGAGCCATACGGCCAGACGCGGAAGTGTTCGTGTGGCCTCTGTGCAATTTCAGGTGCGGAAGGTTAAATCATTTGATGAGTTTATCGCACAAGTGGAATATTTTGTTGATATTGCATCGGATTACCGCGCTGATTTTGTTTTGTTCCCGGAGCTATATACGCTTGCGTTACTATCGGCAGAAAAAAAGCGCCTGACGCCGGAAGAGTCTGTGCGCGCTATCACGCAGTATACAGATCAGTATATAGAGGCCATGAACAAAATGGCCATTTCTTATAATATCAATATTATTGGTGGTTCTCACCCGACGATGGTGAAGGATGAGCTGAAAAATATCGCCTATGTATTCCTGCGCGGCGGTGAAGTGCATAAGCAGGAAAAAATTCAGCCAACGCCTAACGAACGGTATTGGTGGAATATGGCTGGTAGTGATGATTTAAATGTGATGCAAACCGATTGCGGCCCGATAGGTGTTTTAATCTGTTATGATGCGGAATTCCCTGAGCTGGCGCGGCACCTTGCTGATCAAGGGGCGTTGATGTTATTTGTGCCGTTTTGTACGGATGAACGTCAGGGGTATTTGCGCGTAAAATACTGTTCGCAGGCGCGCGCCATTGAAAACCAGTTTTATGTGGTAACCTCTGGTGTGGTTGGTAATTTGCCTGATGTGGAAAATATGGATATTCATTATGGAGCCAGCGATATCATAACGCCTTGTGACTTTCCGTTTGCCCGTGATGGCATCGCCGCCAGCGCACCCGTTAACACCGAAACTATTATTTTTGCCGATTTAAATCTGGACGATCTTGTCTTAGCTCGTAAGTCAGGCACAGTACAGAATTTCAGGGATCGTCGTTTTGATCTGTATGAAGTGAAATGGCATAAATAATCTTTTGATATTGATTTTCCTTAATATATCTTTTACTGTCCTTTTTTACAGAATAGGGATTGCTCTTGATCAAAAATTGTTTTACGGTCTCGGTAATCAATAAAAATATAGAAATAGGGAATGTTTGTTATGGGAGAGTCAGCCGATCAGGACGCGTTGCGTTCAGACCATATATCTGAAGATGAATTGAATATTATTGCCGCCGATGTGGATCTGGCATCAAAAAAGCTAAATAGCGTTCTTGATGAGGTCCGTACCGTCGTTTGGGGGCAGGATGATGTTATTGAGCTGACCCTGACTTGTACGTTGGCTGGAGGCCATACGCTTTTAGAAGGTTTGCCTGGCCTGGCGAAAACGCGTTTTCTGCAAAATATGGCTCCGATCTTATCCTTGGATTTTAAACGGGTTCAGTTTACGCCGGATTTGATGCCGGGCGACATTACCGGCTCTTTAATTCAGGATAAAGACAATGATGGCTTTAAGTTCGTAAAAGGCCCAATTTTTACACAGTTTTTTATGGCCGATGAGATTAACCGCGCCGGGCCGCGAACGCAGTCGGCCTTGCTGGAGGCTATGGCGGAAAAGAAAGTCAGTGTGGATGGTAAAACGCATTATCTGCAAAACCCGTTTCATGTTGTGGCCACACAGAACCCGTTGGAACAAGACGGCACGTATCCCTTACCAGAAGCGCAGCTCGACCGTTTCCTGATGAAAATTAATCTGGACTATCCAGATCGTGAATCGGAACGTGATGTTATGCTGAAAACCACAGGAAGTTCTGTGAAAAAATATTTGGCATTAAAAGAGAAGGCGCAAAATCCAGATGAAGATTTACGTGTTCGAACCGAAGGGGGCAACGATGTACATGTGGAGCAGGTTCTGGATAAATTTGACCTGATACAGATGCAGGAACTGGCAAAGGTTCTGCCTTTAAGCGAGAGTTTTGTTTCTGCGGTTTTGGATATTGTGCGCCATGCCCGCCCGGATGATCCGAATGCATCTGATTTTGTGAAGAATAATGTGGAATGGGGCCCGGGCCCACGGGCAGAGCAGGCATTCGCACAGGCTGCGCGCGCACGCGCATTAATACATGGGCGCTTAAGACCAGATTATGATGATATTCGTGCTTTGGCCAAACCTATTTTGGCCCACCGTATGGGCGTGGATTATGCGGCGCGCTCGAATGGAAATACGGAAGAGGTTGTTATCGATCATTTGCTGGAACAGCATTTGAGCTAGAATAAAGCACCTATAAAATACGTTTTTGTATTATTGTACCGACTTTTTAAAGTTAAAACCCGCGGGGAGTAAAGTCCTGCGGGTTTTCTTATGGCTTTTATTGTAGGGCTATGTTTATTTTAATTTGTTCGTCATTATAGGTTTTTATCCTTGTTCCGGGACAATGCGCGCGGCTTCCCTGGCTTCGGCTTCCCGCTGGTATTGACGCTTCATCTTGATGGTCTCTTCATTGACGGGATCGGTTTTGTAATTCCCAGTGAGGGAAAAGGACAGCATATTAAGCCCGGCTCTTATGGCTTTTTCAGACGCTTCCGGGTCGGTCAAAATGGATGACCAGGCGCCGGCCCAGTTATTACTGCCAATAATCACTGAGGTAGAGCTACGCTCTCCTAAGGCAGGATTGTCGCTCTCGACCCATACGGGGCGATCTTGCACGCCGGGTAATGTGGCGGTTAGATAAAAAGATTGTGTCAACGCATGACCTTCCTGCAGAATTTCAGGTTTGCTGATTTGTAAATCGTTCAACATTGTCTTTAATGGCTGCGAATTATTAACGCGGTTATCCAGGACATCAAACGCAATTTCCCCGCCATTGGCTAAATAACTTTGTACTTTAAGACGTGCCTGCTCTGACAGGCGGGGCGTATCGTCCGTTATCTGAAATAAAATGAAGGGAAAAAGTGAAAGGTCATCGGTTTCAATGTCGAGGCCGACCACACCTGCGGGTTCAATCGATGTGCGGCGATGACTTTCAACTGCTAATGCGCTTAACCCTCTCTCGGCCAGTGTATTATTAGAACTGGAAGCGGAGCGAATATAGGCAAGAAAAATGTTATCGGCATACTGCCCGGCATTGGTTTGCATGCGGGAATGGATTTGCAGGAATTCTTTTTGTGTCGTCATGGGCTCAACGGCATCATTTTGTAATGTATCGGCCTGACTAGTCTGCAATGGAAAAGCTGCCGCGCTAAAGAGCATGAATGCTGCGGTTGCAGATTTCAATTTCATGATATGGTCCCTGTTTAATTATTTTTATGCTTTGTCTTAGCACAAGGATTGTCTTAATGGCAATATTTCGTAAAAAAATTATAAAAAATATTGACGTTTGGAGCGAAAATCGTTAGCCATAAGATATAACAGGGAAATAAAAATTATGTCTCATAAAAGAGCATTAAAATCGGAGTTGGCCGGTGCCGCTCTCGCAATTGGCGTGTTATCCGCCGCCCCATCATTCGCCGATGAACCGTCTTCAGAAGCCGTTGCGGATTCGAACCGGCAGGTCATGAGTGAACAGGATGGCGGCTCCTTCAATGTTGTGCAAAACATTGATCCGTATAATCCGATTGTTCCTGATGGGGTTCTTTGGGGCTTGGCCGGACTTATCGCGTTAAGCGGCGCTTACCGCATTGCCAAAAAGAAAGACGGAGCTTTATCGCGTACATTGGCCATGGCTACCGGTGCTGCAGTTTTAATGCAGCCCGAAATAATCGCCGAGAAGCGTTTGGTCGAACCGACTGAATTTCTGATTTTTGTTGATAAGAGTGAATCGCAGGAGCTTGATGGGCGCGAAGAGTTAACGCATCAGGCCTATGCTGCTTTGGAAAGTAAGCTCCAGGCGTTGGATTATCCTGTTCATATCAGGGCTATTGAGTTTGGCGGGGATGCGGAAGATAAACCTCAGGATGGAACATCATTAAGTCAGGTCATGAAATCCAACCTTGATGCTTTGCCTGACGGCCGTTTGGGCGCTGCGTTTGTGCTGAGTGATGGAAGGATTCAGGATATCGACGCCGCGTTAGACATACAGGGCATTGATGCCCCGGTTCATGCGTTAATTACCGGGCGTGATGATGAAGTTGACTTTGCGCTGCAGATTGAGGCTATTCCGCGTTTTGGTTTGATTGAGGACGAAAGCGCGCAGATGGCTATACGTGTTCACAGTGAGGGTGTTCAACAGCATGATGATCTTAGCTTTGTCGTGACGGTCGCTAATAACGGGGAATATGTTACGCAATATGCGATGCCTGCCAATCAAACCATGAACGTAAAATTACCACAGATTTATACTGGTAAGAATAATATCGAATTGGAAATATCGCGCATTCATAAAACAGGTAACGGGGAGCCCTATAGCGCGGTGGAAGTAACGCAGGATAATAATAAAATATCAGCCACCGTGCAGGGAATTGAAGATAATACCAAGGTTCTTTTGCTTTCTGGAGACCCGTATCAGGGGACAGCTCAGTGGCGTGATGTCTTAAGCCGTGATGCTGCGATTGATTTTTCACATTTTGCTTATATGCGTCCGGCTCATAAAGAAGATGCAACGCCTTTACGCGATTTGGCGACCATTGCTTTTCCTGTTCACGAAGTTCTGAACGAACGCATTGACGAATATGATGTGATTGTTTTTGATGCACGAAGTTACAGCGGGGAAATTCCTTTTGCCTATTTGGATAAAATAAAGGATTTCGTCAATGATGGCGGGGGCTTGATCATGGTCGGCGCGGATGATCTGGTCGCAGAAAATAGCCTGACCCGGACGTCACTGGGTGAGATATTGCCGATTGTGCCTACCAATCAGGTGATTAAACGCGAATACATACCGCAGATTAGTGATGTTGGGGTGCGTCATCCTTTGGGGAGGGCTTTGGGACAGGCTCATGGTGATCCGTCTGAATGGGGGCCATGGCATAATATAGCCAATATTACGGCCCGTGCAAATGGGCAGGTTTTATTAACAGATCAGATGCACCATCCCTTGTTAACCATTGCTAAACAGGAAGAAGGCCGCGTTGCGGTCCTGGCCTCCGATCAGGGGTGGCTATGGGCGAGTGGATATAAAGGTGGCGGCCCTGCGTTTGAGCTGGAACGAAATTTAGTGTTATGGGCCAGCGGTCATGAAGGTTTTGATGATGAAAATGTCATGATCCGTCATGAAGGTGAGCAGCTGATAATTGATTTGCAAACAATGGGCGATCAAAGTGAAGAGCTTATTCTGACCGCGCCATCTGGTGCGACAATAAAAACAACGCCGGAAGAATTTGCGCCTGGGTTACGCCGGGCTTTTGTGCCTGCGGCCGAAGTTGGTGTCTATAAAATTGAACGTACGGGCACATATGCTGATCATGCTTTTGCCGAGGTCGGTTTTGCCGACCGGCTGGAAATGATCGGTGTCGTATCGGAAACGCAGTATATAGAGCCGTTTACACGTAAAAATAACGGGATTACCGCACGTATGATGAATGGTGGTGGGGATATATCGATACCCGACTTACAAGTGGTAGAAAATTCGCAAACCACATCACCAGAGTATATGGCCGTGAAGAAAAGCAATGTAACAGCCCTTCAAGGAACAGAGCGCCGCCCCCTTATTCCAGATTGGTTGGCGCTGGCGTTGAGTTTGGGTTTGTTTGCCTATGGTTTAAAAAGTGAAGGGGGAAAGTCCTGGAAAAAATCGTTATTCGGGTCGAAACGCAACACGAACTCAGAGCCTCCGGCTCCGGGGCTATAAGCAAGGAATGATTGGGAGATAGGTCATTAAAAAGTTAGACGGGATATATAATTTTGCAGCGGCTAGTGTTTTGTCGGCCTCTTTGTTGTCACCTTTATCAGTGGCGGCGCAGGACACCGGTTTGCAAGAACCTGGTCATGATGGCGGAGCTGTGCCTGTCTCTATGCTGGATCAGGATGACCTATTTGATCAGACTTTTTTCGAGAAAATGGGGTCCCCCATAGACTTTGCATCACCTTGGATGCTGGCCACTCTACCGCCTGCGTTATTGATTGGCTTTATGTTGATGCGTTCGATTGAACGTAGGCCAAAAGAGGTGAGTTTCCCAGCCATGTTTATTCTGGAAATGCTCGATGATACTGAGCGTGATCCGGATCGCATGCCCTGGTGGCAGCAAATGATTAATTATGGCGCTATCAGTGCCGCGGTTATGGGGGCGGCTGGGCCAACATGGAATGCCCCTGACACGTTTTCGGCTGAAGGGCCGGTGATATTAGCGGTTGATAACGGCTGGGATTCTTCTGACAATTGGGACGATGTCATGCAAAAAGCCCGTGATGTGGTTAAGCAGGCCTATAATGAAAAGCGTGAGATTATTTTGGTTCAGATGGCGGCTCCTGAAAATGCGCAAGGATATTCGATTTCTTCCCCAATGGATGCTTTAATCGCGCTTCAGTCACTGGAAAACGTTGAGCCTATGCCCTGGATGGTCGATTATACGGCGCTGAGTGAGGGCGTGAATGCAATGGAGAATGGGCAATATGGCGGGGCGTTTTGGCTGGGCAGTGGTTTGGCGCATGATGGAGTGCAAGAATTTGTAGCAGAACTACAGAGCAAGGCCCCGTTATATTATTTTGAAAATGACAGTGAATCCCTTCCCGTAGTATTGGATGGAGCCGAATTTGATAAGGGGGATTACCGCCTGAGCATTCAGCGTCCGTATGATAGCGATGCATTGGATATTCGCGTTGCCGGTTATGCTCAGGACGGTACTATGCTGGCCGCATATGATTATCATTTTTCCGAAGGGCAGCGTAAAATTGATGTGCAGTTTGATGTGCCTGAATTATCCAGTTCCCAATCGATTTCCAGTGAAATTTTTCGTTTCAGTGTAGAGGGGGAAAAGAATGCCGCCGCACATATCATAGTGGATGATCAATGGAAACCGCGTTCGGTTGGTCTTGTTGTGCAAAATAGAGCGGAATCAGAATCGTTGCTTAGTGAATCACGTTTTATTAAAACGGCTTTGGCGTCGCATGCGGAAACAATTTTAGGCGGTGTTGAGGAATTGGTTGAGAGCGGAGATGTCTCGGTTCTGGTTGTACCGGATGCTGTTACTATTTCGGGCGTCGCTGCCACCAAGATTAAAGATTGGGTCGAACAGGGCGGTACCTTAGTAAGGTTTGCTGGACCGAATATGGCAAGGGATGCGCACACAAATGATCCGTTATTACCATTGGATTTGCGTCAGGGCGTTCGGGGGTTTTCGCGGGATGTTTCGGGGATGGCTGCCGCTGGTGTAAAGGGGCGTATCGGCGGGTTTGACGATCAATCACCATTGCGCGGTATTGCGCGCGATAGTGATATACAGATTGAGAAACAAGTTATGGTGCAGCCGGGGCCTGATGTTGAAGATAAAGTCTGGGCGACACTGGATGATGGTACGCCGTTGATAAGTGCCGATAAGCGCGGGGAAGGGCAGGTGGTGTTGTTCCATACCACGGCTAACACGGCTTGGGGCGATTTATCATTATCAGATAATTTTGTTGATATGTTGGTCGGTATTGTCGCCTCAGCAAAAAGTATTCAAAATGAGGATGACCTGGATATATCAGACATGTCCCCGATGTTAACAATGGACGGGTTCGGGGTGCTGGGCACTCCCCCTGGATATGCCCAGAACTTGCAATCATTGCCATGCGAAGTATCCAGTGTAAATCCGCCAGGCCTATATGGTGGTTCCCTTTCCGCGCTTGCGTGCAATTTATCAACTTCTTTAGATGATTTGCAGATAACCGGTGATCTTGATGATAATGTCCAGCGCGAATTTTATGCGGTGGCGAATGATGGTTATGATCTGAAAGGGGCGGCATGGAGTGCTTTCCTTATCTTGATGTTGGCCAGTACGGCCGTTCTGATGTCGCAGCAGGGAGAGTTCAGTCGTAAGTCCGGGCGCCGTAATGCGAAAAATAATAAGGCCGGAGGTGATGATAAGCCGGTACATGAAGCGTTTCTTGATAACCCGGAACCGGATATTTAGAGGATAGTATGGCAGAAGCAAAGAATGTAGATAATTTGGATACGGTTCTTTCCAGGGCTGATCATACTTACTCTAAACTCCCTCAGCGCTTGCGTCTTCAGGTAGAGGAACTTGTCAGAGGGTTGGCGCAATATGGTCCGCGTAAATTGAATCGGAAGGGCGCCGGTATGGAATTTATTGAAGCCCGTGATTTTCACCCTGATAAAGATGAGGTTAAAGATATTAACTGGCGTATGAGTGCGCGCGCTGGAAAAAATATTGTTGTCGAAAAAGAGGCCGAAGTTCGTCAGCATTTTTATCTATGGCGCAAGGGAGGGGGAAGCGCCAATTATTCATCGAATCCAAAGGTCCTGCCAACAGTTAAGGAGGCAACGGAGGTTATGCTTCTTGCCTTTGCCAAACATTTGGCGCGCAACGATGAATTGATAGGCGTAATGGATAGAAAGGGTACATATACCGGTGGCCGTGTTCCGGGTAATGTGGCGCACCATCTACAAGATGTAAATATTTTAACTGGTGATGTGCCCAATTTATATCGTAAATTGCCCAAAAACAGTACTGTCGTTTTGTTCAGCGACTTTTTGGAAGATGATCCATCATCGTTGGTTGATGCGCTTGATAATCTTCAAGGCCAAGGGTTGCGAGGTTTCATGGTGATGACCTTAGACCCTGAAGTTTTGGAGTTTAAGAAACATAAGGGGCATTTGGAATTTCAGGATATGCGCAACGGCGGCATAACAAAAGAATTCAGTAAGGCTGAATCGCTGCAAAATGAATATGTGCACCGTATTGGTCAATATGTGAACTGGGTACAAAAATTGGCGCGAAATGCTGGTTACAAGTTTATACTTCAGCGTACGGATCAACCATTAAGTAATGCATTATTACAGATATACGGTTTAAAGAAAATGTCGCGGGATCACTCGCCAGAGCATAGATTGGATCAGGGATGAGTATATTAATGCGAACAAAATTTCGATCGGCGAGTATGGGGGCCTTTATGCTGGGAAGTGTTTTTCTGGCGGGCAATGCGACTGCGCAAGATACTGATGTGTCTGATAAAATTTCCGGGCCGGAAACTAGGCAGGATGAGCCAGTTATTCGGATGACCTTGCCAAATTTGACCAATCATCCTTTGGCCGGCGGCATCGTATTGCAACGATTATGTGCGACAGATGGTCTTGATGAAAAAAAATGTGATGATGTAGAGGTCTTTATTGAACCGCCAGCGTTGGAAAATCCATTGGGGCAGGTAATTCATGCCTTCAGACGGGAATTGGCGGTGGATGATTTAGACGCCGCGCCGAGGGTGGCTGACGATCTGCAAACCTTTATTAATGAACGCGGCGGGGAATTTGATAACCCGCAATCGTTGACGCGTTTGATTGAAATTCAGCAAGATCTGGATCAGGGAATTAAAGCGCAGGATTTGGATATTCTTGATCAGGTCGTGCAGGATTTCTGGACGCTGATTGTGCAATTGGAAGAAGATATGCTGAGCGAGGCTGAAAAGGCGTTACGCGATGCGCAAGAGGCATTGAAAAAGGCTCTGGAAGAGGGCGTTAGTGAAGAGGAGTTGAAAGAGCTGCGTGAACAGGCGGAACAAGCCATGCAGGACTTTATGGAGGAGCAGCTGCAAAAAGCTGAAGAAAATCAACTCAGCCCGGAAGATAAGGCGGCCTTGGAAGATATGCAGAAAATGATGGAAGAACTGCAAAAAATGATGGAAAAAATGGGCCTGAGCCAAGAAGAAATGGCCAAGTTGATGCAGGAAATGATGCAGCAAGCCCAGCAAAGCCAGCAGAACCAGCAGGGGCAATCGCAAAGTGGCGAGCAGCAGGAGATGGACTATCAGAAAATGTTAGAGCAGATGCAGCAAAAAATGCAGCAGATGCAGCAGATGCAGCAGAATATGAATGACCTAAAAGACATTATGGAGGATCAGAAAAATCTGCGTGAAGAAACATTCAATGAAGCCCTGCAAGATAATAAGGATCAGCAGCAAAACCAAAATCAACAACAGCAACAGCAAGATCAACAGCAACAGCAACAAAGTCAGTCGCAGCAAAATCAAGATAGACTGTCGCAAAAACAAGAGGAAATCGCCAAAAAGTTGGAAGAGTTGTTGAAAAAGATGCAGCAGCAAAACCAGGATCCCAGTGAGCTTGAAAAAGCCAGGGAAGCCATGCGGCGCGCGCTCGAGGATTTGAAGAACGGTGAGGAAGGGCAAGCTGTTCCCGATCAGGATGAGGCGCTGGAGTCTATGAATAATGCGCAAAAGCAAATGCAGAAGCAGATGATACAGCAGATGATGCCGGGCGGGCCGGGCCCTAGCGGTACTGGCCCCGGTTCCATGCCGACAGCATTACCGCCGCGTGATGTTCCGGGGGTGGATAATGATGGCCGTATACGGGAATCTGGAAACCCGAATGATAATTTAAACATATCGCCGGGTGAAAGTGGACAAGAGCAAAAACGGGTCCGTGATCGTATCCGCCGTCAAATTGACAAAGGCGGCAGTGAGTATCTGGAACATCTTTTAAATGGCAGTGACGGCCCGGATCTATAGGGCAGGTGTACAAAGGGGGCCATTGCGCGCATGTGGCACGGCTTTTTGCCTAAAATAATGGTCCGTGCCATGTTTTCTTGGGTAATCTAAATGGAATTTATTAAGGCTCAAGCGGAGCGAAGCTGATGGGGGCCTCAATAGGTGGAAGTTGCGCAGAGGGCAGTTTTGATGTTTTAAAGCTACCGTTTTCGCCTTGTATGCCCGTTTCTAATTGGGCGCTGGTAATGCCGTAATCATCATCGAGTACATATTCCAAATCGTTTAGCGTCGGGTTATCGGCATCATTTTTAATGCCAAGAATGGTGACGGAGGGTGGGTTGTCCAGGGCAACTGAAAAATTCAGGTTATGCCCTTCAATATTAAGTGCGATAGTCTCATGTGATCCGTCAAATGAGATTGTGTATTGATATGCCAGGCTATCTGTCGTTGGGGGCGTGGCAGATTGCTTGTCATCGGGTTTTATGGCGCCGCCATTGAGTGTTATGCTTCCTGGGCGCTCTTGTGTCGTGATATAAAGGGTGCTGCCTTCATGTACATCAAGAACTGACTGGTTTTCGATTGCGTGTTGTATCATGTCAGGAAGATATCCTTGCGCGCTATCGATGTTTTGTGGCGGTGTAATCCAAGCCTTATACATTAATGGCGGCGGCGGGGCCTGCCAATGTAAGGCTTCATTGAATTTGCTGAAAGCACCATCGCCATATAGCCCACCAGTGATGGCGGTTGCAACTAGAATAGATGTGTGGATGGCCGCTTTGGGTTTGTTGTCCTTATAGTATGCTCCAAAGCCTGATCCGAGTTTTTCGCTCTCAATCTTTTCTGCCCATTCTTTCCATATACGTTTTTGCGCGAGTTCAAAAATTTGTTGTGAAGGTTTGGAATCGCCTTTGCTGGGTTCATCGTCCAGTTTTTTTGCGGGGGTTTCTTGAGCCGCGATGTCGTCGTCAATAGCGCGGATCGCCTCTTTTCGGTTTGCGAATGGACGTTTGTCTGCGCGCACAAAGCTGTTGGTCAGGGAGTATGCGGTCGTTAGAAGGCTTGCTGCTCCTGCGGCCATGACGGCCATTTTTTGTCCTTGCGGAGGAAGGTGGTCCCAAAGGCCGATCAGAGCTGTGAATGCGCCGCCACTGACCAATGCGGGCGGCATAACCATGGGGACAATTTTTTCATTGATCATTGACCATTTACGGCGGCTAACCGCTTTGTTAAAGCGTCCTTTAATTTCGTTAATGCTCAAATCCTGTTGTTCATTCATGCCGCTTACCTTATGCCCCCAATTCGGGTGATGGGTATTGTTTGTTTACGTTCCGCATTGCCGCGAATTGTCTGCACTGAAATTGCTGGCACTGATACGGGTCTTGTATATCCAGGCTGGCCGTTTGCATGATGACTTGCCGACGCATGGCCAAAAGAACCTCATCTTGATAGGCGGCCATACCGCCGGCATTGCCTCTGGTATTATTGATTTGTGTTTGGCGCTCGGTTGCAACTTCGTGCACAAAGCCGCCGGATAATGGGCGCCCATTTTTTTTGATATAGGTATTCGGGGGTGTTATCAATGCGCGTTCGGCCCAGTAATTCAGATTGCCGTAATCTGTTTTTGTCGTTAATGCGTAAACCGTTGCTTCATGATGTTCGGCTAGAATTTTATTCCATTCTCGCACTTTAACGGTGCTACTGGTCCCATCGGTCAATATGTTTAGGCTGTTATGCTCTGATTTCCAACGTGTTGCAAGATTTTGGAAACAATATCCTGCATTTTCCATGGCGCTGGCATGTTCCGTTCCGCCAGTACCTCTGCGTTGTATGTTCAGAATTTCTTGCGAGAAGCGTAAGAACTTTGTTCTGTCGTCATCTCTGAAATCGACCCAGGGAATGACAAGTTCCGAGCGATGGTCAAAATCGACAACGCATAATGCAATCGACTGCGGTCCGCCGGGGTAGAAGATGGATTCCCGGAAGTCATCTGATGCTATAGCGTTTGCCAGGGATTCAAGCTGAGCGCGGTATTCACCCGTTCTATCTTCAATGGACCCGGAAATGTCGATGGCGCAAACGATGGCCATACCAATATCTTCGTTGCTGTTTGTTGCCAGTGTCGGGTGAAAATAGGTGGTTGTTGGAACCACTGTAGGAGGTTCTTCGTAGTAATTTGGTTGCCCAAATGCTCTGCTGCTTGCAAGCGTTAAAAGCCCCGCCCCAGCGCCAAGTAAAAATTGTCGTCTGTTAAGCACGATGTTAGTCCCTGTTCATTGCCAGATTTTCATCTGTCATAATTATTTTTTAATAGATCGCACCTTAGAGACTTTTTTAAGGAAATACAATGATTTTTATTTCCTTAATCATTGTTATTGCCGAGCCCTTGAAAAAAGATCTGCATGAGCCTATGTGCGTCTTTTTTCATTTTAAAACGATTTGGGTTTTCCAGATATTCATGCGCAATTCCTTTCATATAGCAATTGATGCTTAATGTTAAAAGTTTCGGATCGGCATTTGCCGGCAATGTGCCTTTTTTTTGTGCTTTTTCAAAATAGCGACAAAATGCTTTTTGTTTTTCTATCTTTTGCTGCGCGTGTTTGTCTTTAAATTCTTCCAAGTCCCCGGAATAATCGCATTTAATAAGAAATAATTTTATGGCCTGTTGTTTTTGTATGTCGATCTCTAGATCTTGCAATAACTTAATGCAGAGTTGTTTAAGTTGATCCAGCGGGTTCGGGTGATCCTTTTCTAAATCGTCCAATATGATTTCAAGCAAGGGCTGGTGGAGGTTTTCAAATAAAGTGTCAAAGATCTGTTTTTTATTACTGAAATGCCAATAAATGGCGCCCCTTGTTACATTTGCTGTCCGGGCTATATCTTCGAGGGTTGTTTTGGATACGCCTTTGTTGCAAAACATTTGCGTTGCGGCATTCAAGATATCTTGTCTCGTTTGTTCAGCGTCCTCTTTTGTGCGGCGCATAAATTTTTACTCTCGCTTGGTTGACAGCATACATACATAAATGTATGTTTATACTATAGCGTTACATTATATGTTTGTCTAGTTTGTAGCTACAGTCATATTCGGCTGCTTTATTCGCAGGGGTCTATAAAAAAGGTATTGAAGATGAAAAAAACAGCGGTTATAGGCATCATTCTTTTGTTCTTAGCGGCAGGCGGAGGGTGGTATTTTTGGGCTGCTAATGGGGACAAAAGCGCAGAGAAAAGCCCTGCAGAGCGGCCGCCTCAGGCCGTTTCTGTGCTGGAATTAGAGACGACGAAAATTCGTTACGATTATTCTTTACCGGGGCGTATATCCCCGTTTCGGCAATCACAAGTACGTCCGCAGGTCGATGGTATTATTACCGAACGTTTATTTGAAGAAGGGGCCGACGTTAAAAAGGGTCAGCAACTCTATCAAATAGATGATGCGCGTTACAAGGCTGCATTAAACAGCACCATTGCAGATTTAAAAAGCGCGGAAGCAAATGTAAAAGCCGTTGATGCAAGGGCTAAGCGCTATAAAGATCTTGTGAAAATTAATGCAGTTAGCGAACAGGAATATGATGATATTGTTGCGCAGTTAGATCAGGCGAAAGCATCTGTGGCCGTAGCGCAAGCTGCTTATGATCTGGCGCAAGTCAATCTGGATTATACAAAGGTATACGCGCCGATTGATGGCCGGATTAGCAAGTCTTTTGTTACCGAGGGCGCATTGGTAACCGCCAATCAAAGTCAGCACTTGGCCACAATCACGCAATTGGATCCTGTATATGTAGATATGCAGCAATCAGGAACTGAAGCCATGCATATACGGACCCGTATGATCGGGCAGGATGTCGTGCCTGTTACACTGGTTCTGGATGAAAAAACCGGCCAATCGTATGGCAAGGAAGGTATGCTGAAATTTTCTGAAGTTACAGTTGAGGAAACAACAGGATCAGTCGCTTTGCGTGCCTTGATGCCAAATCCGGACGGGATATTATTGCCTGGACTGTTTGTGCGGGCCACCATAGCGCTGGGGGAGGAAGATGTCATTTTGATTCCGCAGCGAGCGGCAACACGTACCCCTGATGGTAAGCTCACGGCTTGGATTGTGGACGAGCAAAATAGAGCGCAGCCCAGAGAATTAAAGGTGGATCATGCCTACGAAGACAATTGGATTGTCACCGATGGCGTGAAAGAGGGCGATAGAGTGGTTGTGCTGGGGTATCAGAAAATTGGCCCCGGCATGGTCGTGGCCCCGACCAATTGGAAACAGGCATCCGTTAAACCCAACACTGATCAAGGTGGTGAGGTGGATTCTGAGAAAAATAAAGAAGAATAAGGATACAGAAAAATGGCCCGTTTTTTTATTGACCGTCCGGTATTTGCTTGGGTGATTGCAATAATTATTATGCTGGCCGGGATTTTATCCATTCGGGCCCTGCCTGTCGAACAATATCCTAAAGTGGCACCGCCAACGGTAAGCATTAATGCATCTTATCCAGGCGCGTCGGCAGAAACGGTAGAGAATTCCGTTACGCAGGTTATAGAACAGCGCCTGACCGGTATTGATTATCTGCGGTATTTTACCTCCAACAGCTCCGATGGGTCTATGAGCATTACTCTAACATTCGAACCCGAGGCAGACCCCGATATTGCGCAGGTGCAAACCCAGAATAAAGTGCAAGGAGCGGTGACTAAGCTGCCTCAGGAAGTGCAGGCTCTTGGTGTTACGGTCACAAAATCAAATGACAGCTTCTTGTTAGTGGTCGGGTTTTACTCTGAAGATGCCAATATGACCGAGCACGAACTAAGCGATATGCTCGTTTCCAATTTTCAAGACCCGATATCCCGTATTAATGGTGTCGGTAGTGTACGCGTTTTTGGTGGTCAAAACGCAATGCGCATCTGGCTTGATCCGGCGAAATTGTATAGTTACAACTTGACGCCGCTGGATGTGCAGAATGCTGTTCAGGTGCAAAATACTGATATTTCTGCCGGGCAGTTGGGCGGAATGCCGGCCGCGCCAAATCAGCAGATTAACGCAACGATTAAGGCACAAGCGCGTTTGCAGACGGTCAATGATTTTGAACGTATTGTTTTGCGTGTAAATACCGATGGTTCCCAGGTTCGTCTAAAAGATGTTGCAAAAATAGAGTTGGGATCGGAAGATTATGCGCGTATCGCCCGCTATAAACGTCAACCCGCCGCCGGTATGGCTGTGACATTGGCCACAGGTGCGAACGCTTTGGAAACAGCAGAGGCCGTTAAGGAGCGCGTGGCCGAGTTGGCCGAGTTTTTACCGAAAGGCGTTAAAATTATCTATCCGATTGATGCGACACCATTTATTGAACTTTCGATTGAATCGGTTGTGCATACATTGGTGGAGGCTGTGATCCTGGTATTTCTTGTGATGCTGTTATTCTTGCAAAATTTTCGGGCGACGCTAATCCCGACCATTGCGGTGCCAGTTGTTCTTCTGGGTACATTTGCAATCTTATTGGCTTTCGGATTCAGCATTAACGTGTTGACGATGTTTGCTATGGTCTTGGCGATTGGTTTGTTGGTGGATGATGCGATCGTTGTTGTCGAAAATGTTGAGCGCATCATGAGTGAGGAGGGATTGTCCCCCAAAGAAGCCACGAAAAAGTCCATGGACCAGATTACAGGCGCATTGATTGGGATTGCTGTTGTGTTGTCGACGGTGTTTATCCCGATGGCGTTCTTTGGTGGATCCGCAGGGGCGATTTACAGGCAGTTCTCTATTACAATTGTATCCGCAATGGGCTTGTCGGTTTTGGTTGCACTGATTTTATCGCCATCTCTATGTGCGACATTGCTGAAAAATGAAGCGGGTGCAAAACGCAGATCTGATACCGGCTTTTTTGGCGTTTTTAACAAATATTTTAACAAAGGCCGTGACAGTTACCAAAAAACAGCCTCGTATATGGCGGCGCGTACCATGCGCTTTTTCGTGGTCTATATTGTTCTGGTTGGTGGAATGATGGCCATATTTGTGCAATTGCCCGGCGCATTCTTACCTGAAGAAGATCAGGGGTTTATGTATATGATGGTAAACACCCCGCCTGGCTCCACTGCTGAACGCACTTTGGAATCGGTTAAACAGGTCGAAGATTATTTTCTGGAGGAGCAAGGGGATAATATTGAACATCTTTTCACAGTAGTTGGTTTCAGTTTCGCCGGATCGGCTCAGAACGCGGCTTTTGGCTTTGTCGGCCTGAAGGATTGGGAGGAGCGCCCGGACGATAATCAGAGCGTCTTTTCCATTGCCCAACAAGCTGGCCCGGCTTTGGCCAGTATTAAAGATGCGATGGCGTTTGCGTTTTTTCCGCCGCCTATTCGCGAACTTGGTAACGCCTCTGGCTTTGATTTTCAACTGGTTGACCGTACTGGTAACGGGCATGAGGCCTTGATGCAGGCACGCGGCCAGCTTTTAGGCGCGGCAGCGCAGAATCCGAAACTGACTGGTGTGCGCCCCAATGGTTTAAGTGATGTGCCACAATATAAAATTAATATTGATAGCGAGAAAGCCTCGGCATTAGGATTATCACTCAGCGATATTAACCGCACCCTCCAGATTGCGTGGGGGTCTAGCTATGTAAATGATTTCGTGGATCAGGGGCGCATTAAACGCGTTTATCTTCAGGCTGATGCTCCGCACCGCATGATGCCGGAAGATCTGAATAATTGGTATGTCCGCAATGCTGATGGCGAAATGGTACCTTTTGATGCTTTTTCCAGTGCAGAATGGACATATGGGTCACCAAAACTGGAACGTTTTAATGGTAAGGCTTCTATTAATATTCAAGGCGGTGCCGCAGAAGGGGTGAGTACCGGGCAGGCCATGGAAGAGATTCTAAAAATCGTTGAAGAATTACCGGACGGATTTGGGGTGGAATGGTCCGGCATTTCTTATGAAGAACGGGCCGCGGGATCACAGGCACCGGTGCTATATGCTCTGTCAGTTTTAATTGTATTTTTATGCCTGGCCGCACTCTATGAAAGCTGGGCCGTTCCGTTTGCTGTAATGTTGGTTGTTCCTCTCGGTATTTTTGGTGCGGTGGTCGCGGCTTATTTTGCGGGATTGCCGAATGATGTGTATCTGCAGGTGGCATTGTTGACAACGGTTGGGCTGGCCTCGAAAAACGCAATTTTGATTGTAGAATTTGCCAAGGAGTTGAAGGAAAGTGGTCATAGTTTGCTGGAGTCAGTTGCGATAGCGGCGCGCCAACGTTTTCGTCCGATTTTGATGACATCCATGGCCTTTATGTTAGGGGTTACGCCTCTGGCTTTGGCAAGCGGGGCCGGTGCCTCCAGTCAAAACGCGATTGGTATTGCTGTGATGGGCGGTATGGCGGCGGCGACATTTCTGGCGATATTCTTTGTCCCAATGTTCTATGTTATGGTTGAAAAGCTGTTCCATCGAGATAAGGCCGAGGCAACTGAAAAAGCTGAAGCGAATAAGAAAGATTAACGATGATTAAAAAATCAGTATCTATATCACTGACGGTTATATTGTTATCTGGTTGTACCATGATTCCTGATTATTTAACGCCGGGTTTTTCTGCGGCCCCGAAATGGAGTGATGTGCCAGGATATGAGCTTCCCGCAGGCGAGAAGGCTGTATCGGATCTGGACTGGAAGGAATATTTTGATACATCTGAACTCTGGCTGGTGATAGGTACCGCATTGCAGAACAATAAAGATTTGGAACAAGCTGCCCTTAGTATTGATGAGGCGCGTGCGCTTTACCGTGTTTCCCGGGCTGACTTGATTCCGAATATAAATGCTCGTGGCACCGGCAATATTACAAAAACATCTGATGATTCCAGTGGGCAGGGCCACGCGCGTAAATCTGAGTTATATGAGGCCAATGTAGGTCTGGCGAGTTATGAGCTGGATTTGTTTGGACGAATTCGCAGTAACAATCAATCTGCAATTAATGAGTATCTGGCAAGTGAGCAGGCTTATGATGTTGTTCGTAACGCTTTAATTGCAGAAACAGCGAATGCCTATTTGCAATTATTGGCCGATCAGAAATTGTTGAAGTTGACAGAAAAAACCTTAAAGGCCCAGCAGCAGACCTATGACCTGCTCTCACAGAGCTTAGACAAGGGTGTGGCAACAGAACAGGATGTCTCCCGTGCATCGACCGCTGTAGAAACGGCGCGCGTGAATTTGCATCAATATGCTCGTTTTGTCGCTCAGGATAAAAATGCTTTATTTTTGTTGATGGGAATCCCTCAGGATGAAGAATTTTTACCGAAAACGACGTTGGATGACATTCAGATTGCCGATAATCTTGCTACGGGGCTTCCTTCACAGGCATTGTTGGCGCGTCCGGATGTGAAGCAGGCAGAATATAACTTGTTGGCGCGTAATGCAGATATCGGCGCTGCCCGCGCGGCCTTTTTCCCAAGTATTTCATTGACTGGGGCATATGGCTTTGCTTCGGATGATCTATCCTCTTTATTTACAAGCGGTGCAGCAGGAGCTTGGGCGTTTTTGCCGCAAATTACATTGCCGATCTTTCAGGGGGGGCGTAATACTGCCAATTTGGATTTGGCAGAAATTCGTAAGGAAAAAGCCATTTTGAATTATGAACAAGCCATACAGACCGCATTCCGTGAGGTTTCTGATGAGCTGGCAGCGCGTGCGACACTGGATGCGCAGCTTAAGGCGCAGCGCCGCCTTGTGGCCTCCGCGCAAAAGGTATATGACATTTCGAATGCGCGCTACCGTAGTGGTATCGATAGTTTCTTAAGTGTTCTAGACTCGCAGCGCGAGCTGTATGAATTTGAACAAAATGAAATCGTGACGCAACGTCAATATCTAGCGAATTTGGTGAATTTGTATAAAGTCCTTGGCGGCGGCCTTAACGAAGAGTCGGTCTTGTCTGTACCAGAATCCAAGTCGAAGGGGCTGGCGCAGAACGAAAACGAGACCATGTCCCAAATGGATCAA
This sequence comes from Micavibrio sp. UBA2638, assembly GCA_002359735.1. Lineage (GTDB taxonomy): Bacteria > Pseudomonadota > Alphaproteobacteria > Micavibrionales > Micavibrionaceae > UBA2638. Next base: position 83,932 of record DENS01000018.1, read on the forward strand.
TAACGATTTCACGCAAGTTTTTGTCTTTATCAAAACATATCCAGTATGCACTTTGCAGAGCCAAGTGTTCTCGGTATTTGCTTGATCCGCTGTATGGTTGATCGTGCATTGTTCAGTTTATAAAACTCGCGCGTCATGTCGGCCATGGCCTTAAGACGGATTTCATCCTCACCGCTGATTGGTTGGCCCGTAACATTTTTGCGTTTTAGGCTTTGCTGGCATATGCCTTCCCTGATTTGTTGCGGTGTTGGCTCCGGCCTGGGGCGTTTCTCACGCAGCGGGGTCCCTTTGGATAATGTGTGCTTGACGCGGGCCCATGTTGCTTTATCGCGGAACCGGTCAAGGAATCGGTCACGCTCTAATTGCAACATACGGCTGATATTCAGGGCAATGCCCGGATGAATGCCCAGTTCATTTTCCCCGCGCTCATCCATAATCTGCAAAAGTTTTTGCGCAACGATTGGGTCATCGATGTGTTGATTGACCTCATCCCGGGTTATCCTTTCACCGCCTGTTAGAATGTCGGCCAAGGCATCAATGACTTTTACATCAATATGATTAATGCCGGTTTTTGAAGGGTCACCGCCAATTTTGTACATTTTATCAACATTCATGCGGATCGCACTTTTGCCACTGAGACCGGGAAGTTTGAAATGCGGTAATGGGGCGGGGGTGTAATCATTTGCCATGTCCAGGGCTTTTGCTTTGGCATCGGCCAATACGCGGTCAGGATTCATACTGATGCCATCGTTGGAAGAAATCCATAGCTTCTTTTTTGCATCTTGTGAACAGGTTGCGATTGAAGCCATTGGGTTAGCCAGCGCCATAGCCGTTTCAATGACGGCGGGCATCGGCCCATGTTTTTGTTCAGGCTTTTCAATTGCGCGTTGCAGATAACGCGTAGACCCGCCCCATCCTGGAATTAGGCCAAGCCCGGATTCCGGAAGACCCATAATTTGCTCTGGCCCGGCTTGAATGGCATCGCAATGCATTAAAATTTCACATCCGCCGCCAAAGGCTATATTCTGGGGCGTTCCTTTCGGGGCACCAATAACTGGAAACGGTGCTTGATTGAGCGCGTTATAAACGGCTTGTCCTTCATAAACCAGTTCCTCTAGCATACCAGGCAGCTTTCGCTCAATGTATCCACCAATACCAACGGCTTTTAGCCACCATTTCTCCGTGGCACTCATGAAAACCTCAACCAGTTTCAAATTGGCACCAAAAGAAAAGCTCTTCTCGTCGTTATAAACCACCATGGCTTTGTAGTGATCGGAGTGGTTCTGCATAAATTTTATGCTTTCATTGATCACCCAGAAAATCGATGGATCAATTGCATTTTTTGTAGAATGAAATTCCAGCGCTGTTACACCATCACCAATATCCCAAAGGCTTGCAGAGTTATGGCTGACAAGAGGTTTCGATGCGGCCTTGATATCGTCCAGACTAAGGACGCCATCTGGCCGTTTAATTGCGGCGTATCGACCATCGAAATTCATAACCTGATTTTGACCATCGGCCTGGCGGTAAAACGCGCCATGTTTTTGGGCTTTGGAAAGAAGGGCCGGGATGGGCAGGCCATCTTGCTGCAATTTATGGGTAAACCAGTCCAGGCCAAATTTATCAAGGAGCTGAAACGGGCCATATTCCCAATTAAATCCGGCACGCATGGCATCATCAATATCCTGCAGATCATAGGCAAGATCTTGCGCATGATCCATGGTATAAATCAAAATGTCGCGAATAACAGGCCATGCAAAATTTGAAGGCGTATCATCGGTATCAAAAAATTGACTATAGCCGCCGTATTTTTTGATTTTTCTTTCAAATTTGAAATATGGGCTGTTTTTGAAATCACGGTAATCTCCGGTTTTCAAATCTCGAGATTCTTTTACCGGCTTACCCTTTTCGTCTTTAATTGGGTTGCCTTCGGCATCTGTTTTCTTGCGGTAATATCCGCCTTTGCTGTTGGGGTCCCTGTTGCCCAAGTATCCAGTTTGCAACATTGTTTCCAGTTCTTCTGTGCCAGAGAATATTTTCTTAAACTCATCAGTGGGCGGAAGATTTGTGTGTAGGTCGGTGCGAACATGTTCAATGACTGGTAGCCCGACTTCATCGGCCAACTTGAACAAGCCGAGTTTTGGGAAACCGAATGCTTGGCCCATGATAGCATCAACATCTTCAATCGGCATGTTTTTGTTCAAGGCTTCTACGCGCGCGCGTTCCATTGCGAAAATACCAATGCGGTTGGCAATAAACCCCCGTGCATCTTTACAATGCACTGTTTTTTTACCCAATTTTTCACTGCCGAATTTCATGACAGTTTCAACGATCTTTGGGTCAGTATCATCGTTTGAGATGACCTCTAACAAATGCATGAAACGGACTGGGTTAAAGAAATGTGTGTTAACGAAGCGGCGCTTGAAATCACTTGATTGTCCACCGGTCAGGGATTCAATCTGCATTGTTGATGTATTAGACGAAAAAATGGCATCGGGTTTGGCAATTTTTTCGATGTTTTGATAGATCCCGGCCCGAATTTCCTGTGGTGCCAGAATGGTTTCAATAATCCAGTCGCAGTCGGCCAGCATATCCAGGTTTTCATTTGATAGCCCGGTTGTTATGTTTTTGGCATTGTCTGGTATCATTAGCCCCGCATTAAAAGCATCAGTCGGTTTGGCGTTCTTCATGCGTTCAATCGCTTCGTCGGCACGGTTGTTTCCAGTCTCTTTATTTAAAAGATCTAATAAAACAACTTCAACACCGGCATTGGCCAGTTGGCCTGCAATGCCTGCTCCCATGGTGCCGGCTCCAATTACACCAACTTTTTTGATCTCTGATGTCATATTTAATCTCCGGCTTATTCTGCTGATGGTTCAAAGGCTGGGTTTTCTATGATCATGGCCATGCCCTGACCGCCGCCCACGCATAATGTGGCCATACCATAACGTTTGTTATTTCTTTGCAGTTCCAGTGCCAATGTCCCGGCCAATCTAGCCCCGGTCGCGCCCAAGGGGTGCCCGATGGCAATGGCGCCGCCGTTGACGTTAATTTTCTCCATATCAGGCTCCATGCCCTGTGCTTCCCATTCTTTGATGACAGCGATACTTTGGGCGGCAAAGGCTTCGTTGAGTTCAATATAATCCATATCCTTTAATGTCAGACCGGATTTTTCAAAGGCGCGTTTTGATGCCTCAACAGGTCCGATCCCCATAATTTCTGGCGCGCACCCGCTTTCGCCAACGGCAATAATACGCGCAAGAATAGGCAGGTTATTGGCTTTAGCATAAGATTCCGCCGTGACCATAACGGCAGAAGCGCCATCAGTGATTTGTGATGCTGAAGCGGCCGTGACCGTTCCGCCTTCCTTGGCGTCTTTTGCCACAGGGCGCAGCTTGGAGAGGCTCTCCACTGTACTATCCGGGCGCACTCCATCATCGTGATCCAGCCCGTTAATGGGGACAATTTCGTTTTTAAAATGCCCTGCTTTAGCGGCCGCTGCATGGCGTTGATGGGATCGGACTGAAAATTCATCTTGTTCCTGGCGTTGGATTTTATATTTTATAGCCAGATTTTCGGCCGTTGCCGGCATATCCATAAAGGCCGCGGCATTGCCGTCATGAACTTGTGGGTTCAGGTGTGGATTAAACCCGCCCATGGGGACATGGCTCATGGTTTGGACGCCGCTGCAAATATAAACGGAATCCTTATGAAACAGGCTGAGTGCCGCGCCCATATTGATGGCGTCTAATGAAGACGCACAAAACATGTCAAGGGATGTGCCAGTTACGGTATTGGGGAGTTTGCAATCAGGATGCATCACGGCAATGCGGGCAATGTTCAGTCCCTGGTCGGCCTCCTGATGAACGCATCCGGTCAATAATTTTGTGACTTTGGCTGGAGCAATGCCGCTGCTGTCTATCAGGGTATTAATTAAGGGGACCAGCATGTCCACCGGGTCAACATCGGCAAAACGCCCGGGAGGTTTACCTGATCCGGGGATGGCGGCTTTGGCAAAAGGGGTGCGGGCGTAGCCAATGATAACAGCGTGATCTTGAGTATGTGCGTTCATGATGATTGTCTCCTTTGATCCTAAAAGGTTAATCTAATGAAACAATTTTGCAATGATCTTTATCTATTTTGTTGTTGTCCGTAGTGATAATCGGAGCAAGGTAATATAAAAATGTATCGGATTTTTTTGTTCGCCCTGTGGCATAATCGAAAAAATATACGTATCTTTATTCAAAATTGATTCATATCAATTCTTGATTTGTTTTCATGTGGCAGTGTCCCATAATAATTCACAATCCTAAGAAGGAAGTACAAAATGAAAAAGTTTACAAAAGTTATGTTGCTTAGCGGTGTGGCGCTGCTGGGCTTTTCTGAATTGGCAGTGGCAAAAGATCTGGGTGATGGCCTATGGGCGAAAGAACGCTTCCAGTTCCGTTTGCGCGGTATTGGTGTGTTGCCTGATGGTGGCGGTCACACAACAATCGGTGGTAAGCCTGATGCTGATAATGCATTTGTACCGGAAGTCGATTTCACTTATTTCCTGACCCAGAACTGGGCGTTGGAATTGATTGCGGCGACCTCTCCGCATGATCTGAAATTGAAAGGCAGTGTCCTTGGTGATCTTGATTTGGGTGACAGCATGATTTTGCCTCCGACCCTGACTTTGCAGTATCATTTTACACCTGACAATACCTTTAGTCCTTATGTTGGTGCGGGTGTGAACTACACACTTCCGTATTCAGAAGATGCGGCTGGTGGTGCTGTTACTAGTCTTGAAGCGGACGGTAGCTTCGGTTACGCGCTGCAGGCTGGTTTTGATTATTGGATGAATGATAATTGGGGCTTAAATCTGGATGTGAAGAAAATCTGGGTGGATGTTGATGCTTCTATTAATAAGGGAGCCATTACCGGCGAAGTTGAGTTGGACCCGTGGGTTGTTGGCGCTGGTGTATCTTACCGCTTTTAATCAGGAATGAATCTCCAAAAACCCCTGCTTTGCAGGGGTTTTTTGTTGTCTGTTTTACCGGTTGCTTGGTGGTTTATTCAGCCGCGCTGGAGATATCTTTGCAAGGGAATTCAGATGTGCAAGCCGCACAGGAATAGCGAACCAGTTGATTGCAGTCATCCATCGTGATTGTGGAGCCTTTGACCCTTATGCCTGTTTCATTCTGTAGTTTTTTTAGGGCTCTGGAAAAAGTTTCTGGTTGCATGCCAAGCCGCGAAGCGACAAGCATCTTATCGTAAGGCAGATGTATTTGAACTTGTCCATCTTCATTTTGCTGAAGAAGTCTAAGCAGAAAACAGCCAATTCGTTGTGATGCGTTCTGGATGGATCTGTGTTCGATTTCGCGGTCTTGTTGGCGACGGTATTTCGCCATTGACCCCAGCATTGAAAAAGCAAATTTGCTGTTATTTGCAATTTCTTCTTTTAAAGGTGCGATGGGCAGAGTGATAATTTCAGACGATTCCACAATTTCTGCGCTGTAGGGGTAGATTCCGTCTTCAAATATGGCTGTGTCACCAAAAATGTGGCCGGTAGTAAATATGTCGACGACGGCTTGGGTCCCGTCCAGGGTCTCTCTGAAAAGTTTGACCCAACCGCTCTGTACATAGAAAAAGTTATCGCCCTTATCTCCGTGTAGGAATAAAATTTTTCCTTTGTTATATTTATGTGACTTTGCACCGGCAGCCAAATTTGTGAAGAAAGAATCCCCGCAATCTTTAAATAGACCGATATTACATAGTGTATTTTTGAGCATAATTTTTTTGTCTTATAGGCTAACTTGACTAAAATCAAGGTTACACTCTACCATTTTACGCACAGTAATGGGGTCAAAAATAGGAAGTTTTATGGACTTTGTGCATTGTATACAGGATTTTTCCGGCCAATATGGTTTGGTGACCAGTCTTTTTCTAGGTGGATTGGCGGGGGGCTTTACGCACTGCACGGCCATGTGTTCTCCGTTTGTATTGTCACAAATTGGTGCGCGGGGCGATGTTCGTGACACGGCGTTGAAGCGTTTATCCGGTGCGCTGCTTATTCCATATCATTTAGGTAGAATGACAACCTATGTTTTTATGGCGGCAATTTTTCACAGTGTTTTAAATCTGGCCTATCTTTTTTCGGAACAAAAGGCTTTGCTAAGTGGGCCTATATTGGCCTTGGCAGGGGTGTTGTTTTTAGTGAGTGTTTTTCCTGTATTTACAAAGATGTTTCCATGGGTTACCAGACTGCATGTGCCGGCGCCCATGAAATTTATGGTGGGTTTTAGTAACGTAATGATGCTAGACCCCGGGCCAATAAAACGGTACAGTTTGGGCGTTATGCTGGGCTTTATGCCTTGTGGTCTTGTGCTTGCAGCTATTATGGCGGCTTCTACAGCTCCAAATCTGGCGCAGGCCTCTTTGGCAATGGCGGCGTTTTCGGTGGGAACGATGCCGGCACTGGTGGTAACGGCATTTGGAGGGCGTGCTTTGCAGATGAAGTTTCCCGAATTTTCAAGAATGATCAGGCAGGGGGCAATGGCCGTTAGTGCTTTATGGCTCTTTGTTCTGGCTGGATGGATGATGATATAAAAAGGAAGAAAAAATGAGTTCAAGTGCTTTGAATGAGAAATACAATTACGATGTGGTCAGGCTTTTTACCCTGGCAACTGTTTTTTGGGGGATCGTCGGGTTTCTTGCCGGTATTTTTATCGCCGCGCAAATGGTATTCCCGGATTTAAATATTGAACCCTATCTCAGCTTTGGCCGTCTTCGCCCTGTGCATACATCTGCAGTCATTTTTGCCTTTGGGGGGAATGCGCTTTTTGCAACCAGTTATTTCATTGTTCAGCGGACATGCGGCGTAAGGCTATGGTCGGATAAGTTGGCCATGTTCACCTTTTGGGGCTACCAGTTCTTCATTGTGCTGGCCGCGCTGGGATACGTTCTGGGCGTTACACAAAGTAAAGAATATGCGGAGCCCGAATGGTATGCCGATCTCTGGCTGACAATTGTTTGGGTGGCTTATCTTGTTGTTTATTTGATGACCTGTATCAAACGCAAAGAATCGCATTTATATGTCGCTAACTGGTTCTATTTGTCCTTTATTATAACCGTTGCGGTCCTGCATCTTGGAAATAATATTTCGATTCCGGTCAGCTTGACAGATGCCAAAAGCTATAGTGCGTTTGCTGGTGTTCAGAGCGCCATGATCCAGTGGTGGTATGGGCATAATGCTGTTGGTTTCTTCCTGACGGCCGGTTTCCTTGGTATGATGTATTACTTTATTCCGAAACAGGCCAACAGACCGGTATATTCTTACCGCCTTTCCATTGTTCACTTTTGGTCGCTAATCTTTATCTATATCTGGGCGGGGCCTCATCACCTTCACTATACATCGTTGCCTGATTGGGCGCAGACCTTGGGGATGACGTTTTCAATCATGCTGTGGATGCCAAGTTGGGGCGGAATGATTAATGGTGTAATGACCTTATCGGGTGCATGGCATAAATTGCGCGAAGACCCGATTATCCAGTTTATGATTATCGCTTTGGCATTTTATGGCATGAGCACATTTGAAGGTCCATTAATGTCGATACGTGCGGTGAACTCATTGTCTCACTACACGGATTGGACCATTGGTCATGTGCACTCTGGTGCTTTGGGCTGGGTTGGTTTTATCAGCTTTGGTGCGCTGTATTATATGGTTCCGCATCTCTGGGGGCGTGATAAAATGTACTCAACGAAGTTGATTAGCATCCATTTATGGGTGGCAACGCTTGGTATCGTTTGTTACATCACGGCCATGTGGGTTTCCGGTATTATGCAGGGCCTAATGTGGCGTTCATATAATGACATGGGTTTCCTGGAATACTCATTCGTTGAGACTGTTATGGCGATGAAACCATTCTACGCTATCCGGGTCTTGGGCGGTGTGCTCTACCTCGCCGGTGCGCTGGTTATGGTCTATAATATTTATAAAACCATTCGCGGTGACGTTAATCAAAAAGAACAAAATCTTCAAGCACAAGGAGCAGCGGCATGAAATGGATGAAACACGATAAATTAGAACGCAATTCCCTTCTGCTGTCAGGGTTCATTATTGTGACGGTTCTGATTGGGGGTATCGTTGAGATTGTGCCACTGTTCAGACAGGAAACCGTGATTGAGCCAGTTGAGGGGGTTCGCCCGTATACTCCGCTGGAACTTGCCGGATATAATATTTATGTTCGTGAAGGCTGCTATAATTGCCATTCCCAGCAGATCCGTCCGCTGCGTGATGAGGTCGTGCGTTATGGTCATTATTCTTTGGCTGCGGAAAGTATGTATGATCATCCGTTCCAGTGGGGATCAAAGCGTACGGGTCCTGATTTGGCGCGTGTTGGCGGAAAATATTCTGATGAGTGGCAGGTTGCACATTTGAAGGAACCGCGTGATCTGGTGCCTGAATCAATTATGCCGTCTTATGAATTTTTATTGCATAGAGCCGCAAAGCTGCATGATATCCATAACCATATGAAATCTCTGGCTGCCGTTGGGGTACCTTATGGTGAAGAACATATTAAAATGGCCAGAAAAGATGCCACCGCACAAGCTATCGGGGAAGCAAGAACGGATACGTCCGGGTTGCAGGAACGATACGGCGATAATGTAAATGCCAGGGATTTTGACGGAAATCCTTCGATGATATCTGAAATGGATGCTTTGGTGGCTTATTTGCAGGTGCTGGGCACGATGGTTGATTTTGAGGCTGCCAAAAATGTGGAAGGGAATGAGTGATGAAAGAATTATTTGCAGATGCAAATATGGGGCTTATCGGGCTTATTTTCTTTTTTCTGTTTTTCTGTGCCGTCCTTGTGTGGGTAATGCGCCCGGGCAGCAAAGAACAGTATAAAAATAATTCCGAAATCCCGTTAAAAGAGGATGAATAGATATGACCGAAGACCATAAAAAAGACAAAGATATTGATGAGCTGAGCGGCGTTGAAACAACTGGCCACAGCTGGGACGGCTTGCAAGAGTTGAATAACCCGCTGCCGCGTTGGTGGGTGTGGGTTTGGATTGCAACCATCGTTTGGTCGGTTTGGTATTTTGTGGTGTATCCGGCATGGCCTGTTCCTGGCGGAGCAACGGAAGGTACATCGGGCTATACGCAGTTTAAAGAATTGGCTGAAAGCCAGCAAGAAATTCGGGACCGTCAGGCGGCATATCTGGAGCGGTTTGAAAATGCAAGTTTCGAAGAAATTATGAATGATGAGGAACTATATGCCTTTGCCATGGCAGGGGGAAAATCCGCATTTAAGGATAATTGCGCGACATGTCACGGGACCGGGGCCGAAGGCGGCATGGGGTATCCCAACCTGAATGATGATGATTGGCTATGGGGTGGGAAATTAAGTGATATTTACCACACGCTTCGTTACGGTATTCGCGCGGATAATCTGGATACACGGTTGTCACAAATGCCGGCTTTTGGTCAGGATAAGTTGCTGGATAAGCAGCAGATTAATATGGTTGTTGACTATGTTTTGAGCCTGTCCGGCCATACAGATGATGCGCATCATGGCGGCGAATATGATCCGGCTGAATATTTGAAAGCCGGAGCGCAGATTTTCCAGCAACAGTGCGCGTCATGTCATGGCCCGGATGCAAAAGGACTGCATGAATTTGGCGCCCCGAATTTGACCGATGCGATCTGGCTTTTTGGTGGTGATCGCGACACAGTGTTTCAAACTGTGTATTATTCCCGCGCAGGTATGATGCCGGCTTGGGAAGGGCGTTTGGGAGATGATACCATTCGTCAGTTGGCAGTGTATATTCATGAATTGGGCGGCGGTGCGCCTGATGCGGCTATATTGCCTGATGAAGGTCTTCGCAATCCTGCTCCGTTAAAATCTCCTGAATATGAGAAAACCGAGGACCTTGATAATGACGGTGAAGTTTTATCAGTTGAGCCTGAGGTCCCGCTGGCAGAAGATGCCCAGAATGATATGGGTGTGCATGAATAGAAAGATCCAGCGATGTTACAATACTTTGCGAAGCAACAAAAAGTTTATCCCAAGCGTGTTTGGGGGAAATATCGTAAATTAAAATGGGTGGCAATGATTGTCACTTTGGGAATTTATTATCTGGTCCCCTTCATTCGCTGGGACCGTGGCCCCAATGCCCCTGATCAGGCTGTTTTGATTGATCTGAATGGTCCGCGTGCTTATTGGTTCTGGATTGAGATATGGCCGCAGGAAGTTTATATTCTGACTGGTATATTAATATTGGCCGCGATCGGGTTGTTTTTTGTGACGTCAATGTTTGGCCGTGTATGGTGCGGATATTTATGCCCGCAAACTGTATGGACAGACTTGTTTGTCTGGGTTGAACGTATTGTACAGGGGGATCGTAATGCCCGTAAAAAGCTGCAGGAAGGCCCCTGGACATTTACCAAAATTCGTAAAATTGCGTTGACTCATTTTATTTGGCTCGTGATTGCCTGGGCAACGGCCGGTTCTTTTGTTCTTTATTTTAATGATGCCCCGACATTGGTGCGCAGTTTTTTTGAATTTGATGTTTCTCCGACTGTTCTCTGGTTTATTATCGGGCTTACAGCCAGTACTTATTTGATGGCCGGGTTTGCCCGTGAGCAGGTTTGCACATATATGTGCCCGTATGCGCGGTTTCAATCGGCGATGTTTGATAAAGATACGTTGATTATTGGTTATGATCAAAAGCGTGGTGAACCCCGCGGCAAACATAAAAAAGGCACGAGCTGGGATGATCGTGGTGATTGTATTGATTGTACGTTATGTGTTCAAGTTTGCCCCACAGGGATTGATATCCGTGACGGATTGCAAATGGAATGTATCGCTTGCGGGTTATGTGTGGATGCCTGTAATGGCGTTATGGATCAGGTGGAACGCCCGCGCGGTTTGATCCGTTACGACACGGCCAATCACATGCAGGCCGAAGTTAAAGGCGGTGAAGAAAGATTTCGCTTTATTCGTCCGCGCACAATATATTATTCGGCCATAATTGCGATAGTGGGTTCCATTATGCTTTATGCCCTTATATTCCGTTCTCCGCTTGAATTGCATGTATTACATGACCGTAACCCAGTGTTTGTTCAGCTATCCAGCGGTGAAATTCGTAATGGTTATACCATTAAAATTCTAAATAAAACTCACCAGTTTCAGACCTATGATTTGACGCTGGATGGCTTGGATAATGCCCAGATCAATGTTAGAGCCGCCGGTGATGTTTCGGCCAGTGATCTGAGCGTACCGGCCGACAGTGTCGGGTCTTATCATATTTTCGTGAGCGCAGATGTGCCCCCTGCTGAGCCACGTAAATTTAATTTTGTATTGCGTTCACGCGATGGGGATATGGAAGATGAGTATAAAGCCAAATTCATAACAAGGCGCGATTGATATGAAAGAACAAGTTATTGCAAAACCTTTGAGTGGATGGTGGGTGTTTACCGCGTTTGCGGCGTTTTTCGGTGTTGTTATTATTGTAAATGGAATTTTTATTACATCGGCCCTGGGATCATTTAGCGGTCTTGTCACCGAACAGCCTTATAAAAAGGGATTGGCATATAATGAGATTCTTGAAAATGCCCGCACCCAACCAAACATTAATCACAAAGTTTCCTTTCAAGAGGGCATTCTTCGCTGGGGTTTAAAGGAACAAGACGGTACGTATATAAAAGAGGCGTCCGTAACTGCAAATTTTACGCGTCCGGTAAAAGATGGTAATGATTTTTCTATGCCGTTGCACTATCAGGGAAAAGGTTTATATCTAGGTACACCTGAGTTTCCTTTGAAAGGGTTATGGGCCGTACAGTTGAGTGCAAAATGGAACAATCAGACATACAAAACAACGAAACAAATAATTGTTCGTTAGAAAGCGGATATGAAAGTCTGGTTCAGGATGGGCTGGATGGAAATCATCAGTTATCTGTGCTGGTGAGCGGTGTACATTGTGCCGGATGTATTCAAAAAATTGAATCGCGCCTTGCCAAAGAAACGGACGTAAACGCAGTCAGGCTTAATTTTTCGACCGGGCGGTTGGCCTTAAGCTGGACAGGCGATAAAGCACGCGCCAATGATCTTGTCGCGTTGGTTCAGGGGCTGGGTTATGGCGTTGCCCCGTATGATCCCCGCAGGGAACAGGACGAAACCGAAAAACAGGACCGTTTTTTGCTGTTATGTCTGGGCGTAGCCGGATTTGCGATGGGGAATATTATGCTCATCTCTGTTGGTTTGTGGAGTTCGGATTCCAATACAATGGGGCTTGCTACGCGTGAATTATTCCACTGGATATCTGCTTTAATTGCCATTCCCACGGTTATGTTTTCCGGTCGCCCATTCTTTAGATCGGCGGCAAAAGCCTTGCGCGCCGGTCACACGAATATGGATGTTCCGATTTCGCTGGCGTTGATATTGGCAACCAGTATGAGCATTTGGGAAATTTTTAAACAAGGGGAGCATGTGTATTTTGATTCTGCTGTTATGCTGATGTTCTTCTTGCTGATCGGTCGTTATCTGGATTTTCGTGCCCGTAAAAATGCACGTTCAAGTGCGACGGATTTGCTGAGCACGCTCAGTGGCTTTGCCAGTGTGCTGGATAAACGCGGTGTGGTTAAACGTATGCCAATACCGGAATTGCGCGAAGACATGATTGTTCAAGTTGCCGCTGGTGAAAAATTTCCGATTGATGGTTTGGTGGAGCAGGGAAAAAGCACTGTTGATACGTCTTTGGTGACTGGTGAAACGGTACCGCGGGAAATAGAGCCGGGCTTACAGGTTTACGCGGGGACACTGAATCTGGCAACGCCTGTTACAGTAAAAGTGGAAAAAGCAGCCGAGGATTCCCTGTTGGCCGATGTGGTTCGTTTAATGGAAAAGGCGGGACAGGGGCAGGCGGCTTATGTTCAGATTGCTGACCGTGCCGCCAGGCTATATACACCGGTTGTGCACTCTCTGGCGGCGTTTGCCTTTTTAGGGTGGTTGTTTATCGGCGGATTGGATTGGCAGGATTCTCTTTTAATTGCCGTAACGGTTTTAATTATTACATGTCCTTGCGCGTTGGGGCTGGCGGTGCCAGTGACACAGGTGCTGGCAACCGGGCGGTTAATGAAAAACGGAATTTTGGTGAAATCGGGCGATGCGCTGGAACGACTTTCGAAAATTGATATGGCAATTTTTGATAAAACCGGTACGTTGACATTGGGAAAACCTGTTCTGCAAAAACGATACGATGCAGATATATTGCGCCCAGCCGCATCTCTTGCCATTCATAGCAGGCATCCTCTTTCAAAGGGGGTAGTTAATGCTTATCAGGGAGAACTGTTAAAGGTTGATCATATCGAAGAGGTTCCGGGTAAGGGGGTAAAAGGACAAATTGACGGCAAGATGGTGCGTATCGGTAGCCGCGATTGGTGCGGTGATGATCAGGCTTCGCCATCGGATGAGCTGGAAATTTGGTTCAGCAGTGATGGGCAACGACCTGAGCGTTTTATTTTAAAAGATGTTTTGCGCCCTGATGCGGCTGATGTGATGGCCAATTTGGGATTGGAAACGGTATTGCTGTCTGGTGACAGGGAGCATGTGGTTAAAAACATTGCTGATGAAATTGGACTTGATCAATATTATGCGGAGAAAACGCCAACCGAAAAATATGATATCCTGCAAAGTTATAAAGATAAGGGGCGCAAAGTATTGATGGTTGGCGACGGGTTGAATGATGCACCGGTTTTGGCTGCGGCAGATGTTTCTATTGCCCCTGGAACGGCAATTGATATGGCGCAAAACGCGGCGGATATTATTTTTATGGGGGATAAGCTGGCCCCGGTCAAAGAGGTGTATGATGTTGCCCGGCTTTCACAGAAACTTGTAAGACAGAATTTTATGCTGGCCATTGCGTATAATATTTGTGTTATTCCGATGGCATTGGCAGGTATGGTGACCCCGATGATTGCGGCCATTGCGATGTCGTGTTCATCATTGATTGTGATTGCGAACTCTTTCAGGGTAAAGTTAGCTTCATGAGTATTCTTTTATATCTAATCCCCATTGCCTTGCTGCTTGGTTTAATTGGCCTTAGTGCATTTATATGGGCCCTTAAATCCGGCCAGTATGATGATCTGGATGGTGCCGCGCAACGTATCTTGATGGATGACGATGACGGCACAGATATAAAAACAGGCACCAATACAGCGCTGGACAAGGCCGCTAACAAAAGTCAGGATGAACAATAATGTGTGGTTTTTTTATAACCAGTACTATTTTGCGATAATGAGATGCGTTTATTAATAATCGAAGATGATAAAGAAGTTGCGGCCTATATCACCAAAGGTATGAAAGAGGCAGGGCATACGATTGATACCGCAGATAATGGCAAAGACGGTTTGTTTTTAGCCACGACCGAAAATTATGATGCTTTGATTGTTGACCGGATGCTACCCGGTCTGGATGGGCTGAGCATTATTCGTACGATACGCGGTGCTGATAATAAAACACCCGCATTGATCCTGTCCGCATTGGGAGAGGTCGATGACCGTGTAAAGGGATTGCGTTCCGGCGGGGATGATTACATGGTCAAGCCTTTCGCCTTTGCCGAGCTGCTGGCCCGTATAGAAATCCTGGCGCGGCGTGGGCGCGAGAATAGCCAGAACGGTGCGTCAAATTGTCTTGAAGCCGGCGACCTGAAACTGGATTTATTGTCACGTAAGGTTACGCGTGGACAACAGGTGATAGAGTTACAAGCCACTGAATTTCGTTTACTGGAATATTTGCTGCAGCATAAAGGGCAGGTTGTAACCCGAACCATGCTTTTGGAACATGTATGGGATTATCATTTTGACCCTCAGACTAATGTCATTGATGTACATATCAGCCGTTTACGCGCCAAAATAGACAAAGGTTTTAAAGGGCAAATCATTAGAACGGTTCGCGGGGCTGGCTATATCATCGAAGGGGAATGATGCGCATTTCAAAATCCATGCGAAATTCAAAACGCAGTTATATTCGAAGCTCCAGCTTTGTTATGGCTGTGTTGTTCACTATTTTGTGTGGGGGCGCGGCTTTGAGTCTGGGATATTTTATCAATTATTTCGCGAAGGGACACGTTGTTTACAGCACCAACGCGATTTTGGATGCTGAGCTGAAATACATCAAGGCGCGTGGTTTACCGGATGAAGGGCGTGATGGTGAATATCTTTATATCTATCTTGATAAAGATCAAACCGGGTTGCCGGAAAATATGTCTGAAGAAGATATGCGCTTAAGTGAGGGCATTCTCGTATTTAAAATGAATGACGGTCTGCGTGAGAGCTATGCCGGAAAAACATTGCCGCTGGACAACGGGCGGCGTTTGCTTGTTGCGTATAACATAACCAATGTTGCTGCGGATTTTAAGTTTATGCAATGGTTAGGCATCGCCAGTATTTGTTTTGTTATGCTGGTTGTTTTTATCAGTTACCTGATTAGTGTATTTGTGGTTAAGGGAACCAACCGCATTGCCGAAACCGCGCAAGATATTATTGCAACGGGGGATTTGTCACGGCGGCTGGAAGTTACAAATCGCTGGGATGATCTGAGTAATATGGCCGCGGTTTTAAATACACTGCTGGCTCGTATAGAAGAATTGATGCAAGGCGTTCGTCAGGTGTCGGACAATATAGCCCATGATTTACGAACCCCTTTGACACGCATGCGTAATAAAATCGAAGCGCTGCAAAAAAAACATAAAGACGATAATTATGATGATCTGATAGAGGAGGCAGACCGTTTGCTTTCCACATTTAATGCGCTGCTGCGTATCACACGTATTGAGACAGAGCGCCAGCGTGGGCATTTCGGCGCGGTCGATGTAAAAGCGCTTTTGGAAGATGTTATTGCATTTTACGCTCCTTTGGCGGAAGAAAAACATATTAAGATAGACCATCTTCTCAGCGAAGCCATTGTTCATGGGGACCGTGATCTATTGTTTCAGGCCTTTGCCAATATGCTGGATAACGCCATAAAGTTTACGCCTGAAGGCGGTCATGTTGATATTAAACTTGTGCGTTCGGGGGCACATACGATTGTATCAATTTCGGATAGTGGAATTGGTGTGAGCAAGTCCGATGCCGATAAAATTTTTGAACGGTTTTACCGGGCAGAACAAAGCCGTTCGACCAGGGGAACAGGGCTTGGGCTAAGCCTTGTAAAGGCCGTTATTAATTTGCATCGGGGGCACATTCAAATTGAGCCAAACATGCCGGGTCTGAAGATTGTTACAACTTTGTAATAATGTGGCCATAGAAATGTAAGGCAGTTGCAGGCATTATGATGTAATGAAAATAGCAGTGATAGGAGCAGGCATTTCAGGGTTGGGCGCGGCATATTTATTGTCTCCAGATCATGATGTCCATGTATTTGAAAAAAATAATTACACGGGTGGGCACAGCCGAACCATTGACGCCGCCGTTAAATATAGCAAGGTTCCGGTTGATACCGGGTTTATCGTTTTTAATAATTGGAATTACCCAAATTTAATGGGCTTATTTAAGAAACTAAACGTTCAGTATCATAAATCAAATATGTCCTTCGGTGTTAGTATTCAAGATGGTTGGCTTGAATATGCATCCGGCGGCATGTTGGCGCAAAAACGTAATATTTTTCGCCCTGCGTATTGGAAAATGATCTTTGATATTTTGCGTTTTAATCGCGAAGCCCCAGCCTATATTGACAAAGATGACTCTATAACGCTGGCGCAATGTCTGGATGAAATGAATATGGGGGAATGGTTCCGTAGATATTATTTGTTGGCGATGGGGGCCGCGATTTGGAGCTGCCCACTTGAGACCATTATGAAATTTCCGGCCAGGACTTTTTTACAGTTCTTTAAAAACCACGGATTATTGAGTATTAACAATCGCCCGCAATGGTATTCTGTTTGCGGCGGAAGCCGTGAATATGTCTCACGTTTAACAAGCGAATTGAAAAATGGTGTCCGTAATGATTTTAATGTGATCAAGGTGATGCAAAAATCAGATGGATTCCGAATTGAAGACGATTTGGGAAACGGGGATGATTTTGATGCGGTTATTTTAGCTTGTCATGCTGACGAAGCGTTGGCGATGATTGAAGAGCCAACCGAAGATGAGCGAGATGTTCTTGGATGTTTCGGTTATCAGGATAACAGGATTGTCGTTCATAGCGATGAGAGTTTTATGCCGTATCAGAAGAAATGCTGGGCCAGCTGGGTTTATCTGTCCCGGGATCAGAAGGATGAGCAGCCATCAGTATCATTGAGTTACTGGATGAATAACCTGCAACAGTTGGAAACGGATCAGCCTGTATTGGTGACGCTTAACCCTGGCCATGACCCGGCGTCGGAAACCATAATTGATGAGCATTCTTTTTCGCATCCAGTATTCGATGAAAAGGCCATAAAGGCGCAATCGCGAATTGCGGATATACAAGGTGTCCGTGGTCTGTGGTTTTGCGGGGCGTATCAGCGATATGGGTTTCACGAGGATGGCCTGTTAAGTGCGGTCAATGTCGTAAAGCAAATGGGGGGTACAATCCCATGGGAAACATAAGGAATTGTAACGCTCGCGCTGCGCCGCAAATTATGTTTGGCAAAGTTATGCATGCCCGGCTCTTCCCCAAAAAAAATAAATTCCGCTATGGAATTTACTATTTTAATTTACCTTTATCGGAATTAAATACTTTGCCTATTGCTTATAACCGTTTTGGGCTGATGAGCTTTCATGATCAAGACCATGGCGCCTGTGACGGGTCTTCCCTTGAAGAATGGGCACGTGCGTTATTAAAAGATTATGATTTAGCGCAGGTCTGTGACGGGGCAATATCGCTTGTCACCATGCCACGTATATTAGGCTATGTTTTTAATCCGGTCAGTTTTTGGCTATGCCGTGACCGTAATCAGCAAATCAGAGCAGTCATTTGCGAGGTGCATAATACTTTTGGTGAGCGCCATAGCTATCTTTGTGCGCATGAGGATCACAGGCCAATTACCGGCCGCGATATACTTTATGGCGAAAAGTTGTTTCATGTTTCTCCGTTTATGATACGCGATGGAGATTATCAATTTCGTTTTGATTTAACGGGCGATCGATTTGGAGTCTGGATTGATTATTTCACGCCGGATGGCAAAAAACAGCTTGTGACATCACTAACCGGTGAGGCAGAGGCCATGACCAAACAAGGTCTGCGCCGTGCATTTTGGGGGTATCCGCTGGTAACGATAAAGGCGATCGCCCTTATTCATTGGCAAGCACTAAAGCTGGTGATTAAAGGTATCAAATATATACCGCGCCCGGCACAAAGAGAGATAAAAATCAGCGCAACGCGCAACATTACAAAAATGTAATTTTTCGGCAAGCTGGATGATAACAACACTTTAGTAAGATGAAACTATGTTAGCACAAATCGCATCAGATCAGTTATTTAAACGTCTTGATCATTTGGACAGCGGCACGCTCGTGTTGAAGACTCCAGATGGGAAAACCCGTATATTTGAAGGGAAAAATCCCGGAGAAAAAGCGGAGCTGGAATTGCGTGACTGGAAAGTGGTGACCAATATGCTTCAGCGCGGCGATATTGCTTTTGCCGAAGATTACCGCGCAGGAAATTGGGACTCCAACAATTTGGTGGCCCTCACGTCATTGGGGCTAAAGAATAAAGTTGCTTTGGATGATATGGTTGCCGGTCATTCAATTTGGCGTCGATTTTCGATGTTATCGTATTTGCTGCGTTTGAATACATTAAACGGCAGCAAGAAAAACATACATGCCCATTATGATTTGGGGAACGAATTTTATAAGCTCTGGCTTGACCCCTCTATGACGTATTCATCTGCACTATATAAACATGGTGGTGAAACTCTGCCCGAGGCCCAGAATAATAAATATGATCGCATGATTGACGCCCTTGAAAACACATCAGGCAGCCTGCTTGAAATCGGGTGCGGTTGGGGTGGCTTCGCCGAGCGCGCTGCTGATAAGGGTCATTATAATATAAAAGGAATTACCCTGTCCGAGGAACAATATGATTATGCAACGGCGCGCTTGCAGGATAAGGCCAATATCGCCTTGGAAGATTATCGGCATCAAAACGGCAAGTTTGATAACATTGTTTCGATTGAAATGTTCGAGGCCGTTGGTGAACGTTATTGGCCCACATATTTTTCAAAGGTTGGCAGTCTGCTAAAAAGCAATGGCCGCGCCGTTATTCAAACCATTACGATGAATGAAAACGACTTTCCCCGATACCGCCGGGGCGGTGACTTTATACGAAGTTTCATTTTCCCCGGTGGTATGCTGCCTAGCCCCTCGCGCTTCAAAGAGGAAGCCGAGCGGGTTGGGTTGCAATCCGGTAATGAATTTTATTTCGGTAAGGATTATGCCCGCACATTAGAATTGTGGCTGGATAATTTTGATAATAAGCGTGAAGAAATAATGGCCTTGGGGTTTGATGAAGGATTTATGCGTTTGTGGCGTTTTTACCTGGCCGCTTGTGCTTCTGGTTTTAAGACCGGAAAGACAAATGTGATGCAGATAGAATTAGGGCATAATGGCTAATTTAAAAACGATAATACAGACAGCCAGTGTAATGGCCTTGATTGGCGTTAGCCCTGCTTTGGCTGCCAATTATATTAACCGTCTTGTTCCTAACGCGCAAAAGGTTGGCACGGCGCGCATGCAGTATATGTTATGGGATATATACGATGCTGCGTTGTATGCCCCGGATGGGAAATGGTCTTCCAATAGACCATATGCCCTGCAATTAACATATCTAAAAAACCTGAACGGTGAAAAGATTGCAGATCGCAGCATACAAGAAATGCGCGGCCAGGGTTTTCATGATGATAACAGGCTGGCTGTCTGGCACGAGCAGATGAAGGCCATTTTCCCGGATGTCCAAGAAGGCGATATTTTGATTGGTATTTATACGCAAGAGGCCGAAACTGTATTTTTTGATGCGGAAAAAGAGATTGGACGAATTATTGACCCGGAATTCGGCAAACGCTTTTTCGGCATATGGTTAAATGAAGCCACAAGTGAGCCGGATATTCGTATGGGATTATTAGGTAACAAATATAATAATGACAATGGAAAGGCTCAATATGATGTTCAAAACTATGAAAACACTATTGGCTATAGGAGTGCTCGGCGTAATGACTAGCTGTTCTTCAAAAGGGATAACTTCGTATGAAAATGTAGAGCCAAAACTGGTTTTGGAAGAATATTTTAATGGCCCGATTAAGGCTTGGGGCCTGGTTCAAGACCGATCGGGGCAAGTGAAGCGCCGTTTTGATGTTGATTTGGTCGGCAAATGGGACGGTGATACCGGTACCTTGACCGAACATTTCAAATATTATGACGGGGAAACTCAGGACCGCGTTTGGACAATCACCAAGGTCGCACAGAATAAATACGAGGGGACGGCCGGTGACATACGGGGCAAGGCCAGTGGTCAAATAGCAGGTAATGCGGTGCGCTGGGCCTATGTGATGGATTTAGAAGTCGGCGGCACAACCTACGCCATTACCTTTGATGACTGGATGTTTTTAATGAATGATGGTGTTTTGATTAACAAGTCCAAGCTGAAGAAATTTGGCTTTTCAGTAGGTGAGTTAACCTTGTTCATGCAAAAGCAGTAATCCTTTTTGATATATGGTCGTCAAGATGATTTGTTTACGAAAATCCCTGACCATTCTTGTTTTGGTGATTGGCGGGTTGGTCAATACGGCCTGCACGAAAATTGGTCTTTTTGCTGCCAATGTACCGGCACATTTTAACGATGCCAAAATTGTTCGGGATATAGCCTATGGCCAAAGCGCGCTGCAAAAGCTGGATATATATATTCCTGGGCATATTGATGGCGATGAAAAGGCCCCTGTGCTGGTTTTCTTTTATGGGGGGCGCTGGAGCGGCGGTAGCAAGGCTCAGTACAAGTTTATTGCAGATGTATTTACCAAAGAAGGGTATATCGTTGTTTTGCCTGATTATCGTCAATACCCCGATGTTAAATTCCCTGCATTTGCGCAAGACGCTGCCAGGGCGCTTGCATGGGTGTATCAGAATATTCAGGGCTATCACGGGGATGTCGAAAATCTGTATTTGGCGGGCCATTCTGCCGGCGCGCATTTAGCCGCCCTGATTGCCACAAATCAGGACTATCTTGCGAAGCATTCCTTGTCGCTGGATATCATTAATGGGTTTGTTGGCCTATCGGGGCCCTATGCTTTTGTTCCGGATGCGCCGGATTTAGAGGATATGTTCGGGCCGCCCGAGCGCTATCCCCTAATGCGCGCATCAAATTTTGTGGATGGAACGCAGCCGCCAATGCTATTGATTCATGGTCTGGATGACGAAATTGTGGCTTTAAAAAACGCCGAAAAGTTGCGTGATGCTATACGGCGCGAAGGCGGGGATGTGCGTTTGGTTACCTATGATGGTATTGATCACGTGGAAACTGTGGGCGCCTTAATGTGGTTTTGGTCGTATAAGGCGCCAGTCAAAGATGATATGCTGGTATTCTTTCGCAAGGTCCGTCCTGAATAATGCCCGGGTTTTAAATATCTGTCTTAATGCTTTTGTTCCAGGTCATACGCAATGCGTTTGCAATAGCAAGTATATCAATGCCCTCTTGTAAAAGTGCACCCGCCACGGGGCTGATATATCCGGCGGCGGCGAACCCCATGGCGATTATGCTCAGTGCCATTCCGCCCAGCGCGCTTTGTAAGACTATTTTTCGCATACCGGTCGAAATATGGATGAGTTCATCAACTTTAACCAAAGAGTTTTCCATGATAACCGCGCCTGCGGCTTCTGCTGTTATGCTGCTGCTTTGCCCGAAAGCAATGCCGACTGTGGCGGATGTTAAGGCGGGGGCGTCATTAATGCCGTCTCCGACATAAACCGTTGGGCTTTGTGCCGTTTCTTTTCGCACGATTTCGACTTTTTGTTCCGGGCTTTGTGCGGCGTAAGTTTCTTTTATGCCCATTAAATCGGCCAGATATGTTACCTCAGACTGGCGATCACCCGATACGATCATTGTTTTTGTGAATTGATGACGTGGCCCCAGGTGATCGATAAATGGCTTGCCGTCCGCGCGCGGCGCATCGCGCAGGCGGATAATTCCGGCATATTGGTCATCGATTGTAATCAGGCACTCCAGACCTTCTGAGGTGCCGGGCAGATCTTGGGCGCTTTGGGGATTGTTGATCAGAAATTTTTTGCGGCTGGTCAGGGCAATGCGCTGATTATTAATTGTTCCGGTTAGTCCCATTCCAGGCTTTTCCGATACGGCGCTTGCATCCAGTAATGTTAGATTTTTTTCGTTCGCGGCCTGAAGGATGGCTTGAGCCAAAGGGTGTTTTGAATATCTCTCTAAACTGGCGGCCAGCCGTAAAATTGTGTCGCGGTCTTGGGCGGCGGGCACAATGATGTCTGTCATTTCTGGCTTGCCGTAGGTAAGTGTTCCTGTTTTGTCGAATATGGCGGTGCGGCATGTCGGAAGACGTTCCAAAGCAGTGGGGTCTTTTATGATAATGCCGCGCTTGGCCGCCATGGATATGGCGCTAATCAGTGTGATGGGGATTGCAATCAATAAAGGGCAAGGCGTTGCCACAACCAGAACAGCCAGAAAGCGGGTTGGATCGCCGGTTAAAAGCCATGCGGCCAGTGCAACGAATAGGGCAAAGGGGGCAAAAACGGCGCCGATCTGGTCACCTATGCGGCGCATGGCTGGGCGTCTTTGTTCGGCATCCTGCATCACTTTCATGATTTGAGCATAGCGCGAATCGGTTGCCAATTTATCGGCCCGTATGGTAATGGCTGTTTCTCCATTTATGGAACCGGATAAAACAGTGGCCCCTGTTGCCTTGTTAACCAGATAGGGTTCGCCGGTAAGGTAGGATTCATCCATAGTGCCGTGACCGGATATTACGGTGCCGTCAACCGGTGCGGTTTCATGTGGGTAAATTACGATTTTGTCCCCGATTGTAATATTCGCCAAGGGAATATCTGTTGTTTCTGTGCCATTTATACGATGTGCCAGAGCAGGCATGCGATTAGCCAGAGCGTGTAACACGGAGGAGGCTTTGCTCATGGCATAAAATTCTAAAGCCTGACCGCCGGCCAGCATGATAATAATAATGACGCCAGCAAGATATTCGCCAAGGGCGGCAGCTGTGATTAGGGCAATAATCGCCATTAAATCGGCGCCAAAATCTTTTTTGAGGAGCTTGCGAGCGATTTGAACAAATAGCGGTATACCGCCGCTTATCATGATCACCAATAAGGGGAGATCTTTATAGGGGCTATCCCACAGGATGAAATGCAGGGCGATCGCCATGACTGATGCTGCTGCAATCCATAATTCCCAGTGTTTACATAGCTGCAAAAAATTCTTCATGCATTTTTATATCATGAATGGTGATGCGGCTTAAATCGAGATTTTCTTGGGGGCACATATGCGGCGCTTATATTGCGCGCACAAAAAAAGATGCGACTTTAAAAACTGGGTGCAACTCTTTTGTATAAGGCTCGAAGCATAAAGATATGTGTTTGCACGGTTTTTTGTCGCATCTTAGATTGACGGAACAAAGGGGATGAGAGTGTGGGTGTTCCGCTACTTAAATCGTCCTTTGTGTTGTTTCATCATTTTGTGGCTCCTTTTTCTCTTGTCTTCTGGTTTCATATTCTCAATTTGTACGGAGTACATTTGTTTTCCTTGCTGTCTATTTATAAGATTAATATATCGCGTGATGTCGCATTTGTTAAATTAATTGATTTTATGTTATTAATCGTATTTTCTAATTAACTAATACCTGATACGAAAAAGGCGCGGATATCCCCGCGCCCTGGCTTAACTGCCTATCAGTTTTAGTCTTGGTGGTGCGTCCAGCCCGGCGCTTATTTTTCTGTTTTGTGTGTTGCCTGTTGCGGCCATAAGTGCCTTTTCGTCAAAGACCCAGCTTAAGCGGACATCGTATTCCCTTATGCCGTATTTATTAAGCAGATTCTGTGCAAATGCACTGACCAGTCTTTTGGGGCTTTGGACTGTGTTTTTCGTTCTTTTCATTTTTGTCTCCTGTTTAATTTGGTGTTGATGGTGAATATAGGAATTTTTATAAATTTGAAAAATTAATTATTTTTCTTGTATTGATTTGAAAAAACGATATATAAGTACCATTAGATTTAACGATTAGAGTTTTGACTATGATTAGAAATATTGATGTGGACCTGCTGCGCGCGTTCTTAACGATATATGAGGCGGGCAGTTTTTCTCATGCGGCTGAACGGTTGGGGCGGACGCAATCAACGATTAGCCAGCAAATAAAAAAGCTGGAAGATATTTTGGGGCGCGAGGTTTTCCTGCGCAATAACCGTTCGGTCAGTCTGACAACGGAAGGAGAGGTTCTGCTCTCTTACGCGCGCAGAATGATTGCCCTGAATGATGAGGTTTTTGGACGTATTTCAAAGCCCGATATATCCGGGACTGTTCGCTTGGGAGCGCCAGAGGCGTTTGCCGCACACCATTTGCCTGATATTTTGGTGCAATTTGCAAAATCCCACCCCAATGTTGGTCTGGAGGTGCATTGTGACTTGTCTCATCATTTGGCAGACGATTTCGAGAGGGGGGAGCTCGACCTTATTCTTATAAAGCGTGACAATAAAACAAAGATTTACGGCAACAAGGTTTGGCGTGAAGGTCTGGTTTGGGCTGGACAAGGTAAAGAGCAATTTAAGATGGGCGATACGGTACCCCTGGTTTTGTCCCCTAACCCTTGTGTTTACCGAAGCAAAATGATCGACATATTGGACAAAAAGAAAATTAAATGGAAAGCGGTCTTCACCAGCTCCAGCATGACAAGCCGCATTGCCGCTGCCAAAGCCGGCCTTGGGATTACTATAATCCCGAAGGAGATGTTGGCCGGTATTCATGGTCTTTTTTCCCTTGGCGAAAATTCAGGGCTGCCTGCGCTTCCGGCTGTGGAAATCGATTTGATTGTGAATGAAGAAAAGGCCAGCGATGCGACGGCCAGGTTGGCAGAACACATCATTTTCGCATTAGAAAATAATCCGTCCATTGGACAAGCCGCATAGATTTAACCCAAACGAACCAAAAGGAAAAAAGAAAATGCCCTTACTGACCTCACCAATAGATGGATCACCGATGAAAGAAATAGAACGATATGGCATAAAATTGGACATGTGCACTACGTCGGGTGGCATATGGTTCGATAAAGGTGAAGTGGAAAAGTTGATCCATTTTGTTCGGGAAGAGGCTATAAAGGAACAAGCTGATATGCAGTATAATCATTCGGCTGCTGCCAATGCAGCTACTGATAACCGCTCCCATTCTAAAGATCATCAGGCGGTTTATAAAAAACGGAAAAGGGAAAACCCGCTTTCTGACTTACTGGATATTTTTGAATTCTAGGGTGCTTTATGGGTGCGATAGTCCGTTTCTTCCATTCCAAAACCGCGCCGGGCATATTGTTGTGTCTGGCGGCGTTTTTGGCGATGGTAATTGAAAATTCTCCCTATCAAGGCTTGTATGACGGCTTCAAAAATATTCCTGTCGTGTTTCAAGCTGGTGATTTTTTAATAGATAAACCGTTATTGCTTTGGATTAACGATGGGCTTATGGCTATCTTTTTTCTTCTGATTGGCCTTGAAATCAAGCGCGAGATATTGGATGGCCATTTGTCAAAGCGTGATCAAGTGATTTTGCCTGCGGTGGCGGCCCTTGGCGGTTTGGCAGTTCCTGCCTTGATTTATGCTTTTATTAATTGGGGTAACGCCGTAACAATTCAGGGATGGGCGATACCCGCGGCAACAGATATCGCCTTTGCTTTGGGCGTTTTAATTTTGCTGGGTAATCGCATTCCACCCGCGCTTAAAGTCTGTCTTGTGGCCATCGCCATTATTGATGATTTGGCCGCCATTGTCATTATTGCTTTGTTTTATACGGCCGAAACATCTCTGATGTCTCTTGGGTTGGCATTTATTGGTCTTACCGCGGCGTTTGTGATGAACAGACGGGGCGTTATAAAACTTGGGCCGTATATATTGCTTGGATTTTTCATCTGGGCCTGTGTTTTGAAATCAGGCG
Source organism: Micavibrio sp. UBA2638 (assembly GCA_002359735.1). Classification (GTDB taxonomy): domain Bacteria; phylum Pseudomonadota; class Alphaproteobacteria; order Micavibrionales; family Micavibrionaceae; genus UBA2638. Next base: position 110,057 of record DENS01000018.1, read on the forward strand.
TTCATGCGACATTGGCGGGGGTTGCCCTGGGCTTGCTCATTCCATTGCGAACAAAAACCGATCCGGACCATTCCCCGTTGTTACAACTGGAACATACACTGCATCCATTCGTGGCCTTTGTCGTTCTGCCAGTTTTTGCCTTCGCCAACGCTGGCGTCTCACTGAGTGGTCTTAGCTTGGCCACATTCATGCAGCCGATCCCCTTGGGCATTATGCTGGGGCTTTTCTTTGGTAAGCAGCTTGGTGTTATGGGGCTAACGTTTCTTGCGATTTCAATAAAACTTTGCAAGTTGCCGGAAGGCGTGAACTGGATGCAGTTTTATGGCATGGCGCTTTTAACCGGCATTGGTTTTACGATGAGTTTGTTTATCGGAACGCTGGCTTTTAGTGATGTTGAATATGCATCTGATGTCAGGGTTGGGGTTTTGAGCGGATCCATTCTTTCCGGGGTGGCTGGCGTTTCAATTCTTCTGATGAGTACGCATAAGAGGAAGGTAAAATGAGGCATATTTTTCAAAATAAAACAGCAGAGATATTACACAATGTTTTGGTTGGGCTGGCCGTTAGTATCGTCATGCTGAATTTGGGGGCGGCGCTGGGCATTCTCTCTGGCCGCGGAGCCTTTGCCGGTATGCTATCAGCGGGCTTAATTGCCTTAATTACATCGGCCTTTGGTGGAACGCGCATTCAGGGGTCCGGCACGACCGCGCCTATGAGTACGGTTACGGCTGTTATTGTCGCATATGCAATGGAGCAATTGCCACAAGAAGTTGCGGGGATGAATGCGGATCATTTTGTGAATATTGTTTTGATGATGACAGCATTTATGATGATCGTATTTGCCGTTTTAAGAATTGGGCGCTTTATTGCCTATGTCCCCAAATTGGTGATTTCGGGTTTTATGTGCGGTATCGCCTTAATTATATGGGTTTTGCAAATTGATTTACTGATAGGGTTTGATCGTTCGCCAATTGAGGGGCCTACAATACTAAATATTGCTATTGCTGTCTCAACGCTGGTGATTGCATTTCTGGTCACGCCATTATTGAAAAAAGTATCAAATAAGCTGGCCAGTTTTTTGCCCGGTACATTGGTGGCCCTGGTTCTGGTAAGCGGGGCTTCTTCCTATTTCATGCTGCCTGTCGGGTATTTAACCATTGAGAACAACTTGGGCAGCCTGAAGGATTTTGGTGACGTTCTTGCAAGCCAGATTCCAACAACTATTAGTTGGGATATTCTTTTTCTGGCTTTTCCGTTCGCGTTAAAACTTGCCGCTTTATGTTATATTGATACACTTTTGACATCGTTGATCGTTGATAAAATGCGCGGTACGCAGACCCGGCAAAACAGAGAGCTTGCCGCGCAAGGCCTGGCTGTGGGGGCGGTTAGTCTGGTTGGCGGGGTTCCGGGCGCGCAATCAACCGTGCCATCTGTTTTGACGGTGAAAGAAGGGGCGACAATGCGCCTTGCCGGAATTTGCGCTGGGGTCTTTGTTATTCTTGAAATGCTATTGCTTGCCGATTTAATGAATTATATTCCCAAAGCTGTTTTTGCCGGTATTTTGCTCAAGGTTGGGTATGACGTTTTTGATTTCAAACCAATATGGGCGTATTTGCGTACTTTAAGACGTCAATCCCAAAAATTGCCATCCCGTATTATGGGGCATAAGGAAATGTCTGTTATTTCCGGGACGGCGCTTGCCACAGCCTTTATTGACCTCATTACGGCTGTTGGCGTTTTTACTTTCGGGTATCATCTCTTTAATCGTTACCGTAAAAAACAAAAAGCCCTTCGGGATTACGTCCCAGGATAAAATTTGGTGGCATTGTTGTATAGCTATAACTCTATTGTTTGGCCAAAGGATGGAACTTCGACATTCCATCCGAGATGGTTTTCGATTTTGAATTTAAAAGAGGAGACGGCTTCGGGCTCTCCGTGAGTCAGAAATACTTTACGTGGGGGCTCCCTGAAGTTATTCAGCCAATTCAGGATTTCCTGATAATCACCATGGGCCGATATGTTGTGCAGCATATGAATATCTGCGCGAACGGGGTGGAGGTCCCCATGGATTTTAATCTCTGTTTCACCATGGGCAAGTCTTGCCCCGCGCGTTCCGGCCGCCTGATATCCAGCAAGAACGACACTGTTGCGCGGATCGCTAATATAGGCCTTTAAATGATGTAATACACGGCCGCCCGTTGCCATACCGCTGGCGGAGATAACGATTGTCGGTAATCCATTATTCTTGCTGTATATGGCTTTGGATTGGTCGACGGTTCTTGTGTAAATAACACTGGAACACATTTTTTCGCATTCGCTTTCTGATAGGCGGTGTTCTGCGCTGTATTGCCGCAATAAATTGGTAACGTTAATGGCCATGGGGCTGTCCAGATAAACCGGAATATCAGGGATGCGCCCTGCCTCTTTAAGTTTATAGATATAATAAATTAAACTTTGCGCCCGTCCTACGGCAAAAGCCGGGATGACAACTGTTCCGCCGCGTGCGCTTGTTTTATTGATAATGCCTTCTAGTTGGTCCAGCGGATTGGCGGTTTCGTGCAATCGGTCCCCATAGGTTGATTCCAGAATCAGGTAATCCGCATCCTGAATTTGTGCAGGAGGCTTAATGATTGCGTCATTTGGGCGCCCAAGATCACCAGAGAAAACCAGTTTGATCTGGCCATCTGTTATGGTCACGCAAGAGGCGCCTAAAATATGCCCGGCATGCGTCATATGAAAAGACAGCATGTCACTTAAGGGGTGTTCATCACCAAAGGAAACCGGCTTTAAATATTCCAGCGCATTATAGGCATCTTCCTGTGTATACAGCGGCAGGGCGGGGCTGTGCTTACTGTAATTATAACGATTGGCTCTGGCGGCATCTTCTTCTTGCAGGTAGCCGCTGTCCGGTAAAAGGATGTCGCATAAATCCGCCGTGCCCGCCGAGCAGTAAATCGGGCCTTTAAAGCCATTCTTTACAAGTACGGGAAGGTATCCACTATGGTCAATATGGGCATGGGTTAAAATGACAGCATCAATAGAGGCCGGATCAAATGGTGGCTTATCCCAGTTTTGCAGGCGCAAATCCTTTAGGCCTTGAAACAGGCCGCAATCAATTAGAAATTTTTTATTTTCATCTTCCAGAAGGTATTTTGAACCGGTTACCGTTCCGGTTGCCCCTAAGAATGTTAATTTCATTCGCTGTGCCCTCTTTATGTTTTAAGCCCGTTATTTATACGCTATATTGGTGGTCGAGTAAAAAAGAATTGCCTGTATGAGATATGATGCTGATTTTTATTTGTTACAAGGAGCGCGTAATTATGCGCTTGATTTGTGGCGCAGTTTCCGTATTTGGCGGGAGTTCCGCAAAGGGTTCGTAAAGTTACGCCATGTTGAAAAATGCGTAACTTTTTTCGGTTCGGCCCGTTTTTCTGAAGACCATAAATATTATAAACTGGCCTATGATATGGCGTTTAAGCTGGGCCAGGAAGGGTATGCGATCATGAGTGGAGGCGGGCCAGGAATTATGGAGGCCGCCAATAGGGGGGCAAAAGACGCCGGAGCCTTATCCATTGGATGCAATATCAGGCTTCCTGAAGAACAAAAACCAAACCCATATCAGGATATATCCCTGCATTTCGATCATTTTTTTGTACGAAAAGTCATGCTTTTAAAATATTCACAGGCCTTTGTTCTTCTACCCGGTGGTTTCGGTACGATGGATGAGATTTTTGAAACGGCCACTTTAATGCAAACGAAGAAAATATATGATTTTCCGGTGGTCGTGATGGGCGGTAAGTATTGGCGGGAATTGGGCACGTTTTTAGATAAGGCAATGCTGGAGCTGGGCACCATAGACGAACATGATCTGGACTTTATTAAAATGACGGATGATCTGCAAGAGGCATTTGATATCATTCATTCCCCTCGTCCTCGGGGCCTGATTTAACGCTTCAAATTTATCCTTTTGTATTTTATTGTTACTGTTCGTCGGTTATGGGGGGAAATAATTCATAAGGCCGCGATGCAATAACCAAAAGAATTTAAAAAGGGGTGTGGAGATATGCTTAACTTACAATGTAAAATCACCGTTCTTTGTGCGTATGCTTTCATATTAATGCTGCCGCAAATTGCGTACGCAAATGACGCGTTTATCCGCAATACGATAGAAAATTTTTCTTTAAATGGCCTAAGCCTAAAAAGTAGTATGCAAGATGTTGATGATTATATTACAAATCATCCCACACCCTTAAAGTGTAAGGTTACAGAGGGGAGAATGGCTGATCCGGCCGATTATATTCAACATTATCCGGTTAAAAACTGGAGCTGCTTTAACGCGGGTGGGGAAGCTAAGTATCGTTTGAAAATTGAAGCCGTTGATCAAAAAATTTCAATTATCGCCTTTAACGCCAGTGGTAAGTCTGATCGGTTCACCCGTATACAAGAGGGTTTAGAGACGATCAACAAAACGCTTCTTGATATGGGTATGAAGCATAACCAAGACATTAATGCCAATGATGTATTTTTGTATAGAAATGACTCTATAACCCCCAATTATTTGGACGTAAAATTCAGGCTAAGCACTGAAAACAGCTGTAAACGCTTCGATAAAAGCGACGGGAAAACAGTGTCTAACCTTAGCGCCGATATTCGAAAAATCAATGGGTCATATATCATTGATTTAAATATCAGTAACGGCTTAGCGCATACATGTGGGGAGCGTTACTATAACAGCAAGCCGTAATGCTTTAGAGGGGGCGCTGATTTTTCTATATTCAATGGTTAAATATGCCAAATTTTAATGCATGTTTCGAACTGGATTTTTTAGTGCTGTGTGCGTTAATTGAAAATACAGTGGTGTAAATAATTGATACGCTTATGTCTTCACAGAATATTTCAGGTAGGGCGAAATATGTCAGGGCATAGACAAGTTTAAGGCTTGGTTGTATCCTGATCGTTGTTCTGTTTTTTAAAAGACATATTTCAATGCTCTTTAATTCCTACACCTTTCTGATTTTTTTTGCCATTGTGTTCGCGTTGCACATGATGCCGTTTTCATGGCGGGTGAAAAAACTCAACTTGCTGTTGGGCAGTTATGTTTTTTATGCGGCCTGGAACCCTCCTTTTGTGGCGCTGCTCTGGATTTCGAGTGTGGTGGACTGGTATCTCGCAAAATGGATGTACGTTGCGGCGTCTAAAGCCAAAAAGAAATTGCTGCTCTATGCCTCGCTCGGGGTTAATCTGGGGATGCTGGGCTTTTTTAAATATGCCAATTTTTTTAATGAGAATTTTACAGCGCTGATGCAGGGCATGGGTATGGATTACGTGCCTCCGGAATGGAATATCGTTCTTCCGGTTGGGATTTCATTTTTCACCTTCCAGACACTCTCATACACATTTGATGTTTACAGGGGGCAATTAAAGCCTTGGCACAGCTTTCTTGATTATGCCATGTATGTGACCTTCTTCCCGCAATTGGTCGCCGGTCCGATTGTTCGTGCCGCGGATTTTTTGCCGCAATGTCTAGAGGCCAGCAAAGTTACGCTGCAACGCTTTGGCTGGGGTATTTCTCTGTTTGTGATCGGTATGTTTTCGAAAGTCGTAATTGCCGATGGTTTTATGGCGCCAATCGTCGATAAAGTATATCTGGGCAGCACAGATCCGACTTTCCTTGAGGCATGGCTGGGGACTTTTGCTTTTGCTATACAAATTTTTGGTGATTTTGCAGGATATTCGACCTGCGCAATTGGTATAGCGCTTTGTTTTGGCTTTATCCTTCCCGATAACTTCCGCTTTCCATATGCTGCCGTCGGGTTTTCTGATTTCTGGCGCCGCTGGCATATCTCTCTGTCAAGCTGGCTGCGCGATTACCTTTATATTTCCTTGGGCGGCAATCGCAAAGGGCGTATTCGTACGCAAATCAATTTGATGATTACGATGCTGCTGGGTGGCCTGTGGCACGGCGCAAGCTGGAATTTTGTGATATGGGGGGCGTTGCATGGCGGGTATTTGGTCGGTGAGCGCTGGGTGAAAGCAATTATACCGCCGCACCGTATCTGGGCGGCTTGGCCGCTGCAAATGCTTTTGGCGGGGCTAACGTTTCTGCTGGTTTGTATCGCATGGGTGTTTTTTCGCAGCACGACACTGGATCAATCGTTAAGTTTTATCCAGATCATGTTTAGCCCGAACGGTAACTTGCTGGATGGGGCTTTACTGGAGAAAATAGATATGGCTTTGGTCGTTTTAATGACTGGTGTTATTTTAACGTTTCAATGGACATTTCGCCATAAAACCATCGAATGCGCAGCGGGGCAGTTGCCATGGTGGCTGCGTGGCCTGGTTTTGGCCGGATTGGCTATAGCGATAACCCTTATGCCGGGAGATGACCGTGCCTTCATTTACTTCCAGTTCTGATCTTGTCAAAAACTCAAGTCATGGCCGTGCTCCCGGCGGGCATTGGCTTGGTGCGCTAATAATATTTATCATTGGCTTTATAGCGTTATTTGGCGGCCTCGAACTGTTTTGGCGAGCGCAAGGTCATGCGCCTAGCATTAACGATTCGCAGAGCTTGTGGGCTCAGCAAAGAGCCTTGATCAACAAAAATGCGGGCAACCCTAAAACCACTGTTTTGGTTGGCGCTTCTCGTATCCAGCTTGGTTTTGATACGCAAGTTTTCCGTGAAACTTACCCTGACAGACCGCTTGTAAATCTGGCTATTGACGGAAGTCCATCCGCCGCTGTTTTGCGCGATCTGGCGCTGGATGATGATTTTAAGGGGCTCGTGATCGCCTCGGTGAAGGCTGACTGGTTCAGCCGTGATAAATGGGGTTTAAGTCAAGGCTACGTCACGCGCTATCATAAGGATTATAAAAACAGCTTGGACCGACAGTTTAATACGGCAGTGACGCTTTGGTTACAGGAACATTTTGTTGTCTTTCAGCATAATCTGGGTGTGCGTTCTCTTTTGAAGGCGTTGATAAACCATGAATTACCAGACCCGTTTTATTTGCGTACATACCCTGACCGTTCGCGCGCCGCTGATTATTCAAAAATGCATAATGTTAATGCCCATAAGGAAGAGCGCGTGCGACGCATGCGCGTTATTGATCAGAACGAAAAACCGCAAAGTTTTGATAGCTGGCGAGAAGACTTGAAGGCCGTTGCGGGCTGGGTGGAGGCCATTCAATCCAGAGGGGGGCAAGTTATATTCATCCGTTTTCCGACATCAGGAGAACATTGGGAGATTGATGAACGCCGTTATCCACGTAATGAATTCTGGGATCAACTCAGCCGGTTAACGGCTGCGCCGACATTGCATTTTCAAGATATTGATGGGATGAGCGATTTCGAGCTGCCCGATACGTCGCATCTCGATGCAAAAGACCGCGCGGAATTTACTAGAATAGTACAAAGCGCCGTCGAACGGGCGGGTTTACTGTCGCCGGATTAGGATCTTTACCCTTCATAACGCGAAGGATATAAATAATATAACGCCTTATCATTTTGGCGAAGGAAAAGGCGCGTAAAAATAGGGAGTAGGGCAGGCTGATATAGCCTCGCTTCCATAGTTTATTCAAATTATCCTGCTGCGCCATCTCTGCTTTCCAAATATTTCCTGAAAGACCGCTGGCGCCATAGAGCGGCTTAGCTGTAAACGACATGTAATCCCTGATCCACATTGCTTTGCCGCCGCGCAGTACAATTTCCAGCCAGAATAGCATGTCTGAACCGCGTGGCTTACTTTCGTCGAACAGAAGGTTCTCAGGTTTTTTAATCATGATTGAAATCGTGACCATAACATTGCGGTACAAAACATTTGCATTTTTCAAAATCTTGGTTGAATGCTCATGATCATCAGCAAAAGCATCGAGGGTTTCTGGCCCGCCGTCGCGGTATTTTACCCCATGACAGCTGAGCGCCAGATCAGGATCACGCTCGAAAAAAAGATACTGGATTTCCAGTTTCTGTGGGTGCCAGTAATCGTCTGCATCAAGAAATGCCAGATAAGGTTGACTGGCCTCACGTAAGCCATCATTGCGCACCGGGTAAACGCCGCGATTTTTTTCGAATGGCAAAAAGATGATTTTGCTGGGCGTTTGATTGTCAATTTCCTTGATCGTATTTTCAATGACGGCCCTTGAATTATCGGGGCTTCCGTCATCCATAATGATGATCTCGGCGGGCGGGCGCGTTTGGAATGCTGCACTTTTTAATGCCATGGCAATCGTATCCGCCGCTTTATAGCATGGCAGAATAACCGAAACCGGGCAAATATCTTGTTTTTTATTCATTTAGGGTATTGCTGTTGAGGCAGGAATGAAAAAGGAATAGTATTACTAGGGGTAAGAATAACAAATTCGTTTGAGAACGACAATCGACAAAAAGAATGATTTTTAAACATTATACTAAAGGATATTCATCCAGATGAAGATATTGGTAACAGGTGGCGCAGGCTTTATCGGGTCTGCGGTTATCCGGTATATTATCGGGCACACGCAAGACAGCGTGGTAAATGTCGACAAGTTGACCTATGCCGGAAATCTGGAGTCTCTGGCATCCGTTGCGGCTGACCCGCGTTATGTTTTTGAGCGGGCCGATATTTGTGACGCGCCTGCTATGGCGCAAATCTTCAAACAGCATCAGCCTGATATAGTGATGCATCTCGCCGCCGAAAGCCATGTGGATCGTTCCATTGACGGGCCTGCAGACTTTATCGAAACCAATGTGGTTGGGACGCTGGTTTTGCTGGAGGCTGCGCGCCAATATGTGGAAGAGAGTGGTAAGAAAAATTTTCGCTTCCATCATATCTCGACGGATGAGGTATATGGCGATCTGGAAGGCGATACCGATTTATTCACCGAGGAGACCTCTTACGCGCCAAGTTCGCCTTATTCGGCCAGCAAGGCCAGCTCCGATCATCTGGTCCGGGCATGGGGGCGTACTTACGGCCTACCTTGCGTGATTACCAATTGTTCGAATAATTACGGGCCTTATCATTTCCCTGAAAAGCTGATCCCGCACATGATTTTGAATGCACTCTCCGGCAAGGCTTTGCCTGTTTACGGCGATGGAAAACAAATTCGCGACTGGCTCTATGTCGAAGATCATGCCGAGGCTTTATATAAAGTCGCGACCAAGGGCAAGATTGGCGAGACATATAATATTGGTGGGCATAATGAAAAACAGAATATAGAAGTCGTTCACACGCTTTGCGATTTGCTGGAAGAGCTGGCCGCAGATAAAAAGCCGGAAGGCGTGAGTGCCTATAAAGATTTGATTACCTTTGTAAAAGACCGCCCCGGTCATGATCGCCGCTATGCAATTGATGCTTCAAAAATTGAGAATAAACTGGGCTGGACGCCAAAAGAGACATTTGAAACCGGCCTGCGCAAAACTGTGCAGTGGTATCTGGATAACGAAAAATGGTGGAGCCGCGTTCTAAGCGGTGATTATAAATTAGAGCGCATTGGCGAAGGCCAGAAAGATTTAAAGGAGCAGAAATATGGCAGTTAAAGGTATAGTTCTGGCGGGCGGTGCGGGAACGCGCCTGCACCCGATTACGCAAGGCATCTCGAAACAGCTTCTTCCTGTTTACGATAAGCCGATGATTTATTATCCGCTATCGGTTCTGATGCTGGCGGGTATTAAAGATGTTTTGATTATCACAACACCTGAAGACCAAGCTGGGTTTCAGCGTCTTCTGGGCGACGGGTCACATTTCGGCGTGAACTTGCAATATGCGGTTCAGCCTTCACCGGACGGTTTGGCACAAGCCTTTATCATTGGCGAGGAGTTCATCGGTAACGACCGCGTGGCGCTCGTGCTCGGCGATAATCTTTATTTCGGGCAGGGCTTTTCCCCCAAGCTAAAAGAAGCCGCCGAGCGCGAAAGTGGCGCGACAGTCTTTGGCTATCAGGTAAAAGACCCAGAGCGTTTCGGCGTGGTCGAATTTGATGAGGACACTCTGCAGGTCAAATCCATTGAAGAAAAACCGGAGCATCCCAAATCGCAATATGCTGTTACAGGGCTTTATTTCTACGACAATGATGTGATTGAAATTGCTAAGCAAGTGAAGCCATCTGAGCGCGGTGAGCTGGAAATTACAAGCGTGAACCAAGCCTATCTGGAGCGCGGCGATCTGTATGTCGAGATGCTGGGGCGCGGTTTTGCATGGCTGGATACCGGCACGCATGAAAGCCTGCTTGAGGCAGCGCAGTTCATCAGCACCATCGAAAAACGCCAAGGATTCAAGGTTGGCTGTCTGGAGGAAATCGCGTACCGCAATGGCTGGATTAGCGATGCCAAATTAATCGAGGCCGCCGAGAAATACCAGAAGAACGAATACGGACAATATCTGCTGTCCTTCGCGCGTGAAAAAAACCTGATTAAGGATGTGGCGTAGGGCGTATGAGCAGTAAAGACGATCCCATCTATGTCGTGCGCCCGAACCTTCCGCCTTTCGAGGAATTTACGCGGGCCGTAAAAACTGCTTGGGATCGCCGCTGGCTAACCAATGGCGGCGCGCTGCATCAAGAGCTGGAGACCGCGCTGGAGAAGCGCTTTGGGGGCTTGCAGGTTTCGCTCTTTAACAACGCGACTATAGGGTTAATGGCCGCTTGCGCCGCGCTCGATTTAAAAGGTGAGGTGATCACCACGCCGTTTTCCTTTATCGCGACGGCGCATAGTTTGCTCTGGAATAGCCTTACGCCCGTTTTTGTTGATATTGATCCGCATAGTTTGAACATTGATCCTGCAAAAGTCGAAGCCGCAATAACGGATAAAACCAGCGCGATTATGGCAGTGCATTGTTACGGCCACCCTTGCGATGTCGAGGCGATTGAAGCCATTGCAAAGAAGCATAATTTGAAAGTTATTTACGATGCCGCGCACGCTTTTGACCTAGAGTGTCATTGTGGCAACATTTTACAGCATGGTGATATATCGGTTTTAAGTTTTCACGCCACCAAAGTCTTTAATACCTTTGAAGGCGGCGCAATTGTCTGCAAAGATCCTGCGCTTAAAACCCGTATTGAGCAGTTTAAAAATTTCGGCATTGTTGATGATGAACATATCGGACAAACCGGCCTGAACGGTAAAATGAGCGAGGCGCACGCCGCAATGGGCCTGGCGCAATTACCCCATATGGATGAATACCGCAAGGGGCGCGCCCGCGTCGATGCGCTTTACCGCTGTGAACTGGCAGATGTGAAAGGCATTAAGCTACTGCACAGCGGTGCGAAAACACCGAACTATGCCTATTTTCCAGTGCTTATTACGGACGAATGTCCGATTAGCCGAGATGCCCTGTACGATCTTTTGAAAGATCATAATATTATTGCGCGGCGCTATTTTTATCCGCTGATTTCCGACTTCCCGATGTATCAGGCGCTTCCTTCCTCTGCGCCTGATAATTTGCCCATCGCACAGAAAGCCTCAAGTCAGATTCTATGTCTGCCGATTTATCCCGATCTTTCGGAAGCCGAACAAATGCGCGTGATTAACGTGATTAAGGAGGCGTCATGACCAAGGTTTTTGCCGTCACCGATAACCGCTTTATCTTTGAGCATTTCGCGCCGATTTTTGAGGCGAACGGCGCGGAGGTTGATTTTTACTGTAGCCCGAAATCGGGAAAAATGTTTGCCGCCGAAATCGCCGCCGGAACCATGCGCCCGATCATATTAAAGGAAGAAAGTGAAACGCTTATTCAGGGCGGCTATCAATTCGGCTTTTCCTGCCATTCGAAACAAATTTTCCCCGCCGCGCTTGTGAATGCCATGCTGTGTGTGAATATTCATCCCGGTTATAACCCGCATAACCGCGGCTGGTTCCCGCAAGTTTTTTCTATCCTGAATAAAAAACCGGCCGGTCTGACCATTCATGTGATGGATGAAGAAATTGATCACGGTGCAATCATAGTGCAGCAAAAAATTGAGATCCAAAGTTTTGATACCTCGCTCACGGCTTATAATAAAGTAATTGCCGCAGAAGTCGAACTCTTCAAACAGACTCTGCCGCAAATTCTGGACGGTTCCTACCCGCGCAAAGCCATGGACGAGGAGGGGAATTACAACTCCATTAAAGACTATAAAGCCCTGTTGGAGATTGATTTGGATAAACAGGTGACAATGCGCGAGGCCATTGATTATTTGCGCGCGATGACCCACCCACCATATAAGAACGCGTATTTCCTTGATGAAAAAGGCCGTAAAATTATGGTGGGGCTAGAGATCGAAGCGGCAGGCGAGGATTAACATGAAAATCCTGCATCTGGCCTCAAACGATAAATTTATCAACCATGCGTATCAGAGTTTTGAAAGCGTGTATCCGAACGCCAATACTGTCCTGATTTTCGAATATGAGGTGCTAAAATCGCAATATACACCGCACCCCGATTTTACGATTATAGGTTATAAGGATATACTCAATCCCTCTTTCATAAAGGGATTAGAGCAATATGATCTAGTGATATTGCACTCCATCTATCCGCAATTTGTATCCATTGTAAACCGCGCGGCAAAAAGCGTGAAATTCGTCTGGATCGGCTGGGGCTTTGATTATTACCGCTTTATTTATAAGGATGAGCGGGATTTATATCTGCCTCAAACGCTTGAACTATTTGAACGTACACGGCAAAAACAAAGCCTGCCGCGCCGGATTTTGCAAATCCTGAAACAGCCCTATAAAAAACTTTTAAAAATGGATGAGGGGAGCCGCATCAAGGCGATTGAAAAATGCGCCGCCTTTTCACCCGTGCTGGAAGATGATTATGAATTGGTCAAGCAGGCCGGTATGATCCAGAACCTGCCGCCCTTTATTGATTGGAATTACGGCAATCTTGAGCAGCATTGGGTGAAGGGCTTTATAGGTCAGCGCTGTGACGGTGATCACATCCTGATCGGCAATAGCAGCGATATTGAAAATAATCATCTGGACGCCTTGGAAAGCCTTGCCAAAGCTGGAAAGGGCGACGGGCAAAACGTGATCGTACCTTTGAGTTACGGCGATGGGCGCGCCACCAATGACGTATTGAAAAAAGGCGAAGCCCTGTTCGGTGATGACTTTCGCGCCTTGCAGAATTTCATGCCAATCGAAGATTACATCGCCATCATTAAATCCTGCGGCTTTGTTATTATGAACCATAAGCGCCAGCAGGGTATCGGCACGATTGTTCTCATGCTGTACCTGGGCGCAAAAGTATTTTTGCAGGAAGACTGCCCTAGCTATCATTTCTTCAAACGCGGCGGTGCGGAAATTTTCACAGTTCAAGAGCTAGAAAGAAGTCCTGATCTTTTAAAATTACGTTTATCTGAAAAAGACATTCAAAATAATATCACCATGTTAGAAAAATTTTGGTCAAAACGCGCCATCGATGATAAAACCCGCGCCCTGGTCGAAACCGTTACCGGCATTAAAAATAAAGAGGAGAAAGCCGCATGAAGGCCTCAGATGGACATTCCAATAAGAAGCTGCACAACTGGTTAATTTATCGTTTTCGTGATAAGTTCCTAAGCAAATATGCGCCGCTTTACAAAGGCGATCTCTATGATTTTGGCTGTGGAGAAGCGCCTTTTAAGCCGTTTTTTGAGCAATATTGCAAGCAGTATGTGGGCGTCGATTGGGCGGGCAGCTTTCATGATACTAAAGCCGATATCGCCGCTGATCTTAACAAACCCATTCCTATCGAGGACAATCAGGCTGATACGATTATTTCGATTTCTGTGTTGGAGCATTTGTGCGAACCGCAAAATATGCTCAATGAAGCGCACCGCATTTTAAAGCCGGGCGGAGCGATCATCCTGCAAGCGCCGTGGCAATGGATGGTGCATGAAGCGCCGTATGATTTCTTCCGCTATAGCCCGTATGGATTAGAGCATATGTTCAAAAAGGCAGGCTTTAGCGATATTCAGATAGAGGCCGAGTGCGGCTTTTGGGCGACATGGTTTTTAAAAATATGCTATTTTCTGCGCCGTTTTGTGCGTGGGCCAAAGCCGCTCAGAATTTTGATGACCGTAATTTTAACCCCGTTCTGGTTCCTGTTTCAGATATTGGGTCTCGCGCTGGATAAAATCGACAATAACCCCGCCCTGGAGGCCTGCGGCTATTATGTCGTGGCGAAGAAAGCGTGAGTGGGCACACCCTAAAAGCGCAAACCTTAGGCGGAGTCAAATGGACAACCGTCTCCAGCGTGATTGTTACGCTGTGCCAGCTCGCAACGCTGGTTATTCTGGCCCGTTTTTTGGCGCCCGAGGATTTCGGCTTAATGGCGATTTTGATGGTGGTTGTCGGGTTTTGCCAGGTCTTCATGGATGCAGGGATCAGCTTTGCGATTATCCAAAGGAAAGAAATTTCCCATACACAGCTTTCCAGCCTGTATTGGTTGAATATCGTGGCGGGGATCATGCTCTGCGGCGCTGTTTATCTACTCGCCCCTTTTATTGCCGCCTTTTATGAGCGCTCGGATATGACGGGCATGATCCGGCTGTTATCGCTTGTTTTTATTATTATTTCCATCGGTAACCAGTACCGGATTTTATGCCAGAAGGAACTGCAATTTTCGCGCATGGCAATGGCAGAAACTGCCGCCGCGTTTGGCTCGCTGATTGTGGCGGTGTTATCGGCCATAGCCGGATATGGCGTCTTCGCCTTGATCTTCGGGATGATGACTCAGGCAAGCCTGTCCAGCTTCATCTTTTTATTTATCGGTCTGAAATACCATCACCGCCCCGCGCTCATTTATAAGCATAGTGAGCTCAAAGGCTTCTTCAGCTTCGGGCTATACCAGATGGGTGACCGCGCGATGAATTACCTGAACACCCACGCCGATAATTTATTGATTGGGAAGTTTTTGGGCATGGAGGCTTTGGGATTTTATAATCTGGCGTGGCAACTCTGCGTGTTTCCGGTGCTCCGTATCAACCCGATTTTGAACAAGGTCGCCTTTCCTGTCTTTTCAAAATTACAGGATGATGAAGAAAAGCGCGCACTCTATTATGCGAATTTCATGCGCGTGGCGGGGCTGATTATAATTCCGCTTATGGTCTTTTTATTCTTCTTTGCAACGCCGATTGTAAATATTGTTTACGGGCAGGGGTGGGAAGTCACGGCATCGCTGGCCGCTATTTTGGCCGCAGTCGGCATTATTAAGGCTATTGGCGCACCGGGCGGGGCATTATTCCTCTCCTTGGGGCGCGCCGATATTGGTTTTTGGTGGAACGGTGTCTGGCTCATCGGTATCGCCGGAACGGTACTAACAACCCTGCTTATTGCGCCATCGATTGAAAATGTAGCTTATGCCGTGCTGGGCATTACGCTTGCCTTTGCGCTTATCTGGCACCTCATGATTGTGCGCATTACCAAAACGCCGTACCGCGCGCTGCTCAAACATCTCTTGCGTGGCTTTGCCGTGAGTGTTCTGATTGGCTGCGCGGCCTTGGCTATAACAAAAATTCTTGGCCTTGAAAACGAAATCGCGATACTCGCGCTTGGCGGGGTGATTTGCGCCGCCCTTTATCTGCCTTATCTCTTCTTTTTTGAGAGGGATTTGATAGACTCATACCGTAAACAAGAGGTTTAAATCCCATGGGCCCGTTCGGATATATCAAACGCGAAAAGAGCGATAAGCAGATTAGTGCCATGATGCGCGAAATGGCGTATCTTGATCATTTTGTCAAAGATGAGGTCTATCGTGATGATTTTATAGAGGCTTCGCGCGTGCATATTCCGGCCATGGCTCCCCAAACCTCTCCTGCCAAATCGGGTGATGTTGTTCTCTGGATTGAGGGCGAGATTTATAATCTGGATGATTGCGCAAAATGCCTAGGGCAAGCATGTGCGAATTTTGAAGAGCTATTAATCAGTGCCTATAAAGCCGGAAAGCTGGATCAAGCCCTTGCTCTGGTTGATGGGTATTACTGCGCCGTTCTTTATGACGCCAAAGAAAAACATATCAAACTTATCACGGATCGCTACGGCATGCGCGTGCTGTATTACTACGCGAAAGGCAATGATTTTGCATGGGCGGGGGATGTAAAGGGTCTATTGTCTTTGGATTTTGTAGACAAAACCATTGATGAAACCACCGCGCCTTGTTTTCTGGATCTTGGGTTTCTTTTGGAAGATCACACTTGGTTTGCGAATGTGAAGTTGCTGGAACCCTCTACCATATTGTCGCTTGATATCGAAACAAAACGTATTAGTAAAAGTAATTATTGGCGTTGGTCTGATATAAAGCAACAGCAGGTGTCTTTTTATGATGCGGTAGAATGCGTATCGGAACTTATGGTGCAGGCTGTTTTAAAACGTTTCACCCCTGAAGAAAGTATCGGTTTTCCCTTAAGTGGGGGGTTGGATTCACGCCTGCTTCTGGCTGCGGTGCATAAACATCATTTGGACTATAAAGGCCACGCCTACACCTTCGGACGCGAAGGGGCGGAAGATGTTCTGATCGCGCAGTGCGTGGCCGAACGCGCCGGATGGGAGCACCAGCTTTATGAACTTACGGGCGATAACTGGTTCGAACCGCGCAAAGACAAGACCTGGATCGTGGACGGTATGCTCAGCATGATGCATATGCATGGTACCGAATTTCTACCGCAAATGGCCGGGCGCATCGATACGATGATGAACGGATATGCGGGTGACGTGGTGATAGGCGGCGGTTATACCACCCAAGATAACGCCGATAAACGCATTACTGCCGAGCTGGCCGTGCCATTTTACGGCCGTCATGTGGAATTGGCGAATTTGAATAATCCGTTTTACGACATCCCGCATTTCGAGCCGCATATTTACATGAACCGCGTGCGGCGCTTTACCAATGTCGGATCGGTAAATATTTTACCTTACTTGAATATCCGCAAGCCCTTCTTTGATAATAATCTGATGGAATTTATGTTTTCCATTACCGATCAATATAAATACCAGAACAGGCTTTATGCTGCCGCGCTGTTGCGCGCCGTACCCGAATTCTACAAAGATATTCCTTGGCAGAAGACGGGCCGCATGATTGGTAATCCGAAAGATATGACCAAGCTGGCAAAGAACATTCGCCGCGTAAAAGGCGCGCTGTCTCGGTGGGGTTTTCTGGGTAAAAAGACAGAATATACCGACTATAACAATTGGCTGCGC
Organism: Micavibrio sp. UBA2638; assembly: GCA_002359735.1. Taxonomy (GTDB): domain Bacteria; phylum Pseudomonadota; class Alphaproteobacteria; order Micavibrionales; family Micavibrionaceae; genus UBA2638. The sequence continues at coordinate 127,184 of DENS01000018.1, forward strand.
GTGCCAGAGATTGCCGGGCAATTATCTGATCTTCTCGATCCGAAGACTGCAATTTACCGGGATCTGGTTGAGCGTGATTTACGCGCGGAATTTTTGAAGCCGCAACTGAACAATAAATATAAAAACAATGCTGACCGCATCCTCCGGGCCGCGACGATGGAATATTATTTAAAGCGTGCTCTGTATGGGGGCTTCTAATCCTGCTTATCAGGCTTTGCGACGAAGAGAATAGATGGTGCGAAGGCTGCCGGGACCCAATCGAACGGTGATTTGTGGGTTTTGACGATCTTTAGATTATGGCGGATGGTTTGCGCCAGCCAGCGCCAGTCAAAGCCCTTATGCTTCACCCCGTGGCGCGGCAATTTATCGAGCTGGTAAAGCCCCGCCCAGAACGTTTCGCGCCAACTGTATTCTTTGTGACGAATATAACGCATCACAAAAGAGCCGATATTTTTAATCCAGAGGGCAGGCCCAATCTCTACAGGGACGGACGCGATAAAGAGCTTTAAGGATTTTACCTGACCGATACGCTCGACAATGCGGACAACGGCATGTTCAGGGATATGCTCCATGGATTCAAGCGCCACGACAATGTCGGGGTTGCATTCCTCAATCAGCCCTTCGGCGGTGGCATCGTTATGGATGATCGTGACATTGGGGTTGTCTTTGTAAATTTCCTGCCCCTTGGGCGCGAGTTCATCATGCAGATCAATCCCGTAATAGCGGATGTTGTGCGTTTCTTTTAAAACCTCATATAATCCACCTTGACCACAACCAACATCGACCAGCACAATCTGCCGGTCACCAATTTCCTTTTGCAACCGGTCAAGGTAATGGCGCACTATACGAAAACGGAAGCTGTGCAGGTAGCGGGTTATAGAATTAAAATTATTCTCGAGTATAAAGGCTTTGGATGTTATCATGAGATGTCTTGTGGTTTGTAAATCTATAATAACCTAGCAAATTTACAGCCTCTTTAATAATAAAATTTACAGCGTAACAGGAAACTTTAATGGGTGTTGTTCGGTATCAGAACATTTCACAGACGAAACCGGATTTTATCGTTAAATTCGGTCTGTTTATCTTGTTTGCCTATTTGACGACATCTTATTTTTATATATTTCGAACAGGTTTGCCGCAAATCAGTGATTTCATTATGGCTTTCGGTATGCTGTTTGTTTTTGGTTATTTTTTCATTATCGGGCGACTGGGGTTTACTCAGGTTCATGTCTGGGCGCTCGCCTTTGCGGCCTGGACTTTTGTAATCAACATTATTCACTATGTGGTCTATCCGGACATACAGTTTTTCCTGAGCAGTTTATATTACCTTTATAATGTCGGGATTTTTATCATGATCTCGCTTTTATTTCGTGAGGCACCGAACGCGACATTGAAAACGATATTTGTCGCAACAGCCATTGCCCTGGTTGTAGAGATTGTTATCTGTCATTTTTATCCCAATTACGAAAACGGGCGCGTACAGGGCACATTCCACAATCCTAATCAGCTAGGATTCTGGGCGCTGTTTTCCGCCTGTATTATGATTTTGCTACGAAGCTATAGTAAATTTCGTTGGTATGATCTGGCCATATTCTTCGGTTTTGCTTTTTTGCAATCACTGGCCATTTCAAAAGCCGGGTTGATTGCCTTTGGCATTCTGGCGATTTCTTTGCCATTTATGCGGGCCATGCCCAATAGTTATAGAATTATGTTTTTTATGACGGCGCTTGTTATTGGTATATTTTCCATTAACCATATGGCAGACCTAAGCCGTTTGGCAACGCAAGTGGAAAATATCAATAATGTGGTTAGCCGCCTTGATAATATAGGCAGAGAGGCTGATGATACACTGCAATGGCGCGGTTATTACAGAATTCTGGAATATCCGGCCCATGCAATCGTGGGGGCGGGCGAAGGGGCTTATGAAAGATTTGAAGATACTCCGCAGCCGGTCGAAATTCATTCTTCCATTATCAATGTTATATTTTCTTATGGGCTTATGGGGATGGCCATTTTTGGCACCCTTATGTATATGATTGTGAAATTTGCGCCGAAACATTTTATGGTCATCCTGTTTGTTATGATGCTGAATGGGTTGACCCATCAAAATATGCGCTTTTCGCATTTTTGGATTGTTTTTGGCGTGGCGTATGGGATGCGATATTGCTCATCGCAATATAAAGAACGCAAATCTTCCGAAATGATGCCGCTTATCTATGCGGACGGCAGAAATACTATTCCTTCCACTGGAAAAATGTCATAAACTGGTAACGTGCAGCAATTGCACTGCCTCTACTTATATAATAATCATGTTTCAATATTGTCGCCAGCTCTGTTTCATTACTGTTTTAGGTCTTTCTTTCGGGGGAGGCGGACAGATAGCATGGGCGCAAGTGCAGGAAAACAAGCCCCCTTTTGTTGATCATAATAGCCGTGTTCCGCAGGACCTGCAATCAAAGCCGCTATCGTATAAAGGCTTCAAATACTTGCCTCAATTAACGTTAACCGGAAAATATGACAGCAACATCTTTATATCGTCACAAGATGAGATAGGTGATTATTCTTTGGCAACAACACCTGAAATCACAATAGCCAAAGAATATGGTAGATTTGCGTCAAGTTTGAATTTAAAGACAAATATTGAACGCTTTGCCTCGGAAAGCTCTGAAAATAAGAACACATATTCCGCTGAGTTTGAGAGCGATTTTTATGCCAATAGTCGGTGGACAATACCTTTTAATGCCGCATATTACGATAGTGTTCTGGACCGCTCCAGCCCGATTGGAAATCTGTCGACCAGTGAAAAGCCACTAGAGTTTTCGTCATGGAATGCCAATACCGGTATTATAAGAAAGTTCAACCGTTTGTCTTTGAGCTTGATAGGGAGTTATTCAGAAATCACATATAAAGACGGTATATCGGTGCAAAACGGTACACCTGTCGTTTTAAGTGATAATGATCGTTCAACGATGGGTCTTAACCTTGGTTTGGTCTATGAATTGCCCAGGGAAGGAAGCTCCGATGGTGTGCCGGAGCATTACTTATTCGCGAATGTAATCGGCGGACGTCAGGATTTTAAGAGGCTGAGTTACAGCAATGGAGCGTTTAGCGGTGTTGATAAGAGCCGGGACACACTTTCCGTTCTGGTCGGTTTTAAAACCGGTTATAAAGGTATTTTGAACGCCCAGCTTGGCGCAGGTATTTTAAATCAGTATTTCGAAGATCCAACACTTGATGATACCAGCACATACGATTTACTGGCGAATATTGATTTTGCTCTAACAAAGAAAGCCACATTGAACTTTCTGGCCGGGCGGGATATTTCACAGGACAATGATATTGTCCAGGGCATTGTCTTGACAGACTATAATCTGGGTTTGGACTACGAAATAAAACACAATCTTTATTCATCTTTGTCTCTTGGCTATACAACCAGTGAGTTTGATACGATTGATCGGGAAGATGAAGATTATTCCGCTGGTTTGGAGTTGTATTACGTCCTCAATCCAAAATTCTCGGCCAAAGCCAGCGCTTCCCATGTTTTCAGAGACAGTACCCAAGACTTGCGTGATTATAAGCGCAATATTTTTATGCTTAGCCTTACGGGACGCTTGTAATCCCGTCTAATCGTAAAAATAGATAAAATACTGTCTAAATTTAAATATATATCAAGATAAACCCGCTAGAATTGAATTTGGTGACGGCACTTAAATACGTTTTATAGGGGTTTGCGAATGGCGGGTGAGAATTCTTCTCAGGTAATAGATAGTTCTTTATCAGAAATTAACGGTATTGGTTGTGGGTGCGCGGGGTGTCAAAGTGGCCCTAAAACCGCCTATGTTGATATGACTTCAGGGGATGTTATCGATGGCGGTATGGATTACGCTCCGTCGCAAACATGGACAAAAGAAGACTTTGAAAGCTACCTGAGTGAGGGGTACTGGCAAGCTACGGGCCGTAGTGAACGTCAATGGGGCGGTGATACACCTCATGTAACCTATAATATTTCCAATGAATATGCTTCAAATGACGCGCAAGGCATACGTGATGCGTTTGATGCGTGGTCTGAAATGGCGAATATCACTTTTTCAGAAGTGGGGAGTGGTGCCGATATCAGAATTCTTGAAGGCGATGGAGCGCTGACGGCTTATTCAAGTTATTCGACCTATGGTGGCTCCGGCGATATTGTGAGTGACACCCATGCGCAGGCCAGTCACGTCATCTCTGTTAACATGTATATTGATGATGGCGGTACAACAACGCGTACTTCCGGCCCGACATACGGCCAGGACATGAGCGAGTACGGCGATTACGCCAAAAGTACGATCATTCACGAAATCGGCCATTCTCTGGGTTTTGGCCACACAGGCAACTATAACGGCAGCGCGACATATAGTAGTGACGCCACGGCATATAACGATACAGGGCAATATTCAATCATGTCATATTTTGGTGAAACCAATTATGGCGGTGCGAATTTTTATGGCAGCGAAGCCTCTACACCAATGCTAATGGATATTTATGCGGTCCAGCAAAAATATGGGGCGAATATGACCACCCGCACAGGGGATACGACATACGGTTTTAACTCGAACGCCGGGGGCGCTTATGATTTTAATAATCATAGTTGGGTGCCCGTTATTGCGATTTGGGATGCTGGCGGAACGGACACATTAGATTTTTCCGGCTACTCCAACAATCAAATCATCAACTTAAACGAAGGCACATTCAGCAATGCCGGTCAGGGTAAAGGCAATATCGCGATTGCATATGGCGCAACGATTGAAAACGCGGTCGGCGGGACCGGGCAGGATACAATATACGGGAATGAGGTCGTCAATTCCATTTGGGGCGGCGATGGCAATGACACGGTTTATGGCTCGATTGGCAGCGATACGATAGACGGTCAAGGCGGCACAGGAGATGTAATCACCTATAGCTACGATATCTCGGCATTTCTTGTGTCACTGGTTAATAGTGTGACTTTGACTTTAGAACACATCGCAGGCGCCTGGACCGATACAATTAGTAATATTGAAAACTTTATTTTCTCAGGCGTTGAATATACTTTTGCTGAAATGCAGCAATTTGATAGCGGTCTTGGCGATATTGCTTTCAGTTTTGAAACAGGAACTGGCAATTACGTTTACACATCGACTTCCTCATCAGATCCTGTGACACTCACGGCGGCGGGCATGAATTACAATAGCGGTAGTGGTGATATATTCGCGATTTCCCGCACAGATACGACCTTGACGGTGAATGTCGCAAACACATCAGCCAAGAATTTCAGCATGTGGGCTGACGACGGTAATGACCAGATTTCGGTGACCGGAACCCATGCCAGCCTGTCTATTACATTCTATGGTAAAGAAGGGGATGATACGCTTACCATTGCATCCACTGTTGTTGGTAATGATATTATTTCGATGCAGGATGGTGATGATACCGTGAATGCCAGCGGTGGAAATGACCGGATTTGGGGCGGTGCAGGCGAAGATACAATTTATGGCGAAGCTGGCAATGATACGGTCTATGGCGGTGCGGACGATGATACGATTTACGGTGATAATTTCGCCCGAACCGGTGTGACCGGTAACGACTCCTTGAGCGGCGAGGCTGGCAATGACAGCATCTATGGTGGTGATGGGGATGATTGGATCTGGGGCGGCGCGGATGATGACGTTTTGGCCGGTGATGCTGGCAATGATACGATCTATGGCGGTAACGGCGTAGACCAGATTTGGGGCGGCGCGGGTGATGATCGCCTCTATGGCGATAATTTAAATGCAGGCGGTGGTGATGGCGCCGATACTATATATGGCAATGACGGTAATGATGTGATTTCCGCAGGCGGCGGTGATGATACTGTGTATGGCGGTAATGACATTGATTATATCTATGGCGGCGCCGGACAGGATAATCTGCAAGGTCAGGAAGGTGCTGATCATCTCTATGGCGGGGCAGATAACGATACCATGTCCGGCGGGAATGGCAATGACCATATGGATGGCGAAGATGGTAATGATATTATCTATGGCAATGCCGGTGATGATATTATTGCTGGGGGCGCTGGAACTGATACGATTTACGGCGATAATATTAACCGTACTGATACAATCGGCAATGACACAATATACGCTGGTCTGGGTGCAGACACGGTTTATGGCGGCGCTGGAACTGATACGATTTACGGTGATCTGAAAAACGGCAATGCCAGTGATGGCGACGATATCCTATACGGAGATGCCGGGAATGATGTTCTTGTTGGAAATGGCGGTGAAGACCAGCTTTATGGCGGGACAGGTAACGACTCGCTCTGGGGCGGTAATGATAACGATATATTTGAAGGCGGCGCCGGCAGTGACGTTATTCAGGGCGGTAACGGCACTGATCTTGTTATCTATGACAACGAAACATCGGGTGTGAATGTTAATCTTGGCAGCTATTACGGTATTGATGGTGGCGGCGGATATGACACATTGGCCAGTATTGAAAATGTCCGCGGATCAAATCATACCGACACAATAGTCGGCAGCGCCGATGCCAATACGATTTGGGGGCAAAATGGGCAAGATACGCTTTACGGCTCTTACGGATCTGACACGGTTTATGGCGGCGCTGGAAATGATATTATTTACGGTGATATCCAGTCGGGTACAGCCTGGGACGGCGATGACGTTCTCTATGGTAACGCCGGGAACGATATTCTTTCCGGCTCTGGCGGTAATGACACGCTGGAAGGCGGTGCGGGAACAGACACACTTTGGGGCGGTACAGGCGCAGACACCTTCGTTTTCGAATTAGGCAGTGTAGACGGCGTTTGGGATTTTAGCACAGGTCAGGGTGATAGGCTCGATTTATCCAATATTCTGGACGGTTTTTACACCAATCCGGGGTCTCAGGCTATTACCGATTTTGTACAAATTACTGATAACGGCTTCCATTCAACTGTATCAGTCGATCAAAATGGCGGCGGCGATAATTTTGTACAGGTTGCAACCCTATACAATGTGACCGGTTTGACCGATGAAGCGGCCTTGGAATCAGGCGGAACGCTGATTGTGTGATTTTAGTTAAAATACTATCAAAATGTTAACCTTTTTCTCCTACACTATAGAAGTGGGGAGGAGTAGAAAGGTATTAGAGGATATGTATTTAGAAGAAAATCAAGGTCTTAGCGTAAGTAATATTCTTCTGACTGTTCAAAATAATTTCGCAGCGGCAATTGCGATTTCAGGTGACCAGGACTTTTCTTCGGTCACGATGGAACATGTTTTTTCTCAAAAAGAAACTTTCCCCGATTTACAGGAACGCCAGGAATTCAATGACCAGCCACCACAATCGTCGGGTGTTCTGGATGATGATTTATCTGTGGGCTATGCAACCGAAGTTACGATCTCCGTTGTGGAATCCGGCGCGGGATATAACAACACGCTGGGCGCTTATACCGTTGCGGCGGATGGGACAATCTCTGCCGTGGAATTTGCTTATACCAATGTCAAAGACCCATTGCATGCGGATAAAGATATCGGAAAAATTGATAAAAAAATCGAAAATGTTCAGAACAAGCTCGATAAAGCAAAACACGAAAAACATATTGAAAAATATGAGCAGCAAATAAAAGATCTGGAAGCCGAGAAGAGTGGGCTGGAAGCATCCAAAACCTTTACCTACGAATATGACGGCGCGGATGGCTCGGAACTTGGACTGTTTATCATAGCCAATGGCGACCGGGTGAATAAGGATTTTAAAAATATCGACCTGAACGATGGCGCGTTGCGTTTCGTTTATGATTTGGGCGGCGAAAACGAACGTGATGCAAAAATCACTGATACTGCGTCCGACATAACGCTGGTGCATGTGGGCTCTGACGGAACGGCGACCAAGATTAACGGGAATATTTACCACACAACTGAGCGCGGCGGCGATACGGCCATTAACCCGGACGACGCAGTGCATGCGATTAGCGGCCTGGCGAATGAAGACGATCCTTCTACGCTGCGTATTGGCTTTGAAGATTTAAAAAATCTGGGCGATGCAGATTATAACGATGTTGTGATTGATGTTTCTGTGGCTACAAAATTGGTTGAGGCAGGCAGTTATGACGACAATCTGGTTGGCACGGAAGGCGATGATATGTTTGTCGCCGGTCTGGGCCATGACACGATGGACGGTCTTGGTGGCAATGATACCGTGGATTACAGCGCAGCCGGAGCCGGTCTGGTTGTTGATCTGAAAGACGGATATGCGCAGGATAATTCCGGTAAGCGCGATGAGGTGCTGAATATCGAGAACGCGATAGGGTCGTCGAATAACGACCTGCTGGTTGGAACGAATGGCGATAATATTTTAAATGGTGCGGCAGGTGCTGATGTCCTATACGGCCTGAACAGTTCCGATACACTGAATGGCGGCGATGGAAACGATACGCTGTTTGGTGATTTTGAAGTGGAAGGCGCGGGCGATGGTGATGATTTGCTGTATGGCGGCGCAGGCGATGATAAACTTTATGGCGGCGGCGGTGATGACCTTTTATCCGGCGGTGCAGGCAATGATTACATTGATGGCGGCAGCGGTTCTGACACATTAGACTACACGGCGGCCACGTCCGGTGTTTTGATTGATATCGAAAGCGGCTTTGCGCAATTCCAGAGCGGGCAATTCGATACGCTGGTGCGTGTTGAAAACGCAATAGGGTCAGATTTCAATGATGTGATCGTCGGCAATTTTGATGTGAATACCCTGTCCGGCGGGCTGGGCGCAGATGAAATATACGGTCTTGGCGGCGCCGACATTCTGACAGGCGGCGCAGGCGATGATCTGATCTTTGGTGATGACCAAAACGAAATTTCCAGCGACGGCGATGATGTGATCGATGGTGGCGATGGGAATGACCGCATATTCGGCGGTGGCGGTGATGATGTCATTACAGGCGGTTTGGGCGCGGATATCCTCAATGGCGGGGCCGGCGTCGATACGGTTGATTACAGTACATCTATCGCCGGAATTAACGTTAGTTTGACGCAAGAATACGGCTTTGACGGCTCGGGCGCGCGCGACAGTCTTGCCGGTTTTGAAAACGTGAACGGATCAAATTTCAACGATACAATTGTCGGTAACGCAGGGGAAAACACCATTTACGGCAATGGCGGCGTGGATATTCTCTATGGATCCTATGGTGATGATACCATCTATGGCGGTGAAGGGAATGATACACTGTTTGGCGATATCCAGATTGCCACTGTCAATGACGGCAATGACACGCTGTTTGGTGGTGCCGGAAATGACACGCTGATTGGCTTTGGCGGCGATGACGTCCTGAATGGTGGCGAAGGGGTTGATAACCTCTGGGGCGGAAGCGGCGCGGACACCTTTGTTTTTGACAATACGGGGCAAGGTCTTGACTACGTGCGGGATTTTAATGCCGGTGACGGTGATGTGCTGGATATCAGTGATATACTGAACGGTGTTTACAACGATCCGGCCACGCAGAGTATTTCCGATTTCGTGATGATTTCCGATAGCGGGGCGAATTCTATTCTCTCGGTGGACGCCGATGGCGGCGGAGACAGCTTTATCCAGGTTGGCGTAATTGTCAATGTAACGGGCCTGACGGACGAAACAGCATTGGTCAATGACGGCACTTTGATCATATAAGGAAGATCTTTTGTAAAGAATTTACAATTCTAATAGTAAGAAGGTACATGACAACACCGAAGGGCAACTTCTAAACAATTTTATCTCAAAGTTAAATATACACTGGCATAGTTTTTGCTAATATAATTAAAATCGCGGTTTTGTGATGGTTATAATATAGTAAGGTTTTTAAGGACACTCATGGACGACACATATTACGAAGAGGAAGAGCAAGAGAGCGGTGTCTATACTCCGAATGAGGGTATAGGCAGTGCCCAATCTTATGTCATCCAGCAGCAGACTGCTTCCCTTTCTGAAGAGAACCTGGAGGAAAACCCGCCGCTGGACAATCCGCCCAATGGCGACCCGACCGATGGGGATGACATCATTATCCCCGATGCACCAAGTCTGAACGGTTTGGATGGAAACGATACGATTGTGTATTCAGGCGTTGCGCAAGGTATTCATGTCGTGCTTTCTGCAAATTGGGCCTATAATGACGGCAATGGCGGGCAGAGCTTTATTCAGAATGTTGAGAATGTGACCGGATCGGATCAGGGCGATATTCTGGTTGGTGCTGATAATTTCAATACGCTGGATGGTGGCGTTGGCGATGATACAATCTACGGCCATTATGGAGGAGACACGCTGATTGGCGGCATTGGCAACGACACGATTTTCGGTGATTTGCAGGGCGCAAATGCTCTTGACGGGCATGATACCATTCATGGTGGTATGGGTGATGACACGCTCTCGGGCGGCGGCGGAGACGATACGATCAACGGTGATGAGGACAACGACCTGATTTATGGCCAAAGCGGCGCGGATACGCTAAGCGGCGGTACAGGGAATGACACGATATACGGCGATTTCCAAAGTGATACAGGCAATGATGGCGCCGATATTATCGATGGCGGCGCAGGCGATGACATTCTGGCGGGCGGCGGCGGTGATGATGTCATCACAGGCGGTCAGGGCGCTGACCAGTTTTTTGGAGGCAGTGGAACAGATATTGCCGATTACCGTACTGATATTGCGGGCGTGACAGTCAACCTGTCTTCCTATTTCGCCATTGATGGGTGGGCAACAAGAGATTCTCTGATCAGCATAGAAAATATTCACGGCAGCGATTTTAACGATACGCTGGTGGGTGATGCGGCGATCAATACAATCTGGGGCAATGACGGGGCTGATACGATTTTCGGCCATTTCGGAAATGATATTCTAAACGGCGGTGCCGGAAATGATCTGATATACGGTGATTTGCAGGCAGCCAACGCTTCGGATGGAAATGATACCATTGATGGTGGCGCCGGTATGGATGTAATCGCTGGCGGCGGTGGCAATGACTTAATCGATGGTGGCACAGAAAACGATACCATCTATGGCGGTATAGGCATCGACCAAATCTGGGGCGGTGATGGCAATGACATTATTTACGGCGATAACCTGACCGAAGGTGTCAATGATGGTGTCGACACAATTGATGGCGGCGCCGGGAATGATCTATTAGTTGGCGGCGGCGGCAACGATGTTTTTATTGGTGGTCTTGGCAGTGACCAGGTATGGGGCGGCAGCGGCGTTGATACGCTGGATTACGGCGCCAATACATTCGGCACATATGCCAGTCTTCACGAAGGCTATGTCCTGAATAATAACGGCTATAGAGATACAGTTTACAGCATTGAAAATATTATCGGCGCGGATGTTCGCGATTATATCGTCGGCAGTGCGGGCGCAAATACCATTTATGGTATGGGCGGAAATGACACGTTATCCGGCTATATTGGCGATGATATTCTATATGGCGGTGACGGCAATGACTGGCTGATCGGCGATTACATCAGCGGCGTCACTGTTAGCGATGGAAACGATACGCTTTATGGCGAGGCGGGAGATGACTTCCTGATCGGTATGGGCGGTACGGATAGCCTGAACGGCGGCGCGGGTAACGACACTCTCTTATATCAGGCCGGGCATATTTTTAACGGCGATGCTGACTGGGACATGATCCGCACAATCAGCAATGACACGACAAGTCTTGATTTAAGTACCCTAACCGGCAGCAGCATTGAACAAATCGCCCTTGATAATTTGAATGGCTTTTCTGCGGCCAACACGCTCGATGTGCGTTATCAGGACGTTGTGAATATTAACGCAACCCAGACACTGTATATTACGGGCGATGTAGGGCTGGACACTGTAACAGGCAACATCAATCAATCAAATGACTTTATAGGCTCTGTTCTTTTGAACGGCATCACAATGGATCATTATTCAAAATTCGGTGCCAATATTTATATCCAGCAAGGTTTGTTAAACGCCAGCGGCGGCAGCAGCGACATTATAAATGGTGATGCTGGGGACAATACGCTGACCGGAACAACGGCCAATGAAACATTGAACGGTTATGATGGGCACGATACGCTGGATGGTAATGGCGGTACAGATACGCTCAACGGCGGTGCGGGTGATGATATATTGCTGTATGACTCCGATGACATTCTCGTTGGCGGAACCGGAACCGACACAATGGGTGTGCGTTCTGGTGATGCGACAGCCGTGACAGTAAACACAACAAACCATCAATCGATTGAAGCGATCGATCTCAGCAACGGCGCGGCCAATACCGTGACACTCTCTAGAAGCGATATCATTGATATGAGTGATAACGATGACCTTTATATCACCGGTGACAGCGGTATTGACAGCGTTGATCTATCTCAATTTAATCTTAATAAGGACTATGTGGGTGTCGTCAATGTTGGTGGTATTGACTATGATCATTATTCCAAAAACGGTGCGGATCTGTTCGTACAAAATGATCTGATCATGCTTTAGGCGCAGATCAGATCAAATTTAACACTACATTTTTTTAACCCTCGCTTACGCTCAATGCGCTGACGGTTCTAATGGGATACCCATTTGCATCTTTTACGACATTGGCGGGCGTGACGCTCGATCCCTGTCCATAGTTAGACCATAGCTCAACGGTTGAACCGCTTGCGATAGAGGATCCTAACGTAAATGTAATCTCATTCCCATCAATGGAAAGGCTGGAGATTGTGACCGGGCTTCCGTCATCCTCAATGCGGAACGTGTCCACTTCGCTGCCAGATATGGCCGCGCCGCTATCCAAAGCAACCGTGGCCGTTACTGTGCTGCCGCTATATGTGGCGCTTGTAATAATGGGGCCGCGTAAGGTGCCAGTCAAAACGAACTCTGCCGCACGCGTACCCTCTACCGTATAACCGGCAGGCGTTCTATGGATATTGTCCTGTAATGGCTGGTCATGGTTTTCCCAGCCCAAATAACAGAATGAGTTTTCCGCAATGACTTCCAACTGCGCATCACGCACTTGTTGAACGGCGCTGTCATTGCCGCCTGTTCTGCGCCCCAAGGGTGTAAAGATTAACCTTGCATTCGGGCATTCTTCATTCAAGCGGGTTACAAGCTGCGTTAGGGCTGTCTTGAATTGTGCTTTTGTGATAATGGCGCTAGCGATGGCCGTGGCATCGGCCTCCCCGTTTACAATCAGGATGTTCTCATACAGGGAAATATCCCCGCGAATACCGCCGCTATAGGCCGCCGCATTGGTGATAAAGGCAGTTAAAGCCCCGCCGTCTGAATTATCATTGCCTATCCAAAAACCGTTGCCGCCTGTTTCTGCATCTTCGTGAACCGCGCTGCCATTGACTGCGCCATTGAAGAAGAACTGTGTTTCTTTTTCTGTTAAAATCTCTGTGGTAAAAGCGGTCTCACCTTCATCAGTATATGTTGCGTTGTCCGTTGACCATAAAAGCATATTCGACTGACCAGCAGTGGCCGTTGTTTCATCCTGAGCGGATAAGGTAACGTCAATACCCCATTTGTTACCAAGGTAATTTAAAATCCAGTCTTTTTCGGCAATGCTTAAATCACCGCTTACCACAATGATTTCGGCAATCTTACCAAGCATTGAAACACCTGTTGAAGACTGATCACCAATTGTAATATTTGGGGGTGTCGTTGGCTTGTCGTAAACACTCCCCGTTATCAGGCTGCGCTGGTCTGCCCTTGCGTTGTTCACACCAACTTCGACATATGCATCATCCTGAACAGACCCGTACAGAACATAGGGCGTATCAACCTCAATTGTCGTGACCTTACCGATTGTTGTCACCGCGCTGCCATCTTTTGTGAATTGGCAATAGAAGCTATTGGCGGGGGCGCTATTATTTAATTTAAGCAGGTTAAATTCTCTGGAACCCGGCCCGGCATAACGGGAATACACGGCGCTAAATGTATCAAGTGTATCCCATTCGGCCACAACAAAAACATGCTGACCCAAAGAGTTGGCGAACTCTGCGCCATAGGGAACGATCATGCGCTGCCCTGTGGTGAAATCAAGCGCATTCAGGCTGTTAATCGTTACCGTTCCTGTTGTCGGCTCCGTTCCGCTGGCTGTGGCGTGGTTATTGTTGCCGGATTTATCATCCCATTGTGATACGTTGCCGGAACTTTCTGTAATTGTACTTTCATCCGAAGCATCAAGCCAAAGTGGGAGGCGGGATGATCCGAAATATTGAAGAGGGGAGTTTTTAGACAAACGTGTCTTAATGGAGCCTATGCTAAGACCCAATCCTAAACGAGGCATGGTTCATCATCCTTAAGTATTTTGTTGTGAAAAAGAAAATCCGAGGACGTTATCCGTTTATGAATCTATGGGCGCCCGAAGCACAAACGCACTTATGGCGTTTGTAGGATATTATTCCTATATTATTCCTGAATTGTCAAGCAGAAAATATACAACGATTTCGAGGGGCAATTAGTAATTGCTAACAATGAAAAAAAATAGAGGCTTGGAATCGCCGGAAACCTTGGTATGCCGATTACAGATACAGTGAGGTGAATAAAAATGAAAAGACGATAGAAACTGAAGCTAAAAAGGCAGGTGTTGATCCGGAAATGCCCCGCGGACAGCGGGGCTTTGTGGCATAAATTCTCTTCATGGACGAAGTGAAAAAAGTAAATGGTGGAGGGGGCAGGATTCGAA
>DENS01000018.1:142217-148940 GCA_002359735.1 Micavibrio sp. UBA2638
TCCGCTGCCTTTAACCACTCGACCACCCCTCCAACGATTTTAGGTGCCAATAAAGACAGATGCATAGAAAAAGGCTTTTGCGCTTTAATGTCAAGAGTGTATTGTGTGAAACATTATGAATTTTAAGAAAAATAATACAAACAAACCTATTCTGTATGGATTTCACGCTGTTCGTGAGGCCTGGTTAAATCCTGAACGCACTGTGGAGCAGTTATTCTTAACTGATCAGAGTGCGCGCGGGTTTGAATCGGTGCTGAGTGAAGCAAAGGGGCGCGGGCTGCGCCGTCCATCGCCAACGCATGTGGAGAAGAAAAGGCTGGATAAAATATTGCCGCAAGGCGCGGTGCATCAGGGAATAGGGCTGATTACTTCGGAGCTTCCGGAGGAGGATATTCACGATTTTGCCCGCCGGGCCGAAACGAAGGGCAGCAGCGTCCTTGTTATGTTGGATCAGGTAACCGACCCGCACAATGTGGGCGCGATTATTCGCAGCAGCTGCGCATTTGGTGTAGATGGTCTGATTATGCAGAAGAAACACGCGCCGGCGCTGGACGGGGTTTTGGCGAAAACGGCTTGCGGGGCGGTGGAACATGTGCCCGTGGCCTATGAAACGAATCTGAGCCGTTCATTAGAAGCGCTAAAACAGGAAGGGTTTTTTGTTTACGGCCTTGATGAACGCGGCGAAAAAACAATCGATAGTTTGAAAGGCACGCGGCCAGAAAAAATCGTGCTGGTCCTGGGAGCGGAAGGGCCCGGAATTCGTCATTTGGTGCGTGAGAATTGTGATGAATTGATGAAGTTGCCCACCACAGGTGAAATATCCAGCCTGAATGTTTCGAATGCGGCCGCCGTAGCTTTATTCTGCTGCCAGTGATGGCGGCATATCGGCTGCTGCCGTATCGTTCGTGGCAAGCGCCGAAGATGGCGCCTTGGTATATGATGGAAAATAGGTGTGATGAATATCCCGGCCATTATGGCCATGTAATTTAATGTGCAGGCTGTTTTCATCTTTACGGGTAATATCGGCCCAGCGCGCATGCGTTTTTTCCGGCCACGCGGCCCTTACACCCTCAATAAGAGATTGTAACGTCAAATAGGCTACATTGCGGTGGTGGAAAAAATGTTCATGATGGGTATGACCAGAAAGCACAAGACAATTCTTCCCGGAGTTTTCCAATAGCTTGCGCAGTGCCCCGGCGTTTGAACGGAAGCTATAGGCAGGATCGTCTTTTCTGCGTATTGTTTTGGCCAAATGGGGCCCAAAATCATCGATGGGCGTATGGGTAATCAGCGTTATCATATTTGTCGGCGCCTCTGCCATTGATGTGCGCACGAAATCAAGGCTTTCATCCGTATAGGGGTAGAGAATGCGCAAACCATGATCGTGGAATTGATCATTGAGAAAAATCAGGCGCTGGCCATCATTTAAATCAATGACCTTATTGGCGTAGCTTAAACCAGTCAGGGCAGAAAGCCTGTCCAGATCGCGGAAGTAATCGTATTCATGATTGCCGGCCACGGGGTGGAATGGCACCCGGCTTTGGCATGCGGCGGCGCCAAATTCCTGCATCAGCGTTTCGTGGTAAATTTGCGGTTGGTTATACGTGGCCATGATCGCGTCCCCGCCGAAAATAACGGCTTCGCAATCGATTGTGATGGTGTTTAAGCATTGTTGAATAAGAGGCAGTGAGCGCTCGCAATGGCGGGAGGATTTTGGCGATGGGCGCGACGGGGCATGATGCGAATCTGTGAAAAAACGTATGCTCATGACTCTATGTTTATAAAGCGGATTTATGGTCTGCGCTACAGAATTTTCAGTACTTTTGCACAAGATTGGCATATTCAGACTTTGTGTCGCATAAAATATGCGCCTGCCTTGATTGATGCGTCGGGATGCAGTAGCGTGGAATCATAATAAAAAAACAGGGAGATTCTACATGCTTGAGAATAAAGACGACAATAAGCCGGAAAATACAAAGGACAATATAGACGATAATAAAGTGGCTAAGCGTAAAATTTTGCCCCAGCCCAGCCCGGTTCTGCCTGATGCTGAACAAGATGATGAGCATATCATTCGCACGCATAGCACTGGTGCCGGCTTGCTGCGCCCCGATGAGGATGATCCTGATATCCAGGCCGCGCGGGCCGAATTGCGCGCAGCCGAAGAGAGGTTGACCAAGGTTACGCACGATAAAACCATTTTAAAGGCTGTGGAAAAGGACGAGCATCTGGACCCGGAGCGCGTTGAGGAACTTTGTGAAGCCGAGCCGTGGAAAAAAGGGACTTTGACCGAGCTGACAAAAAGTTTCTTTGGTTTTGTGCCGGAAAAATTCGAAATGATGGCCGGATTGCATCCTGAAGGATCGGAGCAGCACCAGATTTATATGGAGGCCCGCGATAAAGCCCGCCAGATTTATTCTGAGCAGTTGGATGAAGATGTGCGCCGGGCCGCCGCCCCTTTAAACCGCATCGCCAATCACCAGCAACGTAGAACCGAGTTTGAAAAGGTGAATGCAAAATTATGGCGTTATTCTAATTTTTTAAAGAAGGACCCCATATATAAATATCAGGCCGCCCGCGTTTTCTGGGCCGCAGAGGCTGGGATGCGTCATCACTACGAAAAAGGACTGGCCACGGCCAAGCAAGGGCCGAAAAATTACACCCGTTTTAAAGCCGGTGTGCAGGACCCCAATGAAACGCAATTCGCACCGCCCGCAGATGGGGCGAAGAATGACGCTAAGGATGGACAAGGCGTCACGGTGAGTGAAAAGGATGAAAAGGTCTTGAAAGACCTGATTACGCCGGACGCGCCTGGCCTGGATTAGTCTTGCCTTGCGTATATAATTTTTGTTTTCCCCTGTGCAAATGGGGGCGCCGGGGCATCTTTGCTTGGCTGGGGTGACGCTATGTGATTTAAAAGACGTATGAGCACAGATTCGAAAAAACAAGAGATCACCCCCGCGTCCGAAGATGAACTTTATTTGGTTGATGGATCGGGTTTTATCTTTCGCGCCTATTTTGCCATGGCCTATTCCCGCCAGCAAACCATGACCAACCCGCAAGGGGTTCCCGTGAATGCGGTTTATGGTTTTGTGAATATGTTGTTAAAGATGCTGAACGATTATCACGCGCCCTATATGGCCGTGATATTTGATGCGGCCCGCAAGAATTTCCGCAATGATATCTATGAAGAATACAAAGCCAATCGCGAGGCCCCACCCGAAGATCTGGTGCCGCAGTTCAAGTTGGTGCGCGACGCAACAGAAGCCTTTGACATTCCGGCCTTGCAATTGGAAGGCTATGAGGCCGATGATCTGATCGCGACTTATACCCGTTTGGCGCGTGAACAGGGTAAAAAAGTGGTGATTGTGTCATCCGATAAAGATTTGATGCAGTTAATTGATGATGATGTGCGCATTTTGGACCCCATGAAGGGGAAGTTCATGGTGGAAAAAGATGTGCTGGAAAAATTCGGGGTATCCCCAGACAAGGTTGTTGATGTGCAATCGCTGGCCGGGGACAGTATAGATAACGTCCCCGGGGTGCCGGGTATTGGCATTAAAACCGCCGCGCAGTTGATTAATGAATTTGGCTCATTAGAGGAGCTCTTGGACCGCGCGGGTGAGATAAAACAGAATAAACGCCGCGAAAATTTGATTGAACATCGTCAGCAGGCCGAGATTTCAAAAAAGCTGGTTTCTTTGGATGCGCATGTTCCTGTCCCGGTTGGTCTGGATGCTTTTAAAACGCATGACCCGGAAAAGCCTAAATTGATGGCTTTTTTGCAGGAGCATGCCTTTAATTCCATTATCACCCGTTTGGGCGGGGAAACCGTGGACACAATGGCGCCTTCGAATGACGATGCCGGCGGGGAGGGCGCGGCCGAAAAAATGCCGCCAATTAAAGATAATGAGTATGTATTGATTAATGAATCTGCCGTGTTGCAGGAATGGATGGATCAAGCGCGCGCGGCGGGCGTCATGGCGATTGATACCGAAACAACGGGGCTGACCCCGGCCAAGGTTGATTTGGTCGGTATATCGATTGCCGTTAAACCCGGGCGCGCGGCCTATATTCCCTTGGGGCACCGCGCCGCGCAGGCCGACCTTCTTGATGAGGGGGAGGGCGATGACACGCCGCAGCTTCCTTTATCAGAGGTGGTAAAGATCATGGGGCCGGTGCTGGGTGATGATAGTATTCTGAAGATTGCCCATAATGCGAAATATGATTGGCAGGTTTTAAAACTGGCTGGAATGGAAATGCGGGGTGTCGATGACACGATGTTGATTTCTTATGTTTTGGATGGGACATCGCATTCAAACGGTATGGACAATCTGTCGACCATGTTTTTGGGCCATACGCCCATTAAATTCGAAGAGGTTGCGGGCAAGGGAAAAAATCAGTTGAGCTTTGATCAGGTCGATATTTCCAAGGCCCTGGATTATGCGGCCGAAGATGCGGATATCACGTTGCGCCTGCATAAAATATTAAAGCCGCGTTTGTTGAAAGAAAAAATGCTGCATGTATACGAAGATATCGAGCGCCCCCTTATTCCAGTTATCGGGCAGATGGAGCTGGAGGGGATAAAGGTGAACCCTGTTATCTTGAAAGATATGAGTGCAGATTTCGAAACGAAACTATCCGTATTGGAAAAAGAAATACATGATTTGGCCGGCACATCTTTTAATGTGGCCTCTCCGAAACAGATTGGTGAAATCCTTTTTGACCAGATGGGATTAAAGGGGGGGAGCAAGACCAAAACCGGTGATTGGTCCACATCGGTGAGTGTGCTGGAAAAACTGGCCGATGAAGGGCATGAGATTGTCATCAAAATTTTGGAATGGCGCAGTTTGGCGAAATTAAAATCGACTTATACCGACAGTCTGCAAAAAGAGATCAACCCAAAGACAGGCCGTGTCCATACGTCTTTTTCCATGGCGCATGTTAATACCGGCCGTTTATCGTCTTCCGATCCGAATTTACAAAATATTCCGATCCGTACCGAAAATGGCCGTAAAATCCGTACTGCGTTCGTTGCAGAGGAGGGGCATGTTTTGCTTTCGGTTGATTATTCGCAAGTGGAGCTGCGTCTGGCCGCGGAAATGGCCGGGATTTGTGCCTTAAAAACGGCCTTTAAACAGGGGCAGGATATTCACACCATTACGGCCAGTCAGGTTTTTGAAACACCGATTGAAGACGTCACGCCGGAAATTCGCCGTCAGGCAAAGGCGGTAAATTTCGGTATTATTTATGGTATTAGTGCCTTTGGATTGGCAAAGCAGTTAGGGACGGATAATAAAACCGCGGGCGATTTTATTAAACGATATCTGGCCCGTTTTAACGAGCTGGAGAGTTTTATGACCGCCAAAAAGGAAGAGGCGCGCGCGCATGGCTTTGTTCGTACGGTTGAGGGACGTAAATGTTTCATTCGCGGTATTAATGATAAAAACGGCTCTGTCCGGCAATTTGCCGAACGGCAGGCCATTAATGCGCCGCTGCAGGGTACGGCGGCCGATATCATGAAAATCGCAATGGGGGGGATGGATTACGCGCTCAAACAGGCTGGTCTTCATGCCAAAATGTTATTGCAGGTTCATGATGAATTGATTTTTGAAGTGCCGAAAGACGAGCTGGAGGCGACCTCTGCTGTTGTAAAAAGAGTGATGGAAGAGGCCGCATCGGATTTTGATGTTCCCTTGATTGCCGAGGCCGGTTCCGGTGCCAGCTGGGCGGATGCTCATTGACCTGGCAACTTATATTGCCCCGCGGCCACAATTTCGCCAGTCACCTGATTTTGTGCCCAGACGGCAACGCCTTCTTTATTTTTGCTCAGATCTGCGCTCAGTTTAAAGCTGCGGGCATCGCCGCTCCAGATCATGGGTGATTTCAAATCATCGACGATATGTTTGTAAAGCACGCTTTGGCCTCTGTTATTTCCAATCAGGATGGATCGCGATACGGGGGCGCTGGTGATGGCAACCCATATCGAATATTGCCCGGTTTCAACGTCCGGCATGACGAGGGAAAATTGATTATTGCTGGCCGGGCTGATTGAAATTTCACGAATATCCTGAGAGGCAGCCTGAAACAGGGCGGCATCGACTTTTTCTTTTTTGTGTCCAATGGCATCATATCGGCCATTCATAATCATTTGCGGCGTATATTTGGGGCCGGATCGCAGGGTCCGGCTGTATTGGTTTTGGCGCTGGGTACAAAAGGAATGGGCAAGAGAGCCTTCTTTGATATCGAAATAATCGACATGACAAGCCAGGGCGATCACGTGGTCCTTTTCTGCCAGAATGTTTAGATAGGCATCGGCTTTTGGGCAGAACAGGCAGGCCTGTGACGAGAAAAGTTCCACCACAACCAGCCCTTTTGGATCAGGCGGCGAGAGTTTGATGGCGCTGACTTGCGCCGGTGGGGCGGCTTGCACTTTGGGTTGTGCCTGCGCCGAAAGTGAAAATACACATGCCAGAGCCAAAGCCAGCGTGAAAATTAAGGGAAGTTTAAAATATGGCACTTATAATTATCCTAGAGAATTGTACGTTAAATATTATATAATGGTTAAAGCGGATAGAGGAGCAAGTTTCAAGATATGATCGGAAAAAATACTGTTTTTGGCGCATTATTCGGTCTTTTATTGATGGCCCATTCGGCGCAGGCCGATGAGCGCGCACAAAATGCCGCGTCTAGTGTGAAATACGTAGAGGCCAGCATATCCCA
>DENS01000014.1 GCA_002359735.1 Micavibrio sp. UBA2638
AGGCTTATTTCTTTCGAATTTTTCCTTACTCATTTTCAATCCTTAATCTGGTTAAAATTGCACGCAAAATCATATATGAATCCCGCAGGATCCAAACCTTTGCAATGGTTTAAAAAACCTTGGGGCAATTGTCAATACGGTTTTTGCCCGCGGGGCCCCTTAATCGGCGAAAATACACATATAGTTGCAGATAGATCACTATATTTGTGCTTTCAGGATTATGAGCGCCGCAGCGCAGCCGACAATCCCCAGCCCGGACAGGACATCACCGCGGGGTTGCAAACCGCGCAGTTTATAGAAAAACAGAATGATAACGGCATCCAATGCAATCATGGCGGGGATATAGGCCGGATTATCAACATAATAATAGGATGTAAATTTGGTTAAGATCATGGCGGCGGCGACCATGCCGATCAACAGGCCATACTGCCACGTGGACCTGGCAAAAAATAACGATAACGGAACGGGGCGCGCTACCCATAAATAGATCAACCACATTGCCATCATCATCATGGCCTGAAAGCAGATATAGGCATATCTGGCTTGTTCCATATCCGCATAAAACGTAATCAGTTTGGTCAGGATAGGGCCAACCGTAGCGGCAAAAATAACGAACCAGACATCCCGCAATGTTTGCATGGTGATGGTGCATTTCTTTAGGCGCAGAGCAAAAAAGGCGAACAGGCACAAGGTCATAAAAATTAAACCGGATATAACCGGTGAGGCTATATATTTAAAAAACAGCGAGGGGTCGATAATAAACCACAGCAAAAATCCAATGACCCCGGCCGAGGGAACAAGGCGGGAGACAGACCCCGCGCTGGATTTTGGTATCGCGCTGAAAAAATAGACATCACTAATGGCATAGAGCAGAGCCGAGACCGCCAGATAGACATAAAACATGGGATGCGCGGGTATGCCGTTAATAAAGATAAAAGGCAGGCTGACCATAACGCAAGCCACCTTGATCCAGAATGCCAGCGCATACCCGTTTACCTTGAAATGTTCCTGCATCAGCATCATCAAGGCGGAAAAAAAGGCGGTGATTAGGCCAAATACAGCCCAAAGGGGTATGATCATGGGGTAATTGTATCAAATATTGCGTGAAAAGCGACAATAGAAATAGGGGAGAAGACATGGAGCGGGCGACCGGGATCGAACCGGCATATTCAGCTTGGAAGGCTGACGTTCTACCATTGAACTACGCCCGCTCATAAGAATAATTAAGGTCTTATCGGCTTTCAGATCAAAAATCAAGATCTTACTTGCATAAAGATAAAAACAGGCAAAAAATAACAGGGTGATGAGTATCCATACCATTATGTCCCGTGCCTTGATTAGTGGGAAAGTTTTGGGTAAGAAAATTACTTAAAATTGCTGCGCTTTGGACTTTTCGGTCTTTTATGTCTGGGTTTCGTGGGTGCAGCATAAAAATGTATTGAAAGCAATTTTGATATAAATTTAAACTGAAGTATAAGCAAAAATTTTATTGTCAGATCAATGTGATAATGATTTTGATCTGAGGGAGAGAGCAATGACAGTTATTATTGATATGGATGTGTCCGGCCATGAAGAATACGCAGGCCACCAAACGGTTGTGAAAGCCTATGATCCGGCATCGGGTTTGGTTGCCTTTATCGCGGTACATGACACAACGATAGGGCCATCTCTTGGTGGGTGCCGTTTCTGGAACCGTTACAACAGCGAAGATGAGGCTTTAACCGATGCGTTGCGCCTGTCTCGTGGTATGACTTACAAGAATGCTCTGGCCCGTTTGCCCCTGGGGGGCGGCAAAGCCGTGATCATGGCCAAGCCTGATGCAAAAGCGCCAACCCAAGAAGAATTGAAGGCCTTTGGCCGCGCCGTTGATTTTTTAAATGGCGAATATATTACGGCCGAAGATGTGGGTGTTTGTGTTGAGGATATGATGGTTATCCGTGAAGTGACAGAGCATGTGAGCGGTCTTCCTTCGGATCATGATGAAATCACAGGCGGTGATCCTTCTCCATATACAGCCTATGGCGTGTTTCTGGGTATTCAGGCATCGGTGAAACACAAACTGGGTAAAGACAGTTTAAAAGATGTGCGTGTGGCCGTGGCCGGGCTGGGCCATGTTGGAATGGATTTATGCCGCCGCCTGCATGAAGCCGGTGCGAAGCTGATTGTTTCTGATATCCGTTCTGATGCAATGGATACGGCCGCATCGCAATATGGGGCCAAAACCTGTAAGCCAGATGATTTTATGGCACTGGATGTTGATGTTTTGGCGCCGTGTGCGCTTGGCGGTGTAGTGAATGATGACACTATTGAAACTATCAAGGCCCCAATTATTGCAGGGGCTGCCAATAACCAGCTGGCGCGCTCGGAACACGGGACAATTTTGCATGATAAAGGCATTCTGTATGCCCCTGATTATGTGATTAATGCCGGCGGTGTTATCAGTGTCGCCATGAGTGGACAAAGCGTTGATAAAACAATGGAACGTCTGGAAGAACTGGGCGAAACGTTGGCGGCCATTTTCCGTCAAAGCGAACGTTTGAACCTTCCGACATCGGTTGTTGCAGATAAAATTGCCGAAAAAATTGTGGAGGAAGCCGCGCTGGAAAATTCAGGGGATGTCATGCAAGAGAAAAAACAGGCGTCATAATCAAGACGCCCATCTTCATGATAAGAACAAATATATAGACAGCAAAAAGAGCGCGGGCGGCGCTCTTTTTTTTATTGCAGAATGTCTTTATTCAAGAATTGCTGCTTCTTTGCGTTAAATCAGCAGGGATGGCGGCTCAGGCTCATGCAAATCAATATCCGGAGGACAGGTCATAATATCGGCGACCTTCCCCTCTTCATTATAGCTTTCCAGAACAATCGGATGCCCCCAAACCTGATACATATATTTCAGAATATCCTGCATATCTTTTTCTTCCAGTGGACGATTCTGGAACTGCTGGTGTTTCAGCACCAAACGTCTGTCTGTGCGGTGATGATATTCCGATACTTCGATGTTCGGGCTATTCTCGCTCAGGCGGTATTGCGCGGCAAGAAGCTGACGCACCGTCTTAAAGCCTTTGTCATTGTGAATGCCGGCCACACCGATCGTGTCCTCAAGTTCATCATCAACAATGGCAAACAAACGGAAATCTCTCATCACTTTTGGTGACAGGTATTTGTGTATAAAACTTTCATCGCGGTAGTCTTCCATGACGTCCTTGATCGTCCCTAACCAATCGCCATTGCCTGCAATATCCGGGAACCATTCACGGTCTTCCTCTGTGGGCTCCATGCAGATGCGTTTGATGTCATCAAACATGGCAATGCCCAGTGCGTAGGGGTTAATACCATTGTAAATCGGAACCTCTTTCGGTTGCCCGTCAGGTCCTCTGACCGTTATGGTTTCATCATATTCCGGTTGTTTAATAACACCGGAATGGCTGTCATAGAATTCCAGCATTTGTGAATCACTGAGCAAGCCCATATCCTGCATGTCATGTAAGATCGTGTAGTGCCAAAAACTGGCCCAGCCTTCATTCATGACCTGTGTTTGGCGCTGCGGGAAGAAATACTGCGCTTTATGTGCAATCATGTCCATAATATTGCGTTGCCATTCTTCCAGATGCGGAGCATTTTGCGACAAAAATTCTAATAAGTTATCTTCATGTTCCACCTTTAAGGCGTGGGACCCTTCGACACTCTTGAATGTTCTATTGGCAATATTCTTGATGGCCGAACCTTTGGAGTCTGACGTATTTTCCTCGGTGGTTTCGGGTTTATCTTTCGGAATAGCACGCGTAACACTGTGTGTTTCCAGGGCATGACAAGCATCCAGCAAACGTTCAACACGATCAATGCCGTATTTCTGTTCACAATCACGGATATAGTCACGCATGATGGTCAGGTCTTCAATAATATGCTCGGCCTCTGTGTGTTCCTTGAACATATGATTGCCTTTGAAGAAGGAATTATGCCCAAATCCGGCATGGGCGGTCACCAGAATTTGCATCAGAGGCGTGTTACTGTCCATACAGTAAACCAGCGCCGGATCAGAGTTGATGACAATTTCAAAAGCAAGGCCCATTTGGCCTTTCTCCAGCTTTTGGCGCTCAATGGCGTTTTGCATACCGAAAGACCAGTGGTCATATGATGCGGGCATACCAACACTGGCGTAATTATCCAGCATTTGTACATCGTTAATCAGTTCGATTGAATTATCATAGCAATCCAAGTCGTATTTTTCGACGGCAATATATTCCTGCACCTGGGCAACAACCCCCATCCATGTGGTTGGCAGGCCAGGTTTGTCTTTGAATTCTTCTTTAATGCGCGCCGGGTAGCGCCATTCGCCTGCTTTGCTGGATGGTTTTTTCAGCAAATCCATGCCATCTTCATAATGGCTCAACAGATCTTCAATTTTGGCTTTGGCGGCTTCGTGCCCTTTTTGTATATCCTTTGTCATGTCTATGTCTCCCTATGGCATTTCCGGCGTTTGGTAATAATGCTCTGTAAAGGCAGAGATTGAACCGGGACCAGGTTGATAATGGGAAGCGTATGTTTCTCTCTTTTCAAAGAATTTTCTGAAAACGGGGAAAATATCCGGCCGTTCTTTAATATGACCCATGAAGAATTTTTCAGGAAATTCCTGCTTCAGAACGTCGAAACTCCCCATCAAACTGTTGGGGGAGTGATACATCTCTCCTTCGACTTCGGTATAGAAATACCCTTGCATGCCGGGCATCATATCGCGAATCAGGTCGATACATTTCGCAACGTCATCGCGGCCAAAGGTATCACCGTCAGAGGCCTGGGCGCAGTAAACGTTCCAGTCGCTGCCGGCGTAACGATCTTCAGCGATATTTTTCACAAGCTCAATACCGGACGATACAATTGTTCCCCCGCTTTTCTGGTCATAAAAGAAGGTTTCCTCATCCACTTCGTCCGCTTCTGTTGTGTGGCGGACGAAAGTTAACTCGACTGTGTCGTAGTTACGTTTCAGGAAATCATGCAGCAATTTATAGAACAATTTGGCATTATTCTTCTTGTGCTGATCCATAGAGCCAGACACGTCCATCAGACAGATCATAGCGGCCTTGGTCGTTGGAACAGGCTTTGCTTCATAACGTTTATAGGACAAATCAGATTTGGTCCACGGGCGTATTGTCTTGACGCTATCATCAATGCTTGCCAGTTCTTCATCAATATCCGAGAGGCGTTGTTTATGCTCTTCGGATAATTGATCGCTGTATTTTTCAATCATTTCATCGACATTGGTCTCAAAGAAAGCAAGGCGCAGGCTCAAGCGGTTCATAAGATCCAAGGGTGATTTGGCCTCGGGATCATAATCCGGGTTGTATTCATTCAGAATATTATACTGCTCTTCGCGCAAAGCGAGCTTTTGTTTGTTAAATTTCTTTTTGAATGACAAATGACGCGCCTGGCGTTTCTCAAACGAGCGGGCCAGATCCATCTTGTTCAATGGACCCTCGGTGGAAAATCCTTCGCGCTTATATTTGTAATTGCCTTCATCTTCACCGCCTTGTTTTACAAGGTTGGGTAACTGTAGATCGGCAAATAAAATGTCCTGAAACTCTTCTTCTGTCAGGTTAAAGATGAAATCATCTTCACTATCGGGGCCATCGCTGGCCTCGCCGTTACCCGGGCCGCCGGCACCGCCGCCGCCTTCTGGGCGCGGAATGCGCTCGCCGCCGTTAAATTGTTTGTTTCCGGGCAATACATTCTGATTTTTTCCGCCTTTTCCATGGCGAATACGGGGCTGGCGTAAATCATCTTTGGGTACGGTGACAGATACATCGCCGCTTCCTATATCGGAAATTTTTCCATCTTGAATGGCTTTTTCAACAGCCTTTTTTACATGCTTGTTATTGCGAGCAATGAATCGCTTGCGACTGGTATTAAAACGGTCTGCCGGCTCGGATAGTCTATCATTAACTACAGTTGGCATTATGGGCTCCCTGTACTGGATGTCTTTTTTATTATTATTTTTAAGAAACAACCTTATTGAACAAGGTTGTTTCTGAATGGTTAAGTGGCGTTGTGCGCCAGTTAATTATAGCGCTGGGCCACCTTGTGCCAAGGCGCGCAAACGGCGAGCCATTGTCTCGGTGTAACCCTGGTCGGCCAGCTTCTCGTGGATATTATCCACTTTTTGTTGCTGTTCGTCACTAACAAGTGTGTCGTACTGGCCAAGCTCTTGCATATTGCCCATATTGCTGCGGACAAATTGTTCGATGGCTTCGGCCATACCTGGGTGAGAGTCCCATTTCACTTTGTTTGCGCCGACCTTCTTCTCCTGCTTGTCCACGAAACGTGTAACTTCTGCGCGGAAAAGGTCACCGTTTGAGATGCGTCCGGCGCGCTCAAAGCGTTTCAGATCCTCATTCAGGTCTTCCTTGCTCATGACGTGACCGGTCGTGCTATCGCGGAACGGCGTGCCATCAATATAGGCATTGGCCTTGGCAATATATTTGTCGAACATGTTCTGACAATAGGTGTCATTAATGTTCATTTCAGCTTTGGAAATAACATTCTTCGCATACTCTCTGTGCTTCTCAAGCAAGAAGTCGGCGATGTCTTTACGATACGCTTTTTCATCCGGTGTTAAACGGTCATCCTGATCAATGCGTTTTTTCAACGTATCGATCAACAGAATAGGATCAGCGGCAATTTCGCCTTCCATTGCTCTGTTATTAAAGGTCGCAGACAGTGACTCAATGCCAAAACGAACTGTTCCGCCATGCATACCAACGCGAGGATCTTCCTGCTTGATTTTTTTCTGCAGGGCAATTGCTTCGATTGGTTTGGCAACATCAGGTTCTTCACCATTTAAAACCAACGCCTTGGTGTACAGGTCTTCCATGTCAGGATTACTGTGATCCGCAGGAATACGGGTCATAACACTGTATAGACCAAGCGTATCAAATGTTTTTGGCGCGATTGGATTTTCTCTTGCCTGTGATTCATTGTGCACTTTTTCATAGATGCTGGCTTCATAGCCATAGCTCAATGTGTAAGGCGCCTTGATAATGTGAATACGGTCAAGAAACGCTTCATTTGTTGGGTCTTTACTGAATTTGTCCCATTCACTTTCGTTTGAGTGCGCAAAAATCAGGCCATCAAACGGGAAGTGACCGCTGGCGGTTGGATATGTCTGAGATTCTGTCGCCTCAAGCAATGGGTTCAATGTTTTCAGCGGCGCTTTAAACATTTCAACAAATTCCATGATACCCTGGTTGGCAACGGACAAGGCGCCTTTGTATTCGTAAACGTCAGGGTGGCTGCTTGGCAGGCCATCACCCAGCTTATCAACGTCTTTATCACCCAGCAGGTGACTTGTGTCCTGATTTTGCTCATCTGATGGGTCAACTTTGGCAATGCCGCGCTTATGGGCTTGTGAAGGATATAATTTCACAACATCAAACGCTTCTTCAAAATTACCATCTTGCTCGGCCAGACGCTCACTCACCCAAGGGGAAGCCGTCTTGGCGATCATGGCGCTTTTGGGAATGCCGTAGGCCTCGGTGGCCTGTGCTTTTAAATCAGATCCTGTGAACAGGTTCAACGGGCTTTCAAATGTAGGAGAAATTTGCCCGTCTTTTTTAGCGCGCAAAACATAGATAGGGTTCTCTTCCATTTTTTCTTTCAAACGGTCACCGATAGAGGATTTACCACCACCGACTGGCCCTAGAAGATACATGATCTTCTTACGTGTGGCTTCGCCGCGCGCGGCACTTTGCAGGTGCTCTACGATGTCCTGAATTGTGTCTTCGGCACCAAAGAAGTCTTTAAACGCAGGGTAACGGGCAATTGTTTTCCCGCCATGAATGCGGCGCAGACGATCATCATCACATGTTGATGTGTCAATAACTTCAGGTTCGCCGATCGCTTTCAAAAGGCGCTTCGCCCAGTTATCATACATGGAAGAATCTTCTTTACACTTATCCAGATATTCGGACAGGCTGTAAGTTTCTTGTTCTCTTGTACGTTCAAATTGAGTCGTCAGTGCACCGAAAATGCTAGACTTCTGTGTGTCATTCGCAGGCACTTTTGCCTCAGGCTCTTGTGATTCAACTGTGTTTTCTGGCTCTTGATTTGCCTTTGTCTCTTCGGACATATTCATCTCCCTGTTTTAGGTGCAGTTTATTTGTTTATGCCTAATCCTTAGAGCAATCATTTTGCAGAGTCAATGGCGAATATCAATTTTCTATATTGCGCCTGCGTTCGTGCTGCGCGCGGGCCGTTTTACGGTAAATATTTATATTATTTTTTCCTTTATTAAAATGAGCTCACGTATTTTTTTATGTCATTCATCCTGATTTGGTGATGTTTGTATTGGCGCGGATGGGCTGCATTTTAATTGTATCAATGTGTTTTTATTAGGGGTGACTATGGTAATTGCCAGCACGCGGAATTTTAAAGCCGCGCCGCATGTGTTTGAATTTTTACGAAAATGATAGGTTGCATTATTTGACGTAATAAAGGATACGAACGCTCTATTTCAGGGCATGATTATACCGTTTTTTGCCCTGTTATGGCGCGGTAAAAATAACGTATTATGGAATCAGTGTGGGCGGTTATGTGGCCGGGGATTATGAATGTCTTTAAAGGGGCGGCATTATTTGTTGCGATCTTATTTCTGCGTGCGTTTATTCGGGCGGCGGTTTGTTTTAGGCGCCCTGATAAAGCTGTTTGTGATCTTCGCAAGGCACTGGACTCCTGAATGGTCTTGGCTTAAAACTGGTAGGTGTAATAACTCATTTATAAACAGGTTCACCTGTGCCGCGGGGAGATCATGAAAGAAACAGCTTTGCATAGTGCCCATGTGCGCTCCGGCGCCAAAATGGGCGAGTTTGCCGGTTACGATATGCCGCTTTATTACCCGGATGGTGTGATCAAAGAGCATGAGTGGGTGCGTTCCAATGCGGGGATATTTGATGTGTCGCATATGGGGCAATTCACCCTGAAAGGGGATGGTGTCGTCGCCTTTTTGGAGCGGCTGACCCCTTCGGGGTTTAGCCAGAAAGCGCATGGCCGCGCGCAGTATACTGTGCTGCTCAACGAAGAGGGCGGCATTATTGATGATCTGATTATTACGCGCGTTTCCGATCATGAATTTTTTACCGTGATTAATGCAGGCTGCAAGGAAAAGGATATTGAATGGATTCGTTCACAAATGCCCGATGATGTTCGCTTGATAACGCATTTCGACCGGTCATTGATTGCCCTGCAAGGGGGGTGGAGTGAGCGGGTCTTGCACGAGGTTTTAGGCGTGGAAGCGCATGATCTTCCGTATATGCATATGATGAAAACGCAGGCCCCGGATGGCAGCGATATGATGGTCAGCCGCGTGGGGTACACCGGTGAAGATGGCTTTGAAATCAGCGTGTATAATGATCTGGCCGAAGAAGTCTGGGACAAACTATTGGATCACAATGTCGTCAAGCCGATTGGTCTGGCCGCCCGTGATTCTTTGCGCCTTGAAATGGGATATGCGCTTTACGGTCATGAAATAGATTCAACCACGTCCCCTGTGGAGGCCGGAAGCGGCTGGATTATATCCAAAGTGACGAAAGGGTATTTTGGGTATGAGCGCATTCAAAAAGAACTGGCCGAGGGCGTTTCTCGCCGGCTGGTTGCGATTAAGGTGCTGGATAAAGGCATCGCCCGTGATGGCGCCGAAATCAGGAGTGGGGACGATGAGGTCATTGGCATTCTGACCAGCGGTGGATATTCTCCGGTTTTGCAAGGGGCGATTGGTATGGGGTATGTCCCGCCAGAATTCAGTGAACCGGGTACAAAAATATTCGTGAATGTCCGTGGCCGAAATATTGCGGCTGAGGTGACGAAGCTCCCTTTTGTTCCGTCTAAAGTGAAATCGATCAAGAAAAAAGCAGTATAAAGATTTTTAACATATATAGAGTAATGAGGATAAGGAGATAAAATATGGCTGAGATGAAATACACAAAAGATCATGAGTGTGTCTATGTGGACGGGGATGTTGTTTGGGTCGGTATTACCGATTATGCCCGCGAAGCCCTGGGCGATTTGGTGTATGTGGAGCTGCCTGAAATTGGCAAGTCCCTGACCAAAGGTGATGATTTTGCGGTCGTCGAATCGGTCAAAACTGCCGCGGAAGTCTATTCGCCGGTTGATGGTGACGTCATTGAGGCCAATGATAATATGCCGGATGATCTGGAGCTGATTACGAAGCCGTTGAACGATGGCGGCTGGATTGCCAAGATTAAAATGAGCGATACCGCGCAGCTGGATGATTTAATGGATGAATCCGCATATAAGGAGTATGTGGAAAATCTGGATTAAATATAGCGCTAAGCCCGTTATATATTCCGCAATACATATTTGAGGTGTAAATACATGCGTTATCTGCCGCAAACCGAAAATTCCCGTAAAGCCATGTTGGATACATGCGGGTATGAAGAGGTAAATGATCTTTACCGTGATGTCCCAAAACAGGCCTTTGTTAACGGGTTGGTTGATTTGCCCTTGCATAAAGGGGAGTTAGAGGTTGAGCGGTATATGGGCGCCTATGCCAATGAAAACCGGGCCGCGGTTGATGGTCCGTTTTTTCTGGGCGCAGGAACGTATTATCATCATATTCCGTCATCGGTTGATTACATTATTCAGCGATCAGAGTTTTTGACGGCCTATACACCGTATCAACCTGAAATTGCCCAGGGCACTTTGCAGGCCATTTTCGAATACCAGACATTTATTGCCCAGTTGACGGGGCAGGATATTGCCAATGCGTCTCTGTATGATGGGGCGACCGCCATGACCGAAGCTGCATTAATGGCCCTGCGCGTGACCAAACGCAAAAAAATTGTGCTGGGGAATGCGGTTCATCCGGACTATAAAAGTGTCCTTGATTCCTATATGTGGAATTTTGATGGCGAGATCGAAATTGGGCAAGGCCAGATCGACGATCAAACCGCCTGTGTTATTGTGCAATCCCCTGACTTTTACGGCCAGCCGCATAAATATGATGCGCTTCGACAGCAATGTGATGAAAATGGGGCTTTGCTGGTTGTTGTTGTGAATGAAATTGTTTCACTGGGCATATTAGAACCGCCGGAGGTTGCCGATATAGTGTGCGGGGAAGCGCAGAGTATTGGCTTGCCGATGAGCTATGGCGGCCCGCATTTGGGATTTTTTGCCTGTAAAGAAAAATATATGCGCCAAATGCCCGGGCGCCTCTGTGGCATGACAGAAGATGCGGACGGAAAGCGCGGATTTGTGCTGACGCTGTCAACGCGTGAACAACATATTCGCCGTGACAAGGCCACATCAAATATATGCACCAATCAGGGCTTGTGTGCGCTTGCCTTTACGGTTCACATGTCCCTGCTGGGGGAAGACGGGTTTAAACGTCTGGCGCGTCTGAACCATGAGGCCGCCTGCCGCCTGGCCGATGCGTTGGAGGCCGTGAACGGTGTAAAACTTGAGAATCAGACTTTCTTTAATGAATTTGTTGTTTGTCTGCCAAAAGAGGCAAGCAGCGTGGCGCAAGCGCTGTCTGATAAAGGCGTAATTGCCGGACTTGCATTGGACAATAATAGGCTTCTTGTTGCCGCTACGGAAATGACGACAGACGCAGATATTGCCGCCTTTGCCAAGGTGCTTTCGGAGGTGCTTTAGATGAGTGCGGAAAAGAACAGCCAGCAAAGTGCAATTGAATTGACACAACATGATATGACCGATGGTAATATTGGCCTGCATTATGAAGAAAACCTGCTTTGGGAAAAAGAGCGTGCCGATCATCCGGGCGTTGATTTGCCTGAGCCGCAAAACCTTGCCTTGCGTACCGGCGGTAAACCGCGCGGGGATATTGGGTTGCCGCAAGTTTCTGAGCCGCAGGCCCTGCGTCATTTTGTCCGCATGAGTACGTGGAATTATTCTATTGATCACGGCTTTTTCCCGCTGGGCTCGTGTACAATGAAACATAACCCGCGCTTGAATGAAAAACTGGCGCGTTTGCCCGGCTTTGCACATATTCATCCAATGCAGGATGAATCCACTGTTCAGGGCGCTTTGGCGGTGATGCATGATTTGCAGCATTGGCTGGCGGAGCTGACGAACTTACCGGGTGTGTGCTTGTCCCCGGCGGCCGGGGCCCATGGTGAATTGGCGGGAATGATGACCATCCGCCGCGCCCATGAACAAAAGGGCGAAAATAAAAAACGCCGTATCGTTTTAACCCCGGATAGCGCCCATGGCACCAACCCGGCAACGGCCACGACTTGCGGGTATGAAGTGCGCAACATGCCAACCAAAGAAAACGGCATGTTAACGGTGGCGGCATTCAAAGAGGCCCTGTATAAGACAGACCCTGACGGCGCGGATATCGCGGCGATGATGGTCACAAATCCGAATACATGCGGTTTGTTTGAAAAAGATATGGTCGAAATTGCGGATCTGCTGCATGAAGCCGGGGCCTATTTTTATTGTGATGGCGCGAATTTTAACGCATTGGTCGGAAAGGTGCGCC
This sequence comes from Micavibrio sp. UBA2638, assembly GCA_002359735.1. Taxonomy (GTDB): domain Bacteria; phylum Pseudomonadota; class Alphaproteobacteria; order Micavibrionales; family Micavibrionaceae; genus UBA2638. The sequence goes on from DENS01000014.1 coordinate 12,515, forward strand.
CCGGTGATTTTGGTGTGGATGTGATGCATATCAATTTGCACAAAACATTTTCAACGCCTCATGGGGGTGGTGGGCCAGGCTCCGGCCCGATTTGCTGCACTGAAGAACTGGCCAAATATATGCCGGTACCAACCGTCATAAAGCAGGGTGATGTTTATAAGCTGGAAACAGAAGGGGATCGACCGGAAACTCTGGGGCGTTTGAAAGGCTATCATGGCCAGTTTGGTATGCATGTTCGCGCATTAAGTTATATGCTGAGCCACGGCGCAGATGGCCTCCAGCGGGTCTCTGAAGATGCGGTGCTGAACGCGAATTACATTCTGGCCTCGTTAAAGGATGATTATCACGCCCCGTTTGCGCATCAAGGCCCCTGCATGCATGAGGCCTTGCTCACGGATAAAATCCAGAAAGAAAATGGAGTGACAACACTGGATATAGCCAAGGCCCTAGTGGAACATGGCTTTCATCCGATGACGGTTTATTTCCCGATTCATATTGCCGGTACGATGTTGATTGAACCAACCGAAACCGAAAGCAAGGATTCGATTGATCGCTTTATTACTGTGATGAAGGATATTGCCAACGGGGCGAAAGCAGGCAAGGCCGATGAATTCCATAGCTACCCGCAATCAACGCCGCGCAAACGTCTGGATGAGGTGAAAGCCGCCCGCCAGCCTGTACTGCGCTGGCGCTAGAGTTTGACGCCGGTTTTTTGCTCGGTTGTTTTAAGGCCGCAAAACATTAAAGTCAGCCATCCTGCCATAAGGGTTATACCCCCCAAAGGGGTTAGCATTGTTATGAATTCTATTGTCAAAAAGACGCTGGCATAAATGGAGCCGGAAAAGACGCATGTGCCGATCAGTATAATAAATCCGGCCAGAGATAAGCGTTTTAACATCTGTGCAGGCAGTGTTGTAGCCATTCCCATTCCGATTGCCAGCAAGGCGATCGCGTGAAAGAGTTGGTAGCGCAGGGCCGTTTCGAAGCTCCGCATGGCGGCATCGTCAATGCTGCCGCGCAGGCCATGATCACCATAGGCGCCAAGAGCAATGGCCGAGAATCCTAAAAATCCAGATCCAATTAAAACCTTGTTCATTTGATGAATGTCGCCCCTTCGGCGCCCCAGTCTTCGATATCGGCATCGTTTTTGAATTCACTGATGTTTTTCAGCGCCCAGCCGAATTCGCGGCTGTTATCGCGGATCAAGGCGGCAAAGATCAGGCCGTCTGTGGTGGCGTCTTTCATTTTACTCAGGTGAAGCAGGAGCTGGCTTTCATCGCTCAGGCCATCGGCAACCCGTATTTCACTGTTGTTGACCTTCTTAAAGGTCTTGCCATTTTGACAAAGTGCGAAAAATACAATGGCGTGATACTCATCGGGCAAAAGGGCGGTGTTAACAGATATAAATTCATCATCACCGCTTATGCGGCCCGTCTGGTTGTCGCCGCTGTGGAATATTTGTTCGGAACCATCCATTAAATTGGCGTTTTCCGGGGTGACGTGGTCAATGACCTCACCGGCTTGATTGTAAATACAACAGAACAAGTCGCAATCATAGGTGACGTTGACGACCTTATCTTTTTTGAAGAAAAGCATGCCCTCTTTCTTGACCTCTTGTCCGGTGTCCCAGCTGATGCCCACCTGAATGCGGTTTTTTTCTTTTGGGGTAACGTGTAAGGCGACGCTTTCGCCTTTGGCTGGGGTGGAAATCATGTTGGCCTCCTTCATAAGAATGGATAAGGACAGGATCGTTTAAATGCCTTATAGGATAATTATTTTACATGAAAAAGCCGTTGATCAAAGTTTTTTACTGGTATTTTTATTTTTCATGCGTTAGAACATCAATATTCCCTGACAAATTGAAAAGAAATAAGCGCACGGCGCTCCCCGATTTATGTCAGGTCTAAAGTGAAAAGGATTAGGAAAATGGCGAAAACCAGCCCCGTAGAGTTTTTTAAACAGGTTAAAGCAGAAGCTAAAAAAGTTACATGGCCCACGCGTCAGGAAACAATGATCAGTACGGTTTTTGTCTTTATTATGGTGGCGATTGCCTCTGTGTTTTTGTATTTCGCGGATCAGATCATTGCCTTTGTTGTGCAAATGATCATGAGTATCGGCATGTAATGGATTGTATTTTTTAAGGAAGGACCAAAGAAAAATGTCAGCTGCAAAATGGTATGTACTTCATGTTTATTCCGGTTTCGAAAGCAAGGTTGCCGAAGCCATTAAAGATAAAGCGCGTAAAAAAGGATTGGATAGCAAGATTGAGGAAATTCTTGTGCCAACCGAAGAGGTGGTGGAAATGCGCCGCGGCCAACGTGTGAATGCGGAACGCAAATTTTTCCCCGGCTATGTTCTGGCGAAGCTGGATATGGATGATAATATCTGGCACCTGATCAAGGATACACCGAAAGTCTCGGGCTTTCTTGGCGGCGGCGGAAATAAGCCGATGCCGATTTCTGAACGTGAAGCCCAGCAGATTCTGCAACAGGTACAAGAGGGTATTGAGCGCCCACGTCCATCTGTGATTTACGATATTGGCGAAGAAGTAAAAGTAACAGACGGGCCGTTTGCGTCTTTCAATGGTGTTGTTGAAGAGATTGATGAGGAAAAATCAAAACTGAAGGTTTCTGTTTCTATCTTTGGCCGTGCCACACCGGTTGAGCTGGAATACGCACAAGTGGAGAAAATGTAAAGCCCATACCAGACGTAATATATGGCGCAATATAATAGAGACCAAAGCCCTTGGCATATAAGCGTGCAAGGGCTTTTTTCTTTGGTGGTTCGGCAAAAAAGACTTGCATTCTTATGTATCTGGCACTAAGTTGCCCAGCACTTGTGGGAGGTTTTCTGCCGTAATTGTTAAAAGCCATGGCAGAACCACACCACGGGACTTCTTTCAAACCGCCGATTTTCGGCATAAATAAAAGGAGCTAGAAATGGCTAAAAAAGTATCGGGTTACATTAACCTGACAATTCCGGGTGGCGCTGCTAACCCGTCTCCGCCAGTTGGTCCGGCCCTGGGTCAGCATGGTGTTAATATCATGGAATTCTGTAAGGCGTTTAATGCTGATACAGAAAGCTCGAAAGGTATTCCTATTCCTGTTGTGATTACAGTGTACGAAGACCGTTCGTTCTCATTTGTAACCAAAACACCACCTGCCAGTTATTTTATTAAGCAGGCTGCAAAAATCCAAAAAGGCGCTGGCGCCGTTGGAACAGATGTTGTCGGTCAGATCCGTAAGTCTCAGGTCAAAGACATTGCCGAGAAGAAGATGCCTGATTTGAACGCCAATGACATTGATGCAGCGATGAAAATCATCGAAGGTTCAGCACGCTCTATGGGCGTAGAAGTAGTGGAGGGCTAGGATATGGCGAATTCAAAGAAAATGAAGGCAGCATTGGAAAAAGTTGACCGTACAAAATTTTACGGTATTCAAGAAGCTGTAGAAATCCTTAAAGGCCTTTCCAAGTCTCGTAATTTTGATGAAAGCATCGAAATTGCCATGAATTTGGGGGTTGACCCGCGTCACGCCGATCAGGCTGTGCGCGGCATGGTGTCTTTACCGAATGGTACAGGCGCAACAATCCGTGTGGCCGTGTTTGCACGTGATGAAAAAGCTGAAGAAGCCAAAAAAGCCGGTGCCGATGTTGTTGGTGCCGAAGATCTGGCCGACAAGATCAAGGCGGGTGAAATGGATTTCGAACGTGTAATCGCATCCCCGGACATGATGGGTATCGTTGGTCAGCTGGGTAAAGTTCTTGGCCCGAAAGGCATGATGCCAAACCCGAAATTGGGGACTGTTACGCCAAACGTTGCCGATGCTGTTAAGGCCGCCAAAGGTGGCGCGATTGAATTCCGTGCTGAAAAGGCCGGTATCGTTCATGCGGGTGTTGGTAAAAGCTCATTCGATACAAAGAAGCTGACAGAAAATATTACCTTCTTTATTGATGCTATTCAAAGAGCCAAGCCGGCTGGTGCAAAGGGGTCCTACATCCGTAAGATTACCCTGACATCATCCATGGGCCCTGGCATTAAAATCGATTTGGCGAGTGTTACTGGCGCAGCCCAGCAAGGCAAGGCAGCGTAAGCGGTTTTGCGACAGATAATGAATAAAAAAACCCCGCTTGAATGGCGGGGTTTTTTGTATGGTGATACCGCTGAAATTCGATTTAGTTTTGTCATAGAGCATGCATGTGCCGTATGCAAAAAAATAAAGTGTTGACAAGTGTTGCCGGGTTTGAGTATATAGCCCTCACATATTGACCTGTCCAAGACTGTTAGGTGTGCCAATTGGTACTGAAAATTGCCTTTCATAGATAGGAAAGCAAAAGCGCATCACCTTGTGATCGATTGTTTTCTTTTGGATAGGACGGAGCCATTGCGCTTCGTTTTTTTTGTTTTGACGTATTAGATAAGGAATAAAGCTATGGGCATGAGCCGAGCACAGAAAGAGACTGAAATTAAGGAATTGAATGAGCGTTTCTCAAATGATGAAATCGTGGTGGTTACGCATTATTCTGGTTTAACGGTTTCCGAGATTACCGACCTTCGTTCACAGCTGCGTGCTGAAGGGGCTAGTTTTAAGGTAACAAAAAACACATTGGCGAAATTGGCGCTTAAGGACACAAAGTTTGAAGCGATGTCCGATATGTTTGTGGGGCCAACAGGTGTTGCAACATCGCAGGACCCAGTTGCCGCGGCCAAGATTGCTTATAAATTTGCTAAAGATAACAAAAATCTGATCATCGTTGGTGGTGCGCTGGGGGATAAAATCCTGAGTGTTGAAGAAGTTGAGACATTGGCGAAATTGCCTTCTCTGGACGAAATCCGCTCCAAGCTGGTGGGGCTTTTGGTTGCTGCGCCAACAAAACTGGTTGGTATCATGCAGGCACCGGCCCGCGATATGGTTGGTGTTACCAAGGCTTATGGAGAAAAAGGCGAATAGTTTTAGCCAAACAGTTTTCGGGTTTTGAGCCTCGTGAATGCGCGAAAAACCCGGTTAAAAAAACGAAGCATTCACAAGGCAGAAGTAAATTTTAATTTGTAAACTAAGGAGTGAAAAAAAATGGCTGCTGATCTAGGTAAAATTGTTGATCAATTATCTGAACTAACTGTATTGGAGGCTGCTGAGCTTTCAAAACTTCTGGAAGAAAAATGGGGTGTAACTGCCGCTGCTGCTGCACCTGTTGCTGTTGCGGCTGCCGCTGGTGGTGATGCCGCTGCTGCAGAAGAAAAAGATAGCTTTGATGTTATTCTTGAATCTGCTGGTGGTAACAAAATCGCAGTGATTAAAGAAGTTCGTGCGATCACAGGTCTTGGCTTGAAAGAAGCGAAAGACTTGGTTGAAGCCGGTGGAAAAGCCTTGAAAGAAGGCGCTAAGAAAGACGAAGCCGAAGAAATCAAGAAGAAATTGGAAGAAGCTGGCGCAACAATCAAGCTTGCTTAATTCTTCAATTATTAATACCAAAGCATTTCCCGTTTTATAGCACGGGGAATGCTTTTTTTTGCGAATGGTCTAATAAGTGGTTGACATGACTTTAGAACTAGGCCATATAGCTAACAAACTTTTCTGAATAGAAAAACGTGATTGGCCAAGATATACGATCATATACGGCAATAGCCGACTAGAAATTAAACAACCGCTTCATCCCCTTAATTTGAAGGGCGGAAGGAGCGGGTTTTGGTTTTTTAACTCTATTCCCGTGGGAAAGAGATATTTTATAAGGACGAAGGAAACTACTATGAGTGCATCAGCCGCAAACCAAGAAATTAATATTCCTCCAGCCAACAGTGTAGAAAGTTATACAGGTCGCAAGCGAATTCGCCGTAACTTCGGTAAGATCGAAGAAGTGGCTCGCATGCCGAATCTGATTGAAGTGCAAAAGCGCTCTTATGAACTTTTTCTTCAGGCTTTCACCAATGCGGATGATCGCTTGCAGCAGGGGTTGGAAGAGGTCTTTTCTTCCGTATTTCCTATTAAAGACTTTTCTGATAAGGCCGAGATCGACTATGTGAAGTATGAGTTGGAGGAGCCGAAATATGATGTTGAGGAATGTCAGCAGCGCGGTATGACATTTGCCGCGCCTTTGCGTGTGACATTGCGTTTGTCCGTATTTGATGTTGATGAAGATACAGGTCTTCGTTCTATCCGCGACATTAAGGAGCAGGATGTCTATATGGTAGACATGCCTTTGATGACGGAAAACGGTACTTTTGTCGTGAATGGAACGGAGCGCGTGATCGTTTCTCAGATGCACCGTTCACCCGGTGTATTCTTTGATCATGACGGCGGTAAGACGCACACATCCGGTAAATATTTGTTTGCCGCGCGCGTTATTCCATACCGCGGTTCCTGGTTGGATTTTGAATTCGATGCGAAAGACCAGATGTATGTTCGTATCGACCGTCGTCGTAAATTGCCAGTAACGACATTCCTGCGTGCGCTTGATTCGATGGAAACAGAAGAATATCGCAAAGAGTGCGAAGCGCAGGACGAGGCCGTTGATCCATTGTTGGTTCAGGGTATGTCCAATGAAGAAATTCTGGGTACGTTTTATGATGTCGTAACCTATAAGAAGGATAAGAAAGGGTGGAAAACACCATTTAGCGGCATGCAGATGCGCGGCGTAAAGCTGAATTATGATCTGGTTGATGCCAAAACTGGTAAGGCCGTTGCTGAGGCCGGCGATAAATTGACCGCCCGTAAGATTAAAAAGCTGGAAGAGGGCGGGCTGAAGGATATCCTGGTGCAGGATGAGCAATTGATCACCCAATATCTTGGCGCCGATATTTTTGATCCGCAAACCGGTCAGATTCTGTTGGAAGCCGGTCATGAAGTGACTGAGGAAGATTTGCAAACACTGGCAGACCTAAAGGTTGAAGACCTGCCGATTCTTGCGATTGACCATTTGAATGTGGGGCCTTATATCCGCAACACAATGATGGTTGATAAATGTGATACACGTGAAGAAGCGTTGATCGATATTTACCGCGTCATGCGCCCGGGTGAGCCGCCGACAGTTGAATCGGCCGATGGCTTGTTTAACTCTCTGTTCTTTGACCCGGAGCGTTATGATTTATCCCCTGTTGGCCGCGTGAAAATGAATGCCCGTCTTGATCTGGATGCACCTGATCAGTTCCGTGTTTTGTGTAAGGCTGATATTCTGGCGATCTTGAAATACCTGCATGGTCTGAAAGATGGTAAAGGTGAAGTCGACGATATTGATAACCTTGGTAATCGCCGCGTTCGCTCTGTCGGTGAGTTGATGGAAAATCAGGTCCGTATCGGCTTGTTGCGTATGGAGCGCGCCATTCGCGAGCGCATGAGCTCTGTTGAAATTGACACTTATATGCCTCATGACTTGATTAACTCCAAGCCTGCTCAGGCGGCTGTACGTGAATTCTTCGGGTCTTCCCAGCTGTCACAGTTTATGGACCAGACAAACCCATTGTCTGAAATCACGCATAAGCGCCGCTTATCGGCCTTGGGGCCGGGTGGTTTGACGCGCGAGCGCGCCGGATTTGAAGTGCGTGACGTGCATCCAACCCATTATGGCCGTATTTGTCCGATTGAAACACCTGAGGGGCCCAATATTGGTCTGATTAATTCATTGGCGACATTTGCCCGTGTCAATCAGTACGGTTTTATTGAGAGCCCATACCGCAAGATAGAAAACGGTAAGGTTACTTCGGAAGTTGTTTACATGTCGGCTATGGAAGAGGCCAAGTATACGGTGGCGCAGGCCAATTCTGAGCTGGATAAAAATGGTACATTTGTTAATGAGCTGGTTTCTTGCCGTAAGGCCGGTGAAAACTTGATGGCCACGCCGGATCAGATTGAATATATCGACGTTTCGCCAAAACAGATTGTGTCGGTTGCGGCGTCTCTTATTCCGTTCCTGGAAAATGACGATGCGAACCGTGCTTTGATGGGATCAAACATGATGCGTCAGGCCGTTCCATTGTTAAAGGCATCGGCCCCGCTTGTTGGTACAGGGATGGAGGCGACTGTTGCCCGTGATTCCGGTGCTGCGATTGCTGCGCGCCGCGGCGGTCTTGTGACCAAAGTGGATGCGACGCGTATTGTTGTGCAGGCCACCGAGCGCAAGAGTGCAGATGAACCTGTGGTTGATATTTACAAATTGCACAAATTCCAGCGTTCAAACCAGAATACCTGTATTAACCAGCGCCCATTGGTGAAGGTTGGTGATCATGTAAAGGCTGGTGATGTGATTGCGGATGGGCCGTCCACACAATTGGGTGAATTGGCCCTGGGTAAAAACATTCTGGTGGCCTTCATGCCCTGGAATGGATATAACTTCGAAGACTCGATCCTGATTTCCGAAAAGATTGTGTCTGATGATGTGTTTACTTCGATCCACCTTGAGGAATTCGAAGTGATGGCCCGTGATACCAAATTGGGCACGGAAGAAATTACGCGCGATATTCCTAACGTTGGTGAAGAAGCCCTGAAACATCTTGACGAAGCCGGTATCGTTCATATTGGTGCCGAGGTCGGCCCAGGCGATATTCTGGTTGGTAAAGTAACGCCCAAGGGTGAATCTCCGATGACCCCGGAAGAAAAATTGCTGCGCGCGATTTTTGGTGAAAAAGCCGCGGATGTGAAGGATACATCCTTACGCTTGCCACCTGGCGCTGTCGGTACAGTGGTTGAGGTTCGCGTGTTTAACCGCCGCGGCGTTGATAAAGATGCCCGTGCGCTTTCTATTGAAGCGCAGGAGATCGAACGTTTGGCAAAAGACCGTGATGATGAACGCAAAATTCTTGAGGATGGCTTCTATGCCCGTCTTGAAGAGTTGCTGGACGGTCAGGTCGTTGCGCAGGCACCGAAAGATGCCAAGCTGAAGAAGGGCACAAAAATCACGAAGAAAGATTTGGATGCGATTGAGAAACGCGGCCTATGGCGTCAAATCGCCGTTGAAGATGAAGGCGTGATGGCTGACATTGAGGCTATGTCTAAATCTTTCGATGATGCCGTTGACAACATCAAAGAGCGTTTTGAAAATAAAGTTGAAAAACTTCAGCGCGGTGATGAATTAATGCCGGGCGTCATGAAAATGGTTAAGGTTTTCGTGGCCATTAAGCGTAAAATGCAGCCCGGTGATAAAATGGCCGGTCGTCACGGTAACAAAGGTGTTGTATCACGCATTATGGCGCAGGAAGACATGCCTTATCTTGAAGATGGTACACCCGTCGAGATCGTGCTGAACCCGCTTGGGGTTCCATCCCGTATGAATGTGGGACAGATTTTGGAGACGCATCTGGGTTGGGCCGCGGCCTCTCTTGGGCGTCAAGTCGGTGAAATGATTGATGCCTTCGCCGATCGCAAAAATCCCAATGCGACTGAACGTAAAGAGCTGGATGAAAAATTGAAGGTTATTTACGGTGAGCGTGAACATAAGGAGAAAGTGACCAAGCTGGATAACGATCAGGTTATCGAAATGTGCAATAATTTGCGCGATGGTGTGCCAATGGCGACACCTGTTTTCGATGGTGCGGACGAAGCCGATATCTCTCATCTTTTGGAAAAAGCCGGATTGGACCGTTCAGGTCAAATGACGCTTGTGGATGGCCGTACCGGTGAAAAATTCCACCGTAAGGTGACCGTGGGCTATATGTATATGCTGAAACTGCACCACCTGGTCGATGATAAGATCCACGCCCGTTCGATCGGTCCATATTCTCTTGTTACGCAACAGCCGCTGGGTGGTAAAGCCCAGTTTGGTGGTCAGCGTTTCGGGGAGATGGAGGTCTGGGCCTTGCAGGCATACGGCGCGGCTTACACCTTGCAGGAAATGCTGACGGTGAAATCGGACGATGTGGCCGGTCGCTCGAAAGTCTATGAAGCGATTGTTCGCGGTGAAGATAATTTCGAAATCGGTATCCCTGAGTCCTTTAACGTTCTGACAAAAGAATTGAAGGCGCTGGGGCTGAATGTTGATCTGAAGCAGAGTGGGAATAGCTAATTCCCTCTCTTTTTACTCTGGTATGAAAGAATTAATCCTTTAAGGAGCATATAAAATGAATGAATTAATGAACCTCTTTGGCCAGCCAACCGGCCCGCAAAGTTTTGACAGCATCCGTATCTCGATTGCGAGCCCGGAACAAATGCTCAGCTGGTCTTTTGGTGAAGTGAAGAAACCGGAAACGATCAACTATCGCACATTTAAGCCTGAAAAAGATGGTTTGTTCTGTGCCCGTATTTTTGGTCCGATCAAGGATTATGAATGTCTTTGTGGTAAATACAAACGCATGAAATACAAAGGCATTATCTGTGAAAAATGTGGTGTTGAGGTCACTCTGACCAAAGTGCGCCGCGAGCGCATGGGCCATATTGAGCTGGCCGCGCCTGTTGCGCATATCTGGTTCTTGAAATCGTTACCATCCCGTATTGGTCTGATCATGGATATGACCCTGAAGGATCTGGAACGTGTTTTGTATTTCGAGAGTTTCATTGTAATTGAGCCCGGTATGACACCGCTTAAGCCTTATCAGCTTCTGAGCGAGGAAGAATATATGGCGGCGCAGGATGAATACGGTGAAGAAAATTTCCGTGCCGGTATTGGTGCCGAGGCGATGAAAGAAATTCTGTCTTCTCTGGATCTTGAACTGGAAAAAGAAAAGGTTGAGGAAGGTCTTGCCGAAACCAATTCTGAAGCCAAACGCAAGAAATTCGTGAAGCGTTTGAAATTGCTGGAGGCCTTTATTGAATCCGGTACGCGTCCTGAATGGATGATTCTGGATGTTGTTCCTGTGCTTCCTCCGGAATTGCGTCCGCTTGTTCCGCTGGATGGTGGTCGTTTTGCCACGTCTGATTTGAACGATTTATATCGCCGCGTTATTAACCGTAACAACCGTCTGAAACGCTTGATTGAATTAAGAGCACCAGACATTATTGTGCGTAACGAAAAGCGCATGTTACAGGAATCTGTTGATGCGCTGTTTGACAATGGCCGCCGTGGCCGCGTGATCACTGGTGCGAATAAGCGTCCGTTGAAATCATTGTCCGATATGCTGAAAGGGAAGCAAGGTCGCTTCCGTCAGAACCTTTTGGGTAAACGCGTTGACTATTCCGGTCGTTCGGTGATTGTGGTTGGGCCGGAGCTCAAACTCCACCAATGTGGTATTCCCAAGAAAATGGCTTTGGAGCTATTCAAACCGTTTATCTATCATAAACTTGAAATCTATGGTCTGGCCTCTACTGTCAAGGCCGCCAAGAAAATGGTGGAAAAAGAGCGCCCTGAGGTTTGGGACATTTTGGAAGAAGTTATCCGCGAACACCCTGTGATGTTGAACCGCGCGCCAACATTGCACCGTCTTGGTATTCAGGCGTTTGAACCGACTTTGATTGAAGGTAAGGCGATACAGCTGCACCCGCTTGTCTGTACGGCGTTTAATGCTGACTTTGACGGTGACCAGATGGCCGTGCACGTTCCGTTGTCTGTAGAGGCTCAGTTAGAAGCCCGTTGTTTAATGATGTCGACAAATAACATTTTGTCTCCCGCCAACGGTAAGCCGATTATTGTGCCGTCGCAGGATATTGTTCTTGGTCTTTATTACCTGTCTATTGCACTGGATGGTCAACAAGGCGAAGGCATGATCTTCCGCGGTGCCGGCGAGATTATGCATGCTTTGGAAAACAAGGTTGTTTCCTTGCACGCCAAAATTAAATGTCGTTACCACACCGTTGATGAAAATAACGAACCGATTACGAAGATTGTGGAATCAACAGCCGGTCGTATGATCATGTCTGATTTGTTACCACGTCATCCTGAAGTTCCGTTTGATTTGATCAATCAGGTTCTGACGAAAAAAGAAATCTCCAATGTGATTGATACGGTTTATCGTTACTGTGGTCAGAAGGAATCTGTGATTTTCGCTGACCGCATGATGAAACTTGGTTTCAAATATGCTTGTATTGCAGGTATTTCTTTCGGTAAAGATGACCTGATTATTCCTGAAGAAAAGCAAAAGCTGGTTGATACGGCCAATGAAAAAGTGGCTGAGTTCGAGCATCAGTATCAGGATGGTTTGATCACCAAAGGTGAGAAGTACAACAAGGTCGTCGATATCTGGTCAAAATGTACCGATGATGTTGCCGATGCGATGATGAGCAAAATCAACACACTTGAAACCGGAAACATGAACGCCGTTTATATGATGGCCCATTCCGGGGCGCGTGGTTCTGCTGCTCAGATCCGCCAGCTTGCCGGTATGCGTGGTTTGATGGCCAAACCATCCGGTGAGATTATTGAAACGCCGATTATCTCGAACTTCAAGGAAGGCTTGACCGTGTTGGAATACTTCAACTCCACACACGGCGCGCGTAAAGGTTTGGCCGATACGGCTTTGAAAACGGCGAACTCCGGTTATCTGACACGTCGTCTTGTCGATGTGGCTCAGGATGCTATTGTCACCGAAAAAGATTGCGGAAGCACACGCGGTATTTCTATGAAGGCCGTTATGAATGGGGCCGATGTAGTCGTATCTTTGGCTGAACGCATTCTTGGCCGCAGCGCAGCCGTAGATATATTGAACCCGCTCAATGGTGAAGTCATTGTCAAGGCTGGTGAAATCATGGATGAGGTTACATCAGAACAGGTTGAAACCGCCGGTGTTGATGAAGTTCTTGTTCGCTCTGTTCTGACTTGTGATTCCGAAGTTGGAATTTGTGCGACATGTTACGGACGTGATCTTGCCCGCGGTACAATCGTGAATGTTGGCGAGGCCATCGGTGTTATGGCCGCTCAATCGATCGGTGAACCGGGTACACAGTTGACCATGCGTACATTCCACATTGGTGGCGCCGCGCAGAAAGGGGCCGAGCGTTCCCATGTTGATGCAAGTATTGCCGCGAAGATCGAGATTCGTAACAAAAATATTGTTAAGAACTCCTCTGGCGTCTCTATTGTTATGGGCCGTAATACCGAAATTGCGCTTTTGGATGATAAAGGCAAAGAAAAAGAAACACACCGCATTCCATACGGCGCGCGCTTACTTGTTGAAGACGGCAAGAAGGTTAAAGCCGGTGATAAAATGGCAGAGTGGGACCCATACACAATGCCGATTATCACGGAAAAAGATGGTGTCGCGAATTTCTTTGATCTTGTGGAAGGTGTTTCTGTCGTTGATCAGGTTGATGAAGCGACTGGTATTTCGTCTCGTAAGGTCATTGACTGGCGCTCACAGCCGAAAGGCTCTGATCTGAAGCCACGCATTTCCCTGCTGGATAAAAAAGGTGAGGTAATTAGCCTGCCGAATAATCTGCCTGCGAATTACTACATGTCTGTGGATTCGATCCTGTCGATCGAAAACGGACAGGAAGTGAAAGCCGGTGATATTTTGGCACGTATTCCACGCGAAACATCAAAAACACGTGATATTACTGGTGGTCTGCCTCGCGTGGCCGAGCTTTTCGAAGCGCGTCGCCCGAAAGACTTCGCCGTTATCTCTGAAATCGATGGCTATGTGGAATTTGGTAAAGACTACAAAGCCAAACGCCGTATTATTGTTAAGCCTGCCAATGCCGAAGATGGTGAGCCACGCGAGTACATGATCGCAAAAGGCTTGCATCTGGCTGTTCAGGAAGGTGACTTCGTCCGTAAGGGGGATGCGCTTTTGGATGGTGCCCTGGTACCGCACGATATTCTGGATGTTATGGGTGTTGAGGCTTTGGCCGATTACCTGACAAACGAAGTTCAGGATGTTTATCGCCTTCAAGGGGTGAAAATCAACGACAAGCACATTGAGGTTATTGTCCGCCAGATGCTGCAGAAAGTTGAGATTACCGAAGTGGGTGATACCACATATCTTGTGGGAGAGCTGGAAGACCGTGAAGTCTTTGAGCAGGCCAACCAGAAATTTATTGATGAAGGTAAGCGTCCGGCCGTTGCCAAGCCTGTTCTTCAAGGTATTACAAAAGCCTCTCTTCAGACACGTAGCTTTATCTCGGCCGCATCGTTCCAGGAAACAACGCGCGTACTGACCGAAGCCGCGACACAAGGTAAGGTTGATCGCTTGTTTGGTTTGAAAGAGAACGTCATTGTGGGTCGTTTGATCCCCGCTGGTACCGGTGCTTATGTGAACGACATTAAACGTGTCGCCGCCGACCGTGACCGTGTTGCCATGGCCGCCCAACAAAGTGCCGAAGCAATTGACCATGGTCTTGACGCACCGGCCGCTTTGCCCGAGGGTGAAGGCGAAGGTGAAGCCTCTGGCGAAGAAGCGAAAGAAGCCGCAAACGGTTAAGACCTTGATTAATAAATAGCTATAAAAAGATAAGGCCGCCTGCATGTTTGGGGTGGCCTTTTTTTATGTAGGTGCAGGCATAGGGATTTATGCGCCGTTTTGTTGCCAGTGATGTGCATAAAGCGGCGTGAGGGTAAGCGCCTGATTATTCTGGTCTGTTTAGCGTGTAAACATCATAGAGAATGGGAAAATCCGTATCGAAATTCGTACCGGTGAAATAATAACGGCGATTGTCTTTTAATGTGTGATCATAATCATAACGCGATAAAATTTTTTCCAGCTCCACATTCTGTTTCATATACGCCATAAGATCAAAATTTTTGATGCCGCCGCGGGTCATATTCGTGGCAATGATCAGGCGTTTGGGCGCATAGCGTTCGAAATCTTCCGCCATATAATGAAGGTGCTTTTGCCTTAGGGCTTCATCTTCCGCGTGCTTGACGGCGTAATCCAGCCACCATAATCCGGGGTAGCGTGAGGCATGCTGTTCCCCGCTATAAACTGCGATTTGAAATATGATCTCCATATTTTCCGAGAAGATGAAATGTGGGCAGGGGCTTTCGCATTGCTCAATTTCCTTGCTCAATGGTGTTGTCATATATTCGCTGTGGGTTGGGAAATCCTGCAAAGGCGGGCGGATAGTATAGGCCCCTGTCAGCGCGATTACTAACGTTACGCATGCGGCGGTGCAGGCCTGCTTGTTTCTGAATACGAATGTTTGTATCAGGCTCCATGTTAATACAACCAGCGCCATATATAAAAACGATAGGCCCGCAATGGTGTGATAGGTAAAGTTTTTACCCTGCAGATAATACAGGAAGAAAGCGATGAGGCTGGCCAGAACCAGTGCGTTGATCGCTTCATGATGATCTTTCGGGATGGGGAGGAAATATGCGCCCGCCACAACGAAAAGGCAAAAACTCGCATAATAAAAGAAATAGGGAAAAATATTCTTGGACAGGTCACCCAGATAAATTGTCAGGAAATCCTGGAATATTTTATCCGGGTATTCCGGGAATATAGTCAATAGAATGAGGGCGTAACAGATGACACTGGCGGCCAGGCCTTGAAAGTCAGGGCTACGGAATACGGGCATTATGGCCTTGTTTTTATATAGGCGGTGTACAAAAACAATTGCTGGAAATAATCCGTAATGTGGTTTGATCAGCAATAAAAGGCCGCCGAAAAAGAATCCGGCGCGGGCATATGCCGGATGAAAACGGTGACCGTTGGTAATGGCAATTTGCGCCAGCAATACGGGCACCAATGTTAAAAATACATAGTGGTCGCGTTCACTGAAATAGATATTACCCGGCATAAAGATGCCCGCAAGCAGGAATGCGATGAACAGAATGGATGACAGCCTGTTATCCGTAAAAACATTTGTTTTCTTCAGTAAATAGAGCAGGCATCCGGCGGCCATTAGAATGTAGATGAGCCCGAATAAAGCGGGCGTGAATTGCAGGGGGATACCAAGCAAAGTATGCAGCCAATATTGCGGTATATAAATAATAAGGCTCATTGGCGGATTTGGCTCGTAAAAATCGCTTACATATCGTCCACCTTGTAAAAGACGTTCTGCGACGATCAATAACCACGCGTGATTGGTGTTTAATGCAATCTGGAATTGTTGCCACAGCATTGGCAGGGCGCCGATGAATGCGGGCAGGCATAATAGAGATATGCATTTCGTTTGATTTTTCATGATATGTAAAGCGATTGAAAGGGGCGGGAATGCAATGCAATAAGTGTACGCTATTCCGGTCTTATAAAAAATACAAAATTTGCTTGACCTGTTTGCCGTATTTCAATATAGTCCGCGCATTCGATGACTTGCGCGTTTCAGTCTCATTTTAGAAAAAAGAACCGCGCGCATCATCCGAGAATACGGATGCTCTGCATTTCGCCCTTATCAGGCTAACGCGAATATGTGTTGACAAGACATTATATTCTGCGCTAAATGCACCCATCCAAAATTTTGAATTGTTTAAAAAAGTGAAGGTTAAGGTATGCCAACCATTCAACAGTTAATTCGCAAACCGCGCGAGCAGGTTATTAAACGTAAAAAGAACAGAGCGCTGAAAAGTAATCCTCAGCGCCGTGGTGTGTGTACACGTGTGTATACAACGACCCCTAAAAAGCCAAACTCTGCCTTGCGTAAGGTGGCGAAGGTTCGTTTGACTACAGGTCACGAAGTGATCTGTTATATCCCGGGTGAGGGCCATAACCTGCAGGAGCACTCTGTTGTGCTGGTGCGCGGTGGTCGTGTTAAAGACTTGCCGGGTGTTCGTTACACTATCGTGCGCGGTGCGCTTGATACGCAAGGTGTTAAAGATCGTAAGCAATCACGTTCACGTTACGGCGTGAAGCGTCCTAAATAAGAGGTACAGTATATGTCACGTCGTCATAGAGCAGAAAAACGCGAAGTTCTACCTGATCCGAAATTCGGTGATGTGGTTCTGACAAAGTTCATGAATAACATCATGGTTGATGGTAAGAAATCTGTTGCCGAGAAGATCGTATATGGTGCGATTGAGATCCTGGAGAAAAAGGGCGCAAATGATGTTAAGGCTGATGGTGAAGCCGATTCAATTGCTGCAAAGTCAAAAGGGTTGCGTTTGTTCCATGATGCCCTGAAGAACGTTAAGCCGAAACTGGAAGTGCGTTCACGCCGCGTTGGTGGTGCGACATACCAGGTGCCGGTTGAGGTGCGCAGCGATCGTGCGCTGGCCTTGGCCATTCGCTGGTTGATTGATGCGGCCCGTAAGCGCAGTGAAAACACAATGGTTGATCGTTTGGCGAATGAATTGCTGGATGCGGCCAATGACCGTGGTTCTGCCGTGAAGAAGCGTGACGACACCCACAAAATGGCGGATGCAAACAAGGCGTTTGCGCATTACCGCTGGTAACAAACAGATAAAATAGAGAGATAGCTGATATGGCACGCGAACATAACATTGAAAATTACCGCAACTTCGGGATTATGGCGCATATTGATGCGGGTAAGACCACAACAACAGAACGTATTTTGTTCTATTCCGGTAAGTCTCACAAAATCGGTGAGGTGCATGATGGCGCCGCAACGATGGACTGGATGGAGCAGGAGCAAGAGCGCGGTATTACAATTACATCGGCTGCGACGACAACATTCTGGGACTCGCCGAAAGATGGCCCTTATAATGGCCAGCGTTTCCGTTTTAACATCATTGACACCCCGGGTCACGTTGACTTCACGATTGAGGTTGAGCGTTCATTGCGCGTGCTGGATGGCGCGGTAACGGTTCTTGATGCCAATGCCGGTGTTGAGCCGCAGACAGAAACTGTATGGCGTCAGGCTGATAAGTATAAAGTGCCGCGCATGATTTTCGTGAATAAAATGGATAAGGTCGGCGCAGACTTCTATAATTGTCTGGACTCAATTGTTGAGCGTTTCGGTTGTACGCCTGCTGTCATTCAGCTTCCTATCGGGGCAGAAAATGATTATCAGGGGCATATTGACCTTGTGAAAATGAAAGCTGTTGTCTGGGATGGTGAGCAGCTGGGCGCGTCTTTCTCTTATCAGGATATTCCTGCGGACCTGCAGGCAAAAGCTGAAGAGTACCGCGAGAAATTGGTTGAATTGGCTGTTGAGCAGGATGATGCGGCCATGGAAGCCTATCTGGAAGGAAATGAGCCGGATATCAACACTTTGAAAAAATGTATCCGCAAGGGAACAGTAAATAATATTTTTGTTCCTGTTTTGTGTGGTACGGCTTTCAAGAACAAGGGCGTTCAAACAATGCTTGATGCGGTTGTTGAATATTTACCGTCACCACTTGATATTGGCGCCGTTAAAGGGGTTGATGTTAATGATTCTGAAAAAGAGGACTCACGCGATCCTAAGGATGATGCGCCGTTTTCAGCATTGGCTTTTAAAATTATGAATGACCCGTTTGTTGGTTCTTTGACATTTGCCCGTATCTATTCCGGTACATTGCAGTCCGGTTCCTATGTGCAAAACACGATTAAAGATAAACGCGAACGTATTGGCCGTATGTTGCTGATGCATTCGAATAACCGTGAAGAAATCAAAGAGGCGCATGCTGGTGATATTGTGGCTCTGGTTGGTCTGAAAGACACGACCACAGGCGATACGTTGTGTGATCAGCAAAATCCGATTATTCTGGACCCGATGGACTTCCCTAAACCGGTTATCGAGATTGCTGTTGAGCCTAAAACCAAGGCTGACCAGGAAAAAATGTCTCAGGCTCTACAGCGCCTTGCGGCGGAGGATCCATCATTTGGCGTGTCTGTTGATCATGAATCTGGTCAAACAATTATTAAAGGGCAGGGCGAATTGCACCTTGATATTATCGTTGACCGCATGAAGCGCGAATTTAAGGTGGAAGCCAATATTGGTGCGCCACAGGTTGCTTACCGTGAAACAATCACAAAAGTGACGGAAATTTCCTACACACACAAAAAGCAAACAGGTGGCTCCGGTCAGTTCGCGAAAATCGATCTTATTTTCTCTCCTGTTGAGGCCGGCGAAGGGTATAGCTTCGAATCCAAGATTGTTGGTGGTAACGTGCCAAAAGAATACATTCCTGGTGTGGAGAAAGGGCTGCTTCAAGCGCAGGAGACAGGTATTATTGCAGGATTCCCTGTTGTGGATTTCAAGGTTCAGTTGGTTGATGGTGCATATCACGATGTTGACTCCAGTGTTATGGCTTTCGAAATTGCTGCTAAGGCTGCGTTCCGTGAGGCAATGCAGAAAGCTGGTCCTCAGCTTCTGGAGCCTATGATGAAAGTTGAAGTTTTGACACCGGAAGAATATATGGGTGATATCATTGGTGATTTGAACTCACGCCGTGGTCAGGTTAATTCGATGGGCGATCGCGGTAATGCAAAAGTGATTTCCGCCTTTGTTCCTCTGGCCAATATGTTTGGATATATCAACAATTTGCGTTCTATGTCACAGGGGCGTGCTCAGTATATCATGCAGTTTGCACATTATGAGCCGGTACCTGCGCAGATCGCCGCTGAAGTTAAAGAAAAACTTGGCGCCTAAATCAGATTTAAAAAAGGAGACTAAAAGATGTCAAAAGAAAAATTCGAAAGAAATAAACCCCACGTAAACGTTGGAACTATAGGGCA
>DENS01000004.1:0-36594 GCA_002359735.1 Micavibrio sp. UBA2638
CAGGGGCAATTGCAATCCAGCGCGCCCGCCGCTTTTTCTGGCCTAATTCTGCTGCTCCAAACGCTTTTTGATACTCGGCAAGGAAACGGCCTCAAAAGAACTGCCCGCATCCAGGCGGCGCTGCATTGCCCTGAAAATCTCCTGCGGTATGTTCACATCACAGCAACTCTCCAGCCCCTTGAAACCGGGGAAAGAATTGGCCTCACAGATTGTATAGCCGCCATCTTCGGCATAGAGCAAATCAATCCCCGCCACCTGCAAATTCAAAATACCGGCGGTCATAATGGCCATATCTTTTGCCTGCGCATCGGGAATAAACTCGGCCACACTGCCCCCTTGCGAGAAATTGGCTTTAAATTCCCCTTCTTTGGCGCGGCGTTCCATTGACGCAACAACCTTGCCATCCACCACAAACAAGCGAATGTCACGGCCCACGCTTTTGGCAATGAACTTTTGAAAAATCAGCTGAATATTCGGATTGGTTTCGGACAGCAATTCCATCATATCATGGAACGATTTACGGTCTTCCATCAGGAAAACGCCTGTGCCGTTCACCCCCAGCAAGGTTTTCACCACAACCGGAAAGCCGATCACGCGTTCAACCAGATCCAGATCCACAGGGAACTTCGCCAACATCGTGCGCGGGGTTGGCAAGCCCCCCTCAAGCAGGGCCTGATGGGTATGCAGCTTATCAGACACCGTTTCAATGGATTGCGCGCTGTTAAACACTTTCACGCCCAGCCGCTCCAGCTGGCGAATAACGGCCAGCGCGAAATATCCGGTATCAATCACATAGGTACGGGGCAACACGAAATCAGGCAACGGACGAAATTCACCGTCAATCAACACGGTGCGCTTATCATCATTACAAACCAGCAAATCAAACTGTTCCGGCTTGTACACCTTCACATCAATGCCCATTTTGCGCCCCTCTTCCATAAAGCGGCGAATTTCAAACGCCTCAGAGCTCGGCGCCTCTATTTCCTCATTAAAAAGAATCCAGACTTCCATATGGTTTCATCCCCAATTTTATTGCGAGGGCTCTTTATGACATGAAATACGCTCTGTTAAAAGAGAAAAGCCGAATTCAGGTAAAAAGTAAATAAATCCACGGCATTAAACCCCTCTTAACAAAACATGGGTAATAATAGTAAGATAGACACAGGCATAAATTATGTGCGGGTATAAATAACCTTGTTTGGGGACCAAAAGAAAACAGTCTGGACGCGCTCCCTGCAAATCATTGCATTTGCAGCACTTTTCCTATGCGCTTCCCTGCCCCACACAGCCAAAGCGCAAGATATCACCACCGGCCTGATCGGATATTGGAATTTCGATGAAACCACCGGCACCACCGCCAGTAATCTTATAGGCAGCGCCTCTGATGGTACCGTAACCGGAACCGATTTTGATACCGGAAAAGAAGCCGGGAAGTTTAATAATGCACTAGGATTTGACGGTGTGGACGACACAGTCAATCTTGGCAGCAGCCTTAGCATAGTTAATGACTTCACCATTTGCGCCTGGGTAAAGCCAGCCGGAACCACAACTGGTTATATTTTCGGCAAAACCCATTCAGGATCCGGCAACCCCGGCCCCTATATGCGCCAATTTAATACGGGAAATGAATGGGGCATGGGTATGGGAAGCGCGATTATGAGTGATAACAGTGTTGATGTTGGCGTTTGGCAGCATCTCTGCGCCGTCTATACGCCAACACCCGGCCTCTCAAAACTTTATAAAAACGGAGCCATGGTTAATTCCAGAACCTTTAATGCCTTTTCCCCCAATACTATAGACGCAACGATAGGAAATAATCTTCTAAACAACCGTCAATTTGAGGGCGCTATCGACGAAGTACGTATCTATAACCGCGCCTTAACAGATGGCGATGTTACAAAACTGTATAACTACACACCCTATCTGCCCCCCTGTAACACCGACGCCGATAGCGACGGAAACCCCGATTACGAAGCCGTTATGCTGTATAATAACGACGAAAAAGTCATGCAATATTGCGACGGGACGGAGTGGGTGAGTGTGGGCTCTGGCTCAGACGGCATGCCAACCGGATGCAGCAATATCGGCGACACCTGTGGTGATGGCAGCATCTACGCGGGGCTGTCACCAGATGGCAATGTGCCAATGTACACCACGCCTGCCGATGCGCCGGGAAAATACACATGGAACGATGGCTCAGCAAACACATATGATACAATGATTAATTGCACATCAAGCTCATCACCCGGATCGACCTCATCATGTCAAACAGGGGAACAAAATACACAGACACTGTCCGGCTTAAGTGGCTCGGGCACCCCAGCGCCATATGCGGCCGCTCAATATTGCGCCGACCTGGCCCCACCAAATGCGGCAGCACTGGGGCATGACGACTGGTATCTTCCTGCGATGGATGAATTAAACCTTCTTAATATGTATAAAAACACAGGTGACCTGAATGGAACCTTTATTGAAACAGGTACTACGGATCATTACTACTGGTCCTCCTCAGAAAGAGGAAATAGCACCGCACGCGGCCAGCGTTTCAATGGAGCTTACCAGTTTTACGGTGACAAAGACCTGTCCTATAATGTCCGCTGCGTTCGTAAACCTGTAAAATCCACCACCTGCTCATCCCCCGATGCCGATCCCGGCACGATGATTTACAATTACAACGAAGGGGTGCTGCAATATTGTAATGGCGAGGACTGGATCAGCATGGGCCCGAAAACCGCCCAAAGCGGCCAAAGCGCCGATGTTCTATCCCCGGCCGCGCCCAGCTCCGGCCTTATCGGATATTGGCCGCTGGACGGTGACGCCACCGATTCTGCCGGAAGCAATGACGGCACATTGAATAACGCGCCAACATGGGATTCCGGCGGAAAAATCGGCGGCGGCATACAGCTGGACGGTGTTGACCAATATATTTCCACGCCATCCATATCAGCCAGCAACCCCGCCACAATAACGGTCGCGGCATGGTTTAAGGCCGATACATGGGGCGATGAAGACAGCGGCTGCATTATCTGCATCAATAACGGCGGCGGAAGCGATAATATCCAGATCAGGCTTCTCAATGATTCCGGCCAGCAAGGCTTAAGGACATTTTTCAGGGGCAGCGGCGACGGCGGTCAGGCGAATGTACACAACGCCGTAACGCTGGGGCAGTGGCACCATGTCGCCGTAACCTATGATGCTGGCGGCACGCGCATTCCCCTTATGTATATCGATGGGCTGCCCGTCTCCACCTATGATCTCACCGGCGCCGCCACAGGGGGCCATGGCTTTACAACCCTGAATGCACATATTGGCGCCGATGCTGTGCCCAACAGGTTTTTTGATGGAATCATTGATGACGCGCGCGTTTATAATCGCGTTTTAACCGATGATGAAGTTTTGGCGCTTTACAAATCAAACTCCCTCGCCGGGCATTGGAAACTGGATGAAACCACCGGCACCACCGCCGCGGATAGCTCCGGTAACGGCAATGACGGTACGGTGAATGGCACCGATTTTGATACAAGCGCCGCAACGGGACGCAGTGGCGGTGCCCTGACATTTGATGGCAGTGATGATTACATTGATTGCGGAACGGACAGCAGCCTTGATATTACAGATGCAATAACGGTGAGCGCCTGGGCTTATACCGATACTGATACTCATGGCCGTATCATTTCACGTCATGGGAATAGTTCAAATTTCGGATGGGTACTTATTAGAGATAAAGACAGTGATTCTTTTGCATGGGATATTTCAACAAATGGAAACGACTGGAACAATGGCGGCTCCACAGGCGTTGATACCTTCGAGATCAACACCTGGTATCATGTGGCGGCGACTTATGATGGCACAAATATGCGGGTGTACATTGATGGCGTCGAAGAAACATCAGGTGCCTTTCCGGCAGCTCTGTCAGGACCTATAAATGTCTCGTCTCATAATTGTGAAATTGGATCGGATGGTTTTAGCTCTATTCACTTTAGTGGCCAGATCGATGATGTTCGCATCTATAACCGCGCCCTGAGTAGCGATGAAATTGCCGACCTTTACGTTGCAACGGGTGGGAGCGGCTCACAGCCCGTCACGGGGTGCAGCGCTATTGGCGATACCTGCGATGACGGCACCATCTATGCCGGTCTCTCGCCGGATGGGAATGTGCCCATGTACACAACCCCTGCGGATGCGCCTGGTGGTATCGCATATGCCTGGAATGACGGCACGACAAACTGGGCGGATACCACCATGACAAATTGTACGATCGGGTCTCCGGGACCACAAGCCAGTTGCCAGACAGGTCAAGCCAACACAGACTTGCTGGTCGGGCTGAACGGCTCCGGCACACCGGCCCCTTACACGGCGGCGGAATACTGCGCCGGGCTGGCACCGCCTGATGCTGCGGCGCTGGGGCATAGTGACTGGTATGTACCGGCACAGGATGAACTCAACGTACTCTACGAAAATCTGGTGGATCAAGACGGCGATAACACCCCGGGCGGGCCATTGGGAAGCACCTTTGGATTTAATACATCCAATACCTATGCCGGTTCTTACTATATGTCGTCCTCCGAAAATAGCAACGCGCATGCGATTAGCCAGAGATTCGGGGACGGGAACCAGCAAACCGCCACCAAGAGTAATGATATTGCCCTGCGCTGCGTTCGAAAAGGTGACAAGATACTCATCAGCACCTGCTCCTCCCCCTACGGTGAACCGGGGCAAATCTTCTATAATGATGACGAAAACCTCATGCAATATTGTAATGGCGAGAGCTGGATTGCCCTTGCCCCGCCCACCGGAAACGCAACCGTCGTGCCGGGGCCTGACACCACCGATCCGGTATGGACAACCGCCGCAGGCACGGTTGATACCATCAACACAGGTGATAGCCTTAGCGTTACCGTCACCGCCACCGATAACAGCGGCACCGTGACCTATTCCAAAACCGGCGGCGATGCATGGATCAGCGTGAACGCCACGACGGGTGAGCTCACCGGAACCGCACCGGGATCGGCGGGCACCTATTCCATCACCGTCACCGCCACCGACCCCTCCGGCAACACCGCCGCCCGCAGCTTTGATGTGGTGGTTGCGGATTGTACATCTGGCGCGATTGGCACAGTATGCGCCGATGGTGCCGTTTATGCTGGTACAACCGTTGGCGGAGCCCGCATGTATGTTGCCGATGCGGATGAAAGCGGCACTTATGCGTATGGCGGGCATCTCACGGATTTGAATGGAGATAACAATACCGTGGTGCCGGAGCTTACCGATGACGGTCTAGCCAATACGGATTGGCTATTATCGAGTGGCGCAGGTGATCACGATGCTGCGCAGGCTTGCCGCGACAAGGGCGCAAGCTGGTATCTGCCGGCAATAGACGAGTTATCCGATATCAACGCAAATCGTGCGCAGCTCGGCGCGGCAAATTTACCTGCGGGCACCGTCATCTACATCTCATCTACTGAAAATAGCCCTATGACTGCACGAGTTCAATTTTCCAATGACGACAGCATGAACGTTAACAATGGCGGAAAAAACTTCGCATTTAATGTCAGATGCATTCGTCGGTAATTGTTTGCACACTCATACTCATATCCTGAGTTGCTTTCTCAGAAATTTTCCCCAATATTTTTTGAATAAATTATTCACGCTGCTTGAACTCCGTCCACGAATCGAATCAAATGCTAATCATACGAAACGACGTGTTGTGGAAAGGAACGCTTATGACTCAAGCGGCATTAAAACTTGCCGAAGTGCAAGAACTTGTGTATGAAAAAAACATCATGCAGGATAACGAAAATATAAACGAAGACGAAAACCCAGGACGCAAAGGACGTCCGCGCAGTGAAAAATCACGCAAGGCCATCCTGAAGGCGACCAATTCCCTGTTGCTGTATACCAGCGTTCAGGATTTGAGCATTGAGGCCATCGCCAAGAAGGCCAAGGTGGGCAAAACCACGATTTACCGTTGGTGGCCCAACAAGACCGCCGTGGTGATGGACGCATTGATGAGCCAGCCCGGCCTGCAAAAGCCTCTGCCGACCCCATCCAATAATGCGGACGCGGTGCGGATGCAGCTGGACAAGCTCATCCACCTGCTGGATAGCAAAAACGGCGAGATCATCGCCCAGCTGTTCAGCGAAGCGCAGGCCGATGACAAAGCCAAGGAAATCTTTGAACAGAACTTTCTGGCCCCGTTGATCGACGCCATCGAATACAGCGTTCAACAAGGCCAGGAAGACGGGGAATTCCGCAAGCAAATGGACCCTAAAATGACGGTCGACATTTTGTGCGGCCCGGTCTTTTTCCGTCTGATGTCCCACTCACAGGACCTGGACGGGGATTTCCGTGAAGACTACCCGGCCGAGGCCGTTCGCCTGATTAGTGCATAATTGCCAATACACGGCCAACAATAATAAGGGGCGCATCAAAACCCGAAGCGCCCTTTTTTATTACCAGCTTCCTGTATTGTCCATGGATGCCCAAGGCTCCGCTGGTTCCAGCTTTTCACCTTTTTGCAACAACTCAATCGAAATGCCGTCCGGTGATTTGAAAAAAGCCATATATCCATCACGCGGCGGGCGGTTGATGGTAATTCCTTTATCCATTAATGCCTGACAATAATCATAAATATGATCAACGCGGTAGGCCAGATGCCCGAAATTACGGCCGCCCGAATATTCTTCCTGGTCTCCGTTTTCATCCGGCCAGTTATAGGTCAGTTCCAATAAAGGGGCTTTGTTATCTTTTGCCCGCGCCTCATCATGCGGGGCCGCCAGAAAGACCAGAGTAAAGCGCCCTGATTCGTTTTCCATACGGCTGGTTTCAACCAGTCCCATTTTATTACAGTAGAATTCAAGAGATTCATCCAGATCTTTCACCCGTACCATTGTATGAAGATATTCCAATGTCATCGTTCTAAGCCTTTCTATCTATATTATATCCGTCATCAGAATGCTTAATGTAACACTGCATAAACAAGGGACAATACCTGCCGCACTTTGACTCTCATCCAAAATCCTATATCTTGATTCTATGTTCAAAAATTTAAGCATAAAAAATTTAGACCTTTCTGAAATCTGGGCAAGCGTTCATGCCTGGGTGCAAAAAGAACTATGGGACAATGGCGCGTTAATTGAGCTGGTTGTCGTCGGCGTGTCCGCCCTGATTGGGGCCTTCATCTATACCTTTATTCGCCGCAGGTTAATCAACGCCATCGAAAATTCAAACTGGCCGGTGCGCGTCAAACACATCACCAATAACCTGCGTAAACTGGTTTTCCCTTCCTTAACGCTTATTCTGATATTCATCGGCACCACGGTCATTGCCTCTGACTTTGCCGGGGCCATGGATATTACCTTTAACATTGGCCTGATGAAGGTTTTACTGGCATGGATTATTATTCGCGCCGCCGTATTGTTTATCGAAAACACCTGGGTCCGAAATATTTTCGCCGTCACAATCTGGACCGTACTGGCGCTCAGTATTTTCGGCGTTCTGGATGAAACGACCAGCACGCTGGATGGTATTGGGTTTACTATTGGTGAATTTCGCCTGTCCGCCCTTGCCGTTATTAAAGGCGCGCTATCGATCTTTATACTGCTCTATCTGGCGATTTTTGTATCCGGATTTGCGGAAAGCCGCGTCTTTAAATCAAAGGGCCTGACACGGTCTTCGCAAGTGCTGATTGCCAAAGTCATCCGCGTAACCTTAATTGTTGTTGCCCTGTTTATCGGCATCACCAGTGCCGGTATTGATTTATCGTTGTTCGCCGTATTCGGCGGTGCCGTCGGTCTTGGTATCGGTTTTGGTTTGCAAAAAGGGATATCCAATTTATTTTCCGGCATGCTTTTGCTGATGGACAGGTCCATCAAACCCGGTGATGTGATTGAACTGCCGGATATGGCCACTTTTGGCTGGGTCAATGAAATGGCCGCGCGTTACACTGAAATCATCACCCGCGACAACAAATCGGTGCTGATACCCAATGAAGATTTTATCACCCAACGCGTTGTTAACTGGAGCCACGGCAATTCCCTTATTCGTGTCTCACTGGATTTCGGGGTGCATTACAACTCCGACATGGAACAGGTTGTGGACATTGCCATTGATGCCGCAAAACAGCCCGAGCGCGTGGTTTCATTCCGGGAGCCCGTCTGCTGGATGACCGAATTCGGAGACTCTTCGGTTAATTTCCGGCTTCGATTCTGGATCAAGGATGCCGAACAAGGCATCACCAATGTAAAAGGTCAGGTCATGATGGAACTTTGGAAAGGATTGAAAAAGAACAATATCCAAATTCCTTATCCGCACCGCGAGGTATTTGTGCACGACGTCCCCCCGGATACCGCGCCCAAACCCAAAAAACCAAAGAAAAAAGTGCCTGCAAAAGAATCAGCAGACCCTGAGGATCAAGCAGCGCAATCATAATAAAAGTAAGGGCCATGTCGTATCCACGGCCCCTTTCCGCCCTCTTTAGCCAGCGGCATAAAAAAGCCCCCCGCCCCAATATAAGGGCGAAGGGCATATATTAAAACACGACGATCAGTCTCGCCGATAACTCAGCAATATCAAGCGGCGGCGGCAAGATTTGCGCTATTCAGGGCAAGCTCGCCATCAAGGACAGCCGCCGCGGCATGCACAACAGAGGCAATACGCACAGCGGCCTGAATATCACTGCTGGTAAGGCCATGTTTTCTTAGTTCTGCTTCATGGGCATCAATACACATACCGCAGCCATTAATGGCAGACACCGCCAAAGACCACAATTCAAAATCCGCCTTTTCAACGCCCGGGTTACCAATAATGTTCATACGTAACTTGGCCGGCATTGTGCTGTATTCTTTATTGCTGGCCAAATGGGCAAAACGATAATAAATATTGTTCATGCCCATAATGGCGGCGGCGGCTTTGGCGGCGTCATAGGCTTCGGCAGATAAATTATCTGCGGCTTCGGCCTCTATTTGCTTAATGACTTCCGCATTGCCTGAGGCCAACGCCGAAGCAAAAAACGTGCCCCAAAGCTGTTGCGGGGTTAATGTGTCTTCATTGGCCAGCGACGACAAATTCAGTTTGATATCTTTGGCGTAAGCTGGAATTTGGGATTTTAGATTATCTAATGACATAAAGTTTCTCCTTAAAATTAGTGACAAAAAAGGCGGCTGGAGCGGTAAAGCGCCCCCAAATGCCGCCCTTTCCCTTACATTGATTATGCGGCCGTTTTCATCTCTCCGGCAATTGCGCTGGTGTCGATTGTGTCACCACCAACCGGGCGATTACACGGGCACAACTCATCGGATTGCAACGCATCAAGTATGCGTAAAGTTTCCTTTGGGTTGCGGCCGACATTCAGGCCATTAACAGAAACATGTTGAATAACATTATGCGGATCAACAATGAAAGTCGCGCGCAGGGCAACGCCTTCGTTTAATTCACGTACGCCAAGTCCGTCAATCAATGATCCTGTTGTATCGGCAAATGACCACTGGTCGAGTTTCTCCAGATCAGGATGTTCACGGCGCCATGCCAGTTTAGAAAATTCGTTATCTGTTGAACCGCCCAGAACAACCGCATCGCGGTCTTCAAACTCTTCGTTCAATTTTGCAAATTCAACAATCTCGGTCGGGCAGACAAATGTGAAGTCCTTCGGATAGAAATAGATAACTTTCCACTTCCCTTCAAAACTGTCCTGCGTGATTGTTTCAAACGCGCTTTGCCCGTTTTCTTCATGCTTCATGAATTTTGGTTTAACACCTGTAATTTTGAATTCAGGCAGTTTATCGCCGATGCTTAACATATCTACTCTCCATTTTGGTTAATCGGTTATTTGTATCGTTTCTTCCGTTATGGCACAGATTCGGGCATAAAATAAAACAATAATTTCCGCTATATACTATTTATAAAATCGATAGACACTGCACGATAATAATATTATTATCGATAATTATGCGTCCAACTTTAAAACAACTTGATTACCTGATCGCCCTAAAACAGGAAGGATCTTTCAGCAAAGCGGCAGAGCATTGCTTTGTAACGCAATCCACCTTAAGCGCCGGCATCAAAGAGCTGGAAAACACCCTTGGCCATATCCTTGTAGACAGGTCCTCGCGGGATATTATATTAACGCCCTTGGGGGAGGATATTTTCGAACAGGCCCTTAAAATCAGCAACCAGGTTGACGAACTTGTTATGCTGGCCAAAAACCAGGAAGAACCGCTGACCGGCACGCTTCGGCTGGGGGTCATACCGACCATCGCCCCCTATATGCTGCCCCGTATTTTGCCCTCGCTGCAACAGGATTTTCCCGGTCTGAACATTGAACTGCATGAGGATCTCACAGAACGCCTGATTGAACAGCTCATGCGCCGCAAACTGGACATTTTGTTAATGGCCTTTCCCCATGCAACACAGGATATAGAGCACCATATCCTGTTCGAAGAACCCTTTGTCATCGCAGCGCCGCATAACCGTTATAAAAAACAGAGTGTTTCACTGGATTTTCTGGATGATAAATCTGTTCTCTTGCTGGAAGATGGGCATTGCTTGCGCGATCATGCCTTACAAGCATGCAAGCTGCAAAAAACAGCACAAAAACGAACCTTTAGCGCAACATCCCTGCCCACATTGATTCAAATGATCAATCACGGATACGGGGTGACGCTTTTGCCGAAAATGGCGGCAGAGGCCGGGACGCTGCCTGCCAATATCGATATATTGGAATTCAAAAGCCCGAAACCGACACGGCAAATCGGCCTGGCCTGGCGCAAAACCTCTCCGCACGCGCGGGAATACCAGTTGCTGGCCGACCATATTCAAAAGTTGCAAAAGACATAATAACTCGCTATCGTGAGCCCCAGTCAGACTAAGACTAAGACTAAGACTAAGACAAACACGCAAACAAAACGGGCAAACATACAATGAAAACACTATTAAGAAATTTATTCAGCGGGGCATCAACCCCCGGCCCGAAAGAAATTGAAAACCTGCGTGAATGTTTTCACGATATCATGCAGGCCAAACTTAATATCAGGCGGAGCGTAGCAGAAGCGCAAGACAAGCAAGAAGACAAGGGAATAGACACAGAAATAGACTTAGGCTTTGATCTGGACGCCATCATTACCAACACCTTCCGCAATAGCAAGCGCACCGATTTCATGACCGAAGAAGACCTTGAAGCCTTTGATACCGCGCAAGATATCTTGCTGCATGAAAGCGATAAACCCATCGGATTCACATTATGCGTCAAGGATTTCAGTCAAAAATCATCCCCCTTCCAGCCGGCAATGAATTTTATAAAGGATAATCAGGATCTGTTACAGCATGTGGCCAAGCGCCTGCAGGCCTATGAACAGCACGCTTTACCCGCCCGCCTTCATCAGGGCGGCGCGCCGCCAGCAACAAACAATCTGGAGACATAGCCCAGCCGCGCTGGTTCGATTACAGTTGCAAACAAATGCAAACAGACTTATAAAATGGCCCTAACCCAATACAAATACCGGAATCTGAACGATGTCATACAAAGTTGCAGCCCTTTATAAATTCACCCCCATAACGGATATCGAGTCCCTGCGCAGCGATATATACGCCTTTTGCGAGGCCAATGTCCCCTCGATCTGCGGGACTTTGTTATTGGCGCCAGAGGGCATAAACGGCACAATTGGCGCCCATCCCGATGATATGGATAAAATCATCGCGTTTCTGGATGACCGCCTGCAAATTTTACAATCAGGCAACACCATCGGTGAATTCAAATATTCACACGCCAGTGAGCGCCCGTTCAACAAATTCAAAGTCCGCCCCAAGAAAGAATTGATCACACTGCGTAAACCCGAGGCAGACCCCAATCAACAGGTTGGCCAGTACGTAAGCCCGGAAGACTGGAATGACCTTATCAATGACCCCGAAGTGCTTTTGGTCGATACCCGCAATGATTACGAAACCAAAGTCGGGATATTTGACGGCGCGATTGACCCCAACATGAAAATTTTCACCGAATTCCCTGACTGGGTGGAACAGAATCTGGACCCGGCGAAACATAAAAAGGTGGCCATGTTCTGCACCGGTGGCATTCGTTGTGAAAAGGCCAGCGCCTATATGCTCGCCCATGGGTTCGAAAATGTTTACCACCTGAAAGGCGGTATTTTGAAATATCTGGAAACCATTCCCGCCGACCAAAGCAAATGGAAGGGTGATTGTTTCGTTTTCGATAAGCGCGTCGCCGTCGGTCACGGCTTAAAAGAAGGGGAGTGGACAATTTGTCACGCCTGCCGGGAGCCCCTTTCAAAAGCCGAAACAGAGTTGCCCAGCTATGAACAGGGCGTATCTTGCCTGCATTGTATTCAGGATTTAACCGATGAGCGCGCCGCCATGCTCCGCCAGCGCCAGCATTACTACGAAAATCACTACGCAAAATCCCTGGAAAACAAAAACAGTGAAACACGAAACTAAATACTTACGCATTCACGGCACCGTTCAGGGCGTGGGATATCGCGCGTGGGCTCAGGAAATCGGGCAGAAAATGAACTTAACCGGATGGATACGTAACCTGCGCAAAGACCGCAGCGTAGAGGCGGTTGTCACCGGTGATGAAGACCAGATACAAAAATTTATCTCACTTTTATACAAGGGCCCGGCCGCATCAAAAGTGGCGGCGATTGAGGTCTCCGATGGGGTTGATGAAGACCTGAAAAGTTTTGAGATTCGTGATACCGTATAAGGTATGACCAACCAGGAACCGCAAAACACCCTGCCCGTACTGTATTCTTTTCGTCGCTGCCCCTATGCCATGCGGGCCCGGCTCGCGCTGTATTATGCCGGCATAAAGCTGGAACTGCGCGAAATTGTTCTGCGCGATAAACCCGCCAGCATGATAAAGGCTTCCCCCAAAGGCACCGTTCCGGTTTTGATCACCGCCAAGGGCCACGTCATTGATGAAAGCCTTGATATCATGCATCATGCCCTGGCTGAAAATGACCCGGATGGATGGCTGCCTCACCATAATAAGGGCTTGATTGATACCAATGATCACATATTTAAAAAGGCACTCGACCGTTACAAATATCCCGGACGCTACCCGGATGAAGATTGCTCCGGCGCACGCGGCCAATGCGAGGATTTTTTCAAAACGTTAAATCAACATCTAACCGGCAACAGATACTTAAGCGCGCCCCATATAACCTTGACCGATATGGCCATTTTTCCTTTTATCCGGCAATGTGCCAATGTCGATCGCGGCTGGTTTGATGCGCTACCTTATCCGGCATTGCAACAATGGTTAGACACACATTTAAACAGTGACATCTTTGCCGCCATCATGACCAAATACCCCCCGTGGGCAGAGGGGGATTTACCGCTGATCTGGCCGCAGGAATAATGGCTTTAACGGCCACTCGGCGGCGGCGGCATATCATCGGGTAAATCAGGGCCACTCAGTGGGCGCACCCCTTTTTTAATACGGTCCTGATCTTCTTTCATAAAGGCATGGGGCTTCTTTTTTCGGCTTTTTTTATCATGACCATGAAAGCCCTTTTCAAAACGTTCGGCAAGAACCTTACGATCGGCTTGCGATAAATCGGCGGCCAAATCTCTGGTCACATCGATCCGGCGCTTACCCATATTGCTCATAATCTTGTGCAATGTTTCGGCTTTTGCATCAAAGGCTTCGGCATCAAAATCCTTGGCGCTCAAAATCTGGCTGATTTGCTTTTTAATGGCCCGCGCCTTTTTCATGTCGCCGCGCCCTTCCTTGAAAGCCGTTTGCATGGTGCGCGCAACAATATTATGGCCTTCCGGGCTCATTTCCGATGACAAGGCGCGGTATGGGGCATGACTCCATTGCTTATAAACCATGCCGCCTGCGGCGCCCAGGGCCAATACATTTAAAATCACCGATATGGTGAACATTACTTTCATGGCTTTATTATCCAGACTCATAACCAATCTCCTTCCGTAATGTCATGGGCGGTAAAAACCAGCGCGGTCAGGGCGTTGCTATAGCTATCGATCCCGGTCACAAAATCCGCGTAGACCCCCATAAACAAACCCAGCGCAAAAATAACCGCCATCACATAGGCTGGTCTAGGCAGCATAAAAGCATCCCAAAAGCTGTGCCAGATTAAATCTATCCCGCTACGCCCCTGTCGTTTATGCATAAAAGACGCCTCTATAATCCGCTCTGCCAGATTGCTGGACGGGGCCGGTATATACCGCTGTTTCAACATATCCTCAAAATCCCTGTCATTCGTGCTGTGCTTATCCATATTTTTTATCCTTCTCCAAAATTCCTTGCTCGGCCAAGGTCTGCTTTAAGCCGCTTTTGGCACGCATCAACAGTGATTCCAGCGCCTTCAGCCCTACGCCAAGCGTATCGGCGGCCTCTTTATTACTTAAGCCTTCATAAAAACACAAATTCAGCGCCAGCTTTTGCCGTTCCGGCAAGGCCTGTATGGCCCCTTCCAATGCGCTGTGTTCCTGACCGGCCTGGATTTTCTCATCCTGAGCGGGGCCATCTTCGGGCACGTAATCCAGCGGGGCATCACCGGCACTTCTGCGGCGGCGCTGTGTGCGTAATCTATCCGTCGCACTGTTCACGACAACCCGGTAGAACCACGTGGTAAATTTTGCGCCGCGTCCCTCTTTCCAAAGCTCCGGCTTACTCCACAGCTTTAAAAATGCGTCCTGAACGGCATCCTCGGCCTCTTCCTGATTTCCCGACACGCGGTAAGCGCAGGCATAGAACATCTGGCTATGCCTGCGTACCAAGGCTGCAAAGGCTTGGTGATCGCCATTTTGAATACGGCGCATCAAATCTTCATCGCTTATAGTGTCAAAGTTTTCCAAACTATAACTTCCAAAATGCGTTGGGTGAGCATTATTTAGTCTGCATCCCCCTTGCCTTGCCCTTTTTTATGCTTGGCACGGTGCTCCTGCATTTTTTTCTTCCATTTCTCTTTGGCGGCGGCGGCCTCATCTTTGGTGACCGCACCACTGGAATCGGCATCCATCTCGGTAAATTTCTTCTCATGATGGCTCATGAACTCTTCACGCGAAATTTCACCATTATTATCCAGATCCAGTTTCTGGAACATCTTTTGCCCACGGTCATGTTTTGGGCCGCCTTCTGCCATTGCTGGAGCACTAAATACTAAAGCCAAAGCCGTTATTGCAAGTAATTTTTTCATTATTAAACCTTTCCTATTTTATCATGTTGAATGTCTATAATACGGCGCGGCCCTTGGAACCCTTCGCAAAATACCTCTATAAATTAAAAACTTTCCAAACAGCAGGTTTTCTAAGCCCTGTCATATGCGTATGATAAAAGAGCAGTTTAACAGGGGATCAAACCAGATATGACACAACAACAAGAAAGCCCACGCGGCAAAAGCCTTCACGATTCAACGCAACATATTATGGATCAGAAGCTATGGCTAAAAATCCTGATCGGTATGGCGCTGGGTATCATCACCGGATTCGTCCTGTCCCCCGAAGGCGTGGCCATCATCGATGGTGATCAGGCAATGGCGCTGGGGGAATGGCTGGGCCTGCCCGGTCTTTTATTCCTCGGCCTGATTAAAATGGTTATTATCCCCTTGATTGTCTGCTCCATCGTGCTGGGAATTGCCGAAAGCGGATCTATGGATTTTCTGAAAAAAATCGGCCTGCGCATTGTGCCGTATTTCATTTTAACAACGGCCATATCCATCACAATCGGCCTCAGCCTGGTCAATATCATTAAACCGGGTCTGATGCTCGATACCATCGTGATTGAAAACACCATCAACACCGGTCAAAATTCCGTGCCGGACAAACGGTTTGACGATCTAACCATCCCGCAGCGCATTGGCAATATAATCCCCGAAAACCCCGCCAAAGCGCAAGTGGACCGGAATATGCTGCAAATTGTTATTGCCTCAATCTTGTTGGGCGTCGCCATGATTACCATCCCTTCCAGCGCGGCCAAGCCCATGAAAGATCTCTGTATATCAGGTCAGGTCATTTCCATGAAAATCATAAGCTGGGCCATGGCCATTGCCCCATATGCCGTATTTGGTTTACTGGCCGATATTACCATCAAAACCGGCCTGGACGCACTTGGTAGTGTCGCGGTCTATTCATTGACTGTTTTATTAGGACTGGCGGCCATGCTCGCGGTTTACTGCGCTTTGATTGGCGCCTTTAGCAACTTACGCATCCGTGATTTCCTTTTGGGCATTAAAGAGGTTCAGCTGCTGGCTTTTTCCACCTCCTCTTCCGCGGCAACAATGCCATTCTCGATCGAGGCCGCCGAAGACAAGCTCAGGCTCCGGCCCGAAATTGCCCGCTTTGTTATCCCGCTTGGCGCCACAATCAACATGGACGGAACAGCGCTGTATCAAGGGGTGGCGGCCATATTCCTCTGTCAGGTTTTCGGCATAGACCTGAGCCTGAGCGAAACCATTCTTCTATTGGTAACCACCGTCGGTGCCTCCATCGGCACACCGGCCACCCCCGGGGTTGGCCTGGTTGTGCTAGCCACAATCCTGAGCGGCCTTGGCGTGCCGCCAGAGGGGATCGCCCTGATTATTGGCGTAGACCGCATTCTGGATATGTGCCGCACAACGGTCAATGTCAGCGGCGACCTGACAGCGGCCGCCATCATGGATAAATGGGTCAAAGCCAAACATGAATAAAACAAGACAAATAACGCAGATATAAATAAAACCGGCAGAAAATACGCAGGCAGATCTATACCGCCTGCGTGCCCAAAGTTTTTAATGCGCTTCACTTAGGTTGTAGCGGCCAGATCAAGATAAATTCGGTTACCGTATTTGGAATTAGGCTTCAAAGCCGAAGACCCAATAATTTTGGCTGACTTTTTCAGCTCCAATGCCAAAATTGTGCCTCCATCCGGCGATTTCTGGGTTGTATAGCCCTTAATCAAAGGATGGTTCATCAATTTTTGTCCGGCGGCAGACCACCCGGCATCGCTTAATTCAATCAGCAGCAGATGCTCATCATTATCCAAATCCATGCGGTATTTGGTTTCACCTGTTAAATCCAGAACCAGACGGGTTTTTCCCGGATGTTCACCAAGACGTATATTCTTAACGACAGACCCGCCCTGCGTTGGCGCCGGATCCGAGGCCATTTTCGGTTTCGCCTTGACCGAACTATCATTTTGCGCCGTGGCTGGTGCCTGCGCCGTTTGACCCAATGGTTTTAACGCCACCGGAGCCTTGGCCGTTCTGGTCGAATCCAGCAAGGTCTCACTCGGCGTTCCGGTATCGTTATAAACCGGCATCTTCGGCACAGGTGGTTTATGCTTCGGACGAGCCGTAATTTCCGCAATCGTTTGATCCAGTTCCTTATCCGCAACGATCAAATCAGACAGCGGCGGCAATAATTTATCAAAATCATTGCGCAGTTCATTAACCTGACGTTCAATCCGCACCAAACGGAAATGGACATCTTCCTGCCCTTTCGCACCGCGGACATTGGCCAAACGTTCCTTCGGGATAAACTGGCGCTTGGTTTTATTGGACGGGTTTACCTGCTTGCGGGCGGTGCTGTGCAAATTAACAGGGTCCCCGGCCATTTCACGGTCTTCAACCATGGTCCAGCTGCCTTTCGCCGCCAGAATATCCTCGGTCGTGTCCGCACGGCTTCCGATTGCCCCAGCGCTGTCAT
Organism: Micavibrio sp. UBA2638; assembly: GCA_002359735.1. Classification (GTDB taxonomy): domain Bacteria; phylum Pseudomonadota; class Alphaproteobacteria; order Micavibrionales; family Micavibrionaceae; genus UBA2638. Next base: position 17,665 of record DENS01000004.1, read on the forward strand.
AAGAATCATCACTAAGGGGGGAACAAGCCGTACTTAAAGCAACCAATGAACAAGCCGTAAGCGTAAGAATGAGTTTCTGGGACATTTTTAAGAACCTAAAAATTATTGATGAGTCCAGTTTTTTAGACTTGGAGGGATTCGTCAACCATGCTGGCGAATAAAGCGCGTTTTGTCCACATATCCGGATGGAATGCAGCAATACGCACGATTTTCATAATAATGCATTTTTGTAAATATTTTCTAAAAACGGTAGAATTTAAAGAAAAATTAAAACATTCCCACCATAGTAAAGACAGAAAAATATACCATTTTAAAAGGACCAGAATGATCAATAAACATCAGCCCCCCAAACCTTTTTATATCAAGCGCAACCTGCTGGCCTGTCTGGAAACTGCCTTGTTTATGAAACAGGGGGCCGAGCGATTTTCCGTCAGCTATATCGGCATGAAACGCTCATTCATTATTCCTTTTCTAATTTTACCACTATCCATCATGACCATGATTGCGGCGCACCCGGATAGCAATCTTAGCATGAACGCCATGCAGGTTCTGGCATTAATCTATGGCTTGCGCGTTGTGTTATATCTGGCCGTTTTCTGCACCATTATGTATTTCATGGCCAAAAACATGAACCGGATGAGCAGCTATTGCCGCTTTATTACCGCCAATAACTGGTTGGTTATTCCGGCCGCGGTTTTGATGTTACCTCTTTCGCTCGGCTTTATGGGCGGGCATTACGAATGGTCTGAGGTTTACCCTATGATGGTCTGCTTTACGCTGTATTCTTATGCCTATACGGCGTTTATGGCGGCCCATGTTTTACGCATCCCCATGGAACTGGCAGCATTTGTTTCCATCTGCTCTATGGCCGTTAATCAAACGGCGCTGGATGTGATGAAATGGATTGGCGCGCAAAGCATGCATTTACTGGCTTAAAATACAAAGCGGCGCCGGACCTTTAAACGCATCTCAAGCGCTCCTGCGCACATCTTGGTAGCCCATCTGACAGCACTCACCCGGCAGCACCCCCGCCCGTCTGTTTGATTATCGATTATTGTCCGCCTGCGATTTAGGGGCGGCGGCTTCTTCAATGCCCAAATCCTCGGGCTTGGCGCCGAACCGCGACAAAAAGGCGATAAACACGCGCGGCTTATAGGAAATCGCCATATGCGAAAACAGCAGAATTATCCAGCCTAGGGTCAATACAGGCTGGGGCACCCCGAAAAAGATACCGAAATACCCGATCCCGCCAAGTACAAACCCCCAAATCAAAATCAAGACAGTTGAATGCCCAACCGGAATGCCGGCGTGAATAAAGTGATGATGAAAATGCCCGCGGTCGGGTTCAAACGGGTGCTTTCCCTCTTTTACGCGGCGGTAAAATTGGCCGCATGCATCAATAACAGGCAAGGCGATAATCCAGGCAATCATAATCGGCACAACAATCGGGTCGGGCTCATGCGCAAGACCGATACAATACCAGGCCAGCACAAGCCCCAGCCCGAGCGAACCGGCATCACCCAGAAAAATGGACGCCTTTGAACGGAACGGGTGGCGCATATTATAAAACAAAAACCCGATAAGACAGGCCATCAAAATTGCCATATGAAAAAACGGCGCCCAGGCCCCGACAATCGCACAAGAGAGCATCAACCACCCCAGAACAATCGCACTTTTACCCGCGGCCAACCCATCCAGACCATCCATCAAATTAATGGCGTTAACAAACAAGGTCACAGCAATAATTGAAAACGGGATCGACATAAACCCCAGCCCCAAATTACCAAAGCCGAACAAATCGCCCAGATGATAAAGCCGCGCATCGCCAACAATCACAATCACAGTGGCCGCAACAATTTGCACAAAAAAGCGAACCCACGCCCCGACATGATACATATCATCCAGAGCGCCGGTGACCAAAACCAAACACAGCGACAGATATAACGGCCAATAACTCGCAAAATCCATTCCGGCAAAATGCCCCACCACCATGTAGATTGGGAAAATAACCAGACCGCCCACCAGAGGGATTTCGTCGTCATGTGTCTTACGCCCACCCGGTTTATCGGTCAGGCCCACGCGCATGGCCGCCAGACGGGCCAGCGGTATTCCCCCCACAACCGCGCAAAACGCGACGAGAATTAAAAAGGCGGGAACCAGATTATCAATGTCCATAAAACCAGTCATGAAAGGCAATTTATCATTATTAGGCCCAGTTACATACATATATCGTAGAATTTGTTCACAAGAAACGATGCGGACTTAAAGCGCGCAATGTTGCCTCAGGCAAGGCAGGCTCACGGCCCATAATTTCATCTATAATAACGCGGGCGGCCATATGCGAACTGATGATACCATGCGACCCATGCCCGCCAGAGATATAAACATCTTTCCCGCCGATACGCCCCAAATGCCCCACGACCGGAAAGTAATCTCTCACACTGCAACGTAATCCCGCCCGGTGCCCGGCAATACGCAGGCCACCCGCCATATCAGGGGCAACCGCGCGCAAGGCATCGATATTATCCAGATCATCCTGTGCAATAATATCCGTATGCCCAAGCCAGCGCTGAAACGTGGCGCCGATCATGTGAAGTCCGTCTTCATTGGCAGGCGTGCAATAGCCGGCATAATTTAAATTGCACCGCAAAGAGGCCGACAATTGACCGCCGCGCACCTGCGTTACCTGCCCGCGCACCGCACCAAAGGGAATATGCCGCGCCAGTTCAAAATTATTCAGGCCATTGGCGCAGGCCAGAACAATGATATCGGCGTCCAAATCCCCCAACATGTGATCACCAATATCCTGCCCTAAATGCAACTGCGCATCCCGGGCATAATAGGCACATAATTTTCGCGGCGATATGTTACCACTCAACGGCAAAAACAAGGCATCATGATTAAGGGCAATTCCCGCCTGTTTCGATACGTCTTCTTTCGAAAGGATGTGCATATCTTTTTTATCCCATCCCCAGTTTTTGACGCATTTTTCAAACTGCTTTTTCTTTCGGTCATCCACCACCAGATGCATGGTGCCGCATTGATTCCACGCCACATCCGCAGCGCCGTCCTGTGTAATATCTGAAAAAAGCCGAACAACCGACTGAAAGCCAATGGAAAAATAGTGTGCATAGCGATCCATTTCCGCACTAATTCTTGGGCTAACCAGCCCCGTATCGTTACCGGACGCCGCGCGGGCAAGGGCATTTTCACGCTCAAATATAATTGGATACGCTCCGTTTTGTTTGCACTGATGCGCCAAAGCAGAGCCAGCCAGGCCTCCGCCAATAATCGCTACTTTTCCCGGGTTATTCACAGCCCCTAAACTCCCCCACCAGCATATCCCGCTTGGTACCAAAACCACGCATTTTTTGCACCTCAAAGCCAACCTCACGCAGCCCGCGCTTCACAAAACCAGCGGCCGTAAATGTTGAAAAACGCGCCCCCGTTTTTGACAATCGCGCCATATTGGAAAATAAAGTCGGGCTCCACATTTCAGGATTGGTCGACGGCTTAAACCCGTCCAAAAACCAGCAATCGATTTGCTCACTCACCGCCGGGATAATGTCATTCATATCCCCGATACACAGACTAAGACGCACATGATCATCAATGGCAATATCATGCCGCCCGGAAACAGGGTCAGGGTAGCCCTTCACCAATGCCGGTAATAAATCCGGAAATTCATGCGCAAAGGGGTGCAGATAGCTTTGGATCTGTAAAGCACTCAGCGGGTACTTCTCCACCGAGATAAAATGCAGGCGCTGCCCCACCGTCGCATGGGCCTTAAATAATTGCCAGGTTGCCAGAAAATTTAACCCCGTTCCGAAACCGGTTTCAAAAATCGTAAACTCATTCCGGCCCAAAAACCGCTCAGGCAGGTCATTTCGCTCCAGAAAAACAAACCGCGTCTCGGCCAGCCCATCGGCCACCGAAAAATACACATCATCAAATTCTTTTGAACGCGGCGCGCCCTTCATACTTGTCTGGCTCATAATCTCCTATATATTGGATAGAGTAATAATTTGAAAGGTTTGTCTTAACAATGTCGATTGATGCTCTCTTAGAAATCTCCTCCCTGCCTAATCATGCCCCTGCTTTTGATAAAATAACGGACGATGATTATTTGCCCGCCATCGAAACCGCCATCAAGGACGCACGCAAAAATATAGAGACCATCCGTGATCAAGAAAGCCCCCCCAGTTTTGAAAACACCATCGTCGCGCTTGAGACATCGTCCGAAAAACTGGATCAAGCCATGAGCATCTTTTACAACCAGCTTTCGGCAGTCGGTGGGGATAAATTGCATGAAATCGCAGAAAAAGTAGGCCCTGTCTCGGCAGAGTTTTCCAACGACATTATGCTGGATGAAAAATTATTTGCCCGCGTGAAGGCCGTTTATGACGCCAAAGACGAACTGGATTTAACCGAAGAACAAAAAACCCTGCTGGATAATTCCTATAAAGGCTTTGTGCGTTCCGGCGCCTTACTGGATGAGGAAAAAAAGAAACGCTTCCGTGAAATCTCTCAGGAAAGTTCCATTCTTGGTCCGCAATTCATGAACAATGCCAAAAAATCAATGGAGGCCTTTGAGCTGATCATCAAAGATGAAAAAGATTTATCAGGCATCCCCGAAGGCGCCATCGAAGCCGCAAAAATGGCGGCCGAGGAAAAGGGCCATACCGGACATTACCTGTTCACGCTGGACTTCCCCAGCTACCTTCCGGTAATACAATACGCCGATAACCGTGATATCCGGGAAAAAATATGGCGCGCCATGGCCACACGCGCCTGGTCGGACGATGGATCGGACCCATATGACAACGCCGAGAATTGCAAAAAAATAGCGCGGCTTCGGCATGAACGCGCCAACTTACTGGGCTTTAAAACCCATGCGCATTATGTTCTGGAACGCCGCATGGCCGAAACGCCGGACACCGTACTTAAATTTTTGGACAAGCTAAAAACCGCCTATAAACCGGCAGCAGAAAAAGATCTGGCCGATTTAAAAGCCTTCGCCAAAGACGAACATGGCCTCGATGACCTGAAACCTTGGGATGCCACCTATTACAGCGAAAAACTAAAACAAAAACTTTTTAATTTTTCATCCGAAGACTTACGCCCCTACTTCCCGCTGGATAACGTCTTAAATGGCTGCTTTGAACATTTTACCAAATTATTCAATCTGACCTTCACCCCCAACAAGGACTACCCCCTTTGGCATGACGATGTTAAAGCCTTTGATGTACATGATAAAACCAACGGCACGTTTATCGGCACGCTATACGGTGATTTCCACCCCCGCAGCGGCAAAAAAGACGGGGCCTGGAAAACATCATACCGCGATCAGGGCCTGTTGGGCGGAAAAATTGAGCGCCCGGTGATCGCCATTGTCTGTAACTTTACCAAACCCACGAAAGACCGCCCATCACTGCTCAGCCATGGTGAGGTCACAACCTTATTCCATGAAATGGGCCACGCCATTCACGCCCTGTTATCCGATGTGACCTATCAATCACTGGCGGGCACCAATGTCTTGTGGGATTTCGTCGAATTGCCCTCACAGGTTCAGGAAAACTGGTGCTATGAGAAAGAAACACTTGATCTATTCGCCCGGCATTACAAAACGGGGGAAACTATCCCGGCCGATTTGATTGAAAAAATTGTAAAGGCCAAAAACTTTATGGTTGGCATGGGCGGCTTGCGGCAGGTCAGCCTGGGCATGCTGGATATGCAATGGCATGCCTTTGATCCCGCGCGCGTCGATGATGTTGCCGCCTTTGAGGATGAGGTTCTGCAAGACTTCAAATTATTTGACCGCCTGGGCGGCCCCACATCCACGGCCTTTAACCACATTTTCGCCGGGGGCTATTCCGCCGGATATTACAGCTATAAATGGGCCGAAGTACTAGATGCCGATACATTCGAACTGTTTTTAAAAACGGGGCTATATAACCGTGAAACCGCGGAAAGTTATAAAAACCATGTGCTCTCAAAGGGCGGGAGCCTGCCCCCGAATGTATTGTATCAGAATTTCCGTGGCCGGAACGCCGACCCGGATTCACTGCTGCGCCGTGAAGGGTTAATCAAATCCGGCACGTAAACGGCTGGAACAAAGCGGCTGGAAAAGCCCCCGCAGCCGTAGCCCTGTTGTCATCACTATCGCCGCCGAACAAAAAAGAAGCCTGACAGAGATAAATCTCTATCAGGCTCCAGGCGTGTGTGGGGTTCCTATGCATTCCAGGCCAGCAGGAACAACGCTGACCGTTGATTATCAAACCGCATGCGGTCTGATAATTCTCTAACGCCCCTTTCTTGACGCTCTATCATCAAAAAGGGTCGTAATTCGGTCAATATTCCCAGTTATTAAAACCAGCCTGTTACAGTCATTCTTATAATATCTTGCGCAGCCGCAATTATGCGAACAGGACATTATCAATGCCCCTCTGCTTCGTCAACGCATAAAAAACATAAAAATGTAAGAATTTATGTAACTTTTGAAAATTTTAAGTAATTTTAAAAATATAAGACGTAGGATATTAGGGTGAACTAATAAGGAATGGATCAACATGACAAACCCTTTAGATGGAAAATACCGCATCACATCAACCACCAGCTATCAGGGCCCGATAGAAAAACGCAGCGATGGCGAAACCGAAATTCGTGACGGCAAAACCAGCCGCATTGATGATGCGAAATGTAAATGGACCAGCACCTTTGAAATTCTCAATGATAACGAAGTCAAAATGACATCGGTGGCCGATCCGACCAATTCTGCGATTGATTTCCTGTTAACCGCACCGGATGGAACCCCCACGCGCGAGGTCACAACCTATGTCGCCAATCTGAAACTGTCCCGCAAGGGCGATGACAAGATCCAGATGTCGGGGCAAATTCATTACGGGTCTGACGTGGTGTTTTTAACGATGCGCAAAATCGGGCCGTAACGGCCGAACGTTATACGCTTTATGCGGGGCAGGCTTAGAATATCTCCATTAACATACAACGGGCGGAACCGCCGCCATAGCGCTCCAGCGTTTTTAAATCCGAACAGATGATTGTCTTGTAATGTGCCTTCATGGTCTCAATTTGTGCGGCAGTCAGGGCATCATAGGCCGATTGCGACATGGTCAGCATTTTTTCATTGCCTGTGCCGATCACCTCTAAGGCATTGCCGCAATTGGCCTGCAACTGTTCCATGCTAAATTCTACCAGATCATGCGAAGCCGATAAACGTTCGCGCACGCGCCCGCGGTCTTTTTCAATGATACAGGCGCTGCAAAGCCCGGCCATCGCACTGCCGATATACATCAGAAAATCAGTGTGATAGACGGGAATATCCCGGTGGGACGCGGTCTCGAAAATCTCCATCTCGTAGCCCATCACCGCCCCCCATTTTTCAACCAATTCACGGTTCGTGCGGCCCGAAAGCCCGGCATAACCAACTTTGTTCACATGGTCTGAGACGATGCTCGCGGTGCTCTCAAGGAACATATTCTGATCTTCATAATGCGTCCAGTCCAGAAAATCAGGATAGGCCGCGCGAAAGGCATCAATGGCTTCGGGGCTGCGCTCTGCACGGCGATTGCTATTGCGCATAGGATACAAAAAGAATTGTCCATCCTGATGGGTCGACATCCAGTTGGGAAAAACCATATCCGGGCAGGCCTCATAACCTAGCGATGTGGTGACCACAACCCCATGACCGATCAGGGCATCCCGGTAGGCCCGGAATTCAGCCAAAGCCTGCTGAAAAATCTGCTCCGGGCTTTCCTCCGGCCCGCCTTCAACCTGATAGACATTGGTATCCATTGTTTCCGGATTGGCATAGAAACAGGCCGGTTCAATCATGAACAAATGCCGGGTTGATTGTACACGCATGGCTTAACGCCTCCTGAAATTAAGGTTTAAGGACTGTTTCCAAAGATGTTTTGAAAATTATTTTCATCTTCATGAATACTGGCAAAGTCACTCTTACGGCGTAAAATGCGGCGTACCGCCCGGCCGGAATGCGGAAAAAAATGAACGCGGCGCAAATAAGGGCCGTTCATATCTTCGCTCATAACCACCAGGTTTTTCTTCGCCAGATAGTCCTTTGCCATCACGTAATTCTTTGTGCCACGATCGACATCATCGCCCTTATAACTGGTGCCGCCCATAATACGAATGCGAATGCGGTTCTTCCCCGCGCCCATCCGCTTCATCTGTGCAATACAATTGTCCAGTGGCCTGAAAGCCTTATCAAGAATATCAGGCTCCAGATGGTCCACGTTGGGAAAGGCCTCTAAAATAACATCCGGGATCAAAAGATACGCCATGCCGCCGATGCCAAGCTCCCGGTCATGAATTGTCACAACAATCCCCGACCCAATGGTGGCCACCAGCATTTCGCCCATACTATCACCGCAACCAGATTCCCCGGGCTCCAGATAAAATGGTTTGGCCCCGAACTGCGCATTAAAATACTCGTTACAATCATCAATCACGCGGCGCTCCTCCGGCGCGGCGTCGGGTAATTGTTCTGTAACCGGCGGGTCAAAATGATCTACCAAAATTTATATCTCCTACCAATAAAAGCAGGACCGGGAAAGGCAAATGACACGAAAAGACTCCCCCCGCTCCGTTTTTTTGAATTTAGTCCATCCCCTTCAGCATATCAGGCGAATCATTGAGAATACATTAACAATTACGCATATTCATCAAGGAACCACCGATAGGTTTCCTGCAAACCTTGCGCAAGACCGACCTGCGGCGCCCAGCGCAGGCCGCGCATGACACTGCTATCCAACAGCTTTTGGTGCACACCATCAGGCTTGGTCGCATCAAAAACCAGATCCCCGTCAAACCCGACGGCGGCGGCAATGGCGGCGGCCAGATCGGCGATTGTAATGTCAATGCCGGCGCCAATATTTACCGGATCTGCGCCCGAATAATGCTCCAATAAAGTCAAAAGCCCGCGCGCCAGATCAGACGCATATAAAAATTCACGGCGCGGCGTTCCCGTCCCCCAGACCTCCAGCGCCTTCTCCCCACTCAGCTTTGCCGCATGGGCTCTGCGCATCAGGGCTGGAATAACATGCCCGCCTTGCACATCAAAATTATCCCCCGGGCCATACAAATTACACGGCATCGCCGTAATAAAATCACAGCCATATTGACGGCGATAACTTTGACACAATTCAATGCCTGCAATTTTCGCCAGCGCATAAGGGGCATTGCTTGGCTCCAAAGCCCCGCTTAAAAGCATATCTTCGGTGATCGGGTTTAAGGCATCTTTAGGGTAAATACAGGACGAACCAAGACACAGCATTTTTTCCACACCGGCCATATAGGCACCGTGAATGACATTGGCTTCAATCATTAAATTGTCATATATAAATTCTGCGGGGCGCGCCATATTCGCGGCGATACCGCCCACTGTTGCGGCGGCCAGAATAATCACATCGGGCTTATGGGCATTGATCCAGTCCTGGGTTTCTGTCTGCCGGCGCAAATCCAGTTGGCCCCGCGGCACCGTTAAAGGCTCAATCCCCCTATCCTGCAAGGCCCGAACAAGACTGGCACCAACCAGCCCCGTATGCCCGGCGACCCATATTCTCTTGTCATCCAGGGGGTATAAAATATCTTGCGTCACGCCTGACCTTCATTACCCAGCGTTTTAGATTTCTTAATAATGACAGGACGGGTTTCATCGTCCTCATACCCAAATGGCTTTGGTTCGAACTCAGGCACAATTTTCTGCTTCAGGCGATTGGGAATTAACGGCCACAAAAACTGCTGCCAGAATTTATCAGGCATAAAATCGCCCATGCCAATATCCACGGGCGGGCGGCGGTCTTGCGGGTTAATATACGTTCCGAATATCTGATCCCATAAAATAATATTCTCGCCATAATTGCGATTGCCTTCACGCAAATCACGGGAATGATGCCAGCGGTGCAGTTCAGGCGTTGAAAAAATATAATTCAGATATCCGCATTTCATATCCACATTGCAATGGGTCATTAACCCGACAAAGGCCGTTACGGCGCTTAACCATTGCGTCACCTCCAACGGGGCGCCCAGCGCAATCAAAAGGCCCAGCGACGGAATAATCTTTATAACACTGTCCATGAAATGAAACCGCCCCGTATTAATGAACCACAACCTGTTCACGCTATGGTGGATGGCATGGAAACGCCACAAAAACGGGGTTTCATGGGCCAGGCGGTGGGCCCAATACAAACCGAATTCAGCCACATACACGGCCAATATAACCTGCACCCATATCGGCCAGTTCCGCGGCCAGATACCATATTCCAAGGGGTCTGCAATGGGTTTTAAAATTTCGAACAATCCGATCAATCCGCCATATTTTAACAACATGGCCGATGGCACTTTGCTGGATATCGTATGCAAAATATTGGCGGCGGTCTGGCCATCGGCTTTGCGCCATTCGGCCTCATGCGGCATCAGATATTCCAAAACCGCCAGCATGCATCCCAAAAAAACATAGGCATATAAGAAATATAAAAACAGCGCACCCTTGGTATCCCCCCAATAGGTAAGGCCCATGCACCCCGCAAACAACAAAGGCCAACTTCCCCAACGAAGCGCCTTGTATACTATACTGTTTTTGTCCATGGCCATGTGCGTAACCTCTTGCTTAAATAATATAGAAACGATACGGTCCGTTATATAAACTCTTCCACTATTTTATCGTCTTATTAGACCTGCCGCCGGGCTAACGGTCAAGCCAAAACCTTAAGCCCTTGCGGCGCGGCGCAGCCGATCATTGATCGCATTCCCCACCCCCACATCCGGGATATTCATCACGGCAATCCCGGTATGCACAGGGGTATCAAGGGCGCGCAACATGGCAAATAAATTGCTGGCGGCCTCATATAAATCACCCTCAGGGCTTAAATTCATGCACGATTCAGGCGGCATATCACCGGCCGCGCCGCCGCCTTCAATGCCCATAAATTTGACAGACCCAAACGCCAACAGGGCCTCGCCTTTTTTTATATCAACGGCATTCAGCCGCACCGGGATTCCGGGCGCATAATGTTTTAACAACTGACCGGGTGATTTTGGGCTATCGTGATCACCATCATCAATGGCGACTTCATACCCCAAAACAGCCGAAATATCGGCGGCCGTGATCGTGCCGGGGCGCAAAATCAAGGCGCGATCACCGCTCATATCAACAACTGTGGATTCCAACCCGGCCTGGCTGGGCCCTGCGGCTAGAATGAAGCCGACTTTGTCCTGCAGGCTGGCACTGACATGGGCGGCGGATGTTGGGCTGACTTGCCCCGACACATTGGCGCTGGGGGCGGCCAGTGGCAGGCCACATGCCTTGATCAACTGCCGCGCGACTTTGTGGGCCGGAACGCGGATAGCCACGGTTTCTAGCCCTGCCGTCACCAGATCAGACAGATCACAGGCGGCGCGGCGCGGCAAAATCATGGTCAGCGGCCCGGGCCAGAAATTATGCGCCAGTTTTCGCGCCTCTTCGTTCATAATGCCAAAGCCTTCGGCTTCCTCCGCGGTCAAAACATGGGTGATTAATGGGTTAAACCGCGGGCGGCCCTTGGCCTCGAATATTTTGGCAACGGCGCTGCTGCTCAGGGCGTTTGCGCCCAACCCATAGACTGTTTCGGTCGGAAATGCGACCAGCTCTCCCTTTTTCAGGTAGTCTGCGCATTCTTGAATGGATCTATCATTTGCTGCCAGAATTCGTGTTGTCATAGCCTTATAAAAGCCACGGACGCCAGCGGAATGCAAGCGGGAAATACATCCGCGCGGATTGGCGCGCGCTCTTTTCAGTACACAACGAAACTTAAATTTGCATTTTTCATATAAAATACTGTATAAAGCATAAAACAATTACTATTGTGATTATTATATGCCGCACTCCGACAATGACATACCTGCACCGATAAAAATAACGCAGCAGATTTTCGACCAGATGGAGGCCGATGGCCGCCCCCTTGATGACCGGTTCAAGGGCCGGGTCAAAGCCATGGCCATGCGCCTGCACAAGGCAGGATCCCCCATCAGTGCGGACATTATACAATGGCATATCGATCAAGGGGAAGACCACGTCAAAAATACCGCGCGCCCCGCCCCGGATGAAACGAAGGCCGCAAAGGCGCTTGACGCCCTTGATCGCTATCACGCGATCATCCGCAAAAAACAGGAAACGGAGCCCGCCCCCGACCTGTCACATATTCACTGGAGCCATGAACAAGCCCGCAGCCTGCTGGAAAACAAAACGTATAAAGCCCACCACATCTTTACAGCCCTGATTCAGGGAAACCGCCACGACATTATCGAACAATTGCATGATGACGGCCTGATCCCGATGGACAAAACCCCGAACCCGTTATTATACGCAGCCTTTGAATTGGACGATGTGCGGTGCCTGCGCTTTATCCACGAACAGGGCGGAGAAATCTTTTATAAATACAACAGCAAAGCCGGCAGCCTGGAATGCATTAAATATCTGTTGGAAATTGAAGCAGAAGACGAACAGGCGGATGATAGTTTATCGTTTTTGGACCTTTGTACCTTTGGCGCGGCCGATGCCGGTCACATGCATATCTATCGTTATTTGAATGACCATTACGATGTTAAGCCAGAGATGAACCGGTTTATTCTGTGGGAGTCCATCAAAAACGATAAAACCGAATTCGTTCTGGCCGCCGCCGAATACCAGAAGGCAGACCCGCATATCATACAGTTATCTATGGGCGCGGCCGCCCAGGATGGCAAGCTGGAGATGTACAAGGCCATTCAAAACCATTTTAAGGCCCCGGTTTTCTTAAAATCGGAAAAAAATTCCGATCAATACGACATAGAGCGCTTCCTGCCATGCGTCATTGGAAATGGCCATCTGGATATGGCCCGTCATATTATGGCGGACGCGCCGGATTTATTGCCGGACACGTGGCATACGGCCTTGGAACTGGTTGCCACAACCGGAAAAATCGATGGCGAGCGCTATGTGATAGAGGAACTGGACCTGCCGGATGCGATCATTCAAGAAAAGTTGGAGCTTCATATTTATCTCGCCCTGCACTTGCAGCACTGGGACTGCGCTGATTATCTAATCCAGCATTTTAAAGGGGATATGCCGCACGATTTCAAAAATATCGCGGAGCGCCGGAATGAATGGCTTCAGGCCCGGCATATGAGCCCGCCCCCGGGCCAGCTCAACAACAGCTTCCATGACCTGAAAACCAGTACATATAATACATTACACGAAATTCTGTCCGCGGAAGTTGCACAAAATGACGAAGATCACGAAGAGCGCCCAAACCAAGACCAAGACCAAAATCAGGATCAAGACGAGGACGCCGCAGCATTAAACGCCTACGAGACAGCGGCCGAACGGATTTTTTCCTTTCATAGCAATATTTACAAATTATCGCGCCTGTTCGGCACCGCAAGCCGGGCGCTGGATTATCTGGAAAAATGGGGAGATTTCAGTAAAAATCGTCCCTTCAGTGATTTGGGAGAAAAACTGGACATCCCGCTCACCACCACATTTAATACAAAAACATGGGGCGATGCCGTTCTAAAACACGGGCCCGAAATGGGCAAATTGGCGGCCTACGCCGATCTATTGGAAACCCCGCCCTCACTGGCGCAATCGCGGCGTGATCTGGCCATATCAATTTTTTCGCGCGGCCATGAAAACCCGGATTTTGCCGAAACCTGTATCGATCAGAAAATATCAGAAAAAGAATTCAATCAAACGCTGGATGTCTGGAACGAACTGAAGCTGCACGGATTTCACGATAAAAACCTGCCCGATATCAAAATCGATGGCGAAACATTCGGCAAGCCCGGCGGTAAATTCTACCTTTTGGAAAAAGATGATATTCGCGGTTTTATATTGGGGCATTATACGGATTGCTGCCAACACATATTGCATGAAAACGGGTCCATGCCCACCCAGCATGGCATGGCATCAGAAAATGGCGGGTTTTATTGCATTGAAAACAAGGATCAACAGATCATTGGCGCCGTCTGGGCATGGCGCGGTGAAAAAGGGGAACTGGTTTTCGATTCCCTGGAACATTTAAAGGGACATATGACCCCGAACAAATGGGAAAGCCTGTTAAACGCCTTTGCCGCGGAGCTGGAGCAAAACCACACGGGCATCAGCGATTTCATGGTGGCCGTCGATAACTATGAAAAGATAAATGAAAGAACCTATGAAGAAACGGCCATTCCGGCCACGCCGCTGGATTATGACGACAAACATTACAGGGATTCCCGCAGACAAGTGCGGGTCTGGACGGCCGCCCCGGATAAACCGGTTGTTTTGCGGCACCCACGCAACGAACAGGATATAGACGACCTATGGACCCTGTGCCAGCGCCTGTTCCCCGACACCATTTATTCCTATGAGGATAACAAGGCAGCGGAGCCCGAAGACACAACCCCGGAAGAAGAGAGGTTAAAATTAACGGTCTTTGCCTATGACAAAGGGGAATTGGCAGGCTTTGCCGACTTGCGTCACATCAAAAGCCACGAAGACGGCACCGGTTTTTATCTGGAGTTTTTAGGCGTTGATCCCGATAAAACAAAAACCATGGGCCGGCACCGCATCGCAGGGCACTTATTAGAGGCCGTGGAATACACCGTCCGCAATGCCAAGCGTAAAGATAAAACCCTGCATTTCCTGACCCATGAAGACAATATATCCGTTCAAAAAGGCATTGACGCCATGGGCTTTGACTATTGCGGAACAAAAGAGGGCTACTTTAACGACGGCAAGGCCGCTTATTGCTATGCCATTGATTTATCAAAGCAATCCATCAAACGGAATCTACAGGCCAAACGAACGCGCACCCCGGCTCCAGCGCCGGAGCTATGCGCCGCCGCGGGCGCGGATCTGGTACAGATTTGGGAACCCGGCCTTTAACCGCCGGCTTTTATGGGGGCGGCCCCCTTTCCCTCCAGACCGCTTCAGCCCAGCGAACAAAAAAGAAAGAACGATTAAACGCGCTGGGGCAACGTGGCAAGGCGCCCGCCGGTTAAGGGTTCCGGCACGCCCGTGGTTCCGGGCAGGCTGATCGGTAATTGCTTACGGCAGCGCACCGCCAGATACCCGAAGCATTCGGCCTCGGTCGCATCGCCGTCCCATCCCAAAACATCGACATCATAAACATCGCAGCGTAACTCCTCTTTCAGCCGCTGCATCATTGTTTTGTTATGCCGACCACCGCCACATACATAGATGGCCGCGGGCTTGGCCGGAATATGGTCAAAGGCTCGCACAACGCCCTGCACGCTAAACTCCAGTAACGTGGCCAGCGCATCTTCCACCGACAGGCCAACCAGCCCCTTGGCCAAAGGCCCCATAACGGCCACATCCCATTCATTGCGGTCCAGTGATTTGGGCGGCGGCGCGGCAAAATAACCATCGCTCATCCATTGCATTACCGCCAGCTCATCGACGCTCCCCACTGCGGCCAGGGCCCCGTCCGGGTCATAATCCAGCGCCAGATGACGTTTCGCATAATCATCCATCATCGCATTGCCTGTGCCGGTATCAAAGGCAATGATGTGCTCTTCGTCATGGCCAATCCATGTAATATTTGCCACGCCGCCAATATTTAACAAGGCGGCGGGACGGGGCATTTTGGCATCCCTGACCCGCGCGGCATGGTACAGCGGAGCCAAAGGCGCGCCCTGCCCGCCCGCGCTGACATCACGCTGACGAAAATCATGCACGACATCGGTTTGGGTTTCTTGTGCCAATAAATCCGCATCACCAATCTGCACCGTTATTTTTCTGCCGGTGTCATGCAAAATTGTCTGGCCATGAAAACCAATAACATCCGGTTTATACTCTGGATAAAGCGCCATTAAGCGTTTCACCAAATCGGCATGCGCCAGTGTCATGGCGCGCTCGGCCTGTTTACCCGCATCATCCAGTCGCTCTTGCCCGAAACAGGCCCGCAAGGTCTGGCGCAAATCCAGCGCATAGGGCTCATGCAAAAAACCGATGGGCTCTACCTTATGCATACCATCGGTTCGCAACAGGGCGGCGTCAACGCCATCCAGTGATGTTCCGCTCATTAATCCAATTGCTGTATAGACTTTTTGTTTTTCCACGCTTATATAATCCCTATGACAGATAAAACCTACAAATCAGAATTTTTAAACATTTTAAAGGAACGCGGGTTCATACACCAGTGTTCTGATTTCGATGCGCTGGATGCAAAATTGATGGAAGGGCCGCAAAGCGCCTATATCGGTTTTGATGCGACGGCAAAATCACTGCATATCGGTAATTTGACCGGCATTATGATGCTGTATTGGTTTCAACAAACCGGGCACAAGGCCATCACATTGATGGGCGGCGGCACCTCAAAAATCGGTGATCCCTCGTTCAAGGATGAACAGCGCAACCTGATGGATGATGCCACAATCGACGATAACATCGCGAATATCCAGTCTACCTGTTTCAAACAATTTCTGGACTATGATGGCACATCCGGCGTCAAACATGCGGCCATGATGGTGAACAACAATGACTGGCTGGACGGTCTAAAATACCTTGAATTTCTGCGCGATTACGGGCGTTATTTCACCGTGAACCGTATGCTCAGCTTCGACAGCGTAAAACAAAGGCTGGAACGCGAAAGCCCGCTTTCCTTGCTGGAATTCAACTATATGGTCATGCAAGGGTATGACTTCCTTGAACTGCACCGCCGCCATGGAACAATCCTGCAGATGGGCGGGTCCGACCAATGGGGTAACATTATCAACGGCGTTGATCTGGCGCACAAATCCGACCGCGCGCAGTTATTCGCCCTGACCGCGCCGCTTTTGACCACCCCGGATGGCAAAAAAATGGGCAAAACGGTGAACGGGGCGGTCTGGTTAAACGCTGCATTGTTACCGCCCTATGATTATTACCAATACTGGCGCAATGTCGATGATGTTATGGTCGGGTCGCTGCTGCGGCGCTTTACGATTTTGCCCATGGACGAGATCCGCAAATTAGAGGCGCTGGAAGGGGCGGAAATCAACGAAGCCAAAAAGATTCTGGCCTTTGAAGCCACCAAAATCTGTCACGGGGAGACAGCCGCGCAAGAAGCCGCCGCAACCGCCGCCAAGGTTTTTGAACAGGGCGGGGTTGGCGATGATTTACCCTCGATCGAGATTGACGCCACCAGATTGGGCCAGGGCATATCGGTACTGGATTTATTCGTTGAAACCGGCCTGGTTGAATCCAAGGGCGAGGCCAAGCGCCTGATCAAAGGCGGCGGCGCCCGTATCAACGACAACAAAATCGAAGATCAGGATCTGAGCGCCACCAATGCCGATTTAACAGATAAAGGGCACATCAAACTCTCGGCGGGCAAAAAGAAACACGCCCTTGTTAAAATGAAGGTGTAAAAGTTAAAATGAAGGCGTAAACCCCTCAAAAAAGCACCGCACAGGCATATAGCCTGGGCTGAGGCTGACATAACAGTTTGGGCTTTATTGATATACCGTCATTATTCAAATAAAACGCGGCGCAAAATTCCCGGCGTTAAAACCGAAAGCGGATTGACCGAAATATCGGGCTCTTGGGAATCCCCCTTCATACTATAGGTCGCCGCAAAAACCGCCCCTGTCCCACCGGTCAAAATATCCCCCAGAAGCGGAATAGATCCAATCGCCTTGTTGATCCCGGACAGCGGGATAATCGTGCCCGACACATCAACCTTTTGCGCAGCATTATCGAATACCCCGTCAAAAGTCAGCCCCAGCGCGTTGCCTGATGTCCGGCCATCTTTCAACACAAGCAAAGCACCGCGCTTGCGATAAAGCCAGTCAAACTTGGCCTCCAGCTTGGAAAAGGATAACCCCTCCCCGTCCAGCGTCGCCATAATCCCAGGCAAAGACATGGCGCCAATCAACTGCGCCAAAGCAGGCGCATCGACAACGCGAAAATTCGTAATCTCGGCCACGCCGATCAAATTGCGATCATAAACGCCGCGGATCGGCTCCCCATAGATCACGAGCTTGCCGCCGCGAATGCTTTTGTAAACATCAAAAGCCCGCAGCGCGGCCCCGGCATCATCGGCCTCTAAACGAAAGGTTCGCACCCCTTGCGCATTCGGCTTATACCGCAGATAAATATCCCCCTCGCCGGCAATGCCATCCATCTCCAGCTGGTTAAACCGCCCCTGATCATCAATATCGGCATAAATTTTACCGTATTGGATGGTTTCTAAATCGGCGCTGCGCATCTGATCCATGGAAATGGATAAAATGGTCGGCGGATCTTCATAAACCTGATTTTCACCCCGGTCTTCCTTATCCAGAAACGGGCGCAAATCTAAAAACGCCCCATCCATAACAATTTTCATTTGCCCGGACGGTGTAAAATCAATATTGGCGTTGGAAATTGTTTCCCCCAAAACAAAGCGGCTGATCCTGGCTGAATCCACCTCGGTCGTCTTGCCGCTTCCCCGAAAGACAATATCGGTCTTGTCCAATTTGAAATTCGGGGCCTCCGCCGTCAAATTCGTAATGCGGCGCAGCTCATTATTATCAAGATGCGCCTTTAAACGAGCGCTGGCCTTGGCCCCGGGCTGTTTATCATATTGAAAGGACTGAATAAAAAAACGGGCCGCCGAAGCATCAACACTGACATCCACCTCGGCCTTATTGCCCGGAAGCCCGGTATACACCAGATCGGCCGCGGCGCTGCCTTCAATAAAACTGCTCAGATCAATACCAAAATGATCACGCAATTCCGGGTCCACGGTGATGGACGCCTTGGCACGGTGCCGGAACGGCTTTCCGGTGGAATCGATATATTCCTGCCAATCAAAAACAACGGGACGCCCGGATAATGCGCCCTGACCGCTCACCGTGTAGCGTTCATTATTGACCTGCACCGTGAACGGCCCGCCGCTGATCGGCAGCCCC
>DENS01000004.1:36899-65309 GCA_002359735.1 Micavibrio sp. UBA2638
CGCCGCTGATCGGCAGCCCCTGAATAACCGCGGGCAAATACCCGTTATTCACGGTTCCGCTGACATCCATATTAATTTCTTCAATGGCCAGATCTTTCTTGGTTGGAAAGTCCAGCTTCACCCGCATTTTTGTGTCGCCGCGCACTTGCCCGATATCAAAATCCAGCGCATCTTTCAGATCAATCGGTTCGGTCATTAAATAGGTGAAGATTTTGTCCAGACCACCCTCAAGACTGATATCCATGGCCACGCTGCCTTTGCCTTCGGCCACAACCTCTTCAAAGCCCAAATCCGCCGACACTATGGTCATTCCGCCCATTTCAGCCCGATCGATTTTAATATCAATGCGGTCTTTTTCCAAATCAAACACGCCGCTGCCTGTGGCATTGGTCAGGGCGGGCAGCGGATTGCGGTAATCCATATTCATGGCCGTAAAGCCGAAATTCGCCACCAGATCGGCGATATCAACATCCCATCCGCCATCCTCCAGCGGCGCGGCCATCACGCTGGCCTGCGCCTTCAGGCCGGTTAAATCACCGCCGCCCATTTTATCCACGATCCATTCCTGCGATGAATCCCCCTCCAGCGCGGCGGGCCATAACGGCTCAATCGCCGATTGCGGCATATCATCAATCGATAGCGTTACCGGGCCACTATAGGCGCCTGTCATGCCCTCTTGCTCATCGGTATCGGCGGAAATATCTGCCTGCCCGCGAAAGGTCACGCCTTTGGCGGTCAGGGCAAAATCATCCACACTCATCTTTTCCTGCGGCCCGGTCACATAATCAAACGATACGGCAAAATTACTATACGGCACAGGAACCGGCGCCAAATCTTCAAAAAACAGGGCCCCATCAACAGAAGATATCGTCCCGCCCAAACGACGCAGGTCAAAATTCTCACCCAGCTCAACATCCAATGTCGCATTCAGCAGAATGTCCTGTTCATTCAAGATTTCCAACCCGTCGATCTTGCCGGAAAATATGCGCAAATCCAGGTTTTCAATGGTGGTAACGGCCTCGGCCTTGCGCGCCTCACGGTCCAGTAACAATTCGGCCTGAAAATGCGATGGCTTATCCTTTACATCTGGCAAATCCAGTTCAAGGATGGATTTCAGGCCCTTTGGGTCTTTTTCAAAGGTGATATCAAATCCGGGGAAATACCATGACGCGCCAAATTTATAATCTTCAACCATGACCTGCGCATCCAAGATCTGCAAGGTGCGCAAACTGGCCAGCGGGGAATCCTGTTTATTGGCGGGGCCGCCGTCCTCTATCAAGTCCAAAATACCATCAATCAGGTCCTTTTGCTCATCGGCTTGCTCGCGCACTTTTTCGCTGACAACGGTATCCGATGTCCCCAACCCAAAATCAATGTCATTATTTTCGGACCGAATAATCCGCACAGACGGGCGCGTAATAATCAAAGACAGCGGCTCAATAATCCCCAGCAGCAATTTCGCCTTGGACAGGCTCAGCGCGACTTCGTCCACAGACAAAATTTCCTGCCCGTCCGCATCAGCAATTTGCCCGCCTTGTACCCCCAACAGCAACGGCCCCTTCAAATCAGGCCAGTATAGCGCCGATTTTTCAATAGAGGCGTAAATGCCGCTATCACGGTCATGCAAAGCACTTTCAACATAATCATTGGCAAAACTGATATCCACGGGCCCGCTTTTCAGGCGCCAAACCAACAATCCGGCGATGATGGCCACAATCAACAAACAAACCGCAATGCTCTCGCCAATCACCAGTGTCAGGCGGGGAATGCGTATCATGCTTCGCCATTTCGACGGTCGATGCGGCTTGCCTTTCGCCGTAGCTTCTGGTGCCTTACTCTGATCTGAAAGTGATGATTTGTCTTTATCTGCCACGGTTTTTGATAAATTCTAATTCTATATATGCATTCATTATTCTGTTCATGAACCTTTAACAATAAAGCCTTTTGCCATTGCACAGAAACAGAAATTTTAAAAAAGATGACATTTTTCCGGCAAAACTGGAACCATGGAGCCGACAATGTTATTTTAAACACGGGCTCTTTAAGTAAGGGCCGCGCGCAACAAAACCAAAGGACCACAAGACTATGAGCCAGCTCAATATAGGTGATAAGGCCCCGGAATTCAGATTACCCGCCGATAACGGTCAGGAAATATCGACCACGGGCCTGAAAGGCCGGATGAGCATTTTGTATTTTTACCCGAAGGATAACACCCCGGGATGCACGGCGCAGGCCTGCGGGTTTCGTGACAAACTTGATGACTTTAATCAACTAAAGGCCAATATCGTTGGCATCTCGAAAGACAGCATCAAAAAACATGAAAATTTCAAGGCCAAGCACGGGCTGAATTTCCCTCTGGCATCCGATGAAAACAGTGATGTTTGTGAACGCTATGGCGTATGGAAAGAAAAATCAATGTACGGCAAAACATTTATGGGGATCGAGCGTACGACATTCCTGCTGGATGAAGAGGGGCATATTGTCCAGATCTGGCGCAAGGTCAAGGTCAAAGACCATATCGACGAGCTGCACAGCGCCTTAAAGCAGCATACAAAAAGCAAACCGGCCGAATAATGCCCGCAAATAAAAATCTGAGGCTAAACGGCGAATGCCCCAGCCCCAGAGATAACAAACCCAGAGATAACTAACCCAGAGATAACAACCCCTGAAATAACAAAGGAAAATCCGGGCACAAACCCGGAATTAAAAAGCTAAGCGGCCATAGTCTCGCTGACATCAACCTGTAAACCGGCCTGCGCCTTGTTCAAATGGTCGTGGATATTATGACTCATCATATCCGTATAACCATGGAAGAAATGGTTCGCATCCGGAATAACGCGGTAATCAATAGAAATGCCTTTTTGCATTTGCACCTTGTCCACGAATTTTTCAACGGTTGGTTCCTGAACCACGTCATCACGGCCACCCTGCAAAACCAGACCCGATGTCGGGCAAGGGGCCAAAAAGCTGAAATCATACATATTCGCAGGCGGAGCCACAGACACAAACCCCTGAATTTCAGGGCGGCGCATCAATAACTGCATACCAATCCAGGCACCAAATGAAAAACCGCCAACCCACACATAAGGGGCGTTCTGATTAATTTCCTGCATCCAGTCAAGAGCCGCAGCAGCATCGCTCAACTCCCCCTCACCGCGGTCAAACATACCTTGTGAACGGCCAACACCGCGAAAATTAAAACGCAATGTAGAAAAACCGCGCTCAACAAAGTTCTGGAACATTGTATAGGTGATTTTATTATTCATTGTGCCGCCATGTTCGGGGCTGGGGTGTAAAATCAACGCCAACGGGGCGTTTTTGACTTTAGAATGAGAATAGCGACCTTCTAAGCGGCCAACGGGGCCATTAAAAATAATCTCTGGCATAGATACTCCTTCATACGGGTATAGCTTATGTCCTGCACAAACTATTGATTTACCATAAGAAAATAATATGTCTTTTCCTAGGTGTTGCTTCATCATGGGTATAGAGAAGTTACAGGAATATGTCCAGAAATTTATGCTAAGGCACTGAAATCATTGTGGATGAAAAAAATAATGCGCAAAGGGATACGCTTATATTAGACAATTCAAATTTAAGGCTTTACAATATAGGAAAACACATTAAATACAATATAAAGACATCCGGCCGTATATCCAGCGAGCCGGAACACTATAAAAAGGATACGGACATGACGAAAACACTGAAGCTAACCACCAGAGGGCGTTACGCATTAATGGCGATGATTGAACTTGGCAACCGCAGCCAAGCAAATCCCGCCCCGTTAGTGGAAGTCGCAGAACGGGCCAATATATCACTTTCCTATCTGGAACAACTGATCGCCGGCCTGCGTAAACACGGTCTGGTCAGAAGCTACCGCGGCCCCGGGGGCGGTTACGCCCTGGCAAAACAGGCAACCGAGATTACGATTCCTGCAATTTTAATGGCGGCGGAGGACAGCACACCCGCCAAACGCAAAACCCAAAAATCTGGCAAGAAAACCACAAACTGTGAATACACGGATAACCTGTGGGACTTTATTGGCCAGAATTTGTACAAATCATTGCAAGATACCACCTTACAGGATGTTCTGGACAAAAACCTGACATAGAACGCCCGGAACAAAAGACGCGATAAAAATATTGAATTGCAGCGCTGAAAAGCGCACACTGCGCGGCATGTTGAATACAATCTATCTGGATTATAATGCCACGGCGCCCATGCGCCCGGACGTACAGGATCTGATGACCCCTTTGCTCGGGCAGCCCCTGAACGCGTCCTCCGTACACGCCTATGGCCGCGAAGGCAAACGCCTGATTGATACCGCGCGCCGCCAGGTGGCCGCCCTGACCGGCGCCGATGCCAACAACGTTATTTTCAATTCCGGCGCCACCGAAGGCGGCAATACGGTCCTAAAGCATTTTTCCGCGCAAAAAGTGGCCGTATCGGCCATGGACCACCCGTCGGTACGGCAGGCGCGGCAGGACGCCATTCTTTTGCCCGTCACCCCTGGGGGCGAAATAGACTTAAACACGGCCGAGGCATTAATAAAAGACCATAAACCCGCGCTGGTGTCCTGTCAGGCCGTCAACAGCGAAACCGGCATCATTCAGCCCATTGCGAAGCTATCCCAAATCGCACGTGCAAACGGCGCTTACTTCCATAGCGATGCCGTACAGGCCGCGGGGCGCATTCCTTTGAACATGATGGAACTTGGCCTGGACTTCCTGACCCTGTCCGCCCATAAAATTGGCGGGCCGCAGGGCGTGGGCGCATTGGTACTGGGCCTGTGCGGGGAAACCCCAACCTTGCTGGATGGCGGGGGGCAGGAAAAAAAAGCACGCGCCGGCACCGAAAACGTGGCCGGAATTGCGGGCTTTGGCCTTGCTGCGGAACTGGCGCTGGCCGATTTATCTGCCGCCACGCTTGATGCGCGCCAAGCCCTGCGCGATGATATGGAGGCCCAAATTCAGGCGATTATACCCAATGTAAACATTTACGGCCGCGATCAGGACGCCCGCCGCGTTTACAACACCAGTTTCTTTTCTGTGCCGGGCGCATCGTCGCAAACATTGTTGATGGCGTTTGACCTGGAAGGAATCTGCGTGTCCAACGGCTCGGCCTGTTCATCCGGCACAGTCCAGCCCAGCGCCACGCTCAAGGCCATGGGCGCAAGCGACGAAGACGCCATGGCGGCCTTGCGCGTTTCAATCGGCTGGAACACCACGCAGGCCGATATCGACGCCTTTTTAGAGGCCCTGAAAAAAATTACAGCGCGCCTGTAAATATAATTCACTTGCATTTAAAATATGACATGTAAAATGTAAGCCCTTAAAAGCCGGGCATGCTAACGAACTAAAATCCCCCCTCCCCCTTGGTCGAACGGCCTCTAGTTGCGCTTCCTGTCAATCAGATGTTTTCAGATATGTTTTTTCATGCCGATATGGCTGTCTGTGAAGCCTAAATTCAGATAAAATCTGTGTGCATCTTCGCGTGTTTTATCTGTTGTAAGCTGAATGATGCTGCATCCATCCTGCTTTGCTATGCCTTCTACGAAAGCCATAAATTTTTGACCAATACCTTTTCCCCTGTAATCACGATGAACATGAACACTTTCAATTTGTGCCCGTTTGCTGCCAGATCGGTTGATATGCGCGATAAGGGTATACTGCATTGTACCGATCACCTTGCCCTGATCTTCAATCACATACAGCCGGTTATTCGGATCTTTTTCTATATCCGCAAAGGCTTTGACGTAAATATCATCAACCGGATCGCTCAAAATTTCTCTTGTGGAGCCAAGACCATCATCACAGTACAGTTCGATAATACAGGGTAAATCATCTTTTTTGGCTTCTCTATATTTCATGCCGTATAGAATATATCATGCTTTGATTTTGACAAGCATATCCTGTCTCCTTGCAAAAAAAGTGAAAAACTCCACTCTAGATAATAATCACCGCCATAACAGAGCGCGTCTAAGAGCATAGGCGGCTTGTCTTATTTTCAATAAAAACCACTATACTGGACAAAATAGGAATTTTTTCATATACTGCCTTGCATGAAAGTGATGCAAAACACAGTGATAAAACCGGCAAAAACAAAAACGGCGCAACCCGGCATTTGGGCGCGTATGGCTCATGCCGCCTCATACGCACCCCCCATAATCACCAGCCCCCCACCCCCTGTAAAATGACGAACGAACTGACGAAGCTGAATTTACAAAGTATATCAAGGCATTACGCGGCAAAATCACACAGAAACGCGCGAAAACCTTGCATTTTTCCGGCACAAACCCTATATTCCCTGCCCATGACAAACAATACGCCCATCAATAGCCTTGGCATCGCCAAAGCCCCGAAAGACACCCGCGTTGTGGTGGCGATGTCGGGCGGCGTGGATTCTTCAGTTGCGGCGGCATTATTGCATGAGGAAGGCTACGACGTTGTCGGGGTTACGCTCCAGCTTTACGATTATGGCGCGGCCGTTGCCAAATCCAAAACCTGCTGCGCGGGCCAGGATATATATGATGCCCGCCGCGTTGCAGAGGAACGGGGCTTTCCACATTATGTATTGAACTATGAAAGCAAATTTCGCGAAAGCGTGGTTGATGATTTCGCCGACAGCTATATGCGCGGGGAAACCCCCATCCCCTGCGTTCAATGTAACCAGAGCGTCAAATTCCGTGACCTGCTGAAGGTTGCGCATGATCTGGGCGCCGATTGCATGGCAACCGGTCATTATATCCAACGTAAGGAAACCGGCGATAAGGGGTACCCGGAGCTGCACCGCGCCGTTGATCCGTTCAAGGATCAAAGCTATTTCCTGTTTGCCACCACTCAGGAACAACTTGATTTTCTGCGTTTTCCGCTGGGCGGCTGGACCAAAGACATCACCCGCGGCCATGCGGACCGTCTGGGCCTGCTAAACGCCGATAAGCCGGACAGTCAGGATATCTGTTTCGTGCCGGGCGGTGATTACGCCTCCGTGGTAAAAAAAATTCGCCCTGAGGCCGAAAATCCCGGCGATATCGTTGATCAGAACGGCACGGTTCTGGGGCGCCATAAAGGAATTATTCATTATACTATCGGCCAGCGCCGCGGCATTGGCATTGGCGGCGGGGTCAGCGAGAACAACGCCCCGTTTTTTGTAATTGGCGTTGATGCCGCCCGGAACGAGGTCATTGTCGGCCCGAAAGAGGCGCTGGCGCGTGATGTGATCTTCGTTAAAAACTGCAACTGGTTAATGCCGGAACTGACAGAAGGCATCAATATCGATTTGAAATTCCGGTCAATGATGAAACCGGTCAAGGCCACATTGAAAACAGGGGCCGATAACACGGCGCAAATTCTGCTGGCCGATCCGCAATACGGCATTGCCCCGGGGCAGGCCGCCGTTGCCTATCTTGGGGAGCGGGTCATCGGGGGCGGCTGGATCACCGGCACTGACAACACGGCATCTGCCGCGGCCTGATTCATCAGATCAGGAGGTGGAAAATCCGCCCATGGCTCATCCGGCGCTAAGGGGCATAAAAAACCCCCGCCCCATCTTTCCTTTTGAAAAAAGTGTCCTATAATCTATTCCACTTAAAAATCGAAAAAGGGGGCTAAAATTCCCATGTTCATCACCGATCTTGATCCTGTCTTACTGGCACGCATTCAATTTGCTTTTACCGTATCATTTCACATCGTATTTCCGGCCTTTACAATCGGGCTTGCCAGTTGGCTTGCGGTTGTAGAAGGGCTTTGGCTAAAAACCGGGAACAATACCTACAAAGACATCTATAAATTCTGGGTCAAGATTTTTGCGGTCTGTTTCGGGATGGGCGTTGTCTCGGGTGTTGTGATGTCCTATCAATTCGGTACCAACTGGTCGGTATTTTCGGATCAGGCCGGAAACGTCATCGGGCCGCTTCTGGCCTATGAGGTGCTAACGGCCTTCTTCCTTGAGGCTTCATTCCTTGGCATCATGCTTTTTGGCTGGGGACGCGTTAGCAAGGGTATGCATTTCGCCTCAACCATTATCGTGGCGATTGGGACCTTATTCTCCGCGTTCTGGATCTTGTCCGCCAATAGCTGGATGCAAACACCGCAAGGTTTTGAAATCGGGGCGGATGGCCTGCTTTACCCGACAAACTGGATAGAGATTATATTCAACCCGTCTTTCCCTTATCGTTTCTTCCATATGGTTACGGCGGCCTATTTAACAACAGCCTTTGTCGTGGGCGGCGTTGGGTCCTGGTATCTATGGCGCGGGGAATATATGCGCCACGCGCGCATCATGGTTGGCATGGCCATGATTATGGCCGTATTCGTGGCACCGGCGCAATTATTGATTGGCCATGCGCACGGTGAAAACACATTACATTACCAGCCGGTCAAAGTCGCCGCGATGGAAGGAAACTGGGAACGCGGAGGCAACAAACCACTTTACCTGTTCGGTTGGCCGAATATGGAGACCGAAACCACCGATTATGGCATCACGATTCCAGATGGGGCCAGCTGGGTTCTCACCGGCAAAGCCGATGGCGAAATACCGGGTTTGAAAGATGTTCCACCGGAAGATAGACCGCCGGTGGCGATTGTATTCTGGTCATTCCGTATCATGGTTGGCCTTGGCATGGCCATGATTTTAACCGGTGTTTTTGCCATCGTATTGTACGCGACCAAGCGTCTGTATGATTCAAGGCCCTTCCAGCTTTGGTGCATGGCCATGACACCATCGGGCTTTATCGCCCTGCTGGCCGGATGGTTTGTGACCGAGGTCGGGCGTCAACCCTATACTGCCTATGGCGTGATCCGTACATCCGAATCCGTATCGCCGGTTTTGGGCGAACATGTGGCGCTATCGCTTCTGGCTTTCATTGTTGTCTACACGGCCCTGTTTGGCGCCGCAACCTATTACATCATAAAATTGATCCGCAAAGGCCCGGCCATCATTGACGAGGGCGAAACATATTACGGCCATTCGATGGAAGCCAGCGCCACAAAGAAAGGAAACGAATAACATGTTTACGTTTGAAAATATCCTCGACCTTCCTTTGATCTGGGGCGGCCTGATCGCCACAGCGGTGCTGTTGTATGTCTTGCTGGACGGGTTTGACCTTGGGGTTGGTATATTGTTCCCCTTTGCCCCGTCAGATAAATGCCGCGACCGTATGATGAATTCCGTTGCGCCGTTTTGGGATGGCAATGAAACATGGCTGGTTCTGGGCGGCGGCGGATTATTCGCAGCGTTTCCCCTGGCCTATGCGATTGTTATGCCCGCAATGTATATTCCGGTCATTGCAATGTTGCTCTGCCTTATATTCCGCGGCGTGGCCTTCGAGTTCCGCTTTAAGGCCGAAACATCACGCTATATCTGGGATCACGCCTTTCACTTCGGATCACTTGGCGCAGCCTTTTGTCAGGGGCTGATACTGGGCGGCATTGTTCAAGGCATAGAGGTGCAGGGCCGCAGCTTTGCCGGAGGCGCTTTTGACTGGCTGACCGGGTTTTCCGTGATGTGCGGCCTGGGGGTTGTGGCCGGTTACATCCTGCTGGGCGCTACTTGGCTCATCTGGAAAACCGAAGATGTTACGCAGGACTGGGCGCGTAAAGCAGCCCAATACATCCTGATTTTTGTAGCCTTCTTCATGGGCATAGTAAGCCTGTGGGTTCCGTTTCTGGATAATGATCTTCATATGCGCTGGTTGAGCCAGCCCAATATATACTACCTATCGGCATTACCGGCGTTGACGACACTGGTTTTCGTGCTCACATGGCGATCATTGCGCAACCCGGTGAAAGAAGCACAACCCTTTGTCTATAGCCTTGGTCTATTCCTGCTGGGGTATATAGGATTGGCCATCAGCCTGTGGCCATGGATCGTGCCGTATCAGGTTACGCTGTGGGACGGCGCAGCGGCCGGGACATCCCTGTCACTGATGCTGATCGGGGCCGCGATTATGCTCCCGATTATTTTGGGATACACTGCCTTTTGTTACTACACCTTCCGCGGGAAATCCAGCCATGAGCACATTTACTAAAGCCTGCTCGGAGCGCCTGAACAGAGCCATGGACGGCCTGGGGCTGCGTGGTAAAAAACGCCAATGGGCCTGGTTTTTTATTTTATGGCTGGCTGGTCTGGGGTGCGTTTTAACACTGGGATACACCATAAAATTCTTTATGGGCCTTATTTAAACGATACAAAGCGCGCCAATACATGGAAAAGCGCTGGGCCATCAACCAGTAAAAAGGCGCTGGCAAACCATGCCAACGCCTTTTCGTTACACCGCTCTATTTGTTCTTACATGATGCCTATACACACCCAGCGCACGTTTTTCTTTTTTTACGTTTATTGCTGGCAAGATCATGCAAAAAATGTTCGTCAAATTTTGCGGTGTCCATAGCCTCTGCAACACTAATCAGTATTCCGTTGGGGTCCCCTACAAAAAAGTGTTTCAGGCCAATATTGGGGCTTTGGCCAGGCTCGGTAATTATATTTAACCCTTCCCAATAAAATTGCTGATAAGCAACATTGACGTCCTTCACCGGGAAATGCAAAATCATCCCTTTTATTGACCGGTGGTATTGTTTGGGTATAACTTCGTGATTTTCATCAATAATGGCAATATAGTCATTTTCACTATCGGAGCGCTTTAAAATGCTGAAATCCGGCATTTCAAACTCCGGGGCAAAACCAAAATGATCTTCGTAAAAATTAACGGTTTGAGCATAGTTCCTGGTACAAATAACCGGATATGAGAAATTGGAAAGCATAATTGCTCCTTTCATTTAAAAAATACACACTAAAAAATTACAGCCTAATACTGACACACTGTCAGTATTTATATTAATTGACAACCTGTCAGTATGTCAAGTACTCTTAAGTATATTGGGGGAATTATTTTTTCCATAATGGGGAACACGTGACATAGCATAACGTAAAGTATGAGCAAAAGACCTGGGCCAAACAAAGATAACCTTGAGGCCACACGCACAGCATTTCTGCAAATCGCAAAAAAGGAATTTTGCGACCATGGGTATGTCGACGCATCGACAACCCGCATTGTCAATGAATCCGGTATGGCCAGAGGGTCATTATATTATCATTTCGGTGACAAACACGGACTGTTCCGGGCCATCTACGCACAATTAATGCATAGCGCCGTCGATACAATCTCAGCCCGCATGGACGAAGAAGAAACCCCAATCGATGCCTTGATCGCGGGCGCCAATACGTTTTTAGAATTGTGCCTGGATGATGAGTTCCGCAAAATAACTTTAATTCAATCCCAGGCCGCCATGAGCTATAGCGACCGTCTGGAGATTGCGCAGCAAACCTTGCTGAAAAAGCTAAACGAAGCCTTGCCACCCCTTTTAGAACAAGGGTATTTCCCTGGGCACACCCTGGCGACCATCACCGTCTTTATATTTGGAATATTAGGCGAAATTGGCCGCGCCATGGATTTCACGGAAAACCCGCATAAGACCCTGCCTGATTACACCAGGGCCTTTCAGGCCACAATGCAGAATATGGCCCCTAAAAATGCATAACCGCCCGGGCCGCACGAATATGCGTTATTGCGTTTCCCGGTCATTCAGAGCCTTGACGCGCGCAGATGCGTCCATGTAGACGTTATTAAGCGCCGGATCGTCAAATCTAACGCTGCCCTTATCAAGATCAACGCTATATTTACCGTTTGATTGCATGAAGCAATTCAAAATCACGCGGTATTCGTCAAAGATTTGTCGTTCATAACCGAAAAAGACCATATATTTTTCCAGCTGCTCCGACTTTGTTTTGCTCCATTCCGCATTCAGCTCTGCCGCGGCGGCATCATCTTCCAGCATCTTGAAAAGCGTTTTGATCTGCTGATCTGTTTTTTCATACCGCTCAATAATCTGGTCCATATCCGTTTCCATCTCCGCCATCAGGTTTCTGGCGAATGTGTTATTTTCAGACACATATTCAAATTGGCGCATATTCGAAGGCTTCACCATATCCCGCACCACTGTGCGCTTTTCACGGTATGCAAGGGTTTTTTCTTCCAAATCGGTCAAGAAGCCATTCACAATGCTTTCAAATTTGTTGCGTATATGCTCTTTCTTTTTCTCAGGACTTTGGACACCTTCCCGGTTAGGACGATAGGCCAGATCCGAAGCCCCGCCTGCTGCGGTGGTTGCCTGATCGGCCTGTGTTTGTTGCTGCGGCAATATTGAACCGGCATCCATCTGAAGCACCCAGAAACCGGCCCCGGCCGCCCCCGCCAGAACCAAGAGAAGAAGCAATAAATCTTTTGTCGATTTCATAACCGGCATTCCTTTATATTGTTAAATTTTTCAAAGTATTACGCAATAAAACGGCAGCCTTTTCCAAGGCATCATTCCAATCTGTAACGGCCTGGTCATCGGCCCCGTCCGATATATATTTCAAACACAAGAACGGGATATCCTCTCTCTGACAAATCAGGGCAAGGGCATAGGCCTCCATATCAACCACATCGAAATCAGACGCGCCATGGGTGGCGTCAAAGCTGTCACCTGTACCGCAAACCCCTTGCAAAAGGTCGTTCACAGCGTGGCCATGTTCAATCACAACCGGGTCTGTCGAAAACGGTGTTTGCCACTTTTCAAACCCCAGCAGGCTGACATCCATATCGCGCTGAATAAAACGTGTACAATTAACAATACTGCCCGTTGGGTGTTTACGGCTGCCTGCGGTTCCCATATTCACGACCATCGATGGACGGTCTTGTCCGTGCAACCATTTAGAAAGCGCGTAACTGGCATTCACTTTGCCGATACCGGTATGCAAAACAGTGTAATCCGCGAACGCATCGCGGCTTTCCTCTTTCATAGCAAAAACGAGCAACGGATTATCCAGTGACACCTGTCATTTCCCCTTTTAAAAACACGCCACACATAACGGCTTCATTTCAAACAGCACATAATCGGCAACCACGCGCCCTTCATAAATAACAACTTCGTTATGATAATGGAAGCCTTAATACCAACACCTGCATTCTTAATCCCGCGACACAGAACAAAGCATCTTCGACCAAGTATTGCCCGGTCTTACCGCGTCATAGCCATAAATTATATATGCCAAAAGCGAATAAAATGCAAAACACGACTAAACTTCATATTTTATTTAGGTTAATATACGATAATTGAGGGACGAAACACAACGCACCTTCACAAACAAGCAAACTGAAAAACAAAACAGAATATGTCAGACAATAATATTGTTACATACGCCCCCGGCGAACGAATTTTGAAGAAGGGTGAAACCGCTGATAAGGCGTATATGATTATCTCCGGTAAAGTCAGGGTCTATTTAAAGAATAACGATAAGGTTCTGGATCTGGCGCAATTGGGAGCAGACGAAATTTTTGGTGAAACCGCCATGTTTACCAGCGGCACCTATGGCGCCAATGTCGATGCGCTTGAGGAAACGCAGTTGCTGGAAATTACAAATGAATCGCTAAAAACCATGATGGACAGCGCCGACCCGGTTCTC
The DNA here is from genome assembly GCA_002359735.1 of Micavibrio sp. UBA2638. GTDB lineage: Bacteria > Pseudomonadota > Alphaproteobacteria > Micavibrionales > Micavibrionaceae > UBA2638. The sequence goes on from DENS01000004.1 coordinate 50,403, forward strand.
AGCGCCATTGTGAAAATGTTAATAAAACGCTTAAACGAGACCAATACAAAACTTCTGGAAAGTGAAACACGGGAATTTATGGATATCGCCTTCATTTAACCCCTTTTAACGAATAAGGAAGCCCTCCCCCCGCATACCGAAAAACCGCCCGATAATTCATGCAATATTAAGAATTTCATAGTAGAATATGTAGATAGATAAAATTTTATTAAAATATGGCCATGTATAAAATCGATAGAAAAACCGCAACGACAGCCCCTGAGAAGCCGCGCCGCACAAGGCAAAACCAGCGCGGAATTACTCTGATTGAAATCGCCTTGGCGCTTTTGATATTGGGCCTGATCATGACGCCATTACTCGCGCTGTATAATATTGAGCACAAAAAAATGCTTTGGAATTTTGATGATGGTCGCCTGAGCCATCTTGAAGATATTTTACAAACATATGCCAAAAATAACGACCGCTTCCCCAGACCCGCCAGCCTGTTAACCAGAGAAGGCGATGCGAATTGGGGCGTTGAAGGGGTAACGCCCGATGTTTGCCCCGCCATTGGGCCAAACGGATTTTGCCGCGTGGGCGCGCCCGGCGCCGGCATTTTAATCGGAGGCATCCCGTTTGATGAATTAAAAATAGAGGCCGAAATGGCACTGGATTCCAGAAAAAACAAAATCCTTTACGCCGTTACAGAAGTCCAGACCGATACCGCGACCTTTAATCTGAACGGCGGTCCCGGGTTGATCCAGATTGAAGGTATAGACCCCGCCACGGGTGCACCGGTGGCGCTGGCGGAAACGGATTATGATATATTTCTGGTGGCGACCGGCGCGACAGGAAAAGGCGGATACACGGCCGAGGGCATACTGGTTGAACCCTGCATCGGCATGACACCGGAAAATGAAGACCAGAATTGCAATTTCACCGATACGTTTCTGAGCGAAGTTAATCTGGATGACACCTTAACAGGCGCCAATGCCTTCGTAGAGAATATACAGGAATTTTTCGATGACCAAACCAAGGCCATAAAGAAACCCGTGGGCGATACATGGGATGAAAACGAAAATGACAGAGATTATGTCGTGACCAGCATTAACCGCGTGGGCATTAACAACCCTGCCCCGGTTCATACGCTGGATGTTCGCGGCCAGGTTCGCATCGACGGTCAGTTAATGTCAGATCAAATTTGCCGTGATTCGGATTGTTTTGATCCGGAAACCGTTGCCGGGGCCGTCAATGATATGGATTGCCGTGACAAGGGCATATCCGGGCGTGAACCCGTCATCGGCGTTGGCTTATCACAAGTTTATTGTGGGTCAACCATTGATAAAAACGATGCCCCTTTAATTCCGCAAGTCGACCAAAACGGAAACAGTACCGGATCCTTTAAATTACAAGGATCAGGTATTTCCAATACCGATTGCGGCGCAGGCATGAGAATGATCGCTATAACCGGAGGAATACCGCAATGCGCACCATAAGAAGCACACAGACAACAAACAGGAACCGCAAAAACAGCAGGGGCTTTACCCTTATCGAAATGGCGGTCGCCCTTATGATTATTGGCCTGATCATGGCCCCGGCCATTGCGTCCTACTCTTTGTACAAGACAAAAGAGAAAATCGACCACACCAGTAATTCCATGGACCGCGTACAGGGCGCGATTAGTGGTTATCTGCAAACCCATGGGCGCTACCCCTGCCCGGCCGCGCTGGATCTGGATAGCACCGATGTGCAATATGGCTATGAAAACTGCGCCGCCGCGGCGCCAAGCGTATACACAGCAACATCGCAAAACCCGGACCCGCTACTGACCAATAAAAATGTGTTAATCGGCACAATCCCGTTCCGGACGCTCAATCTGGAAGAAGATGATATGATTGACGGTTACCATAGCCGCCTGACCTATGCGGTCACAGAAATGTTAACCGATGCCGCAACGTATGAACATTATCTGGGCGGTCTGGATATCGTTGATGCCAACGGCGATACGGCCATCACACCGCAATACACAGCCCATTATATCGTTATCAGCCACGGCCAGGACAACAGCGGGGCCAATACACTTGGCGGGGCCCTTGTCGGCACCTGCGCCGCCGCCCCGGTTGATGACAGGGAAAATTGTGACCACACAGACCCGGCCACTATAGACGCCACATTCGTTGCGACGGCCAAGTCCAATGACTACGACGACAAAGTTTTATACATGGTCGGACGATCCGTAACACCATGGCAATACCGCAGCGGTAACCTGAACGATATACATTTGCGCCGCGGTGACACGCTTGTTGCCGGTGAAATGGCGCTTTCCACCGCCGCGCTGGCCAGTTTCGATTCAGAAAACCTGCATATCCGCATGAATGCGCCAAGCGATGGAATTCTAAGCGCTACCCGCACGCCCGACCAGGCCGCCGTGGCCGATTATCAAGGGAATGGATTAATCGCGTCTGACGCTATATGCGATGGTGGCGGCACCTATTGTTTTGCCCCGATTGATCTGGGCGGCGATTATACTGCCCCTGTGGCGGTTCCCCCCACGGCCAATGCCGATGGAACACTTAAAGGGGTTCAGGCAAAGGCTGTTGCCGGTAATTCTGGCGGCGTTGCCTGTACCGATGACAATGTCATGATTGGCATGGAAAACGGCCTTCCCGTTTGCGCCGAAGAGGTCGAGTTTAATTGTCCGGCCGGTACAGTTGTACGCGGCATTAAAGACGGACAAATCATGTGTGATGCGGCCGCCCCGCCTGCATGCGGTGTGGAAACCGTAACCACATCATGCGGCACATCGGCCAATCTTGCAGGTGTTGCCAGCAGCGGTGTGTCCGTCGCGTTTTCAGGCGAATGTCACTATATGGATGTCAGTTTAAACACAACCACACTGGATTCACTTGTTGTTGCGGGCGATCTCGCCACCACAAAGACCAATATTCAAGGCTATCTGGATGCCATTAACAATGATCCCGCGTCCCGGTCATCGGCCGATTGTTCGCTCGTGCGTGATGCCTATGAATGTACCAGCGGCGCATTCGACCCAACCCCGATCGCCACCATTGAAAAGCTACGGATAAGCACAGCATGGCCAAGCGATAAAAGAAAAACAACCAATCAGGCTGAAACCATTACGGGCGCCAGTTACGAACCCTATGTTCCGGCAACACCCATGAGCGCCGACCCCAACCAGACCAGCTACCAAAACGATTGCTGGTGCCGTGAAGATTACAGAATGCGCGAATCAAGCTGTACCTCCGGTGTTGGGTCAAAACTGGTGATCGAAGAAACCAGATGCCCGGCAACCGATACGGACTGGTTTTATGCCGGATGGACCACAGGCAATGATTTCTGCGGCTGTACAGCGGTAACCGGTGCAAAAGAAGCCGGCCCATCCTGCGCGGATTTCTTTGGGATCCCGACAGAAAGCGTCACAGGCACTGTTATGAAAGTTTATGACGTGACCTGTAGCCCTTATACAAAGACCTATCGCCCGCAGGCGCAATGGGATATTTCCGATTGCAGATGCCCCGCGCAGGCCGACAAGGTTCCTGATCCAAGCCCGGCGGCATGCCCGTCCGGCCAGACCAACAGCTTTACCTTTGAAGGCGAAAGCTATACCGCAAAATCAAAAGTCGAACACAAACGCTGGGTTTGCCCGACAGGCGTGGGCGGCCCTGTTGCCAATGCCGGCCAAGGCGGATACTGGAACACAACCCAGAAAACCGAGACCTGTGTCTGCGACGCAAGTGTTACTGGATCGCAGACAATTAGCTGCGCCAGCTATAAAGATCCGAAATGGGGCGGTAATGTAAAACTGAAAACCGAGGTTGATTGTTCAACAATGCCGCCAACCATGAATCTGGTCTCCCCCCCCGTCGAATTGCCGGGCAGTGAATGTTACCAATGCGCATGGAAGGCCAGCGGATCACCATCCATTGACAATGCGCCTGACCCGGCCGGATTCCCGGAAAACAACCCGTGTAATTGTAACACGGACACCGTAAGCACCTGTACCCGCGTTGATGGCGCCGGATACGATGTTTACAATAACTGCCAGTGTAAAAGAATATAGACAACACAAAATGAGGTTGAATTAAACCATGACCATCAAGGCGATGACAAACCAAAGCAAGACAACAGACGGCACAGCCAGCCGGCGTAAAAACGCCGGTTTTACCGCCGTGGAAATCGCTGTCGTAATCCTGATTTCGGGTTTAATCATGACCGTCTTTTTGTCTGTATACAATAACTTTCAATTCAGAAAAGATGCGGATGAAACGCTGGAAAACCTCTCTCAGATTGACGGCAGTATGATTGATTACATGGGGACCTATGGCCGCTATGCGTGCCCGGCAGACCCGACCCTGCCACCGACACATGCCCTGTATGGACGATCCATCGAGCCGTGCAATACCTGCCCCGCCGTCCCTCAATTGGCACCGGGCATCGATAGCAATGTCATTTGTTCCAATATCGGCACGCGTGATGTGGACGGCGATGGTACAAATGATTACGCCTTAATTGGCGGCGTTCCGTTTAAAACCTTGGCGGAGGACACGTTTTTCAGTGACTTCAGGGAATATCAGGCCTTTGACGGTTATAACATGCTGATCAGCTATGCCGTGACCGAAGAAATGGCCGCCCCCACGCATAATCTGGCCAATCCGATCAACCCGTATGCCGGGGCAATCCAGGTCATTGATGAAAACGGCACCAACATGACCAACCCCGCAAATTCAGCGCATTATGTATTAATATCGCATGGGGAAAACACCCGCGGTGCCTATACAGATGAAGGAACGCGCTCCGGCGATTGTATGGTTTCCAGCACAGCATTACCGCCCGTCCCGGGATATGCGCCCTTTGGGTCAGTTGCCGGCCTTAACCCGGAACTGGAAAATTGTGACAACAATGACGGCATTTTTGCTAAAGCCTTACGATCCAAGGCCGATAACGATTTTTACTTTGACGATCTTGTTTTCTTCCGGGACCGGAGCTCATCCGCGCTGTGGACCACATCATCCAACAGCATTGTCGGGGATTCAGCCATTAACAACCTGAATATCGGTGCCGTTGGCATTAATACAACGGCCCCCACGGCGCAGCTGCATGTCGGTGGCGACGCCAAAGCCGATGCGGAAATACAAGCCGAGGACGGCTATTGCGACACCAGCGACCTGACCGCCCCCTGTTTTATTTCCGATCTGATCAGTAAATATGACACCGACCCGGCCGAACGATGGGCCTGCGGTGATGGCGAAGTTGCCAGAGGGATAAAGAACAGTGAACTGGATTGCATGCCCCTGTTTAAACCCAGCCCGACAATCAATGTTAGCTGCGGCCTTGACGGTATGGGGAACCAGACCTACCCCAGCGGGTTAAAATACAACCGTGTGACCAATACAATCACGCAAACATCTTGTATTATTCCATAAACCGTAACGGCGTTCGGCTAAATCCGGCTATATCCAGCCCGATAATTCCATTTCGATGCGTTGCCCCAGATAACGAATATGATCATCTGTATCATTTAAACACGGAATATAGGTAAAGGTCTCGCCGCCGGCCTCAAGAAATTCTTCACGAAGCTCAATATTCAGCTCCTCCAGCGTTTCAATACATTCAGACACAAAGGCCGGTGAAATCACCGCCAGATTTTTAACCCCCGCCTTGGCCAGCGCCTCTACCGTTTCTGATGTATAGGGCTGCAACCACTCCTCGCGGCCAAAGCGGGACTGAAACGTTGTCGTCCATTTTTCATCCGGCCAGCCGAGTTTTTCCCGCAACAGGCGAGAATTCTTGGCGCAATAGCAATGATAGGGATCCCCTTGCATCAGATATCGTTTCGGCAAACCATGAAACGACGTGATAATATGATCCGGCTGTTGCGGCAAATCCTTGATCCCGCGCTGCACCGATGCGGCAAGAATGTCAATATAGCCCGGGTCATCATGCCAGCCAGTGGCGGTACGAATGGCCGGTTGATGCGTCAGTGTTTTACACACATCAAAAACCTTATCATAGGCGCTGGCCGTTGTGCAGGCGCTATATTGTGGATACAACGCAAAACACAGAATTTTTTCACACCCGCGCGCCTGCAGCGATTTAATTCCCGCCTCCGTACTGGGGTTGCCGTAACGCATCCCCCATTCAAATTCCAGCTCAGGATATTGTGCATTCAACAGCGCAGCAATTTTTTCGCATTGTGAGCGCGTATAGGTTTTTAACGGGCTTTCATCACGGTCCGTGTTCCAGATTTTTCGGTAGGCCGCCCCGCTTTTTGATGGGCGGATACTCAGGATAATGCCCTGTAAAATTGGCTGCCAGTACCATGACGGCGCATCAATCACCCGCTTATCGCTTAAAAATTCACTTAAATAACGGCGAACCGACCAATAATCGGTTGCATCCGGCGTTCCCAGATTTAAAAGCAAAACGCCTGTTTTTTTCGCTGCTGTGATAACCGGATGCCCGGCAGGAGTGTGTGAGGTCATAATATCCATCATCCTAATCTAAATGTATTATCAAGATAGGCAGTCCCCCGGCAAACGACAAGCCTTTTTCAGAAGTTTTAGCCATACCTCCCCCCTTTAAAAAACAAAGCAGCTAATCTAGCTGCAATAAATGTCATAAAGGGATTGCACCACCTTACGCGCATGCGGGGATTTTATTGTATAATAAACGCTCTGGGCTTCTTTTCTGGTTTTTACCAGCCCTTCTGCGCGCATTTTTGCAAGGAACTGCGAGATTTGAGACCGTCCGGCAGCCCCGCCCTCGGCTTCAACGATTTCACCGACGCTCATCTCCCCGTTATGCACAAGATTGCACAATATCGATAACCGAACCGGATGCGACAATAATTTAAGCAATCCAATGGCCTTATTAAGGTCTTCCTGTCTTTTTTGCATTTATATATATTTTCCCACTATTGACTTGACTTTATAGCGCAGTATTTTAATTTACAATATTGTAACATATTGGTGTTTTCATGCTAACGCGCCATACACCATAAAGGATATAGATTATGATAGAATACAAAACAATTGACGCCAAAGCACTAGATAAATTAGACCCCCAGCAGGGCTTGATTCTTGACGTACGCACCCCAATGGAGCACGCGGAAAAACGTTTGCAACGTGAACATACTATTGTACCCCTTGATGAATTAGACCCCAACGATTTCATGGGGCATCACGGTCTGGGTAAAGAGGCCAATCTGTATATTCTATGCCGCAGTGGTAAACGCGCCGCTCAGGCGGCCGAAAAATTTACGGCATGCGGATGCAATAATATCCACGTCATTGACGGCGGCATACTGGCCTGTGAAGAAATCGGCATGCCCGTCGAAGGCCATGACACCGAACATGGCGCAAAAGCCGCAGGCACGCGGCGCCCCATTTCATTGGAACGGCAAGTCCGTATTGCGGCTGGCTCTATTGCCGCCACAGGCGCGCTGCTGGCGTTAATCATCGCCCCTGTTTTTGCCGTTATCCCGTTATTTGTCGGTTGCGGGCTTATTTTCGCAGGCATTACCGAATGGTGCGGCATGGCGCTCTTGCTAACCAAAGCCCCCTGGAACCGCCAAACCCCGGTAAAGGCCTGCTGCAGCGTCGAAACGCCCTCCCGGAATCAGGAATAAACCCGGGTCACTCTCACCGGCGACCAACCATAGGCGGCTGGCATGTTGCGCTGCGGCTGTTTTTAACCATAAAAAAAATTCAACCCTGACGGGATAAACAGCTCTACACCTCGCCTGAAAAGCGCTGTCAGCATAATTCCCTACAAAAATTATTTTTAATATCATGCATATTGTTTTACAATTGAAACTGAAAATAACGATACTTTAAGTGGGAAAAAACAGTGAGCAAAATTTTCGTCCCCAAAAATACGCTGAAAGAAAAAGTTGGTAACGGCGGCTTTGATGAAAAAAGCATAGAAAAAGCCCAAAAATCAATCGATGACAATGTGGTTGATTTCGCGCCGATTGCCAAAACTTATTTAGGCAAAATTAAAACGGCCATTACCGAATTTGAAAGCCAGGAAGATCATCACGCGCTATACACGCAATTACAAGACCAATTGACGCAACTGCGCGCCCAGGGGTCAATGTTTCAATACCCCGCCATCACGGCCATTACCGACACAGTCGTGGATCTGCTGGATTCCCTAAAAAGGGTCGATGCCAAAATCATTGAAATCGTCAATGCCTATGAACAATCCGCCAATATCCTGATCGCCTCAAATGTCAAAAGTGACAAAGACAAGGTCTGCCGGGCTTTGGTGCTGGAACTACAAAAGGTTTGTGATAAATATAAGGTAAAGTATCAGTAAAACATGGCTTATGATTTTTCTAAAGTGAACGTGCTGGTCGTGGAATCAACGCCGGAAATGTTCAAACTTTTCAAAAATGTTCTGGCAATGCTTGAGGTGCCGGAAAGAAATATTGAATCGGCCTATTCTTATGAAGAAGGCTTTGAAAAATTCCGCAATGGCAAGCACGACATCGTCATCACAGATTGGCTGGAAAACCCGGACAAAGGCATTGAGCTGATAAAAGAGGTCAGAAAAAGCCCTGAATCACCCAATAAATTTGTGCCCATTATTATGACCGCCGGATCAGGCCATTTAAGCCGTGTGATCAAATCACGCGATGCCGGCGTTTCAGAATATCTGGTGAAACCTTTTGCCGCATATTCACTGGCCGTTCGCTTAACCCGCGTCATTGAAAAACCCAAACCGTTTGTGGTATCCGACGCCTATACAGGGCCGGAGCGCCGGGTCCGTAATGTGGAACCAAACGGCCCGGACCGCAGAAAAGAAAACCTGCAAATCGAATATGAATAATTTTTCGGGCCGCCCATAACACATCGAAAACCGCCCCGGCTTCAACCGCTGTAATAAACTTTTTCAGCCGGTAATATTTTTATTGAACCGCTTATTTCCGAATAGAGGCATACTATATATATAAATATTCGCTTACACCGGAAAATTGAAAACCTGGCGAATCTTGTATGGTTCATCCCCCGCATACACAAGAAGATGCCATCAAACGTGAAGGTGAAGGGCGCGAATATACAGATTGATCTTTTGCACAAAGACCGTCGTCTAAAATAAAGTAGAATTACGTTTTACAAAGAAAGGAAATCAAGATGGAACTCATTCAGATTTACGATCCTGGGGTGGCACAATATGCCTATATTTTAGGATGCGAGAACACAGGCGATGCGATCGTAATTGATCCGCAGCGCAACATTTCAGAATATCTGAAGGCCGCGGAAGATAAGAACCTGAATATCATCGCCGTGACCGAGACACATATCCATGCTGATTTTCTTTCAGGAACGCAGGAATTTGTCAAAACACTGGGCATGAAAGCCTATCTGTCCAGACATGGCGAAGGCCAGGGCTGGGCCTATGAATGGGCCAAATCAGAAAGGGCCATACATATGGTACAAGATGGTGATGAAATCAAAATTGGCGACCTAAAGCTGAAAGTGGCGCACACACCGGGCCACACTCCGGAGCATATTGCCTTTCTTGTTACCGCAGAAAACCAGAAATACCCCATGGGCGCGGTTACAGGTGACTTTGTATTTGTTGGCGACTTAGGGCGCCCTGATCTGCTTGAAAAAGCCGCAAAGCAGGACGGTAAAATGAAAGAAGGCGCAGAAAGCCTGTTCAAAACAACACAAAATTTTAAAGAACAGGCCGACAGCCTTATCATCTGGCCCGGTCACGGCGCAGGATCAGCCTGCGGAAAATCATTGGGCAGCATGCCCTATACAACATGGGGCTATGAGAAACAAACCTCCCCGGCTCTGCAATATGACAGCCAAGACGAATTTGTGAATTTCATAACGAGCGCACAAAAAGAACCGCCTTTATATTTTGCCCGCATGAAGCATTTAAACCGTGATGGCTCACCATTGCTGGATTTAAAAAATTTCAAAGCCTTTTCGAATATGGAACTTCAATGTTACCGCGGCGAGCAAGATAATGTTCTGCTGATTGATTTGCGGCATGATCGTAATGCCGCAATGGACGAAAGAACGAAGGCTACATTTTACGCCTCTTTCGGGTCATTAAGCACCGCCGTAGGCTCAATGATTGAAGAAACAGACCGGCCCATCATATTCATTGGCGAAAAAGAACAGGCGATGGAGGCCCGTAAACGCTTAAGTAATGTCGGCTATGACAATATAGTGGGCTATATTACCCCGCTTTCATTTTCGAAATACCTGAAATCGGCGGGTCAGGCTTCCATACCGGCAACGACCTTTGACGCTATTCACGGTGATATCAATGCCGGAAACATAACAATCGTTGATGTTCGAAGCGGGCCTGAATATGAGAATGCACATATAAAAGATGCAATCCATGCGCCCTATACCCGCTTGCCGGAATATATTGATACATTGCCCAAAGATGAAAAACTATATGTTCATTGTGGGTCCGGGATGCGCGCATCTGTGGCCGTCAGCTATTTAAGCGCACTTGGGTATGATGTTGTATTGATCAACGACATGTTTGCAAACTCGGGCGCTTGCTCCTCTAAAACAAAGGCTTGTGCGGCATGATCGAAATAATCGGATATATCGCCGCCTTTATTATGGGCGTGACATTGGGGAGCATCGGCGGCGGCGGTTCTATCCTGACGGTGCCCATTCTTGTTTATCTTATGGGCGTCCCCCCTGTCACCGCAACAGGGTATTCCCTTTTGATTGTCGGCTCTGCCGCGGCATTTGGGGCCTTTCGCTATTACCGGCAAGGTCTCATTGATGTAAAAGAGGCCATAACATTTGCAATTCCCTCTATTATTGCCGTTTACCTGACACGCGCATTCTTAATGCCATCTATTCCCGACCCGATTACCAGCACCCCCTTTGTGATCGGTAAAGATATCGCCATTATGGTGTTGTTTGCGATCCTAATGGTTGCCGCGGCCATTATGATGCTTCGTAATTCTAAAAAGCTCAGCCCACCAAAACAAGCGGGGCATCATACCGGGCTAATCATTATAGAAGGGGCCGCTGTTGGCGTGGCCACCGGTATTCTGGGTGCGGGCGGCGGATTTTTGATTATTCCGGCTCTGGTGCTTTTGATGGGCATGGACATGAAACGCGCCGTTGGCGCCTCTTTAATGATTATTGCCCTGAAATCTCTCATTGGTTTTATCGGTGACATTCAATCCGGCATTGAATTTCAAATGCCGATGCTGGCCTTTTTCTTTGTTGCAACATTTGCCGGTATGTTTGCCGCCACACTGGTTTCGCACAAATTCGACAGCAAGAAACTGCAGCAGGTTTTTGCCTATTTCACCCTCATAGTTGCCGTCATTATTCTTGTTAAAGAACTGACATAAGAAAGGAACTTATCATGCATGTAGAGAGCTTTTATGACACCAGAACATCAACATTCACCCATGTCGTTGTCGATGAAAAAACGAAAAAATGTGCGACAATCGATTCTGTTCTTGATTACGATCAGGATGCCGGGCGGTTTTACACGGAAAGCGCCGATAGGGTTGTTCAATACATACAAGACAACGGGTTTGAAAATGAATGGATATTAGAAACCCATATTCATGCCGATCACATTACCGGTGCCTTTTATTTGAAAGGAAAAATCGGCGGAAAAACCGCGATTGGAACACGCATAAAAGAGGTTCTGGAATTATGGGTACCCATTTTTGAATTGGTAGACGAAGTGCCTTTATCAGGTGAGCAGTTTGATAAGCTGTTTGAAGATGGTGAGAAATTCAAAATTGGCAATCTGAATGCCGAAGTGTTCCAGACACCGGGCCATACACCGGCCTGTTCAACCTATCACATTGAAGATGCCGTCTTTGTTGGTGATACAGTCTTCAACCCAAACCTGGGAACAGCCCGCTGTGATTTCCCTGGCGGCAGCGCAGAAGATTTATACAACTCCATTCAGCGCATTTACGCATTGCCCGATGATACGCTCATGTATCTATGTCATGACTACCCGAAAGGCGACGATAAGCCGCTTGTAAAAATCACCGTTGGCGAACAGAAAAAGACGAATATTATGCTTAACGAGAAGACAAGCCGCGAGGAATATATTAAAAAAAGAACGCAAAGAGATAAGACATTGGCTGTGCCAAAACTGTTATTTCCATCAATACAAACAAATATTCGTATTGGTGATTTTGGGCCTAAATCGGACGTAACGGGCTTTCGATACATTAAAATACCAGTCGGGATGTTTGATAATGCAGATTAATAAAGTCACCAATCATGTTTCCGTGTCCCGGCAAATTCAGCCAGAAGATATAAAAACTCTGGCTGAGAAGGGATTTAAATCCATTATCTGCAACCGCCCTGATGGCGAGGACCCGGACCAACCCAATTTTGCAGACATAGAAGCCGAAGCCAAAAAACACGGCATTCAGGCTGTCTACCTGCCTGTCATAAGCGGTAAAATCACCGGCGAAGACACCGAGAAATTTAAGGAAAAGCTAGGAGAACTACCAACGCCATTACTGGCCTATTGCCGTTCCGGCACGCGCTCGATTACGCTGTGGTCATTGGCGCAAGCCGGTTACAGGAATGCATCAGAAATTCTGAAAGTGACCAAGGCCGCCGGTTACGATATGTCGAGCGTTGTTCAGGCATTGTAAATAGCTTAGCTTAGGCTCGTCCATCCAAAAACCGTTGTACCTCATCATAGCCAGCGCGAATGGCGGTAAGAAATTCCAGTTTTTTATCCTGCGGCTCGGCAAATCCGGTTTCCGCCGCAAAGCATAGGGCGGCGAGATCTTCTGCGCCGAGATTGGCCGATGCCCCTTTGAATTTATGTGCCGCGCTTCGCCATTCCTCATCTTCATTGTCATCGCAGGCATTCTGCAGCCGCTCAAACGCCAAAATGGCCTGCTCTGAAAACAGACTAAAAAGTTCCCGCTCCACGTCCCGGTCACCATCGGTAAATGTTTCAAGATGCGCCAGATTAACCGGCGTTTTCTCATTGGCCTCTTCGTCCGAAAAAGCGTTTTCCGGCGTATTTTGCGAGATCGGCGGCGATGCTGTTGCAACGCCAGGCAGCCAATGAGAAAGAAGATGAGCGAATTTTACAGCGTCAACCGGCTTACTAATATAATCGTCCATACCGCTTTTAAGGCATTTTTCACGGTCACCGACCATGGCATTGGCGGTCATGGCAATGATCGGTACGCTCTCACCATTCTCTTCCAGCTTGCGAATCCAGCCTGTGGCCTCATATCCATCCATTTCCGGCATCTGGCAATCCATGAGAACCAGGTCATACGCGTTTTTTTCAAATGCCTCCAGAGCCTCTTTCCCGTTTTCAGCGCAATCAACATTTTCAAAACCCAACTTCTTCAAAAGCCGCTTCATTAAGAACTGGTTGGTCGGATGGTCCTCGGCCAGAAGAATGCGGGCCTGTATATTCATAGGGAGCATTTCTTCTGGCAAGGTTAATTGCGGCATGGAGCGGCGCGGCACGAAGCGTTCCAGAATATCATCAATATCTTCCCGTATTTTTATGGGTATTTCAAACCAGAAAGTGGATCCTTTTTTGTACTCACTTTCCACGCCTATTTCACCGCCCATCATTTCTACAAGCTGTTTCGAGATAGCCAGCCCCAATCCGGTGCCCCCGTAATTACGGGTGGTTGTAGCATTGGCTTGATGGAATTTTTCAAAAATATTTCCCAGTTGATCCTGATTAATACCGATGCCCGTATCAGTTACGCGGACAAAAAGTTTTTCAGCCTTAAATTCCGCAATAAGGTGCACAGTGCCCTTATCGGTGAATTTAATCGCATTCCCCAGAAGGTTGCGCAAAATTTGCACCAGTCGTCCTTCATCCCCCTCGATAAAACGTGGCAGGTTACGGGCGATATCGGCATTGAGCACAATCCCCCTTTTGCTGGCCATACCCATAAATAATTCTACTGTATCGGTAATGGACTTGCGCAATGGGAACGGCTCGGATTCCAATTCCATACTACCCGCCTCAATTTTGGAAAGATCAAGAATATCATTAACAATCAGCAAAAGGCTTTTCGCAGAATTTCTAAGCAGTTCATTATATTCCTGCTGTTCTTCGCTGAGGTTTGTACCCTCCAGCATATCTGCCATTCCGATAATGCCATTCATCGGTGTGCGCAATTCATGGCTCATATTGGCAAGAAACTCAGATTTAGCCCTGTCGGCAGATTCCGCTGCTGCTTTTGCGCCGAGCGCTTCAAAGCGCGCCTCTTCCAACTTATCGGTATATTCCTGCATTTGCCTGTTAATTCGAACGGCTTCTTCACGAGATTGCTCAAGCTCTTCATTCGTACTCTTATCCTTGGCATTTTGTCTTTGCAGGGAATACAAATATAATGAAAGAATTAACGAAAGAACGATACCGCAAATCAGGACACTGAAGCTGGCGTCATTATGATACTGATAGAACTCCGGCTTGCTTTGATAAAAAAATGTCCAGGTCTTTCCGGCGAGATTAAAACTTTTTTGCGTTTTATAGGGGGTATCAGCACCACTGGAAAAGGGTACATGCGATATGTCTAATTTTTCAAGTTGTGTGTCTGCGCGCACATGCTCAATAACACCGTCATAATTTAAGAATAGCGTTAAAAACCCTTGCTGCTGCAAGTTGCTCTCTTTAATTGGCTCTGCCTTAAGAAACATCGATAAAGCAAAGCTCTTCCCTTCACTTTCCATGAGATCATGAGGACGGGAGTGCCCTTGGCTTGTGCCGTTATTTTTGTGATCATCATGCACATGGCGACTCGTAATCCCTGATGAAACGACACCATCGCTCTGTAAACTACGCGCATGCAAAACTGCCAGAATCTCTTGCGTATTGGGCGCAATTAAATGTTTATGCTGCGCCTTTAAATGCGCATGATATTGACCTTGCCCCCAAAAATCG
>DENS01000011.1:0-1402 GCA_002359735.1 Micavibrio sp. UBA2638
CGTTGATAGGCTGGATGTGGAAGTACGGTAACGTATGAAGCTAACCAGTACTAATTGCTCGATCGGCTTGAATTTAAACCATGCAATGGTATTTCGTACTCCATTGTTCACGCGCAGCGGTAAGCCCGCTTGCAAATTGTTTTAAGTTTTGCCAGATTTTGGATTTAATGAACGTCTTTTCATACATCAAATATAGGTTTTAATGATCTGGTGGTTATAGCGAGAGTGAAACACCCCATCCCATTCCGAACTGGACCGTGAAACCTCTTAGCGACGATGGTACTGCATCTTAAGGTGTGGGAGAGTAGTTCGCTGCCAGATCTTTAAAGCCTATGGATGATGGTTTTCTAACCTAATTACAATATCTAGAAAACAAGCCGCCTTTTTAGGCGGTTTTTTGTTGTTTAAGACCGCCATGTTCATATATGGCATGCTTGTTTTATTATGCGTTCATGTTAAATCATATGTAATATGAGGCCGGAGACAATGATGTGCTTCATGATTTGCCATTTTATTCTAATGCTGCGTTCCAATTAAAAAAAGTGAGGATCTTGTGAAATTTGTTTTTGGCGTATTAACGCTTCTGAGCTGTTTTATTGCTGTTCAAGCCCAGGCGCAGACATGGCAGACCGGGGAAAACCATGGTGGCGACCAATGGGACGTGAGCGCCGGAGCCGGCGTTCTTGTGGCGCCGTCTTATTTTGGCGATGATGCGTATCAGTTTATGGCCGTTCCCGATATCAGAGTTTCCTATGGCGATACATTTTTTGCCTCGATGCAGGACGGGGCGGGATACAATATCATTCATACGGCACATTGGAAGGTTGGGCCATTGCTTCGCTATGATTTTGGCCGTGATGAGGACGGGGATAGTACGTTTCGCATTGGCGGGGATAAAACCGATGATTTACGCGGCCTTGGGGATGTTGACGGTAGCCTTGAAATTGGAGCCTATGTTGAATATGACATGGCGCCGTTGAATCTGAAAGTCGAACTATTACAGGGTATGGGCGGCCATGAGGGGCTGGTCGGCAATGCAAGCCTTAAGTATAAAGGGCGGGCGCAGCTGCATGATAAAGCAATCCTATATGCATTCGGCCCAGAAATAGATTTCGCGGATTCCAGCTATCACGAGAGTTATTTTGGTGTGAATTCCCGCCAATCGGCAGCATCCGGCTTGGCCGAATACGATCCCGGTGCCGGCGTGCTTTCTTATGGGATTGGCTCATCGGCGATTGTGCCTTTAACCGATACAATATCGACCATCTTTTTTGCAAGTTATAATCATCTTGGTTCCGAAGCGGCCCACTCATCCCTTGTTGAGGAAAGAGGGTCCAAGCACCAGGGCGCGGCAGGGGCATTTATTACTTATCGTTTCTAGCCGGTTCAGTTTATGGCGGGG
>DENS01000011.1:1735-11261 GCA_002359735.1 Micavibrio sp. UBA2638
GTTTGTTTATGACTGCGCGCAAGCCGCATTTTAGGAGGTTTTTAGTTGACGAATCACAACTTTAAATTTCTAATCATCACATGCCACATTATTTTAACTTACATTGCAAAGCTGTGATCGAAGCTGGGCTTTATGAAATCGATAAACTTCGAGAAATTAAGCACCCAGGAATTAAGGGGCGTATCAAAGAAATTTTTGTCGCTCGTATGCTTCAAGAATTTTCGCCTTCCGGCATTAAGTTTACCTCTGGAAAAATCATTGATAAGAAGGGGAATGAAAGTAGCGAGCTTGATGTCATCGTTTATTCTGACACTTATATGCCAACAATTATGATAGATAGCGGTCTCTCACTTGTTCCGATAGAAGCTTGTTATTATGTTTTTGAAGTTAAATCGAAAATTACTAAGAATGAAATTAAGGACGCTATTGCTAAGTTCAAAAATCTTAGAGAAATGAGTAATCCTTGTGGTTTACATACTTGTCTTTTTGGATTTGATTCAGACGTTAAGAAAGGAAAGGAGCTTGAGAGATATAAAGAAATTGACACAATATGGTCTCAAAATTCATTGTGTAATTCTTTTGTTTCTCCTAAGCAGTATTTTTATGTTGGTTTGCACCCTGACCAGCCAGAGTCTTGTTGGACACAGGGATTGGAAAGAAAGACCTTTTCCTATATTTGCAAGGATTTCCTTACAGGGTATTGCAATACTCTAATTGAGTTGCATAAAAACAGGCTTCTGCATAAGCCGGTTTTTGGTGAATATTTATCTCAATATGATGAAGCTGAGACTTAAACCCACCCACAAACCACCAAATACTCGCTTACATATTCCCCTTCATCTTTATGCAAGATGCTAGAGGTTGTGCTGGCTGATTTGAAGCCCGCCCGCTGCCGTCTGTCGCTATCTTTCATTTTTTCGGTATGATGCATAGACGTTTTGTGTAACGTGAGCTTGTCACCACAATCTATGCTGATATGATATTTGCGTATAAGGGGGGGCGCATGTTGGTTTATGGCGTTTTATTATCATTATGTGCGGGGCTTGCTATACCGTTTGGCGCTTTTCTTGCGCGGATTTCATTTTTTAAAGACCGTTGGAAACGTGATGAATTGCGCCGCGGGATTATCGCCTTTGGGGCCGGGGCCTTAATATCGGCTGTGGCATTTGTGTTGGTGCCGGAAGGGGCGGGAAAGGTGGAGCCGTGGGTTGCCTTGCTTAGCTTTGCCGCGGGCGGGTTATTTTTTATGGCGGTTGATATGGCCCTGGCGCGTTTGCATACTCCTGCCTCAAATTTTCTGGCCATGATGATGGATTTCGTGCCAGAGGCCATTGTTCTTGGAGCGCTTTTAACGCAGAATTTTCATCAAGGCATTTTTCTGGCCATTATCATTGGTGCGCAAAATATGCCCGAAGGCTATGCGGCCTATACGGAAATGGCAAAAGGCACGATAAAAAGCAAGAATAAGCTGCTTGGTTTCTTTTTTCTGGTGGGGCTGAGCGGCCCCGTTTATGTGCTGTTGGGCACCCATGTCTTTGTGAAATGGGAGGCGGCGTTGGGGGTGTTAATGTTATTTTGCGCCGGTGGCATTTTATATCTGATATTTGAAGACATCGCCCCACGCATAGCGATGAAAAAACACTGGTTACCGCCTTTGGGTGCGATTGCCGGGTTTATGGTTGGTATGGCGGGTTATTTATATATCCAATAAAGCCTCATTGCCATTATGCGCAGCCCGCGCGCATGTTTTTTATAATGGCCTGCAATTGGTTAGAATTGGCGCGCCTTCGCGCTCCAGTGCCGCCAAATCATCATCCATGTATAGGGTGAAGATATTGTTGGTGAACGCATCGCCATACGCATTTTTAATACGCCCCAGGGTGATTGTGCGGCCTTCATATTGAATAAGCGCAGTATCTGAAATATCAGCGGTGGAAATAATGATTTGACGCGCTTGATCACAGCCATAAAGGTTATTAGGGGCCTTGGGGCTGAAGGGGTTCGAACTGGCGCAGCCGGATACCGGACTTACCATCAGGGCCAGTAAGATGTATCTGCATGCATATCGCATGATATCGGTATTTCGTGTTTTCATGGTGTTTTGCAATGCATATACCATGCCACAAATTACGGCGCGTTTTTTTTATGGCGGCTGGCCGCGTAGTATACCGAAGCGCGCCCAGCAGCCTTATTTATCGCCGAGAAGAATAATTTTAAGTCAAGCCGTATTCTCTTTGCTTTTTTTTAATTTTGGCGTATTATAGCCCCAGTCTTGTTATGCTCTGTTATTGTAATGATTGCCGGGTTGTATGGGATTACTATTTTTTACTACTAAGGAGCACTACACATGGCCGAAACAGGCACAGTTAAATGGTTTAATGCAACCAAAGGATTTGGATTTATCGTACCGGACAACGGAGGCAGTGACGTTTTTGTTCACATCAGCGCCGTTGAGGCCGCAGGACTTTCTGCCTTGAACGAAAACCAGAAAGTTGAATTTGAGATTCAGGAAAACCGCGGTAAAAAAGCTGCGGGCAATATTAAACTTGTCGATTAATTGATGATTTAAATTCTAGACCGGGTTTCCGTCTAGACGCATTTAAAGAATTTAAGGGCTGCAAACATGTTTTGCGGCCCTTTTTGATGCGCTCTTGTACTGTTGGGGGTAGATACATGCGTGCGGTATACATACGTGCGGCACTTGTAAGCAGGGGCGCTTATTGCGGGCAAGGTTCTTTCTTGTCACCGGATTCCGTATGCGCGTCATCATCGTCCAGAATTTGAATGATCTCAGGGCTGGTGCGCGTTGGTACCGGAATAAATTCGCCCTGGTCTTCGACGATAATTTTATCGCCGACATAAGACCGGTAGATACTAAAGGCGAAAAGCGAGAACGCCATAACGCTGAAGCTGTAAAAGAATGCGTTCAGACTGATATAATCCATCATAAATCCACAGATGACCGGGCCAATCATTGAGCCGATGCTGTTCAGCAAGATCAAGGATGTTGAGGCGGAAACGGCATGTTCTTGCCTGATGTTATCGCTCATATACGCCAGGCCCACACTGTATATAGAGGTTATAATGCCGCCAAAGAGCACCATAACCGGAAATAAAATTTCGCTAATGTTAAACAGTAAGGATGAGCCAAAGGCAATAAATGCAATGACCATAATCACCATACGGCGATCCAGCTTATCGGATAATGTTCCTATAATCAGAGGCAAAATAGCGCTTCCTAAAACATAGCAAGCCAGGAAGCTGGCGGTCCATGCGTTGGATTTTCCCAGTTCGGCGGCATAGACTGCCCCGATACCAAACACCGTTCCTGCGCAAAACCCGGATACGAAAACGCTATATAACGCGAGGGGGGATTTTTTAAACAAATGGGCGAGGGGCAATTTGTCAGGGGCTTCGTAACCGGGGGCCGGTTTGTTCGCTAGTGTAAGCGGCAACAGCGCGAGCGAAACCAGAATAGAGATTAAAACGAACAGGTCGATATCTTTCAGCGGTGCCAGATTGATCAGGAACTGGCCGATAAATAATGAACCATGCAGGACAAATAGGTATAAACCAAATGTCAGCCCGCGCAATTTGTTGCTGGAGATACTGTTAAGCCAGCTTTCGGTGACAATAAAAAGTCCGGCGAAGCTAACGCCGCTGAAAACACGGATGAAGCCCCAAAGCCATGGGTCGACAAAGACGCCGTGAAGCAAAATGGTGGTAGAAGCAATGGAGGCCAGTGCGGCAAAAACGCGAATATGCCCGACCGAGGCAATCATTTTCGGGGTCAGGTAACACCCCAATAAAAAGCCCGCGTAATAAAGTGACATGATAATACCGGTTACAAAAACCGGAAAACCTTCCATATTGGCGCGTAAACTTAACAATGTCCCTTGCAGGCCATTGCCCATCATAATCATATTCAGCCCTAGAAACAGGGGCCAGGCCAGAATTAAAGTTTGTCGTATTTCGCGGCTTATCATTGTGGTGCTTTTTGGAATTTGATACAATCAGGTCTTATACCCCATTAGGGTAATGCAAGACAAGATCCGGGATTGTTGAGATGAAATTTTTTAAGCTGTTTTTGTTGCTATCGTTGTGCCTGTTTGTCTCTTATGTATCACCGGCCGAGGCACGAAGTTCATTCTTTAAAAACCAAACCGCAAAACAGATAGGTGTGACCAGTGGTATAAAGATTCCCCATGATCTAAGCGGGATTGACCAGAATGAACAGGACGTTAACTTTGAAACATTAACCGGAGAGAACGGTATTCTTCTGTTCTTTGTTCGTTCGGCCAGTTGGTGCAGGCATTGCATTTTTCATCTGGAGTCGATCTCAAAAAAGGGCTCCATTCTTGAAGATGCCGGTTATAATATTGTGGTCGTCAGTAATGACTCCCCGCAAAAACTGGCCCGTTTTAGTCAAAAATATTACTTCACATATCCAATGATTGCCGATGAGGATTCCGCAATTATTAAGGCATTTGGTCTTATGAATTCATCTTATGCACCGGGGACCATGTATTACGGTTCTGCTCATCCGGCCATTTATGTGATTGATAATCATGGCGTTATTCTGGATAAATATTTTAATGAAGATTTTAGAAAGTTTCCCAAAGTGGACGAAATGCGTGCGGTACTGGATGTTATCGCCGAATATAAACAAGTAATAAAATCAGGAAAATAGCCATTATTGGGTAATTATCTGTCTCTATCTGCCGATTTTGTTTCGTGAAATTTGCGTATGTCGTCGTTTTCGTGTATCATGCCTTCATTCAGTTTGCAAAGGAGAACGATTATGAGAGCATGCGCATCAGCATCAGGTGGCGTTATTTTTATTCCCGAAACATTGGAAAGAACATCGGAAAATGTTTCAAACGATAATGGACAGAAAGCCAAAATCGTTAAATAACGCAGCGCTCATTGTTTTAGAGTGACGAGAAGTTTCTAGATTTCAAAGGATGCGGCCATATATGTGGCTGCATTTTTTTTGCCGGGTTGGTTATGGCCCCGGTTTGTTTGTGGGGCATAAAAATTGTGACCGGTATAGAGAAATTCCTTGTTTTTTTACCGGCAGACCAGTATTTATGGCCGGTATATTCATTTTATGAATTGTGTCAATTTTATAGATTAGAGAGAGCCAGCAAGCCAATGATCCTTTCAAAAATTAAAATCGGTGATGATGTTCCCAAAGAAGTGAATATGATTGTAGAAAATCCGCTTGGGGGCATTCCTGTGAAGTATGAGTTGGATAAAGATGCCGGTGCAATGTTCGTTGATCGCTTTTTGCATACGGCGATGATGTATCCTGGCAATTACGGTTTTATTCCGCACACCCTGTCTGGTGACGGTGACCCGGTTGATGTCTTGGCGATTGGTCGTACACCCGTAATGCCAGGTGCGGTCATGCCTGTTCGCCCTGTTGGAGTTTTGTTGATGGAAGATGACGGCGGTCAGGATGAAAAAATTATTGCTGTACCGGCACCGCAAATCCACCCTTATCATGATAATGTGAATGATTATATGGATATTCGTGAAGTAACCCGCGCCCAGATTGAACATTTCTTTACGCATTACAAAGATCTGGAGAAAGGAAAATGGGCCAAAACCATGGGATGGCGCGGTAAAGATGAAGCCCATAAAATGATTTTGGAAGGTGTTGAGCGCGCAAAGAAAGCCGAAGCGGAAAAAGCAGCCTAAAGCGCTTTAAATTCAAGCCTGCAACTTAAAATAGGCCATGTGAAAATGTATAATGGGGGCGTTTTTGTAAGCGCCCCTTTTTATTGTCTCATTATTGTCTAAAGGGAAAATTTATCCAGAACGACAACATTGTCGTATCCAAGGGCCTGTAAATATTCGGCGGCCTGCACGCTTCGTACATTTCCGGCGCAGACAAAGGCAAGAATTTTATCCCGTGGCAATTCTCCGTGACGGGCCGGAATTTCAGAGACTTCTATATGCAGGGCGCCTGCGATGGGGTCCTGCTTTATTTCCGCCCCGGTTCGTACATCCACGATCTGGTGATTTTGCGGCTTTAATTCTTGCATGCTGATGATGTCGATCATGGCTGTATCGTCCTTTGTTTTGTGATCTATCCAGTTTTTTCCCGCATGCGCACAAACAGCGCAGTCTTTGTTTTTTGTGACATGTAAATTTTGTATGCGGTGGGTTTTGAAATCAAAATTTATAAATTGGCCGGGTTCGGCCTGTTTAAAACCCGCCAAATGCATAAGCGCCAGATGGGCCTGGTACAGGCCGGTTATTCCGGCCGCGGTTCCCAATACGCCCGCTTCGTTGCAATTGCGTGCATCTGTCGGCAGGGCGGGAAACAGGCAATGATAACAAGGTCTATCGGCGCTATAGCCCGCAAAAATACCGCATTGCCCGGCATATTGATTAACGCTCGCGCTTAATAGAGGGGTCTCTGTTTGTATGGATAATTCATTAAGCCATGTTTTGGTTTTAAAATTATCACTGCCGTCAAAGATTAAATCGAATCGGGGCTTTGGAACGCTATCCGCCCCTATGCGCGTTGTTACTGCGGTGACTGTGATATCCGGGTTTATGGCGCGGGCATAATTGGCGGCCAGCTGCGCTTTATTTTGGTGCTGATCAGTAGTTTTAAAGATGGTCTGGCGGTGTAAATTGGACAGACTGACCGTGTCATCATCATAAATGGTAATGTGTCCGACCCCGGCGCCCGCCAGATAAGGAAGCGACGCAGCGCCGAGCCCGCCTGCACCAACCATCAGAATATGCGCGTTTTTCAGGCGCATTTGCGCCGCGATATCAAAATCCGGCAAGGATAGGTGGCGCTGGTAACGCTGCATTTCTTCTGCTGATAGGGGGGGCTTGGTGGTGGCCGAGGGCATGATCGTCTTTATCCTTCGTGGCTTTGGTGCCAGAACGGCTTATCGATCAGTGGCGTGGATGGGGTTGCGCTTTCTTGCCGGGCTATAATGCCTGCCAGATATGCTTCCCGCCCAGCCTCTATGCCCTTGGCAAAGGCATGGGCCATTTCGGGCGGATGACCGGCTTTTGCCACGGCGGTATTTAACAGGACGGCGTCATAGCCCATTTCCATTGCGGCCGCGGCATGGGATGGGGCTCCGATCCCGGCGTCAATAACCATGGTGATATCTGAAAAGCGTTCCCGCAGCTGCTTTAAGGCATAGATATTGTTAAGACCGCGCCCCGATCCAATAGGCGCCCCCCAGGGCATCAGGATCTTACACCCCAAATCCACCAGCGATTGTCCCAGAATTAAATCATCTGTCATGTATGGGAATACGTTAAAGCCTTTATCAATTAGTATTTCTGCGGCTTTTAGTAATTTAAACGGGTGTGGGTGCAATGTATAGTCATCGCCGATGACTTCCAGCTTGATCCAGTTCGTTTCAAAAATCTCGCGCGCCATTTCGGCGGTGGTGACGGCTTCGTCTATTTCCTGGCACCCTGCGGTATTGGGAAGAATCGGCAGTTTAAAGTCCTTGATGATATTCCAGAATTGTTGCCCTTTTCCTGCCGCGTTTTCACGGCGCAACGACACGGTAAGAAGGCCGGGATTGGCGCGCTCTATCGCATTTTGTAAATCCTTGGGGGATGGATAGGCCGCGGTGCCTAAAAACAGCCGGGATTGTAAAATGGTATTGTCAATAGACAGCGAATGGGCGCATGTGTCGGTCTGGGGCATGATGGGTTTACCCTCCTTGCATGGGGGCAAGAATTTCGATTATATCCCCATCGTCCAGAAAAGTTTGCGCCCAATCACCTTTTGGAATAACTGTACGGTTGCGGGCCACGGCGATCATCATTTCGATGACTTCTTCCTGTGCCAGAACGTCATAAAGATTAAGTGGGGCCTCAAAATCTTTAGGCAGCCCGTTGATTGTCAGTTTTATTTGTTGCTTGTCCATGGGTTAACAGGTTCCAGTATGTGTTTGTTTGTCCGTGTATGTAGTCCGTTATGGCTTCTGCCATGACAGGGCCCAGTAAAAAGCCGTGACGGAACAGGCCGTTTGCGCTTATCACATTTTTTTGCACTTTGATACGGGGCAGATTATCAGGATAAGACGGGCGTATGCCAGTGCTAAGTTCTAAAATTTCTGCTTCGCCAAAGCTGGGGTGTAATGAATACAGCGCGCTCATCAGCTCCATTGAAGAACGCAGCGAAACGTGATTGCCCTCATCGCTTTCGATAATGGTGGCGCCGATCATAAACACATGATCTGGTCTGGGGATAATATAAAGCGGGTAGCGCGGATGCATCAGGCGCAAGGGCCGTGAAAGGCTAAATTCAGGATTGCGTACGATGGCGATTTCGCCCTTCACACCCCGCAGGGTTTCATCCCCGCTCATGCCGCGGCAATCAATTATGATATCGGCGTCCAGCTGTTCGGGCGTTGCGGCCTGCTGATGGATGGTGATATCGTTTTTTACGGCGTCGATTAAGGCCGCTATGGCGCGGCGCGGCTCGATATGCGCTTCCGGGGGCAAGAACAGACCAGATTTAAATTTATCGGGCAGGGCGGGTTCCACCATAGATGGGGATATTTGCGCAGATGCCATGTTATCTGGCAGAAAAGCGGCAAAACGCTCCAGCGCGTGACGGTCTTCCGGGTGGGCGATGAACAGGCTGCCGTTCTGATGAAATCCGCAATCCAGCGGCGCGGCTTTCCAGATTTCAATGCCGTGTAGCCCTGCTTCAACCCATGCCATGTCCATATGCTCGATTTCACTATACGGCGCCAACATGCCCCCCGCCATCCAACTGGCGTTTTTCGCGGCCAAAGCGGCCGGATCGTAGAGCGAGATGCGGTGGTTCTCGTTTTGGCGCTGCAAGCTATAAGCGCAGCTCAAGCCCATAATACCGGCGCCCAGAATGGAGATGTGTTTTGTCATTGCTCTATCGTTTTTGGTTTCTTGAGATGTACAGAAAACTAGACCATTGGCACAAAAATTCAAAGAGGTTAATTCTAGTGGTCAGTTAAAATCGGCGCTTGTGTTTCGGGCTGGCTTTGGGCATAAGAACTATTGTTTTTGTATATTTGGGAGTTATAGAATGAAAAAACACTTGTTAATAACTGCACTATGCGGCGCTCTTTCTGTGCCCGCTTTTGCCGGTGATAAGGATATGAGCTGCGCGGAAATTGCTGTTGAGATGGAGGAATTGGCCGCAATCGAAACCGCTGCGGGTAATGCAGAAACTGCCGATGCCGTCGCAAATGCTGCCGGTTCTGCTGCAATACAAGGGGCGGCGATGAGCGGCGCTGGCTCAATTCCGTTTTTTGGCAGTATCGCCAATGTTGCTTCCGCGGTGACGTCCAGCAATGCGCGCCAGGCCCGCGAAGATGCTGAAAAGGCGGAAAAACGTATGATTAAACTAGAGACGATTGCCGATATGAAAGGCTGCTAGTCTGGATTTATCTTTAAAATCTTTGATACGCCCCTTGCTTTTTTAAAGTAGGGGCGTTATATAAAGGTCTTCCTTGTCGCGGGATGGAGCAGTCCGGTAGCTCGTCAG
>DENS01000011.1:11582-15934 GCA_002359735.1 Micavibrio sp. UBA2638
CAGGCTCATAACCTGAAGGTCGTAGGTTCAAATCCTACTCCCGCAACCAATTTTCCTTAAATCACTGATAAGTAACGATAAATTCGTTAGTGGTGCGCGGTCATACCGAAAGGTGCGACCTGAAATGCAAAACCCTTCTTATCTGATTAAATCCAGACATGACGTATATTACTTCCGCTATCCCTTGCCTGTCAAAGGGGTGAGCAAAGAGAGGCGCGTAAGTATATCCCTTAGAACCCGTTGTCCCAGAGAAGCCTTGCGGCTTGCGAAGGCATTGGAATATCATAGCGTTGTCTTATTAACGGGAATGGACTTAGAACGTATGGAACACGCCGAAATAATGTCGATATTCAGAGATTACTACACTGAGGTGTTAGAACGCCTTATGGCACGTATCGACAAAGATGGCCCTCTGCCTAAGAAAAATGTTCAGAACATTGAGAAGTACCTAGCAGAACTCGACTTCCTTATCGAAGAGGAAGCCGATGACATGATGGAACATATGGGTGCGGAATATGAAGACCCTGACTATGACCCGCTACATGGCGATCTTAAGAATATCATGGATAAGAATGATCTGGACTTCGAGAAGGATGGTACAGAATACACAATGATGAAGGCAGCTTATAAGTTTGCACGCCGCCGATACTTCACAGACCTACTCACTTACAATCGTCAATCTACAGACTTTGGTTTGTTAGAAGTTCCTCAGAATGGCGTGCAGGCTCGTATCAATCATCACAAGCCGGATCGTAAGCTGGGCATTATCCTTGAGAAGTATCTAGATGAGATCAAGCCAGACCTCGAGGAAAGAAGTTTTAACGATCAGCGGAACTGTCTGTATTATCTGATTGATTGGCTAGGTAAGGACTTTCCTGTTACGAAGATTGATAATGATAAAGCTCAGGAGGTTAAGGAATATCTGCGCTTTACGCCTCTCGGACGTAATAAGGGTAAGTTGACGAAAGGTCTTAAGCTGATCGATCAAATAGCGGTGGCAAAAGAAAACCCTAAAATAGGCAAGCTCAGCAATAAATCAGTTAATAAATACCTTACTTACTTTGATGCTCTCTTCAAGTGGGCGGAGCGCAATCGTTATGTTGAAGGTAATCCGTTCAAAGGAATACGAGTTAAGGATAAAAAGAAGGATACCCGCCGAGAGCATTTTAACAAAGAAGAAGTGGGGCAGATCATAGGCGGTTTAGGTGACGGATCGCCTAATAATGTTGTTAAAAATAGTTCGCAATACTGGGGTACGTTGATTGCAGTCTATACAGGTGCACGACGGAATGAGATTGCTGCACTTACACCTGATGATATTAAGCAGCATGGTGCATCGGGTATCTGGTACTTCGACATCACGGATGAAGAAGAGGAAGGCAAGGAGGTGAAAACAGATGCGGCGCGGCGCGTTGTTCCTGTGCATCCTCGGTTACTAGATTTGAACTTTCTCGACTTCGTTGAGGAGGCGCGAACCAAGCGCGGCAAGAAAGACAAGCACGGTTATGAAACGCGTTTACTCTATGATCTAACCTATACAGAGCATGATAAATGGGGGCGTAAGCTAGGTCGATGGTTTAATGAAAACTATCTCGTGGCTTTGGGGCTTAAGACGGATAAGAAGACGCTGCATAGTTTACGGCACAGCCTCATTACTTATCTGAGTGCTGCGGGGACTGATAACGCCATTATCAAGTCTATTGTCGGGCATGAGCCTGATACGGTCACCACGCAGCATTACACGCATTACAGTGTTGAGCATTTGCCCGTGTTCAAGGATGCGCTGGAGCGATTGCCCTATTAGTTTGTTTGGATAGCCCCTATTTGGAATCTGGAGAGTCGCTGGAGTCAATGAATTGATTTTCTGGCATCACCCTAGCGGAGATGCCTTAACGCCCCTCAGCGATTCTTAAAATCGAAAATATACAATCTGTGTATTCGGGCGGGGTATCTGTCTTTTCTGCTGATAACTTAGATTGACCAATCAAAGCTATTACCGTAGCTTTGGTTTTAGAGCTTCATGTATGGAGCTTCGAGGTGTCGTAACCTCTCCAAGACGGGTAATAGCATCAGCCCGTTATCAATGATGCTGCTTTCTCGACCTATGGTCGGGGAGGCGGCTGAATACAATAGCGCAAGCGAATAGGCTGCGCCGTTCATGTGACGGAAATCAACTCCCCGACTGCCAGAGGAAACTTTGGCAGTCGTTTTGATTAAAGAGTTGGAGATTCTGCCATGAAATTTTTTACTGTTACAACGCTTCTTAATGTACTGATTGCGGTGACACTAGCCTCTGTCCTAGAAAGCAATCCGGTTTACACGGGAATGACAGATGATGATTACGGAGGGTTAATTCTCGCAAGCATTATTGATCTGCCTTTATTGTTTACGATCCCCATTGCCGTGTTTTACCGGAATGTGTCGAGGGCAGTTTTTCTGATCGCGATATCTAATCTGATATTCAGAATTGTTCTTGCTAACATTACAGGGCAAGGGGACTTCATTGAAGTGGCTGTTTTGTCGCAAGTGTTTATTGGCTTGCTAATTCATAGAGGCATGGCTTATTGGAGGCAAAGGCCGTTAATCGAGATTCAGGCGCAAGAGAACTGGCTTTACAAAAAGGTAGGTATAAGCGCGATAGATTGGGTATGGCGTGACAGAGCGCACAATGTAGTGAATACGATGGTGCGTAAAATTGATATGGTTTCAATTCCTCTAATTTTGCTCGGTATAGCCCTTTCATTTGCCAAGGGAGCAATAAGTGGCTTGTTTATTGTTGCCAACCTCTACGTGCTTCTATGGCTGGTGTTATTAACCTTCACTGTGTTGCCGATAGTGTTACTTGAAGAAATATCCCGTTTCCTGTTCTCACTTTCTAAAACGGATCACCCCAAAGAAATGACAGAGGCGGCAATCAAAGGAGCATCAAAAATAAAAGACAATTTGCAAAAATCGGATGCACCAGACAGGGTAAAATCATGGTTCAAAAACGGGTTCTCTGAGCCGGAAAATTAAGCAAAAAATTACCCTGTTTCAAAACACCCTTAATTGGGGGTGACCTGCCCCGCATGATGGTACCAGTCCCAGAGTTAGTCACTGGTTTGGTTTCAATGCGTTAGCCACCATGTGTGGTGACTGAAGCGTAGCGTAAGGCATCACACATGGTTTTGGCAAGATACTTTGTGGTGCGGGCGGTCTATATCCGAGTGAGCTATGCGGCCTTTTGGTGTTGTAATGCACCCGCCACCGCTCAATCAGAACCTGCGCTTCATGCAAGGTATCAAACAGCTCGCGGTCTAATAACTCATCCCTGAGCTTACCGTTAAAGCTTTCATTATAGCCGTTTTCCCACGGGCTGCCCGGCTCAATATAAGTCGGTTTCACCTCCATTTTTTCAAGCCACTCCCGTACCGCGTGGGCTGTAAATTCTGCGCCGTTATCGCTGCGGATATGATCGGGAAGCCCGCGGGTTACAAACAGATTTCCAAGCGCCTCTAACACGTCACCGCTCTTGAGCTTACGTTTTGTCACAATCGCCAGACACTCGCGGCTATATTCATCAATCACGGTGAGCATTCTAAAGGCCCGCCCGTCTTTCGTGCGGTCATGCATGAAGTCATATGCCCAGACATGGTTCTTCCATGACGGGCGCAGCCGTATGCACGAGCCGTCATTCAGCCAAAGCCTACCTTTCTTGGGTTGTTTCATTGGAACTTTCAGCCCTTCTCGCCGCCAGATACGCCACACGCGTTTGTGGTTTACATCCCACCCTTCAGCTTGAAGGAGCGCTGTAATCCGGCGATAACCGTAACGACCATACTCACTGGCAAGCCGTATAATGGCCTCGGTTAGTGCATCTTCATCTTCACGCCTGACAGGCTCGCGTCTTTGCGTGGAGCGTGGTTGTTTTATCACCGCGCAAGCCCGGCGCTGCGATACGCCGAGCTTTTCTACTGTACGATCGACGCACTCACGGCGGGCGGAAGGGCTTAGCACTTTCCCGACAAAGCTTCTTCCAAAATCAGCTTATCCAGCGTTAAATCCGACACCGCTTTGCGCAGACGTTGGTTCTCTTTCTCTATTTCTTTGAAACGCTTGGCCTGATCAATATTGATCCCGCCATATTCTTTACGCCAGCGATAATAGGTCTGTTCTGATATACCACAGCTACGGATCGCCTGCTCAGCAGGCTGCCCCTTCGCCGTATATATCTCAACCTCCCGCAATATGCGGATGATTTCCTCTGTTTTGTATCTTTTTCCTCGGCTCATTACTGTGTTTCCTTTCTTGTTTCAGTAATAAACCAATTCCTAACTCAAAACATGGACCGATTTTTGGGGGCAAGGTCAATA